>PNAA01000011.1 GCA_003169975.1 Spartobacteria bacterium | reverse complement strand
AGTACTATTTATGAGATGGCTTCGAGGCAAAATGAACAATGCACGAAACATTGAACCGGATCTGCGGCTCAAGGCCGCTCAACGCAATATTGAAATGGGGGATTGGGTGCACTCACTGGCACCCTGGCAGGTAATTTCGCACCTGACGTTTTCATGGGAGGCTTCTATTTGGTCCGCCCAGCGTTGTTACGAGAAGTTCATGCGTAACGAGATGCGCGGAGTCTCGTATTTTTACGCGCTCGAACAGAATCCAGGGAGGGACGGGTTTCATGCGCATGCGCTGTGGTGTGACTGCAAAAATAAATCACGGCAGCACACTTGGCGTATTTGGTTTGAACGTTACGGTCGTAATCGGATTGAACCGGTGAACAGCCGGGATGATGTCGCCGATTATTGCGCTAAATACGTTTGCAAAGAAGGTACGTGGTGGAACGTCAAGCTTTTGAGTCACCGGCACCCGCAGAACTCTAGAATTTTTTCACTTTCGGAGAACTCACAAACAGTTTCCCCCTAGCTTTTTGGCTGCACCTTTTGGGCAATGCCAAAAGGTGCTGATGGAACCGGGCCGCCTTGGGCTTGATGGGAGGTTGTTTCCACTGACTTTGTAGGGAATCATAGTAGAAATAGCCGGTCCGTGCCGAGAATGATGTGGCTTCTAATGGACCTGTTTTCATAATACGAAACGAGCGGGAGCCCGGATGCAGCAAATACCAGAGAGTATCGTAAGCTGCGACAACTTAGCAACGCCGTTGGCAAGCGAGATCAGGAATTCGCAAGAGTTTGCAGGATGATGTCCGGAGATGTCTCAACCTCCGCCTAGCGGGTCTGATTCGATGTTGCCCTACGGCACGACCGTCAACGTGAGATCGTTCCCATCGCCGCCTTCGTAGTTGGCTTGGAAGTTGTTCCCGTTGACCGTCAGGATTGCGCCGTCGGGTAGGTTGGCGAAGGTGCCGGCGATAGGCGTCGCCGCCGTATTGCTGATCGCGGTCAAGACGAGGCCTCGCTTTAATGCGCCTTGCGCGGTGCCTTGGAAGGCAAAGCTTGCCCCGCTGATCGTCACTCCGTTGGCGATGACTTTGTCGGTCTTGGCCTTGTTCTTTTTGGCTTTGAAAGTGTAGGTATAGGTCGCGTCCGCCCTGAGCGTCAGCCCGCTTTGGACGCTGAGAGTCACCTGCTTGTTGGTCCCATGTGCCGGGGCGAGGAATGCTCCCGTTCCGCTGCCGGTGCCAACGTTGACCACCCCGGAGATGATCCCGCTCCCGCCAAGCGTGCCTGCGTTGACTTGTACAGCGCCGGTACCGGTTGCCGAGCCCGTCGTATTGCTCACAACCAGCGTACCCGCGCTAACGGTCGTGCCGGCGGTGTAAAGGTTGGCTCCGCTCAGAGTGAGCGTGCCAGTGCCGATCTTTGTTAACGAGCCGGTGCCGCCCCCGCCAGTCGGGTTGCCGGGATGTAGCACACCAGAAAAGGTCGTGCTCAGGTTGTTGCTGCCTACCATGAACGCTGTCTTACCGAGATAGACCTGACCATCTCCTTCGATCGAGCCGATCGAGAAGCTGGGCCCGGTATGACTGCTCATGTCCATGTAGCCGTTGCCGAAAACCTCCAGCCGCGCCGTCGCCCCTAGCGACCCGTCCGCGAAGAGAAAGAATGCACCTCCGCCGCCGCTCGCTCCACCGTTGGCAATGAGCGTGGCATTGCCTGCGCTTGGCCTACTTTGCGAAAAAGAGGTCCCCCCACCAATACCGCCGGCCGCGCTCGCTCCTTCGTTGACGACGGTGCTTCCGCCCGCGCTTGCGCTCTCAAAAAAATCGGCGCGGCCGCCGACCGCGCCGCCGACTGCGCCGCCCAGGTTGTGGAAAGTGGCATCGCCCGAGCTAGAACTAAGATCAAAGTCGACTGCACCGGGCAATCCCCCAGGTATGATCGATGCCTCGGTCGTAAACAGAACCTGTCCGCTAACAGTCCCTGAAAAGAAAGAACAGTTTCCCGCTTCGCCCGTGTTATCGACCGCCACAACGACGTTCTGGGAGTTGTTCGAACTATTGGTTACTCCTAAGCCTAACACTTCCAAGAGCTGGTTTGGAAGAACAGTGATCGTGAATGGACTCGCATTCGAATCGAATACGATCTGATTAATCGGAGCGAATGCAGATACTGAGACACCTGTCATATTAGAGGCATCAAAAGTCGCGATATCGCCCGGCACGGTGCCCGCGCTCCAGTTAGCCCCTGTGTTCCAATCGCCGTTGGTAGGATTTAGGAGCCAAGTGGAGCTATCCGCGCGAACGTCCTGAATGAGAGCCAAAAAAGTGAAGATTATTAGAACAACCAGGCGAGAAGCAGAGAAGCAGGCAACAGCCTGAGATCGAAGGGCAAAGAGAGATGATTTCATTTCATGTGTTAGCGAGATTGAATGGACAAACACGCGCCTAACGGCTTCAGGGACTATGGGTTCGGCTGCGCATTCAGAAAGTTGATCACATCTACACTTACTAATTGGCCGCCCGGTCCATCGAGACTATGCCAGTAGGCGAAAGCATGTTCGTTGCTATCGGGGATTGGTGGCTTGATCGTGTACAACAAGGTATTAACACCTGCGGTTTGTAACGCGTTCCCTATGTCCACGATTTGGTTGCGCGGCATTGGGTCGAACTCGCTGGTAATGATGAATAGAGGCTTGATGTCGGCTGTCGAGGTCGTTAATAACGTTACCGGTGATAGGCTCGCGCGAACGTCTAGGTCCAGGCTATTCGTGTAGTTATAAATAAAAGAATTAAAATTCGGCAAAGGGTCTACCCGATAGTCGGGTTGTGGGGTTTCGTCAGAGAAGAGATAGGCGCCGGAGAGACAGGCTGCGGCGTTGACTCGCGAAGCTTTGCTCCAGTACGGCCAAGCGCCTGCAGGCGAAGTTGAAGTTTGATCCAAGGCGGTCCAGATAGCATGCGTTGCGCCCGAGGATCCGCCGACAATGGCGACGAATCCATTGCAGTGCGCCATGTCAGCCCGCGCCGCATTCACCAGTGCCTTGATGTCATTAGTCTGCTGCGGAGGCCGGCCAGATTGGATTCCCAAAGGGGTGTCGTTGTGACAGTGTTGGCCTGTTATAAGCTGGCATGGAGCTTCTCGATGCGTGACAACGAGAACATAGTAATTGGCGGCGGCAAGATCTCCTGCCGCGACCTCGACGTTGGGCGAAAAGGGATCCCCCATTACAAATCCACCTTCATGTACGACTATTACATTGCGCCAGGGCGGAGTCGGGGTCGGCATGGTAGAGGGAGGAAACACACGCCATTCTAAAATTGTCTGGTCAGTTCCGTTGCTGTCGTGACCTTTAGGTTGATAATAATCTGGAATCGGAGTCGGCGTTGGAGGTCTCGTCGGGGTCGCATGCGGTGAACAGCCTACGCACGGCGAGGGCGACCATATCGGCGTGGGCGATGGCGTCTGCGCGTGACAGTTTATCGTGGAGCCGAAGAAAGTGGACAGGAAACAGAGCAGCGCACTCACCGCCCAAAGGGCAAAGCCATGGGCCAGATGATGTTCTGAGAGATTGTTCCGGGAGGGTTGTTTCATGAAGCCGTTTTATTTCGATGCGGCCCGTGATGTCAAGGACATTTTCTTACCGGAACCTTACATTTTTATTACTGTCATCTGCTGCTTGCGTGGTTCCCTGTGGAATTGTTGGGAAGGCTGAAAATTTATTATTAGATTTTGTTTTGTTGACTTGGGCGTTCTGTTCGTGTAGTTCTATTTTATGCCAACACGCAAACGGAAGCTAAGAAAGCCAAAAGGAGACTCAATCTCCGCCTCTGAACGTGAAACTGTGTCTCTCCCTCGTCCTCGCGCGCCAAATTCGGAGATTCCCGCACCTGATGCGTTCTTGGAGGAGGCAAAAGGTGAGCCGAAGCGGAAATTGATTAGCGATCATATTCGGACGATCAATGTTCTGCGGTTCGAAAAGAGTTTCACTTTCCGAGCGATCGCGGAATGGCTTACAAAAAGGGGCATTGAAACTGATCACAGTGCCGTTTATCGAGCCTATCTTGCTGCCATTCCGGAAGAGAACCGTGACCCGCGCGAGTCTTGGGAAGATGTGATTCCGGATTAATGAGGGCTTCAGATGGAAGACGCAGGATCACATTTCAACGACAAACTGCTGCGGAAGTGGGAAGTGGCGGATCGACTCGGCTGCTCCATAAAAACGGTGGAGCGAGAGGTGATCGATGGCCATCTGACGCGAATCAAAGTCCGTCGGAATGTCTGTTTTCGAGAGAGTGAAGTGAACAAAATCATCAACAGGAGAAGCAATGATCTTTAAGGTCGAAAAGCGGCGTTTCCGTAAGAATGGAGTTCTCCGTCTGACGCGCTGTTATTACGTGCGCTATCGGGTGGGGGAAATGCCTGTGGACCGCTGGAAAGCCCTTGGCGTGACGGACAGGCAGGTCGCTGATAAGAGAGCACGCGAATTCATTCAGGAAAAGGAACGAGAAGCTGCGGGCATCCTGGAACCGAAAGTGATTCGGAATGCTGCAATGAGGCCGCTGGCCGCACATCTGGAGGACTACCTCGCAGATTTGGAAAAACGAAATCGTGCGGGGCGCAATGGAAGAGGTGGGCGCCAACTCAAGATGCGGGTCTGCACGCTGCTCAAGGCATGCAATTGGAATGTGGCTTATAACGTCAACGCGGATTCATTTATTGGATGGAGAAGCGGGCAAAAGAATTCAGCCCGGACGCTGAATCACTATCTGCAAGCAATGGTTTCATTCCTGAACTGGCTGGAACGGGTGGGACGAATCAAGGGCAATCCCTTGAAATTCGTACCGAAAATTGACGAGCGCGGACAGTCAAAGCGAGTGCGGCGAGCGTTCACTGATGAGGAATTGCGAGGATTGATCGCTGGTTCTGGCCCTCGCGGGATTGTTTATCTCGCGGCGGCGCGCACTGGATTACGGCACGAGGAACTTCGACAACTGATTTGGGACGATCTTCGATTCGACGAAAAGGTGCCACATGTGCGCGTTCGTGTCATTTGTGCGAAGAACAAGAAAGAGGAGCATGTGCCGCTCGTTCCAGAAATAGCCGAGGCGTTGAAGGCGCATCGGCCCGTCAATTATTCGCCGTCGGACTTGGTGTTTCAAAATGGAGTACCGCAGGCTCGGCGATTGCGGCGAGATTCTGAACGCAACGGGATTGCTTATTGCGATGGGTCGGGGAGATATGCGGATTTCCACGCGCTGCGTTACACTTGGGCTACGTTCCTACAGAGACATGGCATAGCGCAGCGTTTCGCGATGAAGCTGCTTCGCCACAGCGACATTAGATTGACGTCCAAGGTTTACACCGATGAGTCGCAGCTACCCATTTACGACGCCGTCAAGGGACTACCGCGCCTTTTCGACGATACACAAATACGCGCACAGATTGCAGACGCGGCAGGGCAGAATTTGTCGCAAGCTGACGCGAGGAGCGAAGGGAATCAAGCGATGGAACTCGCTGATAATAAGGCAAATGGTCGCATGCTGACGCTTCCTGTCGCGTTGGGACGAGTGGCGGTGAGGGAGGGATTCGAACCCTCGGTAGGCTTTTGGGGTGCAGGGCCTTCCCCCAAGGGCCTAAACGCCAAATTGTATCCCCTGTTTGTATCCCCGAGGCCGTTTTTTAGGCACATTTGAGCAGGAGTGGGCTCGCCCAACCGGTTTTCGATTTGCGTCCACACCGCCTGTTTGCCCAGGTGAGCAAACGTTAGGCGATTTGAGCAAATATCGGCGAGAAAATCAAATTCCGATTACGAATCAGCCGCTTCCTTCCCAGTCCATCCGCTCGCTGCCGCCGCGCTCGAGGAATAAATCGGCTCGGTCCCGGGCGGGACGCCGCTGTCGGCTCCACTTTTCCGAAGCGCGAAGCGCAACGCTGACGGGACGCCCAGGGCGCTCTACTGGAGCAGCGCGTGGCGCATGCTCAAGGCCGCCCTTCCGGGCGGCCGGTGTTCAATGAAATGTCGCGACCCATTCGCCCGTCCCCCCTTAGCTAGCGTTGCCGCATCTACAACCTCACCTCTCTAGTCTCAACGCGAATCGCATGTTCGTCCGGCTCAATCTCGCGGCCTCCCCGGCGGGCGTAGACCTGCGTAAATTCAGCGCCGAAGAGCAGTATCTGCGCCGAATAATACACCCACAGCAGGAGCGTGATCAGAGAGCTGGCCGCGCCGTACGCCGAGGCAGCGCTCCCGCTCCCCAGATAAAGGCCAAGAGCCCATTTGCCGAGGGCGAATAATATCGCCGTCATTGCCGCTCCGATCCACACGTCCCGCCATTTGATTTTTGCGTCCGGCAGGAATTTGAAAATGATGGCGAAGAGCAAAATAACGAGCGCCAGATCGAAGATCAAGTAAACAGCCAGAGCGATCACGAGGCCGCCCGGGACCAGAGCCTGGATGTAGTGGCTGAAGCCTTTTATAGGGGAAACTAGGGGTCAGGCATCATTTCTTGACAGCGAATCCATTCCCAAAGAAACCGCCGGTCCGCCTCATCCTGCAAGATTGCTTCCTGTCAAGATTTGCTGCCTGACCCCTATTGCCCCTCTCGCCTTTGAATACCGAACCGGATTGCAAATTTGTTTGCCAAACTGATTCGTTAGGCGCCGAAAAGGCGACAGAAGGAGCGCTCTGCCAATACGCCGCAAGCATGACCGACTGACTAAAGAAGTATTGGCCGAATCACTGGGAAAATCATACAAAGAGGATCAACAATCTTGCATGAAAGGACGGGCGCCATGATGAAACCGGAAATTTCCGTTCAGCTCGCGAAAATTCGAGTTGATGTTCGGCGTGATGGGGAGAGCCGTGTGGGTTGCGACCAATTGCGCTTGCTCCGCGACAGCGAGGTGGGTCTTGAGGCGCAATTGATTGCGCTGAACGAAATCGCGCAGTGGGAACATTGGGATTTCGAGTTCTTGGCAGATGGCCGCGTTCGGTTTTCCAGCGCGCATCAGCTTTAGAATATCCGTCGCATTGCGCGCGGCCTTGACGGTTAACTAAAAATTAGAGGCGGTCTTGTGGGGCGTTGCAGGCGAATTGATGCCAGAAATTATTCGCCGGGGGGACCGAGGCATGCTGCACTATTGCTGGTATGATGCATGAATTCCTGACCGCCAATCGGATGGAATTGATCCACCGGTGCAGGGCAAAGGTCTCTCAAAGGTCCGCACCCAAACCGACCGCAGAGGAGTTGGAAGATGGAATACCGCTCTTTCTTGACCAGCTCATCAAGACGCTCCGAGTGGAGCAGACGACGGAGCCGATGCGAAGCCGCAAGGTATCCGGTCCATCGAGCGGTGGGAAGGCGGAGTCGGAGTCGTCTGAGATCGGTCAAACGGCGGCACGGCACGGTCAAGACTTGTTACGGCGCGGGTTCACAGTTGAGCAGGTGGTCCACGACTACGGCGATCTCTGCCAGGCAATAACGGATCTGGCATCTGAAAGCGGCACGCCGTTCGAGATGGACGAGTTCCGAACTCTCAACCGCTGCCTCGACAACGGAATCGCAGTTGCAGTCGCGGGATTCAATCACCAGCGCGATTTTGTCGTCGCGAATAAGCAGGCTCTCGCGGAAAATGAACGGCTGGGATTTTTCGCGCACGAGTTGCGTAACCTCCTCAATAGCGCCACGCTGGCGCTTACCGTCATAAAGGAAGGCCATGTCGCGTTGAATGGAGCGATGGGGGACGTATTGGACCGTAGCATGGTCGGCATGCGAAATCTCATAGATGGCTCCCTCTCCATGGTCCGAATGACAGCCGGAATGCCGCTGCAACAGCGACTATTTTCCGTTGCCGACTTCATCGCTGAAGTCAAGCTCTCCGCGTCACTCGAAGCGACGATCAATGAATGCGCATTAAGCGTCTCCGACGTCGATCCGCGACTCGCCGTTGAGGCGGACCGAGACCTCCTTTCTTCAGCCGTGGGAAACTTGCTGCAAAACGCGTTCAAGTTCACGCACCCCAAGAGCGAGGTCACCTTAAACGCCCACGCAGTAGCCGATCGCATCTTGATCGAAGTCCAGGATCACTGTGGGGGACTTGCGCCGGGCGACGCGGAAAAGATGTTTCTTCCCTTCACGCAGATGGGCGAGGACAAGACCGGCATTGGACTTGGACTGTCAATCGCTCGGCGTAGCGTTGAGGTAAACGAGGGAACTCTCAGCGTCCGCGACGTGCCCGGCGCAGGATGCGTCTTCACCATCGACCTGCCGCGTCATTCAATGCCGAAAGTCTTTTCCGCATCCAGCGGCCTGGCCGCTGCTAGTTAGCGAGTGCCTGCTTTCTGGCCAACAGGGGCCGGGCATCGTGGAGACATTTTCGGTGCCCGGTCTTTACCCTTTTTCCGCCGCGCTGCTCGATGGCGCCTCTGCCCGCCCACTAAAAGAGGGCACCTCGAGGACACAGCGGATCGGGGGATTCCCCTTTTGCCGCGACGCCGTTTCCTCAATATGATGAAACATGGCCCGCGTAACCGGATTGTTCGACTTCAAAATGACGGTCGAAGGGAAGAATGCGGACGCGCTCGTGGAGATTATCGAGCCTGGGATTGAAACTTGGGAGGTGGTGCGGCTCGTGCGAGGAGAATGGGCGAATGTCTGCGCGCCCGGGGTATCCCAAAACCGGATCGAATGCCGAGGATGGGAGCGGAGCGAAAGAAACTGCGGTAGCAGGGTCCCAACGCCTGGACAATACGCTCCCGTCGTGATCTGGCGAGAATGCCCCGAACAGTGACAGACGCCAGGCTGTCCACCTAGCGACTTCGATCACACCGCCATACATTTGTCCCGACTGAACTACGAGTTCGGGCTTGCCAAAATGGGCTGTGAAGCGAAGATCAACCTATGGGTTTAATTATTCTTATCGTTTTAATTCTATTGTTGGTCGGCGCTTTCCCGACACGCGGGTATGGATACGGCTACGGGTCGCACGGCGTAATCGGAACCATTTTGATCATCGTTTTGATTCTGTATTTGCTCGGTCGCCTGTAACCGCGCCGGTGACTGACGTGTAAGGAATGGCCAGGCTTACCTGGCGCGTGCGTAGGACTCGGGATTCGACGAAGCGAGCGAATGAAAACTCTGCTCGCTATATGCTGCTGCACTTGTTGCAGCCGCCTCACTCGCGCGTCAATTCTAATTGGGTGTGACAAACTGGAGCGCCCGCGGAAGCACCTCAAATATTGACGGCTCATTACTGACCAGTTCGCCGTCAACGTTGAACCACATACCGGGCTTGGAATTAATAGAAATCTTTCGAGCGCGGCGAAAGACGATGGCATCGCTCGTAAGATGCTTCCCCACCAACATGCGCGCCGCGACAAGAACGACCTCGCTCATTGGCTTCTGCAGCACTAAAACCAGATCCAGCAATCCGTCATCCACGGCCGCTTCAGGCGCCACGGGGGTGCCCCCGGCGGCAAAACGCCCATTGGCGACGATGGCGTTGCAAAGATCCACCTCGAGCGGCGTTCCCTCATCCAATACGATCGTCGTGCGATAAGATCGTAGCTCGGGAAGCGCTTGCGCGGCAGATCGCAGGTAAGCAAGCGGCCCCCAAGTTTTCTTGATCTCGGGCGTGAGTTTCTCATTCACGGTGCCGCTGAATCCTCCCGCCGCCACGTTGACAAAGTAGCGCACTTGATCGCTCGTGACCCGCACCAAGTCGACCGGCCGCGTCTTCGCGGCCCGCAGAATGTCAATGCAATCCTCGATCGAGTCGGGCAAATTGAGCGTGCGAGCAAAGTCATTTCCCGTGCCCAGCGGCACGAGCCCTACCTGAATTCGGTTTGCGTGGCGTGCGATCCCATTGATCACTTCATTGAGTGTCCCATCCCCGCCAGCGGCAACGACCAAGTCTTGCCCTTGCTGGACCGCGTCCTGCGCGAAGCGGGTCGCGTCCCCTGCTTTCTCGGTGAAATAGATTTGGGCGCCGGGGAGCTGCCGCAGTTTTTCGCTGGTAGACTCCCGATCCCCCACGCTGCCGGCACAAGGATTACAGATAATGAAGGTCTTCATCTGTTTAGAGCGGTCCACGCAGTCTCGCAGTGCGGCGATAAACGGCAAACCGGAATGGAATGCGCAACCGCTCTCCACCCGTGATGCCACGCGGGCGAGAGCGTCGGGCGCGTAGTTCGTTGCACCGCGTTCTCTCGAATTCTTGCGCTCGTTGCAGCCTGCGCGGGTCGCACGCGCGTATCTAAAGCGTGGCCGCCACCGCGCCGAGGATCTCCGAGCAGAAAAAGACAGTTGCTAATCTCGAAGTCGTCGTTGATTCGGAAGCAGCCGCCGAGGAAGCAGGGTTACGCTACGTTTCAGACCGCAACACGGGTTATACTCGCAAGCGACGTGGCGACGATTGCGAGTATTTCGATGCCGACGGTGAAAAGATCACGGACGAAAAGCGGCTGATGCGGATCAGGCGTCTGGCGATTCCACCTGCGTGGGATCGCGTCTGGATCTGCGCATCGCCGAATGGGCATCTTCAGGCCACGGGCTACGATGCGCGGCGCCGGAGGCAATATCGCTATCACGAGCGTTGGCGCGAAGTGCGCGACGAAGCCAAGTACGAAAAAATGGTCCTCTTCGGCCAGGCGCTGCCGAAAATCCGGAAACGCACCGAGAAAGACTTGTCGTTGCCAGGCCTCCCGCGCGAGAAGGTTCTCGCGACCATTGTCGAGCTACTCGAGCGCACATTCATCCGCGTCGGGAACGAGGAATACGCGAAGGAGAACAAATCGTTCGGCCTGACCACGCTTCGTAACCGCCACGTCGATGTGGAGGGAATCACGGTGCACTTCCAGTTCCGCGGGAAAAGCGGCGTGAAGCAGGAGAAGGAATTTACAGACCGGCGCGTCGCGAAAATCATCCGCAAGCTGCAGGACCTGCCCGGACAGGAGCTCTTCCAATACCTCGATGACGCTGACGAGCGGCGGAGCGTCACGTCGCAGGATGTGAATGATTACTTGAAGGAAATCACTGGCGACGACTTTAGTGCGAAAGATTTTCGGACATGGGCTGGCACCGTCCTCGCGTCTCTCGCGCTTAAAACCCAGCAAGGGTTCACAACGAAGAAGGAAGCGAAGGCAAAGCTCAAAGATGCGATTAGCGCAGTCGCGCACATGCTTGGCAACACCCCGGCGGTTTGCCGCAAATGCTATATCCATCCAATCGTGCTCGAGAGTTACCTCGACGGTACCCTCGTCGAGGCTTTGAAACAGAAGACGGAAGAGACCCTGCTCGAGAAAATCGACGATCTTCGCGAGGAAGAAATCGCTGTGCTGAAGTTTCTCCGGAACCGATTGCAGAAGAACGCCGAATCATGCGCTTAGAAACGCAACGCCGTTAGTTCTCAAAAGACGAACAGCGCGACGGCCGCCCCGAACATGCACAAGGTGGTAAAACCGACCACAGCCAGCGATAGTTTCGAGCTTGGCTGCTTCTTCATGATTACGGCGTCTGCAGCAACCAGCCAAATGCCGACAAGAAGAAAAGGGGCGAGCACTCCATTGATGACCGCGGTCCAGAAGAGCGCCTTCAGCGGATTGACGCCCGCGAAGTCGAGGCTCACGCCTACGAGCGTCGATAGGATCACAACCGCGTAAAAGGCGCGGGCGTGCTTCAGCTTCTGATCAAGCCCTTGCTTCCAATGAAACGTCTCCGCAAACGCATAGGCCGCGGAACCGGCGAGCGTCGGGACGGCGAGGAATCCGACGCCGATGAGGCCCACGGCGTAAAGCAGATAGGCAAACTTTCCCGCCAGGGGCAGAAGCGCTTCCGCGGCTTGTTTCGAGGATTCAATCTTGATGATGCCATGCTTATGCAGCGTCAGCGCGGTGGCGAGGATGATGAAATACATCACCAGGTTGGAAAAGAATGTTCCGGTGCCAACATCGAGTTTGCGTGTGATGATCTCCTTGCCAGTTGCCCCCTCACGCTGCCGGATCATTCGCCGGCCCATCGCCTTCTCTTCCTCTACCTCCTGCGAAGCCTGCCAGAAAAAGAGATAAGGGCTGATCGTCGTCCCGAGGATGGCCACCAGCGTCGCCCAAGCCTCGTGACCCTTCGGCCATGAAGGAACAAAAGTCGCATACGCGACACTCCGCCAATCCGGGCCAGTCAGGAACGCGGTGATAACGTAAGCGAAGAGGACGAGCGCGAGCCATTTGAGAATATTGGCGATTTGATAGTAGCGAAACATCACCGTCGCCGCCGCGATGCCGACGCCGAAGACCATGACGTAGAAATGGGAGTTGATCCCCGTCAACATTTCGGCCGCATCCGCCATGCCGGAAAGGTCGGAACCAATATTGACCGTATTGGCTACGAGCAGCGCGAGAGATGCGAGGATGAGCAGAGAAATTGGAAATTTTTTGCGCAGCGCTCCCGCGAGTCCTACTCCAGTGACCATTCCGATCCGCGCGCACATGAATTGCACGCAGCCCATGAGCGGCCAGGTGATGAACGCCGTCCAGAGCATCGCCGTGCCCAGTTGCGCCCCCGCGATCGAATAGGTCGCTATGCCCGACGGATCGTCATCAGCCGCCCCGGTGATCACCCCGGGGCCAAGACTGGCGAAAAAGCGACGAATGATGTTTCGCTTCGGCGGCATGCTCATATTTTCTTTAAAGGCAAAGGCTCACCTCGGCTTGGGAGCGAGTAGAGCAAAGGGTTCCAGGCTTGCTATCGACACTATCGAGGAGATTTGCAATCAGCCATGCAGCGATCATGGCCAATCAACCAGCCAGTCCGCTACGAACCGCTGACCCTTTGCCTTTTCTCTCAATCCGCTCAGAGTGTGAGCTTGGCGCGGCTGAACTTCTCCGCCACCCACGCACCCGCTTTGCTTTTCCGCTTCACGAAACTAAAGCGCATCTAAAATCAGCCGCCTGACCCATCATTCGTTTTCCAGTCTTGATTCCTTTCGCCCTCGGAGCTTTGATTCAGGCGAGAAGGATGAGATTCCAGGCGCAGTTCTCGTGAGGCGCCGATCAGGTGAAGAAGGGTCGTGATGAAAGAAGAGCTAAAACGTGCATGGGTCGCCCGCGTCTTCACCACGGTCGAAGATATCGTATACGTCGGCCTCGGACTCCTGCTGGCCGGTTGTTCGCTCGCCCTTTTAGTCAGCGGCATGATCATCTTCGGGCAGAATTTAATGGCAGGCTCGTTAATGACAAACATTGTCGCGCTACTGGACCGCGTCCTCTTGATTCTGTTGGTCGTGGAGTTGTTGTACACGGTCCAGGGTTCTTTCCGTGAGCATACTCTGATGCCGGAACCGTTTCTCCTGATCGGGCTGATTGCGGGGATCCGGCGCGTCTTGCTCTTGACGGCGGAGCTCGCCCAAGTTGACGAAAAGTCCGACGTCGTCTTTCAGCGCTTCATCGTGGAACTCGTGGCGCTCACGGTCCTAATTGTTGCCCTCGTCATCTCGCTGGTTCTCTTGCGAAGGCGGAGCGGAATGGAGGGGACGGAACGTGCAAAATAAGTCCGTTCCAAGGTGGCGACCGCACAGGCATGAATGATTTTCTTTTTGCCCGTTCCCAAATGGGCATGTCACTTGGCTTCCACATTATTTTCGCGGCGGTGGGTATCGGGATGCCCGTGCTCATGACGATCGCGGAGGGATTGTATCTCCGAACCGGGCGGCCAGTTTATCTCCAGCTCGCCAAACGATGGGCACGAGGCTCGGCCATTCTCTTCGCCGTCGGTGCGGTCTCGGGCACGGTGCTTTCGTTCGAGCTGGGATTGTTGTGGCCAACTTTCATGGAGAAAGCCGGCGCCATCATTGGCATGCCCTTTTCCCTGGAAGGTTTTGCTTTTTTCGCCGAAGCCATTTTTCTCGGTATCTACCTTGCCGAGTGGAATCGCCTTCCGCCGCTCCTGCATTGGCTGTCAGGGTTGATGGTTGTCATCGGCGGAATTGCTTCCGCCATTTTTGTGGTGACGGCGAACGCGTGGATGAACTCGCCCGCCGGTTTCAAAATAATCGACGGCAAGATTACCGACATCGACCCCGTCGCGGCGATGTTAAACCAGGCGAGCTTTCACGAAGTGGTGCACATGACGCTGGCCGCCTTTATCGGGACTGGCTTTGCGGTCGCGGCGGTCCACGCCTTTTTTCTGCTCCGGAACCGGCACGATCAGTTTCATCGCAGCGCGTTCGGCATCGCGCTCAGCGTCGCCTGCATCAGTGCTCCGTTCCAGCTCCTGAGTGGGGACCTCAGTGCGCGCACGGTCGCGCGCCTCCAACCGGCGAAGCTCGCCGCGATGGAAGCGAATTATCGGACGCAACCCGGAGCGCCCATCCTCATTGGCGGAATTCCGAACGACGATGCGCGCACGACCAAATACGCCATCACCATCCCGCATGGTTTGAGTCTTCTCGTCGCGCGTGATCCCAACGCTACGGTGACCGGTTTGGAAGAATTTCCGAGAAAAGAATGGCCCAACGTGCGCATCGTGCACTTGTCTTTTGACATCATGGTCGCTTCGGGAATGGCGTTGATCTTCTTGTCGCTCGCTGCGGGCCTTCTCTGTTGGAAGCACCGGCGCGTTCCCGATAGTAAATGGTTCTTGCGTGGGATTGTTGCGGCGGGACCGTTGGGTTTCATAGCGATCGAAGCCGGATGGGCGGTGACGGAATTAGGGCGTCAGCCCTGGATTATTTATAACGTGATGCGCACGGAAGACGCCGTTACACCAGTGCCTGGGATTGCGGTGCCGTTCGTAGTCTTCACGGTCATCTACCTCTTCCTCTCCTTCGTTGTTCTCTATCTTCTGCGCCGCGAGTTCATGAAGGCGTCGGAGCCAGTCCCGGATCCGTCAGCGCTATGAAGCACCCTGAACTCATAGTCGCCGTGTTTCTGTTGCTCGCATTGATTTTCTACACCGTCACGGGCGGGGCCGATTTCGGTGGCGGCATGTGGGATCTGCTCGCGACTGGACGACGTGCGAACAAACAACGGCGCGCGATTGCAAAGGCAATTGGTCCCATCTGGGAGGCGAACCACGTCTGGCTGATCCTCGTCGTGGTGATTTTGTTCACCGCCTTTCCGCGGGCCTTCGCGGGGATGATGACCGCGCTCTACATCCCGATCACAATGCTGTTAATCGGCGTCATCTTCCGCGGCTGTGCATTCATCTTTCGAAAATACGACTCGCGGGCGGAGGAAGTGCAGAACCGATGGAGCACGATATTTGGCGCGGCTAGTTGCTTTACGCCGTGGGTCCAGGGCGTGACCCTCGGCGCGCTGGCGACCGGCCACATCCGTATCGAAAATGGGAGCGTCACGAACGGTTTCTTCGTGGCGTGGCTGACACCTTTCGCGCTCGTTTGCGGGTTATTTGCCCTTGAGCTGTGCGCTTTCCTGGCAGCCACTTATTTAACTATCGACACAGCCGGCCAATCGGAAGTGCAGGACGATTTCCGACTGCGGGCCTTGTTATCTGAAATTGCCTTGGTCCCGATCGCACTAGTCGCTTTTTTCAGTTCGAAGACGGGAGCGCCGGAAATCTACCGTGGCCTAGCGAGCCGCTGGGCGGCCCTGCTGGTGGGCGCGACTATCTGCTGCGTTGCCGGCGCGCTACTCAGCCTCTGGTGGCGCCGATTTCAAATCGCGCGTCTCGCCGCTATTGGCCAGACAACGTTGATCCTCCTTGGATGGAGCCTCGCGCAGTATCCCTACTTGATCGTCCCCGATGTGACGATTGCCAACGCGGCCGCTCCTGCAATCACTCTGCGTTTACTCGTGCTTGCGCTGGTCCTCGGCGCAGTGCTATTGCTCCCTTCGCTCTTTTTCTTATTTTACATCGTCAAGCGCAGCGCCAGCACTTGAGAAATTCAGGCGCTCCGAGCTCGATTTCTAGCCTTGTCGGAGCTTGCCCGTCCGTCGGCATTCACAGCCGACAGCGGCATGGTCCTCTCTTCCTCAAGCTGCACCTCGCGAAAACGCCGCAGCGAGTGATTCCTGAGGCTTTCCTCAAACAAATCGCGGTTGATTGCCTGCGCGGCGGCCGCGCCCTCCCCAGCCGCGATGATCATCTGGCAATTGGCCGGCGTTACGCAGCCCGCAGCGTAAAGTCGCGGCACGCTCGTGCGCATGCATTGATCCACCACGATTTGCCCTTCCCGGTCGAGCCGCGCGCCTAACGACTCCGCCAGCCCTGTATGAATAACATCTCCCCGCGTAGTGAAGATGTTGTCGATCTTCACCTCCGTCCCGCCCTTGAAACGCAGTCCGCGCACCTGGTTCTTGCGATGATTCACCCCTGTGATTTTCTCCCGATACACTGGTATTTCGTATTCCTTCAAGAGCGCTGCGTGCTTTCGGCTCCAGTGCGGCCTCTCGGCATTGGTCGCCACAACCACGCAGGGCGAGTAGTGCAACATCCCGAGGGCATACTCGACCGCTTCTTTGTTCGCGCCGCAGATCGCGATCGGTTTTCCACGCACGCGGTAGGCGTCGCAATCCTTGCAGAAAAACATGCTGTGCCCGAGGCACTCCTTTACACTGGGAATCTTTGGCGGGAGATGGAAAATGCCGGTCGCGAGGAGCAAGCGGTTCGTCCGGTAGGTCGTCCGACGTCCGCGCAGAAAAAAGCCCGCCTTCCGCCGCGTGACGCTTTTGATCTCGTCGTTCGCAAACGCCACCTGATGCCACTTCGCTTGTCGCCGGCCATACTTGAGCAGCGCCTCACCGTCGACGCCGTCTGGGAAGCCGAGGTAATTTCGCACCTGCGGCTCCCATCTGGCCATCGAGTGGCCGGAATCAATCACCAGCGTGTCGCGTTCCGCGCGCCCGAGATAGATCGCCGCCGATAGCCCCGCGATCCCGCCGCCGATGATGATCACCTCACGCCGGTTCGGATTTGCGAGGTCTTTGGGCTTGGTCATCTCCATCTATACGCAGATCGGCCCTTCGCTGGGCGCAAAACCACGACACTATTCGCACCACCGAAGCTTCTCCTCGGCATTCTTTGCACCCGGCGGGCGTTTGGATTCTTAGCCGTCGCCCGCGCAGCCATGACCCGTCGCGCAACCGATTCCTTTGAATCGCTCTATCATGAAAAAGCACCCGTCCACCCTTCTGACCATCGGGCTCACGGCCCTAGTCACCGCGGTGGCCACCACCTTTGCGCGCAACTTCATCAGCGGCGAACGGAAAATCAAACACCGCATCGCGCAACGCTACGGTATCGCCGACCCGCAGTTTGAGCGCTCGATGAGCCAACTCCTCGGACCGCCCATCCTCGATGGAAACCTCGTCGTTCCACTGCGCAACGGCGTCGAGATTTTCCCCGCCATGCTCGCCGCGATTGAGAGCGCCGAACGCAGCATCACCTTCGAAACCTTTGTCTATTGGTCGGGCGCGATCGCGCAGAAATTTGCCGACGCGCTCTCCGCCCAGGCTCGTCGCGGCGTCAAAGTGCACGTCCTCGTCGACGGCGTAGGGTGCGATTGTGTGCATGGACCGGCCCTGCGCCAAATGGACGAAGCTGGAGTGGAGGTCGAGGTCTACCACATCACGAATATCGCTCGTGCGAATCATCGTACGCATCGCAAGCTCCTCATCATCGATGGCCAAATCGGTTTCACCGGCGGCGTCGGCATTGCCGATCAATGGGACGGCAACGCCGCTTCGCCGGAGGAATGGCGCGATTCCCACTATCGCGTGGAGGGCCCTGTCGTCGCGCAGATGCAGGCTGCCTTTCTCGATAACTGGATGAAGACGCGCTCCATCGTGCTCCACGGCGAAGAATATTTCCCCGCGCTCAAGGCGGTGGGCTCGCATCGCTGTCAGATGTTCAAGAGCTCGCCGATGGAAGGGAGCGAAAGCGCCCGCCTCATGTATCTCCTCTCTCTCGCCGCGGCCGAGCGCAGCGTTAAAGTCGGGAACGCGTACTTCGTCCCGGACGATCTTACCGCGCAGACACTCGTCGAAGCCGTCGAGCGCGGCGTCAAAGTCGAAGTGTTACTGCCGGGCCGCCACATGCATTCGGCTGTCGTGCGCTCGGCCTCGCGTGATCGCTGGGGCGAGTTACTCGCGCGCGGCGTCCGCATCTACGAGTTCGAGCCATCGATGTATCACTGCAAAACAATGATCATCGACCGCCTCTGGACTTCGGTCGGTTCGGCGAATTTCGACAACCGCTCCTTTCGCCTGAACGACGAGGCGAACCTTAACATCATCGATCGCGAGATCGCCGCCGCCGAGAGCCAGGCGTTTGACCGCGACGTTGCACGCTCTCGCGAGGTGACCTACGAAGACTGGCGGCGCCGACCTTTCTGGCAGCGCGTGACCGACGGAGCCTCCGCCCTTCTCCGTTCCCAACTTTAGCCAAAAGAGAACGAGGGCAGCGCGTCTGCCTGATTCCCGCGGCCCGACCTTGGCTTATCTCGAATGGAGCGGGATCGGTTTCGTGATGAAGGGACGGGAACACGCGGTGTTCGATGCCGGCGGCATCACTCAATTCCTGAAGCCGATCTTGGAGTTCCGCCTCGTGAAATTTCAGAGATTGGCCAATCAAGATAAATGCGCACTACTCACAACCAGGTCCCCAGGAATCCGAAATACTTCTTTGGAATGCAGGGTCGCTAAAGTCGTCCGGTGAGCGCCAAGATTATCAGGATCAAAACAGGAAGGGAAAGCACCGATCAATAGGAGGACGAGAATAATTAAGAGAACAATGCTCATTTTGTTCGACTTGGATTAGCAAAGGAAAACTGCATTGAAAGCTTCCTGGCGTAGCCTCCTGTCTAAGTGCAACCACGCATTAAGAAGATGATAAAAAGAATGGGAAGCGGAATACCAAGCAACCAGAGCAAAATATATCCGGCTGCGCCCGATTCTTTGATTCGATGAGTAAGTTTCATGGCAATCTATTTGGCAGCTACATTGATCGTGGACTTGGCCATCTTCGGCAGCGCCTTAATGATTTGATTCTCCGCGCTATAGAGATCCTTGAGTTCGTGAATGTAAAGGTCTTTTAGAGTTTCGAGTTCCATATAATAATTTCCTATCGGCTCCCGAATGCCTCGCGGATGCATTTTTATTCGCGGTGCGAGACCTACCCGGACCACCGCAGAAATGAAGAAGCCTGTATGGAGGCTGACCGGCGACGGGCCAGATAGCTGTGTTGTGTTGGTGACGGCGTCTGATTCCTAATAGACGTTGTTCTCTGCCAACCTTTTTTGCGAAAAAAGGAACCACGAAGCATCGCGTCCGCGTATCACTTGTGCCGCTACCCGGCGGAACACAACAAAAAATGAAACGACTAACACTGTCACTTCTCTGCCTCTCTATTCTGACGTTCTCCGCTCTTGCCCAGGACAAGCCGGCGGATAATTCCGCCAGGAACGAGCGGGATCGCTCCGGCGAAACCAAAACTTCCGGCGATCAATCTAACAGCCCTGCAGACATCAAAATTACCGCGGCGATTCGTCGCGCTGTGATGAAAGATCGTTCGCTCACGATGACGGCTAAGAACGTCAAGATCATCACCGCGGGCGGCCTGGTCACGCTGCGGGGCCCGGTGAAGAGCGCTCAGGAAAAAACAAAAATCGATCAACTTGCCAAAGCTGCGGCTCCCGGCGCGCAAATCGATAACCAGCTCGAAGTCAAAGAGTCGAAATAAGGTTGACTAACTAACAATTAACAAGATAACAACAACCAAGGAACAAACACTCAAGTATGTCTAAAACATCAGTATTCTGTATCGCGACTTCACATTCGCAAGCCGAGCGGATCGTGGAAAATCTCCAAAAGGCCGGGTTTCCTGCGGCGGAAATCTCTGTCTTATTGCCGGCCGATGAGGGGAAGCATGACATCGGTCACGTAAAATCCAGCAAGGCACCAGAGGGCGCAACCACGGGGGCGGTCACCGGGGGAGTCACTGGAGGAGTGATTGGCTTGCTCGCCGGCATCGGCGCACTCGCCATCCCGGGCGTAGGTCCGCTCATCGCGGCTGGTCCGATCATCGCGGCGCTCAGCGGTGCGGCAGTCGGCGGGGCCACTGGCGGCATCGTCGGCGGGTTGATCGGACTCGGGATTCCCGAGATTGAGGCCAAGCGCTACGAAGAGAAGCTCAAGGCTGGCAATTATCTAATTTCGGTGCACGCGCAGGATGGCGACCGAAAGGATCTTGCCAAAAACATCTTCAAGACTGCCGGCGCGGAAGACATCACGGTCTCGTCGATGTCCAAAACGCCCGTAACGACTCACTAACTCTACGTCGACGATTCAAAATCAAAAGGGCCTCGCGTCATCAGGCGCGGGGCCCTTCTTGCTTTCGGAGGATAGGCGGACTGTCGGTCACTTAGCCATCGCTCGACCCTCGGGGCGCAATCGGTGCGGCGAAAAGAAACGAACCCAAGAAACTGCGTGATCATCGGCCTTAGGTCAGGGCGCGACGCGCTGGCTTAGCTCTTCCATCACTTCATCAGCCATGAGTTGAAGGACCCGCCGATCTTCCTGGGAAAATTTGCGCGGACGAACGTCGAGCAAACAAAGTGAACCCACAGGCTGATCGCCGGCGCGCAACGGGACTCCGGCGTAAAAGCGCACCCCGCGCTCTTTGAGGACGGGATTGTTCGCAAAGCGACGGTCACGCGCAATGTCTTCGACCACGAGCATTTCATTTGCCGCCACCATATGACCGCAGACCGAGAGATCGCGCGGCGTCCCCACCTGGGCCAGCTCATCCAGTCCGAATTGCGCTTTGAACCACTGCCGCTCACGATCGATGAAAGAGATTAGGGCGATTGGAACCTGGAAGACGCGCGCGAGACGTGCCGTCATACGATCGAAAATACGTTCGTTAGGCGTATCGAGGATGTGCAAAGCTTCCAGCTGGGCCAGCCGCGCTTCTTCGTTCTCCGGACGCGGCGCAACCATCATCTCATCAGAGATGAACGAGGAATACTTCAGCAGTTGCACGACCGCGCCGGCAAGGGTGACCACGACTTCGTCGACGCCGGCTTCGCGCATTCGGAGAGCGGCGTCGCCCAAGTTTTCGGTCGCACCCCAGAAGCCGACGACGATCTTTACCTCGGGGAAACGGGCGCGCAGCTTGGCGGTGAGATAGCGCGCATGACCGAGCGTGGAAGGCGGCACCACCGAAATGCAAATCGCTGCAAATTCCAATTCGGCAGCGCGCTCAACGAGTTCGCCGTGAGAGAGAGCGGCTGGAACATTCTCGGATTCGAAGTTTTGTTGCCGCAAGAGCTGGGTCAGCATCAGCCCGGCGAGTTCGTCGCGTTGCGCGCGAGCGGGCAGACATAAGACTCGACAGGTCGGCGCGCTCGGAGGCGGAGGAGTCGCGGCGGCGACAACCTTGTCGGCTTCCAACTTCGAGGCGGTCCCGGGCCGGGAACCAACGTCTTCAATAATTTCGGTGAGTTTTTCGAAAAGAGTTGTGCGCTCCTCAGGCTCCAGGCTCCGCCGCTGCAGGTCCACTTCGGCAGCCGTGATGACCGGTAACATGACTGAGTCGTAGAGAGCAGTGAGCGAGTTATCCTTCAAATAGCTTCCCACGAGTTCGTCGGCCTGCTTTAAACCAAGGGCCAGGAGCCGGTGATAAAGCTCTTCCGCTGGCGAAAGAGGTTCTTCTTCACTCAAGAGCACGCTGAGAAAATGCATCCGCGGAACGTGCTGTCCCAGGACCGTGACACAAACCGTCAGCGGTGTAGAAAGCAGAAGTCCGATCGGTCCCCAAAGCCAGGTCCAAAAGAGCGCGGCAATGATGAGCGCCAGGGACGATACGCCCGTGCTGGAGCCATAGAGCCAGGGCTCGAGCGCGTTGGCGTTGATCAATTCAAGAGTGCCGTAAAGGCCCAGAGTGTAAACCGGCGTCAGCCAGCTTTTCGAAACCGCGAAGGAAAGTACAAGAGGAATGGCGGCGCCAATCCACGGCCCCACGTAGGGAATGAAGCGCATCACCGCGGCAAAGGCGCCCCACAGACTCGGGTTTGGCACCCCGATAAGATAGAGCCCGATCCCGATCAGGATTCCGTAACTGGCATTCACCAGAAACTGCATGGCCAGATAGCGCCTCACGCGCTGGCCCGCATCATCCAGCGCCTTCGTGGTCTCGCTGATGTGCCCCTGGCCGATCAATCGCATGAGACGGCCGCGCAGGTCTTCGCGCTTTAGAAGCATGAAAATCACCAGTAACAAGACCAGGGCCGCTGTTCCCAGCGGACTCAGCACCGTGCCGACTGCTGTTTGCAGCATTCGCGGAATCTCACTGGGGGAATTGACAATCGTCACCGGCAGCGGCGAAGTGGAAGCAGCGGGGTTCATTCCAAGGACTGCGCGGGCGATTTTCTTATCCGAGGCGGATAGGCTGGCCGCCGGTGGGGGCGCGGCTCCGGGTAGCTCAGCGCGCAGTTGTTGGACGCTATGAGTAAAACGCCCGAATGCGCCGCCCGCGGGCATGCGGAAGGAGTGGAGCTTACTCTCGATGTTCGTTTGGTAATCAGGCAGCTTGGCGGCCAGATCGATCACCTGTCGGGTCAAAAGCCAGGCCGCCGCGGCCAACACCGCGAAAAGCATCGAGACGACGATCAAAACTGCCGCAATCCGTCCGATGAAACGCTCGAGACGCCCGACGACCGGAGTGAGCAGAAAAGTAAATAGCGCGGCGAGCGCGAGGGGCACGAGCAATTCACGGCCGACATATAGAACGGTGATAACGAAGCCGACCAGCAGGATCGTCCAAATCCCAACCAGCGCTGCTGCGGACGAACTCTTGGGCGCGCGCATCGGCATCGATTCTATTCGTCGTCCAAATTCCCAACCAATTCAAACGAACCCGCGGGAGGGTCGCGACAATCGCAGACTCAAAGTCGTTGGTCGGAGGGGTGCACTTGACCCGCGCGACAAAGATCGACGCTAGGTTTTAGTCTGCTGCCATGGACGACCCGGATTTGGAACCGCTTTGGGCTTCGTTGGCCGCAGACTGAACCGTGCGCGGGACCCCGAAGGTCACCCGTCAGTCACTCTGATTATCGCTTCGGCACGGCGTGCATCAGTCGCTCCCATTCGCCGAGAGCTGTGCGAAAACCCAGGTCGCAAGCAGACTGCCAAGTGAGGAGAGCAACGGTGTTGCGTCGTTTCCCACTCTGGCTCACATCGCCATTGATTCCGAAGGAAAAAGATTTCACTCGGTGCCGTTCATATTTCCGAATCCCAAGCCATTTCCGCTGCCGCAAACGTATCTGTTCCGAGACTTCAACTGCTTTCTGGACGTATTGGAAATCAATGTCTTGCCCCCAAAAAAAGAGAATGAGAACGATTGAAGTGCGACCGTACTGCGGGGGCTGGAAAGTTTTCGAAACGCCGAGCGTTGAACCGTTCTACGTCGGACCGAATGCGAAGGAGCACGCTACCAGCTACGCAACCGAGGGATTGAAATTCAGCGGCGGCGAAGTCCGCATCCTCAACATTGCCGGCGCCGTCGAAGGGGTGATCAACTGAACCGACCCAAGCGTCATGAAGTTGTTCAAATTCTCATTCCCAAACAGCGCGTTCTCTGCCTTATCCGAGGCAGAACGAGTTTTCTTTCTCCGTTTGGCTCACATCCACAATGACCTCAGGCACATCACTCATCTGCTCCGTCGTGAGTCAAACGGTCTCGCAGCCCGCCCGGCCGAAGAAGCAGTCCAGCAGATTCTTCTTCATCAAAATGGTTTTGCGACTCGCCTGTGGAATGGCACGCTCGTTGAAGCGTGGAAGGTGATCGCGGGCAGTTGGTTCAATCTTCAAGTGGATCCTTCGAATCCTAAGGGTCCGAAGATCCCAGGCGGGTCGGGCCTCACGACCACTCTTGCAGCCGATTTGGATGATAACGGCCGGAAGGCCGCGCAAGACACCCTGCAATTCTTCACTGGCAGGAATGTCCCTTATATCATCCGAAACAAGTTTGCTTTTCACCATGACGAGCAACGAATTCAGGACGCATTGCCCGCTCTAAACGGGTCGACAGAGCCTTCGTTCGTCACGGGAGAGCGCAGCGCCAACATTTTTTACCAGTTTGCTGAGGCCGTTCGCCACGACGCTCTCATTGCAGCCGGAGAAGGAAGCGATTTCTCGTCGTCCTCCGAGAAACTGTATGATCAGCTTGGCCGAGCGCATATTCTCATCACGAGCTTTTGTGAAGTCGTGTTGTGCGCCCTCGCGACGAAGTGCGACCTCACCTCGACACATTTTGAGTCAAACGCTGTAACAGATCTCACCACCGTTCAGCCGATATTTTTCAGCGACGAAGAGGCCATTAAGGAGCACCTAAAGCAAAAGGGGCTCATTTAAGGGGGCACCGCGCTTGCGGTAATCGTGCAACCTCACTGCGCTTGCCTTGCAAGAACCGGAGAATTAGCCAATTCCGTGGCCCTGCGTTTACACCTTTGCCGCGCGACCTATTTCTCCGATTTGACACCTTTTTCCCTCGTGACGGCGTTTCGGAGAGATCGATTTAGCCCGGAGATTTAACAAGTTTGAAAACGGCGATTCACGATTCGTAAGTGCCGCAAAATCAAGCTCATTCGGCGTAATTCGGCGGGATTCGACTTTTCGGAGAATTAGCCCGCGCACTGACAAAACGACACGTTAAAACCATGTCCCCGGCGGGAATCGAACCCACATTTAAGGTTTAGGAAACCATCGTTCTATCCGTTGAACTACGGGGACCGATGAACTTCCGATTGTCGAGTTTCGATGGCCGATTGTCCAGAGACGGAATCCAACCCCGTCCGCCTTACCGATTCGCGCCCCGCGATCTTCGCAGCCCCCGCGCCCCATCGGCAACTCAATCGTGATGGTCGGTGCGAGCACACTGGCCAAGACGGCCTTCGAGCCTCGTCAAAGTGGCGGCGCCGACCGGTCCACTTCCACGTCCACGTAAGCGATCTCGCCATGCAGGGATGCATCGAGCCCGGCTTCTTCTTCCGCATCGTCCACCCGGACAACCGTGATCCGGTCGATGATCCACAACATGCCTAACGTGAAAATGAAGGCCCAGGCAGATGAGAACAGTGCGGCCGCCAGCTGTTTCAGAAAGAAAGACGAATCGCCTGCGAGCAACCCGTTCACGCCGCCATTGGCCGCCGGATTCCACGCCGTTGAGGCAAACACGCCGAGCAACACGATGCCGAGGAAGCCACCGACACCGTGCACGCCCCAAACATCGAGTGCGTCATCCCACTGGAGCTTGTTCTTCAGGGCGCAGGCATAATAGCAAACGACCCCCGCCGCGAGACCGATGATGACCGCCGTCGCCGGCGACACATAACCCGCCGCAGGGGTAATCGTGGCGAGACCAGCCACCGCACCGGTCAGTAAGCCAAGGAACTTCGGCTTCTTCGAGACTCGCCAGTCCACCAACATCCACGCAATAGCTGCAAACGACGCAGCAATGTCGGTATTGATGAATGCCACCGCGGTGATTGAATCCACGCGAAATTCCGATCCGGCATTGAAACCGTACCAACCAAACCAGAGCAGGCCCGTGCCAAGCGCGACGAGCGGAATGCTATGCGGCCCGCGGTCCACCACCTTGCGCTTGCCGACGTAGAGAATGGACGCGAGCGCCGCGACGCCCGCGATGTTATGCACCACAATCCCGCCGGCAAAATCCTTCACGCCCCACTGCGCCAGCATGCCACCGCCCCACATCATGTGAACGAATGGAAAGTAAACCAGGACCAGCCACGCGGTCAGAAAGAGCATGTAGGCCTTAAAAGTGATGCGGTTGGTAAACGCGCCGGTGATCAACGCCGGCGTGATGATGGCGAACATCATCTGGTAGGCGCAAAAGACGAGCATCGGGATCGTGTCGTTCGGTGAAGGCGTGGCGAGTGTGATCCCGCGCAACCCCGCCCAGTGCAGATTACCGATGATGCCAAAAAAGTCGGTGCCGCTCTTTTGATCGCCGGAAAAGCAGAGCGAGAATCCAAAGGCCCACCAGAGCACGGTGGTCCAGCCCATCGAAACAAAGCTCTGCATCATGATGGCGAGCACGTTCCTCCGTCCGACAAGTCCGCCGTAGAAGAAGGCGAGTCCCGGCGTCATCAGCATCACCAGGCTTGCGCACAGGAGTGTAAAAGCGGTATTTCCAGTATCGAGATGTAACATACGTTCTCCTTCGTTAGGCGCCGAGTATTGGCTTCTTGCAGCGCGAGCGTCAAGTACGTAAACTCCGGCCGGGCAAGTTGATTAAGAGGCCGATTGGGCCACTGGCTGTTGCCACGCAAGTTTTGACAATCCCGCTGCCGAGCAACGAGTTGCGATGCAGCTTGCGCTCACTCCCGGTAGCTGATTTTATTCTCCCTGGGCCCGATGCGCGCACGCCTTTCACTCGCCGTGCTGATCCCGCTCCTGCTGCTGCGGAGTGCCGCGACAGCCGAAGCGGTCGGCAAGCAACCTGATGTTGAGTTTCTGCTGGGCTTCCTCGCCGGAAACTATCGACTAATCGGGCAGAAACCGGACTCGGGTGCTGCCTATTCCGGGCGGCTCACCCTGCAACGGCGTGGACGCGGGTTTCACGTGATCCGAACAATCGATCGCGCGACCGCCGAAGGCACCGCCTCGATCGAGACGACAAGCGAGGGCATCGCCGTGCTCAGAATGCGCTTCCCATTCGATGGAGTGGAGCACGAGGCGACCTATCTTTGGCAATCAGACCTGGACAACTATCCGCGCCTGGCTGGATATGTTTACCGGCTCAAGAGAGCCACGAAGTCACCGGGAATTGAGGCGCTCTTCCACATCCCGCCAACGCCCGCGAAATGAAATCGCGTCATGCATCTCTACGAAGCTCATATTTCCGTCACCGACACAGAAAAGTCGTGTGCCTTCTACGTCGATATCCTCGGGTTACAATTTGGCTCGCGCGACCGAACCCGTGATATCGTTTTTCTCTTTATCGGTAGCGACCGGAGATCGATGCTCGGCCTTTGGGGTCCGACCACCACCTACGGGAGCGATTTTCACAAGTCCCATTTTGCCATCACCGTTTCTTTGCCGGAGTTGCTGGCGGCCGGCCCACGACTCGAGGGCTTGGGGATCGCGTGCCAGGACTTCCATGGCCAAAGAACGACCGAACCATCGGTGATCGGCTGGATGCCATCCGCCCAAATCTATTTCCGGGATCCAGACGGTCACTCGCTGGAATACATCGCCTTGCTGGACGACCCGCCCGACACTGATTTCATCGGCCCGCTCTCGGAGTGGCAAAGGAAAACCCGATCAGAACGATCGAGCTGATTTTTTTGACTTCTGACCTCTCGCTTCTACCGTCTAAATTCATGTCTACTCAAGATAAGTGCTGCACAATTGTCCCTTACTTCGAGGTGCCGACTGCCGACCTGCTGGCGTTTAAGAAGCTCTGTGAGCAGTTCGTCGCCAAGTCGAAAAATGAACCGAAGTGTCTTTACTACGGATTCAGCTTTGACGGTAACCAGGTTCATTGCCGGGAAGGCTATGAAGATGCCGAAGGCCTTCTCGCCCATCTGGGGAACGTAGGACAGTTATTAGATGAGGCATTCAAGGTCGCCACGATGACGCGTCTCGAAATCCACGGACCGGAGGAGGAACTGGCCAAACTGCGCGAGCCTCTGGCCAAACTGAAGCCCAAATTCTTCATCCTCGAATACGGTTTTCGTCGCTAAGTTACCTCTTTGATCGTCCGCGTCGTTATGAGGGCGGTAGTATTCGTCGATGCGTTCCCGAAGCCGATGGTTACGTCGAGATCCCAAACGTCGCGCTCCCGCCCACCAGCGGGGGCTGGGTTTGCTTGGGCCCTGTGTCTCCCGTTTTCGTCTTCCGTCCGCTCCAATAATTACCGCTCCGTTAGTTTTAAAAATAGATATTGACGGAAAATGGAAATCCCGGCTCGATGGCGGCTATATGAAAACCAAAACGACTGTAATAGCTCTAGCGCTCTGCTTTATTGGCGGCGCCACATGTTTCGCCAACAGCCCACAGATGGGCACCTGGAAACTGAACGAAGCCAAATCGAAGCTCGTTAAGTGGATGCCGAAGAACCGCACCGTTGTCTATGCCCCGGCCGGCCGGAGCATCAAGGTTACGGTGGATGGCGTCGACGCCAAGGGCAAGCCCATCCATAATGAGTGGACAGGCAAGTTCGACGGGAAAGACTACCCCGTTACGGGCGACCCGACATCCGATATGCGGTCTTACAAAAAAGTTGACGATAACACGTTGGATATCACCATCAAGAAAGGCGGCAAAGTCACTCCCAGCGGTCGGATCGTCGTAGCCGCCGATGGCAAGACCCGCACCATCACGATCAGCGGGACCAATCCGAAGGGCAAGAAGTTCACCAGCCTGGGGGTCTACGACAAGCAGTAACGGGCTATCTTCCCCCAAGGACTGAACCCAGCCTCGATGCCCTCCTGCTCGCCGCCGAACAGGAGGGCATTCGGCGACGATCTGAGCGAACCGACCAACTGACAATCAACCAACGCTACCCAAAGACACGATGATTCTGCTTCATCCGCCGTGGCAAATGGACGGTTAAGTGATTACCGTGGGAGGTGATCGAGCAACGAGATCTGGCGATTTGGGGAGCGTCCGCTTTGCTGGCGCTCGGCCTGGGTTGGAGTCGCTATGCCAAAGTGAAGAGTCGCAACGATCTTGTCAGGTCCTTCGCAGCCATGGATGCCGCGCATCGCAAAAAAATGCTGAGCCGGCTGACCCCGAAGCTCGCGATGGAAGTGCGTCAGGAGCTGCTGGAGCGGTTTCGCATTATGACCTGAGGCGGATTCCCGGAACTGGGAGCCGCCTTTGCGCGGCGAAGATCGGGGCGCAAAGGCTCCTCCCACATTCCCCAGGCGTCATCCGGATTTGTAACAAAACCGTTACGCAAGAGTAATTGCTGCCACCCGGCACGCGGCAAAATATTAAAGGCCGCGTTCTGGCCGAAAACCAGCGAGGCCAATATGCCGCGCAGATCTTGCAATGCGGATCGGTTTTTGATCCTCGATGAGAACCTGAGGGTGGTTCTCCGGCCTTCCTGCCGTTCGCCGCGAAGGAAGCGGCCGGGCAGCTTGAAGCGGCCCCGACAGTTCCCAGCGCCGCCGGCGACTGTACGGGACCCGCCAGTGCCGCCAACCGATTCCGTTATGCGACTCAGAAGACTTCTGATGGCGGCTTTGCGAGTGTGGGAGTTGAAGCATGGCATTCATGACTGCTTCTGACTCCGTTTGAAGCACTGGCCCCGGTTCCATCCCCGCTTCGGTTTCTACCGAAGTGTGTCGAGCGAGGCGCCGAACACGGCACGCGACGCGTGTGCGCTCCCCGGAAATGCGCACCATCCGCGGGGGTCCTCAGCCGCATTTGCTTGCGGCCGGCCAGCGTCTCGCGCTTAATCGCAGCGCATGCCGCCTGACAATCCGAAACTGCCGCAGGATCCGACGCCAATCGTCGGCGCAGCGACCGACATCACGCCGTTGACCCACTTCGGACCGAAGCCGCCACACGAAAGGACTGCCGCAGAGGAAGCCGGCACGATCAATTGGGAAGCGATCGCGGCGAGCGCCCGGTTCAAGGAACTGCTGCGCGCGAAACGGCGGTTCATCATCCCGGCGATGATCGTTTTCATTGTTTATTATTTCGCGCTCCCGGTGCTGGTGGGCTACGCCCAGCCGTTGATGGAGAAACGCGTCTTCGGTGCGGTCAATCTCGCTTATCTCTTCGCGCTCTCGCAGTTTTTTATGGCTTGGATCATCGCCGCGCTCTATGTCCGCGCCGCGAACCGTTTCGATCGCCAGGCGCGCGCGATCATCGCGAAGGATTCCTCCGCACGATGACTGCCCCTCGTGCTCCTGCTCGTGATCGTAATCGATCGGGGAATTCTTCGAGCACGAGCACGAGCAGGAGCAGGAGTAAGAAAAAATCATGACGCCGGCGCTCGGGATGTTCCTGCTCTTCGTGTTGATCACGCTCGTGATTACCTGGTGGGCGGCGCGCAAATCACAGAGCGCGGCGGCCTTTTTTACCGCGAGCCGGCGCATTACCGGCTGGCAAAACGGCGTCGCGGTCGCGGGCGATTACATGAGCGCGGCGTCGTTTCTCGGGATCGCCGGCCTGATCGCATTTTATGGCTACGACGGTTTCATGTTCTCGGTCGGCTGGCTGGTCGCCTATCTGACCGTGCTGCTGGTCGTCGCGGAGCCGCTGCGCAACGCCGGCAAATACACAATGGCGGACGTGCTCGCCTACCGATTGAATCCCCGGCCGGTCCGCGCGATGGCCGCGTTGAGCACGATCACGGTGAGCACGTTTTATATGATCGCGCAGATGGTCGGCGCGGGAGCGCTCGTCGCGCTGTTGTTAGGCAGCTCGCACGTCAGCTATCAGGCCGCGGTCATCGGCGTCGGGATCCTCATGATTATCTACGTCGTCTTCGGCGGGATGCTGGCGACGACCTGGGTGCAGATCATCAAGGCGATCCTGCTGATGGGGGGAACGATTCTCCTCAGCCTGCTCGTGCTCGCGCATTTCGACTGGAGCCTGTCGAATTTCTTCAACGCCGTCACCCACGTGACCTATCACGACAAAGGAGAGTTGGTGACGAAGAACTTCCTCGATCCCGGCCTGCGTTACACGGCAGCAAATCACGGCGCGCTCGATCTCATTTCGTTAGGCATGGCACTCGTTTTCGGGACCGCGGGATTGCCGCATATCCTCGTCCGTTTCTACACCGTGCCGGATGCGAAGACCGCGCGGGTCAGCGTCGTCTGGGCGATGGCGTTGATCGGGAGCTTTTACATCATGACGACGTTTCTCGGCTTCGGCGCCGCGACGATTGTCGGGCGCGATCACATCGCGAGCCATGGCGGGAATAACATGAGCGCGCCGCTCCTCGCCCAGGCGTTGGCGGGCGACATTTTTTTCGCCTTCATCGCCGCGATTGCCTTCGCCACCATCCTCGCCGTGGTCGCCGGCCTGACGATCAGCGCTTCGACTTCGTTTGCCCACGATTTTTACACTGCGGTCATCCACAAAGGAACGGAGCGAAGTCCCGGTGAAGAGGTGCGGGTGGCACGCATCACCGCATTTTTCGTCGGCGCGATCGCGATCGGCGTCGCCATCTTGCTGGGCAAGGATGCCAATGTGGCGTTTCTCGTCGCGCTCGCTTTCGCCGTTGCGGCCTCGGCCAATCTGCCGGTGATCGTGCTCTCTCTTTTCTGGAAGCGCTTCAACACCGCCGGGGCGGTCGCCGGCCTGGCGACCGGCTTGCTGGCATCGTTAGTCCTGATCGCGCTCAGCCCGAGCATCATGAAAGTCGATCCGCCGACAGTGATCGGCGCGGCGCGTCACCTTATTCAGCGTCCGCCGATTTTCCCGCTCGAAAACCCCGGCATCCTCAGCATTCCGCTCGGATTTCTCGGCGCCATCCTCGGCACATTCCTGCGCCGTGAACCGGAGGCGGAAGCGCGCTTTGCCGAGCTGCTCGTGCGCGCCAATACCGGGCTGGGCGCGGAAAAGGCGCTGTAGCCGCTTCGCTGTGCGAAGCGCGGGGGGCACGCGCCGCTCGGATGAGAAATTCACGCCGACACTCGCGCCTCCCACAGGGAGGCGTCTACAGAAGCGCCAGCTCCGCCGTCGCCTCTTCCCATCCCCTGGTCAGCCGCTCCAGTTCGTGGGTGACGGCGGCCAGCTCGCGATTGATCGCCACCGCGCGCCCACCTTGTTCGTAGGCGGCGGGATCTTCCAACTCCGCGGTCAATTCCTTCTGCTGACCTTCCAGGGTCGCGATCTGCATCTCGAGGTCGTGGACGCGCTTTTCATTTTCCCGGCGGATCTTGGCGAGCGCCTTGCGCGCTTCGGCTTCGGCGCGCTTTTGCTCCTTTTGCTCCCGCAAACCCGGTTTGTTGTAGCCGGGGGCGGTGACCCCGGCCTCGACGCGGCCGGCAACAGGTTGCGCGTTCGTTAGGCCGTCGCCCGCGGTCAGCGCCGCGCGCGCGGAAGTGGCCTTCGATTTATCGAGATAATATTGGTAATCGCCGGCGTAGGGCGTGAGCTGACCCGCGTTGATGTGCAGGACGCTGGTCGCGATCGCGCGGATGAAATGGACGTCGTGGCTAATGAAAATGAGCGTCCCTTCGTACTGTTCGAGCGCGCCGATCAAGGCGTCGATCGAGCCGACGTCGAGGTGGGTCGTGGGCTCGTCCATGAGGAGAAGATTCGGCGGATGGAGCAGCAGCTTAACGAGCGCGAGGCGTGATTTCTCGCCGCCGCTCAGCACGCCGACCGTCTTAAAAACATCGTCGCCGCGAAAGAGAAAGGAGCCGAGCACGGTGCGCGCGGTTTGTTCCGGAACGGGATCGGACGCGTCGAGCACGCTCTCGAGCACGGTTTGCCTAGCGTCCAGCATCTCGACGCGATGCTGCGAAAAATAACCGACCCGGACGTTGTGCCCGGGCGCGCGTTCGCCGCGCTGCACCGGCAAAACGCCGGCGAGCAGTTGCAGGAGCGTCGATTTGCCGGCGCCGTTCGGCCCAACCAGCACGGTCCGCTGCCCGCGCTCGGCTTCGAAGTTCAATTGGTCGTATACGACTAACTGGTCGTATGCGTGGTGGACATCCTTGAGCATGATCGCACGCAGCCCGCTCCGCGGCGGCTGCGGGAAACGAAACTTGATTGTCCGCGCCTGCGCCGTGGGCGCGGCGATTTTCTCCATCCGGTCGATCTGCTTGAGCTTGCTCTGCGCCTGCGACGCTTTGCTCGCCTTGGCCCGAAAGCGATCGGCGAAGAGCTGGAGCGACGCGATTTCTTTCTGCTGATTTTTATAGGCGGAAAGTTGCTGCTCTTCGCGCGCGGCTTTCTGCTCGACGTAGCTGTCCCAGTTGCCGCGATACCGGAGCAGTTTCGATTGCGCGATTTCGACGATGCTGCCAACGAGCGCATTGAGGAACTCGCGATCGTGCGAGATCATGAGGATCGCGCCCGGATAATTCTTCAAATATTCCTGGAACCAGACTAACGATTCGAGATCGAGGTGGTTGGTCGGCTCGTCGAGCAGGAGCAGATCCGGCTCCATCACGAGGAGCCGCGCGAGATGCGCGCGCATGATCCAGCCGCCGCTCAAGGCGCGCGCCGGCCGGGCAAAATCGCTCTCGCGAAAAGCGAGCCCCGCGAGAATGCGTTTCGCTTTTGGTTCGAGCTGCCACCCACCGTGCTCGTCGAGAATGTGGAGCGCGGCGTGATACGCCTCGTCGTTCGCGCCGTTGCCCGACTCATGTTGTTTGATCAGCTGCCGCGCCTGCACCAACTCAGGCGAGGTCGCCAGCGCCAGTTCGAGGACCGTTTCCTCACCAGCCGCCGCGGTTTCCTGCGGGAGAAAACCGATGGCCGCACTTTTTTCGATCGAGACTGAGCCGGAATCCGGCGACGCCTCGCCGAGAATGAGGGTGAAAAGGGTTGATTTGCCGGCTCCGTTAGGCCCGACGAGTCCAATGCGATCGCCGCGATTCACCTGGAGCGAGACATCCTCGAAAAGGATGCGCCCGGCGAAAGATTTGGTGACTTGTGAAACGGTGAGCATTGAAAGTGTCGAGTAGTCTCTCTCTCCTGCTCGTGCTGGTGCTCGTAATCGTCATCGTGCTCGATCCCAAGAGGCTTTTCGATTACGAGCACGAACAGGAGCACGAGTCGAGGCAAAGGTGCCGGCGGAGGGGATCGAACCCACACACCCTTGCGAGTACTGGATTTTGAGTCCAGCGCGTCTGCCAGTTCCGCCACGCCGGCTTTTCGAGCGGGTCAGAAGCTACGGAGATCGTCGAGGGCTTGCAAGCCGCGTACTGCGGCAAGGATGGGCCGCAGCTTCTACCCTTAATCGCTTCGGTTCCTAGCCGCAGACGGCGATCACTTGCTCCTTGCTAAGGGCGTGGAGCAGGCCATCCACGCGCGCGACGATCTCGACGGCAGTCTTGGGCCTCCCGTCGCCGGAGCCGGAGAAGACGATGTAGCGGATGATCTTCCTCTCGGTACCGCCATTTTTCGGGTTGCCCTTGCCCGGCCCAAGGAGTGCCGCGGCCGTCGCAATGGAAGCCTCGCCGAGCTTCTTCGGCGGGCCGGCGTCGGCGACGATCGCTTTGACCTGCGTCTTGGTTTCCAAGTTAATGAGTAGCGCGAGGTCGCCGAGTTTGGCGCCGCCGAGCTTTCCACCGGGCAGGACGATGTAGGGAATGGTCTCGCTGTCTACATAGCGCCTCGGATCCTTGCGATTGAAGTTCGCGTCCTCCAGCGAAGTGGTTGAAATATAAAAACCGGGCGCCGGATCGTTCGGCCCCTGGACAATAGGCTCGCCGCTTGGCCGGCCGTTGTCCGTTACCAAGGCCCACCAGTTGCCCGGCTTGCCCCCGTTGGCCAGATAGTCCAGACCTTTGTTGCCAGGGTGGTAAGCACGGTAAGCGCCGTCCGCGTCAATCATCATGCCGGCGGTATAAAACACCGCACTGCCATCGCCGAGTTTGTTCACTTTGACGCCGGCAATGGTGGTGACGACCGATGTGCTCGTGTCTGCAGGCTCGTCGTCATGTTCGGGCAGCGGTTTGAACCCGAGCGTCATCGCCTTGCCGAACGTCTCGTTACCCACCACGCCGTCGGCCGTCAGACCGCGTTTCTTTTGGAAGGCTATGGTCGCGGCTTCCGTGGCGGGACCGAAGGAGCCGTCCGCCGTGCCGGGTTTGAAACCAGCGTCGATAAGAAATTGCTGCCATTTGGCGACATCGTCGCCGTAACAATTGAGTTTTAAGGGGCGCATGGGTTTAGGGCTGGGTCGGGGGCTTCGTGGTGAATGTAAAATTAAGAAGGGAACAAGACTTTTGAACAGTCTTTTTTCTGCCTTTCTTAGTCGGAGTAAGCTATCGCTCAGCGTCAGCTGATTCGCTGGGAGACAAGCGTTCTTCACGCTGAATGACCTTCCCGATGCTTTCCGGCTTGCCCGCGCTGGTCGCGGATTTAACCTTGCGAAGTGACCGCTCCAAGAATCCTCCAGGTGATCATCGCTTCAAGCCTGTTGTTGTGCCCGATCACGAACGCGCAGGAGACTCAGACCGCGAACGCGAATCCTGCGCTGGTCAAGACCTACACCGCCTCCCGAGCGCTCGAACTCAATGAGGAAGTAGCCAAATTCGTGATTGACCTCATCCACACCAACGCCGCGGGCGTCCAGGATCAGTATCGCAAACTGACCGCGAAAACGGAAGAAGACGCTGGCGGGCGGTATGCCACGCGCCGCTTTCAGGGGCTGCAATGGTTCGTCAATGAGTTCACCAACGAGGTAAGTGCTGAAGGAGTGAGCGAGAGCGCGGACTACATTTACCTGGCCCGCCAGCAGCTAATCTTCGGATACCACCACGGTTACTCCGTGCCCGTTAACGTGGTGGCGCAGGTGCGTGTTCGCACCGAGAGGAAAAGCACGCGGGCGAATGAGACGGCCAAACCCGACCTGGTTCAACCCGGGACAAAAATCACGCTCACCTTTGAAGGTTTCCTGACCACCGTGCCGGTCGAACAGAAAGATTGAACCGAAGATTGGCGCGCGTCGGCCAGTTTCGTCTAGCCGGCTTTTCGGATGATTCAGGGACCACGGAGATCGTCGAGGGCCTGCAGGCCCCGCGGTGGACCAAGCACTTCGCGCAGCATGATGGCCTGCCGGGCGGTGCGCACGGAGCGGAGTATTGCGCCTAACGAGGGAAGCGGCATGAGCCGCGCCGGCGCTGCTTTGCGCAGCGGCGGAACCGCGGGATGGACTGACGTCTCTGCGACGGGCAGAGGCGGCGGGGCGGCGGCGACGGGCGGCGGCGAGGGCGCGGCCTCGAACACGACTGGCTCGGGCGGCGCCGGGTTGAGGGGCGGCAGCGGCAGGTCTGCGGGAGTGGTCACCAAAGGCGGCAGAGGTTGCAGCAAACTCCGCTTGACCTTGGGCGGCTGGGTGCGCGGGGTTGGCGTAATCACCCGCCGCGGCTGCACCGGTGGCGGAGGTTGCGTCCCGGGCGGCGCACCGAGGGCCTCGAGAAAACGCCGGACCCGTTCCGCGTCGCTGTCCGCCGGCGGCCGCGGCGGCGGCGACTGCCGGGATTGTTTGTTAGGCGAGGGAGGCGGCGGCTCCGCCTCGCCGGAGGCCTGACGGGTGAGCCACTTGAAAACAAGCGCAAGCCCGGCAAGGACAAGAAAGATGACGGTGTCGTTCATCTGGGAAAGTGACGCGTGACGAGTTCGTTAGGGGGTTTCCGTCGGCGGCTTCTCCGCGGCGCCGATCGATTCGCGCATCGTGGTGTCGGCCTGCACGTTTTTCATTCGCACGTAATCCATGATGCCCAGGTTGCCGGAGCGGAAGGCGTCGGCCATCGCCTGGGGGACGAGCGACTCGGCTTCCACGACTTTGGCGCGCATCTCCTGCGTCCTGGCCCGCATTTCCTGCTCGACGGCCACGGCGGCGGCGCGCCGAACTTCGGCTTTGGCCTGGGCCACGCGCTTGTCCGCGTCCGCCTGCTCGGTTTGCAGCTTCGCACCGATGTTATCGCCGATGTCGACGTCCGCGATGTCGATCGAAAGGATCTCGAAGGCGGTCCCGCTATCGAGACCTTTGTGCAGCACGAGCTTGGAAATTCGATCTGGATTCTCGAGCACGTCTTTGTAGGTGTCGGCCGAGCCAATCGAGGTCACGATCCCCTCGCCCACCCGCGCGATGATCGTCTCCTCGGTCGCGCCGCCAACAAAGCGATCGAGATGCGAACGCACGGTGACGCGCGCTTTGACTTTGACGCCGATGCCGTCCTTCGCCACGCCGTCGATCGTGGTGCGACCCATTGCCGCGCTCGGGACGTCGATGATTTTCGGATTAATGCTCGTGCGCACGGCTTCGAGCACGGTCTTGCCGGTGCCCTTGGTCGCGAGATCGATCGCGCAGGCGCGATTGAAATCCAGCGAGATGCCGGCTTTGTCCGCCGCGATGAGCGCGAGGATGACGTGGCTTACGTCGCCGCCGGCAAGGTAATGCGCCTCGAGCGGATCGCTCGGGATGTCGATCCCCGCTTTCACGGCGGTGATCCGGTTGTCGACGATTAAGCCCACCGGCACCTTGCGCAGGCGCATCCCGACCATCTTGCCGATGCCGACCGGCGCATTCGCGATGCGGGCCCGGAGCCACAGGCCGAAGAAATTGAAAATGACGATCGCGAGCACAAGGGCGATGACCGCCAGCACTCCGACACCGAGGAGGTAAAGTGATTGCATGAAAGAAAGTTACGGGACGGGCGAGCACCCGGAAAGCGCTATTTGTGTGAGGCGATCGGCAATTCGTCTGGCGCGCGAGTCGACTCCGGGGAGCGCGTACGCCTCGCATGCCGGTTGGGGCGCCGAAGAGAGCACGCGAGGGCGCATGCTTTCCCCGCAGTTTGCGATGCGATGTCGTTACGAAAACCCGAGCACGGGATGGGGAACGTAGGGCTCTTCGAGCGCGGCGATTTCGTTAGGCGAAAGCTGGAGCGAGAGCGCAGCGACGGCATCGTCGAGATGATGCGCCTTCGACGCGCCGATGATCGGCGCAGTCACGGCCGATTTGTGCAGCATCCAGGCGAGCGCGATCTGCGCGGGCGGCACTTCCCTCGCCTCGGCCAACTGATTCAGCCGGTCGACCACTGCGTGATCCGAAGCTTCCGTCAGGCGATAGAGCGCCTTGCCGTATTCATCGCGCGCCGCGCGGCCACCGCCGGGATCACCCCATGGGCGGGTGAGTCGGCCGCGCGCGAGCGGGCTCCACGGGATGACGCCGATCCCTTCCGCGGCGCAGAGGGGCAACATCTCCCGCTCTTCTTCGCGATAGAGCAAATTGTAATGCGGCTGCATCGAGACGAAGCGCGTCCAGCCGCGCCGCTCGGCGATTTGCAGCGCGCTGCAGAATTGCCAGGCAAACATCGAGGATGCGCCGAGGTAGCGCGCCTTGCCAGCTTGCACGACATCATGCAGCGCCTCGATCGTTTCCTCGATCGGCGTCTCGTAATCCCAGCGATGGATTTGATAAAGATCGACGTAATCCATTCCGAGCCGCTGCAGGCTGGCGTCGATCGCCGTCACGATCGCCTTGCGTGAAAGCCCGCCGGTGTTTGGTCGATCGCGCCACGGGAAAAAAACTTTCGTTGCGACCACCAGCTCGTCGCGCCGGCCCATCTCGCGCAGGGCGCGGCCGACGATTTCTTCGCTGGTGCCGTCGGAATAAACGTTCGCGGTATCGAAGAAATTAATCCCAAGCTCGAGGGCGCGAGCGAGGAAGGGGCGGCTTTGTTCCTCGTTCAAACTCCAGGGATGGCTGCCGCGCTCCGGCACGCCGTAGGTCATGCAACCGAGGCAGAGCCGCGAAACTTTGAGGCCGGATTGGCCGAGCCGGGTGTATTCCATGTGATAGGTCCTATGGAACACCTATATGACCTATGACGCCGCTGCACAACGCGACGGCGACCACCATTGCGGCTCTCGTTAGGCGAGCGCCGCTGATTTATTCCGCCGGGTGGAGGTAGAAGCCGCCGGCGTTCTTGTCGCTTTCCAATTTCAAGAGGCGACGCTTTTGCGCTTCGAGGAGGAGATCGCTGAAGGTGCGAAAACCATATGCCCGCTCGTTGAACCCGGGATGCTGGCGTTTGATCGCCTGCTTCACGCGCGAGCCGTGCACCGGATAGTCCTCCCCGCGCTCGGCCCGCAAAGCGTCGAGGGTGTTCGCGAGCAAATCGAGTGCTTCTTCGATCGGCGGTCCCTGATTTGGTTCCCTCGGCGTTTTCACGGGCGCTTTCACGGCGGTCGCGCCTGGCCGTTTCCGCGCCGGCTCGGTCCGCACAAGGTCGTCGTAGTAGATGAATTCGTCGCAGTTGGTGATGAAGAGATCCGAGGTCGATTTCTTCACCCCGACGCCGATCACGGTCTTGTCGTTCTCGCGCAGCTTGCTCACCAGCGGCGAGAAATCGGAGTCACCGCTGATGATGGCGAAGGTATCGACGTGGCTTTTCGTGTAACAAAGATCGAGCGCATCGACCACCATCCGGATGTCGGCGGAATTTTTGCCCGACTGGCGGACGTGCGGAATTTCGATCATCTCAAAGGCCGCTTCGTGCAGGCCGCGCTTGAAAGCCTTGTAGCGCTCGAAATCGCAATACGCCTTCTTCACCACGATGTGGCCCTTGAGGAGGAGCCGCTCGAGCACCTTGCGGACATCGAAGGCCGGGAACTGCGCGTCGTGGGCGCCGAGGGCGATATTTTCCAAATCGAGAAAGACGGCCATGGTGGCCTCGGCATCGGATGCGCTCATGGTTCAGAGGATGTAGGCGCGATCGCAGTCGCGAAACAGAAAAAACTTCATAGGATCAAGCGTGCCATGAGAAGAAAGCCCAAATGCCTGCTCCCGATCCTGGGCGCCGCCTTGCTGTCGATGGCGGCGTGTCACAAAACGAAGCCGGCGTCGGAAACCGCCACTCCTTCGGAGCGACAAGTCGGGGCGGCACAAGCTGCGGAAGCGCCCGAATCGATCCAGCAGCAGTGGACTTATCTGAATCGCATCCGGCAAAGCGATGCGCTCAACTCAGCCATCGATCGCACCACGCTAGACGAGCAGAAGCATCTCGGCGTGGTGCTTTCATCGAGCGTGACACCGGACAAGGTGCCCGCCTTGATGCGGACGATGATGACGGAGATGGCGAAGGAATTTCCCAGGGAAAATGTGACCTTGAACGTCTACGTATCCGCCAATCCGCTGCGAAAAATGGGAACGGCGCACCTCGACGACCAGACCGGGGAAGTGACTTACATCCCCGAGAAGATGTAGACGCTTCGCTCTGCGAAGCGCGTGATGAGTGTCCGTCGTCGAGGCGGGAATCAATTCTCGCGCCTCCCACAGGGAGGCGGCTACAGAACTAGTCCGTGCCCCAGATCATGGCCACGGAAGTCGTTAGGCTGCCGCCCATGTTGAAGGTGAGGAATTTTTTCGCGCCTTTGATCTGATGCGCGCCGGCCCCTTCGGTCAGCTGCTGATAGGCATCGACCACCTGGCGCACCCCGGTCGCGCCGACCGGATGACCGTCGCCGATCAATCCACCACCGGCGTTGACCGGAATCTCGAAATCGATTTTGCCGCTGAGGTGTTCGCCGCGCACCTGGGGCAAGGCGGTCGCGCCGCTCTTCGCCAGCTCCGCGCCTTTGCCCGGCTCGGCGAACCCGAGGATTTCGTAGGCGACGATTTCGGTGATCGAAAAACAATCGTGCACTTCCGCACCATGCATGTCGCGCGGCTTCAGGTTTGCCATCCCGAAGGCGTTGGCGGCAGCTTTGCGCGCGGTGCTGAAAGTGGGGGCGTCCTTTTTCGCGAGCGCGAGATAATCGGTTGTGTGCCCGTAACCGAGCAGACGCGGGAGCTTCGATTTATCGCGACCGATGCGGTCGAGGTATTTGCCCGATACCAACACGAGACCGGCCGCACCATCCGTGATCTGCGAGCAATCGGTCAGGCGCAATGGCTCGGCCACGCTCGGATTCTTTTCCGATATCTGCTGCGCATCGCTGAAAGTGAGAGTTGATTCGCGCATCTGCGCGAGCGGGTTGAGCCGCGCGTGCGCGTAATTCTTGTAGGCGACGGCGGCGAGAGCGTCCGGACTGGCGCCGTATTTATCGATGTAGATCTGCGCGATCTTCCCGAACAACTTCGGGAACATGAAGTCACCATACTCTGGCCGTTCGACGTCGAAGTCCGCCGCCGCCCCGAGGACGTCGCCACCGTCGCGCGATGACATCGTCTTCTGCTGTTCCGCGCCGACGACGAGGACCGCGTCGTGAAATCCACCCATGATCCAGGTCGCGCCGAGCAGGACGGAAAGCGCCCCCGAAGCGCAGGCCGCCTCGGTGTGCATCGTCGGGATGCCATGCAGTTTCGGGTCAATCTCGGGAATGAACGCGCCGAGATGGAGCTGCTTGGTGAACTGGCCGGCATTGAAATTCCCGACCGCCGCCGCCTGGATTTCCGCCGGATCGATCTTCGCGTCATCGAGCGCTGTGCGGCCGGCTTCCTTGATCACGTCGCGCAGCGCCTTGCCCTCTTTTTTGAGGTTGCGCTTAAAGTCGGTTCGGCCCGCGCCGAGAATGTAAACTGGTTCCATAGAGTACCGTCTACCTAAGCCAAAATCCCGGGCCTGTCATCCCAGGTCCGGGCGGGAGATTTTTCCAGGAGCCTCTCGCAAACAGCTTTGAAAATTGGTTAGGATCGTGGAAATAGCAGCCAACCATGGCACGACTGCACGAATATCAGGGCAAGGAGATTCTTGCCGCCAACGGGTTCAAGATTCCGCGCGGCCGCCCTGCGAAGACGGCTGCTGAAGCCGTCAAGGCCGCCAAGGAACTTGGCGGCGAAGTCGTGATCAAGATCCAGGCATGGACCACGGGCCGCGCCGGGATCGGCGGCGTCGCCTTCGCCAAGGAGCCCGAGGAAGCGCGCGCCCACGCCGAGCGGATGCTGGCGATGAAGGTGGGACAGTTTCCGGTCGAGACCGTGCTGGTGGAAGAGAAGATCGCGATCGACCGGGAGTTTTTTCTTTCTTTCGCGATCGATGACGGCGCCCGCGCGCCGGTGATTATTTTTTCTCCCGGCGGCGGGAGCGGAATCGAAGAGCGCGCCGCTTCGACAAAGCGCATCGCCTGCGACGTGAAGCGCGGACCGCTGGATGCGGCCGTGAACGAAGCCGCCGCTTCGTGCGGACTTTCGCCCGAACACGCGGCCCAACTCGGCGATTCGATTCGGAAACTATTTGCCGCCGCGCGCAGCGTGGAAGCGCGCTCGCTGGAAATCAACCCGCTGGTCTTGACCAAAGATGGCCAATTCGTCGCGGCGGACTGCCGCCTAACGATTGATGATTACGCGGTCGCTCGGCACCCGGAATTGAAGATCGAGATTGCGCGCGAGTTCGATCATCCGCCGACGGAGTTGGAACGCGTCGCCTATGCCGTCGAACAGAGCGATCATCGCGGCACCTTCTATTTCGCGCAGTTGGCGACCGCGGCCGCGGAGGATTCCAAGGGCCTGGTCGGTTTTCACGGCGCGGGCGGCGGCGGATCGATGATGTCGATGGATGCCATCGTGAACGCCGGATTCACGATCGCCAATTTCACCGACACCAGCGGCAATCCTTCCGCGTCCAAAGTGTATCGCGCGAGCCGGATTATTTTGGCTCAGCCGGATCTGGTGGGCTATTTCGGATCGGGTTCCGGGGTGGCGAGCCAGGAACAATATTGGTCTGCCTATGGACTGGCCAAGGCATTCTGGGAACTCGATCTGGATATTCCTGCGGTCATTCGGTTGGGCGGCAACACCGAAGATCGCGCGGTCGATATTTTGCGGCGCCTGTCGAAACTGCTGCGCGCGCCGGTCGAGTGCTATCGCAAGACCGACGCGCCAGCCATGATCGCCGAGCGCTTCGCGGAACTCGTCGCGAGCGCGGGAGGCACGGCGTGGAAACCGCGCGCGCCGCGCGTTCCGAAGTTCGTTAGGGACCCAGCGGCCAAAATGCTTCCCGTGAAAGGGGGTCGCGTCTGGATCGAGACCGCGAAGTGGCCGCAAATTCGCCGCGCCGTCGAGACGCACTCGGGTGGATTGATCACGGATCGAAATGGCGCGCCGGCAGTCGCCCTAACGAGTGACGAGTTCGCCAACAAAGATTCCGAGTTGCTCGCCTGCGATGTCGAATGTCGACTCGCCGGCGTCGAGGGCTTCTATTTGGAACTTGATATTCCCGGGCTGGACGAACTGATCGGAGGCGGACGCTAAATGGCAATCTTGATCGACGAAACGAAGCGCGTTTTGGTGCAAGGGATCACGGGCCGCGAAGGTCAGGCGCGCACGCGCCTGATGCGCGAGTACGGAACCAACGTGGTCGCCGGTGTGACGCCGGGCAAAGGCGGGCAGAGCGTTCTCGGCGTGCCGGTTTTCAACACGCCGCAGGAAGCGGTCAAGGAACTGGGCGACATCGATATTTCCGTGCTTTTTGTGCCCGCAGCCGGCGTGAAAGACGCGGCCATTTCCGCGATCGAAGCGGGGATCAAGCTCACGGTGTTGGTGCCCGATCGCGTGCCGGTGTGGGACGCGATGGAGATCGCGGCTGCGGCCAAAGCGAATGGCGCGATTTTTGTTGGACCCAACACACTCGGGGTATTGAGCCCGGGCAAAGCCGTGGTCGGGATGATCGGCGGTCGCGCGGAAAGCGCGCGACAATGGTTCAAGCCCGGCCTCCCAACCGGTGTCGGAGTGATCAGTCGTTCCGGCGGCATGGCTTCCAGCACGGGCTATTACCTGGGACAGGCGGGCGTGCGCATTTCCACCATCGCGCACATCGGCGGTGACGCGGTTCTGGGAGTTCGGATTCCCGATGCGGCGCTGATGTTCGAAGCCGACCCGCTGACCGAAGCGATCGTCATCTTTGGTGAAATCGGTTCGTCACAGGAAGAGGAACTCGCGCAGCTGATTCGCGATCGGAAAGTGACCAAGCCGGTGATCGCCTACATCGGCGGGAAGGCGGCGCGCGAAGGCACCCGCTTCAGTCACGCGGGCGCGATCATCGAGGGCGGTCGCGGCACACACGCCGGCAAAGTGCAGGCGTTGCGTGAAGCCGGCGCCACCGTGGTCGACGCTTTTGGTGAACTGCCGGGGGCGGTGGTCGACATTCTCATGGGCATGAAAGGACAAAGCTTGATGAGTGAAACCGACAAAAACGCCGTTTGGAATACCGCCGTGACTCGCATCGAACCCAACCGCGTTGCGGTGCGCGGCTACGACATCGCGGATCTCATGGGACGCGCGTCGTTCGGTGCGGCGGTCTATTTGATTTTGAACGGCGAGCTGCCGTCGCCCGCGATCGGGAAATTGATGGACGGGATTTTGGTCTCGTCGATCGATCACGGCGCGACACCGCCGAGCGCGTTGTCCGCGCGCACCGTGGCTTCTACCGGCGCGTCGTTAAGCGCATCGGTCGCGGCAGGGATCATGTCGATCAATCGGCATCACGGCGGCGCGATTGAAGATTGCGCGCGGCAACTGAAGAAGATCGCCGATCGCGCCAAGAGCGAATCGATTTCGATGGATGAAGCCGCGACACGCACCCTGGCGGAGATGAAGGAAGCGGGCGAACGCATGCCGGGGTTCGGTCATCGTTATCACACCAAGGATCCGCGGACCGCGCGGCTCTTCGAGCTGGCGCGCGAGGCTGGCGTGGACGGAGCGCACATGCAGGCGGCGCGGGCGGTGGAAAAATCTTTCGCCGAGGCGAAGAAGCCGCTCCCGATCAATGTGGATGGCGCGATCGGCGCGATCCTTGCCGATCTCGGAATGAATCCCGCGGCCTTCAACGGCATTTTCATGATCGCGCGCACGCCCGGATTGGTGACGCACGTCCTCGAGGAGCAAAGTCGCGAGAAGCCGATGCGCCGGATCGATCCGGTCAAGCACGGCTACGACGGCCCTCCTCCGAGGAGCCTGTCGAAAGATTGATTGCTAAAGAAGAACAAAATGGCGGAAGAAAAAATTCTGACCAAACACCCGTTAGGCAAGAAAGGGGTGAACATCAGCAAGGCAAAATACGAAACGCTGAAGAAGGCGATCTTGTCGGCCTTGCGGAACAAGGAGCTCACCCACACCGAATTGTTCGACCGCCTCAACCAGCGTCTCGAGGACAAATTCTCCGGCAAGATCAATTGGTATGCGGAAACCGTGAAGCTCGATTTGGAAGCCAGAAAAATCGTCGAAAGAACCTCTTCAAAACCTCAGAAATATCGGCTGAAACCAACCTAACGACCATGAAAGCAAACGAACCAGCCGTCTACGGCGTGACCAAGATCGCGCAACTCTTTCCCAGTATCAGGAAGATCAAGAACAGGTCGTTGCGCGAGAAGGTCGCGGCAGTCTGGAGCGAAGCCATCGCCACAGGCTGTGGCGGCAAGGGCTGGACCTTTGCCGAGCTGCGCGCGGTCAAGTTCACCCTGTTGGCCGGCGACATCGACATGCGGTTCGTCGAGCATCTCAATTCCTGCGCGCGGCAATGCATCGCCATCGCCGACGTGCTCAAGAAATCCTTCCGCTGCTCCATCCCGATTCAGCGCGATTACCTCATCGCGGGCGCGCTCCTCGCTGACGTGGGCAAACCGCTCGAGTTCGATAAGGACGCGTCGGGCAACGTGATCCAGGGAAAATTCGGGCAACAGGTGCGGCACCCGTTCAGCGGGGTCGCGCTCGCCTACAAACACGGCATTCCCGGCGAAGTGATGCACATCATCGCGACCCACAGTCACGAAGGCGACAAAATGGAGCGCTCGATCGAATCGATCATCTTTCATCACGCCGATTTCGTCGATTTTGACATCGCGAAAATCCTTGGGAAACGTGCAGCGAAGAAGTGACTTCAAAAAGGAAGTGTTTGTTGATTGTGAGTTGGTCGGTTCGCTCAGATCGCAAGCCAGAGTTGTAGCCCGCCTGAGGCGGGTGATCCCGGGGGGCGAGCGTCGCCACAGCCAGGTGCGACCGGGGTCACCGACCCCGGCTACGACCAGCGGCAGCCCGCGACTGACAATCGACGAACACCACCGTTCAAAAACCTTTGACCCATGAACAGGCTTGCACGCGGCATCTGATGCATTAGCATCAGATGTATGCGAACCACCCTCGAGATTGACGACGATATCCTCGGAGCAGCCAAGGAGCTGGCTCTTCATCAAAAGAAAACGGCGGGGAAAGTGATTTCTGAACTGGCGCGGCGCGGCATTCAAACCCAGCGCGGCAAGGTCCGTCAGAAAATCCGCAATGGATTTGAGATCCTGCCCGGGGATGATCGGGTGATCACGCCGCAGCTGGTGCAGAAGATCCTCGAGGAATCGAGCGAAGCGTGATTGCGTTGCTGGATATCAACCTGCTGATCGCGCTCTTCGACGCAGCGCATGTGCATCACAAAGCGGCCCACGCCTGGATGGCGAAGAATCGGTCGCTCGGCTGGGCGACTTGCCCCATCACGCAAAATGGCTGCATTCGCGTGATGTCCCAGCCAAGCTATCCCGGCCGTCTGGCGGTGACGGAGATTACGCGCCGGTTCGCGTCCGCGGTGGCTGTTCCGGAACATACCTTTTGGTCTGATTCCATTTCTCTGTGCGATGCCAGCCGCTTCGATTCGGAGAGGATTCTTACACCACGAACTCTGACCGATATCTATCTGCTCGGCCTGGCCCAGGAAAACGGCGGTCGACTGGTTACTTTTGACCGTGCCATCGCTCTGGCGGCAGTGTCCAAGGCAAAGGGGCGACATCTGCTCGTCCTACGGGAGGTATGACGCGGCGCTTTCGCCGCGCTGGACGCGCGAACTGGGGCTGGATAGTTTACTCGGACTCTTAACTTGGAATAACTGCTATGGGTCTTACGCTCGTTGAAAAAATTGCTGCGCGGCATGCGGATGGGCTCGCTCCCGGTGCGGTGGTGCACGCGGGGGATTTTGTTTCGATCCGGCCGCGCCATGTCATGACGCACGACAACACCGCCGCAGTCATGCCGAAGTTCAAGCAGATCGGCGCGACCGCGATCTTGGATCCGGGCCAGCCGGTTTTCGCGATCGATCACGATATCCAAAATGTCACGCCGAAGAACCTGGAGAAGTACGCGAAGATCGAAGCATTCGGCCGCGAGCAAGGCGTTGATTATTACCCGCCCGGCACCGGCATTTCGCATCAGGTGATGGTGGAACAAGGCTATGTCGTTCCCGGGGCGTTGGTCGTGGCCAGCGATTCGCACTCGAATTTGTATGGCGCGGTCGCGGCGTTAGGCACGCCGGTCGTGCGAACGGATGCGGCCAGCATCTGGGCCACCGGGGTGACGTGGTGGCAGGTGCCAAAGGTGGCCAAGGTGGTGTTGAAAGGAAAACTTTTCCCCGGCGTGACCGGCAAGGATGTGATCATCGCGTTGTGCGGGCTCTTCAATAAAGACGAGGTGCTGAATCACGCGGTCGAATTCGTGGGCGACGGCATCGCGGCTTTTTCGATGGATGCGCGGATGACGATCGCCAACATGACGACCGAGTGGGGCGCGCTCGCCGGGGTGTTTCCGTTCGACGAAATGACGGTGAAATATCTGCGCTCGCGGGTCGACGCGTTCAGCAACCCCGGCCGGCCGGGAACGCGCGGTGCCAAGAGTCGCTCCGGCTACAGCAACGCCGAGATCGATGCGTGGTGGCACGATCGCGCCAACCTCAGCGCGGATGCGGACGCGGCCTATGCGATCGAGCTGGAGCTGGATCTTGCGACCGTGGTTCCGCACGTCTCTGGGCCTAACGAAGTGAAGACGATGGTCTCGCTCCCGGAAATGCAGCGCAAGCACGTGGCGATTCAGAAGGCGTATTTGTTGTCATGCGTGAACGCGCGCGTGGAGGATTTGCATGACGCCGCCGAAGTGGTGCGCGCTAGCAAAAAGCGCGTGGCCGACGGCGTAGAATTTTATCTAGCCGCGGCGAGCGCCGAGGTGCAGGCGAAAGCCGAATCAGTCGGTGATTGGCAAACTTTGGTGGATGCGGGCGCGATTCCCCTGCCCCCCGGTTGCGGAACGTGCATCGGCCTGGGCCGCGGACTCGTGGGCAAAGGGGAGATCGCGATCAGCGCCACGAATCGAAATTTCAAAGGCCGGATGGGCGATCCCGATGCGCAGGTCTATTTGGGTTCGCCGGCCGTGGTGGCGGCGAGTGCCCTCGCCGGATTCATTTGTGCGCCGCAAGAATTTGCGGAGCGCCCGGCGGGCACCGCCATCCGGCGCGCGCAAAGCAAACCGCAGGCGGATGTTTCGGTCGAAATCATCGATGGCTTCCCGCCGAGCGTGACCGGTCGCGTCCTCTTTGTTGATAAGGACAATCTGAATACCGACGGGATTTACGCCGGCAAGCACACTTATCGCGACGACATGACGCCGGAGCAGATAGCGGCGGTGACTTTTGAAAATTACGATCCCAACTTCAACACGCTGTATCAAAAGGGCGATGTCGTGGTGGGCGGATTGAACTTCGGCACCGGCTCGAGCCGCGAGCAGGCCGCGACCGCGCTCAAGTTCAAAGGCATTCCCTGCGTCATTGCCGCGAGTTTTTCCGAGACCTACAAGCGCAACGCCTTTAACAACGGGTTCGTCGTCTTTGAGTGCCCAGAGTTGGTGGAGCACCTGCGCGCTACTCTCACCAATCGTACGCCCACCACGGTGTCCTCCGAGATCACGATCGGCTACGGCAAATCCGTCCTGACGATCGACGGAAAATTATTTACCTTCCCGCCGCTCAGTCCAGCGGCGCAGGAATTGATTGTGGCCGGCGGCGCCGAAAATCTGGTGGCCGCACGGCTTCGCGCGAAGCCGTAAGAAGCCGTCTGATATTGATCGTAGTGCGTCGGCCGCACGCGGGCAGGACCCTGCTACTTCAGACGTTCCTTGATCCACGCTGGCCTGCGCCGGCAATCAACGACTCCGTGAATGAAGACCGTCGCGCCAGAAACCGTGTAAAAGATCGCAAAGGGGAATCGGCGGCTCAGCGCGCGATGATAATTCCGGTAGACGATGCGATGAATTCCCCCATGAATCCGAAGCGATTCGATGTCGGAACTCAAACTCTCCCGAAAGTAAGCGCCGAGGCCAGCTTGTCGCGACTCATAGAATGAGAATCCACTGACAAGGTCGTCCTCCGCCTTGTCCAGAATCTCAATCGTCACGAGGTCCGCTGGCGGATTCGCTTCTTCGCCGACTCCCAATCGGAGAATTTTGCTTCCCCCGCCTCGATCTGTCGTTGCCGCTCGTCGAGCATTTCCTTCTGCCAATCGGCCACCGGAATTTTCCCCTCGTTCCGACATAGATCGTCCCAAAGCATTTCCATGGCTTTGAGCTTCTCTTCCACCGTCATGCGATCCAATGGCAGAACTGCATCCACGGCTTCGATTATCAACTATCAACCCTCAACCATCAACATTCTTCGCTGCCTCACCGTGCGAAGCCAGCAACTGATGAACCGGGCGGCCGGGACTTGCGGGTGGCGACGCTCGTCGATAAAGTCGCGATCAAATGTCAAAATACAAAATCGGGTGGATGCCTGGTGACGGAGTCGGCAATGATGTCATGGAGGCGGCGCGGATCGTTCTCGATCGCCTGCAACTTGATGCCGAATATGTGCCGTGCGACATCGGCTGGGACTTTTGGTGCAAGGAAGGCAACGCCCTGCCGGATCGCACGGTCGCGGCACTCAAGGAAACCACCTGCGGTCTTTTCGGCGCGATCACGAGCAAGCCGCAAAGCGAAGCCAAGAATGAACTAATCCCAGAATTGAAAGACAAGGGGCTGGTTTACTTCTCGCCCATCGTGAAGCTGCGCCAGATGTTTAACCTGCACACCAACATGCGGCCCTGTAAAAGCTACCTCGGTAATCCGCTCAATTATCGCGGCACCAGGATCACCAACCCGAGCGGCGAAGATGTCGCGATCGATCAGGTCGTGTTTCGTGAAAACACCGAAGGCATGTACGGCGGCGTCGAGTTTTTCCCGCTGCCCGAGTCGGTCTACACCGCGCTCTGCGCCAACCCGAAAATGAAGCCGTGGAAAGAGAAAGCCGGCCTCGATAATATCGCGCTCTCCACTCGCATCATGAGCAAGCAGGGTTGCACGAACATCTGCAAACAGGCCTTTGAGTTCGCCAAAAACACCGGACGCAAGCGCGTCACGCTAATCGAAAAACCAAATGTGCTTCGCGAAACCGGCGGCCTGATGATGCGTTGTTTCAAAGAAGTAGCGAAAAGCTACCCCGACATCCGGGCCGACGACGCGAACATCGACGCCATCTGCATGTGGATGTTTAAGAATCCGCAGGACTATTCGGTGCTCGTCGCGGAGAATATGTTTGGCGACATCGTGAGCGATCTCTGCGCCGGCCTGGTCGGCGGACTCGGCTTCGCACCCAGCGCCAACCTCGGTGACAAATACGCCGTGTTCGAACCGACGCACGGCTCAGCGCCGAAATATGCCGGTCAATACAAGGTCAATCCCATCGCCATGCTCCTGACCGCCAAACTGATGCTCGATTGGCTCAAAGAAACCGACATGGCCACGCGTTTGGAAACCGCCGTTGCCCGCGTCATCGCGGAAGGCAAAGTGCGCACCTACGATATGGGTGGGAAAGACTCAACGCTCGACGTAGCCAAAGCCATCGCCGATTACGCCAGCTCGTAATCGGCAGATCGATATCTTCTTTTCCGGCCAGCGAAGTGATCGACCTATCTAATTTTCCCAGAGATCCTGTCAATGGCAACCGTGTGATTGGCTGGGCGGTTTACCGTTTGGAGCCCTGGCACCTTTTCGGGTTTTACACTAACGAGACCGAAGCTCGCGCCGCACAGAAACGGGCCGGTCCGACATATGACGTCGCGTTTGGATCGAGTACTTTAACCGGCGATGATTTTATCAAAGGAAGTAGTGAAGTTTCCGCTTAGGTCATCAGAATCAAAGGTCCTCAAACGGATTTCTCGCGGCTTCTCGTTTCGCATCGCGCTCATATCCGACAGCCAACTCTCGAATCGAAGTTGCGAATCGATGAAAGTTGGCGTCGTCAAGTGCGTTTGCTCTTTCGCGGTACTGCTTCGAAAGCTCCGTTTCGTCTGTGCCACCCGAGAAGCCATGAACCCCACGCATGTTGAACAGTTCCGTTGTAAAACCAGATCGCATTTCCTCAGCGTCTTTAGCGTTGAGTGCTTCGGCAACCGCCTTCTGAATCCATAGACCCGTAGAGTCCGGGGGCGCGTACGGAAGAACTTGCCCGACTTGGCTCATAGCAATACCGAAGTGACCTGACTCAGTGGAGGATTTCTTAACAACGGCAAGCCATTTATTGAACGCTGAAACATCGAATTCGGCCCCTTGAGTAGTTCCAGGAGGCGTTTGCCATTGGTGCAAGAGGCGATACGCGTTTTCCGCAATTCGCTTCTTTTCTTCCGTCGGCGCTTCCACGGGTACATCTTCCCTCTTCGATTTGAAAATCGTGCGAATAATTTCGCAAAAGAAGCTTGGATCTTCCGCCAACTGCTTCTCGAGATGTTTTGGTGAACTGCCCGAAAATCGATCGAGTAGTGCTAAGTAGGCCCACTCCACTTTAAACAAATCTTTCGGATCAGTCTCACCATTGCCTTGAAGCCATTTTATTAATTCGATCACCGCATGTCGATCAAATGCGTTTGTCGGCTCTTCGGAGTTCAAATTTGCTATAAGGGCGCGAGAAACAAGAGTTGGCGCAACGCTGCCCTTTTGAAGAACCAATGTTTCCAAACATTGAATTGCGGCGCGAGGTCGATCGTGTTCGAGCAACCGTTCCACAGCTTCGCCCAAATCATCCTTGCCCTGATAGGGATTGGCATTTGCTTGTTTCCAGTATGTTGAGGCCCTGTCGACAAGAAATGAATCGACCCGTTTCCAAGTTTCTCGTTCAAAAGGAAGCAACAAGAGGAACGAAGTTTTTTGATCCAAATTCCAATCTTGCGTTATGACTCGATCAACCCATTCCCACTTGCTCTTCCAAAACCGGGCCCAGACGAAACCACCCATGAACTGGGCTATCGTTTTATCTTCTATAGCAAGATGTTTGGGCAATAACTCAGCATCGACTTCCTGCGGACCAATCGCGCCGAACGCCAACCCCACTTGCCATGGGGCTGAGACAGTCTTTGTAAACTCAAGGACTCCTTCAATGTTCGATTGGCGAAAAATTTCGGAGATTGCCTCTTGCCTGCGTACCTCTAGTTGTCGGCGCTGTTCTTCGTAATCGGCGCTGGCGTCCATAAGTTCGAAATCTCTGGCACCGAAAAGACGACGATGATAGAAATGCGGTGAACTTGGACGAAGCAACTGTGCCACTTCTTCGATTCTCTCAATGCTGTGGTTTTCCATGACCCATTTGGCGTCCGGAAATTTTCGGTGCTTTGAGGCCAGCGATACCAAGGCCTCCCACAGGGGTGATCGCTCCGAGTCGGGAAGCTTAAGAACTATTTCAGATGAAAGGTGTTTGAGGATCTCAGTGTGGGCTGGCGCCGGAAGATCAGGAAGTCGCTCGATTAGGCTTCTAAGTTTGCCAAGGTCAGCGGCGGCAGTTCGAACGGCAAGCTCGGCGTAGCCACCAATCTCATCCCAATATGCCTTTGTTGTTACTTTGTTCGAATAGTCAGACGGAATGAACTCTCGCCAGGCTGGTTTACGGCTACCACTCGAAATTCCGTGACCGCTTGGCAGGAGAGTTAAGAGGAGCTTCCCTCCTATCTCGGGACTTTCTTCAATTACTGCCTCAACTGCCGACTTTCGCTTCGATACGGGAGCACAAGTTTGAGGAAACCACGGTAGCAAAATGGTCGTGATTGAATTTAGCGGACGATTTGTCCAATTTCCGCCGGGATCTATCTCAGCGAGCTGTCCTAGGATTACAGCGACGCGAATCAGGTAATCCTCGTGCCACGCAAGCGTTTCTAATCCCCACAACAACCCGGTCATGTAGTTTCTGCCTTCGATTGCTGAACGTTCCTGGGCGAACACACTGGGAAAGACGCTTTCGCTTGGTTGCTTCAAGACAGACTCTAAAGCATCCAATAATTCGTCAGGTGCGGCTTCTGCTAGTAATGGCAAAACGTCATTCAAGCTGGCCCACTGTATCCAGTCAGCATTCTCAAGAATTTTGCGCAGCGTCAAAACAGCGATCACTTCAGGTTTTCCCGGAGTACATGCCGAGAGAGCTGCGGGGTAACTACCGAGAAGCGCCAATGTGTTAGCGATTCCTTCGCGAAGAGTTGCCGAATACTTCCCAACCTTGCCACGCATGCGCGCGAACATGCGATCCTCGGGTTCTAATTCGAACTGTGGATCGCGCTCTGAAAGAACAGTTGTCGCGAGCATCTGAAATTTTTCAAGGTCTTCGTCGGTGATTTGTTTGCCCAATGCCTGCCAAGCGCGAAAACGGGATGTAAAGCCCCAAACCTCACCGTTGTTTTTCAGGGGAGCGTCAACGCGGGCCGCTACTGGAATCAGATTCGTGATCCACTCCCCGTAAGATTTTCCCAAGAAAGCCTCAATTGCTTCCCGATCTCCTACACTATCGCTCCTCCAACTACCGATGACGGTGGCTAGCCGCAGTTCGGCTCCCGAAGATCCCTGTGTCCACTCGGGAAAAGTGGACAGATTTTGAATCCACAACTTCAGTTCCTGAAGGCTCTGACCGCAACGCGTAGACAGCCGTCTTGCCCGCTCTTCGGAATAGCCGATTTCGCGCAAGCACGTTTCGATATCTGTCGCGCTAGGTCCCGGCAGAAGGATGCTGTTCCAGTTCGGAACTCCGCCGGGCAATGCCGCATAGATTACTGTGTGCTTATTCTCTTTCGCGAGAGGAAACAAATTTTGCCAATTGTTTCCCAACGACAAGTTCGGCGCGACAATCAAGACGTGAGGCGTTTTTCTGGTTGTTATCCAACGCCAGCATTCTTCATTTTCCACGATGATGCAGCGACCGGCGAGGTGGGCTATCTGTTCTGCCGGAATCGACGCACACACGGCTGACACGAAGTCCAGAAAATCGTCGGGATCTCTCGTTTCGATGCGAAGCTCTAAAGAAGACGTTTCTCCTTGGAGAATTGATTGCAGTTGTGAGGCCGCATTGTCTCGCCCTTTGAGGAAAAGATTTGTCTTTAGGGGCGGCGGGTCGCCGATCTTTTCGATGCCTGCCCAATGCTGAGACACTGTCCGTAGACCAGGCCGATATTCATCCATCTGAAGCGCCAGCCAGCGGTCAACACCGGGGAACTTCTGCATCCAATTGATGAGCTGCGTGCCGTCGATCACGCGTATTTCGAGCCACGCCTGTTGGTCTTGTCGTTTCTTAATCCACTTGTCCTTTGCTTTTTCCACCCATGTATTTCTGACTCCGGACAGCGGGGTAACGAATATGAACGCGCTCTGCTGTCGGGTGTCCTCCGAAACGTTTTTGGTGAGCGCCTTATAATCCCTGGTCGCCTTATCGCCAGGATCCAAATCGGTTCCTACCTGCCAATAGCTGGTGAAGGCGGGGAAAAAGGGCGGGAAAGCGGTCGACGGTGTCAGAATTCCATCGGGGCCGTGTTGTCCAACGCTATCGCCTAACGGAAAGATTAGGTTCGTCGGTTTCTGGTCTGCCGCGCAGATGAGATTATAGACAAGTTCGGGGATGATCTCTTGGGCGCGGCGCGGCTCCGCTCGCACAAAGGCGTCGATCATCGACTGGGTAATTAAATTAATGGCGTCCATATTACATACCTAGAACTTGCACCTTCCGCCCGATTGTTCGAATTGAAACTGATCTGATTTGCTAGTTGGTATCCGTCTTAATCCGCGTAATCCGCGGTTAAGTTGATTGGTATTGACGCCCAAGGGCACTTCTGCCGGAATCGCCCGCATGATGAAAACTCGAATTGCAGCAGTCGCTGCGGCCCTGTCGTTTGTGGGGGCAACAGCTTGTTTTGCGGCTAACGCGCACGTTGGAACATGGAAGGCCAATGAGGCGAAATCAAAGGTGGCGCCGGGAATGGGCAAGACGAACACCGTCGTTTATGCCGAGAAGAAAGACAAGATCCAGGTGACGGTGGACGGCGTCGACAAGGATGGGAAACCAACGCACGGCGTCTGGATGGGCATGACTGACGGCAAGACTTATAAGGTTAAGGGCAACCTGGCCTGGGACGCGATGGCTTACAAAATGGTGGATGATCACACCTACGACATTACCGCGATGAAGGACGGGAAAATGTCGTGGAGTGGCCGAAGCGTCGTCGCGAAGGATGGCAAATCGCGCACGCTCAACATAAGCGGCACCGGCGCGGACGGGAAGAAGTTCAAAGAGAAGATCGTTTACGACAAAGCGTAAGTAGCGGACGGGAAAACCCGCCTACACCAAGGCTTCGGCGTGGCAGGCGCTCACTTGTCTCGCCGTAGCCCCGCTCGGCGGGGCAAAGGAGGAACGCTCAACTCCGAAAGCTTTCGCGAGCGGGCGTTCAATTCGGAAGGCGTTATTTGCCGCGGGTAATCTTTTGCACGAGCGCGTCGAAACGCGGATCGCCGCGAAGATCGTCGAACAGTGGATCTACTTTGATGAGAGAAATGTAGAATCCGGTGTCGTCGTAGCCATGCTCCAATTCGTCGATCGCGTGCGCCTTATCGCCTAACGCAGTAAGAACAACCGCGAAAGCATAGGGGGAGACGTATTGCGATTTTGCCTGTTCCCTCAGGCGTGCGAGAACCTTTCGCGCCTCGTCGGTTTTTCCCTGGCGAGCATACGCCTGGCCGAGCATGGCGAGCGAGAACGGATCGTTATTTGATTCGAAGGATTTCTGATACTCGGCAGTCGCGTCAGTGAGTTTCCCCTTAAACTGAAGGGCTTCCCCGAGATAGTAATGCGCCACATAAAAACGCGGGTCCATTTCCAAAGTCTTGCGAGCCTGCGCCTCCGTTTCGTCGTAGCGGCGTGCATTAAAATAGACCCAAGCGAGATCGGCGTTGCAAATTAACGAGAGCGGATCGAGCTCGATCGCGCGTTTTCCTTCCACAATCGCGCGATCAGACTGGCCGATCGCCATCAACGGAAGTGCGATCCAATGGTGCGCCGTCGCATAATTCGGATTTAGCTGAATCGCGCGCTCTAATTCGGTAATCGCGCGGTTGAGGTCGAGTTCGAGGTTAGCAAGCAATCCCGATGATGCGTGGGCCTGCGCCAGCGAATCATCCAGGGCCAGCGCTTTCTTTAGAGCGGCTCTGGCGGGAGAAGCTGCCTCTTTCGTAGAAATAGCGCCGTAGGCGGTAAGAAGCAGATGAGAATCAGCCAGGCCGACATAAGCGAGCGGGTAACCAGGATCCTTTGCGATCGCTTGATCGTAATACTCGATCGATTTACGCAGGTCCGCGCCGGTCCGCTTCTCGGCGAAAAATTTTCCTTTGAGATAAAGCTCGTAAGCTTCGGGATTCACCGTCGGCGTTTTCGCAATCGAGCTTTTCTCCGAGCCGGTGAGTCGTGCTTGCAACGTTTCCGCGATTGTTTTCGCGATGTCGCTTTCGACCGCGAAAATGTCGGTCAGTTTGCGATCGTAAGTGTCCGCCCAAAGATGCGCGTCGGTCAGCGCATTAATTAACTGCACATTCACCCGCACCTGATCGCTCGCTTTCTGCACGCTGCCTTCGAGAATGTTCGCTACGCCAAGTTGCTTTGCGATCTGGGGAAGATTGTCCGGTGCGCTTTTGAAGTGTTGCGTCGATGTCCGCGAAATTACCTTCAGATCGGCGACCTTTGCCAGCCGCGTGAGAATTTCATCCTGCACGCCCTCGCAGAAGTAAGCATTGTCCGGATCGCGACTGAGATTGTCGAACGGCAGCACCGCGATCGATTTGTTCGGAACTGTAGCCGCCTCGCTCTGTCGAGGCGCCACTGCGTTGTTCGAGCGCAAGAGTTGATACACGAACAGACCGGCCGCCACGACAGCCAGCGCGATCGTGACGGCAACAATCTTTCGTCCCGTGCGCCGCGCGATCGATTTGGTCGGCTCGATCTCGGATTCGAGTTTGATTCCTTCCGGCGTAATCTCAAACGCCCAGGAAAAAATCAGCGCCACCGGAAAGCCGAAGATAATGACGATGATAAATACCTTCATCACCCACGGCGGCGCATCGAAAGCCGGAAGGAAAATCGACGCCGCCTGAATGAGCAGCCAGGAAACGACGAGATACGCGACCGCGACTTTGTAAACATTGCGCCGCTTCAGCTCAGCGAAGAAGTTGTCGATCTTCACGGTTTCGGACCCGTTTTCGGCGCCAGAGAGACGACGATCTTTTCAAAGCGTGGATCGCCGCGGAGCGGGTCCCAAAAAGGCAACAACTTTAATCCACCGTAAGTAACCACAATTCCTGCGGCTGGAGTGCGGACTCCAAGTTCCAGTTGGTGCACGGCCAGATCCTTCTCGCCTGTCCACGCCGCAGTGATCGCGAAGAGCTGGATCATAAGGCTGCCAGTGATGGAGTCTTTGTCTACCGGAAGAAGCTCGATCGCATGCCGTCCTTCAAGCAAGGCAGACTCTTTGCGTCCCGTGACGGCATCGATTAAACCAAGCACGCAAAGAGCAGGTCCAGAATCCGGCTGCGCTTCCAAAATTTTCTCCTGCTCGACGCGGGCCTTGTCGAACGCGGCGCGCGCAGCCGCTTCGTCTTTGGTAACCCGCGCCAGCAAACCTTCGCCAAAGCTGGCGCTCAAATAGACGCCGCCTTCGCCAAAAGCAGCAGTATGGTTCAGTGCCGCCAAGGCCCGCTTCGCCGCCGTTGCATCGCGTTCCGCTAGCGCGCAAAGAAACCAGGTATCGGCCGCGGCGGGAATTGCACCGGGATCTTCTGTGAGAATTGAGTCGATCGCATCGTGCA
>PNAA01000044.1 GCA_003169975.1 Spartobacteria bacterium | reverse complement strand
AGCCATATCAACGAGAACAAGATCAGCTGCGGCGAGCGAGAGCGCGCATGGCCGCGAGAAAAGGGTTTTAGTCATCTGACATTCTTTAGAGATCTTCACGAACCTATTGCGATTCGCGTCAAAAATCTCTGTTTAATACCTCCACGCGTGAGAAACGGCGATTGATTTTCATTGGGGTCGCGCTGAGGTCTGAAAACGACTGTTCGGTCTGGATGATGCGCTGTGTGCTATAGCCAGGGCCAGAGGTCGTCTCGATTACGAATGAGGTTCCAGGAGCTATAATCCGCCCGTCTTTCTGCTCGACCCCGCGCGATTCCACGCGTCTCCACTCTCCCTCCTTCAATTGGTACATCGTGACCGCCGTTTGATCGGGATTGTGCTTGTCGAGAGTAAGGACGAATAAAAGATTCCCTTCAACGGCGATGTAAACGCCGTCTTTTGCGGGTTCGGTACCGAAGCTGCACGCGGCCAGTAGGAATAGAGAAATGAATTGGCTGAAGATGTTGGTTTTCAAGGTTGTGTTTAGTTTGCTAGGGCGCGTGGTTTAGGGGTCTAATGAAGAAAGTTCAGCGAAAGCGAAGAACAGCGGCCCGCTTTCAGATTCGACGCTTTTGAGGTTTTGCTGCAACGCTGGTTGGCCGAAATGGCTGAATTATAGCTCGGCTGTCAATGCAATTGTACCCAGCCATTTTGGCCAACAGATAGTATACGAAACGGATATTCGCCTATTTCGGTTGCTCAAGAGGCAGGATTAGGGATAAAAGGAAGGCATGGCAACAAGTCTGCCCGACGAAAGCGAAAGAGCCAAGCCTAAATTTCTCGAACAAGTGCGGACGATTTTGCGCACCCGCCATTACAGCCTGCGCACCGAGGAGGCGTATCTGGGCTGGATCCGTCGCTTTATTCTCTTTGATTCGTTCACTCAGCCTCTCGGCCTGCCCGTCTATGTCGCAGTTCCCCCAGCTGCTCCATTCATGGCAAACGCCACCCGCAGGAAATGGGACAGACCGAGGCGGCGGCCTTCCTCAATTACCTGGCTGGCGAACGCGCAGTGGCCGCGGCCACCCAGAACCAGGCCCTCACATTCGCCATTAAAGACGACCAATGTTTCGCCTATTTCGGAGCCGGCGGGGCGAGGTGCGGGAAAATGCGGGATTCGAGCCCGCGGGGGCGGGGTGACGTGAACGTGGGCGGCACGGACGGGGCTGGGAGCTGGGGGCGGCGAGGCAAGCACGCTCGGCTTTTTGGCAGGTTCGCGGGGCGGAGGCAAGGGAAAAAGCGCGGACGCGCTTTGGCTCATGGTTCCTTGTTAGCGGTTAATGGGAAGACGGCGCTTTTTTCAACGCGTTCGACCGAACGGCGGGGCCGCAGGGGTGCAATCCAGGTCGCCTTGCGCGTCGGGAAGGGCCGCAGCAAAAATAGGGGCCATCTTCTGCGTCAGGAAGGCAGCGCAGCAAAAACCGAGGCAATGTTGACGCAAACAAGGGCCCCGCAGCAAAAACCGGGGTCAGGAATCCGCGGTAGAAGGGAGCGCAGCAAAAACGGAGGTCAGGAATGCGCGATCGAGGCGAGCGCAGCAAGAACGGAGGCAATGTTTACCCAAACAAAGTGCGCGCAGCAAGAACCGAGGCACTGTTTGCGCAACCAAGGGTCGCGCAGCAAAAACTGGAGCCCTGTTGACTTGAGCAAAGGTCGCGTCGCTGCCCCGGAGCCACTCTTCGGCCGGGAAAAGCCGCGTCGCTGCCCCGGAGCCACTCTTTCGGGTCAGGAAAGCCGCGTCGGAGCGACGGACCCACCCTTCCGCGTAGGAAAGGCCGCGTCGCAGCGATGGAGCCTGTTTTTCGCGTTTGGAAAGGCCCGTCTTCGCCGCGAAGTGAGGCGTTGCCTGCTGAAAATCGGAACATGCGCGCAGTCGACCCGATGTCCGTCCCGGTAAAGGCTTGCCCTTTTGCCTATTGCCCAGCTAGTTTCTCCGCTGTGCCCGCCACAGCATCCGCCTCAACCGATCGCCGCCTCATCCGTGCCCCACGATGAATTAAAAGCTGCGCTGACGCGATTCGTCAGCTTCTCCCGCGGACTGGCGGGCGACGAGAAGAGCGAGGCCCAATCGTTCCTCGACCATTTCTTCCGCGCCCTCGGCCACGCCGGCGCGATTGAAGCCGGCGCGACTTTCGAGTTTCGCGTCGCGAAGAAACCCGGCTCGCCGCAACTGGAACTCGTTATAGCCGGGAACGGTGCTCCCGGCCCGCGCCCCAAAGGCGGCAAGAAATTCGCCGACCTCCTCTGGCCCGACCGCGTCCTCATCGAGATGAAATCGCGCGGCGCGAACCTGGAGAAACACTACGACCAGGCCTTCGACTACTGGAGCCACATCGTCCCGAAGCGGCCTCCCTACGTCATCCTCTGCAACTTCGACGAGTTCTGGATTTACGATTTCAACACCCAGCTTTTCGATCCGGTCGACCGCATCCCGTTAGGCGAGCTGCCGACCAGCATTAGCGCTTTCAATTTTCTCCTGCCGACGCCCAAGACTCCGATCTTCGAAAACAACCGCGTCGAAGTTACGAGACGCGCCGCTGATTTAATGGCGCGCGTTTTTCGCGAGATCGTTTCCCGAGGCGAGCCTCGCGAACGTGCTCAGCGTTTCATCCTCCAATTGCTTGTCGCGATGGTTGCCGAAGACATCGGCCTGCTGCCGCGTGACATCGTGACCGATCTTCTTTTCGAGACCTCAGAGAAAGGGGCCAGTTCCTACGACCTGTTCGGCGGACTCTTTCGGCAAATGGCGTCGGAAGCACCGGCGCGCGGCGGCCGTTTCCAGGATGTGCAGTATTTCAACGGCGGATTGTTCGCGGTGGTCGATCCGGTGGAGCTAAAACGGGCGGAGGTCTACGCGCTCTATGAGGCGGCATCGCATAACGACTGGAGCAAGATCCGGCCGGAAATCTTCGGCACCCTCTTTCAGTCCAGCATGGATAGCGAACAGCGCCATGCCTTCGGTGCGCATTTCACGGGCGAATTCGACGTTCGAAAAGTGGTAGGTTCAACAATCGTTAAACCATGGCGCGACCGGATTGGAGCAGCCGGCAAAAATGTCGCCGAGTTGCGCAAAGCGTTAGCCGACCTGCGCAAGTTTCGTGTGCTCGACCCCGCGTGCGGCTCTGGAGAATTTCTTTTCATTGCATATCGCGAGATGAAGAGGCTGGAGCGTGACATCCTTTTGCGCCTGCACGAAGCGAGCAAACGCGAGCCGCTGGAGAGTGCGATTTCCCTGCATCAGTTCTTTGGTATCGACATCATTCCTTTTGCCGTCGAGCTGGCGAAAGTTACGCTCATGCTCGCAAAGGAATTGGAACTGATAGAAGCGCAGAAGCTGGCTGAGACCGACCAGTTACTGATTGAGGAAAAGCCCCTACCGTTGGCCAACCTCGACAAGAATATTATCAAAGCGGACTCACTCCTGACCGAGTGGCCAGAGGTTGAGGCAATCATTGGCAATCCGCCTTTTCAGTCGAAAAACAAACTACAGAAGGAATTCGGACCGGCATATGTTAACCAGATCCGCGCCTTGTTTCCCGGCGTGCCAGGCCGCGCCGATTATTGCGTCTATTGGTTCCGGAAAGCACACGATCAATTGAAACCGGGGCAGCGCGCAGGCTTGGTTGGGACGAACACGATACGGCAGAATTATTCGCGTGAAGGCGGGCTCGATTACATCGTCAAGACCGGCGGAACGATCACAGACGCCGTATCGAGCCAGCCGTGGTCGGGCGAGGCACACGTTCACGTTTCGATTGTGAATTGGGTCAAAGGTAAAGATTCCCATGAGAAGAGACTTGCGCTTCAAGTCGGCAACGATCCCCAGGGCACTGTACAATCTTGGGCTCTCGATCGCATCAGTGCATCCCTCTCTGCTCAGATTGATGTCACGTCCGCCGTTCGGCTTAAGACCAATATTGAATCAAAAGGCTGTTTTCAGGGACAAACGCACGGACACGAGGGTTTTCTGGTCCCGGTAGAAGGGGCGCGCCGGATGGTTGCGACCGACGCGCGCAACGCTGAGGTGTTATTTCCTTTCCTCACGGCTGACGAAATGTTGGGAGGGTCCGGACCAGAACGATATGTAATCGATTTTCAACCGCGAAATGTGATTGAAAGCAGCTCGTACGTCGAACCGTATGAGCACCTCAAGTCTACAGTACTTCCAACCCGCGAAAGTGAGGCGGCCGAAGAGCAAGATAGGAATCGCGAGATCCTGATAGCAAATCCGGCTGCAAGAGTCAACAAACACCACGCGAACTTTCTGAAAAGGTGGTGGCTTCTCTCTTGGGGAAGACAAGAAATGTTGGAAACGATAGCACCGCTACCAAGATTCGTAGCCTGCGGGCAAGTCACCAAACGTCCAATTTTTGAATTTGTTTCGACAAGCATTCGGCCGAACGCCGCGTTAATGGTGTTCCCATTCCCCGATGATTATAGTTTTGGTATTCTTCAGTCGGGGTTTCACTGGGCTTGGTTCACGGCAAAGTGTTCAACGCTGACAGAACGGTTTCGTTATACTTCGGATACGGTTTTTGACACGTTCCCCTGGCCGCAGAAGCCGACCAAAGAGCAAATCAGCGCGGTCGCTGCTGCCGCGGTCGCACTGCGCAAGCTCCGGCGCGAAACGATGGGTAAGTTGAAATACTCCTTGCGGCAACTCTACCGCACGCTCGAACAACCCGGCGATAATCCATTACGTGATGCTCACGATGGCCTCGACGCCACCGTCCGCGTCGCCTACAGCATGCCAGAGGCTGCCGACCCGCTAGCTTTCCTTCTCGAACTAAACCTTGCTTGCGCTGCAAAAGAAAAGGCCGGCGAGAAAATCACGCCACCGGGACTGCCATTAATGTTCGACGAGGATAATGGCCTCGTGACTGATGATTGTATCGAAGCGCCGATGAGTTGAGGCAAATGATATCGTTCTCCTGACATGGCATTAGAACCAAAACCTGGAACGATCTTCGGCGAACATGGCGAAACACTTTCGCGACCTGCGGATTCGTTGGCCGATCTGAATCTTCCGCCTGGAGTTCAAGCTCTCGTTGAGACGCGAATCAATGCCGCTATTGAGCAGCTACGCGAGGACAACCGAGATGAACTTAAGAAGCTAATCGAGAAGCACACTCGGAAATGGCAGGCGGCGGCAGCGCTGCTCTTTGTCCTCAACCTCGCCTCCTGGTTCATAGCGCCACACCAGATCAGAAAGTGGGCTAAAGACTACGTCCAGCAGCGAATGACTGCGCCCGAGCTAAAACGAGCTGCCGACGCCGCCATTTCCTCACAGATGGGAGACTACGTGCGAAGTCAGCTTGATCCATTGCGGAAAGACATATCCCAAAAACAGGACCAGCTTTCAGCGGCGCAAGCTGCAATAACGCGACAGGTGAGAATTCAGCAACTTGCAATCGCGGCGAAAGCCGGCGGCTTGTCAGAATATGAAGACTTGAAACAAGCAGCTGATTCACAATCGCAAGACACCTCGGCCGCGAAGGCGACTTTAAAGGAAGTGGAGCTATATTACGATGCGGACCGCGCACAGCTGTCCTACCGAGCTTTAGTCGACTCGGTATCTCATCAAGATCCTGGGTGGTCATACGAAGAAATGCTAATGAAGCTTGAATCACATGATCCTTCATACCGAGAAGCCGCCACTAATGTCATCGCTCAAATCGGAGGTTCCAATAAATCACAAGGCATCGTGGAAGATCTCGTAGATGCTTTAAAGAAGGAAGCGAATTTGCGCGTCATTGCGCGTATCACCCGAGCCATAACGTTGATTACCAAGGTTGAATTCAAGCCTTTAGATCGGCAGGCAATATTCGATTGGTGGCAGCTACACGATAAAGATCCCGCTTATCAGTCTCCCTACGGTGGATTTCGAAAGGCACTGCCATTGCTGGATAGTGCCGACAGTGCTGAGGAAAAACGCAAGGTCATCAGTTCCCTTGACGAGACCATCAAAAATGATCCGAACGCGGTTTATACTCGAGCGCTTAAACTTCGGTATTTGATTGCATTCGGCGATTTTGGCGCCGCGGACAATGAAGTGACTGAAATCGAAAAGCACCAAGGGGACTTCCGCTGGGCGCTCTTGTGGAAGTCGTTACTCCTCTACGGGGAGACTAAGCCCGACGAAGCTGTCACGGCTATCAATACTGCTTTCAATCGGTCTCCGGAACTAGCCGAGTTCGCAAAGGGCGATCCAGCGTTCGCCGGTCTTCTGCAAAATCCAAAAATTGTTTGGCCTAAACAGCCAGAGCCGTGATTCGGAACTGCTAAACCCACGCTGAACGAGAACGCTCATCGGCATGTCGGCAAATTCACACATCGAATGGACGGAGGCGACATGGAATCCGGTGACGGGTTGCACGAAGATCAGCGCGGGCTGCAAGAATTGTTATGCCGAGCGGCTAGCACTGCGCTTGCGCGCGATGGGGAATCAGCGCTACCGGAACGGGTTTCGCGTCACGCTGCATGAGGATGTGCTCGATCTGCCGCGCACGTGGAAAAAGTCCCGTCGGATTTTCGTGAATTCGATGAGCGATTTGTTTCATCCGGACGTCCCGCTCTGGTTTATTCGCCGCGTCTTCCAATCGATGGAGGAGTGTCCGCAGCACACCTTCCAAATTCTGACGAAGCGGAGCGATCGGGTGCGAAAAATGAGCCCGAAGCTTCCCTGGCCACAGAATGTCTGGATGGGTGTGAGCGTGGAAGACAGCCGCGTCTTACATCGCATCGCTGATCTGAGGGAGGTGGCCGCCGCCGTCCGCTTTCTTTCCTGTGAACCGCTCATCGGGTCGCTGGCCGAGATCGATTTGCGCGGGATTCAGTGGGTGATCGTGGGAGGCGAGTCCGGTCCGCATTCCCGACCGATGCAGATTGAGTGGGTGCGGGAAATCTTTCGCGCCTGTCGAAAACAGAAGGTGCCGTTCTTCTTCAAGCAATGGGGCGGCGTGCGGAAGGATCTGACGGGGCGACTGCTCGGCGGACGCACTTACAATGAGATGCCGCAGCGTTTGGCTGCGTGATCTGCACACAGAGGTAATACACCGCGACGCGCGTTCTTTCCGAGGTGTTGATTCCAGTGTTTCTAGTTTTTGCCGCCTACTAACGCGCCGTTCCAATTCCGCATAACGAGCAAAGAAGTTGGTACAGGGATTGCTCGTTTCCCCGACCGTTCCTGGCAAGAAAGCCGGGAAGCCTCGGTCGAACGATGGCCGTGAAGTAAAACTAAGCTGGAGGGCCATCTTATGGCTCAAAACACTATACCTAAGAACCGAGGGACGCTCGGGAAGGTGATCCGCGCTGGGAGGCGTTTGGGTTGAACATCCCGGGCACGGATACGACGCCAGCAGCGCCGACTGGTCTGCGGGCGACGATCACGGGCTCGGAGGTCCTGCTGGAATGCGATGCGACGCCGCGGGCGACGCGTTACCGGTTCCGCACGAAGATCGTGGGCGTGGATGATAGCTACAAGCTCGCGGCCAGCTCTCTGACCCCGATGGCGATGCTGGAAGGCGTCGCGGCGGGGATCACGCTGGAGATCATCGCGCAGGCTGTGAACGGCGCGTCACAGAGTGTGGCGAGCGATCCGATCACGGACGATGCCGCCGGTGGCGGCGGAGAAGCCGGAAGCGGCGGCGTTGGTTTTGCCGGCGTTGGCGAGCAAGGGCAACGGAAGCAGCGGTGTCAGCAATGGCAATGGCGTGGCGTTGACTGCCTCGCGCAGCTAACCGCGCCTCTCTCTTAGTAAGAGCAATCACTGGCCCACGTCATCGCAAGGTGGCGCGGGCCGAAGTGCTTTTCGGAGGGATGTTTCGCGAACGGTCGCCGCGCTGAGACGTCTCCCGCTTTGCCAGAACGAGGAAATTTGCTGATTGCCCCCGAGCGATGGACTGGCAAGGTGCTTTTCTGTTTTGAAGTTCATCAATCTGACGCGGCGGACGGAGATCGGCGCCAACTGTTATTATCTCGGAGTAGGCGGGCAGGGGGTCGTGCTCGATTGCGGTATGCATCCCAAGGAAGAAGGCGAAATGGCGCTGCCGCTCCTCGGGACGCTGACGGGGCGGACGGTCGATGCGCTCCTCCTGTCGCACGCGCATCTCGATCACGTCGGGTCGCTTCCGGTCCTGATGCGGCAGCAGCCGCAGGCGCGTATTTTCATGACGGAACCGACGGCCGCGATCGGCGACGCGTTGCTCCACAACTCGGTCAATGTGATGACGCGGGAAAGAGAAGAGGTGGGCGTGATTTATCCGCTCTTCACGCATCGCGAAACGGAACGGGCGACCGATCGCTGGCAGCATTGTCCTGTTGGCCAGCCGTTCACGGTGGATGGCGAACGCAGCCCGGCCCGGCCTAACGATGAGCTGAGCTTCGAATTTTGCGACGCGGGCCACGTCCTCGGCGCCGCCGGCATCCTGCTGCGCGCCGAAGGCCGGACCGTCTTCTACACCGGCGATGTGAACTTCGACGACCTGACGCTGCTCAAGGGCGCGGTCTTTCCCGAGTCGGGGATCGATGTGCTGATCATCGAGGCGACGCGGGGCGACTCGCCGTTGCAGGAAGGTTTTTCGCGCGAGGCCGAGGAACGGCGTTTGGCGGAAGCGATCGAGCTCGCGTTTACGCGCGGCGGCTGCGTGCTGGTGCCGGTCTTCGCGCTCGGCAAGACGCAGGAAGTGCTGGCGATGCTTTACAAGTTCAAGCGCAACAAAATGATCGCCGACGCGCCGATTTATATCGGCGGGTTGAGCTCGAAGATGACGGAAATTTACGATCGCCGGGCCAATCAATCGCGCCGCGTGCTGCCGCGCCTGCAATTGTTTCCCGAGGTCGGGCCCTTTGTCCTGAACGGGAAAACGATCGCCGACGCCCCCGCGCGGCCCGGGCGCATCTACGCGCTCTCGAGCGGGATGATGACGCCGAAAACGCTCTCGAATATTTTCGCGCGCCGAATCATCGATCGGCCCGAGCACTCGATCTTTTTTGTCGGTTACGCCGATCCGGAGTCGCGCGCGGGCATCCTGCGCAAGACTGCGCCTAACGAGTTGGTGTCACTCGATGAGGATGAGCCGGCACTGCCGCTGCGCTGCCACGTCGAGGAATTTCAGTTCAGCGCCCACGCCTCGCGCGAATCGATCCTCGCCTACATCACGAAGGTCGCGCCGAAAAAAGTGGTCTTGGTGCACGGCGATGTGCCGGCGGTGGAATGGGTGCGCGCTTCCGCCGCGGCGGCGCTGCCGGAGAGCGAAATCATCGTGCCGCCACCGGGGGTGGAGATTGAGTTGTAGCCGGCGCTCTGTGAGCGCCGAGGCCCGACGTTTGCGGCGGTCACAGACCGCCGCTACAAAAGATGGGAATGCGCATTGCGTCCTGGAACATCAATTCACTCCGCAAACGGCAGGAGCGTTTGTTGCTCTGGCTGCGCGAGACAAACCCGGACGTTGTCTGCCTGCAAGAAACGAAGTGCACCGATGAGCAGTTTCCGAAGGAGGCCCTGCGCGACGCGGGCTACGCCGCGGTCTTTCACGGACAGAAGTCCTACAACGGCGTCGCGATTCTCGCGCAGGAGGAGCCGCGCGAGGTGCGGGCGGGATTCTGCGACGAGGTCGAGGATGAACAGGCGCGCGTGATCGCGGCCAGTGTCGGCGGAGTGCGGGTGGTCTCGATTTATGCGCCTAACGGGCAGGCGATCGGCGCGCCGGCTTATGCCTACAAGCTCGCCTGGTATGAGCGCCTCACGAAATGCTTGCGCGAAAAGGAGGGCGCGCTCGAGCGGGTCGTGGTCTGCGGCGACTTCAACGTCGCGCCTGACGACGCCGATGTGCACGATCCCGCGCTCTGGCATGGCGCGATCATGTGTTCCGAGGAGGAACGCGCGGCCTTCCGCGCGCTTTGCGCGGTGGGGCTGGCCGATACACTCCGCCTGCATCATCCGGAGCGGGGGATCTTCAGCTGGTGGGATTACCGGATGCTGGCGTTCCCGAGAAATCGCGGACTGCGCATCGATGCGGTTCTGGCCGGCCGGGAGCTGGCGGCGAAATGCACCGACTCGGGAGTCGATCGCGAGATGCGCAAAGGCAAGGACCCGTCGGATCACGCGCCGGTTTGGGCGGAATTTGGAAGTTAGGCTTCCAGCCTGACTCGGCCGGCGGTCATCCTGCCCGCCGGATCGTTAGCGACAGGCCAGAGACTATCTTCCGGCTCGACGTCGTCCGCGGCACGTCCGACGTTGAGCGCAGTGCCCGATCCCGCGCATCAAGTCGCCAACCCGCCGTCGAAAACGCTGATGGTTTACGACGGCGATTGCGGATTCTGCAAACTCTGGATCGCGCGCTGGCGCGAGATCACGGCCGGTGCGGTGGATTACGAGCCGCTGCAGGAGGCTGCCCCGCGCTTCCCGGAGGTTCCGCGCGCGGAGTTCGAACACGCGGTCAAATTGATCGAACCGGATGGCCGCGTCTTCAGCGGCGCGGAGGCGGTTTACCGTTCGTTAGGCCAGGGCGGTGGCACAAAATTCTGGAGCTGGAGCTACGAGCATATCCCGGGAGTCGCGCCCGTTTCCAAGGCTGCTTACGCTTTCATCGCGGGACATCGCGAACTGGCGCATACCGTCACCTCCCTGTTCTGGGGCAAAGATGTCCAGCGCCCGACCTACTTCCACGCGCGCCGCTGGTTTCTGCGCATGCTCGGGGTGATTTACCTGATCGCGTTTGGGTCGCTCTGGGTGCAGGTGGACGGGCTGATGGGCGCGCACGGGATCATGCCCATCTCGCAACTCCTGGACGACGCGCATAAACAACTCGGCAGCCGAGCCTACTTTCTCCTGCCGACGCTCTGCTGGCTGAATCCGAGCAACGCATTTTTGCATCTGCTGTGCGGCGCCGGCGCGCTGCTTTCCGTGCTGTTGATCGCGGAGATCGCACCGATTCTCTGCCTCGCGCTGCTTTTCGCGCTCTACCTCTCGCTCACGATCGCGGGGCAGACCTTCCTTAGTTTTCAATGGGACATCCTGCTGCTCGAGACAGGATTTCTCGCGATCTTTCTCGCGCCATGGCGCTGGCGGCCTCGACGCGGCTCGTTCGCGCCGCTTTCCCGTCCCGCGCTCTTCCTCCTCCACTTTTTGCTCTTCAAACTGATGCTGATGTCGGGCGTGGTGAAGCTCACCAGTGGCGACGTTTCCTGGTGGGACCTGAGCGCGCTCGATTTCCATTATTGGACGCAGCCGCTGCCGACGGTGATCGGTTGGTGGGTAGACAAGTCGCCCGAATGGTTCAAGCACTTCTCGACCGCCTTTGTTCTCGTGGTTGAAATCTCCGGCGCGTTTTTGCTCTGGATGCCGCGCCGGCTGCGGTTGCTCGGTTGCGGCGCGATCATCTTTTTGCAAATCGTGATCGGCCTCACCGGCAACTACGCCTTCTTCAATCTCCTCACGATCGCGCTCTGCCTGCTTCTGGTCGACGACTTCGCCTGGCCGGGAGCGCGGCGCCTAACGAATAGCGCACCGGCCGGCCGCGCCTGGCCGGTCTGGGTGCCGGCCGTCGTCATCGTCCTGACGATGCCGGTCAACGCGCTGCTCCTTTTCTCCGGGTTCAAGCCCGGGACGCAATGGTCGCGCCCGATCGGGGCGATGTATGGCGCGGTCGCCCCATTCTGCATCGTGAATGGCTACGGGCTTTTTCGCGTCATGACGAAGGAGCGGCCGGAGATCATCATCGAGGGGAGCGACGACGGCCTCGAATGGAAACCCTATGAATTCAAATGGAAGCCGGGCGCGCTCAATCGGGCGCCGGGCTTTGTCGAGCCGCACCAGCCGCGGCTCGATTGGCAGATGTGGTTCGCGGCCTTGAGCGACGCGCGGCAAAATCCGTGGTTTCTTGCGCTCGTCTTTCGCCTGCTCGAAAATTCGCCCGATGTCGTCCACTTGTTAGGCAAAAATCCCTTCCCCGACAAGCCGCCCCATTACCTTCGGGCCGAGATTTATCGCTACCGGTTCAGCACCCTGGCGGAACACCGACAAACCGGCGACTGGTGGCAGCGCACAGACGAGCGCCCTTATCTGCCGCCGGTTTCGTTGCGCGCCGAGTGAGCCGCCCGGCGATCCGGGCGCGACTTGAGAAATTACCGTTAGGCGCTATAGTCCCGCATGCCGAAAGAGGAGCAGATCGTGACGGAAGGGACGGTGACCGAGGTGTTGCCGGGGACCATGTTCCGGGTCGATCTTGCCGGGCAGCGCAACGTCCTCGCCCATATCTCCGGCAAGATGAGAAAACATTTCATTCGCATCGTGCCCGGCGACAAAGTGGAAGTGGAATTGTCCCCCTACGATTTGACCAAGGCGCGGATCATTTTCCGCGCGAAATAGCCGCCGGGGCGTGTTCGGAGAGCCGGTCGCGAGAATCGTAAGCGCAAAAGGTCAGCGAGTTCCGTATCCCCTCGGAGAGAAATTTTACGGTCGCAAGACAGCAACCACCCGGCGAAAGACCGGGGTTCAATCAGGAGAAAAATATGGCTGACGAAAAGAAAACGACAGAAGACGCCGCGGCCTCGCCGCAGGCCCAGGAGAAAATGCAGAGCGGCACTTCGCACGCGCGGAAAGCGGCGGAGGATTTTCGCTCGGCGGCTGGCGCCGTGGCCGGTGAGTATCGCGGCAAGGCGGAAGAGGCTTGGAATGATGCGAGCGATCGCGTCCGCAGTTTCCAGGAGGATACCGAACAATACGTGCGCGAAAATCCGACCAAGGCGGTCTTTTCCGCGCTCGCCGTCGGGTTCGTTCTCGGCTTGATCTTCCGTCGTTAGGGCGCTGGATGGCGGGCCGCCCCATGCCGTTCCGCAATCCCGCCGGTCATGCCGGGTTGCGCCAGAATCTGACCTCGCTGGTTGCGTCCCTCGCGCAATTTCTCGAGAGCCGGCTGCAACTGGCGGCGCGGGAATCGAAGGCGGCGTTGCTCCACCTCCTGACGCTCGTGGCCTGCCTGATCGCCGCGGGTGTTCTGGCGCTCTTCGGCTACGTGTTTCTGGTCATTTTCGCGATCGTCGAGATCGCGCATTTGATCGGGAACTCCTGGATCTGGACGGCGCTGGCGGTGGCGCTGCTGCATTTTGTCGCGGCCTTTGTTTGCCTCCTCGTGGCGCGGAGGCAGGTGAAGCGACCCGTCTTCCGCGACACCGCGAGCGCTTTGAAAGAGGATACCGAATGGCTGAAAAACCTGGATCAAACGAAAGCCCCATAGAGTTGCGGCAGAAAATTGCCCGCTCGCGCGAATTGGTGGTGCGAGACATGGGTGGCCTGCGTTACGAGCTCGATTTCGCGCGTAAATTCAAACAGGCCTTCCAGCGCAACACCGTCGTTTGGGTCGGCGCCGCGCTGGCGGTTGGCTTGCTCGTTGCGCTTCTCCGGGCGCGGCCGCGCAAGATTTATGTCAACGCTGCAGGCAGGAAAGTTCGATCGCCCGAGAAGAGTTTGCTCGAATCCGGCGCGCTCCTGGGAGTCTTGAAACTGGGCTTTTCGCTCGTGCAACCCATGGTGCTAAGCTACCTCGCGAAAAAGTTGAAAAAGGACGGTCGATCGGGCTCGGCGCGACGCTGGTAGCCGGATTTCAATTTACGTCTCGAGAGCGGTTGCCTATTTTCTTAGGCGCCGCTCCGCATGTCTGCAATCACCTCTCCTCCTTCCGCACCGGCGGCCGCGCCGCACGTCGATCAATACCTTGCCGTCGGCCAGCAGGGCGGCGCCTCGGATATCCATCTCGGAGTCAATGCGCAGCCCCTCTGGCGTCTCTACGGAAATCTCCAGCCGATCTGGCCGGATGTGCCGAAGCTCACGGCGGAAGAGACCGCGGCGCTCGCCGCCGGATTCCTCAACGAAGCGCAGCGCGCGCAGCTGGCCGAGCGCGGCGATGTGGATTTTGCCTATGCGAACGATTTCGGGCGCTTCCGCACCAGCGTCGTTAGGCAACGCCTCGGGATCGATATCGTCTTTCGCATCATCAGCACCAACGTGCGCTCGATGGATGAACTTGGTTTGCCCGAAAGCCTCAAGTTGCTCACCCGCTTCCAGAACGGACTCATCCTCGTCACCGGCTCCGTCGGGAGCGGCAAATCGACCACCCTGGCCGCGCTCGTCGAGCAGGTAAACATCGAGCGCCGCGAGCACATCATCACGCTCGAGGACCCGATCGAATACGTCTTCCAGCCGAAAGGGTGCCACATCACGCAGCGCGAGGTGCATACCCACACGAAGTCGTTCGGCGCGGCCCTGCGGGGCTCGTTGCGCGAAGATCCCGATGTCATCATGGTGGGCGAGATGCGCGACCTCGAGACCGTCTCGCTCGCGATCACTGCCTCGGAGACCGGCCACCTCGTCATGGGAACGCTCCACACCAGCAATGCCTCCCGCACGCTCGACCGATTGCTCGACGTCTTCCCGGTCGATCAACAGGATCAGATCCGCGTCATGGTGAGCGAATCGTTGCGCGGCGTCATCAGCCAGCAGCTCGTGCCGCGGATCGACGGCAAAGGCCGCGTTCTCGCGCTCGAGATCCTAACGAACACGCCCGCGGTCGCGAACGTCATCCGCGAGGCCAAGACCTTCATGTTGCCCGGCATCATCCAGACCGGGCGCAAACAAGGGATGCGCTTGATGGACGATTCGCTGGCGCAACTGCTCGACCAGGGCCTGATCAGCGCTCAGGAGGCCTGCAGCCGCGCTGAACAGAAACAAGCGATGCGCCAGCATGTGGGAGGAAAGTAAGAAGTAAGAGGGAAGAAGGATGAAAGTCCTGCTAATTTTTCTTCCTTCTTAATTCTTCCTTCTTCCTTTAGTTGCGATGCCCTACATCGATAAATTCTTCGAGGTCCTCGTCAACGAAGCCGCGTCCGATTTGCATATCGGCGAGGGCCAGCCGCCGAAAATCCGGAAACACGGCGACGTCATGGCGATCCGGGATGAGTTGGTCACGCGCGACGAGGCCGTTGCCATGTTGAGTGAAATTTGCGGGCCGAAAAGCTGGGCCATCTTCGAAGAGCGCGGCGATTTCGATTTCGCTTACGAGATGGATAAAAAATCGCGTTTCCGCTGCAACTTCCTCAAGCAGACCAACGGCTACGGCGCCGTCTTTCGCCTCATTCCCACGCGGATCGCTTCGCTCGAGGAACTCGGCATTCCGCCGGTCGTGAAACAATTTGGCGACCTGCGCGGCGGTCTCGTGCTCGTCACCGGCCCGACCGGTTCCGGAAAATCAACCACGCTGGCCGCGCTCATCGATTACATCAACACGACTTACGCCCGGCATATCGTCACGATCGAAGAGCCGATCGAGTTTGTGCATTCCAACAAGCTGAGCGTCATCACTCAGCGCGAGGTGCCGGAGCATTCCTCCACCTTCCCGGCCGGCTTGAAAGCCGCCTTGCGCGAGGATTGCGACATCGTGCTCGTGGGCGAAATGCGCGACCTCGAGACCGTCTCACTCGCCCTCACCGCGGCCGAGACCGGCCTGCTCGTTTTTGGCACCCTGCATACCAACAACGCGCGCAAAACCGTCGACCGCATGATCGACGTTTTCCCTGCCGACAAGCAACCCCAGGCCCGCACCATGCTCGCCAACTCTCTGCGCGGCGTTCTCGCCCAACTCCTCCTCAAGCGCGCCGACGGCAGCGGCCGCATCGCCGTGAACGAGATCCTCATCTCCAGCAACGCCGTTTCTTCCATCATCCGTGAAGGCGCCACCCAAAAGCTCCAGGACGTCATCGTGAGCGGGAAAGGGCAGGGGATGCAGTTCATGGACGACGCCATCTGGGCGCTGCTCCAGCAAGGCGTCATCTCGCCGCACGAAGCCTTCATGAAGGCGATCGACAAGAATCTCTTCAAGAAATTCCTGCCGCCGGACGAGCAGGGCTTTGCCAATTCCGCCGGCGCAACGCCCGAGGATGAACAGCGTCCGCCGGGCGACTTCGTGAAAACGAGAGCGCGAAAACGTTAGGGCCTCACATCGTCCTCTGTAGCCGAGGGCGCTGACCGCCCGGCCAAAGGGCTGGGAATCACTCGAAGCTGCTCAATCAAAGGAGACCACGCGAGGCGCCGTTTTGGATACCGGGAGTTGCTCGCTTACCTTCCGAATCTGCGCCGCCTGTTCCTTCAACGCTGACTTTAGCTGCGTGACTGTCTCCTCCAGGGCTTCCACCCTGCGATGCTCCTTGAGAAACTCATTGAGCAACATCGCATTCACCGCTTCGTAGCGAACCGTGTAAGGCCGGCCCTGCTCATCCCGCACCACCAGGTCGGGATTCACTTTGGCCACCTGTTCGGCCACAAGGCCAAACTGTGGGATGTTCTCCGGATCGAGTTCCTTCTTGTAGCGGAAGGTCACCGGTTGCAGCGCGAGGAGCGACTCGCTCGCCGGTCCCATCGGCTGGATATTGTTCTTAAAGCGCGCGGAAGAGGTCGTCGTCCCGAGATGACCTTTGTTATCCACCGAGACCGCCGCTCCCCCGGTCACCGTCGCTCCGAAGATGCCGGCGATGTAAGCGGCGTTGTGCGTTCCTCTGGTGCCGATGCGGATTTTGCCCGCCTCATTCGCCACTCCCGGGCTGCCGATATCGATGTTGTTATCGCCAGTCGTGAGGTTGATGCCGGCTTGATAACCGAGAGCGATGTTGTTGCTGCCGGTGCTGTTGCTCGAGAGTGCGTTCGAGCCGCTCGCCGTGTTGTTCGCGCCGGTCGTGTTGCTCATCAGGGCAGCCAAGCCACTCGCCGTATTGTTCGGGGCGGTCGTGTTGCCGGCGAGGGCATTTACTCCGATGGCGGTATTGCCGCTGCCTTCCGTGTTCAGGGTAAGGGCGACGTCGCCGACGGCGGTGTTGGTCGAGCCGTCGGTATTGGATCCAAGCGCATCTTTGCCGACGGCGGTGTTGGCGAGGCCCAGGGTGTTGGCTCCAAGTGCATTGTAACCATCGGCCGTATTTCCGCTGCCGCTGAAGTTAAGACTGAGCGCGTTGGCGCCGGTCGCCGTGTTGTAGGCGCCGACCGTATTGTTCTGGAGCGCAATGTAGCCGAGAGCTGTGTTATTCGCCCCGGTGCTGAGATACAAGAGCGCGTTGGTTCCCTCGGCCGTATTTTCGTTGGGATAACCGCCGTCCGGCGGCGGAGTGACGGCCTGCGCTGTCGGGTGCAGTGCAAGGCACGCGGTGGCGAGAAGGAGGCTTAGTTTCGCAAGTCGAAGAGTTGGCATCATGACGTGTTCCTTAATCTGATTGGATGATTGTCTCATCTTGGCTTGGTGCCGCCTACAAGAATCGAAACGCTCGCCAAGGTACGGAGGCGAACAATTTCGCGCTGTAGCCGGGGGCGCTGACCCCGGTGGGATGACCCATCCATTCCCGAATGCCGGGGGCAGCGACCCCGGCTACAGGGGCCGCTTTCCCCGTGCCGGTGCGACCGGCGAATCCGATACCGGCAGCAAATCAAACGTCCGGAACAACGGCGCGAGATCGATCACGGCGTTGGCGGCCGTCTTGAGCACGCCCCCGAGATTTTGCGTGACCGAAGCCACCTCCACGCGGATCCCGCGCCGGCGTAGCTTGGTCGCGAGGTATGCGAAATCCGCGTCGCCGGTCACAAGAATGACCACCTCGGGCTGCATCTCGACCGAGAGCTCGAGCGCGTCGAGCGCCATCATCACGTCCACGTTTGCCTTGTAATGACCTTCCTCGGCCGGCGCGCCGTCCTTCGTTACGACCATGAATCCATTGGAGCGCAGCCAGTAAACAAACTTGTTTTTCTTATCGCGCTCCTCCTGCCAGAGCGGAATGGCCGGCGGCAACCCGGCATAGACCACCATCTCGATCAGGTCGCGTCCGGTCTCTGTGCCGGCAAGAAACTCACGCAGCCTCAGCCAATCGAGCCCGCGCCCCGCGGTCCGCACCGAGCTGCCGACATTCGATTCATCTACCAGCACCAAAAGGCGGGCGCGCCGGACAACATCTGGATCTTTCTTTCGCATCGCGATCCGTGTTGTCACAAAGTGACCGGCGCGTTACTTGGTCGCCTTTTTCTTGCTCGCTTTGGCGGCTGCGAGGCGCTCCGTTTTTTTGCGACGTGACGCGCGTTTCTTGACGTTGTCTCTGCCTTGGCTGTTTCCCATAACGCCCACATACTCACCCGTTCTTCGCCAGTTCCCAAACTGTTTCGCAGTCTCCGGGCGAGAAACATCCCATCCCATTTGTAGATCGCCGCGCCCGACGGGCCGGCGAGGTGGATGCGTTGCAGTATTTGAAGAGCCGCGCGTTTAGCATCACCAGCCTGCCGCCGATATAGCGCGGCCTCTTTTGATCGAGGTAAAGCGTGCCGGCCGGAGTGTTGCCATACTTTGCCTCCGGCCCGTTGCCCTCGCGCTCGAGGAATTTCATCGCCACGAGCGCGTCGTGGCGGAAGACCTATTTCAGGTTGTAGATTTCCATCAGGCCGATTCCAGTCGTGCCGCCGACTCCGCTGACGATGGCGGTGTACTCACCCGGGTTGGGGGCGATGAGCAAGGCTGATTCGCTGGCGTTGCTCGGAGCCAGGTTGTCAGCGGCAATGATGGTTGCATCCGGGCCATCCGCCCAGTTGTCGTTGGAGGCGATGACGTCGCCATTGACATTGTAAATATTAAGGATCGGATCGAGCAATGGGTTGGTCACTCCGCTCGCCGCCAGAGATGGCCCGATCGCTCGCACCACAACGGAAGTCGCGCTGTCCGCGGTCGGGCCGAGGATGAAGCCGCCGATGAGAACCTTGCCAGCGGTCCCGACAAGTCCGCGGGTGCTGATGTTAGCCAGTTGCCCATCGGTGATGGCGTCGACATCGTAGACTTCCACCAAGCCAACGCCAGTGCCTCCGGCGACTCCGCTGACGATGCCCGTATAACTGCCGGGAGCGAGAGTCTGGACGAGAATCGATTCCGAATCGCTGATCGTGGTGCCGCCAAACAGATTGAGGCCATCATTGACGATGGTCGCCTGGTCACCGGGCGAGTTAGTCTTCCAATTGTCATTGGTGGCGACGAGCGCACCGCTGGAGTTATGCAATTCCAGCGCCGGGTCAGCCAGCACACCCGGCACCTGAGCCAGGCTAAGTGACGGCCCGAGGGCGCGGATGATAACTTGTTTAGGCTGAGTGCCACTGATGATGAAACCGCCGATGAGAACGCCTTGACCAGTCTCGACGTCGCCTCGGGTGGAAATGTTGAGCGATTGTGAAGGCGGCGGCGCGGAAGTGTACAATTCCGCGCTCGCGAGATACACGCCACCGGCGCCCAAACCTCCAGTGATGAGCACCTGCCCATTCGAAAGGAACGTTGCCGAGTGACCAACCCGTGCAGTGTTCAGGCTGGCCGCAGCAGTCCAAATGCCGCTGGCGGGATTGTAGAGTTCCGCGCTCGCGAGGACGGTGTTGCTGGTGTCACTGCCTCCTGCGACGAGCACCTGTCCATCGGCGAGTAAGGTCGCGGTGTGACCGGCTCGCGCGGTGGCGAGATTGCCGGTGGCTGTCCAGCTGCCGCTCGTCGGGTCGTAGAGTTCCGCGCTCGCGAGGGCGAAGGTGCCGTTGCCAAGGCCGCCTGTGACGAGCACCTTGCCGTTAGGCAATAACGTTGCCGTGTGACCGGCGCGCGCGATGCCAAGGCTGGTAGGAGCGAGGCTCCCGGTCGTTGTCCATGTCCCGCTTGCCGGGTCGTAAAGCTCCGCGCTCGCCACATAGTTAATCCCGTTGGAACCTCCGGCGACGAGCACCTTGCCATTGGGGAGCAGCGTTGCCGTTTGTTCGAAGCGCGGAGCGGCGAGGCTGCCGGTGGGCGACCACATGCCGGTCGCCGGATCGTAGAGTTCCGCACTGGCGAGAGCGCCGCTTCCGTTTGAACCTCCCGCCACCAGCACCTTGCCGTTAGGCAGCAAGGTCGCNNCACCTTGCCGTTAGGCAGCAATGTCGCCGTGGGAACCGTGCGGGCGTTTTTCATGCTGCCCGTCGGCGTCCAGGTCCCAGCCGCCGGATCATAAACTTCGGCGCTCGCGAGATAGTTAGTGCCGTCAAAACCGCCTGCAATGAGTAGCTTGCCGTTAGGCAGCAACAAGGCCGTGTGACCGGCTCGGGCGAAGGGAAAGCTGCCGGCTGCCGTCCAGGCCCCGGTTGCGGGATCGTAGATTTCCGCGCCCGCCAGATAGGCGCCCCCTGCACCTACTCCTCCTGCCACAAGCACCTTGCCGTTGATCAGCAACGTTTGGGTCTGTCCCGCGCGCGCGGTTCCGAGGCTGCCAGTCTTATTGAAAACGACTGGGGGTGTCCCACTGCCGCCAGTCGGCCGCTTCGCGCGCATGATCTGGCTCGAGAGGTTACTCCAGTAAGCGTAAGTGGCGTCCACCGCAACGCCGACCGGGCCGAAAGCCTGTCCGGCGCTGGCGACGACTGTCGTGGACCCGCCGTTAATGGAGACTTGCACCAGGCCGCCGCCTTGTTCGCAGTAAACCAAATCGTCAGACACGGCGAAGCAGCGTTTCGGGGCGGAAATGATGCCGCCGGAGAGCACCGTAATGATTTGGCCGCCAACCTCGCGGCGCATGAGACTGGCGCCGCCGATGTCTCCCTCGATCCAAAAGATGGAGCCGGCGGCGGCCCCGGTCGTAGGTGTGGCGATGACTTGGATCTTGCTGCGCCCGGAAACGATGGCTGTAGCCGGCCCGCCTACTAAGGGCGTTTGCCAGATGGTCGTCGTGTCCGAGTCCGACCAATAAAGATAGGTGCTGTCAGTACTAAAATGGCTGGGAAGACCACCCGTCCAGTATCTAAGACCATCCTGCTGAAAAATTGCTTCGTCCAAGCTCTGCGGGTCATCGTAAATAAGAGCGTTATCGCTGCCGCCCTGAGTGGAAAGAGATACAACCGGGAAGTAGAGATTATTGACTTCTCCCGGTATCGAACGGGCGCCGCCAATATAATAGAGGATCCCGCCCGCCGGTCCGATGGTGAGTGACCCGCCGTAGGCGAAGCCGTGGTCCATCCCATTGCTGATGGTATTGGTTAGCCCACCGGCTTTCGACGTCTTGTAAACAAAATGCTCGCTGAGGTAAGGGCCCGCGTTGGCCGCGCCGGCGAAGTAAAGTGACGCGCTATCTTGCGCAAGATCGCCACCTCCGACCATCGCCACCGGATAATCTATCACCGCTCCGCCAGGATTCACGCTGACGGAACTGATCTTGCCGGTGTAAAGGTCATCCCAGTAAACACTGCTTGCATCGACAATGATGTTATCCGGATTGCCGACATTGCTGGCCAGGATCGTTGTCTGAGCGCGACAGAGCGCGGGGGACAACCCGAGCAATAGCACGCAAGCCAGGATGGCTTTCATGAGTGCCGATGAGGGAGGCGCGGTTGCCGGAGAGCGTTGCGTGGACAGGCGAGACGCTGAAGCCAAGGCGCATGGAGTTTTGAGCACCTGCACTTGGAAATTGCATCGTTGCGTCAGGTTTCGCCGCATGTCTTTCTCATTGATTGACGTCAACGGTGAGTCAAATCGCCGGAGATTCCAATCGGAGAGAAAGGACGTCACCAAATTGTAATGCCCGATTTCTGTAGTCGACATCCCGAGCAAACTGAGCAAGGATCATTCCGCTGCGGCGCGCCGGTAATGCGCCCGCCAACACGGTACGGACATTGCTCCCGTTTTCTGTGGGAATTATGGATGCTCCCTTCCGAATCTTAACCGTTGATAACGAGGCGTCGGTCACACTTTCCTTGAAGTTTGTCTTCGCCGGACCGCGCTATGAAATCCACAGCGTCGAGGACGGCCAGGCCGCGCTCGCCGCGCTCGAGGCCAGTCCCGATCCCTACGATTTGATCATTGTCGATCAAAAAATGCCGAATCTCACCGGCTTGGAGCTCGTCGGTGCGCTGCGGGAGCGCAGCATCCCGGGCAAGATCATTGTTTTGTCGGCCGACATCTCGGCAGAAGCACGCGCCGCCTACGAGCGGATGGACGTGCACGCGATCTTCCCGAAGCCCTTCGACGTCGGCCAGCTTCGCTCCGCCGTGGACAACCTCATCTGACCGGGAATAGCGTTGGCGGGCAAACTCCTATTTTACAGCCTCGGTCGTTCATCGGCCCGTCGCCGGTACGGGCATTGCTGCTTTCTTGGGTAGGACTATGGCTGCACCGTTCCGAATCCTGACGGTCGACGACGAACCGGCGGTCGCATTTTCGTTGCGCTATGTCTTTGCGGGACCGCGCTATGAAGTGCTCAGTGTGGAGGACGGCTATTCTGCACTCGAAAAACTCGATACCACTCCGGATCCGTACGACGCGATTATTGTCGATCAAAAAATGCCCAATCTCACTGGCCTTGAATTGGTCGAGGCGATCAGGCAACGCAGCATCCCCGGCAAGATCATCGTTTTGTCGGCGCAACTCACGCCGGACATTCGCGAAGCCTACGAGCGGATGGACGTGGACGCGATCCTCTTGAAGCCTTTCGATATCGACGAACTGCGTTCGGCCGTAGTTACTTCGCCATCTGACTGAGGATAGCGTCGGCGGGCAGGCTCTTGGGGCTTGCGGGCGGCTCCCCTTTCTTTTCGCAATCCATCCTCCGCGATCCCGTTCGGAAAGACCCACCTGTCGAGATCGCTCGCTATTGGACGAAATTCTGCGATCATTGCTTATGTCCTTGGAATCCTGCCCGACCTGCGGCTATGCGCTTTCCACTCTCGGGAATCATTGCCGGCATTGTGCTTCCTCCTTCAGCACGGTTCCATCGTTCCGGCCATTTGATGCCAAATATCTTCCGCAGATGATCGCGGCCGTCGTGGTGTTCGGCGTTTTCGCATACCTGATTTTCTTTCGCTAACGCGAGTCAGAGCCGCATTCCCCACATCCGCGTTACCCGCGAAAAAAATCTAATCCCCCTTTGACATTACCGATCGCGAGTGGAGCGTTTCGCAACATGGGCGACAAATCACCGAAAGCGAATCAGAAGCAAAAAGCGCAGCAGAAAGCGAAAGCCAGCACCGCGGCGCAGAAGAAAGAGCTGCCGGCTGCCGCCGCCAAGGCCGCGCCGAAAAGAAAGTAGCGGAGCGCTGCGACAGCAGCAGCCCGAGACAGAAACCGCGGCGCAGCTTTTTCCGCTGGAGTGCGACCGCCATTCTTAAGCGCGCTCGACCGGGCGCAAGGCCTTCGCTAGAGTCGCGGGATGAATACACGCCACCCGTCTACCGCCGCGGAAAATAGCCGCCACCATTTTCGTTTTCACCTTCCGCATCACCATCTCACTGCCGTTTTCGGGAACGATTGGTTTGCGCTCAAAGCGGAGGCCTTTGCCCGCTTCTTTGGCACGCCCGTCTTCCTCGTTGGGCAAACCCTCGTCGTGGCGGTTTGGATTATTCTCAACGTCATCGGCGTCGTCCATTTCGATATCTATCCCTTCATTCTCCTCAACCTCGCCTTCAGTTTGCAGGCGGCCTATGCCGCGCCTCTCATCCTCCTCGCGCAAACCCGCCAGGCCGACCGCGACAAAGCGCATGCCGACGCCGACGCGCAACATCGCGAAGCCATCGCCCTCGCCAGCCAGGAGCGGGAGCTGACGGCCGCGGAACAAACCGCCCGGCTGATCGAGCTGCTGCACCAAAACACGACGCTGACCGAGCTGATCAAGGAGTTGAGCCAGCGGATCGAGACCCTGACCGGAGACCTGCACTGCCAGTTAATCAAAGCCGCAACGTAACCACGGTGCCAGCGCAGCAGGTGGGAGCCACGGATTACGCGGATGCCACGGATCGGAAAATTGTAGGGCAAGCGCTCCGCTTGCCATCTGAATCCGCCACAAACGCGGCGATCACCATCCGTGTTATTCGTGTTATTCGTGTAATCCGTGGTTGAAGCCGCAGAATTTTGCTTCTTCTCCCCGATCTCTGCGACTTCTGCGGTTAATCAATCGCACACCCAAAGTTGTGACGCGCTGCGGAACGTGCAAACTACCTGCTGGGAATGACCGCCGCCTTCGCGACCGAACCGGAAAGCGCCTGCTACACCATTTGGATTGCATGGGCGCTCTCGTGGTTTCTGGCTGCCGTCTGGTCGAACCGCACTGAGTCGCGGGCGAGCATCGCGCAGCAACTGCCATATCGTCTGCTCACACTCGTCGGCTTCGTTTTGCTTTTCGCCGTTCAGACTCGCCAATCTTACGGCCCGCTGCATCTCTGGACGCTGCCGGAGAGCGCGGCCTGGGCCATGGTAGTGCTTTGCGTCATTGGTTTTACTTTCGCCTGGTGGGCACGAATCCATCTCGGCCGGCTTTGGTCCGCCTTTGTGACCCGCAAAGCCGATCACCGGATCGTCGACACCGGACCATATGGCATCGTGCGCCATCCGATTTATACCGGGATCATTTTGGCAGCGATGGCGCTGGCGGTCGTCAAAGGCACGCTCCTGGCGATCGCCGGCGCGCTCGTGGCCGCGCTCGGCTTTTGGATAAAGGCGCGACTCGAAGAAGGCTTCCTCCGCGAACAGCTCGGCCCAGAGGCTTACGATTCCTACCGCCGCCGCGTTCCAATGCTCGTGCCGTTCAGTCGGGTGTAAGATATCGGCGCTTTACCTCAAAGCTTTCGCGTCGAGGCAACAAAATATCGCAGTCGAGTTTGCCGCGCCTCAGACAATCCTTCGCAGGTCAGACTCTTGCAGCGCTGGCTCTGTTTTGCCGAAGAGGGCGAGCAGTGGGCCAGTCATGATGGTGGTGACCAACGCCATAATCACCAGCATCGTGAATATACGCTGGGAGAGAATGCCGAGGTCGTAACCGATGTTAAGCGCAATCAGTTCCATCAGACCGCGCGTATTCATCAAGGCGCCGAGCTTCAACGATGTGCGCGTGTCCATTCCCGTGATGCGCGCGGCGAGGGCGCTCCCGCCGAGTTTGCCCACGGTCGCGACACCGATGATGACGAGGCAAACAATCCAGTCGCCGCCGTCGCCGAGCAAGCCGATCTGCGTGCGCAGTCCGGTGAAGGCGAAGAAGACCGGCAAGAGCAGCACCGAGCTGATGTTCTCAACCCGGATGACTAATTTTTCGCGAAAGCCGCTGACCGAAGGCATGACCGTGCCAGCGAGAAATGCGCCAAAGAGTGCGTGAACGCCGATCAACTCCGTCGTGAAGGCGGAGATGATGACAACTCCGAGGACGACGGCAAGGGTAACCTGACCGGGCGCTGGTTGTTCGAGGGAAGGTTCGCCCAGCCACCTTGGGAGATTGGGCTTTATGATCAGGAGCATCAGGGCGACGAAAACGATGACGAGGCCGAAGGTGAACGCCGCGCCGCCGACATTCGTCGAGCGCGCGATGGCGATGACGAACGCAAGAATCGTCCAGGCCGTGACGTCGTCGACCGCGGCGCAGGCGGTGGCGGTGCTGCCCAGCGCGGTCTTGAAGATGTTGCGATCTTTCAAGATACGGACGAGCACCGGGAAAGCGGTGATGCTCATGCTGATCCCAAGAAAAAGGGCGAAAGCGGCGAAAGAGGCGCCCGGGTGCGCGAGACGCTGGTAAAGAAAGAGCGCCAGAGTCACTCCCAACAGGTAGGGAATAACGATGCTGGAATGGCTGACCACGATTGCGGTCTGGACCTGGCGCTTCAGCTGCGACACGTCGAGTTCCATCCCGACGGCGAACATGAAGAGACAGACGCCGATCTGGCTGAAAAGTCGCAGCGGTTCAAGGGACGCGGGAGCGAAAACGAAGTGGAAAGCCCCGGGAGCGAGGAGCCCGAAAAGGGACGGACCCAGCAGGATGCCAGCGATCATTTCGCCGACCACAGCCGGCTGTCCGATGCGGACGACAAGGGCGCCCGCGATGCAGGCCGCGGCGATGATAATGAAGAGCTGGAGAAAAAGGCGGCTTAGCGCACTCGTGCCGTTTTGGTACAAGCTGATCCTGGCGGCATCGAAAAAAGAGCCCGCAGCGGGCGCGGAGGCGGACGGTGGCTGGGGCGCGGTCGCTTCGGACACGATTGGTGTGGCCGGCGGCGAGAGCTGCCCGCCGGCGTGGAGAACGGCAAAGATTCCCAACACGGCGATGCTGGTGATAATCAAATACAACTTAACAGTGCTTGTCATCATACTTAAACAAGGGCGGTCTTGCGCGAGAGGCTTCCCGACCATCTTGAGCGAAATCAGCTACGCTTGTCCAGAATTATTACGGCATAGGGCTCGTTCCTGCTTGCCATCTGGCGACGGGCAACTCGAAAATACTCGCGGGCCAGCGAAAGGTGCTCCATGAGATGTTCGACGAGCGCCGGGATGGCGTCGCAATCGATGATCGGCACCTGATATGCACAACAAGACCATCCTCATAGCGAGTTGTTGCACTCTTCTTTTCGCCACCCTCGCCTCGGCCGAGCGGCCGAGGATTTCCGAAGATCGCGAGCTGAAGGAAATCGATCTCACCGGCTGGGACTGCCTTGATCGTCCGGCCGGAACGGGGAAGACCCCGGACGCCATCGAGCGCAATCGCCAGAAGAATCGCCCCGCAGCCGATCTCGTGGGAGCGCACGTCGAGGCGATGGACACGGCTGCTTTCCTGCGGTCTGTGGCGGATTTCGACGCCCAGACCAAAGGGAAACACCGGAAAGACTTGTCCCCGGCGCAAAGAGCCGAACTCGACCAGCGCGAGAAAAAGCTCGTCGCCCTTACCGGTTACCTGGTGCTCGCGTATGCCGGCCCGCCAGAATCCACGAATTGCGCAAGCACTGATTTCCACGACTGGCACCTGGAAGTTTTCGCACAGCCGGCCGATCACCCGCCGCGCGTTGGCGACCCGACGCCGATCATTTGTGAGATAACTCCGCGGACACAAAGCGCGATCTATCGTGTCGGCATCAGGCTTCAGTCGCTCGCCGCCTTTTTTCGCGCCCCGGACCTGACCTATGAGCCGACCGGGCATGCGGCGCGCAAGATCCGCCTAACGGGGAACCTCCTGTGGGATGACGAGCACAATGGCGCGGCCGACATCGGCGTCGCCATCCAATCCGTCGGTGCGAACAAATACCATCATCCATGGCGAACGACCGCCTGGGAAATTCATCCCGTGGCGAAAATCGAGGTGTTCGATTCCATCGTTCCGGGACCACCGGAGAGCGTTCTGGCAACACCCGCGTCGACCGCCCAGCCAACGCGCGCCCTCCCGTCGGCTACGCCCGCAGAGCAATTCGTTACTCTTACTCGACCGGTTACCATCAAGATCCCGTACGGTGAGACCGTTCTCCCACCCGGGATGAGATTACCGGTCGTGGCACGGAGCGGGGAGACGATCACCGTCCAGTATCTGGGGAAACCGCAGACCATCCCGCTTGATTCGACCGAGCCGCGCTGACGCTGGATAAGGGAAAGCACCGCGGCGGAAGGCCGGTTCCCTCCGGCCGCGCTTATTCACCAGTGACGTTCGTGTCCGGATTTGTCCGAGCGCAATATGTAACCATTCTGTTACGAGAATCCTGGCGAGCGCGACTTTTACCACCTCGAAATTGCGGTAGACTGCAATTCAAGTCCGAAGTCCGGGCTGCAGTTGACCTCAACTAGAAAGCGAAAACTCAGATGACACCCACTCTATCGGAAGTCCTTGCGAGGGTTTGCACCCTCTTACAATTGACCGAAGCTCAGTCGAGTCTCCGAATCCCCGCGCCCCGCAGAACCCTCGATGGCGTGGCAACGTCTCGCGCCGCGGCAGATCCTCAGGCGCGGGTCGGGTCCTTCCGGTGCCGGAGCGTGCTGGCGCTGTGTTTCGCGGCCTTGATTTGGGCGGCGTCGCCGGCCGCGGCGCAGACCTACACGATCACGGACTTGGGCACGCTGGGCACAAACAGCCGGGGCAGTTACAGCCAGGCTTTCTGCATTAATTCGAGCGGGCAGGTAGCGGGACAATCCAGCGCCTCGTCGACCTCGACGACCGACCCGGCCTTTCTTTATAGCAACGGACAGCTCACTTCACTCGGCACGCTGGGCGGAGAATACGGGCAGGCGCGGGGCATCAACACCTCCGGCCAGGTTGCCGGTTACTCGACGCTGGCCAGTGGGTCGTATCGCGCGTTTCTCTACACGGGCGGGCAAATGACGGACCTGGGGACACTGGGCGCCGATTATAGCGCGGCATATGCCCTCAACGATGCCGGGCAGGTGGTGGGCGTGTCGGAGAAAGTGGCCGGGCAGGAGAACGCGTTCCTCTACAGCAATGGACAGATGACGGACCTGGGGACGCTGGGCGGCACGTCGAGCACGGCCTATGGAATCAACAATCAGGGTGTCATCGTGGGGTATTCCTACAACACTGCGGGGAATTTTCTTGGCTTTATCTATCAAAACGGAACGATGACCGCGCTTGGGACATTAGGCGGCTCGTGGAGCATCGCCTACGCCATTAACGACCAAAATCAGATCACCGGCCAGGCCTACACAAAGAAGAACCGGACTGCCCACGCCTTTCGTTACACCACCGGCACGATGGTCGACTTGGGTGCGCTCGGTGGCTCGAGTTCCTACGGCTCGGCAATCAATAACAGCGGCACGGTCGTGGGTCTCTCGACCATTCGGAATGGCTCCTACCACGCTTTTATCTCCACCAAAGGCGGAAAGATGCAGGACCTGAACAATATGATCCTCACGGGAACGGGATGGGTCCTCGAGGAGGGCGCAGGCATCAATGATGCCGGACAAATCACGGGCTACGGCACGCTGAATGGCAGGTTGCACGCCTTCCTCCTGACACCCGCGCATTAGAAACTAAAATACGGGAGTGGCGGCGGGTTGGCCCCGCTCTTCTTCGTCTGCGGCAGTGGCATCGGACAAAATCCGTGCGAGATTCAAGGGTTGGATGTTTTGCATCGACCACACCTTACTGGGAGGAGCCTAACGAAATGAACACCAAAACTGCAAATCTGATTGCGCTCGAACTGGGGATTTTAATCGCGATCCTGGCCTGGCTGGCGTTCTCCAACGTCTCCAGTGTCAAACGTCACATGGTGACGGGCGACCAGGAGCGCGCGGCCGGCTCCTTTGCGACGATCACGCCAGTCCTCAATGCAGGAAACCAACGCCCCCGCGCCGCCGATTATCTCGCCGACCGTGCCGGCGAACAGCAGGCGGACGAGCAACAAGGAGCAACGGCACAGCAGTACGATCAGGAGGTCGCCGCCGAGCCTTACGCCAACGCGGGTCTTAACGACGGTGTCATCACGGGGAGTTCGCCCTACTACGCCGGGGTGGCTCAGGAGCCGCTGGCATATCCACCGGACTGCCTTGTCTCGCCCCTCGATCAAATCGTCAGCTACGCTCAGCCTACCCAAGTCATCATATTTTCCAACACTCGGTCCTTTGCGCGTCGACCGCGCTCGACGCCTCGCTTTGGTGGGGGGCGCATGATGGTAGCGCAGCGACCTCCTGGTGGAAGGGATTTTCGCGCAACCGGTGGCGGTTTCGCCCCCCGCCGAAGCGTCAGCGCTCGACCTTCCCGGCCAACTCGGGGGAGTCAGGGCTCATTGCATCGTTAGCAGGAAATAAGTAAAACAGGAGGCAAAAGCGAGACCCGGTTTCGCCCTCCACGTCGGCTCCTTCTCCGCGGTTTTGCTTTCCCAGGCCTGGGGGAGACGCTGCGCTATTCGCTCGGGAGCTTGAAATGCGGGTTCTCGATGATACCGAAGATGTTACCGAACGGATCGCAGACTGTGGCGACCTTGACGCCCTCGCCGACCTCCTGCAGGTCGGTCCGCGGCGCCGCGCCGAGAGAAAGCAGCCGCTCCAGGGCGGACCCGGCATCTGAGACGCCCCAATAAGCTACGGCACCGCCTCCGGTGGCGCGAGGAGTGGAAGGATCGGGATCTAGCCCCAGCTCATAGCCGCCGACATTAAAACCGACGTAGAAAGGCTGGTCGAAATATGGCGCGAAACCGAGAACGCTGGAATACCAGGTTCTGGCCGTGCCCAGGTCCGAAACGGCATAGATAACAGTCCGAAGTCCCTGGAAGTGTGGTTTGTTGCTTGGATTGCTCATATTGATTTCATTGTGCGCGGGCATCGGTTAACCAGGACCGGTCAGCTGCGGTAGCCAGCGCACTCTTTGCCACGCTGAGCCGATAACTAATAACAATCAATCCGTTCATGGGCCCCGTTCAGCGGTTTGCCTCAGCTGACTGCTCTGCCGATAAGCCCACGCCACTCACTCAAGGGCCGATATAGGAACTCGGGGCGGGGCGCGTCAGGTAGCTCGGCGATCAGCTCGAGCAGGTGTTCGTCGGGATCTTTAAAGAAGACGGCGGCGGCTGGCATCCAACCGTGCACGATGGGTTCGGTCATTGGGCCTTGGAGCGGAGCCCCCAGCGGATGCACGGGCTCGATCCCGCGTTCGCGCAGGAAAGGTATCATCGAGTCCACCTCCTTCCCGGCCATGCGGAACGAGATGTGGTACTCTGCGATGCACCGGTGCGCGACGGCGTCCACGCGGAATAGTCCCAGCATCCAGCGCATCTCTTGGTAGCGGTAAAGAAGCAGAGCACTCGATCCAACTTTGCCGCCGAAACCCAACTCGAAGCCCAGCTTGTCCACGTAGAAATCGATTGCTCGATCCAGGTCAGTCACTGGCAGATGGACCTCATAGAGGCCGTGGTGAAAGCGTCGTGAGTGATTCAAATTGCGCTTGCTCCCTGTAATTTCTTTCGAAGGTTGCTTGTCTGCCTGGCGAGGAACGACGGACTCCGGCTGTGCACCCCGTTGTCTCACTGAAAGGAAATGACTTCAATCTTGGCTGGTTTGCTCAGGCCGCGCTCGCATGCAAAGCGAGCCGGTTGCCCTCCGAATCGACAATGATGGCGCGATAGCCGTGCGGGCCAATTTGCTGCCTTTCTTCCAGAACTTTGCCGCCGTTTGCAGCTGCGGCCGTCACCGCGGCATCGAGGCGACCGTCAACCGAAAGATAAATGAGCGGCCCGGTTTGGGATGGCCTATTGGCGACACCTGCGCTGTCGGCCGCGACGCAAAGACAGCCGGACGCATTCTGTTCGGCGTGCGGCAGCAGCCCATACTCAAATCCGCCTTCCGACCTTCGGCCTACTTCCCGGCCAAGCACGGCGGAATAAAACTTGATTGCCCGCTCGAGATTAACGACCGGAATATCTGTCCAACATAGAGTGTCAGCGCTCATGGTGGATCACAGAATTAACCTGCTTTTCAGCGTGCGTGGTTAGCGGCATGGATTTCAGGAAGCGTGCTACCTCGCCCGCAGAAGATTTCGGCGCGATCATTATTGTTTTTTGCGTTTGAGAGTGAAGAGGATGTGTCCGTTGTCGGAAACCTCTGTCGGGTGCTCATCAGCTGAAACGAACGAGATCCTGAGAGTATCACCATTCAATTCATACGGGCTGCGATCGGGTTTATTGTCCGGTGCGTGCTGATCGCGTTGCACGACCAGTATTTTCGGCTTGGACGATAAATCCAGCGTGAAGGTGGCCTTCTGCTCCTTGCCGGCCTCGGGCCGCACGATGAGCGTGTCACCAGTGAAGACGTAGACCACGGCGACGCGAGGCATTGTCTTGCCATCCATAGTGACGGTTTCGAGGGACCAAGTGCCCTGGATGTTCTCTTGATCACTGGCTAGCGCCGGATTTATGGCGAAAGCGCAGATGACCAACAGCGTCAGGCAGAATGTGGTCGTGGTCGCCTGCATGACGTGGTCTTTGGCTGATCGGAAGAAGCGGTGGAGGCGGGAAGATGGACTCATTGCCGCACATTCTGCCGGGCGTTTCGGCGAGGGCAAGTCGAAAAACGCCGGCCGGCGCGACGCCGCGCGGCCTCGGAACGGGTGCGGGAAGGGAAACACCGCCCGGTTATCTCCTGACAACGGACGGTGTTCGACTCAGTTTAGCGTGGCGTGGTGCCGCGCGTTTATTCCTTGGCTGGAAGCTTGGTCACGGCTTCTCCGATGCACTGCCATTTGCCGTTGCGCTCCATCCAGGTATCCGCCCAGGCATAGGAGCGGCTGAATTCCTTCCCATCCTTGTCTTTGCCCGTCTCCGACGAAGTGCCGCAGACTGTGGCGACGTGGGCCCCGTAGAGATGCACCTCCATGCTGTCGTTCTTCGACGTGGTATAGGTATCGGTGCCGCCTCGGATCTCCTCAAGCACGTCGGCCTTACTTTGCATTTTGCCCTTCGAATTGACTCCGAAATAGTCGGTGGCAAGAAACCCGTCGATGACGCTGGCGCCGTGGTCTTTCTGTAACTGGGCCGCGGACCAGGAATCTTCCATCGCTTTCAGTTTCGCCTCCACCCCGCCCGCCGATTCAGCACGCACGAGGGGTGTGGCGCAAAGGCTGAGCACGGTAAGAGCAAGGATACTTGCAGTGATTGATTTCATGATGAGTTCTCTTTCTTCGTTTTGAGTTAAAGGAAGCTCGTCCGGACCTTTTCAGGGCGAACCTCATCGAAGCAATTCGCGCTTCGACACGCGTATTGTCGTGGATGCTCAACGGCATCCGTCGCAGGGTCAATATTTAAATGAAAGGCGCGGGGCTCGAAGCGCCGTCTAGCCCCCTCCTGCCGAGCGCGCCAGCAGAACGAGGATTGGGTTCCACTGTCTTTATCGAGGTACTGTAATAGGAGCGGTCGATGGTGGTGTCGGAGAAACTTTGACCTGGTCAACGGCACGCTCCGCATTTCGCTGACGTGAAGAAAGGCAAGCCGAAAAATGCCGCGCGATCGGTAGTGGTAGTCTTCGTTGATTGTCAGTCGCGGGCTGCCGCGGGCTGTCGCCGGAGGCGGTGACCCCGGTTGCGACGGCGTTCGGCCCGCCGGTATCACCCGCCTCAGGCGGGCTACAAGCCAGGCTCGGTACCTGAGCAAACCGATCCACTGACAATCGGCCAACGCTGGCATCGCAGCGCCAAAAGATGGGATTGAGTTTCGAGCGTTTGCCATTCACAGTCCAACGGCACGGAGAATGCAATGAAGGATTTGACCCAAGGTTCGGTAGTAAAGCATCTGGTTCAGATGGCGACCTTTCTTGCCGTCAGCATGGTGGTGCAGACGCTTTACCTTTTGGCCGATCTTTATTGGGTGGGCCGCCTTGGCAAAGAGGCGATCGCCGCCGTGGGCCTGGCAGGTAACCTCACGATTATCGTCCTGGCCTTGACGCAGATGCTAGGGGTGGGGACGACCGCGCTCATCTCTCAGGCCGCGGGGCAAAAGGATCAGCCGCGGGCGGAGCTGGTTTTCAATCAGTCGTTTGTCATGTCGATCCTGATCGCGGCCGGACTCGGAGTGGTCGGGTTTCTTTTGCGCGGGCCGTATAGTGACGCGCTGAGCGCCGATGCGACGACGGCGGCGCTGGCCCGGAGTTATCTGCTGTGGTTCATCCCCGGGATGTTGTTGCAGTTTCCGCTGGTCGCACTCGGCTCGGCTTTGCGTGCGACCGGCATCGTGAAGCCGGCGGTGGGATTGCAGGTGCTAAGTGTGGTGCTCAACATGGTGCTCGCGCCGCTACTTATCTTCGGACTCGTGGGTTTGCCCAAGCTCGGGGTGACGGGCGCCGCCCTGGCGACGTTTATTTCCATCCTGGTCGCAGACGTGTTGATGATTATTTATTTCGAGAAGAAGTATCACTATTTACGGTTCCGGGCGGCGCAATGGCGGCCGCAATTCAAGACGTGGTGGGCGATGCTGCGAATTGGGTTACCGGCCGGCGCAGAGTTTGCGTTGCTCTTTCTTTATATCGTCATCGTTTACGGAATCATTCGGAATTTCGGGCCGGCGGCGCAAGCCGGTTTCGGGGTGGGAGCGCGCGTGATGCAGGCGCTGTTTCTCCCGGTCGTGGCGCTGAGCTTTGCGCTCAGTCCGGTAGTGGGACAAAACTTCGGCGGGCGCCATGGTGACCGGGTGCGACAATCCGTTTATGCCGCGATCGGGCTCGCGTCGGCGCTCATGCTTGTGCTCGCGCTGGTGGCGCACTATTGGCCGGCAGTGTTGATCCGTGGGTTCTCGCAGGATCCGCGCGTGATTGCGTTTGGGAGCGAGTATTTTCGGATCGTCGCGCTGAATTTCGTGGCGGCGGGGATTGTCTTCTCCAGCTCGAGCGTCTTTCAAGGGATCGGTAACACGATCCCACCGCTGCTTAGCTCGCTGACGAGGCTGGTTTTGTTTGCTTTGCCCTTGGTCATCCTTTCACGTCGGGCTGGGTTTGAGATTCGCGAAGTTTGGTATCTCTCGGTCGGGTCGCAAATTTTCCAGGCCTGCCTGAATCTTTTCCTTCTCCGGCGCGAGCTGCGCAAGAGGCTGGCTTTCCCGGAAACGACTGACTTCCTTGCGGGCGCCGCCGTTTCCTAGGGGCGCTGCCGGGGCGAAGCCCAGCCGATGGGGCCGCGGTGACTTCTTGATGAAGCCAGGCCGAGGCGTTCAATCGCAAAGTCATACTCGCGGTTTTTGATCCACAGCTTCAGCTCATCTCGAAAGAGAGTCGCCGCGCAATCGTAACACGCCGGAATTTCATCGGCATAGCCCGCGTAGGTAACGACCCGAGTCCCGAACGGCATCGAGCCCAGTTGCGCGGCGACATGGTTGTTATACTTCTTGAACAAGACCGGGGAGAGGGGAACGGCAGAGTCGATCTTGTGTCCGCGCGACATGTTTTCTTCGAAAGGGTTGTAAAGATAGAAGGCGTCGTAGTCGACGAAGGCTATGTCGGTTACGTTGCCGTGCAGGATCTTCACTGTGTCCAGCCGCAGCCGGGTCGCAGCCTGCTGGCCGGCCAGCACAAGGTCCTTTCGCTGCTCCACGCCCGTGAACCGGCCGTCGGTGAGCGCTGCGGCGACAAGGCAAAACTTGCCGGGGCCGCAGCCGACATCCAGGACGCGTGCTCCCGGTGCCGTGACGAGCAGCTTCGCCACTTCTGCAGCGACGCGGACGGGGGTCCAATGGAGCGACGATAGTTTCCGGACCTTCGGTGGATAGATCTGGTCGAACTTCTTGTCTTCGACAGACCGGGGGTCCTGCTCTTCGGAGTCATCCATCGGGGCAGGTTGTGTCGGCACGGCAGGGAGGAAAGTAAACGACGAAGAGCGATTTGGAAAGGCAGGAGTCACCAGGTCTGCAGGACAGGGGCGCGTTTTTTTCGTCGAGCGCACGGTTGAATTGCGTTGTTTTCAAGTTCGCTCCGCATTAGCCTCCGGGGTTGGAAAATGAAACCATCAACCGAAGGAAAAACATCCCTATGAGCGATACCTATGTCCCAATGATCAGCTCCGGCACTGCCGGCCCGCTTGGCGTCCTGCATCTCCCGCGTCTCTGGCAGAAAGTTTCCCTTGAGTCGCAGGGCAAGCTGGCCGCGGGTTATCCGGGCATGGGCCGCGGTTACGACGCGATGACCTGTGCCGCGCTCGGACTCGAGGAAAAAGCGGTGCAGGATTACATTAAGCAGAGCAAGCCGACCTATCCGCAATTCGAAGCCTGGGTAAAGCAAAATGCCAAATCGTTGACCCCGGCAGCAATCGAGAAGCATAACGCTGCGGTGTGCGGTTATATCCACGATGACGAAACGCGCAAGGGTATTCTCGGCACATGCGGCATGCCGGATAACGCCAGCTCCCCTCAGGATGCCGTGAACCTGAACAATCTCGACGACTGGTATGAGTTTCACCAGGCAGTGCTGAAATAAGTAGCAATTGAGTAAGCGGGTGATTTCAAATCACTCCGTGTGTTAATGTCTGCTTTTCGAAAGACCATCGAGACCTTCGTTGCCGGTGCGAAGACGCTGCCGCAGCGCTATTTTGTTTCGCCGGAAATTTTTGCAGAGGAACAGGCGAAGGTTTTTGCGAGGCACTGGGTTTGCGTCGGGCATCAAAGTCAGATCGCCAAGGCGGGCGATTACTTCGTGCGGGAAGTTGCCGGGGAGAGCTTGATCATGGTGCGCGGTAAGAGCGGGGAGATGCGCGGGTTCTACAATGTCTGTCGCCATCGCGGGACCCGGCTCTGCGAGGCTGCGAGCGGACACGCCGCGGCGATTCAATGCCCTTATCACGCCTGGACCTATGGGCTCGATGGCCGGTTGGTCGGCGCGCCGCACATGGACGATGTGCCGGGTTTTGACAAAGGCGACTATGCCTTGCGTGGGGTGAAGCTCGCGCTTTGGGAGGGATTCATCTTCGTTAGCCTGGCAGATAAGCCGGTGCCGTTGGAGGAGGTGTTTGCGCCCTTGCTCGGAAGGTTTACTCACTGGAATCTACCTCAGCTGCGCTCGGCCAAGCGGATCGAGTATGACGTGCGCGCCAATTGGAAGTTGATCTTCGAAAATTACTCCGAGTGCTATCACTGTCCCGGGGTGCATCCGCTTCTCTCGAAGGTCTCGCCCTACGATTCGGCGGAGAACGACCTTTGTGAAGGGCCGTTCCTCGGCGGGTTCATGACGATCGCCAAGGGGGCCAGCCTAACGATGAGCGGCCAGGCCTGCGCGCGACCGGTGGGCGACATGAAAGGCGCGGACCATGCCCGGGTTTTCTATTATTCCATTTTCCCCAACCTGCTCCTGAGCATGCATCCGGATTATGTGCTGGTGCACCAGATCTGGCCACAGGCGCCGGTACGAACTCTGATTCTATGCGACTGGTTCTTTCATCCGGAGGCGACCGGGGTCAGCGCCCCCGGCTACAACCCGGAGGATGCGGTGGAGTTTTGGGATATGACCAACAAGCAGGATTGGCACGTGTGTGAGCTGAGTCAGCAAGGCATCGCTTCGCGGGCCTACCAGCCGGGACCTTATTCGCCACGCGAGAGTATCCCGGCGGCGTGGGATCGGGAATATCTGAGGCACGTCTCGAACAGTTAACCTGGACGCCAGGAATCCAGGGCGGCAGTCTCCTGGTTTGAAGGTGAAACGGAATTCCCCGACATCCTCCGCTGTTGGCTGCTTCGGGTTTATCCTGCGTCTGTCTGGATCCGCCTAACCGCCAGCCATCGCCCCGACGATGAAAAAAGGCTCTGTCCCATTGGCAACCGCGACGGGTAAGGGGGTGTCGGGCGTTTCATGGGAGAAATCTTCCCCGCAGCAGAAGAAGCGAACGAGCACCCGCCGCCGTTGCGTGGTTTGATCGCGAATCGTCCCGCGCAACATCGGATAGGATGCCTCGAGGGCGTCGAGGATCGCGCGCTGCGTCACTGGGTGGGCAACCGCGAGTTTCACCTCGTCATCGACGCGGGCGAGCGTGCGCAGATGGACCGGGAGCACGATCCGGATCATGGCAACGTCTCGGCCTCGACGGAGAGACGCGCGAGGGGTTCGCGCACAATCGCATTCCAAGTGTCGCCGCTGTCGGCGGAGCCGTAGACCCGCCGGTCGGTGGTCCCAAAATAGACACTGCATTTGTCGCGCGAATCGACGCTCATGGCATCGAGCAAACTGGTTGGGTCGGGTCTCGTTGCAGCCCTAAGGCGCAAGGTTGCGACAGCTGAATCCGTCGGTCGCCAACGGTGCCATCTTTTGCTCGCCATGCCGCGACATTTGTGTAGCATCACTCGATTCACACCAGGCAGCAATCCCAACCGATCGTCAAAAAATAATATGCAGATGGAATTTCCGCTTGCGCGCGCCGTTCGCCTTTTGGGCACTCTTCCCGATCATCGGCTTCCTTAGTGTGGCCAGCAGCGCGCGGGCCGGCTTCACCCTCGGGGGTGGCGAAGACTACGCCCTCCTTTTCGAAGGGCTGGCAACAACACGCTCCAAGTGACGAATGTCTCGATAACCGGCAACGTTGGCGTCGGTGGCATGGGCCAGATGACCGACAGCGGCCCTTCCACCATCAATGGCCGCATCGACTTCTCGGCCGCGAACACGGGGCAGTTTCGAACAATAATGGGAGCAACATCATCACGGGCGGGGTCTTTTACAAACAACGGCACCTCGGACGTTCTGACCATCAGCGGCAGCGCCTCCGACCTGGTGGCGATCAACCTCGACGGATTGGGCAACATCCAATTTCACGGAGGAATTCAGGCGCAGGCGGAACAATTTGGTCGCTTGACCCGCGTCGCGGCGGTTTGGTTCGCGCCCGTGCTGAAAGTAGCGGGCGCGAGGATCGGATCACCGCAGAGTCTGAACTTCGACTGATAAAACAGCGGGCAGGTCGCGCACAAGAGGAGTCCAGGTGTCTCCCGAATCGGCGGAACCGTAAACCTGCCCACCGGTAGTGCCGAAGTAGACACCGCATTCATCGAGCGAATCAACGGCCATCGCATCGCGCAGCACGTTCACGTAGCAATCACTCTGCGGCAGACCTTTCGTTAGGGCTTCCCATTCGTTGCCGCCGGTCCGGCTGCGGTAAACGCGCAGTTTCCCGTCCGGCGGGAAATGTTCGGAGTCACTCTTGATCGGGACGACGTAAATCGTCTCGGGTTCATTCACATGGACGTCGATCGGAAATCCGAAATCCGACGGGAGGTTTCCGCTCACTTCTGTCCAGTTGTCGCCAGCATTATCGCTCCGCATGACGTCCCAATGCTTTTGCATGAAGAGGGTGCCGGGGCGCGACGGATGCATCGCAATGCGGTGCACGCAGTGTCCGACCTCGGCCGTGGGGTCAGGCAACTCGTGAGGAGATTTCAATCCGCGGTTGATCGGCTGCCAGGTCTTGCCGCCGTCGTCGGTGCGAAAGGCGCCCGCGGCGGAGATGGCGACGAAGATGCGGTCGGGATTGGTTGGATCAAGGACGATCGTGTGCAGACACATCCCGCCAGCGCCGGGTTGCCAAAGCTTGCCCTTCGCTTCGCGCAAGCCGGCGAGTTCCTGCCAGGTCTTGCCGCCGTCCGTGCTGCGGAAGAGCGCCGCATCTTCGACCCCGGCGTAGACGGTGTCGGGGTCGGTTAACGACGGTTCGAGATGCCAGACGCGCTTGAACTCCCAAGGGTGTTGCGTGCCGTCATACCACTGGTGGGTCCCGGGCACGCCGTCGTACGCGAATTCATTTCCAACCGGTTCCCACGTCTCGCCGCCGTCATCGGAGCGTTGGATTTGTTGGCCGAACCAGCCGCTGGTTTGCGACGCGTAGAGTCGGTTTGGCTCTAACGGCGAGCCCTTGAGATGATACATTTCCCAGCCTGCGAAGTGCGGGCCGCTGACTTTCCATTGTGCGCGCTGACCGTCCGATGTCAGGACAAACGCGCCCTTCCGCGTGCCAACCAGTAATCGTACTGAGCTCATAACCTAGTCCTATAAGTAAAGGGCTGGTCCCGTCAACCGCTTAGAATGCCGCGGCCGCGCGCGCCAGGATGTAACCGATAAGCGCGGTGCAGGGGAGAGTTAGCACCCAGGTCCAGACGATCCGCTCGACGAGCGTCCACTTGACTCCGCTAAAACGCTTCACTGCGCCCACGCCCATGATCGAGGTCGAGATCACGTGGGTCGTGGAAAGAGGAATGCCGTAGGAGCTGGCGACCTGGATGATGACGGCGGCGGTGGTTTCCGCGGCGAACCCATGCACCGGCTGCAGCTTGACCATCTTGTGGCCAAGCGTGCGGATAATGCGCCAGCCACCGGCGGCGGTTCCGGCGGCCATCGTCGTGGCGCATAAGATCACAACCCACGACGGGACTTTGAATTCCGGCGTAGTAAGAAAATGGAACATCGGCGGCAAGTGATGGAACGCGCCATTGGCCGTGCCGGTAAAGAGGGCGAGGGCGATGATGCCCATCGTCTTTTGCGCGTCGTTGGTTCCATGGCTATGGGCCATCCAGGCCGCGCTCACCAGCTGGAGTTTGCCAAAGAGCTTGTGCACGAAATGAGGGGTGTAAGAGCGCAGAAGGACGATCAAGAGGAACATGAGCAATGCGCCGAAGATGAATCCTGCGATCGGCGAGGTGATCATCGGGACAATGACCTTGGGAAGGAGACCAGTCTGCCATTTCAAGACCGAGAAATCACCGCCGGCAGTCGCCAGCGCCGCTCCGCAGAGGCCGCCGATCAGCGCATGACTCGAGCTGGAGGGAAGGCCGAGCAGCCAGGTGATGAGATTCCACACTATCGCGCCGAGCAGCGCGCAAAGGATGGCTGGCATGGTCACGACCTTTAAGTCGACGATCCCCTTGCCGATGGTGGAGGCGACCGCCGTCCCCATCAGGCCGCCGGTCAGGTTGAAGAAGGCCGCCATCGCGATCGCCTGGCGCGGGGTCAGGACCTTGGTCGACACGACGGTCGCGATGGCGTTGGCGGCGTCATGAAAGCCGTTGATATATTCGAAAAGGAGGGCCGCCAGAACGACGACAATAAAGAGAACCATGCGGGGCCTTGTGAGCAGGACCTTAGGAGTACTTCATTACGACCTGCAAGATGATGTTACCCGTGTCGCGGCAGCGATCGATCACCTTTTCCAGCAGCTCGTAAAGATCGCGCAGAAAGATGATCTGCTTCGCTTCGTAATTCCCGTGATACAAGTCGCGCAAGAGATCGAGCTCCAGTTTGTCGGCGGCGCCTTCGATCGTTTGCAGCCGCGAGTTCATTTCCCGCGCGGTCGCGGCGTCGGTTCCTTTGCGCAACTCCTTCACCATCGCGAGGACGGCCTCGGCCGCTTGATCGAGCAACTCGAGATGCTTTTGAAAATTGCGGCCCTCGAGATCGCCCGGACAGATCAGGATGCGTTCGCCGATCTTCTCCACCGTCTTCGGAATTTTATAAAGAGCGGCCGCGAGCGCCTGAATGTCTTCGCGTTCCAGCGGTGTGACGAAAGTCTTGCAGAGCTGCTCGGTGAGTTCCTGCGTGATTTGCTTGTCCTTGCGCCGGCTGTGGACGAACTCGTCGAGGCTCTGGGGCGAATCATGCTTTTCGAGCCGGGCGAGAAGCGCGACGAGATGATGCACGCTGCTGTCAGCCTGTTGCGCGCTGGCTTCGAGAAGGTCGAAGAATTTCTGATCGTGCCCTAATAGTTTTTTGATTGAGAACATGAAGACAGCCTCGGTCTGGTGATGATTCTGCCGTAACGCAAACCGCCCGCCGGGCCAAGCCGAAACTGAAGCAACGCGCGGTCGATCGGAGATTACTCCGGGACAAAAGGCTGATGCCGGATGTCTTCCGCGGCCGCCGCGTAGACCACATCCTCCCCTATGTTGGTAGCGTGGTCACCGACGCGTTCGAGGTGTCCGGCGATGAACATCAGGTTGAGATAGCCGCGCAGCTGCTCGCCGTCTTGCGCGGCGCGCGCGAGGAGTCGCCGGGCGGCGTCGGCGTTCATCAAATCGAGCGGTTTGTCGCGTTCCTTCAGGGCCCGCCCCTGCGCTTCATCTTCGCGCACGTAAGCATCGACACCATCCTTGAACATCTGCGTCGCGTGCGCGCCCATCAGAGTGATCAGTGCCACCTCGGGAAGTTCTGGATGTCTATTTAGCTTGCGCGCTTTACGCGCAACGCTGACCGATTCATCGGCGATCCGCTCGAGATTCGGCGACAGCTTCATCGCCGCGACGACCCGGCGCAGATCAGAAGCGACCGGTTGAAACCGGAGGAGCAATTCGATGCCGTCCTTGTCGACCTGCTTTTCCAGTTGATCGATCTCCTCGTCATCCACGATCGCTTTGAGGCAGAGCTCGTCGTCGCGTTCGCGCAATCCCCGGAGCGCGTTTTCGAGACTGCGCGCGGTCAGGCTCGACATGAGGAGGACGTTGTTGCGCAGCGCGGCGAGCGCTTCATCGAAGGTCGTGAGGATGTGTTTCGGCAGCTCCATGTTGCGAGCCCGTCAGTTCAGAGCCAGAAATTCCCGCGCCGCGCCCGACAAAAGCTGCACCTTTTCCTCCGGCAGGAAATCCGGCATCGATTCGATCAGTTCGCCGGGGTGCGCTTCGCCTAACGGAAAGGGATAATCGGAGCCGAGGGCGATGCGTCGCACGCCGAAAAGTTTGCGTAACAAGCGGAGCGCGTCGGGATCGTGGACCAGCGAGTCGACGTAGAAGCGGGCGGGCACAGACTCGCCGTGCTCATCGACGCGCGCGAGGTAGTGGCGCGGATTGATCTGGTTGTCGATCGCGACCAGGTCGGGCCGAACATTAAATCCGTGCTCGATGCGGCCGATCGTGATTGGAAAAGCGCCGCCGCCGTGGGCGAAGGCGACGCGCAAATATGGGAACCGCTCGAAGACGCCGCCGAAAATCATTGAGCAAATCGCCAGCGAGGTCTCTGCCGGCATGCCGACCAGCCAGGGCAGCCAGTATTTGGGCATTCGCATTTTTCCCACCATGTCCCACGGATGGACGAAGATCGCAGCGCCGACTTCCTCGGCCGCGCTCCAAACGGAGTCGAGCGCGCGATCGTCGAGGTTGCGGCATTCCTCCTGATCGCAGAAGGCGTTGGCGTCGACATGCGTCCCGATCTGCACTCCGCGCAGCCCAAGGTCGCGGACGCAGCGTCGCAGTTCGCCCGCCGCCAGTTCCGGATCCTGCAACGGAATCGTGCCCAAGCCGGCGAAGCGCGCCGGATGCGCGCGCACCACTTCCGCGAGGTGATCGTTCAGCAGCCGGGAAAGATCGAGCCCATCGGCCGGCTTCGCCCAATAGCTGAACATCACGGGCACGGTCGAGAGCACTTGAATCGTAACCCCGTCACGATCGCATTCCTCGATCCGCCGTGCGGGGTCCCAGGCGTTGTCGCCGATTTCGCGAAAGAAGCGGTCGCCGATCATCATCCGAGCGCAGCAGGGGCGATAATGCTCCATCCTAACGAATCCGCCGTAGCCGTACTTGGCGTCGAGGTCGGGCCATTCGCGCGGCAGAATGTGGGTGTGGAGGTCGATCTTCATCGGAGGTCTAGCGGCGGGCGTGTCGCCCGCAATCCGGGCGCTACGGCTGAAACAGCCGCCTCTACACCGAGGCTCGTGACGCGGGCGAACCGCCGGGTATCCATCAGAATGGTTTTACCGGCTCCGGTTTCGGCACTCTGGTGCCGCACTTTTTGCAAGTCCGTCGCGCGTCGTCATTCCAGAAGTCGAGCATCGCCTGGCTGAAATGCTGCACGATGTCGCCGCAATCGAAGTCGATGTCTTCGACCAGCGCTCCGCAATTGTCGCAGTAAAAAATGACGTGTTCGTGTTCGCCGGTCGGACGGCGTCGCTCGACCACCACGCCGATCGTGCCGGGCGGGCGAACGGGCGCGTGCGGGACGTTAGGCGGAATGAAGAAAGTTTCGCCTTCGCGCACGAGGTGATCGACGATTTGGTCGCCCTCGCGGATGCGGACCTTAATGTTGCCCTTAAGCTGATAAAAATATTCCTCGGAATCGACGAGGTGAAAATCGTTTCGCGCATTTGGTCCCTTGATCACCATGACGAAGAAATCGCGCCCGTCGTAGAGATACTGGTTGCTCACCGGCGGCTTGAACTTGTCTTTGTGCTCTTCGATCCAGTTCGTTAGGTCGATTGGCGGTTCTACTTTTGTTTCCATAGGTCAAGCCTCCACGCTCCTCTAAGCTTCGGCTCCCGCGGGTTCAACCTGCAATTCGTCAGCTCGCGCGGCGCTCACGTTTGCCGTCATACCAAAGCGCGAGCCGCTCCCGGGTGCGCAGGGCGCGCTTTCCACCGACGAGGAGGAAAAAAGTCTGCGTGAGAACGAAACGGAACGAGTGCAGGCGCACTTTGCGCGCCGAGGTCACGATTGGCTCGCGCAGGATTTTGAATCGGCCGAGCTTCTTCAGCGCGAGGCTGAGGTAGACTTCTTCGCCCGCAAAGTATTGCTCATCAAAACCGCCGGCTGTTTCGAACGATTCCCGTCGGGTGAAAATGAAGGCGCCCGCGCCAAGTCCGGCGGTGAAATAGATCGCCGAAAAGACCTGCAGAAAAACGTTGGCCCAAAACGGCATCTGCCGGTCCGGCACGACGCGGGCGCTGCCGCCGGCGCAGCCCTCGGCGAGGGCGCGCAGGCCGAGGATGACGTGATCCGGTGCGATGCGGGTATCGGCATCGACGAAGAAAAGGATTTCGCCGCGCGCTTCCCGCGCTCCGGCATTCCGCACGGCGGCGATCTGGCGGCGATTTACGGGAATGACCCGGGCGCCGAATTGTTGCGCGAGCGCGGCGGTCGCATCGGTCGAGGCGTCATCGACCACAATCAGTTCATACGTTTGCCCCGAAGCATCGGCGGCCGTGCGCAGCGCGTTGAGGCTTGCCGGCAATTCGTGCTCTTCGTTATGCGCCGGGACCACGAACGACAGCTTCGGCGCGGGCTGGAGCAATTGGCCGAGAGTCTGCACGGTGAAGTCGTATCCCTGCGGCCACTGGCTGGCGCGCGGGCCGGCCACATTGAGGACGCTGATTTGATTTGCCCTAACGAACTCTCCGAGCTGGCGCGCCGCCTCTTGCGGCGCCACCACGCTCGCGTCGATGAAGCGACAAGGCTTCTGCATTTCGGCGCAGAAATCGGCCGTCGCTTTCGTGCTGCCCTCGCGCAAACCAGGGTGAAAAATGACCGTGCCATCCGCCTCGCGCACGTTCCGTTCCGTGCGTTCCGGGTAGCCGCCGCCCGGCAATTCCTTGAGCGGATACTGCGGCGGGATAACGCCGTCCTCGGCTAGCCGGCCCTCTGGGCACCAGCCGGCGGCGGCCACGCCTAACGACATCGCGGCATCGAGCGCAGCGCGATCGACTCCCGTTTGTCCGCCGGAAATAATTTTCATTCAGCCGGCGCGCCGCGCCTTTTCGTCGAGGGCCAGATAATCGTCGCGCGGCGGGCTGAAAGTATCGATCACCGTCGTGTCTTCGATCGTCTCCACGCCGTGCGGCATGTTGCTCCCGAGGTAAAAGACGTCGCCCGCCGCCAGCTCGTGCGGGACGCCCGCCACGATGAGCTTCATGCGACCATTGATGACATGCGCGATCTGCTCCTGCGGATGCATGTGTTCGGGCAGACGGCTGCCGGCTTCCAGCTCGGCACGCATCTGATACATCGAGGGGCCGGCCGTGAGGGTGCGCCGCTTGATTCCGGGCGCGATCTCGATCCACGGATTTTCCTGTTTATTCATCAGCCACGAGCATCGCGGAAAGGAACGCCCTTTCCAATCGGCAAAGACAAGCTCTCGTGTCCTCGCCTAACCGAAACCGCCGTCCGACCCGCAGGAGACTGGACGCGCGGAAGCGCGTCCCTCCGGAGGGACTCGCCGCGGCGAGTCCATGACGCCGGGCGACTTTGGTTGCCTTTGCCATCTTTGGCGTTCAATCTCCCGCCATGCCGGAAATGCAACCGCCGCCACCGTTGCCGAGGTCGCAGCCCTTTCTCAGGCGCAACGGGACGGTCATCAAATTGTTCGGCGTCGGCGCGCTCAAGATCGATCGCAAGGATGTGTTCTGGAAAGACGCCTTCGTCACTGTCGCGGTGAGTGATTTGCGCGGCACGCGCGAAGGGCTCGCGCTCGATTGGAGTGGGACGAAACGCGCTTTACAGCCCGGCTCGCAACTTCCGGGTTACACGACCGGGACGACTGCGTTGCTCGCGCTCGACCAGCCGATCGCGAGCGCGGTCGACTTCTCCATTTCGCTCGATGTGAACGGCAGCGGCGGAATTTTCTTCGCGCCCTTCGGCGTGCAAAACGAAGCGGAGTTGAAGTCAAACTGGCCCGATCCCGGATTCCGCGGCGCGTTCTTACCCGCGGAACGCTCGGTGCGCGCCGATGGTTTCGATGCCAGGTGGAAGGTGTCCTATTACGGCCGCGATTATCCGCAAGCGTGGACGAGCATCGGCGGGAATCAGCGCTTTAATGAGAAGACAGTCTCGGCCTCGTTTTTCGGCGCGGAATTTTTGTCCATCCTGGATGCCTGTCGATTTGTGGAACGCTCCATCAAGTATGGCGTGCTTTTTCTCGTGCTCGTCTGCACCACATTTTTTCTCTTTGAAGTGACGGCGCGGCAGAAGATTCATCCGTTGCAATACTTGATGGTGGGCGCGGCCCTCTGCCTTTTTTATCTGCTCCTGCTCTCGATTTCGGAGTTCATCGGCTTCGGCCCCGCCTACCTGATCGCGACAGCGGCCGCGACCGTGCTCATCACCTGGTACTGCAATTTCTTCCTCGGCGGCGGCGTGCGCACTTTGATGATCGGCGCCGGGCTGGCGGGAGTTTACACTTTTCTCTACATCACTTTGCGACAACAGGATTACGCGCTGCTCATGGGCGCGATTGCGCTCTTCGTCCTGCTCGCGGTGGTGATGTATGTGACGCGCAAAGTGGATTGGTACGCGCGCGACGTGAACTAAAGAGTGAGCGGAACCGGCGAATGGCTCGAGCAGCCGCGCACGCGGTGGATCGTGCTGTCACTCATCGTGGTGTTTTTTGCGATCACGAACGTTCCCTGGACGCTCGACGATTACGACCAGGCGAAGCAGGCCTACACGTCGTTCGAGATGGTGGGGCAGGGGCACTGGCTCTACGAGCACACGCCTAACGAGAGCGTGGCGACGAAGCCGCCGCTCGTCGGCTGGATTTCGGCGGCGCTTTTCGAAGTGACCCGCTGGTGGGAAGGCGCGTGGCGCATCCCTTCGTTCGTCGCTGCGCTCGCGCTCCTTTGGCTGATCGCGCGGGAAGCAAACGCGGCCTACGGCGCGGCCGGCGGGTTGATTGCGCTGAGCGCCTTCGGATTGAATTTACTCGCGCCGCGTCTTGCCACGCTGGTGCGGACAGACATGCCGCTCGCGCTCGTGACGTTCCTCATCGGCGGGCAAATCTGGCAGAAAATCCACCGCGCCAAACCGTGGACGCCGCGCGATCGAGCGATCGCGTTTCTCCTGCTGACGAGCGCGATGCTGATCAAGGGGCCGATCATCTACGCGTTTATCCTGCCGGGGCTGATCGTCTACCAGATCCGGCGCCGGAAAAGTGGCGCACCGAGTGGGTGGAGCGGATGGTGGCCATGGCTTCTGTCGCTCGCCATCTTTCTCGCCTGGGCCATCGGTGGGATCGTTAGGCAAGCGGGCTTTTACGAGAGCGTGGTCATTCGGGAATTCGCCGGCCGCTTTACCGAGACGATTCATAAGCCGCAGCCGATTTATTTTTACCTGCCGCATCTGCTGCACAAATTCGCCCCGTGGAGCGTGCTCCTGATCGCCTTTGCGATCGCTTTCTGGCGGCGTCGAGACGACCGCTGGCGGCTGCAGCCGGCCACGCTCTGGCTGGTTTGCTGGAGCGTGGGCGGATTGATCCTGATGTCGGTCATTCCGTCGAAGCGGGTCGACCGGATTTTTCCGCTTGTGCCGCCGCTCTGCCTGTTGTTAGGCGCACAGGTTGCGGCGGCGCTGCGTATCGAACCGTGGCGCGGAAAGCTGAGACCCTGGCTGGCCGCTGCGCTGATCTTTGCCGGCATCTTTACGGGGGGCTACGTTGCCTGGAAAATCGGCCAAGGTTACCATACGCAGAGCGCTGCGCTGGTGCAGTTCTCACGGCAGGTGCGAGGAAAAGCGGAACAACACCATTGGCGCTACGCGGTGGTCGGCGGACGCGAGGAGGGGATGTTGCTTTACCTACGGTGCGATCATTTTCTGGCGCCGGACGATGCTGTCCGGCAATGGAACGCCGGACGGCTCGATGCGCTGGTCGTCCGCGATCAACCGGCGCGCCCCTGGCTCACGCTGCTGTCCGGCGCGCAGCTCCAGTTCGTCTCCGAAAAATCTGCGGACGTTCCGCAGTATTCGCTCTTCGTGCGCAAGCCAGCCTTGTAGACGCTTCGCTTTGCGAAGCGCGGCCCTGGGCTTCGATCGGAATAAAACCGCGAAATCGAGATGTTCTCGGGCCGTCAAGCCTGCGCTCGCGCTTCCCAGAGGGAAGCGTCTACATTGGTCCAAGACCGGGAGCCACCTGCCGGGGTTTGAAGGAAAAACCGCGCTCGACATCTCCTTTTCAGCCGGTACGCTGCCTGAGCATCTTGCCTAACGAGCCCATGGAGTTTCCCAAAGCTGAAATCGAAGCCCTCTGGTGTCCCTGGCGAGTCGAGTATTTTGAGATCGAGAAGCGCAACCAGAACTTCCTCTCCGAAGCCGCGCAGGCGAGCGATGACGCCGCCCACCTCGTTATCACCCGACGGAAAAACGTTTTCCTGATGATGAACCGCTATCCCTACTCGGTCGGCCATCTCATGGTCGTGCCCTACCGGAAGACGGCGGAGCTTTCTTCGTTAGGGGAGAACGAGATTCTTGAGCTTTGGGCGCTGGCGGTGCACGCTCAAACCCTGCTCCGCGAGACGATGAAAGCGCAAGGTTTCAACCTCGGCCTCAATCTCGGCATACCCGCGGGCGCCGGGGTGGCGGATCATTTGCATTTGCACATTGTTCCCCGCTGGGAGGGCGACACCAATTTCATGCCGATCCTTGGCCGGACTCGCCTGCTCTCCGAGGGACTGCAGACGTTGTACGAAAAATTAATGGCCGCGCAGAGCCGCCTTGCCGGCTGACTTTATGGCGACCGATTCCACCAACCCGAACTGGATCGAGCCGCCCCCGCAGAAGCGAGGCGGCCTTGGCTGTTTCGGCAAGAGCTGTCTGGCCCTTGTCGTGATCGCATTCCTCTTTCTCCTCGTGCTCGGTATCGGTAGCTATTCCTTCTTCGCGCGCGGGTCGAAGCCGACTCCGCTGCCCATCGAAGAGCTTGCCCCTAAAGCGCTCTCCGAAGTCCTGCAGCGAGTCGATCAATTCCAAGCGACTCTTCCTTTACCGCCGCCAGTCGCAGCCGTCGAGCCGGGTGGAACTCCAACACCGACGCCAGTCCCGCAGAAGCCGGAAAAGGAACTCGTGGTGAGCGCCGCCGAGATCAACGGCATGATCTCCGCCAACCCGAAATCTCGTGGCCACGCTTACGTCTCGCTCAATGGTCAGACGGCCACGGTGCAAATCAGCGTCCCTTCGGACAAAGTGCCGAACTTTCCTCGCGGCTATCTGAACGGAAGTTTTGCGATCACGACGGATGGGCCGACTCCCATCAGTGCGTTACAGGTCTCCAAGATTCAGGCGAACGGAATTCCTGTGCCGTCGAGTGTTCTTTCGATGAGTTACCGGGGGAATTCGCTCCTTGGCTACGCCCTCGAGGAGGTCGCTCCCTATAACGTCAGCACGGCCGAGGTCCGCGACGGCAGCGTCTATCTTCACTGATCGGGTTCGGCAATGTCCGCCGTGGCCGCGCGTGCTTGCGGTTTAATGATTTCGCGCACGAAGACATTGAGTTGACCATCAGACTGCCGGCGCACTTCGGTAACCTCATAGGGACGACCGGAGTCGCGGTTCAAGGTCGCGCCCGGATCGGGCAGCGGTGCGCCGGCCGGATAATCCACGATGATGCGGACGTTCCGTCCGAGCCCGCCGGAACGCTGGTCGGATTCGTCACGCGTGGGACGCAGGACGGCACGATTGGCATCGGCGAAGTTGACCACGAATTCTCCTTTCAGGTAGATGCGCTCGCCGCGTGTCCCGTTGTTCGCCACGTCACGGAGCCCGGCCGTATCAAGAACCCGGCCAGCGGGCGCCTGCCCTGGCGCGAAGGTTTTCCAAGTGGCGCCCGTCGTGGAAGTGAGCGCGACGGCCGGTGACGAAGAGGTGACCGGCAGCGCGCGCATGACCATCGGCGAGCCAGTGGGTGAGGCGGCGGCGAGGGACGTTCCCTCGTTAGGCGACAAGCCCGCATCGGGCGGAGCCGGCTGGGCATGGCGCGCGACGATCGGCGACGATGAAGCCAGCGCTTTCTCTTTTTTCCCGGCTCGAGCCAGCGCCGGCTTGCCTCGCCCAGGCCGGCGCGGCGGGGGCGGCGCCGGCTCCTCCTCCAGCGGCACGGCTGGTTCCACGCGCACAAGCGCATCCTCCGACGGCGGGGCTGTCTTAGCCGGAGGCAGTCCGACGATCGGCAGCGAACTGCTCGCCGGCGCAAGGCGCGATCGATAACTGTCGTAGTGAGTCTCCGCCGTGCGGCGCATCTCCCTTTTGAAGAGCGGCCAGCCCGCGGCGAGATTCAGGTCGGCCGGTGGCTCGAGGCTGAACGTCCCGGTCCCGCGGGTCACCGCATAACTCCCGTAGAGCAACGGAATCGCGGTAATCTGCACGCGCCCATCCGCCAGGCGCTCCACGTGGATGACCGCCGACAGATCGTGACTCCGCTCGAAATTCACATCCATTCCCATCACCAGCCGCTCCTTGAGCAACTTGGCATCGTGCTCGTCGGCGGTGGTGAAAACGTGCTCCATTAACAGTTCCGGCTCGTCGACCGCCCGCGCCAGGGCTACCGCGCCCGAGGTAAAAACATCCTCCGGCGTCAGCTCCCGCGCACCGATGACGTTAAACCGGCCGACTACATAAGTGATGAGACCGTGAACCTGCTGGAAGTTGCGGATGAAGTTGCGAGTCAGCTCCGCGTCCTTCCGGGCCAGCTCGGCCGGGCCCATCGCTTGATAGCGCGCGAAAAGCTGCTTCGGATTCAGAAACTCACCCGCCGGCGCAGCCGTCAGCGCGAAACGTTTCGGCGGGTCGATCTTGTGCAGCTTCTGCAGAAGGCGATAGCTCGCGGGCCGCTCCGGTTGCCCGAGGACGTAGAAACTGCCCAGCCAGGCGGCGAGGGTGACTCCGCTCAGGAGCAGGATGGCGATCGTCCACGCGAAGAAGTTGGTCTTCTTCCGCTCAAAACCGTGGTGATCATCGAAGCGAAAAAGATCGGGTTCCATGCCAGGGACGCAACCAGTCGTCCGCGCTCGGTGCCTAGCCCGGGCGGACCGGTTCGAACGAAGTCCCGCAGCCGCAAGTCCGGGCGGCATTCGGATTCACAATGCGAAAGCCGGCGCCGGTGAGGCCGTCCTCGAAATCGAGGGTCGCGTCCCGCAGAAAATCCGCACTTTCGGGGTCGATCAGAAATTCCACTTCGTCGCGCTGCACGACCGCGTCGCCGGCGTGGCGCTCGTCGAGCGACATCTCGTATTGCATTCCCGAGCAGCCACCTTTGGCCACCTGCACGCGCAGGCCTTTGCCGGCCGGCGCCGGCTGCTCGGCGAGGAGCGAACGGAGGTGATCGACCGCGCTATCGGTGACACGAATCATGCTCGCGTACGCTATCTTGAGCCGTCGGTAAGTCAACCCGGGCGGGGGGGCGAAGCGCGGGCACTCGTTAGGGCATGGTCGACGCCTCATCCGGGCAGCCTTCACCCGCCATTAGTTCGGACGGGCCGCCTCCGCGCTGCGTCGAGCGAAGCGTCGCCATCGGTTTTCACCCAGCAGCGCAGCAGCTCGGCGACGCTCCAGGCTTGCGCGATGCAGCCGCGCGCCGTGTGTGGAGCCTCGGCGTCGAAAACTTCGCTGACCGTGCCGATGCCCGCTTCATCGAGATGCGCGGGGAAGGCGCGGAGAAAACCACGAGCCTTCTCGAGTTCGTTAGGGTGAAGCTTTAGCCAGGCGTCGATGAATGGTCCGATCAGCCAGGCCCAGACGGTGCCCTGGTGGTAGGCGGCATCGCGCGTCCTGAGATCGGCGTGATAAGTTTTCTTGTAATCAGGATTGTTCGGCGAGAGCGAGCGCAGCCCGACCGGCGTCAGCAATTCCTTTTCGACGACCGCCAGGACCGCTCCCCAGCGGTCGCGCGCGAGCACTGGATGCTCGAGCGAAATGGCAAAGATTTGATTCGGCCTCACGGAATTGTCATTACCCTTCGGCCCATCGATCACATCGTAGAGATAACCGCCGTCGGTGTCCCAGAAGCGCTCATTGAACGATCGCTGCGCGCGTTGCGCGTATCCGGCATAGCGATTGGCCGCCGCGTCGTCTCCCGTCTCGCGCAGCCAGCCGGCCAGCAACTCGAGCGCGTTGAACCAGAGCGCGTTGATTTCGACCGCCTTGCCGCGCCGCGGCGTAACGACCCAGTCGCCCATCTTTGCATCCATCCAGGTGAGCTGGTAACCCTCCTGGCCCTGAATAAGCAACCCATCGTTCGGATCGACGTGGATATTAAACTTCGTCCCGAGCAAGTGATGCTCGGCGATGTCGCAGAGCGTCGGCAGGAGCAACTTGAGAGTGGTGTGGTCGGCGGTGGCATCGAAATAGCGTCCGAGGGCGTGGAAGAACCAGAGCGTCGCGTCGGCGGTGTGATAGAGACCCTCCTTTTTTCCATCGGGAAACATGTTCGGGATCAAGCCGTCGCGGACATAGTGCGCAAAGGTGCGCAGGATGTAGCCGGCCTCGAGCGTGCGGCCGGTCGTGATCGTTAGGCCCTCGAGGCTGATCATCGTATCGCGGCCCCAATCAGTGAACCAATGATAGCCGGCAATGACGGTGCGCACTTCATCGCCGGCCGCGTGCGCCCGCGCTTCCTCCTCCGCGCGGCCGGCTGGCGTGATGACAAACTGATCGGCCGCAAAAACCAACTCGGCGGCGATCCCGCTGCGCGCCGCCGGCATGGCGAAGTCGAGCAGCCTGGCGCGCCGGTCGTTTTCCGCCCGTTGGGCCGCGGCCGGGGTGAGCACCTCGATGATATCCCAGCTTTCGGTGGAACCGACGAGTGTCGCCGTCTCGTGCTCTTGCATGTCCAGGTGGAAAGCGCCGGGGCTCCAGAGATCGCCTTCGTAGTCGTAGCCGCGCTCGAGTTCCGATCGGTAAACCACCTGGTGAATTCTGCGCGGATCGATCGTGAACGAGGAGGTGCAACCATGCAGGCGCATCCGGAGCGGAGGAAGCGCGGTCGTCGGATTGGTGATTTCATAGCGGCCATCCCTCGCGCTGATCTCGTAGAGCGCCTCCGGCAATTGCGCGACCGGGTCTTCGTAATGACGGAAGTGGACGGCGGGCCGGAGCTCCAGACGCGGACGCGGGCCGTGACCCCTGAGATGATAGCTCACGTGCACCGTGTTTTGACGATGGGAAAGCAGAAGACGCTTCTCGAGCAGGAGCTCGCGCACTTGGAACCTCCAGACCGGCAGACCTTGTTCCAGCCGAAACTCCACGAGGTAATCGGCGCCGCGGAGATCGAGCTGGCCGCCGGCGCGTTCCTCCGCGCCTAACGAAACCACGTCATCTTCGTCAAAGACGAGCAGCTCAAGGATGTGGCTCCACATCACCACCCGGCCGAAGGGCACCGGAAGCGCGGCGACGAGAAGGCCGTGATAGCGCCTGGTGACCGCGCCGGATACGGTGCCGGAGGCGTAGCCGCCGAGGCCGTTGGTCGCGAGCCATTCGCGGCTGAGAAGGATCTCGCGCGCGGGCTGCTCCGGTCCCCACGGCATGACGCGCGGCTCGGGGCCCGGGATTTGATCGCTGAAGCTCACGTCGTTAGGGAGATATGACCGGCCGCAGCGCGACAGCCGCTTCCGCCGGAATCGTCCAGCCTTTTCTCGTTTCCAGCGCGACCTTGCCCGGACCACCATAGCGCGGGGCCTCGCTGGACCAGAGCGTTTTCCAGCGGCCCGGCCCAGGCGGCGCGAGGAGCGGCTCCGGGGCGACGACGAGCGCGAGCGCCGTGCCGAGATTGATCATCAGCAGGCGATCGTCGCCTAACGAGTCGAAAAACCGCAACACAAAACAGTGCGCCCCGAGCACCGCACCGTCGACGTTTCCGCGCTCCTGACGCGCGAAATTTGCGTCGGTCCGGCGCAGCTTGATCAGGTCCCGGTGGAGCGCGCAAATCTCCGGATGCTTTTCCCGCTCGGAAAAGTCGAGTTTGCTGCGCTGGAAAGTATCGGGCCCGGACGGATCCGCGAGCTCGGCCTGGACTCTGGCCGAGGCGAGAGCGGGGAACTGTTTGAGAAAAGTCAGCCGCCCGGCACGGATCTTCTCCCGCAACTCGCCCGTCATGTCGGCGAAGTAGAGAAACGGCGTCGTCGCCCCAAACTCCTGGCCCTGAAAAAGCATCGGCGTCCACGGTGCCAGGAGGAGGAGCGCGGTCAAAGCGCGGTAACGGCCCGGAGAAGTCGTGAGGCGCACACGCTCGCCGGTGCCGGAGTTTGCGACCTGGTCGTGGTTTTCGATAAAGCCGACAAACGCTTCCGGCCCCAGGCCGCGGGCAGAGGTGCCGCGGCGCTTTTTCTGCCAGCGATAATGCTGCCCTTGATAGAGGTAACCATATTTGACCGCAGAAATGAATTCCTGCGGCGCGCCGCGGTAATTGGTGTAATAAGCCGGGTTCCGACCAGTCAACGCGACGATTGCGGAATGATGCAGGTCGTCATTCCAGAGAGCATCGAGACCGTAGCCGCCCTCCGCCGTTGGGCGCACCAACTTCGTTTCCTGAGGCTCGTTCTCAGCCACGAAAATAATCGCCCGCTTGCCGGCGGCCGCGCGCGCAGCCTTCCCGATCGCGCCGAGAATGTGTTCCGCCGATTGATCGAAAATGCTCTGCGTCGCGTCGAAACGAAAGCCGTCGAAATGATATTCCTCGATCCAGTAGCGGGCATTGCTGATGAAGAATTCGCGCACCGGTCCGGAGTTTGGCCCGTCGAAATTGATCGCGTCGCCCCAGTCGGTCTCGTAGCGGTCGGTGAAATAGTCGTCGGAGAAAACGCGCAGGTAATTTCCCTCCGGCCCGAAATGATTGTAGACCACGTCGAGGATGACGCCGATGCCTAACGAGTGCGCGGCGTCGACGAATTCCCGCAGGTCATCGGGCGTGCCGTAAAGCCGGCACGGCGCGAAGAGCGCGACCCCATCGTAACCCCAGCCGAATTCGCCGGGGAAATCAGCAATCGGCATCATCTCGATCACGCTGATCCCCGTGCGCGCCAATTCCGGCAACTGCCTGGCCGCCGCGGCCCACGTTCCCTCCGGGGTGAAAGTCCCGACGTGCAGCTCGTAGATGATCTGGCCTTGCAACTCCATTCCCGGCCATTTCTGATCGCTCCAGCGGAAATCCCGGTGATCCACCACGCAGGAGGAACGATGTGGTCCGGCCGGTTGGTAGCGCGACGCCGGGTCGGGATGAAAATGCTCGCTCGCATCGAGCCGAAAGCGATAGCGCGTGCCCGCCGCGCTGTCGGCTTCGCCCGAGAAATAACCGTCGCCTTCCGCGGCCAAAGGTTGAAAAATCCGTTCCGCCTTTGGGTCGACATCCGTTTCGATCACGAGATCGATCCGACGCGCCTTTGGCGCCCAAACGCAGAAGTGTGTCCGGCCCGGCGAGATCACTTCGGCGCCGACCGGGAACCGGCGTTGGAAAGGATAATGGTTCACGCTCTCAATTCGCCCACCAACCGTGGGACGGTTGCCGCACGATTTGACGTCGGGTTTCAATGACTCGGTTCGCAAAGGGCAAGCTAGCGTAACGATGATGGCGACAGAAGCGGGAATAAATGCGCTTCCTGCCTCCTCTTTTCTCCGATAAGACTGCCTTGGGTGCGCGCGTCGTATGTTTAATCCGATCCAACGCTACACGCACTGGCTGCACACCAGATGGCCCGCCGGAGTGGTCGAGAAACTGCCTGAATCAGGCGAGTTCGGCGTGACCAATATCCCGGGCGTGCGCATCGTCGGCGATCTCACCGGCATTCCGCTGCTCAAGTTCTCCTCCAAGACCGGCGCGGAAGCGGTGCGCGCGATTTTGCAGGAGCCGGACTTCGCGAAGGATGAAGGCGGAAGGATGAAGGATGAAGTGATCGATCTCGCCATCATCGGGGGCGGCGTGTCGGGCGTCTCGGCGGCGATCGAGGCGAAGAGGGCGAGGTTGAACTTCAAGATTTTCGAGGCGACGCAGCCGTTTTCGACGGTCGTAAATTTCCCCAAGGCGAAGCCGATTTACACTTATCCGACCGACCTGAAACTGGAGGGCGGATTGCAATTCACGAAGGACGTGAAGGAGGCGTTGCTCGAGGAAATGGAGGAGCAGCGCAAGGCGGCTGGAATCGAATTCACCGACGCGCGGATCGAGCGGCTCGAGGCGCGCGGGAAAGAAATCCTGCTCCATCATGGGGACAAGGCGAAGACGGTCACGCGCGCGCGGCGGGTGATCGTGGCGATCGGACGCAGCGGCAATCATCGCAAGCTGGGCTGCGCGGGCGAGGACTTATCGAAAGTCTACAACCGGCTCTACGACCCGAAAGACTTTAGCGGCAAAGATGTGCTGGTGGTCGGCGGTGGCGACAGCGCGCTGGAATGCGCGATCGCGCTCGCCGGCTCCGGCGCGAAGGTGACCGTGAGCTATCGTAAACCGGATTTCGCGCGTCCGAAGTCGGAGAACGTCGAGAAGCTCAAAATGCTGGAGCACGATCCGAAAGCGAACGTGCAGGTAGAACGGCCGAGTTCAGAGCGAGTGACGACCGCCTTTTCGAGCGAGATGATGAAGAACGCGCCGCCGGGTTCGGTCGCGCGCGCGATGGCGACGGCGGTCACCAGGATCGAGCCGGACAAGGTAACACTGAAGAAAGAGGACGGGACGGAGATTGTCCTGCCTAACGACGTCGTCTTTTCCATGATCGGCCGCGAAGCGCCCCTCGAGTTTTTCCGGCGCAGCGGATTGCATGTGCGCGGTGACTGGCGGCCGATCACGTGGATCAGTTGCCTTGCGTTCGTGCTCTTTTGCGTCGTGCTCTACCACTGGAAAAGCAACCATCCGCAGGAGTTCCCCGTGCAGCGTTGGGCGAGTCAGCACCAGGCTTTTCCCTACAACGTGCCAAAAGCGATCGAGTCCGTCGGCGGGAAAATCGCCGAGTGGTCGAGCCGCGAAACGAACCTGCTTTACACGATCAAGCGCGGGCTCGGAAACCCCGCGTTCTATTACACGCTCGCCTACTGCACCTGCGTCTTTGTCTTCGGCATCCGGCGCATCCGGCGGCGGCGCACGCCCTATGTGAAGTGGCAGACGATCGTGCTCATCTGTTCGCAGTGCATTCCACTCTTCATCCTGCCGGAGTTGATCCTGCCCTGGATGGGGCACAATGGATTCTTCGAGCCGGGCCACCCGTTGCGCTGGCTGGCCGATCATCTCTTCGAAAGTTACGACGGCTCGTTAGGGCACGAGCGCGCCTACTGGCGGGCCTACGGGTTCATCCTCGCTTTTCCGCTCAACGTCTACAACGTCTTCACCGACCACCCCATGTGGCTCTGGCTCGGCATTTGTTTCGTCCAGACCTTTGTTATCATCCCGCTGATCATTTTCCGCTGGGGCAAGGGTGCCTACTGCGGCTGGATCTGTTCCTGCGGCGCGCTCGCCGAGACGATGGGCGACACGCAACGCGCGAAGATGCCGCACGGGCCCTTCTGGAATCGGGTCAACATGGTTGGGCAGGTCGCCCTCGCTTTCGCGTTTGCGATCCTCGGCTTGCGCATCGCCGGCTGGGCGCTCGGTGAAGATTCATGGGCGATGCATTGGTATCACAAACTTTTCGAGGGCATTCCTTTTCTGAACTACGCCTGGAGCGTCGACATCTTCATGGGCGGCATTCTCGGAGTCGGGCTTTATTTTTGGTTCAGCGGCCGGGTTTGGTGCCGCTTTGCCTGTCCGCTGGCCGCGCTCATGCACATCTACACGCGCTTCTCGCGCTACCGGATTTTCCCCGACAAGCACAAATGCATTTCCTGCAACGTCTGCACTTCGGTCTGCCATCAAGGGATCGACATCATGAACTTCGCCAACAAAGGTCTGCCGATGGAAGACCCAGAGTGCGTCCGCTGCTCCGCCTGCGTGCAACAATGCCCGACCGGCGTGCTCTCCTTCGGCCGCTACGATGGCGAAAAAAACATCATCCTCGATAAGCTGGCCGCATCTCCCGTGCTCATGCGGGAGGAGCGGCCATAGAGAATCAGCCCCAAAAAAGAGAAGACCCGCGCCACCGAATCGGCAACGCGGGCAGTTCCCCCCAGAACAATCTTAAATTCCTGCGACGCGCTCCACGCGTCGGCTAACGAAACTATGAAGTGGCACGGACCGTGCCGCTTGAGAATTCAATTCCCGGGTCGCCTTGTTAGGTGTGGGCTGGAGTGGAGCGGATGCCAACAGCCCCATTTCATACGCCGCCTGCTGCCGCCGCATTGGGTGAAGCCCAAGGGGCGAGATCGAGCTTCAAAATGGGGCGCGGCGTAAGTTCTGTCGGTCCGGTGCGCCGCGGAAAATTGAGCGCCCGGACCGACCACTACATCTGGGCGGCCCCCCTCCGACGCCCGCTAAATCTAGCGGCTGCGAGGCCTTCGCCGGCTTCAGATAATTAGTTGTCCGGAGCCCTCTTTTCGCCTATGTTTCCGGCTCGCGGACCACCCGCGGGCTCTATGCTCCAAACCAACGACGAAACCGCCCTTTCCAGCGCACCTTCCGAACGCCCCGCGGCCATCAGCGAGAACCAAAAATACAACGCCGCCCAAATCGATAAACTCGAAGGTCTCGAGGCGGTCCGGAAACGCCCGGGCATGTATATCGGCGACCCTGACGAACGCGGTTTGCACCATTGCGTTTTTGAGGTGCTCGATAATTCGATCGACGAACATCTGGCCGGCTATTGCAGCCGGATCGATGTCGCGATTCATGTCGATGGCTCGGTCTCGGTGCGCGACAACGGCCGCGGCATTCCGGTCGACATGCATCCGAAATTCAAGATGCCGGCTGTCGAGCTGGTGCTGACGAATCTCCACGCCGGTGGCAAATTCGGGCAGGGCGCTTACAAATATTCCGGCGGTCTCCACGGCGTCGGCGCGAAGTGCGTCAACGCGTTGTCGGATTGGTTCAAGGTGGAAGTGTCGCGCGACGCGAAGGTTTATCACATGGCCTTCGAACGCGGGAAGACGACCGAAAAACTGAGCGTCATCGGCGAGCTCAAGAGCAAGAAGACCACCGGCACGCTGATCACCTTCCTGCCCGATCCGACGATCTTCACGATCACGACCGAGTTTAAGTTTGAGCGCCTGGCGAGCCGGCTGCGCGAACTCGCGTTCCTCAATCCCGGACTGGAAATCATCCTGGTGGATGAGCGGACAGATCCGTCGAAAAAAGAGACATTTTTATACAAGCACGGGATCGAGGAGTTCATCAAGCAGCTGGGCGAAAACAAGAACGTTATTCACCCGAAGCCGGTCACGATCTCGCGGCAGCGCGACGAGGTCTTTGTCGATGTCGTGCTGCAGTACAACGACAGCTACAACGATCAGATTCTGCCCTTCGCCAATTCGATCCCGAATCCGGACGGCGGAACGCACCTGACCGGTTTCCGCACCGCCCTAACGAAGGCCGTAAACCAGTACGCGAAGACGAACAGCCTCGTAAAAGAAAAGGACCCGGCGATCTCCGGCGAAGACGTGCGCGAGGGGCTCATCTGCGTCCTCAGCATCAAGCTGCCGAATCCCCGTTTCGAATCGCAGACCAAGGTGAAGCTCGTCAACACCGAGATCGACGGCATCGTCAACTCGGTCGTCTACGACGGGTTGATGACTTATTTCGATCAGAACCCGCCGGTCGCGAAACGGATTTTCGACAAGGTGCTGACCGCGGCGCGCGCGCGCGAAGCCGCTCGCAAAGCGCGCGAGACCATTCGCAAAGGCGCGCTCACCGGCGGCGGATTGCCCGGCAAGCTGGCCGATTGTTCCGAGCGCGATCCGGAGCTGACCGAGCTTTACATTGTCGAGGGCGATTCGGCGGGCGGCTCCGCCAAGCAGGGACGCGATCGACGTTATCAGGCGATTCTGCCGATCCGCGGCAAGTTGATCAACGTCGAGAAAGCTCGGCTCGATCAGGCGCTCAAGAATACCGAGATCCAATCGATGATCACCGCCATCGGCACCGGCATCGGCAAGCCGAAAGAAGAAGCGACCACAAAAGAAGAGGGCACCTTCGATATCACGAAGCTGCGCTACGGCCGGATCATCATCATGACCGACGCCGACGTGGACGGTTCGCACATTCGCGTCCTCCTGCTGACGTTTTTCTATCGGCAAATGACCGAGCTGGTCCGGGCGGGTAAAATCTATATCGCCCAGCCGCCGCTCTATCAGATCAAGCGCAAGAAACGCGAGGAATACGTGGACGACGACGTGCAGCTGAACAAGATTTTGATCTCGTTAGGCGCGGAGGATGTCCGGCTGAAAAACCTGGCGGACAACAAAGAGCTGACGACCGCGCAACTGAAGGACATCCTCGAGCAGCTGGAGAAACTGGCCAAGCTGAGTGAATCGGTCCGGCGGCACGGCGGTGATTTCGAGGATTTCCTCAATCATCGCGACAAAAAAACGGACAAGTTGCCGACCCATCTGGTGAAGGTGCGCGATGGCAACGATGAGTCCGTCCATTATTTCAATGACGAGCGTTCGGTGCGGAAATTTCACGAAGACAACCTGGACCTGAATCTCTTCGACGTGGAAATGGGACAGGAGCTACTGCCCCTAACGAGCGCTCCGGCGAAAACGAACGGCCACCGACGGCGCGGCAAGCTGGTTGAGTTGCACGAATCGACCACCATCCAGAAGCTGATCAGCGAGCTGGCCCGCAAGGGATTGAAAGTGGATCACTACGCCGCGGCGGATAAACCGATCTTCGAGTTGCTCGAAGGCGAGGGGGAGCGCGCGACTTCGCACCCGGTCTTTTCGATTCCGGAGATCCTGGAAAAAATCATGGAAATCGGGCGGCGCGGCGTGCAGATCAAGCGCTTCAAAGGTCTTGGCGAAATGAATGCCAAGGAGCTTTTCAACACCACGATGGATCCCAACCGGCGCAAACTCTTGCAGGTCGATCTGAACGACGACAACGCCGTCGAAGCCGACCAGATGTTTTCCAAGCTGATGGGCGACGTCGTCGAACCACGGCGCCAGTACATCGAGGACAACGCGCTCAACGTCCGCAATTTGGATGTTTAGACAGGATTAACAGGATTAACAGGATTTACGGGATTGGATTTTGAAGAAGATCACGCGCTGACGGAAAAGGTCATCGGCCTGGCGATGAAAGTTCATCGCGCACTTGGGCCGGGGTTCCTCGAGTCTGTTTATCTGAATGCGCTCGCTTATGAATTGCGGCAGGCCGGTTTTGAAATCGAAGTCGGGCAGCGCATCAAGGTGCGCTATGGCAATGTCATCGTTGGCGATTTCATCGCCGACCTGGTCGTTGCGAGAACGCTAGTCTGCGAGTTGAAAGCGATCTCCTGCCTAACGAAGACCGACGAAGTGCAGGTCGTGAACTATCTGACCGCGACCAATCACGAGATCGGCCTTCTCCTGAACTTCGGCGTGACGAGTCTGCAATTTAAGCGAAAACACCGTCGGATGGCCCCTGAGCCCGAATCCGTCGATCTCCAACCACAATCCATAGATCCTGTTAATCCTGTCTAAGAAAATCTCCCGTGTATAACGCCAACGAAAAAGTAGAACCCATCAACGTCGCCGAAGAAGTCTCGAGGTCGTTCCTCGATTACTCGATGTCGGTCATCATCTCGCGCGCCCTCCCGGATGCGCGCGACGGACTAAAGCCGTCCCAGCGCCGCATCCTTTATGCGATGCACGATCTCTCGCTTTTCCCGAATCGGCAGCACCGCAAATGCGCGAAGATTTGCGGCGACACGAGCGGTAACTATCACCCGCACGGCGAAGCGGTGATTTATCCCACGCTCGTGCACATGGCGCAGCCGTGGGCGATGCGCGAGACGCTGGTCAACGGCCAGGGCAACTTCGGTTCGGTCGAAGGCGACCCGCCGGCCGCGATGCGTTACACCGAGGCGCGCATGACCCATCTCGGCGCCGCGCTCATGACCGACATGGAGAAGGACACGGTCGATTTCGTGCCTAACTATGACGAGACACGCACCGAGCCGACGGTTTTCCCGGCCGCTTTCCCCAACCTGCTCGTCAACGGCGGCACCGGCATCGCCGTCGGCATGGCGACGAACATGCCGCCGCACAATCTCGGCGAAGTGATCGACGGCATCTGCGCGCAAATCGACGACCCCGACATCACGAGCGACGGCCTGATGAAGCACGTGAAGGGGCCGGATTTTCCCACCGGTTGCGCGATCTGCGGCGTCGCTGGCGTCAAACAATACATCGAGACCGGCCGCGGCAGCATGAAGGTGCGCGGCAAAGCGGGCGTCGAGGAACTGAAAGGCAACCGCGAGCAGATCGTCATCACGGAAATTCCCTACAACGTGAATCGTGCCACGCTCGTCGAGCGGATCGCCGCGCTCGTGAACGAGAAAGTGCTGAGCGATATCACAGCGATCCGCGACGAGTCGGACGAAAACACCCGCGTCGTCATCGAACTCAAGCGCGACGCGCTCCCCAAGGTCGTGATTAACAATCTCTACAAGCACACCGCGATGGAGTCGTCCTTCGCGGTCAACATGCTGGCGATCGATCACGGCAAGCCGAAGCTGCTCTCGCTCAAGGAAGCGAACCAGGCCTTCATCGAACATCGGCGCGAGGTCATCCTGCGCCGCACTCGTTTCGAGTTGCGCAAGGCCGAGGAGCGGGCCGAGACACTCGAAGGCTATCTCATCGCGCTTGCCAATCTCGATGAATTCATTCGCATTATTCGCGGGTCCGCGAATCGCGACGAAGCGCGCGTCAAATTGCTCGCCTTCGAATTCACCCGCCGGCAGGTCGAACAGATCGGCGTTTTGATTCGCAACGAAGGCCGCCTCACGGAAGGTCGCTACGCTTTCAGCGAACATCAGACGAACCAGATTCTCGAATTGCGGCTCTATCAACTCACCGGGCTCGAGCGCGAGAAAATCATCAACGAATACAAGGAGCTGATCGCGACTATCAAAGACTTGCGCGACATTCTCGCGAAAGAAATTCGCGTTTTCCAGATCATCAAAAAAGAGCTGCGCGAGATTCAGCAAAAATACGCCGGCCCGCGCCTGACCCAGCTCATTCCGGACGAAGGCGAGATCAACATGGAGGATCTCATCGCCAACGAAGGCACCATCATCAGCATCACGCATGGCGGCTTCATCAAGCGCACGGCGGTGAGCGCCTTTCGCGCGCAGCGGCGCGGGGGCAAGGGCGTCATCGGCATGACGACGCGCGAGGGGGCGACGCAGGAGGACGAGGGCGATTTCATCGAGCATCTCTTCACCGCGACGACCCACGATTACCTGATGTTCTTCACCGAATCGGGGCGCTGCTATGTCGAGAAGGTTTACGAAATTCCCGAGATGGGCCGGGCTTCCAAAGGCCGCTCCATTGCCAATCTGCTCGAGCTTCGCGCCGGCGAAAAAATCGCGGCCACCATTCGCATCCAAGCGAAGCGCAGCGGTACCGGACCGAACGTCGTCGACGAGACCTGGGACGAGAATTTCCACATCGTCTTCGCCACCCGCACTGGAATCGTCAAGAAGTCGAACCTTTCCGATTACAGCAACGTCCGCAAAGGCGGCATCATCGCGATTCAGATCGAGGATGATGATTGCCTGATCGATGCCGTCCTCACGAACGGCGACAACGAAATCGTCCTCATCACGACGGAGGGAATGAGCCTGCGTTTTCACGAGGAACAGTTGCGCGATCAGGGCCGCAATACCGTCGGTGTCTGGGGGATTCGGCCGACGAAAGGCGATTACATTGTCGCGATCGCGCTGGTCAACAACGACGCGATGCTGCTCGTCGCAGGCGAGAACGGGATCGGCAAACGCACCGCGTTCGACAATTACCGAACCCAGAAGCGTGGCGGCAAAGGCATCATCACGATGAAAACCGGCGACAAAACCGGTCGCGTCGTCGGTGCGCTCACCGTGACCGAGAAAGACGAACTCATGCTCATCACGACAAAGGGTCAAATGGTGCGGACCCGGATTTCAGAGATCCGCGCGGTCGGCCGGAACACGATGGGCGTAAAACTGATGGACTTGCGCGGCGCAGAGAAGCTCCAGGCGATCGCGCCGGTCGTTAGTCAGGAAGCCGAAGAGACGGAAACTGAGGAAGTGCCAACCTAACGACGGGCCGCGCCCCAATGGAAAAAAAGGGAGACGCGAGGCGTCTCCCTTTCCCGGAACGAATTGATCTCTCGGCCTAGTAACCGCCCGTGCTCTGGCGGGTCACCGTGGTGCTGGTGCTTGTTGGCGTGCGCTCCACCGCTGACTCCGTGTGCGTCGTGGTGGTGGCGGTCGGTTCCTTGACGACCGTCGTGCAGGACGACAGAACCATGGCGCAGACGGGAATGACCGAGATTAGCAGAATAAGTTTTTTCATAATAGGTTTGTTACTAACAGACTGTATTCGACGGGCGCCGCCTTCGCGGATGGATCGGAAACGAGAATTTTCTCAGACCCGTGCAATCGGCACTTCGCGTCCGGAGCTGCTCGAAAGATAAATGGCATCGAGCATTTCCATCAAGTAGACCGCTTGCTGCGCGTCGTTCAGGGGCTTCGCTCTGCCTTCGATCGCCGCGATGAAATTATCCATTTGGAGGACGAAGGAATCCGCCTTGTCCTTCGGCTGGAGCGGCGTATCGACCAGCTTCCCGGTCTGGTCTTGGAATAAAGTCAGCGGCCTCAGCCGAATCGTCGCCTTCGTGCCGTAGATGGTGGTGGTGTTCAGCTCGCGACCGAAGATATCGCCCTGCGGAATTTCATCCGTCAAATTTCCAGCCCAGGAAGTCTTGAGCTGCACTACGGCATTACCTTGAAAGCGGATGAAAGCGAAGGCCGCATCTTCGACATCGAAGACCGGCGCTTGGACAAGGTGCTTGAAGTTCTGGAAGACCGACGCGGTCACCGAGACAGGGCGGGGAGTTCCCATCAGGTACCAGGCCGCGTCGAGCGCATGAATCCCAAGGTCGATCAGCGCTCCGCCGCCGGATCGTTTTTTCTCCGTGAACCAGCCGCCGATCCCCAGCGGGATGCCGCGCGAACGGACCCAGACCGCTTCGGCAAAATAGATCATGCCGAGTTTCCCTTGCGCGATCAGGTCCCGCGCCAACCGCATCCCCGGCGTAAAACGGAATTGCCGGCCGAAGAAATAAATCAGCCCGCGCTTCTCCGCTTCCTCCTGGAGCACTTTCATCTCGGCGCTGGTGCAGGGTCGGCGGTTTCTCGCAAAGAACGTGTTTGCCCGCTTCGAGCGCGGCGAGGGTCGCGGGAAAGTGGAGAAAGTTGGGGAGACAAATCACGACGGGCGTCGACTTTGGGATCGCCTAACAAATCGGCGTAATCCGGGTAGGCCGTGCGCGGCGCGTAGGTTTGGCTGAACTCGGCGGCTCGCTCCTCGTTAGGCTCAGCCAGCGCCTGGAGCACCGCGTGCTGCGACGGGCGGACGGCGCGGGCATGCTGTTGCCCTGGCCAGCCGCCGCCGATGATCCCCACTCGCACCTTTTTCGTCACGGGGCGGAGGATGCGCCTAATCGATCGCCTTGGCGCGAAGTTTCTTGAGGAGCGAGCGCTGGCGTTTGCTCTCGAGAATCTTCCGCTTCAAACGCGGTGGGCGCGGCGAATTCCGGCGCCGTTCCTGCGCCGCCCTGGCCCTTTTTTTCTGCCGGGTTTCTTCCTCGCGCCGCTCCAGGGCGTCGAGCAAACGCTCGCGCGCGAGTGCGCGGTTGCGGGCCTGCGAACGCGAGTCCTGCACCGTCACGGCCGTCCCGCTCGGGAGATGCCTGAGCGTCACGGCGGTCGAGACCTTATTAACATGCTGGCCGCCAGGACCAGAGGAACGCGCGAACGTCTCCTCGAGGTCGACTGGGGCGATACCCAGTCGTCGCATGCGTTCATCGAGATTCATTCGTTTGGCCGAAAAATGATCCGGGGCCACTCGCGGATCCATTGAAGTCATCCTCAACTGGATTCCGAGGAGTTTCCACCCGAATGCTGCTCTTGGGCGAAGATTTTTTCCTTCTTGCTTGACAGGTCAGCATTCACAAGAGAGACAATGAAGCAAACAGCAGATAGCACCAATCTTATGAAGAAAACCCTCCTCTTGCTCCTGTTCGTCTGTAGCGCCGTCTTTGGCGCGAGCCCCGCTAAAGCACTAATCGTTCTTAACCCCCAACGCACTGGTCACACAGCGACCCTGCTTAACTCCGGCAAGGTGTTAATCGCGGGTGGCGTGAATGAAAGCGCCACGCTTAACTCCGCCTTACTCTACGACCCCGCGACCGGCACTTTCACGCCTACGGGTAACATGACGGCGCCTCGAGCGGATCACACGGCCACGCTCTTGCCCGATGGCAGGGTTCTCGTCACGGGCGGCGACCAGGGCACGGTCGTCTTGAAGACGGCCGAGCTTTACGACCCGAGCACAGGCCTTTTCACCGCCACGACTAAGAATATGAAAATCGCGCGGAACAAGCACACGGCGACCTTGCTTCCGAGCGGACTCGTCTTGATCATCGGTGGCAAGTCAGCCGACTTGTATAACCCAGCGACGCAAACGTTCACTGCCACCACGGGTACGCCAAAGAACCGGTCCAGTCACACGGCCACGCTGCTGAACGATGGGACGGTGCTCATCGCTGGTGGATACATCGCGAGCGTCGCGACGAGCCTGGCGGAGATTTACAACCCTGCCAGCCAAAGCTTTACTGTCCTGGCGCAGACCATGATCGTCCCGCGGGCCAACCATACGGCGACACTCATGCCCGATGGGACGGTGTTTATCACCGGCGGCTTCTCCGGCACCAGTCCGCACGATGAGACGGAGTTTTATAACCCAACTCCGCAAACCTTCACTCTCGGCACCAGCATGCTTTTCCATCGCTCCAATCACCAGGCTGTTCTCCTGCCCAGCGGCCAGATGCTTGCGATCGGCGGGGTCACACTGGAAAGCGGTCTTCTCGCTCAAAACGAGATTTACGACCCGGTAAGTAAAACGTGGACGCTGCACGATACGATGGCGGAAAACCGGGGCGAGCATACGGCCACGCTGTTGGGGGATGGAACCATCCTGGTAGTCGGCGGTATAACGGGGAACAACACCTTGCAGAGTGCCGAGATTCTCGATCCTGTCACTCACGTCTTTACTTCGCTAGGCAACATGCAAAGCGGACGCAATCAGCATACCGCCACACTTCTGCCGAGTGGACAAGTGCTCCTCGCGGCGGGCAGCACCGATACGGTGGTCTTGAAATCCGCCGAGGTCTTCGATCCTACGGCCAACAATTTTACCGCCGTCGGCTCGATGAATACCGCCCGGAAAAGTCACACTGCCACGTTGCTGAATAGCAATCTGGTTCTGCTCGCAGGCGGGAAAAGTGGTGACGGCTATCTCAAGAGCGCAGAGATTTATGATCCTTCTACCGGACAATTCAGTGTCACCGGGAATCTGAACAAAGTTCGTGCTCTTATGACGGCTAGCCTGTTGGGAGACGGTACAGTCCTGATCGTGGGGGGTGTCATCACCGGTGGAAAGGTGACCGCCACCTGTGAAATCTTTAACCCGACGGCGGGCACTTTTGCCTATACGGGCGCGCTGGCCGTCGCGCGGAAACGCCATCGCGCGGCTTCGTTGCTCGATGGAACCATCTTGGTCATGGGAGGCGATATTTTGGCGAACGGGCAAGGTGGGCGTGATCGGGCGACCGCCACGGCCGAGGTCTTCACACCATCGCGAGCGACTTGGGCGACCGTGCAACCGATGCACGTGGCGCGCGCTGAACATGAGGCCACACTTTTCCCCGATGGGACGGTTCTGGTCTCCGGGGGCACATCGACTCCCGACCCGGCCGATGTCTATCACGCGGACACGCAATCGTTCACGGCGGTCAGTCCAATGGTGCAGGCGCGAGGGAGGCATCGTGCGATCCTACTCTCGAACCCAGCCTGGGGCTCTCTCCAAGGCGAGGTGCTGCAAATCGGCGGAGACATCACCGGGGGCACCGTCTTTGGCGGGCTCCAGCAAGCGCTGGATTCCGTGGAGATCTATAACCCGGCGACCGGTCAATTTAGCCTCTTCGGGACGATGACCGTGGCCCGGCAAAACCACACTGCGACGCTGCTCTACGATGGCAGGATAATGATCGCCGGCGGTGTAGGCCGGCCCTACGTCAGCGCAACGGCCGAGTTAGTGATCCCCTGAAGAAGTCCTGGACTTCAGTCCTCCGGCGGCTGCCACGCGAGGGTCGGTGTCGCGATGAGCGCTGGCGTTACAAGGTGCCGATGGCGGGACTCGAACCCACACTGAGTTTTCACTCAAACGGATTTTAAGTCCGTTGCGTCTGCCATTTCGCCACATCGGCGGGTCGGCGCAGTTTAGCCGAAAACTCTTTCGCCGCACCGGATTTATCCGGCTGGCGGAATCCCCGAGCGATCCCGCCCCCAACCTGGCTGGAGAGACCCTGGCCAGGACTTAAGAGTGGATGCGAGTCTTCGGCTTCTTTCCTTGCTTAATCTCTTTGAGCTTAATGCAGACGACCGTGAGCCAGGTGATATCGAAAGCATTGCCGAGCGGCTCGTCATCCTGGGCCTGAGGGCTCATGCTCGTGTAAGTTTCATCGATCCCCACCGCCCAGATTTCTTCGCCCGCTTGCTTGAGGGCCATCACGACATCCGCGCCGTCCATTCCCTTGGCCAATTTCTGGAACAAGGTCCAAAGCTTGTCCCGAAAAGGAGAAACAGAATCTCGGCGCAGTTTTGTCGATTTTTTCACCGCGCACCCTCGCGTTTCGGACGTCACTTTCAAGGATTTCCGAATTTTCAGCAAAGTTGGACCTTACCCCGTTTCTCGCCGGCGCCCAACGAAATCAAAGAGGCGGCCCGTTTGTTCGACACGCCTCTCTGGGATTCCCTTTGTCATTTTCGCCCCTGGAGGCGGGCTTCGGCGAGGTCGATATCGTGCTGGATGCGGCGGAGGACTTCGTCGTTGATCGACTCGTCGTTGCGCAGGGCGATGACGGTGTCGCGTTCTGTTTCCAAGGCTTCGCGGGCTAACTCCTCAAACTCCGGCGAGTACAACCGCCGGATGCCATCTTCGTGCGAAGCTTCCTTGCTCAATCGCAGGATGCGGTCGGCGTATTCGGAGCGCAGGCGGTCGACGCTCCTCGGGCCGGACCTGACTCGACGATTGGCTTTGCGCAGCTCGCCGCCACTTTGCCAGCGTGAGCAAAGAGAGTCCGGGATTACCGTCCGCGCACCTTGTTCTCGTTCCGTCGCTCGGGTGCCTTATGCGCGGTGGCTTTGGCGGTCTTTGCGGTAAGTTTGTCCCCCGCGAGGTTTGCATTTTTCGCGGTGCCTTTGGGGGTTTTGGATTTGTTTCTTGTTTGTTTGGGCATGCCACAGGATAGCTGCGAAATTGAGCAACGGCGAGAGTGATAAGATGCGATGGGAACAAATCGCCAGATTAGAGGCGCAGTCTCCCTCTGTCATTTTCGCCCTTGGAAGCGGGCTTCGGCGAGGTCGATATCGTGCTGGATGCGGCGGAGGACTTCGTCGTTGATCGACTCGTCGTTGCGCAGGGCGATGACGGTGTCGCGTTCTGTTTCCAAGGCTTCCCGAGCCAATTCCTCAAACTCCCGCGAGTACAACCGCCGGACGCCATCTTCGTGCGAAGCCTCCCTGCTCAATTGCCGGATGCGGTCGGCGTATTCGGAGCGCAGGCGGTCGACAGTCTCGGGCCGGACCCGACTCGACGATCCCAACTCTTCGATGCGAGCGAGGGCGGCTTCGTTTGCCTTCAGGCGCGCCATTCTCTCTTCTTTTTCCGGAACGTGATCGTCCACGATTTTTAACCAGCCAAGCAAGGGCCTCAGGGTGAGTCCTTGCGCGACGAGCGTTCCGAAAATGACATAGAACGTAACGAGAAGGATGAGGTTACGCCCGGGGAATGGCGTGCCGTCAGCGAGGAGAAATGGAATCGCGAGCGCGCCGGCCAGCGAATCCGCGCCGCGCATTCCGGTCCAGGCGATAAAGGCCGTCTGTTGCCAGGGCGCGGGGTTCCTGCGACGGAAAGTTCGGCTGAAGAGTCGCGGCAAATAAGTGGCGCCAAACATCCAGGCAAAACGAACCAGCACGATCGCCAGCAGCACGAGGATCGCCAGCTTCGCGACCGCCATTGCCGAACCCGGAGGGAGCGCGTCGATCACCTGCGGCAGTTGCAGGCCGATGAGCATGAAAAGGATGCCATTGAGAATGAAGGTGACCATCTGCCAAACCGGTATCGCCTGGAGTCTCATCCTCCCGCTCAAGACGCGGGGCGCGCGCCACCCGTAAAAAATGCCAGCGATGACGACCGCGAGGATGCCGGAGACGTGCAGTTGTTCCCCGCTGAAGTAGGCCACGTACGGAGTAAGCAGGGAGAACATGGTTTGCACGGGCGGATCGTCCAAACGCTTCTGCACTTGCGTCGCCAGCCAGCCCGTAGCGAGACCGACCCCGATGCCACCCACGGCGACGAGAAGAAACTGGAGGCTCGCCTGCCCCAGCGAAAAGCTCCCGGTCAGCACGGCCGCCACCGCGAAACGGAAAGAGATGAAAGAAGTGGCGTCGTTCACCAGACTCTCGCCCTCGAGGATGACAACGATCTTGCGGGGCACCTTCAGGTTTTGCGTCACTGCCAGCGCGGCCACGGCGTCCGGTGGCGAAATGAGAGCGCCGAAGACAAAACCAACGGCCAAAGGCAACCCCGTCAGGGCATGAAACAGGCAGGCCGTCGCTCCCATCGTCAAGAGGACCAAAAAGGTGGCCAGGGGAAGAATTGAACGAAGGTTGCCGCGGAAGTCTCTCCAGGAGGTGTAAACGGCCGCGGGATAAAGCAGGGGCGGGAGAAACAAATCAAAGACCAGTTTCGGATCGAGGTGAATCACCGGCAGGCCGGGCACCAGCGCGAGGCCGCCACCAGCGACCGTCAGCAGGATGGGATAAGGGACGCTGATCTTCCGGGCGACGATCGCCAGCAGCGCGACCGCGACGAGACAAATCAAAATTAGTTCGGTCGTATCCACGACGGTTCGTTGCCTACGAAGGATGCCCCACGGTGGCGGTCGATTTCAACACCGTTATCTCTTTCGCAAAATTTATCTCCGTCGAGCTCGCACCGGCGATCGAGCGGACGCGGGTCACGCGCGGGGAAACATTGTATGAGAACTTCGAGTATTGGGCGGCCACAGGCCGTTTGTGGGCCAAAGCCAATCCGCAGGGGCGCTATCCCAAAAAAACGCCGCGGATGCGCGACCTGAAAGGCGTCGGAACAGGAGCCAGAACGGCCTATCGGCCGGCGATCTTTGGCGACGCCTCCGACTAGCGCCTCAAGTTATCAGGGCGCGCGCCGCACGATTCCCCGCCAACAAAAAGCCGCCATCGGATCGCGACGGGCAGGTTAGTCGAGACGAACAACTCCCCACCTTGGCAACTTGCTCGACTTCCCGCCCGTGCTCAACGAGTCTCCTGAAATACCTTTAAAAGCGCGATGGCACAGCTCAAACCATTTCAATATCTGACGTCACTCTCTCAGTTCATCGAACTTGTGGAAGAGATGCGAGGTGGCGGATCGGGAAAGGGATGGATATTTCGGGGGCAGACTAAGTTGCGAAAAGATTGGCCCCTGAAACCGAAAATCGGTCGATCCGAGTTCTGGGAGTCGAGATTGGCGAAAAGTTATGGATGGACTGACGCGGAAACTACGCACTCAGATGAGTCCGGTAAGGTGGTCACAACGCCGATGCCCGATTTCTATGCGCCCCCTGATATCTACATGTTTGAGGATTGGTGCGATAAAGCAATCGCCGCTCAGTCGTTGCCGGACAACCATTGGGAGCGCCTTGCGCTTGCACAACATTACGGGCTCGCTACTCGTCTGCTGGATTGGACGGAGAATCCTCTAGCTGCGTTATTCTTCGCTGCACTTGGAGGGGAGGATCTCGGCTGGTACGGTGGTGTATACGCTTTTTTACGTCCCGACGTAGTAACCAAGGATGCGAGCTTCGCCGAATGCGGACGCGCGCATTTTCCAGAGAAGGACGTGCTTAGCAGCATGTTCGGTCGACCAAGTCGGTTTCAATTCAGCAAAGTCCTGACTTACGTCCCTCGCCCTTTTGATCGACGGATGCTGCAACAATCGGCAGTTTTCACTTACCATGTTCAGCCCGCAGTCGCCATTGAGCCCACTCCGGTTTGCAAAGACCCGCCGGAGGGGGCCGAATCTTGGAAGATGACTTCGAATGCTCAAGCGATGGACGTTGGCCTTGACCTAATAGAATTTATTGTCGCACCGGAGTACAAAGACCCGTTTCTAAGGGGCCTTGCATCACTCGGGATCCGTTATGATACGCTTTTCCCGGACCTCGATGGATTATCGAGGCAGCTTAATCGAGAAATTCGGCCACGGCTAACCGTTCGAACCCAGGGTATTCCTGTAGAAGACGAAAAGGTCAAACCGCCCAAATCGGAATAGAAGGTGGTCTCAGCAAAAACATCCTAGACCCATGGACGAACTCGTAATCGAGGGGAACTGGTGGATTCATGGTCGGGACAAGGCCGCCCAGTTCGGCACATTCACCTCGGATGCTCGCAACGGCCTTTCGTTAGTGGTAAAGATCCCTCAGAGCATCTCGTCCGACGAAGTAGTCCAGCAATCCCTCGGTATCGAAAGCGCCGGTAACGTGCGCCAGGGAAGATCTAACGGGGTCAGCTTCAGAATTTCGCTCGTGTTACTCGCCGCCGACCCGACAGAAATAGCGAGATTATGAAGCTGACCCCACTCTCCTCACGCTCCCTCCATTTTGCGTTCACAACGTTTTACAGTATCCGTTTCCGTTAGCCAGATTGCGATGCCATTGTTTAATCTATTAGCAGTCGACAATTTTAAGGTGGCGCGCTCAATCGCGCCTCGGGACGTAGCTTCTGACGCGGTCGCGACAATTCGCACCTTGGATGAAAAGGAAGAGATTGAGCCGTGGATACAAGCCATTCTCTACGACACTAATCGCACCTCCCATGGTCCCTCCGAAATTGTAGATATCTTGACTCATAAGGTTAGTGTACGAGGCAAAGACGGCCTCGCCGCATTTATTCTCAAAGGGAAGTCATTTCCTACCGTGCGGCCCGTCCATGTAAGCCACCAGATCGTTCGACTCGAGCGACTACAAGGTCTGGACTTCGCGATCCTGGGCGCATCCGGGAACATCCTAGATGAGGTGAAGGAGCAGTTCGTATCGACCGCTCGACGACTCGACTGCGATTACTCGATCCTAGATGCCCACGACCTCGCACGCTTGTTTATTGCGTTTGGATTCGTCTGCCCCAGAGATGGCCAGCGTATCCGTGGTGGCCGTTGCGCCTGTGGGTATTCTCCGGAGAATCGGACATCCAACCTGCTTCAACAAGAGGCGTTGCGAGAACTTACTACCATTCACCAACTTGGGCAGCGAGCCGGAGCGGTTATCCTCCCTACCGGATCTGGCAAAACGAGGGTGGCGGTGCTTGACGTCCACCGAGCGGCGGCTCAAGCATGCCTCTATGTGGCGCATTCGCACGAGATTCTGGCGTCAGCCGAAGAGGAATTTCTGCGCCTGTTTCCCATAACAGATGTGCATCGCTTCAATGCTGCTCCGACCCGAAGCGAGCTAAAACGAGTGAACCTCATAACAATTCAATCCCTGGCAAGGAACTTGGCCGTCTTTGAGGGCGGTCAAATTGACTACCTTATCTTTGACGAATTCCACCACGCGGCCGCAAGAAGTTACCGGCGCGCGTTGGACGCCCTGTCGCCGACGTTCCTCCTAGGACTAACGGCTACGCCGTT
>PNAA01000056.1 GCA_003169975.1 Spartobacteria bacterium | reverse complement strand
CTACTTTTCGGATAGCTTCTACGGACATACGGTGGCGCGGCATGGGATCACCGGAATTCAAAAGTTCGCGCCTTCCTATTTTAGAGAGCTCGCCAAAATGCAGGACGTAATCGCATTGGCCGGCCTACGTCACGGGCAGATTGTTGCCATGATTCTGTGGGTCCGCAGCGGAGATATCGCCTATGCCCACTTGGAGGGTTCTACGGCAGAAGGGTATAAGACTAAGGCGATCTACGGCATATTTGCCACGGCCAACGAATACTTCGCCGGCTGCCGCATCCTTCACTTTGGAGGCACCGCTGGACTTGATGCTGAGGCCGGAGACGGATTGGCCTATTTCAAGAGAGGCTTTGCTAATCGTCAGGTGACAGCTTATTTTTGCGGCTCCTGTCTCGACGCTGATCGCTATGCAGTCCTGACAAAGGGTCGGCCGCAAACACCTTTCTTTCCAGCTTACAGGCAACCATGAGCAATCGAGACGCTTCTCCAAGTCCAGATAGCGGCAGTGAAGCAATGTCTGCTCCGCGGGGCGACCGTATAAATCCCTCGTCAAGCTAGTCGAGGGATTTTTCAAAATCTACGGCGATAGCCACGAAGGCCTTGGTTATCCCAAGGCCGACGGTTTTCAAGACCGCTACCGTGTCTTTCTCGACGTGATTCGAAGCGCTCCCGCAGCCGAGGCGAAACGGCTTCTCGACGTCGGTTGCGGGACGGGTCGCTTGCTTGACGCGATTAAAACTTCCAATCGCAAAGATATCGATTATCGCGGTGTCGATTTGTCGCCGGCACTCCTCGAAGCCGCCAAAAAAAAACATCCGGAGGTGGAATTCATCTGCGGCGATCCATTCGACCTCGACGAAATTTGGTCACCGGCGCCGGATTACGTTGTTTTTGGCGGAATATTCACTTGCCGCCTTCAGATGAGCCAAGAGCAAATGACTGACTATATGGTGCGGATGTTACGCCTGGCATTTGCACACTGCTGTCGCGGGATCGTCTTCAACGTGATGTCCGCTCATGTCGATTGGCAACGCGCGGACTATGGCCTCTATGAGTACGCGGTCTATGTCTACAAGTAAGACGCGTCCTGCGGTGGCGTCCTTTTCAGCAGTGGTTCCGGCCACCCAATGTTTCGCTGGAACACGGCGCTAGCGGACGTGGTTTTGCCTGTTACTCAACCAGTCCGCGAGGTGCGTTTCCGGAACGATCCGCCCCTCGGCTAAGAGCGTCTCGGCGGCGGACGCTTCCAGAAACTGGCTCTCGCATTCTTCGCGCAGCCGGCCGGACTGCAACAGTGTAACCCATCGCCGCTAATGCCAGGCGATACCCGGCCCCAAGTCCGAATTCTTCGCGAAGTAGACCATTGCCCGCTCAATTTTGCCTTTGAATGATTCGTAGCCGCGCACCGGAAGGTGCAAGATCTTCAGGGACGAACTGCTGATGGCGCCGCTCTCGGACCCGAGCACATTATGATCCCCGGTCGTAGTCGTTAGGCCGCTCTGCACACGAACTATCACTTTGGGAGGCAATCGGGAGAATATCCAAGGTGAGGAAAGTGGGGCTGACGCGCTCGATACTCGTGCGTCAGTGGCGACGATCTTTAGCGTCAGGTGCTTCAAGTAATGCGCTTGGTCCGGAATCGTTTCAATGCCGGTCAGGTTGGCGCGAGGCACTGCGATCGCTTTGACACCTCGGGACCACTCTTGAGCGAGAGACGCTTTAAGATCCGCCGGACCGGTCAAAAACTCGTCCGTGTCCAGGAATGAAACCCAGTCCGCGGCGTCGTCCGCCCGGACCATCCCCAAGAGGGCATTCGACGGATCATAATCGACAAAACGATGCGTCGGTATCGGCACCAGTTGGACGACGCCCTCCCGCACGAAAGGACGAAGGAGATCGAGCGTCCCGTCATCCGATCCGTATTCAGCGACAATTATTTTGTCCACGCCGAGGTCGAGATGATAACTGCAGAATTCTGCGGCCAAATCGGCCACATTGTACATGCCAGTTATTATCGCCCAGCGCATCGGCATCGCGGATATCGACTCCCTCCGAGCCTAGGAGATCAGTTCATTGACGAGCGATTTCTCTTCCTTCAGCTCGGCGACGGAAGCGTCAATTTTCGCGCGGCTAAAATCGTTCCATGGAACGTCTTGCACGATCTGCCATTTGCCACTCTGCGATCGAATCGGGAAAGAACTGATCAGACCTTCCTCCACACCGTAGCTTCCATCGGAGCAGACCGCCACGCTGTTCCAGTCGTCGTCCCGAGTTTCGCTCGTTAGGGAGCGAACCGTGTCGGCGACCGCGTTGGCCGCGGAGGCGGCGGAGGAGAGCCCGCGCGCTTTGATGATCGCCGCGCCGCGCTGCTGGACGGCCGGGATAAACGTTTCCTTCAACCAGCTTTCGTCAGCGATCACTTCGTTTGCCGGTTGGCCGTTGATTTTCGCGTTGTAGAAATCGGGATACTGCGTCGCCGAATGGTTGCCCCAGATGGTCATGTTCGTGACCACGGTGACATCGACTCCCGCCTTTTGCGCGAGCTGTGCCTTGGCACGATTTTCATCCAGCCGCGTCATGGCGAACCAGCGATCGCGCGGGATGGATTTCGCGTTGTTCATCGCGATCAGGCAATTCGTATTGCAGGGATTGCCGACGACCAGGACGCGCGCATCGGCGGCCGCGTTTTTCTCAATCGCTTTGCCCTGCCCGATGAAAATCTTGCCGTTGATCCCGAGCAAATCGCCGCGCTCCATCCCGGCTTTGCGCGGGATGCTGCCGACGAGCAGTGCCCAATTCACGCCGCGAAAACCTTCTTCGAGATCGGCAGTCTTCGTGATGCCTTTGAGAAGCGGGAAAGCGCAATCGTGCAATTCCATCACCACGCCTTCGAGCGCGCCGAGCGCCGGCGGAATTTCAATCAGCGAGAGGTAGACCGGCTGGTCCGGGCCGAACATCGAACCCGAAGCGATGCGAAAAAGAAGCGAGTATCCGATTTGGCCAGCCGCGCCGGTGACGGCGACTTTGATAGGTGAATTCATCATATTTGATAAGCGCGGATAGGCTCGCTGTCATCCCGAGCGCAGCCGAGGGATCGCGCGGCGGAAATCTCAGGTGACTTCACGGGATCCCTCGGCTTCGCTCGGGATGACGATGCGTCCAGACTTCTCCAGCAACTCGCGCACGAGACGCATTTGCCGCTTGAGGGCGCGACTGCCACCTAATCTGCCAACCGTGGTGTAGAGGCGTCGCGTCCAATTCGTATTCGCCGCAGTTCCGGGAACATTGAACCGCTCCTTCCGCCCAAGGAGATCCGTGATCATGACCAGCGCGATCCAGGATTCGCTGCGAAAGAGCGCCTCGAAAATCGCCGGGTAAAAATCCTGCGGGTAAACCATCCCTTCGTGAGGGGAAGCGAGCCCGGCAAACTCCGCGATCTTCGCGAGATCGTGGCGCGCTTGTTCGGCCGAGCCGGAGGGTGTCTCGAAAGCCTCCTCCCAGAGTGCGCGCAGCGGCTTGTGATCGTGGGTCGCAAAGGTCGCGACCGAAATGCGTTCGTAGGCGCTTCCCGGGATCGAGCGATGGTCGGGATAATTTTCCCATTGCGGAATCTTAAAGCCGGCGATGCCTAACGAACGTAAACTCGGGCGCACGTAGTCGGGCACCGTTCCGAGATCCTCCCCCACGACGCGGGTCGCTCCTGATTCCTCGAGAACGATGCGGAGGTAATCTTCTCCCTCGCGCTTGTTCGCTTCGCAATTTTCCCAGCTGCGATCATCGCGCGGCGCAAAATGCGGTTCCCGCCCGCCGGTGCGCGCGCGCATTTCCTCCCAAGCCAGAGGCAGAAACTCCGGGTTGTAGCGAGGCCGCCAGGGGAAAGCATAGATGCGGTAAAATCCGAGCACGTGATCGATGCGAAAGAGGTGGAAAATTTCCCGCACCCCGTGCACCCGTTGCCGCCACCAGTCGAAATTACGGCTTCGCATCACCTCCCAGCGATAGAGCGGGATGCCCCAGTTCTGGCCCCACTTTTGGGTGAAGGCATCGTCCTTGAAATAAGGTTCGGGCGGCGCGCCGCCGGACCAATCGAGCGCGAACCGATCGGGATGCGCGAAAACGTCGGCGCTGTAGTAGCTGATGCCAAAAGGAATGTCGCCCATCAGCGCGACCCCTTGCTCTTCCGCGTATTTTTTCACCTCGCGCCACTGTCGATGGGCGATCCATTGCACGTAGTTGTGAAAATCCCGGCGCCGGGCAAAGAGCGCACGCTCCTCTTCGCCTAACGAGTCGAGCCAGCGGTGGGCGGCGTCGATCTCGGAATGTCCCGCCTGCCACTCATCCCAGGTTTCTCGGTCGCCGTTTATTTCCATCAGGACCCGGAAGAGGGTGTAATCGGCGAGCCAGGATTTTTCCGCTTCGCAGAAGGAAGCAAACGCCTCTTTCGCCGGCGCATCGGTTCGCTCGCCTGCGCGAAAAGCCTCGAAGGCGCGCTCGAGCAGTTTTTTCTTCAGCGGCTTGACGATCCCGTATTTCACGCGGCCGCGACGCAAGGCCGGGAGGTCGATCCCCGCGGTCACCTCGGCGAAGGCCTGCGCCGAGAGATCTTCCGGCACGCCCGGCGTGAGCTGAAGCGTGGTCGGGTCGATCGCGCGCGAGCTGATCGCATTGTAGGGGCTGTGGTCGCCTCCGGTTTCGTTGATCGGCAGGAGTTGCACCAGTTTGAAACCGATGGTGCGGACCCAGGCGATGAATTGCCGCAAGCCGGCGACGTCGCCGATGCCGAGGTCGTCCTCGGTCCGAAGGGCGAAGAGCGGGGAGAGGACGCCGGCGATGCGATCGTTAGGCGAGAGATTCATCAGGAAAATGACGAAGCACGAATGACGAAATCCGAATCAATGTCGAAGGTCGAATGACGAAAGAGCATCTTCTGTTTTTGTCATTCGGATTTCGTCATTCCTTCTGGCTTCGTCATTCGTGCTTCGTCATTTTAACCCCTCCTCACATTCCAGTCCTCGACGAGCGTGGTCGGAATCTCTTTCAGGAAACGCGACGGGCGCTGAAACATGTCGCCGTAGCCGGCGTTGAGGCGCATGTGCGGATAGGTGAGATAGAGTTCGTCTTTGGCGCGGGTGATCGCGACGTAAAAAAGACGGCGCTCTTCTTCGATCGCGTTGCGGGTCTCGAGCGAGCGGGTGCTGGGGAACATTCCGTCGGTCAGCCAAATGACAAAGACGGAGTGGAACTCGAGTCCTTTCGCCTGGTGCACGGTGGACAGATTCACCGCCTCGGTGTCGCCGGTCTGGTTGGCCGCCGGCTCCGCATCGACATTGCTGATGAGCGCGAGTTGCGAGAGAAATTCGTGAATGTCTTTGAACTGGCGCGCGAAAGCGGCGAGTTGCGTAAGGTCTTCCTTGCGCAGCTCGTAATTGGCGAAATTGGCCTTCGCGTAGTCATCGTAAATCGCCTCGACGATCGACATGATCATCTCGGTCGGCTGGTTCGGCTGCCCGTGAGGCGCGATTTCGTCGAGGGTATAAGCCAGTTGCTCCCAGGATTTCTTTGACCGCGCGCCGACTGGCAGCGCGCGCAGCCGATCGCCAAAATTGTAGCCGGGCGCGGTGACCCCGGCCGGCGATCCGGCCATATTTACCGAGCCGGGGTCAGCGCCCCCGGCGACAACGGGAGTCGTTTCGCCTAACGACTCTTCCCAGGAACGCCAAAGATTCTCCGCGCTCTTGCCGCCGATGCCCGGCAGCAGCCGAACCATTCGTTTGAAAGCGACTTCATCGCGCGGATTGGCGACGAAGCGAATGAAGGCCGCGACGTCTTTGATGTGCGCCTGCTCGAAGAAACGAATGCCGCTGGTGATCTGATAGGGAATGCCGCGGCGCGAAAGCTCCAATTGCAGCTCCACCGCGTGATAGTGCGCCCGGTAAAGGACTGCGATCTCGTTCAACTCGATCCCTTCATCGCGCAGCTCGAGAATGCGCTGGGCGATGAACTGCGATTGCTCGCCGCCATCGTTCAGGGCCACGATCGCGGGTTTCAACGAGTTCGTTAGGCGCGTAGCGCTGAGCTGTTTACGGAACTGCTGCACATTGGCCGCGATGGCCGCGTTCGCCACCTGCAGGATCTCCGGCACGCTGCGATAGTTAAGCTCGATCTTGAAGACCTGCGCGCTGGGATAACGCCGGGGGAAGGCGAGGATGTTTTGGAAGTTGGCCCCGCGCCAGGAATAGATCGATTGCGCGTCGTCGCCCACGACCATCACGTTCTGGTGTTCCGCGGCGAGCAGGTCGATGAGGTCGGCCTGGATCTTGTTCGTGTCCTGATATTCGTCCACCAGGATGAACTGGAATTGCCGCCGATAGAAGGCCGCGATTTCCTCGTGCTCCTTCAACATCCGGAGTGTCTTCTCCAGCAGATCGTCGAAATCGAGCGAGTTCGTCGATTTTTTCCGCCGCTCGTAGCGCAGATGCACGTCCTTGATTTGCTCGAGGAGCGGAAGGAAATACGGAAACTTCTCCGCGAGCAATTCCTCGATCGGCCGCTCGGTGTTAACGACGAAACTGAAAATATCCGCGAGCACCTCACCCTTCGGGAACCGGATTTCCTTCGGATCAATGCCGGAACCCGCGACGACCGCGTTGAGCAGGTCTTTCTGGTCCTCGCGGTCCATGATTGTGAATCCGCTCGAATATCCGAGCGCGCTCCCGTGTCGTCGCAGCATCCGGTTACCGATGGAGTGGAACGTCCCGCCCCAGAGTCCGCTCGCATCGACGGGGAGGAGATTCGCAACCCGGTCGAGCATCTGGCGCGCGGCTTTGTTCGTGAAGGTGAGGAGAAGGATGTTGCGCGGGTCGACGCCATTTTCGAGCAGGTAGGCGACACGATAGGTCAGGGTGCGCGTCTTGCCGGAGCCCGCGCCGGCGATGACGAGCAGCGGTCCGGGCGGCGCGGTCACGGCCGCGTACTGCTGCTCGTTCAGCTCGCTCCTGTAATCGATGTTGATCGTCGCCGCGGAGGGAGCGCGCTGGAGTGTGTATTCGCGGGACATCGGGGGGTTACGCTGGAGTCTGGGTCACGGCTCTTCAACGAAAAGTTTCGCCTCCGGCGTAGCGCGCGCTCTCCTAACGGAAAATTCGTCGTGGGTCGAGCGTGCCGGCCCTCTGCGGCCGAACGACGGGGCCGGGAACAAGACCCCTCCGGGAAACCGGGGCCGCGTTTTGAGAAAAAAACAGGGGCCGGGGCCAAGTGGCAAGGTTACTGCTTATTACAATTATAGTAATTATGGCACCACCTGCCGCATCAGCTTTCTCTCTATGAAAATCCTCAACCGGGACCGAGCCGATTTCCTCGTGATTGATGACGATCCGGCGATCACAAGATTCCTCGCCGGCTACCTGAAACAGAAGGGGCACACCTGCGCAACATTGACGGAGGGCTTCCAGACCGCTTCCTGGCTCGAGCTGCACGACTGCGAAGTGGTGGTGGTCGATTTGAACATGCCGAAAGTGGACGGCATCTCGCTCATTACTTACGTGCGCGAGATCCAGCCGAGCCTGCCCATCATCGTCTTTACCGGCGTCGGCTACGATGAAGAAAAAATGCACGCGGCCCTGCGGGCGGGAGCGAACGGCTACGTGAGCAAGAATCTCCCGATTGAACAACTTTATTGTGTCCTTTCGCGAGTCCTTGCGACGTGCCGGCAGCGCGCGCGTCGTGAGGCGCTCGCTCGGGCGCGTCCCGCGCTCCTCGGCGCAGCCTAACGAGGGCGGGCTTCCTGCAAGCGTTCGCGTAATCCTTCCGGGGAAACGGTCTCGGCACCGCTCGCGCTCGCTGTTTCCTGCTCGAGGTAATCGCCGGTCGCGACGACGAGATCGAAGCGCTCCGCATATTTGCTCGCCAAACGCTCGATGATCGAGTCCGCCGTTTGCCCGTCGCGCGAATAGAAGATTTGAATCTCGCCCGGATCGGCTTCGTGGGAGATGGCCGTGCCGCGGCCATCGAAGACGACAACCACACGCACCCCGCTCCAATCCTGGTAGTCGCGCAGCTGCCGGATGAGGGCCTCGCGCGCGAGGGAGGTGCGGCGCGCATGGAGCAGCCGCAGTTCTGGCCAGGCAAAAATAATGCTATGACCGTCGACCAAGAGATATTGCGGCCGCACCGGTCACGATAGAATGGCGGAGGCGCTGGAATCAACCCGCGTCCGCCGGGCGGCGTTTCTAAGAGGCGGCGGCGGCCGGCTTCTTGGCGCGAGGCTTTGCTCCGGTCCGGCGCGGCGCTTTCGCTGCCGCCCGCTTGCGTTCGACATAAGCTTTCCGGCGCTTCCGCTTGACGGTGACTCGGTGTTGTTGACCCATGAGGCAGTTGCTATAGGCCGGAAGCGCCAGCGGCGCAATCGGAACCGCGCGTCGGTGCCGCGGACAAAATTCTGAATTCAATGTTGCCATGTCAGGCGGTTCCCGTCTAAAAACGCTGCCTCACCTTTGTGTCCATCACGACGTTACCTCAGCCACTCGCCAACATGCCCAAGATATTGATCGGGGTTTCCGCCCTCCTGATGACGCTCTCCCTGCTTTTCGGGTTCTTGAATTCGAGCAAGTTAAAGGGCTTGCGGAACGAAATCGTCACCACCTCCTCGGCGCGCGAGATAGCCGATCGGGCCCGGATGGCGAGCGAGAAGAAGTTGAAGGCGCGCGAGGTCGAGTTCGCGGCGGCGGCGAACAAAGCGACGGCGGCGGAAGCGAAGGCGACGAGCGCGGAAGCCGATCTGACGAAGGCGCAAAACGAGAAAGCCGAACTGGAGTCCAAGGTGCAGGCGCGCGAGGGCCAGATCGCGGATCTGAAGAAGCGGGTGGCGGAAGCGACCGTCGGCGGGGTGCCCGGCGCGCCGGAGGGCGTTTCGCCTAACGAATCGAAAGCGTTGCTCGATGACACCAAGCACCAACTGGAGGCGGCGGAACGGGAGAAGTCGATGCTGGCGGACAAGGTGAGAGCCGCGCAGGACCGGGTCGCGGCGATCGAGGAGGAGAAAAAGCGGCGCGAATCGGGGGTGAACGCGCCCGGCGTGCACGGCACGATTCTCGCGGTCAACCAGGCCTACAATTTCGTCGTCCTCAGCATGGGCGATCGACAGGGTGTGGTGCCCAACTCGGAGATGCTGGTCATGCGCCGCGGGGCGCTGATCGGCAAAATCCGGATCTCCTCAGTTGAACCGACCACTTCGATAGGCGATATCATCACCAATAGCTTGGCGCGCGGCGTCCAAGTGCAGCCTGGAGATACCGTCATTTATGCTGGAAGTAACAATTCGTCATCTTAGGGTTCGCTGCGGCCTAACGATCTTGCTTGCGGCGGCCGCCTTGAGTTCGTGTGCCACCGATGAACCGAAACATACCGCTTTGCTGGGCGACCCCGATGCGCAGCGCGAGTCGAGTATTCCGTGGAACAAGCCGCAGGGCTGGGAAAGCACGGCCGGCTTGCCCGCGGGACTCAACGGCGCCAACGGTGGCGTCAATCCCAACAATCCTGCCGGCTACTGACCGTCGGGGCTGAAGGTTTCGATCAGCTATATCCAAAAGCCGGCGGGAATGACCGCATCTTTCGGCACGACCACGATCCCGTCGCGAATGTAGTAATTGGGCGCGTCGAGATTCGCTTCCTTGCCTTCCGGCGTGATCACCACGCCGTCGCCGATGCGCGCGTTCTTGTCGATGATCGCGCGATCGATCACGCAGTTTCGTCCAATGCCGATCGGCGGCAGGTCGGGCGATTTGGCGGGCGCGGCTCCTTCAAAATGGTCGCCGCCCATGAGCACGCTGTTGCGGATCGTCGCCCCGCTCCGGATGATGCTGCGCACCCCGATCACGCTGCGTTCGATGTGGGCGTCGGAAATGATGCAGCCGTCCGAGATGATCGCCTGGCGGAGCGTCGCGCCGTTGATTTTGCTCCCGGGCAGGAAGCGCGGGTGGGTATAGATCGGTGCCTGCGCATCGAAGAAGCTATAGTTAGGCACGAGATTGGTCAGGTCGAGATTCGCCTCGTAGAAAGCGCGGATCGTTCCGATGTCTTCCCAGTAGCCCTTGAAAATAAACGCATTGACGTGCCGTTCGCCGATCGCCCGCGGGATGACGTGCTTGCCGAAATCGTCGAGATCGCTGTTCAGGCAATCGACCAGCACCTGGCGATTGAAAACGTAAATGCCCATCGACGCTTGAAACAGTTCTTCATCGGGGTTGCTCTCGATCGAAGTGAGCAGCTCGCGATCCATTTTCAGCTCGTCGAGCACCGCTGTTTCCTTCGGCTTTTCCTCGAACCGCGTGATCCTCCGGTCCGGTCCGCTCAACATGATCCCGAAATCGGTGGCGGCGGTGCGCTGCACGGGCGTGGTGGCCAGCGTGATCTCGGCACCGGAGCGGATGTGCTGGTGGAGGAGCGTTCGAAAATCCATCCGATAGAGCTGGTCGCCGCTCAGGATGAGGAAATAGTCGTAGGGCTGCTCGAGGAAATAACGGAGGTTTTGCCGGACGGCGTCGGCGGTGCCCTGGTACCACTGGGCGCCCTCGGGGGTTTGTTGCGCGGCGAGAATGTCGACAAAGCTGCGTGAAAAATTATCGAACTTGTAGCTCGCCTGGATATGGCGATGGAGCGACATGCTGTTGAACTGGGTGAGCACGTAGATCGAGCGCAGCCCGGAGTTGAGGCAGTTGCTGATCGGGATGTCGACCAGCCGGTATTTTCCGCCTAACGGAACCGCCGGTTTGGAACGATCCTTGGTCAGCGGAAACAAGCGTGTCCCCGCGCCGCCGCCCATGATGATGGAGAGGGTGCGCTGGGTGGTGCCGGGCGGCAGAGCAGGAGATTGCGGCATAGGAAGAGAGACCCTCAAGGAGTAGATCGGATTTTCCAGTTACGCGAGTCGTAATCGGAAAAGCGATGACGAAGGTCGAAGGAATGAAGAATGACGAAGGTGCAGCCTTCAATCGTTCCTCATTCGGACTTTGGTCATTCCTTCGACATTCGGTATTCGGTGATTCGTCATTGCTCTCCTCTCCTTGCTTCCTGCGCCGGGTAATGTCACGCTTCACCGCTTCAACCCATAACGCCTTAATCCATCATGTGTGGCATCGTCGGATACGTCGGAAGAGCGGAAGCCGCGCCCATCCTGCTCGATGGATTGCGCCGGCTCGAGTACCGCGGCTACGATTCCGCGGGGGTCGCGATCGTCGATGGCGATCACGTCGAGACGCGCAAATGCGCCGGCCGCATCGCCGGGCTTTCGAAATTGATGGCCGAACATCCCGCGCCCGGCACTTACGGCATCAGCCACACCCGCTGGGCGACGCACGGCAAACCGACCGATCAAAATGCCCATCCGCATTTCGACGAGAGCGGCAAACTCGCCCTCGTCCACAACGGCGTGATCGAAAATTACCAGCAGATCAAGGATGCGCTGCTGCAGGAAGGCCCGCATCACTTTACTTCCGAGACTGACACCGAAGTGCTGGCGCATTTGGTCGGGAAAATTTACGACGACTCCGCCGTTGGCGTGGTCGATCCGCGCCGGCACAAGGCGTTGCTCGTGGAAGCGCTGCGCACGGCCTTGCAACAGGTCATCGGCACCTACGGCATCGCCTTGGTCCACGCGGACATTCCCGATTTCATCGTTGGCGCGCGCCGCGGCAGCCCGCTCGTTCTCGGGGTGGGGAAGGACGAGAATTTTCTAGCGAGCGATGTGAGCGCGATCGTCGCCCACACGCGCGACGCGGTTTACCTGAACGACTTCGATCTCGTCGCGGTCGAGCGCGACAAATTCGAGATCAGTTCGCTCGCCGGCGAGCGCGGGAGCCACGCGATCAGCAAGGTCGAGTTCACGGCCGAGGACATCAAGAAAGGCGATTACCCGCACTACATGCTCAAGGAAATCTTTGAGCAGCCCGGCTCGGTGCGCGACGCGATGCGCGGCCGGCTGAGTGTCGAGGAATGCACCGCGAAACTCGGCGGCTTGAACATGACCCCGGCGCAATTGCGCGACGTCGGCCGGGTGGTTTTGACTGGATGCGGAACCGCGCTGCACGCCGGCATGGTCGGCGAATACTTGATCGAGCAACTCGCGCACATCCCGGTGGAAGTGGAATACGCGAGTGAGTTCCGCCATCGCAACACGCCGATGACGACCGACACCCTGGTCTTCGCCATCAGCCAGAGCGGCGAGACCGCCGACACGTTAGGCGCACTCCGTGAGAGCAAGCGCAAAGGCCATCGCACGCTCGGCATTTGCAACAACGTCGCGAGCACGATCGCGCGGGAAAGCGACGGCGGCGTTTACATGCACGCCGGGCCGGAGATTGGCGTGGCGGCGACCAAATCCTTCACCTCGCAGGTCGTGATTCTCACCTTGATCGGCTTATTGTTAGGCCGGATGCGCCATCTCTCGACCGCGGAAGGCAGCTCCATCATCGCAGCCCTGGAATCGCTGCCGGAAAAGATCGAGCAAATCTTGAAAATGAGCGACCAGATCAAAGAGGTCGCCAAGAAATATGTCAAAGCGACGGGCATGCTTTTTTTTGGCCGACAATTCAATTTCCCGATCGCGCTGGAAGCGGCGCTCAAGTTGAAAGAGATCACCTATCTTTATGCCGAGGGACATCCGAGCGCGGAATTGAAGCACGGCGTGATCGCGCTCGTGAAACCGGAACTGCCGTCGGTTTTCATCGCGCCGGACGATGCGGTCTTTTCCAAGAACATGAATAACATCGAGCAGGTGCGCGCGCGCAAAGGCCCGATCATCGCGGTCACGACCGCCAGCGGCGCCGCGAAACTGAAAGGCATCGCCGACGACATCATCACCGTGCCCGACGCGGACGATATCGTGATGCCGGTGCTGACCGTCATCCCGCTACAATTATTCGCCTACCATCTTGCCGTTGCGCTTGGGCGCGACGTGGACAAGCCGAGGAATCTCGCGAAAAGCGTGACGGTCGAGTAACGGCAGGCCGTAGCCGCTTCGCTGTGCGAAGCGCGGGTATCGACGCCGTTCCTGCGAGAGTCTCTCCCCGCTGCTAAACCCATACCCACGCCGCCCACAGGGCGGCGGCTACAGCAGGGGACAGTTTAAGACGGCCCTGCGCCCTTGACGCCGACCCGCGCCAGATATTCCTCCACGCTCAGGAGATTATTGGCGCCCCGCTGCACGATCTTGAGGAGCGTGTCCATCGAGGAGACTTCCTCGAGCTGCTCGGTCAGGAACCATTGGAGAAAATTGTTCGTGATAAAATCGTTCTCCGAGCGCGCCAATTCCACCAGCGCGTTGATCTGGTGCGTCACTTCGACTTCCTGGTCGAGCGAAAGCTTGATCGCTTCTTGGGCATTCTTAAAGGTCGGTTGCGGCGCGGCGATTGCGGGAATAACCACCCGACCGCCGGCGTCGACCACGTATTTGATGAAACGCATCGCGTGATCGTTCTCTTCGGCGGCCTGACGATAAAAATGTTCGGCCAGCTGCGGGAGCGCGTCCCCCGAGAAGTAGGCCGCGATCGCGACATACTGCAGGGACGCGCCAAACTCGTTGCCAATCTGCTTGTTGATCGCGTTGACCACTTTTTTGCTCGTGAGCATGGGTATGTTCTCCAGTTAAGATTTGTTTGCGGGGCCGCTCGGCAGGCGAAACGCCAAAGCGACGATGGTATAACATGGACGAGGAATCCTTCGTTGCCAATTTGGAACCGGGGGCGGGACAAGGCGCCGTCCCTCCAGCTAATTCGTTAGGCGCTCAACTGCGCTTGCCGGCAATGATCCGATAAATCAGCAGGAGCAGCATCGCGCCAATGACCGAGGCGATGAACCCGGCCGGCTGCCCAGGCTGATACCAGCCGAGTACGCGGCCGAGGTAGCCCGCGACAAAGGCCCCCGCGATTCCGAGCAGAATCGTGATGATGCAACCGCCGGGATCTTTCCCCGGCATGAGCAGTTTCGCGATCGCCCCGACGACGAGACCAATAATGAGTGTCCAGAGAAATGCGCCCATCTTTTGATCCTAGGAATCGCGTGCCGAGAGGGCAACGGTTTTATGCGCCTACAACTCCACCACCTGCGCGCTCTGAATGTCGTCGCTCGCGGCGATCTCGGCGAGCAACTCGGGCGGCGGTGCGGTGTCGAGATTCAAGACGGTCAGTGCCCGGCCACCCTCCTGGTTTCGACTGAGCGACATGGTCGCGATGTTGACGCCGTGCGAGCCGAGGAGGGTGCCTATGCGTCCGACCATGCCCGGGCGGTCGGTGTTTTCGAGCACCAGCAGGACGCCATGCGGTCGCGCTTCCACCGGCCGGCTGTTGATGCTCACAATGCGCGGTGTCGCGCCAAAGAATGCGCCCGCCACGGAGAGAGTTTTTCCTTCCGCCTCCGCCGTCAACTCGAGCAGATCGGTGTAATCGCCCGGCGCGCTGAGACGGGATTCGCTCACCTTGATGCCTAACGTCTCGGCAAACGCGGGCGCGTTGACTTCGTTGACGTCGTCGCCGCCGGCGAGGCGGAGAAAGCCTTTCAGGATCGAGCGCGTGATCGCGGTCGTGTCGACTTCGTTCACCTTGCCGCTGTAGTTGATGTGCAAATTTTCGACCCGCTTAGGTGAAACTTGCGACAAGAACCGCCCGAGCTTTTCACCGAAACGCAAATGGGGCCCGACAATCGCGAGCGTTTTCGCGTCGAGGTTCGGCATGTTGATCGCGTTCCGGATCGTCCCTTCGAGGAGCGCCGCGCGAATCGCCTGGGCGATTTCGATCCCGACGCTTTCCTGCGCCTCGACCGTCGAGGCGCCGAGATGCGGAGTGAGAATCAGGTTTGGAATGCCGCGCAGGGGCGAGTCGGCCGGCAGCGGTTCCTTCTCGAAAACATCGAGCGCCGCGCCCGCCACCTGGCCGGTGCCTAACGATTCAACGAGCGCCGCTTCGTCGATCAAGCCGCCGCGCGCGCAATTGATCAGGCGCACGCCACGTTTCGTTTTCGTTAGGCGCACGGCGTTCAGCAGATGATGCGTTTCCGGGGTGAGCGGCGTGTGGAGGGTAAGAAAATCCGCCAACGGCAAAAGCTCATCGAGTTCCTCGACCAGCTCCACCTGGAGCGAGCGCGCCCGGCTCGAGGAAAGATATGGATCGTAGGCCAGCACGCGCATCCCGAAGGCGATGGCGCGGCGGCTCAGCTCCGAGCCGATCCGGCCCATGCCGATGATGCCCAGCGTTTTGTTGTAAAGCTCCGTGCCTTCGAATTGCTTCCGGTCCCATTTGCCGGATTGCAGATTCGAATGCGCCTGCGGAATCCTGCGCGCGACGGAGAGGAGAAGCGAGAAAGCGTGCTCCGTGGTCGAGATCGTGTTGCCGCCCGGCGTGTTCATCACGATCACCCCGCGCCGCGTCGCGGTCTCGACATCGACGTTGTCGACCCCGACGCCGGCGCGGCCGACGACGCGCAAGCGCTTACCCGCCTGCAAAATCGGGGCCGTCACCTTTGTCTGGCTGCGCACCACGAGTGCGCTGAACTCGGGAATCAACTTCACCAATTCCGCTTCGCTCAAGCCGGTGTGCACGGTGACGTCCAGCGCCGCGCCGGCCGCGAGCTCATCGATTCCTCTCTGGGAAATCGAATCAGCGATTAAGACCTTGGGCGCGCTCACACGTAAAGGTGGAGGCGATCTAACCAAATATCACGAGTCGTATTGTGTCGGGTAATTCCGCCGCGACCCTTGTGACCAGGCTCCCGCCCAACAGCTGTGCCAGCGTGCTGCGTTGCGACGTGCCGATGATCAGGTAATCGACACCCATCGTCGCCGACAGATCGAGGATGGTCGCGGCGGCATCCTCGCTGACCGCGTAGACCGGCAATACACAAACGCCGCGGTCCTGCCCCTGTTTCAGCATCGACGACATGATCGCCTGCGCAACCGGGTCGTCCTGCCATCTCACCCGCCCGAGAGTCGCCGGCCCTCCGGAGAAATATACGGCGATTTCTCGCACGTAAAGAACGCAGAGCACCGCCTTGCGCAGCTCCGCCTCTTCGAGGGCAAAGTTCAGGACGGGCGTGACGCCGCGTGCCGCGACCATGATTTTGGTGCCTTCCTCGAGCCGCGGTTCAAACGCCGCAAGTGTTTCCGGCGACACCATATCGGCGACCTCCCTGGTCACAGTCAGTGTCGTTAGGCCCTGCCGCTTGAGCGTGTAGGCGCGCAAGGCCAAGCCGCCGAGGAGGACGCACATGACGAAGAAAAGTGCATCCGGTTTGCTGTGCGCCAACGTCAGCTCAACCAGAAAAAGAATGACGAACGTGATCCCGAAAAGCACGCGGTCGTACCAAGTAAACCCGGCTGTTCGATTGAGAGCGCAAGAGCCGACATTGACCGCGATCGCTCCCACCACCCCAATCGCGTAGAGCCCAGCGAGCGAGGTAAAACCGGTTGCCGTCAGCAATACCAGTGAGGGAATGCCGACTGCGATGAGGAGGGGATAGATCGGGACGCCATGCTTATTCAGCCTCGTGAATTGCCGCGGCATTTCGCCGTCGCGCGCCATCATGAAAAGCAGGCCGATCATCGCGACGATGGCGGTATTCGCCGCACTCACCAGGAGGAAGAAGAAAACAATGCCGACGACCCAGCCGAACATGACGCCGAACCATGGAGACACGGTCGCCGTGCCGAACTGCTCACCGATAAAGCGGAGCATGTCTTCGTTGCGCGCTCCCATTGCCGCCCGAATCTGGAGTTTGTCTGTGAGGTGCAGCGTCTGGGGGAGAACACTCGGCAACGAAAGCATCGCCCATCCGAGCAAGGCCGTGCCGGCGACGACTTCAATTGCCACCGGCAGGATCGCCTGCAACGAGGTGCGCGCGACGCTTGGCTTGTCCATCGTAGAACCGCGATCGAGCTTCATGACCCCTGTCAGATTGGCGATCGATTCCGCGCCGGAGAGCGCCAGAATCACGCCGACAAACTGCACCCAAAGCGCGGAGAAATGTTGGTGTCGCGGCTCGAGAAATTGCGTTGTCAAATGCGGTGCGCTGACGCCAATCAGCACCAAAACAACGACCGCCGTCGGAACGGACAGCACGACGGCCAGGCTTCCGCTGTGCCTTGGCCCGAAATAATTGAGCCAGCCCATAATAATCAACACTGCGATCGTGGTCAGCCCGATGTGATCGCGCACCATCTTGATCCAGACGACCTGTTCCGCGCCGGAAGTGATGTAACTCAAGCCGGCCCAGCCGCTAAGCGCCGCCGTCACCGTCAGATCCGCCAGCAAAAGCAGGGCACCTACCACTGCGAGCAGTCGGCCCTGTGATCGGGCGGCCGAATAAACGCCGCCGCCGTCGGGAAAATGGCGGCAGATGACGATGTAATTGACACCCACCAGTGCCGTTACAACGCACACCGCGAGAATGATCGGCAATGAAGAAAACCCCGCGGCGAGAAAAGCGAGGCCGATGACGTAAGCCTTGCTCGTGCCCCAATCGCCGTAAAGCAAAGCGGCGGCGCGTTTCCAGTCAACGTTACGGGGGCGATGCACGCCCGGAGTTGCGATGAACGGTTCAGCCATGAAAAGTGCGAGTGGGAGTTACCGACGCATCGCAGCGGCCGGCAAGCAATTTCTTCCCTTGCGCATTTCAGCGAAAGCAAGCCCATTGCATCCCCGCTCGACTCAATTATTTGTGATTAGGTAAAAAGCTGAACAGGGTTATCTTGCCCGGCGATCGATCTCCCGATTCGCCAAACGATCCGCCCGCGACGCCGCAGGCGGGATCGAGGAGGAGGCAGTATGAACTTAGTCTATGCACATCAACTCTTGGTCGCCGCTGGCCAGCAACGCGATCGAAGTTTTCAAGTCATCGGCAGCAGCGGCTGCGAGGAAGTGCAACGCATGGCCGCCGCCGGTCTGGTGGAGATCTCGATCCAGGGCAACCGTACCGAACCGGCCGTTTCGATCGAGCGATTAACGGATTTCGGTCGCACTTTTTTGCGGGCTTTTGCCGCGCCGCTTCCCCTCGCGAAAGAAGAGCGCACGCCGACGGAGCCGCGCAGCGCTTCCTGCGCGGCAGCGGTCAGCAAATGGCGGGACAAATTCGTCGCGATGCAGATGAGGGAAGCTCGTTAGTCTCCCGGCCATGGCCCACAAAGCGTCGACGTTCATGTTTATTTGCGACGTCTGCGGCGCGCGCAAGTCGCTTGCTAAGACGAAACGACACTGGTGCGAGGGCGTGTCGAGTTTCCCCCGTCGAAATGCGCTGCACCAGGGATCGCAAGCCGAGTCCTCGGGAGATCCAAGCGACGGGCTTTGCTCATCTCCAGCGCGCCTAACGAAGTCAGCTGTGCCCGCCGGAAGGGTTGACGCCGTCACCCGTACGTCAGTTTGACAGAATTGGGAGGCCTTGATAGGTAAACGGCCGATGTCGGCTCCCCCGGTCAATGAAATCACCCGGCTCCCCGCCGGGTTGCGGGCGTTGCCTGCGGTGGCCGGCGGCGTGGCAGTCTGCGTAGGTCTGCTTGTCCTGGTCGGCTGGCACTTCGATATCGAACCGCTCAAGCGAACGATCGCGGGCTACGTCGCAATGAACCCGCTCACCGCGGTCTTGTTCATCTTCTCGGGTCTGGCGCTCGCGATTTTTCTGGGCTTCCCGAACTCTCGCCATGCCGTCTGGGTGACAAGGATCCTGGCCCTGCTGGTTGTCTGGTTTGGCCTAACGAAACTGGCCGGGTTACGCGAAATCGCGCCACCCTACGTCGATACATGGTTGTTCGCCTCCAAGCTGAAAGACCTGCACGACCAATTGCCCAACCGTATGGCCCCCAACACCGCGGTGAATTTTATCGTTACGGGTCTGGCCCTGCTTGGCCTTGGGTTCCCGATGCTCCGGCTCGGGCTCGTCCAGGCTTGCGCGATTTTCGTCGGCTTCGGCGCGCTTCTGCCCGTCACGGGATACGCTTACGGCGTCCACCTCTTCACCGGCATCGCTTCCTTTATCCCGATGGCCATGCATACCGCGGGCACTTTCCTTGTCCTGGCCTTTGGTCTTTTTTTCGCCATCCCCGAAGCGCCGCTCGCGCAGATCTTCGCCTCCGACGACCCCGCCGGGGTGATTGCCCGGCGCCTCCTCCCGTCGTCCGTCTTGCTCACCCTCTTTCTGGGTTGGCTCTGTCTCTGGGGCGAACGCCACGGCTACTATGAAGACGCCCTTGGCATGGCCCTCTTCGCCATCGTCCTCAGTTTGATGTTCGTCGCGCTGGTCCGCTGGACGGTCGGGACGGTCAGCAACCTCGAACGTGAACGGGCTGCGACTCAGGCCCGTCTCGACGACGTGAACCGGCGCAAGGATGAGATGATCGCTTTCGTTTCACACGACCTCTCCTCCCCGCTCACCGGCCTCCGCCTGGTCGTCGACTCGCTGCGCGAAGAGAACAGCCGGCCCGCAGAAGACCTGCTCGAAATGATGGACCACTCGGTGCGGCGGATGGTTTCGATGGTGCGCGGCCTGCTCGACGTCGCGAAGCTGCAGCCAGCCGACGAAGTGCGCCTTGAATACAGCGACTTTCGGATCAGCGAACGGGTGCGGCAATCGATGGAGCCCCTCGCGATCAACGCCAATGCCAAGCAGATTCACTTCCAGCTCGACGTCGCGCCGGACGAACCGGTCATCCGGGCCGACGCCCTCCGGGTCACCCAGATCTTCAACAATCTGCTCTCCAACGCCGTCAAGTTCACCCAGACCGGCGGGAGCATTGTGGTGACGATCGAACCGGCCCACGCGGGAGTTCGCGTCCGGGTCAAGGATTCCGGCCCCGGCATTTCGGAAAACGATTTGCCCCACGTCTTCGACAAGTATTTCCAGGGGAGCACAAAAGCGACCGCGGGAGAAGCCGGGACCGGCCTCGGGCTGGCGATCGTGCGGCAAATGGTGCTATTGCACGACGGGTATATCGATGTCGCCAGCGACCCTGGTGAAGGCGCCACCTTCACAGTCTTTCTGCCGACAGGCGCGCCTGCGCACGCCTCGGCCTGACCCGCGACCGAGGAACTGCGGGCGTCAATGCCGCGCGGACCAATCGTAGCGAATTACCTTCCGGTGTTTGACGCTCTTGCGCCCGAGCCGTACGCTCGGTCGTGATCTCGAAAATCGGACGCGCTGCGACGATTTTGGCCCTTTGCCTTTCGTTAGGCCTGCATTGGCTCGCTTTGCAGTCGGTCGCCTGGACGACGATGCTGGTGGAGAATGCGTGCCACGTGCCACTGAGTGAAGCAGTGGCCAGGACTTTCGACGGCAATCATCCCTGCGATCTTTGCCACGTGGTCGCCAGCGGCCAGAAGTCGGAGAAAAAATCCGAGATCCTGGAGACGACCGGAAAACTGGACCTCATTTGCATCACGCGCACCTTGAGTTGGCTCCCGCTGTGGACGCCCTACGACTATCCGCGGACGCACTCCGCGATCCCGGAGCGCTCGCAAGCGCCGCCGGTGCCTCCTCCTCGCGCGCTGCCGGGTTAACTCACACTCGTTAGGCTCGGCTGCGCCGTACGGGTGTACGGGCTGCAGCTTTCCCTTACGCAACCCGGGAAACGTCGCGCTCTGGCGCGGACGCCCTCCCATCACTTGAGGAACAATTTATGAAAGAATTTATCTCAGTTTTTTGGCTGGCTTGCGCCCTTTGCGAGCTCGGCCTAACCAGCCGCGCCTTTGGCCACGGCTTTGCCGGACCGCGCTTTTTCCCGGCGACCATTTCCACCGATGATCCATTTATCGCCGACGAACTTTCACTGCCGACGATTAGCACGATGAGGACGCCGGACGACGGCGGAACGCGCGCGACCGACGTCTCGATCGACATCGCCAAGCGCATCACGGCCGACTTCGGGATCGAAATCGGCGAGACCTTCTCTGCCTTAAATCCGCATCACGGAGAGGCCGTGAATGGTTTCGATAATCTCGAGCTGGGCGCGAAGTATCGGATTCTGGAGAGTGACACGCACGAAGCGATTGTCTCGCTCGGGCTGGATGCGGAAATCGGGGGCACCGGCTTGCGCTCGGTCGGCGTCGATTCATTCAGCACCTGGACACCGGGGATCTTTTTCGGCAAAGGCTTCGGCGATTTGCCCGATGCAGTGCGATTCCTGAAGCCCTTCGCGCTCACTGGGCTGGTTGGGATCGAAGTCCCGACCAGTGCCAGCACGCGCAGCGTGACGATCGACGACGCGACCGGCGCGCGCACGATCGATATCGAGCGGCATCCTGACAGCCTGGAGTGGGGGTTTGCCCTCGAATACAGCATCCCATACCTCCAATCGCAGGTGCAGGACATGCACTGGCACACCCCCTTCGATCGAATGATCCCGCTCGTCGAGTTCGCGCTCGAAACGCCGCTGGACCGCGGCGCCGCCGGGCAAACGACCGGCACCATCAACCCCGGGGTGATCTGGGCGGGCCATTACTGTCAGTTTGGAGTGGAGGCGATCGTTCCGATCAACGAACGCACGGGAAATAATGTCGGCGTGATTGCGCAAATGCATTTTTACCTCGACGATATTTTCCCGCACAGCCTGGGCCGGCAGTTATTTGGGGGAAACAAATGAGGCGCTCTCTCGCTTTCCTTTTTTTCCTCGTGCTGGCCGGCGCGGCCCGGCTTGAGGCGCACGCCTTTCTCCAGCAGGCGGAGCCGGGTGTCGGCAGCACGCTGCAAGCTTCGCCTAACGAAATTAAGATCTGGTTTACGGAAAAGGTCGAGCCCGCCTTCAGCAAGATTCAGGTCTTTGCGGCGTCGGGGCAGGAAGTGGACAAACGCGATGTGCACGTCGATCGGGCCGATCCGGCACTTTTGCAGGTTTCGCTGCCGCAGCTTGCGGCCGGAACCTACAAGGTGGTCTGGCGGGTCGTCTCGGTTGACACTCACGTCACGGAGGGAAGCTTTAGCTTCCATGTTCGTTAGGCGAAAAATGTGCCGGAAAAGGTGATGTCTGACGCGTTGCTCATCATTGCGCGCAGCGTGCAGATCGCGGCGTCGCTCCTGTTCGCGGGAGTTTTTACCTTTGAGGTCGTCGCGCTCGGGCGCGTGGGCCAGTCCGCCGGTGATGCCGGGCATGAGCTCGATCGGCAATTCTTTTGCCTCGCCCTGTGGAGTCTGGTCGCGGCGCTTTTCTCCGCGCTCCTCTGGTTTTGGCTCGTGGTCGCGAGCATGAGCGGGTCGTCGCTTGGCGATGCACTTTCGGGAAACGCATGGCGGATGGTGCTGTTGCAAACGGAGTTCGGCCGCGTCTGGCAGCTGCGCCTGGGAGTGATCGGGTTGGCACTCGCGCTCGTCGCGGTCGGCTTGCTCAGGAAGAAATCACGCCACGCACTGACCCTCGTGCTCTGGCTCCTGGCGCTGGTTTTGCTCGTCTCACTCGCCTGGATCAGTCACGCGGCCGCCGTCCGATCCCAACCGCTCGGCCTTCTCGGTGATGCGCTGCATCTTTGCGCCGCCGGCGGGTGGATTGGGGGATTGTTGCCGCTCGCGATTTTCCTGGCGCACACCGGGGTCTCAGTCTCGTTAGGCGAACCCGCGCTCCATGTCTTGCGCCGCTTTTCCGCGCTCAGCTTTTGCTGTGTCGGCGTCCTCGTGGTCAGCGGCCTTTCCAATAGCTGGCTCCTGGTCGGCTCTGTCGCTGCGCTTTTCACGACGCGCTACGGCGCGCTTCTCCTGTGCAAGCTGACGCTTTTCGCCGTCCTCCTCGGCTTCGGCGCTCGAAACCGAGGCATCATTCGGACAGGGCTAAACCCTACTGCGACTAGCCCGGATTTGCTGGCGCAACTCCGCCGCGACGTGTTCTACGAGGCCTGCCTTGGCCTGGCGGTGGTGGCGATTGTGGGATGGCTGGGCACCACGCCGCCGGCGCGTTCCGGGACCTCCTCCGAAAACAGGACGTTGACGATTCCTTCTTCAGTGTAAAAAGCGGACTCTTGAAAAATAGGCGCGTCATCGCCGCAGAATATTCTTGCGTGCTGTTCGGTTCGACCACAACATAACTTTCACCGTGAGCCGCCGCGAAAAACTCCAGGTCTTTGTCGCGAGCGGCTTGTTCTCGGCCTTTTTCTTCGCGCTCGCGCTCGCCGCCTCGCCGCAACTGCACGCGCGCTTTCATGCGGATGCTGGTTCGCCGGATCACGAGTGCGCGGTGACGCTGATCGCCACCGGCAAATACGAGCAGGCGGATGCACCGCCCGTCGTGGTCGCGCCGCAGCCGGCGCTTGTTTTTGAGAAAATTCCGGCGCTCGCTCCCGTCTGGGTGCCGGCGCCCTTCTTCGGCGCTCGCATCTTCGAGCACGCGCCGCCCGCGCTCTCCTAGCGCTACGTCCCGCCGCCTGTTTCACACGAAGCGGGCATCGTTCCGACTCCGTGTCCTGAGCAAACGGCGCGACCGGCGCACGCCTTGGTTCGTTAGGCCGCCACCTGTCGTGGCGCGCCTGTCCCAGTCGATAATCCAATTACCAGCAGGAGAAAAATATTTTGAAGAAACTAGCATCTTTTATTTGCGCGCTGCAAAGCAGCGCCACCTTTGCGGCCGCGCAAGTCGCGGCCGTTTCGCCAAGCCCATCACCCAGCGCGTCGCCCGCAACGGCGACCGCCAGCAGTATCGTCGTCACCAGCCAGGAACTCGACACCTCGCGCGAGCAAATCGTCCCGAGTCTCGGTGCGACGCGTTACACCGTCGGTCCCGATCGTCTGAGCCAGCAGGCGCAAGGCGAAGACGCGGGATTTAACCAAACCATTCTGCGTTTTCCCGGCGTCGCGCAGGATTCCTTCGGCCAGCTGCATGTCCGCGGGGAACACGCCAATCTGCAATACCGGATCGATGATGTTTTGCTGCCGGAAGGGATTACCGGGTTCGGTCAGGAGTTGTCAACCCGCTTCGTGGACAACATCTCATTGATGACCGGCGCCTTGCCGGCGCAATTTGGTTTCCGCACAACCGGTGTCATTGACGTCCACACGAAAAACGGTGCTTCGTTCACCGGGGGCGAAGCCTCGCTCCAGGTCGGTAGTTTCGACACGATTATGCCGAGCTTTGAATACGGCGGAGTGATAGGAAAGCTCACTTATTACTTTACAGGAAGTTATCTGCATAGCGGCATCGGGATTGAGAATCCGACGCGGAGCAGTTCTCCGATCCACGACGACACCGACCAGTTCAAGGAGTTCGGCTACCTCTCCTACATCATCGATGACTCGAGTCGGTTCACGCTTTTGCTGAGCGGGAACGAAAGCAACTTCCAGATTCCGAATAATCCGGGGCAGCCGACAGCTTTCGCGGTCAACGGGAGCGCGGATTTCGAATCGGCGAAACTGGATGAAAACCAGGCGGAAAACTCCTCCTACGCCATCCTGGCCTATCAAAAGAAATCCGACGTCTTTAACATGCAGGCGTCGGTTTTCACGCGTTACAGCGACGTTTTGTTCCGCCCAGATAACGTGGGAGACCTCTTCTTTAACGGAGTGGCTTCGCGTGTCGATCGCCAGATTTACACCAATGGCGCGGAGCTGGACACAAGTTACAACCTAAACGGACAAAATACGCTGCGCGGCGGCTTATTCTTCACCGGCTCACACGCGACCTCTGGCACGGCAACCTCGGTGTTTCCGGTCGACGGCGAGGGGAATCAAACGAGCGATATCCCGTCGCGCATCGCCGATAACTCGAGTCAGGATGGTTACTTTTACGGCTCCTACCTGCAGGATGAATGGAAGCCCTTCGAAAAACTAACGATTAATTTCGGCGGCCGCTTCGATCTGGCCGATGAGGTCGTGACGGAAAGCCAATTCAGCCCGCGCATCAACATCGTTTATACCCCGTGGAAATCGACCACCTTCCACGCCGGTTACGCGCGCTACTTCACGCCGCCTCCGCTGGAAAACGTGAGCCAAAGCACAATCGCGAAATTTGCCGGCACGACTAACGAGTCGGCGATCACACTCGATTCACCGGTGAAATCGGAGCGAGCGCATTACTTCGACGCCGGCGTCACGCAAAAGATCGGCGCCGATTTCCAGATCGGCCTGGATGGGTTTTACAAACATGCGCGCAACATTCTGGATGAGGGGCAATTTGGTCAGGCGCTCATTCTCTCGTCGTTCAATTACGCCGAAGGGGAAATCTACGGTGGGGAGTTGACCGCCAGCTATCAGCACGCCGGCTTCTCCAGTTACTTAAACATCGGCGTCGAACATGCGACAGGCGAACACGTCAGTTCCGCGCAGTTCCTCTTCGATCCGGATGAGTTCGCCTACATTAAGACCCACTCAGTGTTTCTCGACCACGATCAACGTGTCACCGGCTCGGGCGGAGTGGCCTACAACTGGCAAAAGTGGACGTTTTCAGCCGACGCGCTTTACGGGAACGGACTGCGCCGCGGTTTCGCCAATACGCAGAAGCTTCATCCCTACGAAACGTTTAACCTCGGAGTGGAGCGGAGCATTCCGCTCAAAGGCGCGCAGGCAATTAGAGTGCGCTTTGATGTCGTCAACCTGCTTGATAAGATCTATGAGCTGCGCGACGGCAGCGGCATTGGTGTGGGTGCGCCGCAATTCGGGCAACGCCGTGGATTCTACGGCACGGCCTCCTATAGTTTTTGACATGTGGTGATTAGACCTAGCCATGAAAAGGCCGGAGGAAATTGCGAATCATCCAAAAGCTCGCCTTCACCGGGAACTTATCGCCAGACTTCGTGCGTCGGGTAGTATAAGAGGAGCGAAACAGACCTGGACTGTTCTAAGATTCAACCGGCGACTTTGGAAAAGTATCGTCAACTATGGACTGGACCGTCCTGAACGACAGCTACAGCTTAACACAATAGCATTTGCGAACGCTAACTGGACGGAGGTAGATGCCGCACTTAAGGCCGGTAATAAGCTAAACAGGCTATATGAGCTTGCCTGTGGAAGCGGTTCGATTGCTAAGGATGCAACCGGCAATTACAAAATCGGTGTCTATGGCTTGAAAATCGCAAAGCACGTGAGCGCAATCACGCGTCATGTTAGGCGTGATTTTTGAGCGACGGAATGATTGGAGGGCTCTAACGAACATGGAACTGCCTGACCAATCCAGCCGCAGGAAGTTTATCAAAGCAGGCGGCATCGTCATTGCCACCAAACTTGTTGGTGGGGGGCGACTTGCTCGCGAAAGCCGAAGGAAAACGGGAAACGGGTTTCTCCGCCCGAAGGCCTGATGTCGCGAGCATGGCGTGCTGAAGCGCATTCTGCTCGTTTACGGCGAAGCGCTTCGCCCGCAGTTGTTTTGTCCCGCCTGAGGTGTTCCAGACTTCCACATCGCCGCTCTAAATGGAAACGCCCGCGCTACACGCGGGTTTTCGACGAACCTGGGAATCGCGGTCTGTCGCTCTAGGTTTTCACGGCGAGCGGTTGCATTCCACGGCGGCTCTGTGGCAAAACTGAAGGGGGAATTCGCGCCGCTTGCATCGGCGTTGCGGGGGGTTTGCAAGTCGCAGGAAGCGGGGTTGCAATGGGACCGTTTAGGCTTCGCTGTCGCGCATAGACGAGGGGCGGCAGTCCATCTCCGTCGCCGACTCAATATCGCCGAGAAAGGCGTTAGCGATCATTCTCGCGAGCATCGGGACCTCGCAATGCATGGGTTGTCTTGCGGCTTGGTCAGTGGGGCCCAGATGTCCCATGAAAATGCTGACGGCGTCGGAGCAACTTCGGAAGCGCACCATATTTGGGGCTAAACAAATAGGCCACGAAGAAAATCAGACCGAGCGTGAGAACAATGCAGGCGCCGGATGGCAGATTGAGCCAGTAGGAGACGAACAAGCCGGCACAGGAGCCGAACATCCCGATTAATCCGCCGCCCCAAAACATCGCCGGAAAGGAGTCGGAACAGAGATAGATCGTGGCCGCGGGAGCGATCAGCATGCCGAGGGCCAGGATAACTCCCACGGCCTGGAGCGAAGCAATCATCGAGAGGACGAGCAGACCCATCAGCAGATAAGTGAGCAATTTTACCCAGATGCCCTGGATCGCCGCGATCGATGGTTCGAACATGATCAGGACCAAAGGACGCTGAAATAGAGCCAGGAGCGGCAGGACCATCAGGCTGATCAGGTAAATGATCCAGAGGTCAGAATCCGCGAGACCGAGAATGTTGCCAAAGAGGTAGTGCGTCACATTTACCTGCGCGGGCGAAAAGCTGAGGAGGACCAGGCCTAACGAAAACGAGCAGGCGAAAAGGAGCCCGAGCGAAGTGTCCTCCTTGATGCGGGAGCTGCCGGAAATAATTTGCACGCCCAGCGCGACGAGGAGTGCAGCAACGAGTGCGCCAAAAAAAAGACCCGAAGGCGCGAGCCCGAAAAGGAGCAGGGCGACAGCCACGCCCGGTAGAAGCGAGTGCGCCATCGCGTCCGCCATCAACGCCAGCCGCCGCAGGACGATGAATGCGCTCAACGCTCCATTGGTGAAGCCGATGAGCGCGCAGCCGAATAAGGCGCGCTGCATGAACTCATGGCGGAATGGTTCCAAGAGCCAGTTCATCTGCCTAACGAATCGGTCGCGCCGGACAAAACCGGGGTGTCGAAAGTGCCCGCGATATTTTCCTCCGTAAAAGTTTCCGTCGTGTCTCCGAAACCGATCAACTTGCGGTTGAGAAAAATTACTTGATCGAACAACTCGGGAACCGTTTTCAAATCGTGATGCGCGGCGATGACGAGATTGCCCTTCTCGGCCAGCCGCCGAATCGTGTCGCCCAGCAAGTCCTGGGCAGGCCGGTCCAGACCAGCGAATGGCTCATCCAGCAGGAACACATGCGCGTTCTGCGCGAGCGATCGGGCGATAAAGGCCCGCTGCTGCTGACCGCCAGAGAGAGCGCTGATTTGCCGATCGGCCAGGTCGTTCAGACCGATGGTCGACAGCGCGTCTTCGACCGCCCGAGCGTCCTCTTGTGCAAAAGGCCGCCACCAACTCAACCGCTGATAGCGTCCCATTTCGACGAGCCCGCGGACGGTCACGGGAAAATCCCAATCGACTGCGCTCCGCTGGGGAAGATAGGCGATTTCCGCCGCGGCCGGCGTCTTCCCGTGCCCGCCGAAATTAACTGAACCGGTCGCCAATGGGACGAGACCGACGAGCGCTTTGAAGAGCGACGTCTTGCCCGCGCCATTAGGCCCAAGCAGACCGACACGATGTCCACACGATAAGACGAGATTGAGATGATGAACCGCAGGGACACGCCGATACGCCACAGTCAGATCCTTGATGACGAGTTGATGCAGCATGGCTCAGGAGTCACTGGGATGGTGCGAACGTCACCACGTCATCAACGCGATGGTTGCCCCACAGCGTTTTAATGATCGGAGCATTGTCGCCACGCGTGACTTCGATTCGGATCGCGGCTTCCTTCGCCTCCGGCCAGGAGGCCTGCACACCCAGGTCGATGCCCTCCGGCGGAAAAGACATCGTTAGGCTCTTCGAGCTGCTGCTCTCATCGCTCGCGCCTTTCCAGACTGTTTTCCCCAGATGAGAAATCTCAAAGCGGAACGGAACGCTCGTGGAGGTGATTGTAAGATGGAAGCTTGCGGCGGGCGCGGCCGGAGGCGCGACCACCGACGCCGAATTTGCTCGGCTGCTCGTTAGTTTGCGCAAGGGCAGAAGAAGGAGCAAGAACGCAAACAGGATGAGACCTGCACGCAAAATTGGCGATCCTCTCATCCTTCGCGCTCCTCCTGTTACTTCAAGGCATCGACGATGGTCGAAACATTATGCCTGACCATTCCCTCGTAGGTGCTCGCCTCGACCGTGCCGAGCCCATCGACGTCGAGAACTCCGCCAACCTTCGCGCCGGTCTCGCGAGTGATTTCCTTGGTTACCTTCGGGTTGAGCGTGCTCTCGGTGAAGATGGCTTTGACGCCTTCCTTCCTGATCCGATCGATCAATTCGGCGACGTGCCGGTTCGACGGCTCAGTTTCCGTGCTCACGCCTTCGATGGCGGAAATGGAGAAACCGTATTCGCGCGCGAAATATTGAAAGGCGTCGTGTGATGTGACCAGTTTGCGTTTGTCCCGCGGCAGCTCGGCCACTTTTCGTTTTACCCACCGATTCAAGTCATCGAGCTGGGCGAGATAAGCTTCCGCATTCTTTGCGAAGTCCGCTTTGTCGGCCGGATCGAGCCTGCTTAACTCGTCGCGCACGACCCTGGTGGCCTGCTCGACATTTGTCACGCTGTTCCACCAATGCGGATCCAGCGTCATTCCAGAGCTACCTTCCTCCGCTTTCATCGTTAGGCTGGGTAAAAGGTCGCCCACCTTGAGCAGTTCCGCTTTCCCGCCGCTGGCTTCCTGCAGCTTGTTCAGATAATTCTCGAGATGTTTCCCGCTCGTCAGGATGAGCTGCGCATCGCTCACCCTCTTCAGGTCGGATGGCGTCGGCTCGTATTCGTGCGGGTCGACTCCCGGTTTGACGAGAGCGAAGACGGTGACGTGATCGCCGCCGACCTTCTCGGCAATCTCCGTCAGGATGGTCGAGAACGAGGCGATATTTATCCTGGTTGCGGCCGGTGCCGGGCAAAGCGAGGCGAGCAGCCAGGCGGAAGGGAGCAGTAATTTTTTCATGCTCGGAATCACGCCTGGTTGATTGGATTTCCCTCGAAGCGCAGAAGGCGCGCGCTGTTGAAGATGACGAAGAACGCGCCGAACTCGTGGATGAATGCGGCGGCGATCGGCGGAATAAGGCCGACGCCGGAGAGCACGATCGCCGCGCCGATAAAGACGAAACCGCAGAGCATGTTTTGATTGATGATACGCAGCGTCTTATCAGCGAGCCCGAGGAAATGCGGCACGCGGCTGAGATCGCTCGCCATCAAAGCGATGTCGGCAGTTTGAATTGCGACATCGCTGCCGAGGGCGCCCATCGCGACGCTCAGGTCGCCGGCCGCGAGCGCGGGCGCGTCGTTCACGCCATCGCCGACGACCATCACCTTGCGGCCGTCGGCCTTCAGTTTCGTAACCGCTTCCTGTTTTTGTTCGGGCAAACAATCGGCCCGAAAATCTGTTAGGCCGATTTCTTGCGCGAGGCGCGCCGCGACCGGCAGACGGTCGCCGGTTAGCATGGTGAGTTGATCGATGCCTTCTTCGCGCAGAATTGTGATCACGCCGGAAGCCTCGGCGCGGATCGTGTCGCTCAGGTAAATGATGCCGGCGAGTTTTCGGTTCACGCCGATGTGAAGTGCGCTCAGATCGTGTTGATTGGCGCCATCCTTTGGGAGCGCGATTTCCTGCTGCTGCAGCCACGCGGCCCGTCCCACCACGATCTCCCGGCCTCCGACCCGCGCGAGCAGGCCATGCCCATGCTTTTCCTGGACGTCGACGGCGTCGGAAATATGCAGCTCGCGATCCCGCGCGGCGTTGACAATGGCGCGGGCGATCGGATGAGTGGAATGCTGTTCGACGGCGGCGGCGACGGCGAGGAGATCATTCTCTTTCATGCCGTCGTGGGGCTCGATCGAAGCGACTTTCAGTTCGCCGGTCGTTAACGTGCCTGTTTTATCGAAGACGATGGTGTCGATATCGTTGGCCGCCTCGAAGAAACGCACGCTCTTCACCAGAATGCCCATACGCGAGGCCGCGGCCAACGCCGCCACCATGGCCGAGGGCCCCGCCAAGACGAACGTGCAGGGAATGCTGACCACGATCACCGAGATGGCGCGCTGTACGTTCTGGGTGAAAAACAGGACGAAGCCCGCGATGAGGAGAATGAGCGGCATGTAATAGCGCGCGTATTCTTCCGTTAGCCTAACGATCGGAGCGCGCGTCTGCTGCGCTTCCTCGACGATGTCCTTGACGCGTCCGAGGACGGTTTGCTGGCCGGTGCTGGTGACCTGCATTTCAAGCAGACCAGTCAGGTTCGAGGTGCCGGCGAATACTTTCGCGCCGGGCGCGACTTCGACCGGGAGCGATTCACCGGTGATGGTCGCCTGGTTGATTGTCGAGTAGCCCTTGACCACGTTTCCATCCGCCGGCACGGTATCGCCCGGCCGCATCCGCACGATATCACCTTCGCCTAACGATTCGGCATCGACCTCTTCTTCGATCTCGCCACGCACGCGCCGTGCGCTGACGCGCGAGAGATGAAGCAGGCTGTTGATCGCCTCGTTCGTGCCGAGCATGCTGCGATCCTCGAGGATGTGGCCGAGAAGCAGAATGATGGCAACGAGGCCGCCGGTGACATATTGCTGCGTCACGAAACAAGCGATCACCGCGAGGGTGATGAACTGGTTCATGTAAAATTCGGTGTTCGCCAGTGCCTTCGAGCGGAAACCCAGGAGCGCGTCGCGGAAAATCGGGAGCGCGGTGATGATCGCTCCCCCCATGGCCCACGTAGAAGCGAGATCGGCCTGGGTCGGTCGAAGCCAGCGCACGATTCCGCTGAGCAAGAGACAAACGCCGCCGATGAAGACGAGCGTCAGGCGCCATTTCAGCCCGTTATCGGAATAGTCGTGCGCACCGCCGCAACATTCGCCGAGCTTCCGCAGATGTTCGCCGTCATGATCATGATCGTGATGGCTACCACCAAGTTGCGTTTCAAGGGCGTGAGAGTTGGCGCTCATACGTTAAAACAGATCAAGGATTTTCGTGGTCTTCCGTCGACGGACTGCTGGGATAAGGAGTGGAATCGGGCAAGGCCTGGACGTTGCCAAACTGATCTTCGGAAGCCGGTGCCACCACGTCGCCTTTTTGTGGCTCAATCAACAGGCGCAGTGGCGCTCCCTGGCCTGGAAGGACCGTCGCGACGCGAAGTTTCGGCAGCACCTGTTCGATCATTTCGGCATACAGCCGGGTCCTCACCGTTCCGGGATTGGCGCGATATTCTTTTAGCAACGCCAAAAAGGCGGAAACTTCGCCGCGCGCTTTGGCGGTAAGCCCCTCAGCATAGGCCTGCGCCTGTTGCTCAATCCGGTAGGCCTCGGCCTTCGCTTCTGGAATGATCGTGGCGGCGCGACTTCGCGCCGGTTCCACCATCGTCTTGGCCTGGACCTTCGCGCTCACTACATCCTGAAACGCCGGCAACACTTGCGCCGGCGGATTGATCTCTCGCGTTTCAAACGCCAACAATTGAATGCCGAGGCCGAGTCGATCCATTTCCGCCTGCGCCAACCGCATTGCTTCCTGGCCGATGTGATCGCGACGCGTAGTGAGAATATCATCCACATTCATCGAGGCGAGCGTCCGACTGACGGACTGGTAGAGAATGGCGTCGCGCAGAGCGTCGCGCTCGGACGCCCCAAATTCGTAAGCGATCGGATCTGCGATCTGGAAACGCACGGAAAAGCGCGCGCGGATGATGTTCACATCGCCACTGATCGTGTAGGGATCGCGGAGGGGATGCAACGAATCGTGCCATGAGCCATCAGTCCCTTCCGCCCAGGTCTCGAGCGCCACATCCTGCACGCTTTTTGCTGGTAGCCTAACGATTTCGTCAATCGGCGCCGGCCAGGCCAGGAGCAGCCCAGGCGGCGCGGTCTTCGGGAGGGCACGGCCAAAACGAAGCACAAGTCCGCGTTCGTTTGGCCCAATCACGGTAATGCCCGAACAGAGGTAAATGAGGACGAGGATGAGCATTCCCCAACGCAGGATGCGGATGCTGGAACGGAGCGCGGCCAAAATCGCGTGCGCCGGAAAAAGAGCGTCTTCGCGTTTCTGCTTCATGGCGCCGGAGTGGTCGCGGGCAACGGACCGGTTTTCAAGAGATCGAACGGCGGCGAATTGGCGTCGAGTACGAGCGTCGTGTTCTGGTTAACGACTTTCTTGAGTGCTTCCAGTTCACGCAAGAATCGATAGAGATCCGGCTGCTCCTGATGCGCCGCGGAATAAATATGAGCCACTTCCGCCTCCGCCTTGCCACGCGTTTCTTCTGCGGATTTTCGCGCTTCGGCGAGGAGGACGGTTTTCTCGGCATCGGTCTGAGCATTGATTGCGTCGGCTTCCTGCTGGCCTTCCGCCCGGTAGCGCGCCGCGAATTGCGCACGCTCCGCCCGCATCCGCTCGAAGACGAAACTCGTGTTGACTTCCGGCAGAGTGACGCGCTCGATTCCGACCTGTTCGATTTGAATACCGAACGAATGCAGCGCCTGCCCGGAAGTTAGCTGGGTGATTTTCGTCTCGATCTCTGCCAACTTGACGTCTTCCGGTTTGACCGAAACCAACTGGTTGAAATCGAAGCTGCCGAGCACGGTATTTTTCGCGCTGCTCACGAGGCTGTCGAGTTTGCCTTGCGCGTTCTCGACGCTGCCGATGGCCTCGAGGAATTTTTGCGGACTGGCGATTCGCCAGGCGACAAACGCCGGGACGATAACATTACGTTTATCCTTCGTTAGGGCTTCGGACAATCGGATCTCGTAGAAATTCAAACGCGCATCGAATCGATTCACTTTCTCGATCGGCCACGGCCATTTCAGATACAGACCAGGGTGATGAATGACGCGCACCGGATTGCCGAAGCGGGTTAGAACCACTTGCTCGTTCTGGCGGACTTGGAATCCGAGCATGAACGAAAAAAGAACGACGAGGATGAGTATGGAAACGGCGCTACGGATGAGCATTTGAGGTTTCATAGAATCGTTAGGCTGATCACGGCGGCGGCATCTCCTGGGTGTTTCGCAGATCGAGGTAGAGCTCCTGTTTCGAGCGTTCCGGCACGGCCAGAATCGTTTTCGTCGCCTTGCCGAGAACCTGCTCCAGGACATCGAGCTTCAGCCGCAGGCGAAAGACGGCGCTGTTCTCCCGATCCGCATCGATAATCGCCGTGAAACGGGCAGCCGCTCCCTGGGCGGCGGCAACACGTTCCTTGTAACTGGCGTCCTCCGCGACCTGCATTCGGTGGGCTTGCGCCTTCGCCTCCGGCAGGACTTGCGCCCGCGACGCGCGTGCCAGGTCGATCGTCTTTTCCTTTTCTTCCTGGGCGCTGATCACTTCCTGGAAAGCGGGTGCGACATCCACCGGTGGGTGCACGTCCTTCAGCCCAACAAAGATCACCTCGAGGCCGAGGCCGTGCACCTCGCTTTGCAAAGCGTCGTGCAACTTGTGCGCAATTTCCGCGCGCTCTTCAGTCATGATCTGGAAACTGCTGCGCGAGCCGGCGATCTGAATCAGTTTGCGTTCCGCGAGAACAAGCAGCGCCTTCTCCGCATCGGTCGTAGTCTCGAGGAAGCGCACCGGGTCGGAGATCCGATAGAGAATCGGCACATCGATCGTGAGAAGCGATTCGCCGTCGCCGACAAGAAGATTCTTTTCGCCTTCAAAGTGCGGCTCGCTCCAGAGAATCGGGCCGGAGAGATCCTTGTCGAAGCCGAGGGAAATTTGCCTGACGGATTCGGTCTCGACAATTTCGAGCCGCTCGACTGGCCACGGCCAGGTGAGATGCAATCCCGGTTGGAGCGCGACCGGCTGGTAGCGACCAAAAACGATCCGCACCGCGCGGCTGCCCGCGGGCACGGCCGTGAAACAGGTGGACAACCAGCCGAGAACGACCGTTCCCAAGATGATGGGCTCGATCGCTTGGCGCAGGTAACGAACGATCCAAACCTCGCGTAGCTTTACGCCTAACAAATCTTCGAAACCTTGAACGGCCGAGCCGAGGCCCTGACCCCGGCCAAAGAGAGCTTCCAGAATCGGGCTCGTTCCGGCCGGGCCCGGGACCGTGCGGATACTCTTCGGTTGGTAAAAGCGCAGTCCGAAACGAAGGAGCGCCTCGAGGATAAGGAAGCCGCTGAAAGCGAGCACGGCCCAACCGAACCAGGCGCTATAATCGCGCGTAGTCGAGATGAAGAGAAAGACCAGTGCCGCGCTGATGAAGGAAGCAAAGGAAGCGATGCGGGTGAGGGCCAGCAGCGGCGCGAGCAATTCGGAAGCGACGCGGGCCGCGACAGCCCGGGCGAAGTTTCCGAAGAAATAGTAAACGCAGCCTAACGAAAGAAAGATTACGGTAGCGACGCGAAGAGAGACCAGCGCATCGCGAGAGAGCGGCGTGGTGGCAAGGGACGTGCGCACGGCCACCGCGATCGCAATTGTCCCCGCGAAAAAGATCACCCACTGCCAGCCGATCGCGAAGCTGGTCAGACCCGGCGGCGAGTTAACCGGCGGATCGTTCCGGCCCACCCGGCCCGGTTCGTGTTGCCGTTTGTGCAGCGCCTTGTTGTCCTCCGCGTTCGTCAGATCCGAGCTTTGCAGTTGGAGGAAAATGTTTTGGATGATGGAAACGAGAGTGCACCAACAGAGGTACGCTTCCATTCCCGCAAAAAGCGGCGTTGCGACTGCCGCCGCGACAGCCAGACTCGCTCCCGCGCCGAAGACAAATGGGATCGCCAACCAGAGTGCGGCTCGCCGCAGCCGGGCCAGGTCAGCTGTCGTCAGGTCGGACGGCACGGGAGCTAAAATGTCCATTAAAGGTTCCATGTTCGTTAGTCCGATTTTCGCGCCAGGCGGTAGGATTTATGGTGCTTCTTGCGGGGCGTGCGATCGATCGGCGCCGGAAAGGCGAAATGCCTCTGTTCGAGAATGCCGGCCGCGATTTGCTCCGCTACCATTTGGCGATAGCGGGCGGTGAGCGCGAGCTGCGCTTCGCCGGGATTGGTCAGGAACCCGCATTCCACAAGAACGGCGGGTTTCTGACATTTCCGCAGGACGTAATAGGTGGCATGCCGAATCCCACGATTGTCGGTGCTTACGCGGCTGATGATTTGCCGCTGAATCCGCGCCGCCAAAGCCGCCCCCCGGGAGTCTTCAAAATAGGTCTCGATGCCGTGCGCTCCCTGCCGGCGAGCAGCGTTGTAATGAATACTCACGAAAATCGACTGCGGCTGCGCGTTGGCGATTGCGGCCCGCTGCGGGAGCGGAATGAAAACGTCGGTCGAGCGGGTCAGGACCGTGTGCAGGCCGGCCTGTTGCAGCAGCCTCTGCAGGCGGAGGGCCGTATCGAGCGCCACGTTTTTTTCCGGCACGAGTTGTCCCGGAATCCCGCCGCGATCAAAGCCACCATGGCCGGGATCGATCACGACCGTAGAAAACGAACTCGTTGCCAGGCTCGTCGAGGCGAGCAGAAGAGCGGCTGCGCTAATCAGCAGCCGGAGAACGTTAGGTGCGAGGAGTTTCATCGGGAAGCGGGCTAATAGATGTATTTTTCCTCCGGCGTAGGGGCCTTCGTGATGCTCTCCGCCACTATGACCGGCTCAGGCATATTTCCGTAATCGATGCCGTCCTCGCTCACTCCTTTGGGGCGCGGCCGGTAGTGCACCCGGCCGACCACTTTGACCCAACTCGTGTCGCGCGGGTGGGCTGGCTTTTTCGGCGCTTCGATCTTCACCGCGGCCGGCATCATGTCCGCCGCGCAACAGACCATCACGAGCCGCAGGAGCATGAAAGAGTCGGGCTCAATTTTTTCTTTCGCACCCTTCTTCTTCGGCGCCAGATATTGGCCGATGATCTCGACTCGTTTGCCCTCGAAATCTTTGCGTGTGAACGACTCCTGCGCGGCATACAACAGATCGGTCACCTGTACCTTGATATTGCCGGCAGAGTTGGGCCTGAGAAATTCATTTTGGTAGGCGCCGTCGCCAGGCGGAGGCGGCGCGTCGCCGCCGCCATCCTGAGTTGGGAGGGCGGGCTCGTCGCCGTGCTCCTGCGCGGCGATCTCCAGGCTCTTCGAGATGGACTGCTGTGGTTGTTTGCGCCGTGTGGCCGCGGCGCGGGCGATGGATTGATGCAGAACGGCGGCCTGCGCGGACAACGAAGCTGGAGGCGTAGGGTTAGCCGGCGATGGGACCCGACTAACGCGGCTGTTCACCCCTGGCAGACCGCGAATGTCTTCCACCAATCCACGCCGACGAATCAGATCGGCGCCATAACTATCCGGCGAAATCTTGGCGGCGAGGGCGAGCGGAAGAAGGAGGAGAAGAAAAGCCATGACATTGCCCGCGGTCAGTTGTCCATTAAGCTGCCCCTTCTCATGCTCGTGATCATGCCCACAACTTCCTTCGGGAAAGAGAGCTACACAGAGTGCCGTAATCACCAGCAAAACTCCGGTCACCAGCACCCACGGCCGAAACATTGGATGCAGAAACGACGCGATCCTGCCGCTGAAGTAGAAATAAGTGAGGATGGCTCCCCATACGAAAAGCGTAAGCGGCGGAAGAGTACGGGTAAGGATTTTCACCGGAGAAAAGGAGCGAGGGAGAGCGCCAACGCCGCGATTACAACGAACAGGGCAAGCGCGAGCGAAAATGTCAGGCGCTTAGTGAAGACAAGGCCGTACATGAAGAGCAGCTTCAGATCCATCATCGGGCCGAAGACCATGAAGGCGAGCTTCGCGCTTGCCGGGAAGGTGAGGAAATTTGCGGCGATAAATGCGTCTGAGGTGCTGCAAAGCGAGAGCAACAACGCCAACACCATCAGGCTGAGCGGGGCGAAGAGTTGGTGACTGGCCAGTGGCAGGAGCACATGGCGATCAATGGCGGTGTTGAAGAGGCTCGCGATCGCCGCGCCGATAATGAGGTAAAAGCCGACGTCGAGAAAATCGAACGCTGCGCATCGAATGGCGCCGACGATTTTGCCGCCGAAACTTTTCTCCTCATGTGCCTCATCGTGCAGTTCCACAATCGTTTCCGGGGAGATAACGGGGAAGGCGACGGCTGCTTCGATCGTTAGGCCGCCGGCGGCGGCGAGCGCGGGAATCTCGGCTGATAGCGGCGCAACGCGGCGCGACCCAGAGTTCGGCAACGACGCGAGCATGCGCCGGTTCAACATTTCCGGTAACGGAATGCGTTGTACGACCAGGCCAAAGGCAACCGCGACGGCAAATCCGAGCGTCAATCTAAACGAAGTTATCGCCCAGGGATGTTGACCGCGAAATGCGGCAAAGGTGCTGAGCGCGACGATCGGATTCACAATCGGCGCGGCGAGCAGGTAAGTAAGCCCGCAGGAAACAGGCAGGCCTTTTCGCAGGAGCCGCCGGATCACCGGAATGACTCCGCATTCGCACATTGGAAAAACCACTCCGAGCAATCCGCTCAGCGCGATCGCGGCCGTGCGATTCTCGGGCAGAATCGTCTCGATTCGTTCCGCCGGCACGAACGCGTCAATCACTCCCGAGAGCAGCGTCCCGATAAACATGAAGGGAACGCCTTCAAACAGGATGCTCAGGAATGAGATCGAAAAATCTTGGAGATTGAAATGGAACCAACTCACTAATTACTCGCGGATTCAGAAGACTGGCCGACCTGAAAGCGGTCGCGCGGACGAAGTTCTCCGGCGAGTTACCGGACGAAGAGTCGGGCGAGCCCGCCAGTTAACGCTGAACTAGCCGAGTGAGGGCGGAGCGTGCTCGAAGACGCGGGCACGAAGAAAAATCGACGGGATTTCACTGGATTGACGCTGAGCGACAGCGACAAACTCCGGTGCCGGATGGAAGTCAGGCGCGAGGACCGGGGCGATCACCGTTCCGTCAGTGCCGCCGGAATGCATTACCGCCACCAGACATTCGTGATGCCCGTCGTTGGCCTCGTGATGGAGGCGCTCGTGCAGCCAGGGCGAAGCGGTCATCGCGAGGCCGAGAAGGAAATGGAGAGCGAGCGCCAGAATCAAAGGACGCTGCCACACCTTGTGCTCACGAAACTCTTGCACGAACGGGATAGTATGTTTCTTCCGCATCGGCGTCAACTGCCGTGCACAGGCGCGCGACACACGTCATTCTATCCTTGACCTTCGCCTGCGGACTTGAAAACCGGCCGGTTGCGTCGGATCCGATCCTCAAGTTACACGACTCCACCGGCGGCTTGATCGCTTCCAATGACAACTGGATGACTGCGCGGGTGGGTGGCATCATCGCCGCTGAACAGAAAGCAGCCATCAATGCGACCACCATCGCCCCCCATGAACGCCCTCGAGTCCGCGACCCTGGGGTAACCGCTCCCGGTAGGCGAGGGCGCTTACACGGTCATTGCGCGCGACGCAAATGGCACCACCGGCTTCGCTCTCGTGGAGGCTAATTGTGGGTGCCGTGAGAGAAGCACGCGCAGATCTCGGGTATAGATACCTTCGCCGACGTAGCTGAACAAGGAATCTTTTCCGCGCGGGCCTTGGCTATGATTTGGCGGAAATCGCATTCTTGCCGAGATCTCTGCACACCTTCTTGAACCAAACTGCGGTGTAAGGTAATCCTCGTGAGTTCGTCAAAGAGGCAAAATTCGGCGATCGTCTTATCGCGGCGGTTTGACGAACTAGGGGTCGCGGAGACTTCTTGGACGAGATTGGCATCGAAAAGGTTCGTTATCGCGCCTAAAGCGGCGAAGTCGAGGATCGTCTGCGAGGCCGATTCGGTGACCGTAAAGCCTTTGGCTACTTTCCAGCCGGGCTGATGGCTCCGGCCGGCGCGCCCGAGTCACTTTCGCGCTTGCCCCAGAGATGAAAGGTATAGGTGAACACGACATAGCCGAAGATGTCATGTCCGGGACCATTGTTGATGTAAACGGCCGGGTTCATTTGAAAATCGTCCGTGATATTCCAGGTGAAACCGAAAGTCGTTGAATTTTCGGCGCCGCTTTGGAAGTCAACCTGCGCGCGCCAGGTTTTGTTGAAATCGTAAGCATAGCCGAGGATCGCTTCGTTTTTGTAGCCGGCGTGAATGGCGCCGACGATGAACTTTTGATGCTCGGTGTAATAACCGGCCTCGAGGTAGGGTTGCGGGTCGACGTGACTGTGCGGAGACCAGTTGATGAATCCGATGGAAAGCAGGTAGGGCTCCTTCGTCAGCAAACCAAACTCCGTGCCGAAGATTTGTTCGTTAGGCTTGAATCCTTGAAAGACGGCAAACTCGGCCCAGTTCGTCAGGCCCATTTCCGCTTGCAGCTCGTAGGGGTTGGCGATGCGTTCGCTCTGCGCCTGGAAACTGAGCGAAAGATCGCCTGGTGCTTGCAAGTCCGGCGTCACGATCTGGCTCAAGCCTTTGGTGGTGGGATATGCCGTCGAGCGCCAGAGCATCAACACCGCCAGGAGAGCGATCCGCTTTTTCATGGCGCGAACTTGTCAACCCGGAGCGCGTTCGCCAAGCCTGAAGAATATTTTTCGATCCATCCCGGTGCGCACCGCAAGACCTCTGCGGTGCAGTCATCGATCTTTTTCACAGGCCCGATGGGGTGCACTTAGGCGTAAACCAGCAGGTCGATTTCGTCCGGCAGCATATCGGATACTTCACGGACGAGGTTGCCACGGAGGATGTTGACCATCGCGTGACGGCGCGGGGCGCCGAGGATGAGGCGTGACGCGCCGATCGTCGCTGCGATATCGACGATCGTCTGGGAGGCCGAGTCGCTCACCGCGTAGCAGAATAGCGGCGGTTGATCCGGCGAGCGCGCCCGGGCATTCTCGAATATTTCCCGCGCTTCGGGATCTGCCTGCCATTTGCGTTTCGCGTCCTGCTCCGTCATGAAACGCTGTTCGCGGACGAAGAGGAGGTAAAGCCGGCGGCCGGTCTCGCGCGCTTCGCGCAGGGCGAAATCGAGCGTGCGTCCAGTGCCGCGGATGGCGCAAAGCATCGCTTCGCCTCCGAGCATCTCCGTCGCCGCCGCGGAAGCTTCCGGCGCGGCCCGCGGTACCGGCAAAGCCTCCGGAGCGACGGCGGCTTCTTTTTTTATCCGGCGCTCCTGCACGAGCCCGCGCAAAATGAGTCCTGCCGCCAGGACCGTGACCGCAAAATAGCGGGCGTTCGGCTTATCGATGAGGAGCGACATTTCAATCGCGGCCATGACGACGAACGTTCCGAACATCAAGGTCCGTTCCCAAGTCTTGATCCGTAAATGGCGGTCCGTGGCGGTGGCGCCGAGATTGGTCGCGATTGCGCCCACCACGCCCACCGCATATAAATCGGCGAGACCGACCATGTCTTTGACGAGAAGGACGAGCGCGATCGGGACGACGGTGGCGAGAAACAGGCCGAAGCTGGGCACGCCCCAGCGGTTGAGCCGTTGAAAGATCGACGGCATCTCACGGTCGCGCGCCATCAGGAATTGGATCGTGATGAGATCGACGATCGCGGTGTTGACGGCGGAAAGCAGAAGAAAGCCGAAGGTGATGCTGACCGCAAAACCGAAGGCGTGCCCGATGGCGGGTCCGAGTGCGCCGCCGACAAATGTTTCTCCCATGTAGCGCAGCATGTAGTCGCGGACGCCTTGCGCGCCCGGCGCGTTCACGTCGCCGTGCACGACCTGCAAACCACCGAGTGCGTTCATCGCGAGCCCGAGCAACGCGGTGAAGATACAGACCTCGACCATCACCCAGAGGAGAGCGGGCGTGGATGTCCTGGTCACCGAGGGATTGGCCTCAGTGCTGCCGGGATTGAGTCGCATGACGCCGGTGGCGTTGGCGATTGCCTCGACGCCCGAGAGTGCGAGGACGATTCCAACGAAGCCGCTCCAGTTTTGCCAAAAGCTCCCGTGCAATGGTTGCAGATGTCCAAGGGCGACGCCGAGATGGGGGAGGCTGAACAGGCCAAGGGTAATGACGACGAGCGCGGTTGGAACCGAGATGAGGAAGGCGAGACCGCCGGTGTGTTTCGGTCCGAGCAAGTTAAGCAGGCCGATGACGAGGATGGCCGCCGCCGCGAACTTTTCCGGGTGCGGGACGCCCAGGTATTGAAACGCGGACAGTGCGCTGATCGCTGCCGTGACGAGGTAATCGGCGATGAGGAGAAACGCGCCGACGATGGAAATGACCTCGGAGCGATGCCGGACGCTGGCATAAACGCCGCCGCCATCCGGATAGAGCCGGCAGATGATGATATAGTTGATCCCGACGAGCGCGGTGAGAACGCACATCGCAGCGATAAGCCAGAATGAGGCATAGCCGCCGACGGCAAAAGCGAGGCCGATAACGTACGCTTTGCTCGTGCCCCAGTCGCCGTAGAGGATGGCGGCTGCGCGTGGCACATCCACATTGCGCGGTCGCTTAACGTTGGTCGGTATCAAAAAACTTCGAAAGAAACCAAGCGGTCCCGCGCGACGAAACCTTTCCTGCATTTTAATGAAGCTGGCGAGGTTAGCTGTCGGGCTGGAGCCATTAAATGCCCTCGATGTCGCACATCGTTCGCCCCGATCCGCCCGCTTGCGCGGAAGGAAGTTGGATCCCCCGTTGGTCCGGCACTCGCGGGACCATTAAGCTGAATAAAGAACCAGAGTCATGCTCTGATTGGCGAAACGGGAAGTCAAGCGAGCACAATGGCGGGTAGTGTCCTAATTTGAAATAGCAGGCTTTTTTCTGCTGCAGATTAGATAAGCGATCATCGCGCCGCCAATCGGTAGCCCGATCAACGTGCGCAAATCGTGACGCATCAAAGCATTAAAAAGGTCACCCAGGATATTGACCGATAAGATTGCCAAAGCGAGGCGCATGCCCCAGCGAGAGCCTCGCCACATGCCTGTCGCAGCTAGTGCGCACCCTGCTCCGACGACAAACATGAGCAATACCGACACTTTTCCGAGAGATTGAAAAGGCTGAATGAGCGTCGGGATTGAGACGCCAAAGCAAGTCTAGCGCGGTTCCCGGAAAAAGAAGTAAGATTATGGTGAGAGTGCACATCGTTGCGCCGAAGGCAAAGAATGCCGCGAAGAACTTATTCATCATGTCAGTTCGCTGCTTTCCAGAACGTGATGATCAGGCCGCCCGCGACGATAAGACTGCCTCCAATCAGGATTGGAACATTCGGTAATGCTCGGAAGGCGATAAAATTGATGATCTGCCAGACAACAAATAGCGTGGCGATGTAAAGACCAACTACTCGTCCAAACTCAACGGGGGCCAGGTTGAGAGCGAATCCGTAGCCTAAGAGGAGTGTTGCACCGGCGAGCGTGAGGCCGATTCGCGCAATCCCGGCTTGATTGTAAATCGCTATTCTGACAACCGCATCCCCGCTGACTTCCAACGTGGTAGCAATCAAGAGAAAGGCCCAAACGGGTATATGCCGCAAAATGTTCATGCTCTTACGACCTCGCTTTGGCTGCAACCGCCTCTTTGACGGTTGTCTCCGCTGAATCCACCGGTGGAATCTCTAAGACGGTCGTGCATTGCGGTTTGTGGTTTTCAAGATACGACCATGCATGGCAGCGTTTCGCTTTCGGATGCCCGGCGAGATCGAAAATCTGGACGACTCCGTCCCACGCGATTTGACCGCAAAACAATTCGATCACAAGCTCTGGGCCGACGTAAGTTGCCTTGCAGCGGTGCATCGTTTCGACGGCTCCTTGGAGTTTGTTGGTGCGTTCGCTCACGCTTCAATCATCTCTACGAGATCCCGGACTGTCCAGAACGTTTGCGTCACACCAGCGGCCCTTGCGGGCGTGCAGCGCACCGCAGCGGTCGTTTTGACAAATTGTAGTAGCCGTAGTGCAAGGCGGCAGCGGCCTTGGACCGGGCGCTCAGGCGTTGGCGAATTTTGGACGCTCGACGACGGCAAGAAAAGCCCGAAGCGTCTAGGCTTGCTTGAGTTGGATGGAAACAAGTTGGTGGACAAGCTCGCAGATAAGACGTCCGCGAGTGGAACAACCAGACTTGGGCATCTAAATTGAAATTATGACACTACCCAACGCCGCGTGGTTGCGCAATGGCTCTTCTGGCAGGGTGAGACGGTAACCGATGCCCTATTCGGTATTGATCAGTGACGGCTTGGTCGTCTCGGGATCGTCCTATCTACGCCTTAGGCAGCATTTTGGCCGGTGGAGGGCGTGGCCTAACCAAGTGGGCCGGGTGCGCGGAGCAGGCGTCGTGGAGCTCTAGCGATCGTAACAAATTGAGTTCACATTAATCGAGCGTTACGCTTATCGGATGAGCGGGGTCTTTTGGGTCCTGGATAGAGCTGGCGGTCGTCTTCTTTTCCGCGAAAACCGCGTGGACAGAAGAAGGCAAGGACACACCGACGCCGCTCAGACCACGACGAGATCGACATCTGGCAGCGCCTGCAATAGTTTTTCGTGCAGCGTCTTTCTGAAAAGCCGCTTTAGTTTGTTGCCGCCGGGGCGGCCGACGACGATGTGCGTGATACCGTATTCGCGAGCGAACGAGATCAGAGCCTGCGCGACATTTTCGCCCTTCATCGAAAAGACCAGACCGCCCATTTTCTGGGCGGTTTCGAGCGTGTCGGTGACACGGCGCTGAGCGGCGGCGTCGATCTTTACGACCGATTCCTCAGGCGTGCGCACATAGACCGCATACCATTGCGCGTTGAGTTGTGAAGCCAGGCGCGCGGTCTTGCGGAGCAGTCGTCCGGGATCTGGACCTTGACTGCTGATCGCGACCATCACCTGACCGAGCGCGCTGACATTCTGCTCGCTCTCTGCGGTGTCGCGTTGTTTGCGGTCGAGAAAGTTCGCCGTTTCGGTCAGCGTCATCTCGCGCAGGCGCGTGAGGTTTTTCTGGGTGAAGAAATTCGCGAGCGCGGCTACGATCCGTTCTTTTGGATAAATTTTTCCGGACTGCAGTCGCTCCTGCAAATCTTCAGCGGGCAAGTCGATGTTCACGATCTGGTCGGCTTTGGTTAGGACTTCGTCGGGCACTCGTTCTTTCACGCGCACCCCGGTTGACTCTTCGACGAAATTATAGAGCGATTCGAGGTGCTGAATGTTGACCGTGCTGATGACGTTGATGCCCGCGCGAAGCAAATCTTCCACGTCTTCGTAGCGCTTCCGGTTTTTGCTTTCGGGCGCGTTCGTGTGCGCGAGTTCATCGACTAGCGCGACGGTCGGCTTGCGCTTGATAACGGCGTCCACATCCATCTCGTTGAGCGTGATCCCGTGATAAGTCGTGAGCCGCGGCGGCACGATCTCGAGGTCGCCGATTTGCGCGGTGGTTTCGGGGCGATCGTGCGGCTCGACGTAGCCGATGACGACGTCGACGCCGCGCTGTTTCAAGCGGCGCCCCTCGTTCAACATCGAATAGGTTTTGCCGACGCCGGGGCAGGGACCGAGATAGATCTTCAACTTTCCGACCTGCTGCTGGCGGATGATCGCAAGGAAATCATCCGCGCTCGGACGTAGGGCGGAGTCGGCCTCGGGCATGTGAAGAGATTATTTTTTGGGAGACATCGCGTCGAGCGCGAGATTAAGTTTAAGTACGTTCACGCCGGCTTCCCCAAGAATGCCGAACTGTGCCGCGGTCGTGGCTTTGTCGATTTCGGTTTTCACAACGTCCACGCCGAGGCCGCGCTCTCTCGCAACTCGGGAGGCTTGCAGGAGCGCGTTCTTCGGGCTGATGTGCGGATCGAGACCGCTGCCACTCGCGGTGACAGCATCGCCGGGGACAAGTGCATCAGCGGCCAGGCCGTTCTCAGCGCGGTAATCGGCGACGCGTTGTTTCACCGCGTCGATCAGTTTCTGCGAAGTCGGCCCAAGGTTGGAGCCGCTGGAGTTAGCCGCATCATAACCAGTGCCAGCCGAAGAAGGACGCGGATGAAAGTATTTCGCGCTGGTAAAGTTCTGGCCGAGCAGTTCGGAACCGACAGTCTTACGATCGCTGCCTTCGATCAGGCTGCCATTGGCCTGGTGCGGGAAGAGCAACTGGCCGGCTCCCCAGATGATGACTGGGTAGATGCCGCACAGAACGAGGGCGAAGAGAAGCGTCGCGAGCACCGCGGTAGTGGTTTCTTTAATAATAGTATTCATGGGATAAATCGGTTTGCGGAACTAGGCGAGGTGAAGTGCGGCGACCATCATGTCGATCGCTTTGATGCCAATGAATGGAATGATGACGCCGCCGACACCGTAGATGAGAAGATTGCGTTGCAGAATTTTGGCCGCGCCAAGCGGGCGGAATTTCACACCGCGCAGGGCGAGCGGGATGAGCAGGATGATGATGATCGCATTGAAGATCACCGCGCTCAGAATGGCGCTCTGGGGCGACGCGAGCTTCATCACATTGAGCGGCGCGATTGACGGGAAGCTGACGAGCAACATCGCTGGGATGATGGCGAAATACTTCGCGACATCGTTGGCGATACTGAACGTGGTCAGCGCACCGCGAGTGATGAGGAGTTGTTTCCCGATCTCGACGACCTCGATGAGCTTGGTCGGGTTCGAGTCGAGATCGACCATGTTGCCCGCTTCCTTGGCGGCTTGCGTGCCGGTGTTCATCGCTACGCCAACATCGGCCTGGGCCAGCGCGGGCGCGTCGTTCGTGCCGTCACCGGTCATGGCGACGAGGTGACCGCCCTCCTGCTCTTTGCGAATCAGCGCGAGCTTCTGCTCCGGTGTTGCTTCGGCGAGGAAGTCGTCGACGCCTGCTTCTTTCGCGATGGCCGCAGCGGTGCGCGGATTGTCGCCGGTAATCATGATGGTGCGGATGCCCATGGCGCGGAAGCGCTCGAAACGATCCGCCAGTCCGCCCTTCACGATGTCCTTGAGGTAGATCGTGCCGAGCACTTTCTCGTTTGAGGCCACGACCAGCGGTGTTCCACCGAGTCCAGCGATCCTATCGACATCGGACTGAACAGCTCCGGGCAGGTTGCCGCCGACGAAAGCTTTCACCTGGTCGGCCGCGCCTTTGCGATACTTGGTCCCGTTAATGTCCACGCCGCTCATTCGGGTTTGGGCAGTGAACGGGACGAAGGTGGCGTGCGGCAGCTCGTTGAGCTCGCGTCCGCGCAATCCGTATTTTTCCTTGGCCAAAACCACAATACTCCGGCCTTCCGGAGTTTCGTCGGCCAGGGAAGCAAGTTGCGCAGCTTCCGCCATGGCCTCTTTCGTCACACCAGGGGCGGGCAGGAATTCCGCAGCCTGCCGATTGCCAAGCGTGATCGTGCCGGTCTTGTCCAGCAACAACACATCCACGTCGCCGGCGGCTTCAACCGCGCGCCCACTCATGGCGAGCACATTTTTCTGCACGAGACGATCGATCCCCGCGATTCCGATGGCGCTGAGCAATCCGCCGATCGTCGTGGGAATGAGGCAGACGAGCAATGCGACGAGCACCGTGATCGAGAAATCGACCCCGTTGTAAATGCCGAACGCTTTCATCGAAATGAGCACGATGAGGAAGATGATCGTGAGCGCGGAGAGCAGGATGGTGAGCGCGATTTCATTGGGGGTCTTCTGACGTTTCGCGCCTTCGACAAGCCCGATCATGCGATCGAGGAAGGTCTCGCCGGGATTCGCGGTAATGCGGACTTTGATCACGTCTGAAAGCACGCGGGTGCCGCCGGTGACAGCGCTGCGGTCGCCGCCAGCTTCGCGCACAACGGGGGCTGATTCGCCGGTGATGGCTGACTCGTCCACGGTCGCGGCGCCTTCGATAATCTCGCCGTCGCCGGGGATGAATTCGCCGGCTTTCACGATGACGACATCGCCTTTCCTGAGCTTGTTTGAGGGAACTTCCTCGAGCGCGCCATCGCCCCGGAAACGATTGGCCTTCGTTTCGGTTCTCGATTTGCGCAATGTCTCGGCTTGGGCTTTGCCGCGACCTTCCGCCATCGCTTCCGCGAAGTTCGCGAAGATCACCGTGAACCAGAGCCAGAGGGTAATCTGGAGCAGGAAACCAAAGGACGCGCCCTGTCCGCCGCTGAAGAGAAGCGCGGTCGTAATCAGAGCGCCGACTTCCGTGACGAACATGACCGGATTCCCGAGCATGTGGGCAGGGTTGAGCTTCTGGAACGATGCACCGATCGCCGGGATGATGATCGCCGGATCGAAAATGGAATGAGTTTTAGCAGCCATATTAGAAAAGTTGAGAGATTGTTAGTTGAGGATTGAGAGTTAAAACAACTTGCCGGCGTGCATCAGGAAGTGTTCGACGACTGGGCCGAGGACGAGCGCAGGGACGAAGGTGAGCGCCCCGATCAGGAGCACCGTGCCGACGAGCAGACTGGTGAAGAGCGGGCCGGAGACCGGGAACGTGCCGGCGCTTTCCGCGATCAATTTCTTGCGCGCGAGTGAGCCGGCGAGCGCGAGGATCGGCACGATCATCGCAAAACGTCCGAAGAGCGTCGCGAAGCCAAGCGTCGTGTCATACCAGGGCGCGTTCGCCGTGAGACCCGCGAAGGCGCTGCCATTGTTGCCGGTGCATGAGCTGTAAGCGTAAAGAATTTCGCTGAAGCCATGCGGTCCGCTGTTGTTTGTTCCGTCCGTCAGTGCGCCGGTTGCGTCCGGCGCGCCCATCTTGCTGACACTGGCCCAGGCAGAGAAACCGAGAATCGAGAAAGCGAGAATCAGGATGACAAATGAAGCCATCTTGACGTCCTTCGGTTCGATCTTTTTCCCGAGGTATTCAGGCGTGCGACCTACCATCAGGCCCGCGATAAAGACCGCGATGATGACATATATCAGCATTCCATAAAGCCCCGCGCCCACGCCGCCGAAGACGACCTCGCCAAGTTGTATATTGAGCAACGGCACCAAACCTCCCATCGGCGTGAAGGAATCATGCATCGAGTTAACCGCGCCGCAGGAAGCATCGGTCGTAATGGTGGCGAAGAGCGCGGAATTGAAGATGCCGAAGCGGACCTCCTTGCCTTCCATGTTGCCATCGGCTGGGTCGACACCAAGAGCCGTGAAGTTTGGATTGCCAGCCGCTTCATAATGAGCCGCCACCATCACGCCGGCAAAGAAGAGGACAAACATCGCTGCCCATACGGCCCAGCCGTGGCCCTGGTTCCTAACCGAGCGGCCGAGGAAATAAGTCAGCGCGCTCGGGATCGCGAAGATCGCGAACATTTGCAGGAAATTGGAGAGCGGAGTCGGGTTCTCGAAAGGTTGCGCGGCGTTGGCGTTGGTGTAACCGCCGCCGTTGGTGCCCAGCATCTTGATTGCGATCTGCGAAGCCATCGGACCTTGCACGATGGTTTGCGCATCGATTTTTTGGTCGACCATGACCGGCTTGCCGTCGGGACCATTGACCGCTGCACCCTTGTCATCGACCTTTGGCACCTGCGTAGTGAACGGATCGCTTAAGCTGGCAGAGTCATAGGGCTTAAAGTTTTGGATCATCCCTTGCGACACAAGAACAACCGCAAACACGACGCAGATTGGCACCAACAGATAGTAGGTGACACGGGTAAGATCGACCCAGAAATTGCCGATGGTCTGAGACGTGTGTCGCGCGATGCCGCGAACGAGGGCGGCGGCAATGCTTATACCGACAGCCGCCGAGACGAAGTTGTGGATGGTCAACGCGACCATCTGCGAGAGGTACGACATGGTGCTTTCGCCGCCGTAGCTCTGCCAGTTGGTGTTCGTGGTGAAGCTCGCTGCCGTGTTGAAGGCGAGATGTTCGCCGACCGCGACAAGCTTCTGCGGATTAAGCGGGAGCACCGCCTGCAAACGCAGGATCGCGTAAGTAAAGAGCATCGAGACCAGGCTGAAAAGCAGCATCGCGGTGGCGTAGCGTTTCCAGTCATGTTCCTGCTTCGGATCGACGCCGGTTAGCTTGTAAGTCAGCCTTTCGATCGGCTTGATGACCGGATCGAGAAACGTCTTGCCGTTCGCATCGAGCACCTTGCAAAGATAAAGGCCGAGTGGTTTGGCCGTCACCAACAAGGCGGCAGCGAAGAGAATGAGTTGAATCCAACCTGAAGTATTCATGAGTAGTGGTAGTTAGAATTTCTCCGGGCGGACGATCGTGAAGATGAGATAGACGATCAATGCAAAAGCAATGATTCCGACGATAGTGTTTTCCATTGGATTGTAGTGGTTAGACCTTTTCGCAGGCCCAGATGAAGACCAGCATCAAAGCGAAGAAGCCGATGGTGAGTGCGATAAAAAACAGGTCAATCATAAGTCGTTAGGTCAGAAGGTTAGAATGAAGTCGATCCCGGCAGTAAATTGATCGCGGTCGCTTGAGTCGTTGAAAGGTCGTGTGTTGTTCAAAGAGCGGTCGTATCGGACCTCGGGCCGGATCGCCATGCCCGCCAGGGGCTTTGGCATGGGCGGCTTGATGTTTACGCCGGCTGTGATCGCCCCATAGGTTGTCTTCCCGCCACCGACGGTGCGCGGATCAATGGTCGACAGACCTTCCAAGGCGCGCATCGGGTCATGGGTGTTGGCAAACGAGACGACGTAAAAGCCGTCGGCATCCCGAAAGAGTTCGCCGCGGATTCCAGCAGTCAACCAACTGTTGAACGCATAGGTAAAATATTGCGCGATGCCATAAGCTTGAGCGCCAGCGACCTCGTCCAGAGCATAATTGAGATCGGTCAGCGAAGTGAATTTATCAGTTATCTTTGCCGTGACTGCGATGTCATTGAGATAACGCTGATCGTGATTGTTATTCGGTGTTTCAGGACCAATGGACGTGGTCGCGAGAACCGTCAGTTTGCCATCGAGAAGATTGAGTCCGACGCCGCCGTGAAAAGAGGCACTATCGTTGTTATCGTCGATGCTCGTATTCACACCCCGCGTAACGCCGGCGTAAAGATCGAGCCACTTGGTCGCGTGCAGGGTCGCCAGTGCGCCGGTGTGGTTAAATGGAATGCCAAAATTAAAAATGTAGGTGTGCGAGTAGAAGAAATTTGTGCGCGGATCGATCGTTTCCACTCCCTCCAGGGTGACGAATTTGCCAAGCTTCAAGTCGAGGCCGCCCTCGCTGATAATGGGAAAGTGAAGGTTGAGATAGGCTTCGGGCAAGTCCGGCTGGACGATTGAGGTGCCCGCCGTATCGCTGAATAGACCAAGGGAATGAATGAAGCGCGCATCGCTCCCGTACATGAATTGCAATTTGAAGCCCCAATCGAATTGTCCGGGCTGCGGTGCCAGTGCGCGCTCGAGATTGAGCACGGCTTGGTTTAGCAACGGTTCGTTCGCGCGATCGTCAAAAAAACGCCCGAAGTTTTGATTATCAGCTGGGCTATCTGGATTGAAGGTGATGCCGCTTTCGATCCAACCAGAGATCTTGAAGCGTGGCTCGGGCGTGGGAGAAGCCGTCGCCTTTGTTTCCTCCTGGCCAGCGCGTGCGGGCAAGAATGCGACAATGCTTCCGAGTAGAGCGAGACTAACTGCGAGTAATGGAGTGAGGATTCTGAGCATAGTGTGGTGGTTGATTAGGAAATGTGGTGGTTGGAGAATCTGAAAGTTGGTCGTTACCGAGCGCGAGAGGTTCCTTGCTCGTTCCGCGCCGAGCGAGCTCGTCGATCCTTTTCGCGTTTTGCTGCGCGGGGGCGAAGTCCTTGTCGATCCGCAAGGCTTGTTCGTAGTAGCGCGTTGCGATTTTGAAGTCGCCAGACAACTCCGCTACCAGACCCGCCAGGTTGAAACCTTCCGCAGAACGGTCGTCGAGGTGGAGCGCTCTTCTTAAACTTCGCTTCGCCGCTTCAAAGTCGCGCTGATTGATGGCTCGTTTCGCGGCTCGCAAATGGTAGGCGTAATCCTTCGCTTCGACCTCGTTTAAGCCTTGGTTGTCCTCGTGCCGAACAAGGATTTCAGCGACAACCTGTCGAAGTTGATCGGGCGTGAGTGGTTTTTGCAGAAAATCGATCGCACCCAGCTTTATGGCTTTGACGGCATGCGGCAGATCAGCATAAGCGGTGATTATGACTGTCGGCGTGGACAGGCCGCGCTCGCGCATCCTGGCGAGCAACTCGAGCCCATCCATTTCCGGCATCCTCATGTCGAGGATGGCGAGGTCGAAGCGGCCCTCGACCAACTTCTCCAGGGCGGTGAACGCGGAGTTCGCCTCGTCAATGGCGTAATCACTTTCTAATTCCAAAGCGGCGCGATAGCTGAGCCGGACGTTCGGCTCGTCATCAACGATCAGGAGGCGCTTGTTCATTCTAGGCATCCCCCAAGGCCACTGGCTCTTTGCTGGCACCGAAATGGAACAACTCGAAAATGCGCCGCATGTTCTGCTGCGCCGGCTCGTAATGCTTGTTCAGCTTGATCGCCTGCCCGTAGTATTTTTTCGCGCGCTCGTAATCCTCCTGCATCTCGAAGAGCACGCCCGTGAGATTGAAGGCTTCGGGCGATTTGTCGTTTAGCTCGAGCGCGCGGATGAGGTGCTTCTTCGCTCGCGGGAAATCTTGCAAGTTGAGCAGCCGCTGTGCGGTCACGATGTGATCGTGGAAGTCATCGCGCGGCGGGCTTGCCGGAGTGGCCCCGGTTTGGTGACGTGAAACCACATCCGTCACGATGTTGCGTAGCGCCTCCGGCGTGATCGGTTTCTTGAGAAAATCGATCGCACCGAGCTTCATCGCGCGGACGGCGTGTGGCACATCGCCAAAGGCCGTGATGATGACGGATGGCGTGGTGAAACCGCGGTTGCGCATTTCCGCGAGAAGGTCGAGTCCATCCATCTCCGGCATGCGCATATCGAGGATCGCGAGATCGAACCCGCCGGTGGCCAGCTCATCGAGCGCCCTCGCGCCGCAATGCGCTTCCTTGATGACGTATCCTTCGGCTTCCAGGGCCATGCGATAGCTGAGACGGACGTTCGGTTCGTCGTCTACGATTAGTATTTTTGCTTTCATGAGGTTGCGCCGTTGCGAGCGGGCGGCAGATCGAAATAGAATTCGCTGCCTTGCCCGGGGTTGCTGTTGACGCCGATGGTCCCGCCCTGCGCCAGGACTATTTCCCTGGCAATTGCCAGGCCGAGACCCGCGCCTGTCACTTCCGAGCCAGGCACGCGGAAGAAGCGGTCGAAGATGCGCGCGCGATATTTTGGGACAATCCCGGAGCCGTGATCGATCACGGAAAAGCGGATAGTGTCGTTATGCTTCCTTGCCCCGAGCACAATCTCTTCGCCGGCTTTCGTGTGCTTGACCGCATTGGAGACAAAATTCGAAAAAACGTGCGAAATCTGTTGCGCATCGACGAAGACACTCGCCAATCCCGGCTCGGTTTTCGTCACGAGCCGCGAGCCGCGTGACTCGACGAGCCCGCGTAAATCTTCGCCCGCGCTTTCGACTAACTCCCGTGGCTCGATTACCTCGCTCGGCAGCACGGCCTTGCCTGACTCGAGCTTCGCCAGATCGAGCAAGTCATTGATCATGCGCAGCAGGCGCTCGGAATCTTCGCGAGCCGCGAGGAGCAATTCCGTTTGCTTGTCGTTGAGAGGGCCGATGCGTTCTTCGAGAAGAAGGTGCAAGCCCATGCGCACACTGGTCAGCGGCGTCTTCAACTCGTGACTGACTGTCGAGACGAGATTCGTCTTCACCTCATCGAGCAGGCGCAGACGGGTCACATCCTGGAGTATCACGGCGGCGCCGAAGATGTTGCCCGATTCATCGCGCATCCCGATCACGCGCGGGAGCATGAAGACCTCGTGCCCATCCACGCGAAAAACGATCACTCTCTCAAAACTCGTCGGCAGAAAATCGGGCGCGCCTTTGAAGACACGATCGACCTCCGCCTGCACGCTGGCGGGGAGGGAATCCGCCTGCCCGCAATGATAGAGAAACTTGGTCGCCGCCGGATTGGTAAAATCGATCCGCCCATCGGAAGTAAGCGCGATGATTGGATCGGGGAACGCCGAAAAAGTGATCTCGGTCATCTGTCGCGCCTGCAGAATCTGGTCGCCCATCACCTGGCGATAAGCGCGCAACTTCGTCGCCATCTTGTTAAAGGTGTCGGCGAGTTGGCCGAGTTCGTCCTGGGACGTGACCGGTACGACCTGGTCAAGCTTACCCTCGCCAAGTTCCTTTGAGACGGTCGTGAGGCGACGGATCGGACGCAAGATCGAACGCTGAAGCCGCACGGCAAAAAAGATGGCGCCCCCGATCCCGGCGACGATCGCGAAGATCATGTAGCGCGTCGATTCCGCCGCGAGTTGGCGGGCCTCTCGGTCCGCTTGCACCATGTTGTCCTGATTGATGCGGATGATTTCCTGCGCGGTGTCTTTGATTTCCGTGAAGGCCGGCAGCATCTCGCCGAAATACATCTTCCGTCGCTGCCCGATGTCGGGCGTCGCCCAGAAGGCCTCCGCCCGAGCGGCGTATTTCTCGTGCAACTGTTTCACCTTCGCGGCGAGTTCTGCTTCACCCGGCAGAGTGATGTTGCCGAGTTCGATGCGCACGCTATCGCGAAATGCGGGCAGGTTTTGCGCATACAATTTGTGCCCTCGCTCTTCCTCGCCCACGAGCGAGAAGAAGAGGGCCGAATCCATACGTTCAGCGGTTTCTTTCATTTGCTGGCCGGCCAGAACGCTGCGGAAGTTTTCGCGGAGGATGACATCGACGCGGTTGCCCAGATTCGTGAAAAGCGTGACGGCGTAAAGACCCATTGCGATGAGCAGAATGAAGAGCGGTGCGAGACCGAAAAAGATGCGTCGTTTCATGCTACCCAGCGTGCCCGATGCGCCTTTGCGTGGCGAGCCACCAGATTAGATGGCGACCGTGCCTTTCGGCAGACTTGAGGTTCCATAACCGGCGCGCCTCCGACTCGCGTCGGCACCGAAGGCCCGTTGCGGCAACTGGCGAAGCATCTTCATGCTCGCCTCCCTAGCGGATGGCGTGCCATGCCTTTCTCTAAACGCGTTACATTCTGCAAAAGAGCTATTTACAGTTTTCTGTCACTTCATTGGCCCAATGTGCGTCGTGCATCATGCACGATTAGAACATCCTGCGGATTGCATTTTGCCCGACGCGAAAACGCGGGCCACCCCGGCCTAGAGTTTCTTGCGTTTGCGGTAGAGCGTTGCTGGGTCAATGCCGAGAATCGTCGCTGCTTCATCCAGGGTGTGCGTGCTCGCTATCACCCGCCGAATGTGCTCCGGCTCGATTTCGTGCACGGTGAGTTTTCCACCGAGGCGCAACTCGGAGCTGGTTTGAATCGTGTCGGATAGATCGTCCGCCTCAATCATTTCGCTGCTGCACAAAATCACCGCCCGCTCGATCACGTTATGAAGCTCGCGGAGATTGCCCGGCCACGCGTATTGCCGCATCGCGGTCAGCGCGTCGGGCGAGAAACCGCGCACATTCTTGCCCGCATGTCCTGCGAGAAAGGTCAGATGGCTGAGCGCAATCTTCTCCAGATCGTCCCTGCGCTCGCGCAGCGGCGGCAAGCGGAGCGAGATGATCGGAACGACCGCCTCCACTACAAACTGAAAGAGGTGGCCCGCCCAGATCACGCCGGGGTTGATCGTGCCTGTCGTGTGTCCGCCGGCGCCGCGGTCCAAGGGAGTTTTTTCGCTTCCGGCTGTTCCAGTCACTATCCCGGGATAATGACACGGCGATACCTACTCCTCTGACCATTGCGATAGTGCGTTTCAACGCGGGAACCAGGTTATGGACGCATTGAAAAATGCTCGAGGATCGGTCCGAGCGCGAGCGCAGGCAGGAAATTCAGCGCACCCACAAAGATCGCTGTTCCCGCAAGCAGCATGCCGAATAGCACTCCGTCCGAACGCATCGTGCCAGCGCCGGCAGGTCGTCGGCGCGCAGCGGCGAAGCGGCCCGCCAGGGCCAGAGCCAACACCGCCAGACCAAAGCGGCCGGCCAGCATGGCGATGATCGTCGTTGTGTTGTAAAAAATATTGTTGGCGCTGAGGCCCGCCATGCTCTGGCCATTGTTTGCGAAAGCGCTCGCGTAGGCGAAAAGAATTTCGGTGAATCCATGCGACCCGACGTTGGTCGTCAGTCCCACGCGACCGGCGTCCGTCACGACAGCAACAGCCGTCATCACGAGCACAGTGACCGGTCCGAGAAGCGTATAAAGTGCGATGATTTTCATCTCGGGCGGTCCGAGCCGCCGGCCAAGATGTTCGGGGCTGCGGCCGACCATTAATCCGCCGACGAACAGCGCCAGCAAGGCAACGAAGATCATGCTGTAAAGCCCCGTGCCCAAGCCACCGTAGACAATCTCGCCGAGCAACATATTAACCAGCGGCACGGCGACCCCGAGCGGCTCGAAGCTGTCGTGCATTGAGTTGTAGGAGCCAGTCGCGCCATTGGAAGTCACGACCGCCGCGAGGGCCGAACCGCCGACGCCAAAGCGCACCTCTTTGCCTTCCATGTTGCCGCCGGCGATCTCGTGTGCCAGCGCAGGGTGCATGCTTCCTTCCGCCCATTCGCACACAACTAAGCCCGCGATAAAGAGCGCGGTCATCGTCCAAAAGATCACCCAGCCGTCACGCGGTTTGCCCACCATTCGGCCGAAGGTGTGCGTAAAAGCGGCGGGCAGCACCACAATGGCGAGCAGTTCGACAAAGTTCGTCAGCGGCGTCGGATTTTCGAAAGGATGCGCGCCATTGACATTGAAAAAGCCGCCGCCGTTGGTGCCGAGATTCTTGATAAACTCCAGCGCGGCGACAGGCCCGCGAGCGATGGTCTGAGTCCCGCCCTCGATGGTGTGCGCGACAGCGTATGGCAGGAAATTCATCGGCACACCTTGCCAGACCAGGAAGATGCTCCCAACGACCGAGAGCGGCACGAGCACCCATAAGAGCGCGCGAATGAGATCAACCCAGAAGTTACCCAGGTTCTCCGTCTTCTCGTGCACGTAACCGCGAATAAAAGCAATGCCCACGGCAAGTCCTGCCGCGCCGGCGACAAAGTTCTGCCCGGCGAGCAATATCTGACTGAAGTAGCTCAACGTGTTCTCGCCGGCGTAGGCCTGCCACGTGGTTGTGGTCACGAAACTGACAGCCGTGTTCGCCGCCAGATCCGGAGCCATTGGCGTGGTCATTACCTTCGGAAAATACCAAGGCAACCATGCCTGCCAGCGCAGCAGGAAATAGAGCGCGACAACATTGACAACACTGAAAATCACAAAGGCCAGCGAGTAACGTTTCCAATCCATTTCACCTCGCGCGTCGATGCCCAGAATCCGGTGAATGAGGCGCTCCACTGGCACAAGCAGCGGGTCGAGCCATGTTTTTTGCCGCTGGAAAACCCGTTCCAGATACGCGCCGACCGGCTTGACCAGCGCAGCGACGACCAGCAGAAAAATGCCAGCCTGAAAAGCGTCGACACTCATGCTGGAAACTCTTGCGAGACGGTCAGAGATCCTGAGTCATAAATCAAGCTGATCATCGCGCCGGTCGTGACAGAGTTTGGAATTTTGGAAGAGAGGAGCAATCTTCTAATCATCCCGTAGCCGATGAAAGTTGACGCGCTAACACTATTTGGACTCGCGGCCGTCACGAGCATGATGATCTGCTACGCGTTAGAAGAGCGAAGCCGTTGGTTTATTCTAGGCTTCGCTCTCGCATGCGTTTTGGGTTCGACGTACGGATTTTTGCAAGGCGCCTGGCCATTCGGGATTATTGAGGTGGTTTGGGCCGCAGTCGCCACGCATCGGTGGTGGCGAACTCTGTAATCTGCGGCTTAGAAGAGCTTCTTGCGTTTGCGGTAGAGCGTTGCCGGATCAATGCCGAGAATCGTCGCTGCTTCATCCAGGTTGCGCGTGCTCGCTACCACCCGCCGAATGTGCTCCGTTTCGATTTCGTGCACGGTGAGTTTTCCGCCGAGGCGCAACTCGGAGCTGGTTTGAATCGTGTCGGACAGATCGTCCGCCTCAATCATTTCGCTGCTGCACAAAATCACCGCCCGCTCGATCACGTTATGAAGCTCGCGGAGATTGCCCGGCCACGCGTATTGCCGCATCGCGGTCAGCGCGTCGGGCGAGAAACCGCGCACATTCTTGCCCGCGTGTCCGGCGAGAAAGGTCAGATGGCTACGCGCAATCTTCTCCAGATCGTCCATGCGATCGCGCAGCGGCGGCAGGCGGAGCGAGATGACATTCAGCCGGTAGAAAAGATCTTCGCGAAACTTGCCATCCGCGACTGCCTGTGCGAGATCGCGGTTCGTCGCCGAGATCACCCGCACGTTGGCTCGGCGCGGCTTCGATTCGCCGACCCGTTCATATTCTCGCTCCTGCAAGAGCCGCAGCAGTTTTGCCTGAATCTCCAGCGGCAACTCACCGATTTCGTCAAGAAACAACGTGCCGCCATCCGCCGCCGCGACCTTGCCCAGGGTGTCGGCATACGCGCCGGTGAACGCGCCCTTGACGTGGCCGAACAAATCGCTTTGCAACAGCTCTCGCGAAAGGCTTGGACAACTCACCGTCACAAAGGCTCCGCCGCGGCGCGGACTTCGTTGATGCATCGCTCGCGCCAGGACGCTCTTGCCCGTGCCGCTCTCGCCGAGAAGGAGAACGATCGCTTCGCTCTCTGCCACTTTGAACGCGATCTCGAGCACCTTCTGCATGGCGGGCGATTGTGACGTGAGATCGCTCTCCGGTCCGTCCGCTCCCAGACGCGACTCCAACTCGACGACCCGTCGTTCCAGCTTCCGGGTCTTCTCGATCCTCCCGATTACCTGTCGCACCTGATCCGGTGTGCAGGGTTTCGGCAGGTAATCAAATGCGCCGCGTCGCATCGCCTCCACCGCCGTCTCGATCGACGCATAGGCCGTCACCATCACGACCGCCGTCTGCGGCGAGATACGCAGGATTTCCTCCAGCACATCGAGTCCGTTTTCCTGGCTTAACTTTAGATCCAGGAGGACGACATCGAACGAAGCGGTGCGCAATTCCGCCATCGCCGTAGCGCTATTCGAAGCACAAGTCACGGCATGCTCCATCGATTCCAGCGCCATTGTCAAGGCGCGGCGAATGTTCTTTTCGTCGTCAACGATCAAGATGTGCATCCGTCGAACCTTACCCTTGTCGCTCCCGCTTGGGAACTCGACTTCGCATCCGCGCCAATCAAAGGAATGGCCGCAGACGTTAAGAATTCGTTAACGAGCTGCGATCTCGCTGCCCGTGAGATGGGCGAGAACTTCGATCTCGGCGGTCTGCGGAAACATGTCGAAGGGCGTCACGCTTTGGAGGGTGAAAGCCGCCCCCAGATCGGCCAGGTCGCGCGCCAGCGTCGGCGGATTGCACGAGACGTAAAGAAGCGTCGCAGCCGGATAGCGACGGAGGATCTCGCGCACATCGGCACCCAAGCCGGTCGCCGGCGGATCAACGATCACGGTCGTGCTCTTGAGATTGGCGCCCGCGAGTCGCTCTCCGAGATGCGTCGCGATCTCCCCGGCGCAATAGGTTTCCGCCGCGGTCGCGTTCGCCTCCGCGGCGGCGATCGCGTGGATGTCCCAGTCAATCCCGACGATCCGCGAAAATTTCGCTTTCAGCCGTTTCGCGAAAAATCCGGCGCCGCAGTAAGCGTCGATCAGGAGCGATTCGTTAGGCGGAACCAGGGCCGCGATCGCGTCAGCGAGGTGGGTGGCGACCGCGTCATTCGTCTGGGAGAAGACGCGCGGGCCGCTCTGCGCGCGCAAGGTGTAATGGCCGTCGCGTGGGCGCCGCGCCCGGAGCGCGGTGAGTTCGTCATTCACCGCTGGCGCGGCGATCGGGCAGCGTTCGATGTCGATCAACCGATGGCCGTCGCGCCGGAAAAATCCGACGATGCCGTTCTCGACATGCACCGTGATCCGGTTGCGATATTCATAGTCGTGCGGCGAGGGGACGATCGGGCGCACCGGCGGCTCGCGAAATTTTCCGATGCGCTGAAGCGCCTGTCGGACCTGGCGCGCTTTCCAGTGCAGTTGATGCTCGTAACTCATGTGCTGGTAACTGCAGCCGCCGCATCGCTCGAAATAGGGGCACTGCGGCGTGGTGCGCTGCGGCGAGGATTCCAGCACCGTCACCAGATCCGCTTCCGCGAACGATTTTTTCTCTCGCACGACGCGCGCCGCGACCCGCTCGCCCTCGATCGTGAAGGGAACAAAGACGGCTTTGCCTTCCGCTCGCCCGACGCCCTTTCCGCCGAAGGCGATGTCTTCGATCAGCAATTCCACTTCTCGCTCCACGAGACAGTTGTAGCCGGGGTCGGTGACTCGAGCGAGAGGCAATGGCCGTGCTGGAGGAGTTCGATGCTGCCGCGGCGGTCTTTCCAGCATGGGTAAAAAGTAGCGGAGCCGGGATCACCGACCCAGCTACAACAACGGCTGAACCGCCTTCAGGTCGGGATCCTCATTCGCGATCTCGCGGAAGCTCGCGTCCATCCGAAAACTGGTTTCGAGGTGCCGCCGCGCATCCTGCGGATGGCCGAGGAGGGCCTCGTAGCAGCCGAGATTATAATAATAGATCGGCTCCCGGCGCAGGGAGGGCGGACCCTTCAGCAGCATGGCGCGCGCTTCTTCCGTTCGCCCGAGCTGGTTCAAACAAAACCCAGCGTGCAGGAATCCGGCACCGCTCCTGGGCACAAGGCGGCAGAGCTTTCGGCTCAGGGTGAGCGCACGCTGCCACGATTTACGCATCATCAAATGATGCAGCCGCAGCTGAAGGACTTCGGGGCGATCCTGCATGGCTTTTGGGATGGCGTTCAGCTCGGCCATGGATTCGCGGTCCATGCCGAGTTCTGCGTAGCCGCAGGCGCTGCGCAATTGCCATTCGAGCCTCATCGGCTTGTGGAAATAGCAAATCGCGGGCCTCAGCCGGATTTTGAGGCGGGCTGTAGCCGCTTCGCTGCGCGAAGCGAGGGTAGGCGCTGCTGGGAAAAGACAGTTTTTCCCCGCGCCGCCCGCAGGGCGGCGTCTACAAGAGGCCTTCGAGCTCGGTCACCCGACGATCGAAGAGCCGCAGAGTGCTCTCCACCGGCGCGGAAGTCCTCATATCGACGCCCGCGGTCTGCAACGTCTCGAGCGGAAACTTCGAACCGCCCGATTTCAAAAAATCGAGATAGGCCTCGACCGCTCCCGGCACTCCCGTCAACACGCGTTCCGCCAGCGCGATCGCCGCCGAGACGCCGGTCGCATATTTGTAAACGTAAAACGCATGATAAAAATGCGGAATGCGCAGGCCCTCGAGGTCAAGCTCGGGATCGAGCACCACGCCCGGTCCGAAATAGGCCTCGAGCAACCTGCGATATTCGCTTTTGAAAACATCGAGCGTCAGCGCCGCGCCGCTTTCCTCGATGGCGTGGATGATTTTCTCGAACTCGGCAAACATCGTTTGCCGGAAGAGCGTGCCGCGAATGTCATCGATCTGGCGATTGATGATGTAGGCGCGCATCTTCGGATCGGTTGTGCGCTCGAGGAGGTAATGGGTAAGCAGCTCTTCGTTAAACGTCGACGCTACCTCCGCGAGAAAGATCGGATAGTCCGCATCCTGATAACGCTGCGCCCGTTGCGCGAACCAGGTGTGCATCGAATGACCCGCCTCATGGGCGAGCGTGAAAATATCCGAGAAGACGTCGCGCTTGTAATTCATCAGGATGTAGGGCGGCGCGCCGTAGCTGCCGCTCGAAAAAGCGCCACTTCGTTTCCCTTTCGATTCGTAGCGATCGCACCAGCGTCCGCGCAGACCCGCGCCTAACGTTTCAACATATTCCTTGCCTAACGGCGTCAGCGAATCCAGCACATCGGTGATCGCTTCGTCAAAAGAGACGTTCGTCTCGATCTCGGCGACCAGTGGCACATAGGTGTCGTAGTGGTGCAGTTCGCTCAATCCAAGGACGCGCCGGCGCAGATCGTAGTAGCGAAAAAGCGGCGCAAGATTTTGCGTGACGGCTGCGATCAACCCGTCGTAGACCGCGCTCGGGATATCGTCCTTGAAAAGCGAAGCCTCCAGCGCCGACAAATAGTTCCGCGCCCGGGCCCGGAAAACATCCGCTTTGACCGAATAGGAAAGAGCTGCCGCGAGGGTGAACTGATGATCCTGAAACTCCGCGTAGAATTGGTGAAAGGCGCGCTTTCGCAGCTCGTGATCGCGTTTCACGAGAAACGAACTCAAGGAACTTTGCGAGAGCGGGCGTTCCTCGCCTTTGTCATCGATAAGCACGCCGAATTTCATGTCGACGTCCGTGAGCTGTGAAAACGCATCGTCGTAGCCGTCGAGCGCCGCGCTGCCGAGCGCGAGCAGCCGTTCTTCCTTCTCGGAAAGGACGTGTGGCTTCATCCGCCGGATCTTGTGCAGGGAGATCCGCCATTCTTTCAGCGCCGGATCGTCGAGGTACTGGGCAAACTTCCCGTCCTCGATCGCCTGGATTTCCGGCGTGATGAAGGACGCGGTCTCGCCGATTTTCGTGAGCAAATTCTGCAGCTCCCCCATCCGCGCGAGGTAATCGGGATTCGAGCTGTCCTCGGCCAACTCGAGCGAGGCGTAGTGATAAACGCGTTCGATTTTCAGATCGAGCGTCTTATCGAATTCGAGCAACTCGGCGAGCGTCGCGGCCGATTCGCCGACCCGCCCCTTCCAGTTCGTTAGGCGTGGATAGGTCGATTGAATCCACGCAAAGTCCTCGCTCCATTTATCGGCGCTGGTAAAAAGCTGCGACAGATCCCACTTGTCAGCCTCGGGAATGTCGTCGCGTGTCGGGATTTTCGTTTCGTCCATCTTGATTTTCTCGCAGCAAAACCGTATTCTGTCATCCTGCGCGGGCCGAGGAAGGACGAGTCTCTCCGGAGGGACGAGCTTCCGCTCGTCCGGCAACGTGCTCTGCGGTTGGCTCGAGCGATGGAATCAGCTCGCCCGGTGCTCGCGCGGCAGACTCTGGGGAGCGCACGCGCCCCGCGTGCCCATTTCGGCGCCCTCGCCGAAATGTTCTTTCGAGCCCAGCGCCGCGCCCGCAGAAGCGATCAGCGAGGCGCCGATCGCGTGCGCTCCCCCAAAAATCCCTTCGCCGTGCTATACGTATCACGGATACCGGCCGCGAGATCGAACGAATGAAAGCTCTCTGTTTCGAAGAGTTCGGCGGACCCGAGGTGCTGGAGTATCGCGACCTGCCCGATCCCATTCTCGCGCCGGGCCACGCGCTCGTTAGGCTAAGCGCGATCGGACTCAACTTCGCCGACATTTACCGCCGGCGTGGCAACTACCACCTGGCCGGCGCGCCACCCTACATTCTTGGCTACGAAGGCGCGGGTGTTGTCGAGGTCTGCCATGCGGAGGGCGCCACGCCTGACGATCTTCCGGTTGTCAAAGTGGGTCAGCGCTTCGCCTTCGCCGATAGTCCGCACGCCAATGCAGAGCTGGCGATGGTTCCTTTGGAAAAGTTGATTCCCTTGCCGGAAGACATTTCGTTTGAAACCGCGGCGGCGCTCCTCCTCCAAGGTCTCACTGCTCACTACCTGACGCGGGACAGCCACCGGATCGCGCCTAACGAAAAGGCAGTCGTGCATGCCGCGGCCGGCGGCGTCGGTCTGCTCCTCGTGCAGATCATCAAGTTGCTCGGCGGAAAGGTCATCGCACTCACTTCCAGCGAGGCGAAGCGCGCCGCCGCGCTGGAAGCGGGCGCGGATGCGGTCGTCCTCTATGGCGACGACTGGCCGGACGCAGTCTTGAATTTAACCAAAGATCGCAGGGGCGCGGATGTTGTCTATGACTCCGTCGGCGCGACGCTCGATGCCAGTCTGAGGGTGACGCGCAAAGGCGGGCAGGTCGTCTTCTATGGCATGGCGGGCGGCGACCCCGCTTTGGTCGATCCGCGCCGGCTGATGGACGAGTCGAAGACTTTGACCGGCGGCGATCTCTGGAATGTTCTGACGAGCCGCGAAGAACGGATCGGTCGCGCCGCGGAATTGTTTGAGTGGGTGCGCTCGGGAAAATTGAACGTGCGAATCTCGAAAGCGTTTCCCCTGCGCGAGGGAGCGAAGGCGCATGCTTATCTCGAGAGCCGCCAGAGTATCGGGAAAGTGCTGCTCATTCCATGATCGTTAACCAATCTCCCGCGAGTGTAACGCAAGCGCGCTTAACGGCGCTATTTTGCGAGTGATTCAAAAAGTACGCCACCGCTTCACGAGCGATTGTCTTCCGCGCCCGCGGAGGTTTGGTCCCACAGGCCCCATTATGGGAGGTGATAGACTTCGACCAGTGCGACCCCGGTGCCGCCATTATTGCCTGAGACAATTGCGGTATAGACACCCGGGGGCAGGGTCGCGACAATGGCTGACTCCAAGGCGTTCTGCGGTGGAATCCCAGTCGCCGCGATTGCTGCTGCCTGGAGCGCGTCGTCCTGCCAATTGTCGTCGAACATGAGGAGTGTGCCATTGCCATCGTAAAGCTTAAGCGTTGGATCGGCCAGAACGTTCGCAATTCCGGGGAGCGAAGGGCCGATGCCTCGGATAAGCACATTTTCGCTGGCCGTGCCGTCACCGAAGATAAAGCCGCCAATCATGACATCGTTACCGGTTTGGACAAAGCCGCGAGTGCTGAGGTTGGCCAGCTTGGAATCGGAGGCAGCGTCCAGGTCATACATTTCGACGAGGCCGATGCCCGTAGTTCCGTTCTTGCCGCTCAAGATGGCAGTGTAAGCATCGGGCGGGAGCGTGGCGACGATGGCCGATTCCAAAGCATTGGTTGGGGAAATGGTGGACGCGATGATTTCGGCTTCCTGGGTATCTTTCCAATTATCATTGCCTGTAATGAGTGCGCCACTCGCTCCGTGCAGTTCAAGCACCGGGTCAGCTAAAAGTGGCGTTAGGCCGACGATCGATGGGCCGATTCCGCGGACGATTACTTTTTTGGACGCATTGCCAGTGATGATGAACCCAGCGATCGCGACGTTGTCCCCGGTCTGGACATTCAGACGCGTGGAAATGTTTAGAAGCTGGGCCGGACTCGGAGTCGGGGTTGGCGAAGACAATCCTGGACTGGTCACGTTGTTTGTATCAAGGGTCACCGCGCCTGTCAGGGCCAGGAGTCGTCCAGTCAGATTGGTGCCACTCACCGCAGTGACGGAGGCGCCAGCGAGAAGGTTACCGATAAAAGTACTGCCGCTGCCGAGTGTTACGGACGTGCCTGCTTGAAAATAGACATTCCGCGCGTCCGCTTGGTTGATGAGGTGGACCGAGGAATTGCTCGCCGTGACGAGGGTCGTGCCAATTTGAATGACGAAGCGTGCGTTGGGATCATTCTGTGCATCCAGTGTCAGAATGCCGGCTGAGGCGGCCGACGTGTCAAAACGATAAACACCGGGTGCAAGGGTCAGGCCGCCGAGATCAGTCCCGGTTAGGTTATTGGCGGGTGGCGAGACAAGGGCCGCAAAGGCGGTGTAGGCGGTGGCAAAGTCAGCATGCGCCTGTTTCGCCGCGGCGTCATTCGCGTGCAGTGCGCCATTAGTAATGACGCCGGGCGGGAATCCGGTGATGGCAGAGCCGGGGCTGACCCCGACGTCTCCGATAATCTGGCTGGTGCCGGTATTTGTGACGGTCGAAGCGCCCAAGACGGTGAAAGTCTCGGCGGAACCGAGGGATTGGGCGTGACCTTGTGTAACAAGAGTCGCGAGCGTGGCGAAAGCGAGGGAAAGCCCAAAGGCGAGCCCGGGACAAAGTGACTTTGTTCGATTATTCATGGTATGTTGCCGTTGCTAAGTTTGAATTTATCCGGTTATAAAGCATTAATCGGGCCGCCGGGCGGAACCGGTCCGCATCATATCAACGGACCGAATGGAGCTGGCCAGCCGGAAGACGGGGTCGCATCTATGGGGCGTGTTGCCCAAAGGCGTGGCGCTAAAAATAAGAGTACCCAAAGCTGAAGCGATCTGTTAAAGCACTCCTGGCATGATGGGAGAGCAGAAGAGCGAGCGGGAACTGTTCAGTTACGCGATTAATCTGGAGAAGCGGGTGCGGAGCGATCATCCGCTGCGGCGGGTGGCGCGACTGATCGATTTCAAATTTGTGCGCGCGGAGGTGGCACACTGTTACGGCAACAACGGGCAGGTCTCGGTCGATCCCGAGGTGATCATGAAGATGATGTTCCTGCTCTTTTTTGATGATGTGCCGAGCGAGCGGGAGTTAATGAAGGTGATCGCGGAGCGCTTGGATTATCTCTGGTTCCTTGGTTACGGGCTGGAGGACGAGATTCCCGATCACAGTGTCTTGTCGAAGGCGCGGACGCGCTGGGGCAAAGAGGTGTTCGAGCGCTTGTTTGTGCGCACGATCGAGCAGTGCGTGCAGGTCGGCCTGGTCGATGGGCGCAAGCTGCATGTGGATTCGAGCCTGATCGAGGCTGACGCCGCGCGCGAGTCGGTCATCAAGGGACCACCGGAACTGATCGCGGCGTTGAAGCGTGCCTATCAGGCGACCGAGAGCAAGCTGGGCGAAGGAGTCACGACGCCGGCGAGTTATGAGGCGGTGAACGAGCGCATGATGAGCAAAACGGATCCCGATGCGGCGATGGTGCGCCGGGGTGCCGGAGACTCTTCGCGGCCCCGCTATCATCATCACCGGGCGATCGATGATCAAAGAGGCGTCATCACCGCGGTGGAGACAACCCCGGGAAGCGTGACGGAGAACCGCAAGCTGCTCGCTTTAATCGACCAGCATGAGAGCAATACTGGGAGGGTCGCTGAAACAGTGGTGGGCGATCACAAGTATGGCACGCAGGACAACTTCGTGGCTTGTCAGGAGCGCGGGCTCACGACCCACCTTTGGGCGATGCGAGCAAAGGGCCGGATCATCATAAGGCCCACGGAATCTTCGCGGAGAACAGTTTTGTTTACGATGCGCGGAGCGACACTTATCGCTGTCCCGCGGGCGAAGGGTTGCGGGCGCGGCGGGTCCATCCGGTGCGCCACACGATGGAGTATAAGGCGCCCGCCAGAGTCTGTGCCGCCTGTCTGCTGCGACGGCAGTGCACGAGAGCGAAGTTGGGGCGCACGCTCCACCGGCACGAAAAACAAGCACTCCTGGATGTAGCGAGAGAGCAGGCCCACAGCCGTCGGGCGCGACGTGATCGCCAACGCCGCCAGCAACTCATGGAGCAAAGCTTTGCCGACGCGGCTAACAATCACCACTTCAAGCGGGCGCGCTGGCGACGCCTCTGGCGGCAGCAGATCCAAGATTACTTGATCGCCGCGATCCAGAACGTGCGCATCCTGCTCGCCCACGGTGGGGCCAAACGCAAGGCGGCAGTGCTGAGGGTCCTGCCGCCGGAGCCATCCGGCTCACGCCGGCCTTTACCACCTCACGAAAACACGTCGCCCTCCTGTGCGAACTCCCTTGATGCCACCTGCTGGCTTCGCGCCGCTTTACTTACCTTGTCCCGCTTCCGCCTAACGATCCTTAGCACAACGTTCGCCCGTGCCTTTTGAGCAACACGCCCTATTGATGCGACCCCGCTTTCTCCCCACCCTTTACAATAATACCAGCGGGAGCAACAACATCGCGCTGGGCACCTCGGCAGGAATAAATCTTACGCCGGGTAGCAATGATATCGAGATTGGTAATGGCGGCGTTGCCAACGAGTCCGGAGTCATCCGCATCGGCACGGAGGGAACGCAAACTGCGACATATATTGCCGGGATCATGACGTCGCCGCTTGCCGTAGGCGTCGCCGTGGGCATTAGTCCGAGCGGTCAATTGGGCGTCCGAGCTTCCTCAGCGCGTTTCAAGGACGCGATTCGGCCGATGGATAAGGCGAGCGAAGCCATCCTTTCGCTCCGGCCAGTGACCTTCCACTACAAGAGGAAGTTCGATCCCACGGCGAGTCCGCAGTTTGGCCTCGTCGCGGAAGAGGTGGAAAAGGTCGACCCCGATCTGGTGGCGCGCGACGCAGCGGGCAAGCCTTTTACGGTTCGCTATGAAGAGGTGAACGCGATGTTGCTCAACGAGTTTCTTAAGGAGCATCGCAAGGTCGAGGCACTTGAAGCAACAGTCGTGGTGCAACAGAAAGGCTTCGAGTCAGAGCAAAAGCAATCTCAGGCGACCGCTGCGCGGCAGCAGAGAGAGATTGAGGCCCTCACAGCAACCCTAAAAGCGCAGGCAGCGCAAATCCAGAAGGTGAGCGACCAGCTTAAGATACAGGCTCCTGTTCCGCGTGTGGTGGCTGACAATTGATCTTTTGTCGGCCTGACGGGGCTGCGAACCGCCGGTCTGCCTCGTCGTGAAAGATTGCTTCGTGTCAAGATTTGATACCTGACGCCTATGCCCCTCTTCAACTCTACGAACTGTTTTTCGTTGGCCGGAATGCCAGGCAATCGTAAAGAACGCGGTCTGGCTGGAAATTGGAAGAAGATCGAAGCAAAACCTGGATTCCTAGGTGCTCAGCGCGGCCATTTTCCACGAGGTTGGCAGCTAGTTCATCCTGTGACTCAAGTGCATGTACCATTTCACTGTCCTGACATAGGATAACTGGCTTGGAGCCGGGGATTGCCAGAATAGAGAGCGGGATAATAAAGCGAGCGAGTTCAAGAGGCAAGCCAAGCTCGTGAGCAGCGGCATGCTTAACTTCCAGTTGGATCATCCGCGCTCTTGCGTCGGGCGTTGTCGATGCCAAAGCGATATGGATCGCGTCGAGCAGCCGGTCTCGGACTTCTCCAAGATCAGTCAACGGTTTGAGATTTTGGAGCGCGGGCTGCGTTTGAATTGCCTTAGCGAGCGAGGAAATCTCTTTGAGATAGGCATGTTTCTGCCCTTCCGGCACAAAGTACATGACTAGGAGATGCACCGGCTCGTTGTCAGGCGCACCGTAGTCGATCCCCGTCGGACTCCAGCCCACCGCGCAAACCAGTTCGCCATCGTGCGGCGCGCGCGCGTGCGGACAAGCCCAACCTTTCCCTATGCCTGTGTTGTGCACGTGCTCGCGCGCGAGCACGTTTTCCGTGATACCGCCTTCGACTCCAATGTCTGGAATAGCCTCAATTAGAGCGGCTAGATATTCCAGCGCCTTGATCTTGTGATTCTCCGTCAATTCAATCAAACGGCCAGCTTGTAGCGCATCGAGAAGGCTTCTCATATTAGAAGCCATCTCATAAATA
>PNAA01000055.1 GCA_003169975.1 Spartobacteria bacterium | reverse complement strand
ACCTTCACGGGTTCGGTCCTTCAATTGCGGTTAAGCAATCTTCAACCTGCTCATGGGTAGATCACCTCGGCTTCGGGTCTAGTGCCAGCGACTATGGTCGCCCATTTCGGACTCGCTTTCGCTTCGCCTCCAGCGCAGAACGCTTTAAGCTCGCCACTGACACTAACTCGCAGACTCATTAAGCAAAAGGCACGCCATCACCGGATTGCTCCGGCTTTGACACCTTGTAAGCACATAATTTCAGGTACTATTTCACTCCGCTCACAGCGGTTCTTTTCACCTTTCCCTCGCGGTACTTGTTCACTATCGGTCGCCAATTAGTATTTAGACTTACGCCGTGGTCGGCGTGGATTCATACGAAGTTTCACGTGCATCGTATTACTCAGGAAATCCCTAGGCGTGCGCGGATTTTCGATTACGGGCCTGTCACCCTCTCTGGAGCGATTTTCCATTCGCTTCATCTAATCGTTGCACTACCACATCGGGCTCCTACAACCCCAACAGCAAGCTGCTGGTTTGGTCTCTTCCGCTTTCGCTCGCCACTACTGACGGAATCGCTTTCGCTTTCTTTTCCTCCGGTTACTGAGATGTTTCACTTCACCGGGTATTGCGATGTTCCTGCTATGTATTCACAGGAACTCGAGCAGGTATTATCCCACTCAGGTTATCCCATTCGGAAATCCCCGGGTCAAAGCGTGTTTACCGCTCTCCGAGGCTTATCGCAGTTAGCCACGTCCTTCATCGCCTATTGGCACCAAGGCATCCATTATGTGCTCTTTGTAGCTTGATCAATCTGTAGAACGCCAAATCGTTTCCAATTCGACGCTCAAACTTGATAACTGAAACTCTCGGACCGGACATCTTACCTTCCGGTCGTATTTCTCAGACTCAGCTCTAAAAAGTTGTTTTTACTACCCTGTATGTAGATTTCAAAGAACCAGCCCCGAATTTCTTCGGGGTAAACTCACGCATCTTCCGGGCGTCAAAAAACTCAATCCTGGCGCCGACGATAATTCAGAGCCGGCCCGCCGTGGCGGGTTGCCGTGCATCATGCCGGGACAAAATTGAGTTCCAATTTGCAGTCCCAAAATTTGCGAGAACCACCCCGAAAAGTTTCGAGGCCCGCTTCCGGCGGGATTGCGAAAATAGCCCGCGCGCGATCATCGTCAACCGGGAAAAGAAACTTTTTCACAAAATCTTTGCCGGGGCGCTCGGAGCGGCGTGCCGACCGGTTTTTGGATGGCGAGCGCTGAGGCCAACCCCCAAATGAGGTTCCGCCGCTCATTTTAGGCATAGCGCGGCTCGGGACTTCATCTAATTTGGGCGGAATGAATCGCCTCAACGACCGCCGCGCCGATCAATTGCGCCCGGTAAATTTCGAACTCGGAATTGCGCCGCATGCCAGTGGTTCGGTGTTGATTGGGATGGGAAATACGCGGGTTCTTTGCGGCGTGATGATCGAAGAATCGGTCCCGCGCTGGATGAAAGACCAGCGGGTGAGCGGCGGCTGGCTGACGGCCGAATATTCGATGCTGCCCTATTCGACGCTGACACGAAAACCGCGCGATATTTCCAAAGGCCGGCTCGATGGACGGAGCAGCGAGATTCAGCGGCTGATCGGCCGCTCGATGCGCGCGGTGCTCGACTTGGAGAAATTGGGGGCCCGCACCATCTGGGTCGATTGCGATGTCTTGCAGGCCGATGGCGGAACGCGCACGGCCGCGATCACGGGAGCGAGTCTCGCCGTTTCCCTCGCCTGCCAGCGGCTGGTGGACGAAAAAAAGATTCCAGAATCGCCGATCAAGAAACTGGTCGCGGCGGTCAGCGCGGGTGTGATTGACGACGTGGCGCTGCTCGATCTCGATTACGAGGAAGACAAAGCGGCCACGGTGGATCTCAATCTGGTGGCTACGGAAGACGGTGCGCTGGTCGAAGTGCAGGGTGCAGGGGAGGAGGCGACGTTTTCCCATGAGCAGCTCTTGGAAATGTTGTCGTTAGGCCGAAAAGGCATCGCCGATCTCATTGCCGGCCAGCGTTCCGTCCTGGCCCGGGCAGTGGCGGGCACGGGTTAAAATGTTGCCGGTCTACGGAGGATGCGGTAGAGCGGAGATCGCGCGATGACGAAAGCATTGATCACCGGGATTACCGGGCAGGACGGCAGCTACCTGGCCGATCTGCTCCTCCAGAAAGGCTACGAGGTCCACGGCATCATTCGGCGGGCCAGCACCTTCAACACTTCGCGCATCGATCATCTTTACGCGGACCCGCACATCAACGGCGTCCGGCTGTTCCTGCATTACGGCGACCTGAGCGACTCGGTGAGCCTCGTGAAGCTGATTTACGAATTGAAGCCCGACGAGATCTACCACCTCGGCGCGCAAAGCCACGTGCGGGTCAGCTTCGACATTCCGGAATACACGGCCGATGTCAGTGGCGTCGGGACGATTCGCATCCTCGAGGCGATCCGCGAAGCCGGGGTGCGCTCCCGTTTTTATCAGGCCTCGAGCAGTGAAATGTTCGGCAAGGTGCGGGAGGTGCCGCAGACGGAGACGACGCCGTTTTGGCCGCGCAGTCCGTATGGTGTGGCCAAAGTGTTCGCCTACTGGGCGACGGTGAACTACCGCGAAAGTTACGGGCTCTGCGCGAGCAACGGGATTTTGTTCAATCACGAGAGTCCGCGCCGTGGTGAAACGTTTGTCACCCGCAAGATCACCCGCGCCGTCGCGGCGATTAAGCATGGCCTGCAGCACGAGCTTTTCCTCGGCAACCTCGAGGCCAAACGCGACTGGGGCTACGCGCCGGAATACGTCGAGGGCATGTGGCGCATCCTGCAGCACGATGCCGGCGACGATTTCGTCCTCGCGACCAACGAGACGCACACCATCCGCGAATTTCTCGAGATCGCATTCGGTCGCGTCGACCTCGATTGGAAAGAATACGTAAAGCACGATCAACGCTACGAGCGCCCGGCGGAAGTGGACCTGCTGATCGGCGATCCCGCCAAAGCGAAGAAGATTCTCGATTGGGAACCGAAAGTCCGCTTCCGCGAACTGGTCGAACTGATGGTCGACGCCGACCTGAAGCTGCTGGCGCAACCGACCGCCCGGGAGCAGCTCGGGCAACTCCCGTGATCGAATAGCAGGCGTTAGGCCCTAACGAATCTCCCAATCCGGCGGCGCGCGCCACGTCGCGACGCGGATCGCGGCCGGCGGTAATCCCGGGACGAGCGCTTCGAGCGGCGCGTCCGCGATTCTGACCTGGGCGCCGGTCCCGACGACGTTGAAAAGCTCGATCACGTCGCGCGAGCGCATGCGGATGCAACCGTAGCTGACGGGCAGGCCAATGTTTCGTTCCTCCGGCGTGCCATGAATGTAGATGTAGCGCGAATAAGCCCGCACATTCTGTGGCTCTTCGCCGCGCAACCAAAGAATCCTCGTCACGATCGGATCGCGGCCCGGCGCGTCGGGCGGCACGATTTCGCCGGTCTGACGCCGATCCTTGAAGACGGCGCCGCTGGGCGCGCCGCTGCCAATTTTTTGCGCAATCTCGAGCGTGCCCAGCGGCGTCCCGCTGCTCCCGGGAAGGTCGCTGAGTCCGAACTTCGACGTCGAGACCGGGTAGGTGGCGAGTGGGGCACCATCCTCGAGCAACGCCATCCGCTGTTCGGGAATACTGACGATCACCTGATGCCGTCGATCAGGCGCGGCGCAGGAAGCGCCTAACGAAGTCAGGGCAACGGCAGCAAGAAGTCGGACAATGAAACGCCAGCTCATGCGCCGTTGAGCCGGAAAAATTCCTCCGCCGTCTTGGTCGTGGCGCGAGCCACTTCCTCGAGGCTGATCCCGCGCGCGGCGGCGATGCTCTCGGCGACGAGGCGGGTGTGGGCTGGTTCGCAGCGCTTCCCGCGAAAGGGGACGGGCGCGAGATAGGGGCAATCGGTTTCGACCATGAATTCGCCTAACGAAAGGGCCGCGGCGACGTCGCGGACGGCGGCGCCATTCTTGAAGGTCACGATGCCGGTGAAAGAAACGAGGTGACCGAGCGCGATGACCTCTTCCGCTTGTTCCTTCGTACCGCCGAAGCAGTGGAACACGCCGCTCACTTTGCGCCCATATTCGCGCATTACTTCGAGCGTGTCGGCCCACGCATCGCGCTGATGGATGACGACGTTAAGCCGAAGCTCGACTGCGAGGTCGAGTTGCTGCTGAAACAAACTCGCCTGCTTGCTCTTGAGTGCGCCGTCGTGAATTTCGCTCTCGATCCCGTCGTCGGTTTCGGCCTGCAAAGCGCCTGAAATTACCTGCGATTTCCGCTCGCGCGCCACGACCGCGCTGGGCAGACGATGGTAGTCGAGTCCGGTCTCGCCGATGGCCGCGACGCGCGGGCTTTTCGCCAGCTCGCGCAGGGGGGTGATAATGTCGTCCGGAGCTTCCTCGGCACTGGTTGGATGAACCCCGATGACGGCAAAAATATTCGGATATTTTTCCGCCAGCTCGACCGCACGCCGGCTGCTGGCGAGCGAGGTGCCGATGGCGATGATGCGTTTGACGCCGGCTTCGTTCGCTCGCGCGAGCACTTCATCAAAGTCGTCGGCGAAATCCGGGTAATCGAGATGGGCATGAGTATCGATGAGCATACGCAGACTAAAGCCGCTTCCCGCGTTTTCTCATCCGATCAGTTCGAGTATTTTCTGATAACGCGGATGGTTTCGGATCGCGTCAAGGTCGGAGTCCTTTTCGATCCACTCTCTCCAGAGCCGTCGCCCGTTTGTCGCGACTCGCTCCAGCAAATCAAAAGCCGCGTCAGGTTCTCCGAGGTGACTGTAGACGCACGCGATGTTGTAGAGCGTGATCGGGTCTTCGTCTTCGATGGCCTGGGCCCGCGTGGTCCAGTCTTTCGCCCGGTCCTTTTCTCCGAGTTCCAGCAGCGCGAGAGCGCCCGCCACCGCGGGGCGAGGATCTTCCGGCTGCAAGGCAAGCTCACGTTCGGCCAGCTCGACGGTTTTGCGGGCGGCTGCTTTGCAATCGCTCTCGCGTCCGAGCGAGCGGTACATGTGAATGGCCAGAGCCGGGGGCTTATAGTCAGCCGGATTGATCTCCGACGCGCGCTCCAAAAGCTCGACTGCACGCGCAATTTTGCCCTGCATGAAAGCGGGACGCGCATAAAGAAAGTGCGCTTCAAAGGAATTCGGGTCGAGCGTCAATGCCAGTTCGAATTCGACGTTGGCTTCCTCGAATTCACTGGCTGCGAATAGGGCGACTCCGCGTGCGGTATGCGCTTCGGCAAGCTGGCTGTCCAGCGCCAGTGCCCTCGCCGACATCTCGAGAATTCCTTCAAGTGAAACATCGACCTGGTAGGAGATGTAGAGGAAGGCATCGCAATTGGCGATTCCCGCGTAGGCGCGCGCGTAATTCCGGTCCAGCTCGATCGCTTTCGCAAACATCCGGCGGGCGAGCTCGAAGTAACGTTTGGAATATCGGTAGAGAAAATCGCGCCCGCGCAGATAGAAAGTATAGGCTTCCACGTTGCCGGTGGCCGCTCGTCCGATGGACTCTTTCTCCTGTGGGAGCAGCTTCACCTTCAGCTGCGCGACGATGGCGTGCGTGATTTCGTCCTGGATGGCGAAAATGTCGGTCAAATCACGATCGAAGCGCTCGGCCCAGATATGGGTGCCGTCGTTACCTCCGATGAGTTGGGCCGTGACCCGCACGCGCGCGCCGGCTTTGCGCACGCTGCCTTCGAGGATGAAGCCGGCGCCAAGTTCCTGAGCGACCGTCTGCATCTTTACCGCCTTGCTCTTGTAGGTGAAGGAACTATTACGCGCGATGACGGAAAGGGCGGAAATTTTCGAAAGATCGGTAATGATGTCTTCCGTAATGCCGTCGCTGAAATATTCCTGCTCCGGATCGCCGCTCATATTGGTAAAGGGCAGGACTGCGATCGATGGTTTGTCTATTCCCGGTGCGAGCCTCGCATTCGACTTTGGTTCTTCGAGTAAAACATTGTAAGCGCTAATCGGTTTCTCGATATTCTTGAGCCATTGTTCGCCTCGCTCTTCGAAAACGATCTCAAGACGGTTACCCACCTGCTGGTGCACGGATTCTGAGACCGTGATGCCGCCTGGCGGAGCGATGCTTTCCAATCGCGCGGCCACGTTCACCCCCTCGCCGTAGATGTCCTCGCCTTCCACGATCACATCGCCGAGATTGACACCGATGCGGAATTCGAGGCGCCGATCCTGCGGCACCTTGGCATTGCGGTCACGCATCCCGCGCTGAATCTCCACCGCGCAAGCTACGGCCTTCACTACGCTGGCAAACTCCACCAGCATGCCATCGCCCGTCAGCTTCACGATCCGTCCCTGATGCTGGGCGATCTGGGCGTCGATCGAGTCGCTTCGAATCGACTTGAGAGTCGCGAGCGTGCCGGCTTCGTCGGCCCCCATCAACCGGCTGTAGCCGACCACGTCAGCTGCGAGAATAGCCGTCAGACGACGTTCCACATTCTACCATTCGATTACCGAGCCGGCCCAGGTGAGCCCGCCACCGAAAACAACCATCAGCACATAATCGCCGGCTTTGATTCGGCCGCTCCGGTTCGCCTCGTCGAGGGCGATCGCGACCGCCGCGGCGGAAGTATTCCCATAGCGATCGAGGTTCACAAAAAATTTGTCGACCGAAATTTTCAGCCGATCGGCGATCGCCTCGATGATGCGGATGTTGGCCTGATGTGGGATGACACAGGCGATATCGTCGATCGTTAGGTCGGCTTTGGCGAGGGCCTTTTTTGCGGCGTCGACCATCGCGATGACCGCCTGTTTGTAAACTTCTTTGCCGGACATTTTGATGGTCTGGAGGTGATCGTCGGCGTTCTCGCGAGTGATGGGATGGCGCGTGCCACCGCCGGGCATCCAGAGGATATCGGCAAAATTTCCGTCGCTTGCGAGGTGGGTGCTGATGAGGCCGTGACTGCCTCCGTCGCGATGGCGCAGGATGGCCGCGCCCGCGCCGTCGCCAAAGAGAACGCAGGTATTGCGTTCCGTCCAATCGGTGATGGTCGTCAGTTTTTCTGCGCCGACGACGAGCACGGTGTCGTAGGTGTGGCAGGCGATGAATTGCTGCGCAATCTCAACCGCGAAAAGGAAACCGGCGCAGGCCGCCGAGATGTCGAGGCAGGCCGCTTTGGTCGCACCGATCTTCGTCTGGATGAAACAGGCGGTTGCGGGAAACACCATGTCCGGGGTGGCGGTCGCGACCAGAATGAGATCGATCTCTTCGCCCTTGATCTCGGCTTGCTCCATCGCGGCGAGCGCTGCTTTGGCGCCCATGTCGCTGGTGTATTCGTCGTCCGCCGCGATGCGACGTTCCTTAATCCCGGTGCGGGTGGTGATCCAATTATCGTCGGTCGCCACGATCCTGGAGAGATCGGCGTTGCTCAGGATCTTCTCCGGCACATAGCTGCCGGTGCCGACAATCGAAACGGTGCGAAGCGGCTTAGCGGACCGCGGGTTCGAGCGGGGCGTTCGTTTCATTATAGCGGCGGATCTCCTCGACGATATGTGGATTGACCTGCTGTTCAATCGCCTCGGTCGCAACGCGCAACGCATTCTTGATCGCGAGCGGGGTGCTCGCGCCGTGCGCGATAATGCAGATCCCGTTCACCCCGAGGAGTGGGGAACCACCATACTCTTCGTAGTTCACTTTCTTCCGAATCGCGCGAAAGGCGCTTTGCGCGAGGTAGGCGCCGGCCATGCGCAACTTGTTTTTCGTCAGCTCATGCTTGAGCCACTTGAAAATTGCGTCGCCGACTGATTCGCAGGTTTTGAGAATAACGTTGCCCACAAAGCCGTCGCAGACCACGACCTCGACGGGATGAGCAAAAAGATCGTGCCCCTCGATGTTGCCCCGGAAATTGAGCGCGCTGCGCTTCAACATCTTGAAGACCTCTTTCGTCAGGTCTGTGCCTTTGACGTCCTCGCCGCCGATCGACATCAGGCCGATCGAGGGATTTTTGTAGCCGAGAACGTGGCGCGAATAGACGGAGCCCATGATCCCGTACTGCAACAAGTGTTCCGGTCGCGCGTCGCTGTTCGCACCGGCGTCGATCAGGACAAAAATATTTGTCTCGGAAGGAAAGAGGGCAGCGATGCCCGGCCGATCGATTCCCGGGAGAGTGCGCAGCTTGATCGTGGTCGCAGCGACCGCGGCACCGGTGTGCCCCGCGCTGACGATCGCCGCCGCTTCGCCCTTTTTCACCAGGTCGACAGCCCGACTGACGGACGAATCTTTTTTCCGCCTAACGGATTGGACCGCGCCGTCGGTCATCGCGACGACCTGGGTCGAATGGACGATCTCGATCCGGCGATCGTTGCACTTCTGCTTCTGCAACTCGGCCTCGATCTGCGCGGTGTCTCCGACGAGGAAGAGCTTGTCGATCTGCGGATACTCGCGCAGCGCCAGGACGGCGCCGCCGACGAGGTTCGGTGGCCCGAAATCGCCACCCATGGCGTCCAGAGCGATTTTCATCGAGGGGCCAATCTGCGATTTTCAGTTGGCGAATGCAAAACGAAAAATCTCAATGTGGGAGCGGCCTTGGTGCCGCGAGAATCGAGAGTGGCTTGAATAGCGACGAGCGAAGATCGGGGCACAAAGGCCCCTCCCACCTTAACCAGCGTCCACCGTTAGCACCTGCCGCCCCTTGTAATATCCGCAGGAAGGGCAGGCGGTGTGCGATTGCACCGTGCTGCCGCATTGCGGGCATTTGTTGAGCTGTGGCGGCTGCCAGCGATGCGATGCTTTGCGCGTGCGCAGCCGCATCTTTGAAGTTTTGCGTTTTGGAACTCCCATACGAGCGACTCAGGAAAGCAGGGTTTCGGAAAAAAACAACGGCAGAAGAAGATTCGAGAACCGTGAATCGGGTATCAGCTGCAACGATTCACGAAGCTCAGTTCACGATTCTCGGATCTTTAACCGATCCAGCGCGCTCCAGTCCGGCGGGCGTTCCTCGAGCACCGCGCTCGCGTCTGGCTGCTTGATCGCCTCCGGCACCGGGCAGACCCGACCGCCTTCGCGATCGCAATGCGGGTAGGCCGGCAGATTGAGCAGGATGTCTTCCCGCATGAAGGGCGTCAGATCGACGGCTTCGGGTCCGGCGAGCTCGGTGTGAATGGTGAAATCCCTCACCTCGATGTCGAAAGGGAACGATTCCAGGCAGCGCACGCAACGCAGCTCGACCGGCTGGGCCAGGGCGCCATTTACCCAAAGCGCACCCTCGGAAATCCCGGCATCGAGCGCGTAGCGGAGCGGGCCCGCGCACCGCACCTCGGCGGGATCCAGCTGCGGAATCGGACAATCTTCCTCGCCCTCCAGATGCAGGCCCTCGGCCGGTATTTGGCGCAAATGAATTTTCACTCGCGAAACCTTTCGGAGTTCACTCGCGAAGCCTTTCGGAGTTCATCGCTGCAACTTCCGCGCAAAACTTTCCACCACACAGGGCGGGACAAACTTCCCCACATCCCCGCCGAGCCGCGCGATCTCCTTCACGATCCGCGAGCTAAGATAAGTGTACTCCTCTTTCGGCATCAGAAAGATGGTTTCCACCGTCGCTTCCAGTTTGCGATTCATCAGCGCCATCTGGAATTCGAATTCGAAATCCGAGACCGCGCGCAATCCGCGCACCACCGCGTGCGCGTTCTGTTGCACCGCGAATTCGACCAGCAATCCGTCCAATGGCGCCACCTTCACGCCGGCGAGTGACGCCGTGACCTGGCCCAGGAAATCGAGCCGCTCCGCGAGGGTAAAAAGCGGTTGCTTCTGGTCGTTGTGCGCCACGGCGACCACCACCTCGTCAAAAAGTTTTCGCGCGCGCTCGATCACATCGAGATGGCCGTTGGTCACCGGGTCGAAGCTCCCGGGATAAATCGCGCGTCGCATGGCCGGAAATTCGCAGAGGAACGGCGAATTTCAACGCAGCACGATCGAAACCCCGGTTGCCGTTGGCTGGCCACGCTCCAAAGTAGCGGGAGAATCATGAGCGAAACTCCCTATCGATCCATCGCGGTGGCGGCGGCGTTCTCGCCCCGTTTCCACCAGGTCCTGGCCGAGGCCAACCGAATCCGCACCCGTTTTGGGTCCGCGCTGAGCATGATCTACGTCGGACAACGCGATGCCGCGACGACGCGGAAATTCGCGGAGGCGATCGAGAAGTTGAAGCTGCCCGCCGATTCCGTCGTGCATTATGAAGAAGGCGACGCTGCGAGCGGCATCCTCGCCGCGGCGCACAAATTGCAGGTCGAACTTCTGATCGCCGGCGCGCTGGAGAAGGAAGCGATCCATCGGCAATTTCTGGGCGACGTCGCGCGTCGGCTGGTGCGCGAAGCCACCTGTTCGGTGATGCTTTTCACCCATCCGGAACTCGAGCCGAAGCCGCTCCGTCATATCGTCTTCATCGTGGAGTATTCCGAGCACGCCCAAGGTGCGTTGCGTCGCACTTTGCGTCTCGCGGAAGGCGAACATTGCGAACGTCTCTACGTTATCCGCAGCTACACCAGCTTTGACAAGGCGCGCGCCGCGCGGCGGAGCAAGACCTCCAAAGGTCAAGCCCGCACTTTGGAAGAAGAGGAAATCGCTCTACGGGAGTTCATCCTTGCCGCCGGTGCGACCGAGGTTCCGATCGACGCGCGCTGCATTCGCGGCAATACGGGGTTTGCCACCTCCAATTTTGTCCAGGCGGTCGAGGCCGATCTGCTCGTCGTTCCGTTGGAGACGAAGTCCGAGTCGACGCCAAGACTGCCGGGCCGGATTTCCTGGGTCACGGATGTGATTCCGTGCAATCTCTGGATCGTGCGCTAGGCATCGGAATTCTCACCGCGCGTTGCGCTCCCCGGAGCCGAGGTGACGGTAAACCGACCTCTGTCGGGAGCGCCCGCCTAACGAAAGTAGTTGCGCTGTTTCTCCGTGATCGAGCGCTCGAGGCGCTCGAGGACGAGGAGCATGTCTTCCCAGACCTTGCGCTTCTCCGTGTTGCTCTGGTTCCGCAGCAAATACGAGGGATGAAACGTGATCATCAGCGGCGTCTCGCGATACGCATGCCAGCGGCCGCGCAACTTCCCCATTGGCTCGCGAATTTTCAGGAGCCCTTCGACCGCTGTTGCCCCGAGTGCGACCAGGACTTTGGGTCCGATGATTTCGATCTGTTCGGTCAGGTAGGGAAGGCAGGTTTCCATTTCGTCAGGAGTCGGCTTCCGATTGCCGGGCTCGCCGGCGGGCATGTCGGGCCGGCACTTGAGGACGTTGGCGATGTAGACCTCGTCGCGGCTGAAGCCCATCGCTGCGATGATCTTGGTGAGCAATTGACCGGCGCGCCCAACAAACGGTTCACCCTGACGATCTTCATCCGCGCCGGGAGCTTCGCCGATGAACATTAATTCCGCGTTTGGATTGCCCACTCCGAAAACGGTCTGCGTGCGAGCGGAGGCGAGGTGCGGGCACTGGAGGCAAACCGACACGCGCTGGCGGAGGGGCTCCAGCCGTTGGGCCTTGTCGCTCGCGAGCGGCGGGAGATGGCAAAGCCGATCGAGCGCGCCGCGACTGGCGCGGAGCGGTCGATCCGTCGCGCGCTCCATCTGGTCGAGCGCTGCGATCGTGGCGTCGAGGGCCTGGGTAAACTCGTCCATGCGGCGGATTCATTCTTCAAGGTTTTGCGCGTGGCGGCAATTCCTTTGATGGTGCGGCGATGAGCGGCCGAGTGGACGAGTACGATTTCGCGTTACCGGAGGAATTGATCGCGCAGCGACCGCTGCCCCGGCGGGAAGATGCGCGCATGATGGTGCTCGAGCGCGCACGGGGGACGATCGCGCATCGGCCGTTTAAGGAGCTGGGGGAGTTCGTTAGGCCAGGCGACCTTCTCGTGCTCAACGATACCCGTGTCCTGCCGGCCAGGCGTTTTTCCGACGACGGCGCGATTGAATTCCTGCTCCTCGAACAGGTCGATGCGCAGGCCTGGAAATGCCTGGTGAAGCCAGGACGCAAGATGCGTCTCGGCGCGACAGCCGTGCTCGGCGGAGTGGCCGGTCGCGTGGAGGAAATCTTCGAAGAAGGCGAGCGGCTCGTGAGGTTCGAGCGCGCGATCGATCCTTATCGCGGGGGACATGTTCCCTTGCCCCCGTATCTCCATCGCGCCGCGGACGCGGAAGATGCGACGCGCTACCAGACGGTCTTCGCGAAGGCGCCCGGCGCCGTCGCGGCGCCGACCGCCGGTTTGCATTTCACCCCGGAAATTCTGGCGAAGCTGCCGCACTCCTTCGTCACTTTGCACGTCGGCACGGGAACTTTTCGGCCGGTGCAGAGTGCGACGATCGGCGGCCATCGGATGCATGCGGAGCGCTTCACGATCACGGAGGAAGCGGCCGCCGCGATCAACGGCGCGGAGCGCGTGCTCGCGGTGGGTACGACGTCCGTGCGAGTGCTCGAAGCGGCCGTTAGGCACAAGGGCCGATTGATTGCACAGGAAGGCGCGACCGATATTTTCATTTACCCGCCATACGAGTTCCGGGCCGTTGACCGGTTGCTGACCAATTTTCATCTCCCGCGGTCTACGCTCCTGATGTTGGTCGCGGCCTTTGCCGGTCGGGAATTTGTCCTTCGGGCGTACGCCGAAGCAGTACGCGAGCACTACCGCTTTTATAGTTATGGCGACTGCATGTTGATTCTGTAGAAGTTTCGCTCGGCGAAACGCCTACAACTCGCCGCGCTGCATCCTTATGTTAATCTCGCGGATGGATTCATCCGAAACATCCGACAAACCGAAGGGCGAACTCGTGACGCGCACCGTCGCCATGCCGAAGGACACCAACCCGAACGGCGACATTTTTGGCGGCTGGCTGATGGCGCAGATGGATCTGGGCAGCGGCATTCTTGCTTCCAAGACCGCGCGCACTCGCGTGGTGACCGTCGCTCTGGACGGGATGTCGTTTCTGGCGCCGGTGAGGGTGGGGGACACGGTCGCCTGTTATGCCTGGGTCGAGTCAATCGGCCGCACGTCGATGAAGATCCCGGTGGAAGTGTGGGTGCAGCGCTACATGCGCACCGAGCAGACCCGGGTCACGCACGCGGTCTTCACTTACGTGGCGGTCGATCAAGCGGGAAAACCGATCCCGGTGCCACGCGACTAGCCCCGAAAGCTTTCGGGGTTAGGCGCTTATTGGCCGCTGCCGTCGCCGACCGACTGCGGGCCGGAAGCCTCCGTCGCGACCATCGGCTCGCTCGGCTGCATCACGGGGATCTTCTGCTTCTGCGGTCTCAACCGTTTTTGTTGTTTGACGCGGCCGAGACTCGATTTTTGAACGTAGCGCGTGTAGGCGCGCTCTCGGCGCCCGTTCGCCGTCAGCATCGAACAACCGGAAAGAAGGGCGACTCCGACCAGGAGCAGCGCAGCCGCGCGACAGGTTCTTTTCATGATCCGGCTCCAACCAGCTGTGGCTCTTCGCAGTTTGCGCCGAGCGTGAAGTGGCCGTTGCGCACCAGTTCGTCGACCGTCCGATAGATTTTCCAATCGCAAAAACGGCTTTGGCCATGCAAGTCGGCGAGCGTGACGGCCGAATTGTAGGCGAGCTGCCAGATTTCCTCGGCCACGGGGCGCAGCTCCTCGATCTTGGGATTGTCCCACGCGAGATTCAATTTTTGGCGCTTGAGTCGCACCGAGCTGTCGGTCATCCGCTTGCGCAGATCCTCAAACTGATCGCGCATCTGGATGGCGTTGATCAAAATTTCGTCCGCATGGCGGGACATCTCGCTACCCTCGCCCCAGTCGGCGCGCACCTGGGTCTGGTTGGAGAAGAAGAATGTTCCGGATCGATGCTCGTGGAGAAAGAGCTGCCAAAACGCTTCCTCACCGCTCAGATGCTCGAAGCGACCCCAGCGCGGTGTTCCTTTTTCGAAATAAAAGGTGGAGATCGTTTCGCCTTCTTCGTCCGCGATCGACAGCAGACCGGTTTGCATCGACTGAATGATCGTCTGGTAAACGGTGACGACGTCGAAGTTTGACAAGCTGCCGGTTAACTCCAGGAGGCTGTTGGGCGAGCGCGCCAGTTCCTTGGCTTGAAACAAACGGTTCGTCAACTTCTCCGCGAGGAAGAAGAAGAACGAGGGCACCCGCTGGATGAGCTCCGGGAATTCGCTGCGGCGGAATGATTGCACGCTGAGCGGGGCACAGGCGCGGGCGGTGTGATCGCGCGGGAGCTCCATCAGGGCGCCCGTCTCACCAAAGATGTCGCCGCGGGAAAGGACGGTCGTCACCGACCCCGGGCGGGCATTGTGTGGTAGTAACTCGACGGCTCCGCGATTGATGATGAAAAGCTCATCGCCGACTTCGCCGGAGGAATAAACGAGGTCGTTTTCCGCGAAATGCCTTACCTTCGAAAGGATGCCGATGGCCTTCAGCTCAATCAGGTGGAGCGAAGTGCAAAAGGCGAAGAAATCGCGGTGGAGCATTCTTAAATAATAGCAAGAGTCGTGCGGGGAGCCGACGGAACCGCGGAGAAAGATTCATGGGCCCGAACTGCCCCTTTCCAAGGCCGGGATTCCCCGGTAATCCTTTGCCATGAACGGGCTCGCCTACCTTTTTGAGCGGTTTCCTTCGTTCACCCAGACCTTTTGCTTCCGCGAAATCGATGAGCTGCGCCGGCAGGGCATCTCGCCGGAGATCTTTTCCGTCCGGCGTCCGTTGGATGAACCCGCGCAGGACTGGGAGACGTCGATCGTCAGCCAGGTGCAATACCTGCCGGGCGACGAGCAACTGGTGCGAGAAGTGGACCGGGCGTTGCGCAAAGGCATGCTGCCCGAGCCTGCGAAGCGAGAAATCACGACCTGGGGCCGGCAGACCGACTTCCTCCGACTTTACCAGGCAGCTCATCTCGGGCCGCGCCTGCAAGCGCTCGGCGTGCGGCATGTGCACGCGCACTTCGCCGGATTGGCGGCGCGCACGGCCTACTGGATCGAGCGGTTTTTCGGGATTGGATTTAGCTTTACCGCCCATGCGAACGACATTTTTGCGCCAAAACCCTTCGTGATTTCGCTGGGTGACCTGGTGGGCGCGGCCCGTGCGGTGGTCACGGTGAGCGACTTTGGTGTGCGGTTTTTGCGCGAGAAGTATCCGGCCGCCGCGGCGAAGCTGCACCGGGTTTACAATGGCATCGATCTCAGCCGATTTCGGTCGGCGGATCTCACCGCCACCACGCCAACGATTATCTCTATCGGCCGGCTGATCGAAAAAAAAGGATTCGTCGACTTGATCGAGGCCTGCCGGTTGTTGCTGAAAAGGGGAGTCGATTTCCAGTGCGAAATTATCGGCGAAGGTCCGCTCGAGGCAGCTCTTCAGCAGCGCATCGCGAGCAGCGATCTGGCGAACAAAGTCACGCTGGACGGTCCGCTGGCGCAGGGCGAGGTGATTGGCCGGCTGGCTCGCAGCGTGGTTTTTGCTTTGCCGTGTGTTGCGGAGGTCGGGGGCGGGATGGATAACCTGCCGACCGTTGTGATGGAAGCAATGGCCGCGGGATTACCAGTCGTTTCGACCGGGATCAGCGGGGTGCCGGAGATGGTGGGCGATGAAGTCACGGGTCTGCTCGTGCCGGAGCATCGGCCGGCGGCCCTGGCGGATGCGCTCGCCCGCCTGCTCGGAGATCGGGCCCTGGCTCGTTCGTTAGGCGAAGCCGGCCGGCAACGGGCTGGCGAACGGTTTGCGATCGAGCAAAGCGCGCAGGCTCTGGGCGCGATTTTCCAGCAGCTCGGCGCCCTGTAGCCGGGGCGACAGTTCGCCCTTGCCGCCGCGAACTCCCATGCTCAGATTCCTGCCATGAAACAATCGCTTTCTTTGCGCCCCGTTTGCCTTCTCGCCGTCTTGCTCGCATCCGCCACGGTTTGTCGCGCGAAACAATCAGCAAAGTGGATCGACACTTACAACGGCTTGCTCGGCAAATACGTCACCAGCAGCGGCGTGAAGTACGCCGCTTGGAAGAGTAACCCCGCCGATATGAAGGGCATCCAGGACGTCGTCGACGGCATCGCGCAGGAGAAAATCTCCGGCCTGAGCAAAAAAGAGCAGCTCGCCTTTTACCTCAACGCCTACAACGCCTGGATCCTCCACGAAGCGCTCGGGAAATATCCCACCAAAAGCGTGAAGGATTTGCTCTTCACCTTCTTCACCGGCCAGCGGATCAAGGTCGCGGGCGAAAACATGAGCTTCAATCATCTCGAAAAAGACATCATTCGCCCCACGTTTGGCGAACCGCGCGTCCACGTCGCGCTCAACTGCGCCAGCCGCAGCTGTCCGCCGTTGAATCCGGAGGCTTTCCGCAGCGACAAGCTCGACGCGCAGCTCGAGAAGCTGGCGGTCGCGTTCGTGAATTCACCCCGCGGCGTCGACTATTCGCCGGAGAAAAAGACGGCAGCGCTTTCCGCGATTTTCAACTGGTACAAGGATGACTTCAAAGGGGTCGGCGGTCCCATGGTCTTCATCAACAAGCGGCGCCATCCGTCCCTGCCTAACGATGTCAAGATCACCTACCAGGATTACAATTGGTCGCTTAACGAGGCAAAATAGTTGAGCGCGAGCAACGGGAGTGCAGCCCAACATTTGCCATTAAGATGAATTCCGCGCAGCGCTGGCGGGCGCGCTGGCAGGCGTTTCGCCGTCCTATCTCGGAGGAAAAAACGCGCGTCCTCCAGGAACGGTGGGCTTCGCTCCCGCCGGAATTGCGCACCGATAATCAAATTGCGGGCCGGCATCTGACGCATTGCGGATTCACTCTCGGCGCCAGCTATTGTTCGTTTCACTGCACGCATTGTTATCTGCCGAAAAACGCTAACTCGGTCCCGATTCCGTCCCTCGCCCAGGTGAAGGAACAGATCGACGCGAACCGCCGCCTCCAGGGTCCCGGTGGCGGGCTGCAAATCACCGGCGGCGACGTCGCCGATGCCTACTGGCGGGCGGGCCGGCCTAACGAACTGGTGGAGATCTTCGTTATGCGATTTCGGTCGGCTCGATTCCAATGCTCATGACGCATGGCCAGACGCTCCTCGAGCAACCGGAGTTTCTCGAGCGGCTAGTCGTCGAAGGGGATTGCGCCAGGTGTCGTTGCACGTCGATATGACGCAGGCCGGGCGGCACGGTTATTCCGATCGGCCGGATCAAATCCGAAGCCGATCTGCATCCCGTCCGACAGGCTTTCACCGACCTCGCTTTGCGCATTCGCGCACGCACCGGCCTGCCGCTGGAGTTCGCCCTCAGCTTTACTGTCACACGCCGCAACATCGACGATGTGCCGGAGGTCTTGCGCTGGTATCTGTGCGATCCGCAACGCACCCACATCTGGCGCATGATCAGCTTCCAGCCGGAGGCCGATACCGGCCGCACCATTCTTTCGGAGCGACCGATCACGCCAGCGGACGTGTGGGAAAAAATCTGCGCGGGCGTGGGATTGCCGCTGCGGCGCGATGTCTCGATTTTCGGCCATCCCGACTGCAACAGCTGGGCCTCCTTTCTCGTCGCGCGGCCGTCCGGGAAAATCTTTCCGCTTTTGCCGGACGATCGGAGATTCGACAAGTTGCTCGGCGAAGTGCTGCGCAAGATTGGCGGCTTGTCGCTGGTCAACGACGACGCAGGAACTCCGCCCTTTCGTCTGCTCGGCGTTTTGCTCCGGCATCCGCTGCTCGCGGCCAGGGTATTTTACCGTTTTTTTCGCTCCATGAGCTCGCGGGACGCGCCGCCGGAGATCTTGCGTTCGTTAGTCCGCGGGCAGGTACACACCGTCAGCGTGGGAATGCACAACTTCATGGACGCCGCCCAAGTGGCGAATGCGGCGCACGATCCCATCGTGCGCGCGCGGCTGGACTCCTGCGTTTTCAAGGGCGCGGTGAAACGCAACGGCGAGTGGGTCGCGGTGCCGATGTGCTCGATGAATCAGCAGACCTGGTCGGAAGTTTACGAAGCGCGCTTGCACGATCCCGAACTCGTTAGGCAAAGTCAACTGTTGTAGACGTTGCCGTCCGGGCACGCGGGTCTGGGCGCGGCCGGAATACGCGACGCACGATCACTCCCGCGCTTCGCAGAGCGCAGCGGCGAGCGGCGCTGGGGAGGCAAAATCGGATTGCATCTTCCGCCGGAAATCTCAGAATCGCGGGCATGAGCACGGTCGCAGTTGCGCTCGGCATGTTTGCCGCACTCCTCGCGTTGCTCGTCGCCCTCCGGGCGAAGACCGGGAACAAGGTTGACATCCGCAACTCCGACATCGTGCTCGCGTTGGTTCCGGTCGCGCTCTGGCTCTTCCTCACCGGCAAGATTCAGGAATTCGCCTTCGGCGAGGTAAAAATCGTCGCTGCGATCAAGCTCGCCTCGGCCGCGCCCGTGGGGCCGGAAGTTTCCAAGCTAACAATCGACGCGGTGCGCGAACCGGTGCGCATGATGTCGAAGGGCGCGCCGGACGTGATCCCGCAAATGATCAACACGAAGAGCCAGGCGCTCAGTTTTACGATCGGCCAGGGAGGTTACGCCGGCCCGGCGATCGCCGATTATCTCGACCAACTGACCCAGTATCCCTTTCTCCGCTACATCGTGCTCAACAATTCGGATGGCACTTTTTTTGGGATCGCGGATGCACGCCAAATCGCGGACGTGGTGCGCGCTTCCAATCCTCGCTTCAACGTTGATGCCTTCGCCGACTGGATCAACGGTGGCCAGAAGGCTGAACTCGCGGCGTTGCCCGGCTTCATTTCGGCGGAGAAGGCGCTGCACAAAAAGGACGACAAACGCAAAGCGCTCGAAATGATGAACACCGAGGATGCGCAGGTGCTGCCCGTCCTGGACGAAGCGGGAAATTTCGATGGCATTGTCGACCGCTCCAAACTCACCGCCAGCATCCTGACCGAGATCGCGCAACGAGTAGAGAAAGCGGATTGAGCAAGCCTTCGTTAGGCGCCGACGAACGAGCGTGCGGCCTGTAGACGTTGCCCTCTGGGCAACGCGGACGTGAGGGCGGCCGAAAATTGCAGCGAGCGTTTCCTCCCGGGCTTCGCCGCCTCCGGCGCGGAAGAGCTTACGGCTCGGAGAGAGCGAAGCGTCTACAAAAGGTGCCGCACCTGCTCGACCGCGCGCAGATAAACCCGATGCGGTCCGCCGCGCATCAACTCTTCTTTCATCAACTCGACGGGATCGTTGCCTCCGGCGGGCAGGACCTGCTGCATCTGCCGGCCGCCCGCGCGGCCAAAAAAAAGATCGAGCAAATCCGCGCCCGGTTTGTGCTCGACGTGAAACTCCGCGCCCTCCGTCGTGATCTTGCAGCTGCCGATGGGCTCGCCTTTTTTTTCGCGGAGCGAGACCTGGATCGTCCGTTCGCCGTCCTCCTCCTCCTTGCGGAAGCCTAACGATTTCCCGTTGGCGCGGCTCCGTTCCCAGCCCAGCTGCCCCGCCAGCCAGCCGGCGAGCAGAAGCGCCGTCGAATGAAACCCCGGCGCGTGCTCGATCTCGAGCGCCTTGATCTCGGCGAGGTGATGATAGGTCGCGGGATGATCGAAAAATTGGGCGAGCGCAATCCGCAGGTGGACCAGGCGCACCCAATTGATGTCGCAGAGCACGATGCGTTGTCTCGCCTCTCGTTGCGCGATCTCCACCAGCCGCATCTGTTCGTCAAAGTTGCGCCACGCTTGGCTGTCGTAAATCACGCGATCGACCCAGGCCCAAAGTTGCGGGTCCATCGGAGCGCGAAATTCCTCCTGCCACCAGAGATAAAGCGGCAGGTCCGAATCGAGCTGTGCGAAAACGATGTTCGGGAGCAGCCCGCACTGTTCGCCTTGGAGAAAAAATGAAAGCTGCTCCGAGCAAACCTGTTTGCGGCCCGCGCGGCTGACGTGGCAGTGCGCGCTGATCCAGGCCTCGACCCGGCTCTCCTTCGCGGCCGGATCCGCGGCAATGACGATCGCACGGCAGGCATGGTTTTCGGTGATCTGCGAAATCATCGCTGTGTTCGTGCCTAACGAGTCAGGGGCCTCGCTGTAAACCGCGAGATTGATGAGCGACGCGCGGGTCATCACCCCGTCGCCGGCATCCCAGAGTTTTTTCAATTCGCGCCCGATCTGGCCGATTTCGACCGGCATTCCGGGGGTGAAGGTTTCAGTGACGGCGGGCATGATCAGGTCATTCCAAGCGAAGTCGAGGGATCCCGTGGCGTCACCGGCAGGTTGCGCGCCGGGATCCTTCGACTCCGCTGCGCTCCGCTCAGGATGACAATTGTCTGCATCACAGCCTCCGCCAGCGGCGGCCATCACGCGCCAGCAGTTCATCCGCTTCCTCCGGTCCCCAGGAACCGGCCGGATAGGTGCACAATTTCGGCGCGTCTTCCTTCGCAACCCATGCTTCCTCGATCGCGTCGATGAACGCCCAGGCCCGCTCCACCTCGTCGCGGCGGGCGAAGAGCGTCGCGTCGCCCGCCATCGCGTCGAGGAGCAAACGTTCGTAGGCTTCCGGGCTCGCTTTGCCGAAGGAAGTTCCGTAATGAAAATCCATCTTCACCGATTCGATCCGGAAGCTCGTGCCAGGAACTTTGGCCTGCATCCGGAGCGAAATTCCCTCGTCCGGCTGGATGCGAATCACGAGCACGTTCTGGTCGAGCGCTTGCGATTCGCGATTGAACAGCACCTGTGGCGCTTTCTTGAAATGAACCGAAATCTCGGTGCCCGATTTTGGCAGCCGTTTGCCGACCCGGACGTAGATCGGCACATCCGCCCAGCGCCAATTATCGACCAGGATGCGGAGGGCGACATAGGTCTCGGTCTGTGATTTCGGGTCGACCCCATTTTCCGCGCGGTAGGCGGCGACCGCCTGGCCATTGATCGCCCCCTGCGCGTACTGACCGCGGACCACCTGCGTCTTAACCTCCGCTTCCGTGAAACGGCGGAGCGAGCGGACGACTTTTACCTTTTCATCGCGAATACTGTCCGCGCCAAGGTCGGTGGGCGGCTCCATCCCGACGAGGCAAAGCAATTGCAGGAGGTGGTTCTGCACCATGTCGCGCAAAGCGCCGGCGCTTTCGTAATAACCGGCGCGGTTCTCCACGCCTAACGTTTCCGCGGCGGTGATCTGGACATGATCGATGTAACGCGTGTTCCAGAGCGGCTCGAAGATCGCGTTCGCGAAACGCAGGACTAAAATATTCTGCGCGGTTTCCTTGCCGAGGAAGTGATCGATCCGGTAGGTCTGGTCCTCGGAGAACGCACTCTGCACCACCCGATTCAGGTGCCGCGCCGAATTGAGATCGGTCCCAAACGGTTTCTCCAGGATCACCCGCGCCCAGCTCCCTTCGCGTGCCTTGTTCAGTCCCGCCTTTTTCAGGTTTTCCACAATCGTCTCGAACTGCTCGGGCGAAGTCGCGAAGTAGAAGAGGCGGTTACCGCGCGTGCCACTTTCCTTGTCCAGCCGGTCGAGGCGCGCGGCCAGTTTTTGATAGCCGGCTTCATCGCCAAATTCGCTCTGGTGATAATAAAGCGACTTGGCAAAGCCCTCCCAGATTTCGTCGCGCACCGTTTGCCGGGAAAATTTTCGGGTCGCTTCCTCCATTTCCTTCCGGAACTCGTCATCGGTCTTCGGCCGGCGCGCGAAACCAACGACCGCGACAGCCGGCGGGAGCTCGCCGTCGGCGGCGATGTTGTAGAGTGCGGGGACGAGTTTGCGATGGGTGAGGTCGCCGGTTGCGCCAAAAATCACCACCGCGCACGGCTGTGGCACGGCCTTGGTCGAGAGCCCTTCACGCAATGGATTTGCTAAATGCTTTTCGCTCATGGTTTTCGTGGTCTCGAAGTCAGCTCGGCAACGGAAAGCGCCGCGTCAATTGTTGGACCTGCTGACGCACCTGCGCGATCACCCGCTCGTCGTCGCGCGCCGCCAGCGCTTCGGCGATCAAGTCGGCGATTTCGAGCATCTCTTCTTCTTTCATCCCGCGGGTCGTGACCGCCGGCGTGCCGAGACGAATGCCGCCGGGCTTGAAGATCGGATAGGTGTCGAACGGAATCGCGTTCTTGTTCACCGTGATCCCGGCGCGATCGAGCACGTCCTGCGCGACCTTCCCGTTAATTTCCTTCGGCCGCAGATCGACCAGCATGAGATGGTTGTCGGTCCCGGCGGAAACGATCCGGAAACCATGTTTCGCGACGCCTGCGGCGAGCGCTTTGGCATTCAAAACCACCTGGTGTTGATACTCGCGGAAGCCCGGCTGCAGCGCTTCGTGAAAACAGACGGCCTTGGCCGCGATCACGTGCATCAGCGGTCCGCCCTGGACGCCGGGGAAGACTAACGAGTCGATCGACTTCGCAAATTTATCCTGGCAAAGGACGATCCCGCCGCGCGGTCCGCGCATGCTTTTGTGCGTCGTGGTCGTGACGAAATGCGCATGCGGCACCGGGCTCGGATGCTCGCCGCCCGCAACCAGGCCCGCGATGTGCGCCATGTCGATAAACAAAAGCGCATCCACCGAATCCGCAATCTGCCGGAGGCGCGGGAAATCGAGAAAACGCGGATAAGCCGAAGCTCCGGCCGTGATCATGGCCGGGCGAACTTCCGCGGCCTGCTTGGCAAGCGCCTCGTAGTCAATCTGCTCCGTCTGCTGATCGACGCCGTAGTGCGTCACTTCGTAAAGTTTGCCGGAAAAATTCGCCGGATGCCCGTGGGTCAGATGGCCGCCATGGGCGAGGTTCATCGTCAGGATGCGATCGCCCGGTTTGATCGCGGCAAAGTAGACTGCCATGTTGGCCTGCGCGCCGCTGTGCGGTTGCACGTTGACGTGGTCCGCCGCGAAGATTTTTTTCGCCCGATCGATCGCCAGCTGTTCGACGACGTCGACATTTTCGCAGCCGCCGTACCAACGTTTCCCCGGGTAACCTTCGGCGTACTTGTTCGTCAGGCACGAACCCTGGGCTTCCATCACGGCGCGGCTGGTGAAATTTTCCGAGGCAATCAGCTCGATGTTTTCGCGCTGCCGTCTTTCCTCCGCGGCGATGGCGTCAAAAATTTCGGGATCCACTTTGCGGAGGGCGCTGCCTAACGGGTCGGCGCTGTGGCCGTCGCCGGTTTCGGATTCGAGAGGTTGAGGCATATTTCCGCTGGTGGATCGCGGGGCCGAACTCTCGCGGGCGGCGCGCGGGATCGCCAGTTCGGTTTCTTCTACGAAGGCGAGCACGCTCGGTAAAGCCTTTTCAATGCTCTCGGCGCATTCCTCGTAAACCTCGCGCCCCATCCCGATCGGGTCGGGCAGATCCCGCCAGAGCGTTGCGCCCGGTTCTTCAAACTCCCGGAGCAGAAACGTCTTGTCCGCGCTTTGCGGGAAGAGGAGGTGGATGGTCTCCAGATGAGCAGCGGTCATCGCGAAAATGTGCGAGGCCCGATCGACCAGTGTCGCGGTCAGCGGTTGACTGCGAAATGTCGAAATATCGACTCCGCGTTTCTGGCAGACATCGATCGCATGCACACTTGGCGGCTGCCCCCGGACCGCGTGCACGCCGGCCGCGTCGGCCGCGATGTCCTTGCGATTGCCGACCAACCGGCGGAAAAGTCCCAAGGCCATGGGGCTGCGGCAAATGTTACCCGTACAGACAAAAAGGACGTATTTCACGATGCGTGGACGCGGCGGCGAGGACCTGCGCCAACCTAAAATTAATCTCCCTCAAGTCAACGAAGCCGCCCGCCTAACGACGCTCAGAACATGAAGTCGCGCTGGAAATTACTGCGCTACGAGTTGGAATGGCTCGGGCTGCGCCTGCTCGCTCTGCTCGTGCCGCGGCTGCCGCGTCCGCTCGCGGTGCAGTTTGGACGCATCGCTGGCGCGTTGGCCGCGCACTTCGATCGGCCGGGCCGGCGGGTCGCGCTGGGCAATCTCGAGGCCGCTTTCGGCGATCGGTTTTCCGAGGCGGAACGCGCCAAAATAACGCGCGAATCCTTCCAGCAATTTGCCAGCACGATGATCGATCTCTTTTGGAACCCGCGCATCAACGCAGACAATTATCGCAGGCTGATCGAGTTTGAGGGCTGGGACGAATTCTGCCGCACGGTGGGGCCGACGGGCCCATGCATCATCGCCGCCTGTCACTACGGCAACTTCGAATGGTTCAGTCTCGCAGCCGGCTACGCCGGGCTCATCGCCACCATCGTCGCGCAGGAATTCAAGAACCCGAAGCTCGATGCCATCTTCAACCGGCTGCGCGAGCAGTCAGGGCATCACTTTGTCACGCGGGAAGGTGCCATCGTGAAACTTTACAAAACCCTCCGGCGCGGCGGCACAGCGGCCATCCTGGTCGATCTCACCCTGCGGCCGAGCCAGCCGACGGTGGCGATCGATTGCCTCGGGATGAAAATGCCGGTCACGTTCGCGCACGCCTGGTTGCACCGTCGCACCGGGCTGCCCATTGTCCCGGTGCACCAGGAACCGCTCCCGGGTGGGCGTTGCCGCGTCGTCTTTCATCCGAAGCTCGAGATCCCGTCCGGCGCGACCGACCAGGAGATCGCGCAGCTTTGCTGGGATCAGTTCGAGCCTGTCGTTAGGCAAAACCCGTCGCCCTGGCTCTGGATGTACAAATACTGGCGCTTCCGCCCCACCAACGCGACCCGCTCGTATCCCTTTTACGCGCATCCCGCGCCCCGCTTCGACGAGTTGTTGACCCAGAGTTCACGCTGACGAAGCGGCGATTACGCCCGCTCAACTTGATCCCGCCTGCGCGGCGGCGGACCGGGAAAGAGGTAACAGAACCGTTACGGAACGCGGCTTGAGCAGGGCCGGACGGGGCCGAATGCTGATTGTCAGTCATTCTTCAACCTCCAAAAACATGAAAGGAATTACCATGCAAACAGCTCTCTTTGACTCCTCGCGAGACATCTCGCGCAAGTCGTTAGGTCGCCTCACCCGCCTCAGCATTCTCGCTGGTGTTTTCATAGCCGGCATCGCCTGCGCGACCGAGGCGTGGGCAGGTTACGCGGCCACGAACCTCGTCTCCGACATCCCCGGCGTCGCGCGACGGACCGACGCGAATGCGGTCAACTCCTGGGGAATTGCAGTTGGCAGCAGCGGCACCATCTGGGTGGCGAACAACGGCACCGGGACGTCGACCCTTTACGACTTCCATGGCGTGCCGCAATCGCTCGTCGTTACCATTCCGCCGTCGGCGACCAACACCGAAGGCGCCAATCCGACCGGGATCGTCTTCAATTCCGGCCCGGGTTTTGTCGTTTCGAGCGGTGGTGTTTCCGGTCCGAGCATCTTCATCTTTGTCGGCGAAGATGGAAGCATCTCCGGTTGGAATCCGACCGTCTCTCTCGATAACGCGATCCTCGCAGTCGATGACGGGGTCGAGGGGTCGGTCTACAAAGGCGCTGCGCTCGGGGAGTCATCGAGCGGGTTGCGGCTTTTCGTGACCAATTTCCACGAGGCAAAGGTCAGCATCTACGACGACAGCTTCGCCGAGATTGAGGATGATGAAGCCTTCGTCGATCCCGACATTCCCAAAGGCTTTGCTCCTTTCGGCATTGAGAACATCAACGGCTTGATCTACGTCACCTATGCCAAGCAGGATCGAGAGGCGCATGATGATGTGCCCGGTCCCGGCCACGGTTACGTGGACGTCTTCGACACGGACGGCAATTTCATCAGTCGCCTCGTCTCGCGCGGGCTGCTCAACTCACCCTGGGGTCTGACGCTTGCGCCTAACAACTTCGGAAACCTGAGCGGAGCCTTGCTCGTGGGCAACTTTGGCGACGGGCACATTGACGGCTACGATCCGACGACCGGAGCTTTCCTCGGCACGATGTTGAAGCCGGATCAGACACCGCTCGTCACGGATGGACTGTGGGCCCTGCAAGCCCTTGGGGGAAAGAGCGTCTACTTCACTGCCGGGATTTTGGGAGAGGCGCACGGTCTCTTCGGCGTGATCAAAGCAGGCCAATAAGAAGTCTGCATTGCGACTATCGGCGCTTCGCTCTCTCCGAGCCGGAGGGTGCGAAGCGTGGGACAGACTTGAATTTCTCTCCTGGCGACCACCTCCCCGCGTCGCCCAGAGGGCGGCGTCTACAAGGCTGTGGCGGCGATGTCCAGCGCGCTTCTGTTGACAACACGCCCGCCATAAGCTCTCCAGTTGAAAACTTATGCGACACATCTACCGCCTTCTTTTTCCCGTCCCGCTGGCCGCCTTTGCCTTGCTCACGAGCTGCACCACGATGCCGTCGACTTCCGGCGAATATCATGTCACCGCGCACAAGCCGCACGATCCTTCCAAGGTGCGAGTCGACCTTTCGCTTTCGAAGCAGAACGTCTACGTGATGGAAGGCGATCGTTGCCTGATGGCGGCCGCCGTTTCGGTCGGCTTGCCTAACAAACCCACGCCGAAGGGCCATTTCACCATCTACAACAAGATCGAGCATAAACGCTCCGGCTCCTACGGCTACCGGGTGCAGGGAAACCGTGTCGTGCCGGCAGATGCAGGCGCAAATATCCCCGGGAGTTACGTCGGGTATCCGATGGGATACTGGTGCGAATTTGCGCCTGCTTACGGCTTTCATCAGGGCTTTGTCCACCCGTATCCGCGCACCCACGGCTGCGTCCGTTTGCACGGAGAGGCAGCGCCGAAATTCTTCGCCCTCGTGCGTAACGGGACGCCGGTGAACATTGCCAGCGCCCAGCCGGAAGATGCGACGCTCGGGCCAACGGTCCGCCGGGTGGACGATTCGAAAGCGCCCGACCCCGACCCGCGTCTCATGGTCACTTCGGCTGCATTTCAAAAACCGGAAGGATCGCTGCTCCAGGAATAATAATGTGGGAGGGGCCTTGATGCCCCGATGGGTTGCGACACTCTGGGCGGTCGGGGCGCCAGGGCCCCTCCCACATTGGGTGGAACGCGACTAACGAGTTGCGGCGCGCCCGGGGACGACGACATTAGCCGGTGAGCGCGAACCTTATTTCCAGCGGCACGACCGCGCGCAACAAAGTCAACCTCCGCACCCCGGAGGTCATGACCGCGGTGCAGGAGCAGGTCGAGTCGCATTACCGGAGCGAAATCGTCGACAAAGTCCGGAGGACGGGCGGGATCATCTCGGTCGGCGACCTGACCGTGCGGCTGGCGAAGCAGTTTGGTTTTTGTTACGGCGTCGAGCGCGCAATCGATCTCGCCTACGCCGCGCGCAAGGTTTTCCAGGACCGCCGTCTCTTCATTGTCGGCGAGATCATTCATAACCCCGAGGTCAACGAGCAAATCTCGTCGTTAGGCATCAAGAACCTGACCGGGCACAACAAGCAGGCCGACATCTCGGAGCTGCAACCCGACGACGTCGTCATTCTGCCCGCCTTCGGCACCGAGCTCTCCATTTTGCAGCAGATCAAGGATCGCGGCTGCCAGATCGTCGACACTACCTGCGGCGACGTGATGAGTGTCTGGAAACGGGTCCGCAAATACGCGAGCGAATCCGCGACCTCGATCATCCACGGCAAGGCAGAGCACGAAGAAACCAAGGCGACCAGCTCACGCGCGCTCGGCGACGGCCAGGGGCATTACCTCGTCGTCCTGACGCTTTCCGACACGGATTATGTTTGCGATTACGTCCGGCACGGCGGCGACAAGCAGGCTTTCCTCGACAAATTTCGCGGCGCCTATTCGCCTGGTTTCGATCCCGACATTCATCTGCGCACGATTGGCGTGGCCAACCAGACCACCATGTTGCGCGGGGAGACGGAGGAAGTGCAACGGCGCATCCAAAAAGCGATCGCCGATCGCGACGGGGCGGAATTGGCGACGAAAAACTTTCGCTTTTTCGACACCATCTGCGGCGCCACGCAGGAACGCCAGGACGCCCTGCGCGAGTTGCTCGCCGTGAAGATGGAACTGCTCCTGGTCGTCGGCGGCTACAACAGCTCAAACACGTCGCACCTTGCCGAAATGGGCGAGGAGAAATTGCCGACCTACTTCGTCCTCAATGCCAGCCGTCTTATTTCCAACAAGGAAATCCTCCACTACAACTTGCATGAACGGCGCGAGGTGGTGGCGCACAACTGGCTGCCGGAAGGGCCCGTCGTTGTGGGGATCACCGCCGGCGCGTCCTGCCCGAACAACCTCATCGAAGAAACGTTGATCCGGCTTTTCCAACTGCGCGGCATCGGCGTAGCGCAGCTCCACGCGGCGGTGGGCTAGACGTGGAGCTTTCCCGCGGGCGCGAAGATGAGCGCTTATGACATCCGCGCGGCGCGCGCGAGCGACGCCGCGGAGATCGCGCGCCTAACGACGGAGCTCGGCTATCCAGCCAGCGTCGAACAAACCGCGTCGCGCCTCGCCGCCCTCCTGCCCCTGGCCGATCGCTTTCTCGTCGTCGTCGCGGAAGCGGACGGGCATTTTCTCGGCTGGATCGCCGCCGAGCACCGTTTGCTTTTGCACTCCGAAGCCAGGGCGGAACTGATCGGTCTGGTCGTCGGGTCGGACGCGAGGCGTCGCGGGGTGGGCCAGGCGCTCGTCGGCGCGGCGGAGAAATGGGCGGTTGGTCGAGGGCTGACCGGGATTTCCGTGCGCTCCAATGCGGCGCGTTCGGAGTCGCACCCGTTTTACGAGCATCTCGGCTATCGGCGCAACAAGACACAGCATTCCTACGTCAAAGAGTTCGACGGGATCTAGCGCGGCAGGCGAAAGCGCCGGTCGGCGCGCACTAACGGAGGGACACGCTTCTGCGCGTCCAGGACATGCGGAAGCATGTCCCTCCGGAATCGTTAGGCGATTTCCGCCAGTGCCGCCGCGACCGCGCCCGGCAGCTTGCGCGGGCCGTCGCTGCCTAGTTGCGCGTCGATCTTCTCCAGCCGCCGGATCAGATCGACCACTTCGCGCCGGGCCATTGGTCCCCCGGCCGCGGCGCAGAAATGCGTGCGGCAGCCGAACGGCCGGTCGGCATAGATCAAACATCGGCCCGATTGCGACTCGAGCATTGGGCACGCGCCGTCGATTTCCGCCGGCAATTTCGTGCGCCCGGTGGCGCGCAGCGCGCGCGCCGCGACGAGCGCTTCGCCTTTCGTTAGGTAAGGAGTTAGCCCCGTCAGCTTGAACTGGCAGCACTCGGTGCGCCGGATGCATTGTCGCTCGACCGGTCGTCCGGCCAGCTCGACATAAATTTGACGCACCTCGTCGCTAGCCGAGGCAAACTCCTCAGCGCCGGACGCGGCTCGTCGATTCATGGCGGACATCGTTCGTCGCCAAGATGCCGTGCCTTCGCCGCGCTGCCAACCGCTCGCGCCGCATTTGCCATTCGGGCCCGCTCCGCCTATTGCTCAGACCTACTGTTATGATGAAGAAAATTATTTGCACTGCTCTCAGCCTGCTCTGCGCGGCCTCCTTGCGCGCTCAATCGGAGACCGGACCATCGCCGGCCATGCACGACCGCGCGCCCGCCGCCGCCGCCGACCAGAACCCGCCGCCGCTCGACCCGAAGAACATGGATACATCGGTCAAGCCGCAGGACGATTTTTACAGCTACGCGAACGGCGGCTGGCTGAAGAACAATCCGATCCCGCCCGAGTATTCGCGCTGGGGCAGCTTCAACGAGTTGATCGAGAAGAATAACGACGCCCTCCACGCGATCGAAGAGAAAGCCGCCACCGAATCCGGCCAATCCAAGAGTGAACCAGCCGTGCCGGCCGACGTGCAAAAGGTAGGCGACTTCTTTGCCAGCGGGATGAACGAGGAGGCCATCAACGCCGCCCGCGTCCAGCCATTGCAGGACGAGCTGAAACGCATCGATGCGATGAAAAATCGCGAAGACCTGGCGAAGGAGATAGGACATCTCCACAGCATTGGAATCAGCGGGGCCTTCCGGTTCAGTTCCGGCCAGGACGCGAAGAACAGCACGATGATCATCGCCCAGGCGCGCCAGGGTGGTCTCGGCCTGCCCGACCGCGATTACTACACGAAGGACGACGACGCTTCGAAAAAACTCCGCGAGCAGTACGTCGCGCATGTCACAAAGGTCTTTACCCTGCTCGGCGACTCCGCGGCCGACGCCGCGACTCATGCCACGACCGTCCTCGCCGTCGAGACTTCGCTCGCCAAGCCGGCGCGCACCCGGGTCGCGCTGCGCGACCCGCAGAAAAACTACAACAAGATGTCCGCGGCCGAGCTGCAGAAGCTGACGCCCGCCTTTAACTGGAGTGACTACTTCCAGCAGCTCAACCTCGCCCCGCCGGCCGCCGTCAACGTTGGTCAGCCCGATTTCTTCAAAGCCGCCAACGACGTCTTCAGGAGCCTCCCGCTCGCTGACTGGCAGACCTACCTGCGCTGGCACCTCGTGCACGACGCCGCGCCGACCCTCTCCAGCGATTTTGTCGATGAGAACTTCGACTTTTACATCAAGACCCTCAGCGGTGCGGAGAAGCTCAAGCCGCGTTGGAAGCGAGTCGTTAGTGAGACCGACGACGAGCTGGGTGAAGCCCTCGGCAAACTCTACGTCGCCGATCATTTCCCGCCCGATGCCAAAACCCGCGCCCTGGAGATGGTCAATAATCTCAAGGAGGCGCTCGCCGAAAGCATCAAGAGCAACGATTGGATGGACGAGGCAACAAAGAAGGCAGCGCTCGCGAAGCTCGCCGCCTTCACGGTCAAGATAGGTTACCCCGATAAGTGGCGCGATTACTCTCGCCTGACAATCGATCGTGGCCCCTATGCCTTCAACGTCATCCGGAGCGACCAATTCGAAGTCGCGCGTGAAATGAAGAAGATCGGCAAACCGGTCGATCGTGGCGAGTGGGGGATGTCACCGCCCACCGTCAATGCCTACTACAATCCCAACCTCAACGAGATTGTCTTCCCGGCTGGCATTCTGCAGCCGCCCTTCTTTAACCCCGACGCCGACGACGCCGTCAACTATGGCGGCATCGGCGCGGTCATCGGGCACGAAATGACCCATGGCTTCGACGATCAAGGCCGGCAATACGACGCCGTCGGCAATTTGCGCGACTGGTGGACGCCCGGCTCCGCGAAAGCCTTCACCGAACGCGCCAAAGCCGTCATCGCGCAGTACGCGGCCTATGAACCGCTCCCCGGCCTGCACATCAACGGCGAACTCACTCAGGGCGAAAACATCGCCGACATCGGCGGCATCAAGATTGCCTATGCCGCTTTCCAAAAGGCTCTCGCCCGGCACCCGGAAGAAGCGAACAAGAAGATCGACGGCTTTACTCCGGACCAGCGTTTCTTCCTTGCCTGGGCGCAAATCTGGCGCGCCAATCAGCGCGTCGAAGAGACCAAGCTGCGGCTGAACACCGACCCGCACTCACCGGGCCGCTTCCGCTGCGACGGACCGATCTCCAACATGCCGGAATTCCAGAAAGCCTTCGACCTGCCGGATAACAGCCCGATGGTCCGTCCGGCCAAAGAACGGGCGAATATCTGGTAAGTGTAGCGGCGGCCTGCCGGTCGCACGCTGGTTACTGGTTAGCAGTTATTGGTTATTAGGGAGTCAGCCGCGCTTCTTCGCCATCCGGAGCTTTACCAGCTTCCGCACGAGGGCGGGCGGCAGAGGCTTGTCCGCCGGAAAGCGGATGGTGCCCTTGCTCGTGTCGTAGTCCTTAAGCTCGTCGCTCAGGGCCTGTACGACGGAGCCGGGGTAGAAGGCACAGTGGTTCGCGGCAGCGCCGTAAGCTACGAGCAGCTTTCCGTTCAGACGAAAGGCGGGCAGATTGTAGCTGATGTACTCTTCGGCCTCCGGCGCCGCGGCCCTGATTATCTTGCGCAGCTTTTCGAGCGTGGCCCGCTGGTCGGCGCTTACCGCGGCGAGGTAATCGTCGGGACTTTTGGGTTTGCCTGCTTTGCCTGGTTTCGCAGTCTGTTTTCGGTTGGTCTTCTTTGGTTTCATCTCATGGTATCTGGTCGAGCGATTCGTTCGGGCGGGGGTCTGGTAAATGGACGGACAAAATCAACCTGGCTAGAAGGCCTGCAGCTGCTTGCACATGATGTCACCGGGCCGCTGCTGCCAAACGCACGGGCCAAGTAATGTCCAGCCCAGGCGTGCATACCACGCCTGCTTGTCGAGCGTGAACAAATAAAAAGTCTGTATCCCTCGCGACCAAGCCCCCTTCCTCGACCGTGGCACAGAGCGCGGCACCAATACCCGACGACGAAAATGTGCGCCGACAAATACGCCGCCGAGCCAGGGAGTCAGATCTTCGCGCCCCTCCAGATCATCCACGCGAAGGGCGGCAGTTCCGAGAAGTTGTCCGTTCGCATGCGCAACCCATGCAATAGGCAACTCATCTCGATTCATGTGCGCCTTTAGTTTTTTGATTCGAGCCTCAGGGGTTTCTTCGCCAAGAATGGATCCCCAGTGCTCAAAGAGCCACCGCGCCAATTGCGGGATGTATTCCGGGTGCTCAATCAGGTAGCTAATCTTAACTCCATGCATATCAATTCAACAGACGGGAAGCCCGGAGGGTGGGCGATTGGGAAATGAGTGAATGGAGCTCGCGGGGGCGGTGCGACATAGACGTGCGCAGCACGGGCGGAGCCCGAGACCTGGGCAGGTCGAGTCAATCAACGCGCGCGTCGCGGCGGATTGGCGGGTTGAACTCATCGAAAGCAGGATAGTACGGCGGCTCGCTGTCGGCTCCATCGCTTTTGCTAGAAGCTATCCGAAAAG
>PNAA01000020.1 GCA_003169975.1 Spartobacteria bacterium | reverse complement strand
AGCCATATCAACGAGAACAAGATGAGCCGCCTCGAGCGAGGGCGCGCATCGCTACGGATTGGCAGGTTGAACTGATGTGAAGCTGGATAGTACGGCGGCTCGCCGTCAGCTGGAGCGCATGGTTAGATTTCTTTCTTCTCAATTCTTCGATACCCCACGACGATGAGCACCACGAAGGCAGCCAAGAGCGAGAGGAACTTAAGCTGAGCGGAAAGCTCGGCCCAATAGTTGAAGTAACCGTCGCAAACACTGAAGATGCCGCCGAACATCAAACCTGTGCCGATAGCCTGAGTTGGCAAAAAAGCGCCAACAATGATGGCTAAAAGACCCAGTGGCACCGCGACAGCGAAAAGATGTCTCTCGAATACGTGCTCCGCCGCACGACGTTCAGCTTCCTTCTTCTGATATTCCGTCGAGTCGTGGTCGATAAGTGGGGACACAGTGTAGTCTTGCCATCGCGGCTCGGGCGTGAAGGTCGCCACGCCATAGTGAAGCATTGCAGGGAAAACGACGGCGATACCGAAAGCGAGGGCGAATTTTTTGGCGAGCATAAGAGGTGGTGTTTTGAATCTAACGAGAATAAGATGAGCTGCCACGAGCGAGAGCGCGGGTGGCGGCGGGTTGGCGGTTTGAAGTCATGGAAAACCGGATGGTACGGCGGCTCGTGGTCAGCTCCATCGCGAGGCTGTGTGAAAACTCCAGCGAAGCGATTTCGGAGCACGAAAAAGAGGTTCGAATCACCTTCGGAGAAAATAAAAACGCCGTGTAGGTCAATTGTGAGCTTCGTTTTTTCACACCTTCGGACGATGAACGACTTATCACACAGCCTCTCGTATGGTTAGGTCGTCATCGCATAGTAAAATTGATCGGGACTTTGAGCAGAGCGTCCGTCTTCCCGAATGGATCATGCCGCTGAGGTGAAATCTCGCCAATGGGCCGCAAAACGCCTGGCTTAAAACGCCACTGTTTGAGGGCGTTTACGGCCGCTGCATCCAGAATCGCGTGCCCTGTGCTTCGCGATACCCGAACCTCTGCCACTCGGCCTGTTTTTACGGGGACGCGAATAATGAACGTACCAGAGCCGGTGAAATGATGGAATCGTGCTTCAAGTGGATAATCTGGTTTCGGCGCATAAAGCACCGCCTGGCTAGCTTGGTGCCCGATAGCACGCAACTGTTCCGGCGAGAGGACCGCTTCCACCGTTTCGCTACAAACAGCAACCGTTATGAAGGCAATCAAAATGCGTAGAGCGCGCATAGGCCTAACGAGATACAAGATCAGCGACTCCGAATGCTTTCGGAGTTCGCTGCATCGCTTGGTTAGGCGTATTTTGGATCACGCAGAAAGGAGTTGAATGCTGGCAACGACGCCGACCACAATCGGAAGCAGAAAGTCGAACATGGCACGTAAAAGAGACACAGGAAACTCTGAGCGAAGAAGCGATCTACTCTCATACTCCCAGCGGCGAAACGGCTCCAGGCCCACGAAAGGAGCGGTCGGCGACGGCGCTGGTTGCCTAGGAGAAACCTCTTCATATTCCTTGTTTTTTCGCAGCTGGTCTAGCTTTGTATCCCGACGAGCCATATGAAGGTCTCGCCGCCAAGCAACGAAATCCGACAAGCCGTAGACAATAAATCCGACTAAAAAGTATAGGACAGCTGCTGCAAGCGCTCTCAGAAGAGTCTTCTGATCAATTTGTGAGAATTCGATTCCCAGCGCATCAATCCTCGTCGGGACCAAACCGACGTGAAGAACTGTTAGACCTACCGCACTGACCAAGATAAGAAATTTGCGCTCGCTGCGAGTGATCTCGGAAAGCGCATCCCGCAACAGAATATCATAAGGCAATCGCATTACTTCATGCTTGCGTGGACTCGCATACGCCTAACAGATAGTATACGAAACGGGTATTCGCCTATTTCGGTTGCTCAGGAGGCAGGGTTGGGGATAAAAGGAAGGCATGGCAACAAGTCTGCCCGACAAAAGCGAAAGAGCCAAGCCTAAATTTCTCGAACAAGTGCGGACGATTTTGCGCACCCGCCACTACAGCCTGCGCACCGAGGAGGCGTATCTGGGCTGGATCCGCCGCTTTATTCTCTTCCATGGCAAACGCCATCCGCAGGAAATGGGAGAGGCCGAGGTGGCGGCGTTCCTGAATTACCTGGCGGGCGAACGCGCGGTGGCTGCGGCCACCCAGAACCAGGCCCTCAACGCGCTGCTCTTCCTTTACGAGGTGGTTTTGGAACGCAAATTGGGCGTGGTGGAGGGCCTGCAGCGGGTGCAGCGCCCGCCGAAGCTGCCGGTGGTGCTGGCCAGAGGGGAGGTGGAGGCGGTGTTGCGCGAATTGAGCGGTCAATACCGGCTGATGGGCGAGCTGCTTTACGGCAGCGGACTGCGCCTGCTCGAATGCCTGCGTTTGCGAGTCAAGGATGTCGATTTCCGCTATCTGCAGATCACTTTGCGCCATGCCAAAGGCGGCAAGGATCGGGTGACGATGCTGCCCGTGACGGTGGCGCCGGCGCTGCGCGAGCATCTGGAGCGGGTGCAAGCGGTTCATGAGCGGGAACTGGCGGAGGGGTTTGGCACGGTCTGGTTGCCCGATGCCTATGCACGGAAGAATCCCGGCGCGGCGCGGCAATGGGCCTGGCAATGGGTCTTTCCCGCGGAGAAACGGTCGATCGATCCGCGCGGGGCAGCGGCGGACGGTCGTCCGGTGCTGCGTCGGCATCATGTGGGCGAGAAAAATCTGCAAAACGCCGTGAAGGTGGCGGTGCAAAAGTCGCGCATCGCCAAGGCGGCGAGCTGTCACACCCTGCGGCATTCCTTCGCCACGCATCTGCTCGAAAATGGCTACGATATCCGCACGGTGCAGGAGTTATTGGGCCACAAGGATGTTTCGACGACCATGATCTACACCCACGTGCTGAACAAGCCGGGCCTCGGGGTGAAGAGCCCGCTGGATTGAGGGATGCTGCGCGGGTCTTTAACCTAACGAATGGCTGCGGCCTTGGAGCTTACCCTACGGCCAATACAAGTGCGTGCCCAAGTCGGGGGCGAGGCGCAACGGAGTTGCGAAGACAAGTGCGTTCCCAAACTGGAGTTTGGGAACGAGGGAGGGGAAAGCCGGCCAGCAGTGGCTGTATTGTCCGTGCCTCATCCCGAAACAGAACACGGGTCTATTTTTTCTTCTTTGCAACGCGCTTTGGACTCCTTTTGGCCGCTGAAATTGATTTCGTGATCGTCGCGCCATGCATGATTTGGCTCGGGTCCTTCACCTTCGCCATGGAGTTGGCGTATGCCTCTTTCAGGAGCTTCCTGATGTATGCGTTGGGGAAAGCTTCCTTGCTCCCGACGAGAAGATATCGGTACTGATTTCCTTTTCCGAGCAGGATCCTTTTTGGATCGGCGATTTGGGAACCCCAGTAAAAGCCAAAGTGAACGTTGTGGCTCGATCGCCCCACCGCAACGGAACAGAAGGTATGCCCAAGGCGATCGGTGGGCGACCAGCCGAAAGCCAGGGCGTTGTAGTTGTCGTAGATGAGTTCGTTGCAGCCCGGGTAGAGGTCCCAAACGAACTCTCTCAACCATAAAGCCCGCTCCTTGATCTCGGCGAGAAAGGGCTTGAGAAAGCCGAGCAGGTCTTTGGTTTGTTGTTTGCTCATATGGATGGACTAACGAGAAGTGCCGATTTTGGCGAATGAGGAGGTAGAGGGCAAGCTTGTTTGAAGGAGCGACGAAACGGAGTTTCGGAGACAAGTGCGTTCCCAAACGGCAACGAGAGGGAAACAGAGTTTCCGGGACAAGTGCGTTCCCAAACTGGAGTTTGGGAACGAGGGGGAATGGAGGGCACCGCGCCGTCGGTGCCGGCGGTGGACGACGCGGCAATTGAAGTAGGACGCGCCATGCCCGGAAGCTACGCGGCGATTGGAGCCATGCCCGGAAGCGACGGCGCGCTTCCCTCCAGGAGTTCAGGGCGAGGTCGGGTTCGTACGCAAAAACGCCGCTTGCGAGAATGGCTCGCAAGCGGCGGTTGCTAAGAGTCGATCTCGTTAGGCCATTTCGCGATTCATCCCGATGAAGCCTTCGCGCTCCAGGTGCAGGACGATTTCCTGCGCCGCTTCTTCCGGCGAAAGCTCGGCGGTGTTGATGTGCAACTCCGCGTCGGTCGGCTCTTCGTAGGGATCGGAGATGCCGGTAAACTCTTTCAGGATGCCGGCGCGCGCCTTGGCGTAGAGACCTTTGCGGTCGCGGCCTTCGCACACGTCCACCGAGGTGGAAAGGTGGACCAAAATGAAACCGCCGACTGGCTCGATGAGGCCGCGGACGTCCTTGCGGGTGGCGTCATAGGGCGCGATCGGGGCGCAGATGGCGATACCGCCGTTCTTCGTGATCTCGGAAGCGACGTAGCCGATACGGCGGATGTTGATGTCGCGGTGTTCCTTGGAGAACCCAAGCTCGGAGGACAAATGTTTCCGCACGAGGTCGCCATCGAGCATGGTGACCGGCCGGCCGCCGACTTCGAGGAACTTGGTCATAAGCACATTGGCGATGGTGGATTTGCCGCTGCCGGAAAGTCCGCTGAAGAAGATGGTGAGACCTTGCTTGTGGCGCGGCGGAAAACTCCTGCGCAGCTCGACGCCGACTTCTGGATAGGTAAACCAGCCCGGGATTTCGCGGCCTTCGTTAAGCCGGGAGCGAAGCTCGGTGCCGGAAAGATCGAGGACGCGGGAGCCTTCCGGCACTTCGTTAGCCGGGAAATATTTATCCTTGTCCTCGAGGTAGACCATCATCTGAAAGGGCACCTGGGTGACGCCGATTTCCTTTTCGTGTTTGGCGAAGAGCTCCTGCGCTTCGTAGGGGCCGTAGAATGGTTTGCCATCGGTGTCCTTGCCCGGGCCGGCGTGGTCGCGGCCGACGATGAGGTGGGTGCAGCCGTAGTTCTTGCGGATGAGCGCGTGCCAGACGGCTTCGCGCGGGCCGCCCATGCGCATGGCGAAGGGGACGAGAGCGAGCTTGGCGGTGCCAGCCGGGTATTTGCCGACGAGGAGCTGGTAACAGCGGACGCGGGTGAAGTAGTCGACGTCGCCGGGCTTGGTCATGCCGACGACGGGATGAATGAGAAGGCTCGCTTCGACCTGCTTCGCGGCGCGAAAGGTGAGTTCGACGTGGGCGCGGTGCATCGGGTTGCGGGTCTGGAAAGCGACGATGCGGCGCCAGCCTTCGCGGGCGAACTCCGCGCGCAGCTCGGCGGGAGTGGAGCGGAGAGTCTTGAAGTCGTAATGGCTCGGGAGTTGCAGGCCTTCGAGACGGCCGCCGACGTACCATGGGTTACTCTTGTTCATCAGGTAGGCGACGCCCGGATGCGCGTTGCTCGTGCTCTTGAAGACGGTTTTTCCTTCGGCCTGGCGATCGGGTTGCCAGACATCCTCGACGTGCAGGATGGCGATCATGACGCCTTCGCCGTCGCGCAGGGCGATCTTGCTGCTGCCGGACTTGAGAGTCTTGGCGAAGGTTTCGGTGACATCAAGGGTGATCGGCATCGGCCAAAGGAGGCCGCTGGCCAGTTTCATGTCGCGGCAAACGCCTTCGTAGTCGGCCTTGTTCATGAAGCCGGTGAGGGGCGAGAAGCCACCGTTAAGGAGCATCTCGAGGTCGCAGATTTGGCGTGGGGTGAGATCCCAGGAAGGGAAATCGCGCGATTCGGCTTTGGTCGCGGCGGCCTGGTCGCGAGCGAGAATGAGGTCGATGAGTTTCCCGCCGTGCGGCGGGACGAGATGGCTATGAGTGTGTGTGGTATTCAAAGGTATGGATGTGATGTTGTTAACTGACTTCGTTTGCTTCGGAGGGAAGCAACGGCCGCCGCAGCAGGCCGACATGCGAACCGTCAGGCGGAAGCGCAGGCGTGCACCTTAGGGTAAAACGCCCGCATGTCCAATCTGGCCTGTTGCGGGAGCATCTGTCGTGCCGGTGCGGAGTGAGACTGGCGCGCCTCGGCCGCTCGCGCCGAGCACAATTTTTGCACAGTGAATGCCAAGCGACGCGAAGCGCGTTCAAGCCAGTCCAGCCAAGCTAGCATCCGAACCCAAAGAAAACTTATGGACTACCTGATCGCAATCGCTGCCGCCAGTTTCATTGCCGCCTACGCGCTGATTGTCTGGCAGCGACTCCCGAAGCAATAATCGGCGCCTTTTTTCATCTCGAATCGCTGGCGGACGTGCGACACGTTCGCTCCGCCCGTGTCGCACCGCCGAAGAAGACCAGAGCGGAGCGTCCACTCGCGATGGACTGCCCTGCCAGGCGCGGGCCGGCGGCCGTGCGATCACCTTGATTATGGCACTCGGTCCTTGCTCGCTGGCGATTATTTCCGAATTTACTGGACGAAGGGCGGTCTTCGATGCCAAAATACGGGCTCCAATCAGTCCGGCATCCCGCTATTCTCGCTGAAACTCCTGCTTTGAAACGTTACTCGATCACTTTACTCGTCGTCCTCAGCCTGCTCGGAATTGTTCCCGCCAAGGCCCAGACAATTCCTCTCTCCCCCGAGCGCACCAGCCACGCCGCGTCGCTTCTTGGTTCCGGGAAGGTCTTGATCACCGGGGGCGTGAATGAGACGGCGACGCTCGATTCGGCTTTGCTCTATGATCCGGGCGTCGGCACGATCGCTCCGACCGGAACGATGACGACTCCGCGGGCCGATCACACTTCGACGCTGCTGCCTGATGGCAACGTCCTTGTCGCTGGAGGTGACCAAGGCACGGTCGATTTGCAGTCGGCGGAGCTTTACGACCCGACGACCGGTGTTTTCACCCCGACCTTTCAGGGAATGAGGATTCCGCGGAGCAAGCACACCGCGACGCTCCTGCAGAACGGCCAGGTGCTGCTGGTGGGAGGCAAGGCGGCGGACATCTACGATCCGTCCGCGCAGACCTTTACCGCCACCGCGGGAACGCCGCTCAATCGATCGAGTCATTCTTCGATCCTGCTGCAGGATGGCACGGTCCTGATCGTCGGCGGCTATATTGGTAATATCGCGACCGACGACGCGGAGATTTACGACCCGGCGACCGGGCAGTTTACCGTATTGGCCAACCACATGCAGGTCCCGCGCGCGAATCTCGCGGCGGTCCTTTTGCCTAACGGAAAGGTATTCATCACCGGCGGTTTCTCTGGAACCAGCCCGCATGATGAAACGGAGATGTACGATCCCGTGCAACAGACTTTCACGATCGATACGCCGATGGTCTACCACCGGTCGAATCATCAGGCCGTGCTCCAGGGAGACGGGCGCGTGGTGGTGATCGGCGGGGTGACGCTGGAGAGCGGCTTCCTTTTCGCGGATGAAGTTTACGACCCGGGCACGCAGCTCTGGACGCCTTATGCCTCGCTGATCGAGAACCGCGCCGCGCACACCGCGACGATGCTGCAGAGCGGCAACATCCTCGTGGCCGGCGGCGTAACGGGAAATCGAACCTTGCAGTCGGCCGAAATTCTCGATCCAGTCACGCATGATTTTACTGCCATCAATAACATGCAGGTGGCAAGGAACCAGCATCGCGCGACCCTGCTGAACGACGGAACAGGAACAGTCCTGCTGACCGGGGGCAGTAACGACACCCAGCTCGACAACCTGAACTCGAACGAACTCTACGACCCGTCGAACAATTCTTTTTCGTTAGTCGGTTCGATGATCGACGGACGAAAGAGCCACACCGCCACCTTGCTGCCCACGGGCGACGTGCTGGCCGCTGGCGGCAAGGGCGGGATCACCGGCTACCTCCGCAGCGCGGAGGTTTACGACCCGACGACCCAGTTATTCCATTCCACGAGTCCCATGACTAGCGTGCGCGCGCTGCACACCGCGACGTTGCTCAACGACGGCGAAGTCCTCCTCGTCGGTGGCGTCATTACGGGCGGTGTCTCGACCGCTACGGCGGAACTTTTCCGTTACTCGACGGAGGCTTTCAGCCCTACCGGATCGCTCAACTTGCAGAGGAAACGTCACCGGGCGTCGTTGCTCGATGACGGCACGGTGGTGGTGGAGGGAGGCGATACGGTGCCCAACGATCAAGGGGGAGGCGACCGGGAAACCCCCACGGCCGAGCTCTACAGTCTTACCGCCCAAGGGTTCGCGATGGTGGGAGACATGAGCGTGGCGCGGGCGGAACACGAATCGACGCTCCTGGAAGACGGCACCGTGCTGGTAACCGGGGGAACGGCCACACCGGTGGCGGCCGATTTGTATGATCATTCGGTGGATACCTTCTCGACGGTCGGCCAGATGATCGTAGCGCGCGGGCGCCATGTTTCCCTGCGGCTGATCAACCCTGCCTGGGGTTCGTTACAGGGGCATGTGCTGGCCATCGGCGGCTCTGACATCGGCAGCTCGGTCTTCGGCGGTGCACAGCAAGCGCTGGACTCAGTGGAAATCTACGATCCACTGGCCAAGACTTTCAGCCTGTTTGGCACGATGACCGTGGCACGCCAGAACCATACCGCGACCGAGCTAACTGACGGCAGAATCCTCATTACTGGCGGGGTCGGTCGGCCGTTTGTCAGCGCTACGGCTGAGTTGCTGGCGGGACCAACCCCTAGTCCGACGCCGAGCCCCACCCCGACGCCAAGTCCGACTCCAACACCGACGCCGACTCCGACGCCGACGCCGACGCCCATGCCGCCAACGGTCGTTACCCTTGCGGCGACTGATATCACTGCGACGGCCGTGATGTTTAACGGCACCGTCAATCCGCGGGGCTTCGACACCACCTATCATTTCGACTATGGGCTGACCGTTAGCTACGGGTTGACCACGACGACAACGGATGCGGGCAGCGGCACCGCGACGCTCAAAGTCGCTACTGGAGCCATGGGGCTTACCCCGAATACGCTCTACCACTTCCGGATCAGCGCCACTAACTCTTTCGGAACAGCAACCGGCACAGACTTCACCGTGACCACGGCGGCGCCCACACCGACACCAACGCCGGCACCGCCCACGGTGGCCACTCTTGCGGCAACCAGCATTAGTTCGAGTGGCGTGACGTTTAACGGCTCGGTCGATCCCCACGGTGCCGACGCCACGTTCCACTTTGATTACGGACTGACCACCAGCTATGGCTTAGCCACGGCGACCGGGGACGCGGGCAGCGGCACGGCGGATCTCAAAGTCGCTTCACCGGTCACAGGCCTTTCTTCCAGCACGCTCTACCACTTTCGAATAACCGCGACCAACTCTGGCGGGACAACGAACGGCGCCGACTTCACCGTGACCACGGCAACGCCAAGTCCTACACCTACTCCATCGCCATCTCCCACGCCCGTTGAGGGTAAGCCACTCAATATCTCCACCCGCCTCAACGTCGGGACGGGTGATAATGCTCTTATCGGCGGCTTCATCATTTCCGGCACGGACCCAAAACAAGTGCTCCTGCGCGCCATCGGGCCCTCGCTCGCCTCCCTCGGGTTGAGCGGCGTTCTGGCCGACCCGATCCTCGCGTTACATAAACCGGACGGCTCCGTTGTGACTAACGATAACTGGAAGGACACCCAGCAAGCCGCAATCGTGGCAACCGGCCTCGCGCCGGGCGACGACGCCGAGTCCGCCATCCTCGCCACGCTCGATCCGGGCGAATATACCGCCACCGTAAGCGGAGTGGGCGGCACCACCGGAGTCGCCTTGGTCGAGGTCTACGACCTCGATAACGTCGCGGCCGTTTCCAAGCTCGCCAACATCAGCACCCGCGGGTTTGTCGAGACCGGTGACAACGTCATGATCGGTGGCTTTATTCTCGGCGGCGGTGGTGGCGGCTCCTCCACCGTGATCCTGCGCGGTATCGGACCTTCCCTGGCGAGTTTCGGCTTGTCCAATGTTTTGGCCGACCCAGTCCTCGAGCTGCACAACAGCAATGGCGACGTGATCGATTCCAACGACAACTGGATGGATGACCCCAACATGCAGCAGATCAGCGACGCCGGTCTCGCGCCGACCGATCCGAAAGAGTCGGCGCTCTACGAAATCCTGCCGGCCGGCCAATACACCTTGATCTTGAGCGGGGTCGGTGACACCACGGGTGTCGGTCTGGTCGAGGCGTACACTGTTGACAGCACCGGCAGCAGGCCACAAAACCAGCATCTTTCTTCCCACCAAAGCCCTCACAGCTTCGCGACAAGCGGCCAAAAGATGGGAATGAGCGGGATGGCGGAGATCGTAGCCCATTAAGCGACTCTTCGCCCCGGCCTGCAGCAGTGATCGGTTTCGACGGACGCTCCTTTTCAGGTATTTGCGGTCAATCTCGATGGGGCCGCGAGGAGGCATGGCGTTGGTCGAGGTGTATGACCTCGATGATCCAGGCGCCATCAATAGCCAGTTACTCCTTTCCTGAGCTGACCATTTCCGTCAGCCACTGCTCTCGCATTTGTAACCTGGCGGCAATCCGCGGGAAATCCCGTCGGGAGTAGGCTGCCAAGAACCGGTGTAAAGGATATTTTGACCAAGTCTCCGACCGGATGGAAAACATATGAAAACAAACGTTGTATCTGTTCTAGCACTTGCCTGCCTGCTACTCTCCTCCGTACCCACACGGGCGCAGATTGTTCTTAACCCGGAGAGGACCGGGCACGCAGCCACCCTGCTTAACTCCGGCAAAGTGTTAATCACGGGCGGAATCAACGAAAGCGCGACCCTGGACTCGGCATTACTCTACGATCCGGCGACGGGTCAGGTAGTGCCGGCCGGGACGATGACTGCTCCGAGAGAGAATCACACCTCCACTTTGTTGACTGATGGAACCGTACTTCTGACCGGTGGCGACCAAAACGGGGTGGCCTTGCAAACCGCCGAGATTTATAACCCGACCACGGGTCTTTTCACCAAAACGCTCAAGAATATGAGTGTGGCGCGGACTCAGCATACCGCAACTCTGCTCTCCAGCGGCCAGGTCTTGATCGACGGTGGCAAGAAGGCGGACCTCTACAACCCGACTTCGCAAAAGTTTACGCCGACCTTGGGGACAGCGGTGAATCGAAAAAGCCAGGAGGCTACGCTCCTGACTGACGGCACAGTTCTTATCACCGGGGGTTATGTAGGCGCGATCGCGTCGCAAAGCGCGGAGATTTATAATTCAACGGCTCAGAGTTTTACCGTCCTCGCAAGTACGATGCAGGTCCCGCGCGCGAATCATACCGCTACGCTTATGCCTGATGGGACCGTTTTCATCACCGGTGGTTTTTCAGGCACGAGCCCGCACGACGAGACAGAGTTTTACAGTCCTGGTCCCCAAACTTTTGCTGCCGGCGTGAGTATGCTTTACCATCGCTCGAATCATCGGGCGATTCTCCTCCCCAGCGGCAAACTGCTGGTAATCGGTGGCGTCACTTTGGAAAGCGGTTTTTTGGCTCAGAACGAAATATACGATCCAACGCTCCGTTCGTGGTCCTTGCATGACACCATGACGGAGAATCGCGCCAACCACACGGCCACAACGCTTCTGAGCGGCTCCATTCTCGTGGCCGGTGGTGTTACTGGTAACCTGACCGTGGATACGGCCGAGGTGGTTGACCCGGTGACCCACAACTTCACCTCGCTGGGCAATATGCAAGTCGGGCGGAATCAGCACACCGCGACTCTCTTGCCCGATGGCACAGTCCTTCTGGCCGCCGGGAGCAACGATACGGCGCCGCTCAATTCAGCCGAACTGTTCGACCCGGTAACCAACACTTTCAGCACCGTGGGATCCTTGGCGACGGCGCGAAAAAGTCATACCGCGACACTCCTCGCCAATAATCTTGTCCTGGTGGCCGGAGGCAAGAGCGGCACCGGGTATCTGAGAAGCGCGGAGCTTTATAACCCGGCCACAAAGCAATTCCAGTTGACTGGTGTGATGAATCAATTGCGGGCTCTGCACACGGCCACAATGCTCGGCGATCAGACCGTGTTGATGGCTGACGGGGTCTCGACCGGGGGCAACGAAACTAACACCTGTGAGCTCTACAACCCGGCGGCTGGAACGTTTTCTTATACCGGCCACATGGCAGTCAAGCGAAAGCGCCATCGTGCCGCCTTGCTTTTGGACGGCACAGTTCTGGTTATGGGCGGGGATATTCTGACGAATGCACAAGGGGGCGGAGATCGAGACACGAATACGGCCGAAGTCTTCACGCCGGCGAGCGGTAGTTGGGCGAGCGTGCAAAACATGCACGTCGCGCGCGCGGAGCATGAGGCGACGTTGCTCCCAGACGGCACGGTCCTGGTTTGCGGCGGCACTTTCACGCCTGATCCAGCAGACGTTTATTACAGTGCCACCCGTTCCTTCACGGCGGTGAGTCCGATGGTGCAAGCGCGCGGACGGCATCGAGCGATCCTGCTTTCGAATCCTGCCTGGGGCTCCTTGCAAGGTAAGGTCCTCGCGATTGGCGGGGATGTGGTTACTGGCTTCGTTTTCGGGGGCGCGCAACAGGCTCTCGATTCAGTGGAGCTCTACGATCCCGCGACCGGTCAGTTCAGTTTGTTCGGGACCATGACCACGGCACGACAGAATCACACCGCGACGCTGCTTAATGATGGGCGGATCCTGATTGCCGGCGGGGTGGGCCGGCCTTACGTCAGCGGGACTGCCGAATTGGTTGTTCCATAGCCGGACCGTCAAGCTGGGTTCGTGGATTCTGTCGGGATCAGCCGGCTTTCGTCCCGCGGGTAAAAGGGGGGGTGATTCGTTTTCGGTCTCTACCCGCTGAAGGATTCGGGTGGCTGAATTAGCTGGACTTTTCCCGCGAAAATTGCGAACGTCGAATTTCCCGCCGAACCGGTTTATTCCGGAGTTTTCCTCACCTCACCCCTTTGCACTCATGAAAAGGACCATCACGACTCTTCTGTTCATCGCTTGCGCGTTGTTCGGCGCGACAACCGCTCAGTCTCTGATTATCCTCAGCCCGCAGCGAACTGGGCACGCTGCCACCCTGCTAAACGCCGGCAAGGTCCTGATTACCGGCGGTCTCAACGAGAGTACCACTCTGAATTCCGCTCTGCTCTACGATCCCGCGACTGGCCAGGCCACTCCGACCGGCGTAATGACGGCAGCACGCGCTGATCACACCTCGACCCTCCTTCCGGATGGAAGAGTGCTGATTACCGGTGGAGATCAAGGCACGGTAGTCCTGAAGACCGCGGAAATCTACGATCCGGCGACCGGTCTTTTCACCGCTACCGCCAAAAACATGAGAGTCGCGCGAAACAAACATACGGCCACGCTGCTCCCCAGCGGTCTGGTGTTGGTTGTCGGTAGCAAGACGGCCGAACTGTTCAACCCTGCGACGCAACAGTTCACGGCCACCACGGGAACACCGATCAGCCGGGTGAGTCACACCGCTAATCTCTTACCCGACGGCACGGTGCTGATCGCGGGCGGGTATGTCGCGGGCATCGCATCGAACCTGGCCGAGATCTTCAATCCTACTAATCAAAGCTTTACGGTCTTATCCAATACGATGCAGGTCCCGCGCGCGAATCAAACCGCTACCCTTATGCCTGATGGAACCGTTTTCATCACCGGTGGTTTTTCGGGCACGAGCCCGCACGACGAAACAGAGTTTTACAGCCCCAGCTCACAGACATTTACCATCGGCACGAGCATGCTCTACCACCGCTCCAATCACCAGGCCATTCTGTTGCCCGACGGCCGCTTGCTGGTTATCGGAGGCGTGACGCTGGAAAGCGGTTTCCTGGCCCAGAACGAGATCTACAATCCGACCAGTCGCTCGTGGTCGCTGCACGACACCATGGCCGAGAATCGGGGCGAGCCTACGGCCACCATGCTCTTGAATGGGACAATTCTCGTCGCCGGAGGGGTGACCGGTAATTCGACCTTAAAGACGGCCGAGATAATCGATCCGGTCACGCATGCATTTACCTCATTAGGTAACATGCAGAGCGGACGCAATCAGCACACCGCTACGCTCTTACCGGACGGCAAGGTCCTCCTCGCCGCGGGAAGCACGGACACTGCACCGCTCAAATCCGCGGAGGTCTTCAATCCGGCGACCAACACTTTCACATCGGTCGGCCTCCTAACGACGGCGCGAAAGAGCCACACGGCAACCTTGTTGGCCAGCAATCTTGTCTTAATAACAGGGGGTAAAACTAACACCGGCTATCTGAGAAGCGCCGAAATTTACGATCCTGCAACGTCCCTATTCCGCCTCACCAGCAACCTGAATAGACTGCGCGCGCTTCATACTGCCACATTGCTTGGTAATCAAACCGTGCTCGTGTCCGGCGGAGTCACCACCGGCGGGCTTGAGACACAGACCTGCGAGTTATTCAACCCCACCTCGGAGACCTTTTCCTTTACCGGACCCATGAACGTGCAGCGCAAGCGTCACCGTGCCGTATTGCTGTTGGATGGCACTGTCCTGGTTATGGGCGGGAACATTCTCGCGAACACCCAGGGAGGTGGAGACCGGGAAACGGATACCGCGGAAGTCTATACGCCTTCGCTTGCGACATGGGCCAGCGTGCAGAAAATGCATGTCGCGCGCGCGGAGCATGAGGCGACGCTGCTTCCCGATGGCACGACGCTCGTCGCGGGCGGGACCTTCACGCCCGATCCGGCGGACGTCTATCATTCCGATGCACGCTCGTTCACCGCAGTTAGTCCAATGGTCCAGGCGCGGGGACGGCACCGGGGGATATTTCTGTCCAATCCAGCCTGGGGTTCTCTCCAGGGCAAGGTACTGGAAATAGGTGGAGATATCACGGGCGGCTCCGTTTTTGGAGGTGCCCAGCAAGCGCTCGATTCGGTGGAAATTTATGATCCTGCGACCGGTCAATTCAGCCTCTTCGGGACGATGACTGTTGCCCGACAGAATCACACCGCGACGCTGCTCAATGATGGAAGAATCATGATCGCGGGAGGGGTAGGCCGGCCCTACGTCAGCGGAACGGCCGAGCTGGTCATTCCATAACCGTATTTTCTCCCTGGGCGCTCCGGGCTGCACGCCTATTTAAAGGGTGTAATCCAGTCAGCGCACGTATCTCAACCGTGGTTCCGGCTTGCCCGCGTAAGCCCCCACCTCTAGGGCTCGCCAAACGTGATCCCGGCAGGTCGGACGTTGAAGGCGACAGTCTCATTTTTAGAGGTCCCGTCGGAGTCCGACTTAGCCGAGCCAGGCCTGACAACGAGTTGCGCATTGTGGCTGGTGACACTGCCCACGCTGTTGCTCACCACGACGGCAAAAAGTGAGCCGTTGTCGGCCAGGGTTGTCGGCGGAGTGACATAGGTGGAGCGCGTTGCGCCTTGGATGTTGGCACCGTTCTTTTTCCACTGGTAACTCAATGGTGGCGCCCCTGTGGCCTGCACCTTGAACGTCGCCGTCTGTCCCGCCGTGACCGTTCGGTTGCGCGGTTGCTGAGTGATGGACGGCGGCGAAGGCGTCGGAGTTGGGGTGGGCGTGGGAGTGGGAGTCGGGTTGCTCGAGCCTTCAACTAAAGTAATGGTCGCATTGGCCGCGACCGCGGCGACGGTGTCGACGATGCCGCTGGGCCAGTTGACCTGGACTGATGCCTGGCTGGCCGAGCCGATGCCGAAGTGAAGAGGACCAGCGCCTTGCGATGCCCACTCACCGCCGCCACCGCCGTTATTTTCGCGGAAGGCAATTATTCCGCCATGAATCACAGTCACACGGGCTCCGATCCCTTGCCGGTTGGATCGGACGCCTTGCAGGTTAAGCTTGATGAAGTGGTTGCCATTGCCGTTGTTTTTGAAAAGATAGTGCAAGCCCATGAAGGAATCGCCTGTGTTCAGGTTCGGTCCAATGCCATCCTTCACCACCAGGTCGAGAAAGCCGTCGTTGTTATAGTCCCCCCAGGCAGCGAGTTTGTGGGCAGAGGTGACGAGCCCGTCCTCGAGCGCCACGCCTTCCTGGGCGGCCACATCCGTGAATGTTCCGTCACCATTGTTATGGTAAAGAATGTTGGCGTTACCAGGGCCAATTACATTCGTCCCAGGTCGCGCTACGAATAAGTCCAGAAATCCGTCGTTGTCGTAGTCGCCCCAGACCGCTGCCCAGGTGTTTGTCCCATCGTCCACTCCGGCCTGGCTGGTTACATCGGTAAATGTTCCGTCGCCATTATTGCGATAAAGGGTGTTATTAAGGACCCCTTTGCCGCTTGATTTTCCTCTGGAAATATAAAGATCCAGCAAGCCATCATTATTGTAATCGCCCCAGGCGAAACCCTGGGTGTTGGCCCGCGGCGTCAATCCAGCGGCGGTCGTGACATCGGTGAATGTCCCATCTCGGTTATTGTGATACAATGCATCGGTCGCTCCATTCCCGCCCATGACGACATCCATGTAGCCGTCGTTATCGTAATCCGCGAAAGAGACGATGGATCCTTCGGTGATGCCATGTTCGGCATCGGCCAGGCCGCCGGCGCCGGGGACCTGGGTGAAGGTGCCATCGCCATTGTTGTGGTATAAGACATTGACGCCGGCCTCGGTAGCCGAATTTGGGATATTCTTCACGAAAATATCCAGTTTGCCGTCGTTGTCGTAATCCACGAAAAAGGAGCACTCGCCGTAATTGCGACCCGTTTCGAGGCCGGCGACGTCGCTGACGTATGTCCAGGTTCCGTCACCATGGCCTTTGAAGAGTAGGTCGCGCGTCGGTGCTGCGCCTCCGCTCTGAAACGGCGGTTCGGAAATAAAAATGTCAAGATTTCCATCGCCGTCGTAATCGCCGATCGAAATACCCTGCCACGCCTGAGTGTCGGGGTTTTCTTTCATGATTCCCGAGGTAGGGAGGACATCGGTAAAGGTTCCATCGCCGTTGTTGAGGTAGACATACGGACCACCGGAAAGTTGCAGCTCGTGATTCGGGACGAGCAAGTCCAGCAAGCCGTCGTTATTGAAGTCGCCCCACATCGGGTTGCCCCACGACCTCGTCGGCTCGCGGTGCAGGCCAGCTTCCACTGAAACGTCGGTGAACTGTTGGGCCAATGAGGAGGCTGCGAAAAGTGCGAAACATCCAACCGCCACGGTCATGGTCAGGGAAAACTGCTGCTTGGCCCATCGAGTTGGAGCTGGACGCGACGGAGGAGTGCTGTCGGATTGAACCTCGACCTCGGAACTGAAGAGATCGGTATTCATTATACGCTTACTGTTTCTATCCTCGCGCAGCTTCCCGAGCCGGGCGACGTGCCGGCCATGCTGCAATCAAGCGCCTCGCTCTCCTATTGCAGGTTGTAAACTTCGACCAACCCGACGCCAGTCGTACCACTCTTGCCGCTAACGATTGCCGTGTAGCTGCCCGTCGCCAGCGAAATGTCGATCGCACTTTCGCGCGGGTCGGTTGGGGCAAGGTTGGCAGCCTCGATAAGGGCGGCCTGGGCCGGGTCATCCTGCCAGTTGTCATTCGACTTGATGAGGTTCCCATTCACATCGTGTAACTCTAATGTGGGATCAGCCAGGCTTCCGACGACTCCTTCGGCTCCGAGCGACGGCCCGAGCGCCCGCACCACCACAGTCGCGTCTGGCGCTCCCATAGGACCGATGATCACTCCACCAATCATCACATTATCTCCTGTGCCGACGAATCCGCGAGTGCTCACATTCGCGAGTTGCGAGGTATCTCCTTGATCCAAATCGTAGACTTCCACCAACCCAATTCCGGTGGTACCGTTCGTTCCGCTTAAGATGGCAGTGTAAGTTCCTGGAATCAGGGTGGCGGTAATCGCCGCTTCGGAATCGTTGCTTGGTGCCAGGCCCGTCGCAGCGATCTCCGATTCTTGAGTGTCCTTCCAGTTATTATTAGTCAGGACCACACCGAAGGGCTTGTGCAATTCGAGGGTTGGATCCGCCAGGAAATCCTGAATGCCAGATGCCGCCAGCGAAGGTCCGAGCCCGCGAATGAGCACTCTCTTTTGAGCCGTTCCGGTGATGATGAATCCGGCGATGCCGACGTTGTCCCCAGTCTGCACGTCCAAACGCGTCGAGATGTTCTGGGAAACCACCGGCGGGGGGCTGGAGCCTTCGATAACCGTCATAGTGGTATTGGCGGCAACCGAAGGGAGGAGATCCACAAGGCCGCTCGGCCAGGTGATTCTCACTGTCGCCGTCTCGGCCGAGCCGATGCCAAAGTGGAGCGGGCCCCCTCCCTGGGATGCCCACTCGCCACCGCCTCCGCCATTGTTTTCGCGGAAAGCGATTCCAGTAGGGATTCCAGTAGGATAAGTCACAGTCACGCGGGCTCCGATCCCGAACCGGTTGGACTGGACACCTTGCAGGTTAAGCTTGATAAAGTGATTACTACTTAAAGTGGTTGCACCGTTGTTCTTGAAGAGATAGTGCAATCCCATGAAGGCATCGCCCGTTTGCAGAGTCGGCCCAATCCCGTCTTTCACTACCAAATCTAGGAACCCATCGTTGTTGTAGTCCCCCCAGGCCGCCAGCTTGTGCGCGGAAGTCCTCTGTCCATCCTCCAGTGCCACGCCCTCTTGGGCGGCGACATCGGTGAATGTTCCATCGCCATTGTTATGATAAAGAATGTTGGCATTACCAGGACCAAATGCACTCGTCCCGGGCCGGGCCACGAATAAATCCAGAAACCCGTCATTGTCGTAATCTCCCCAGACTGCCGCCCAGGTGTTTGTGGCGTCGTTGACCCTGGCTTGGTTGGTTACATCGGTGAATGTTCCGTCGCCATTATTTTGATAGAGGGTGTTTCCCAAGATTCCATTGCCGCTCGTCGTTCCTCTGGAGATGTAAAGATCGAGCAAGCCATCATTGTTGTAATCGCCCCAGGCGAACCCCTGGGTATTGACTGCCGGCGTGAATCCCGCAGCGACGGTTACATCGGTGAAGGTTCCGTCGCCATTGTTATGATACAACGCGTCGCTGGCTCCATTCCCACCCATGACGACGTCCATGTAGCCGTCGTTATCGTAATCCGCGAATGAAACGATGGATCCTTCGGTCATGCCATGTTCGGCATCGGCCAGGCCGCCGGCGCCAGGAACTGAAGTAAAGGTTCCATCGCCATTGTTATGGTAAAGGACATTCGCGGCGGTCTCGCCGACGGCGTTGGGGATGATCTTTTCAAAGATATCCAGCAGCCCGTCATTGTCGTAATCGACGAAGAAGGAGCATTCGCCGTAATCGCGAGCGAGTAGGATGCCCGTGACATTGCTCACGTAGGTCCACGTGGCATTGCCATTGCCTTTGAAGAGAAGGTCGCTGGTCGGCGCCATCCCTCCGCTCTGGAAAGGCGGTTCGGAGATATAGATGTCGAGGTTTCCATCGCCATCGTAGTCGCCGATCGAAATTCCCTGCCAGGCCGCAGTGTCAGGCACCTGCGTCGTGATTCCTGAGGTCGCAATGACGTCAGTGAAGGTCCCGTCGCCGTTGTTGATATAGATGTAGGGAAGAACACCCCCTCCCTCGATATTCCCCGGTGCCTCGTGGTTGGGCACGAACAGATCGAGCAAACCATCTTTATTGAAATCGCCCCACAGCGGGTTACCCCACGACCTCGTAGGGTCGCGATGCAATCCTGCCGCGACCGAGACATCCGTAAATTGTTGGGCGAACAATGTGGATGCGGAGAGGGCGACAAGCGCGGTGGCCAGCGCGAGCCAGACGAGCTTTTTCTTGAGGCTAAAAGGGGACGAGATATTCGGCCCAACTTGGGGGCGGCAAAGCACCGTTGTGGACGAAGGTGTTAGGCCGAGTGTATTCATATTTATGGCTGTTGCTTTGGCTTATTGTAAAGCTATTGAGTTTGAATTATCGACCACAAAATGTCAACGATTTTCGGTTATTAACGGAATTTGCCCGAACGACACGATCAGGTTCGACAAACCCAGGTCAACGCATGCGTCCAAGTCTACCATGCATGCCGCCAAGCCGCACGGTAAAATTCGCCGCCGCCGTCGCGCCGGCCTCCATCGGGTAGGCCGAGCGGCACAGGAAAAGCTCGCTATGGGCTCGAATGGATCCAGAGGTCTTGCCAGGGCGGGTTGCGACGCGATCTGGTTGCAGGTTGGCGTTTTTCTGCGCCGGGTTGCTCATGCACATCGGGCCGGCCTTGAGCCAAGTCCCGCGTGGCGCGGACGAAGAACCGCCGCCGGGATTGCATGCTCTCCCCGAGGTGGAGTTTTCCGCGCTCAGTCAGATGGACCCGAATCCGCTCGGCGCGAAGGCACTGGCCATTCGTCCACTGGATTGGAAGCACGGCGAGACTGAGCATTTTATCTACCACTTCATCCATAGCTATGTGGCGACGCCGATTTCGGTGGAAGCTGAGTTCCACTTCCGGGTGATCGCCCGGGAACTCGGTCTCGAGGCGCTGCCGGGCGCGGCCGAAAAGTCACACATCTACATTTTCGAGAAGGCGGATGACTGGAAGGCATTCCAGGTCAACGCGCGCCTCGAGCCGTGGACGGGCGGCATCCACTCCCGCGGCAGTCTCTTCATCGTGCGCAATCCGTCGCACAAATTTGCCAATAACTCGTTAGGTCACGAGATCGCGCATCTCATCCTCTTCCGCCTCTACCGACGCCCGCTTCCCCGTTGGGTGGACGAAGGCTTCGCCGAATACGTCTCGCGCCTCACCCGCGCGAGTTACCAGCGCGCCCGCAACTACAATGCCCGGCCCAGTTCGCAGTCGATTGCGGCCGACCGCTTGATCCCGCTGCCGCAATTAGTCGCGCTGGCGGATTACCCCCCGGGCGAGCAGATCGATGTCTTTTACCATGAATCCGAACGCCTGGTCCGATTTCTGGTTGCCGCCAGCCCTTCCGGCTTTCGCGCGCTGCTCGATGCCGTCGCCAATGGTGAACCGTTCGACACCGCGTTGTCTCGCAACTACGCTGGGCGATTCTTCGATGTCGCCGCGCTGGAAAAGGAATTTGTCTCTTACGCCTCGAAGGATGCGGAAATTCCGGCTGCGTCGGAATAGCCCTTCCTTCCTCCGGACGGCGGCGGCCGGTGCCGCGATCGCGTTTCTTTTTTCCATCCCGCTCCGCGCCCAATCTCCGTCACCCGCCTGGCCATTCCCGAGCCGATCTCCGGGAAATGCCGCCGCCCAAACCCCAGCAACGTCGCCGGTGCGCTCGACCCGGCCCCCCTACGATGTCCCGCTGCGTCAGGAGAGCTGGGACCAACTACCCAATCGCGAAATCAGCGCCGCCGGGGAAAAGGCGCTCGCCCTCCGACCGACCCAGTGGCGGCAAGGCGAGACCGACAACTTCATCATCCATTACCGCAGCATGGGCGACGCCCTCCAGGTCGTGCGGGAAATCGAGTTCGATCTTTGGTATGTCGCCCAATCGTTAGGCGCGGTGCCGGAACAATACGCGCGCAAATCGCACGTCTACGTTTTCCGGGATGAGAAGGAATGGCAAAACTTCCTCGAGGGGACGCACGCGCCCGATTGGGTGCACAGTTTCGCGATCCGGGACGATCTCTTTCTCGATCTCCGCGCCGCGGAGGGCGGTTTCGATTCGCAAACCCTGGCGCACGAGACGACGCACGCGATTATCGCGCGGATTTATGGGCGTCGGAGATGGCCGCTCTGGTTGAACGAAGGTTTTGCCGAATACATGGGCGAGGCAAGCGTCGCGGCCCGCAACTCACGCTCCGCGCGCTCCAACCAGCGCAAACTTCACTTCACGCAGATGACCGTCGCCGAGCTGACCGCGACCGGACGTTATCCGGCAGACCTCGACGAGGTCGCGCGCCTTTACGAGACGAGCGCAAAGTTCGTGCGTTATCTTTGCCACCAGTATCCGAAGGAATTATTCCCGAAGTTTGTCGACCGGGTGGTCGACGGTGAGCCGGTTACTACGGCGCTGGTGGAAATTTACGAGAATGATTTTTCCGATATGGCAGAATTTGAGAAACGCTTCAGTCGTTTCACTCGCGGATGAAAACAAAGGCCACCCGCCAAAGCGCGAACGTTTACGCCGTCGTCGGCTCCGACGAGAGCGCGGTAAAGACGGCGGCAGCCGAATTGGCGGCGAAGCTCACGCCGGCGGAGGGCGGCGACTTCGGCCTCGAGACGATCGACGGTTGCGCCGACCATGCCGACCAGGCCGCGACGCGGATTCGTTCGGCGATCGAGGCCCTGCAAACCCTGCCCTTCTTCGGCGGCGGCAAATTGGTCTGGCTGAAGAATGCAAATTTTTTGGGCGACAGCAAACTGGGCGGCTCGGCGACGGTGCAGGAAGCGCTCGCCGAATTGAGCACGGCGCTGGAGAGCGACTTCGGGGCCGGGGAGGTGAAATTTCTTCTCAGCGCGCCGGAAGTGGACAAGCGGCGGTCCTTTTACAAAGCGCTCGCGAAACGGGCCGAGCTGCAGGTGTTCGACAAGCTCGATGCGAGCCGCAGCGGCTGGGAGGAAGCCGCGACCGATCTCGTCCTTTCGTTAGGCTGGGAACGGAAATTGCGCTTCGATGCAGAGGCCCTCGACCTCTTCGTTCTCCTGACCGGTGGCGAGACCCGCGCGATCAACAACGAACTCGAGAAAATCGATCTTTTTCTCGGCGAAAAAGAGCGGCGGGTCACGCTGGAGAACGTTCGGACCCTCGTCCCGCTTTCGCGCGGCGGCGTCATTTTCGAGCTCGGCAATGCGCTCGCTGCGCGCCACCTCGAGCGCGCGCTCACGCTCGTTAGGCGGTTGCTCGACCAGGGTGAATCGGTCATCGGGATCCTGCTCGTCGCGATGATCCCGACGGTCCGCAATCTCCTTCTGGCCAAAGACCTGATGCAGCGCCATCGACTGCCGCGGCCGAGCGCGCCCTTTTCTTTCATTTCAACTTTGAATCGCCTTCCGGCCGAAGCGACCGAACATTTGCCGCGCAAAAAAGACGGCTCGATCAACGGCTACACGCTCGGGATTGCGGCGATGCAGGCGCATCGGTTCGAGACCGAACAGTTGATCGCGGGCCTCGAAGCCTGCCTCACCGCGAACTTGCAAATCGTCACCAGCCAGCTCGATCACGAGCTGATCCTCAACCAGGTCGTGGTGAAGCTGCTCGCGCGACGCTGAAACAATCCGGCGCGGCTGTCCGGCGCGCGTTGTAGACGCTTCGCTCTGCGAAGCGCAGGTCTCCGCGTCGCCGGCAAAAAGGGCGTCTTACTGGACAACAGGATCGAGCGCGCGCGTCCCAGAGGGAGGCGTCTACAGCTGCTTGCGCGCCATGGCCCCGACCCACGGGATGTCCCAGCGCACGCCGCTGAAGGCTTTGACGATCGCAACGATGAGGACGACGAGAAAACCAACGTTCACGACCGCCCAGGCGAGCCAGAGGACAAACGCGAAAAGCCACCCGAGCGCCGGGATGCTGGTCAGGATGCTGAAGGCAATGCGCCAGACAATGCCAAAGAGAAACCACGCGCCGCCAAAAATGATCGATTGCATGGCGTAGAAGCGAACGAAGGAATCGCTCTTCTCAAGGATGTAAAAGATGATGCCGCCGATGAGCGGGAAACAAGCGAGCGCCGCGGCCACGTTCGAGGGCAGCCCCGTGGAGGTGGGGCGGGTCGTTGGATCGGTGCCCGGCACCGGCGGGGGTGGTTGAACGGGATCGGCTGGATCAGGCATGTCTGCAACTTACACAACGCCGCGGTCGATGAGCAAGCTTTGCTTGGCGCGCGATTTCGCTTACGCACGACCGAGCTGGGATGATACGGTTCGCCGGCACGAAATCTGGAGTATGAAAAAATCGCGGGGCGCTTTTACCTTGATCGAGTTGTTGGTCGTCGTCGTGATCATCGCGATCCTGGCCGGTCTGGCTTTCCCCGTTTTCAGCAGTGTGCAGGAGAAAGCGCGAATCACGCAGGACTTGAGCAATCTGCGACAGCTCGGGATCGCCACCCAGACTTATCTGAATGACAACGATGGTGTCCTTTTTCAGGTTCAAACGGTCACTTCGTGGATGAAAAGTCTGCATCCGAAATATCTGCCGAGCTGGAAAATCTTTCAGTCGCCATTCGATAGTGCACGCGCGCCTCAGGAAAGCGATACGACCGCGCCGGTTAGCTACGGACTGAACCCCAACAGCATCGGAATTACGTCCGACAAGATCGCAAGACCGACCGCTTTCATTCTCATCGCGCCCGCTCAGGACAGCAACGCGAGCAAAGTCGAATTTCAGGGATTGTCGGGCACGACAACGGTAACGGTCCTAAAGGATGCATCTGCGCCGGGCGGGACAGCAATCGGCGGGACGCAGAGCAAGCGCACAAGGATCAATGCGCTCTTCGCCGACTTGCACGTGGACAGTTTGACCTGGACCGCTTTCAAAACGGACACCGGCGCGACGGGAGACGATGCCAACTACCGGTGGGCCCCGGCAGGGCCGCCGTGAGGACGGTGGAAGTTCGCGCCGGGCCGCATCGCTCGGAGGCGCTGATCGGGCCGGGGCTGCTCGAGGAGATTGGTCCGCTCGTTAGGCGAGAGCCTCGCGGTGACCGGTGCGCGATCATTTCCGATGAAAATGTCGCGCCCCTTTTCGGAAACAAGGTATGCGACAGTTTGCGACACGCCGGTTTTGCGCCAGAGGTGCTCACGATCGCTCCAGGCGAGGACGCGAAATCGATCGTGCAAGCCGGCGCGCTCTGCGAAAAACTGAGCGCCGCGGGCCTGGATCGCTCTTCGTTTCTGGTTTCGTTAGGCGGCGGAGTCGTCGGCGATCTCGCCGGCTTTGTCGCTTCGATCTTTTTGCGTGGAATTCCTTACGTCGCGGCGCCGACGACGCTGCTCGCCCAGGTGGATAGCTGTATCGGGGGGAAAACCGGAGTCAATTCCAGCGCCGGGAAGAATCTGATCGGCAGCTTCCATCATCCCGCCCTCGTCGTCATCGACACCGAGACGCTGCGCTCGCTGCCGGATCGGATCTGGCACGAAGGATTCGCCGAGGTGATCAAACATGGAATCATTCGCGACGCCGGACTTTTCGATTCGCTCGCCGCTTTCGAGCGCGACCACCCCGAGGAGCTGGTTGAGCGGAATGTGCGGATCAAGGCGGCGATTGTCGCGGCCGATGAGCGCGAGCGGAACGGAACGCGCTCGCTCTTGAACTTTGGCCACACGATTGGTCACGCGATTGAATACGCGGCCGGCTACGGCAACATGCTGCACGGCGAAGCGCTCGGTCTCGGGATCGTCGCGGCGACGCACGTTTCCGTCAGGCGGGCCGGCTTGTCGTTAGGCGAAGCCGAAAAAATCAACGCCGCCCTGCGGGCCCATCATCTCCCGACCGCACTGCCGCCGAGCTTCCCGCGCGAAAAAATTTTCACTGCGCTGCCGCGCGACAAGAAATTCGAGAACGGCCGGGTTCGTTTCGTGGTCGCGCACGAGATCGGGCGGGCCAGCGTCTCCGAAGAGGTGACGATGGAGGACCTCCGCGCGGCCGTAGCCGCGTTGTAGACGTTTCGCTCTGCGAAGCGCGGGGGCCGATGTTTCCGCTACGCTTGTGCCCGCGTTTCGCACAGCGAAACGTCTACAACGGCCGCGTCTTTTTGAAATAGGCAAGCAAGCCGTCGACCACGCCGTCCACGTATTCGCGATAAATGCTCGGCCTTATTTTTCCCGCGACCCGCCGCGTGCCTTCGTAATCTCCCGCCTTCACCCGCACGAACACGGCGCGGCTGTTCATCACGTACGGCTCCAGGTAAACCGTCGGGCAACGATAAAGTCGCGTCGCCATCAGGTTGCGCGCGTAGACGTAGCCGCTCGTGCCGACGGGTGTGACATTCTCCGTCTTGTAATGGTAGGGCGGCAGGCCGGTCCTTTTCGCCATCGTTCCGGCGATCGTCTCCGCGAGCGCAAGTTCCTCGGGAAATGCGCGGCTGAGCAACTTCTGCAGCATTTCAAATCGCTCGTCATCGAGCTCCAGTTCCGGCGGCAGATAGGCGCCGTTCACCAGCAGGTGCAGGTGGTTGTTGGGCGTGAGGGTCGGGTGATTGGAATCGCCCCACGGCTCCGCATTGAAGTGCAGGGCGAGCACGAGATCGGGTTGCAGCCGAAAATTCACCAGGCTGGCGCGGCGGCGGATTTCGCTATTGCGATAAAAAAGCAGCTCGCGCTGCCACCCCACGGTGTGCTCCTTTTCCGGGTCCGCCGGGCCGTCGAAGCTCTCCCGCGGGTTGGCAATCCCGGCGTGCTCAAGGAATTGCCGGGCGGTGGCTTCGAAATCCGACGGCCGATAGGGCGTGATCGGCTCGGGCTTGTCGCGGACGAACGAAACTCTTGCGCCTAACGATTCCAGGCGCGGCGCGAGGAGTTGCGCCACCCGCAGCGTCATGTCGCCTTCCTGCACCGGCGGGGCCTCGCCGATCTTGAACCAGCGCTCTTCCATTTTCGCCCAGGTCCCGCCGAGGTGGCCGGGATCGAGCGCGATGTGGAATCCCGCGAGCGGGCCCGCGCCGCCGGGCGCGGACAAGGCGCTCGGAGCTGTCCACCATTGGGTCAATGGCAGGCGGTCCGCTTCGCTTTTCGCAAAGTGCAGGACGACGTAATTCTGCGTCCCGGTCGCGGTCAGAATCCGCGCCGCGTCCGGCTCGATCTTGATCAGCTCCGGGTTGTATCCGCGGCTGCAATAAACATCGTTTAACAAATGCACGAATTCGTCGTGCGTGATGGTGGCCTGGTATTTCTCGAGCTCGCTCCAGTCGGGTTTGCGGCCGAGCGTGCTCAGGTTCGACGCCGACTCGTTAGGCAATTCCTCGTCCACCGCCCGCGCGGCGGGCCCGGTGAGGAGAAGAAAGAAGGCCAACCCATGGGTAACGAGAGAGCGAAACATCAGTTTGGGATTTTTGAGTTTAATACGATGATCGCGCCATGCTCACGATTCTTTTCCTCGGCGACGTCGTCGGCGAGCCCGGGCGCAGCGCGGTCATCGCGCGCCTGGCGGAATTGAAGCGCGCGCACGCGATTGATTTCACGATTGTCAACGGCGAGAACGCCGCGGCCGGCCGTGGCATCACTCCGAAGATCACGATCGACTTGTTGCGCGCCGGAGTCTCGGTCATCACGACCGGTGACCATATCTGGGATCGCAAGGAGATTCTGCCCTTCATCGACACGGAGCCGCGTTTGTTGCGGCCGCTCAATTATCCAGCCGGCGCGCCCGGCGCGGGCACGGTGGTCCTCGAGACCGCGAAAGGCAAAGTCGGTGTGATCAACGTGCAGGCGCGCACTTTCATGCAGCCGATCCTCGAGAATCCGTTCCCGCTGCTCGATGCGGCGGTCAATGCAATGCGCGAGGAGACCCCGGTCATCGTGGTCGATGCGCACGGCGAGACGACGAGCGAAAAAATCGCGCTCGGCCGTTATCTCGATGGCCGGGTCTCGGCCGTGCTCGGCACGCACACCCATGTGCAGACGGCCGACGAGCAGATTTTCGAGAACGGGACGGCGTTTATCTGCGATGCCGGGATGTGCGGGCCGGTGCACTCGATTCTCGGCCGGGCGATCGAGCCGATTGTCGGGCGTTTTGTTTCGAATCTTCCGGCACCCTTCCCGGTGGCCGGCGGCGAAGCGCGCTTGCGCGGGGTGCTCGTCGAGATCGACGAAACGACCGGCCGGGCGCTGCGCATCACGCGGGTCGATGAGCCGGGTTCTGCGGTCGAAGCGCCGGCGGTTTAATTCCGCCAGCGCAGCGCCAGCTTCCACTTGCGGGAGAGAATTGTTGCGACCAAAGTGCCCGCGCGTCTGTATACTGGGAAACGCAACAATATGAAAAGTTTGAACCGTCAGTTCGCCGCCGCGTCGCTCTCGCTGGCGTTGTTTTTACCCGCCATCACTTTCGCCGACAACAAGGCGGACGCTTACAAATATGCCGTGGAAGGAAAAGAGGCGGCGAAAAAAGGACAATGGGACAAGGCGATTGAGGCCTTCCGGAAGGCGGTCGAGGCCGATCCGAAAGAAGCCAACAACCACAACAACCTCGGCATCGCTTTGCGCGGCGCGGGGAAATTGGATGAGGCGATCAAGGCGTTCAGCGATGGGCTTGAGGCCGAGCCAAATAATTCGGCCAGCTACATCAACCGCGGCGTCACCTACACTACGCAGCAGAAATACGACAAGGCGATCGAGGATCTCGATCGGGGGATCAAGCTCAATCCGAACGGCGTCGCGAGCTACCGCTTTCGCGCCTTCGCCTATCTGGCGACCAAGGACTACCAAAAAGCCGTCCAGGATTACAACGTGGTCCTGAAAGAAAAGGACGATCCCGCGATCCTCGATCGCCGCGCTTTCGCATTTTGGAACCTGAAGGAGTACGACAAGGCGATCGCCGATTTCAACGCGATCATCAAGGACAAGCCGAAGGACAAGGAAGGTTATCTCGACCGCAGCTACGTCTATGAGTTGAAGGGCGACCTCTCTAAAGGAATCGCGGATTGCGACAAGGTGCTGAGCTTGGAGCCGACGAACGAGGACGCGAAAAATCGCAAAGCGCGCCTCGAATACAAGCAAAAGGGGGCCCTGGCGACGCCGACTCCCACCGCGCGGCCCCGCCGGACTTTGCCGCCGGATGCCACTCCAACTCCGAAGCCGAAAAAGCCCGGTCCTTAGGCCGGAGCGATGAGGGAGCGGGTGATCGTCCCGTTACTTCAGCGCCTCTTCCACGTCCGCTGGATCATCGAGCATGATCCACTTGATGACCGAGAGCGGCAGGCTGCCGTTCTTAATCAGGTCGTCATGGAATTGGCCAAGCCGAAAGTTTTTGCCCTGTTCGTCGCGATAGCGGCCTAACAAATCCATGATCTGCCATTTCCCGACGATGTAGCTGATCTTCTGCGTTGGGTTGGAAGCCGCGCCGGCCGCTTCGCCTTCGGCCGCTTCGTGGTCGAGCCCGCCGGCTTCCATAAAATATTTCACCGCCTGCTCGAAGGTCCATTTGCCGGTGTGCAGATTCACATCGACCCCGATGCGCGCCGACCGATAGCGGGCCAGCCGCAAGACCTGCCCCTGCGAGGCCGAGTCGAGCGGGTAAAGGCCCTCACGCATCAGCATTTCCTCGCCATAAAGCGCCCAGCCTTCGATGAAGACGTTGTTGTCGTGTTGCCGGCGAATTTCGTCCGTCAGATGGTTGGCAATCGAGAGCTGGAGGAAATGCCCCGGGATGCCTTCGTGCCCGAGGATCGGACGCGGATCTTCGATCGCCGCGCGGATGTAGAAGTTCTTCGAGTCCGGGCTGTAGGTCGGGATGAAATAGAAACCGGTCGAGTCCTTGTCGTAAACGCCCGGTGGATTCATGAACCCTCCCGGACTGGTCGGTTTGAACGCTTCGGGCAATTGTCGGATTTCAAATTTGCCGAGGTAATCCGGCAGCGTGATTAACCGGCGATCTTTCAGGAACTGAATCATCTCTGCCTCGCGGCTCTCATACGCTTTCAGGAACGACGCCTGGTCCGGCGGAATATTTTTGCTCCGCCTCGGATCGGGATCGGCCAGCGACGGATCCGGCAGCCACGCTTCGTAGGTGCGGTACTGAGCCAGTTCCACCCGCCCGATCATTTCCACCTGCGCCGCGTCGAGCGGCAGGAGCAGGATGTGATGGAGGTAGTCGTTGTAATTTTTCTCTCCCATGGGCGCGAAGGCGACCATGGACGGGAGTTGTTTCTCGAGGCGATCGGCAAACCCGTGGAGCGCCGCGAGCGCCTCGTCGCGCGCCGTGATGAGCGCTTCCTTTTCGTTAGGCGCGAGACCGGTCGCGAGCGTCATCAGGCTGTCGTTCAAGAGCGGGTCGATCGCGCGCGCCGAGGCGATCGCGAGCTGGGCGAAAAGCCGCACCGGCTTCTGCAGGTTCTTTTCCCCCTGGGCGAGCAGGGCCGGCATCGCCTGGAGCCGTTTCGTCGCGGCCAGAGCGCGGTTTCGCGGCGTGTCGTATTCCTTTTTCAGGAGCGAGAAAATCCCGTTGCTGCATTCGCTCACGTAGGTCTGCGGATCGCGGCTGGTCGAGTGCCAGATCCGATCGTCGAAGGCCGCGCCCTCGAGTTGCGCGCGAAAGAGCATCCAATCGATCCGCTCGTCTTTCGGCCAGTTGGCGGTTTGCATCGCGTTCACCTTGGCGAGCAGGGCGCGGGTGTATTCCGCCCGCGCCGCTATTTTTTCCGCGGAGTAATCCGTTAGGCGGTCATCCCAGGTATGCAGCCCGGCGTCGCTGCTCCGCACGGGAAACTGCGCGTTGCGCCAATCGTAATAATCGTCCGCCAGCTTGTGCAACGCGGTGGCTTCCGCGCGGCCTTGCAGGCTGGGGCCGGGTTTGGTGAGCAACGTCTTGTTGGAAATATCCGGCCTGGTCTGGCTGGGTGTTTGGCCGTTGGCCGTCAAGAAACCGGAAATCAGCATAACCGCCGCGCTGCAGAGAATCTTCTTCACCGCCCGAGCGTAAGCGCCCGCCCGCCCGCCGAAAAGTCCAAAGCGCGCCTGACCCGCATGCCCCAAGCCTTTCTTCTTTCGTGCTTACCTGATTCAATCTCCCATCTTGAAAACCAAAGCCGACATCGTCGCCGACTGGCTGCCCCGTTACACGGGGACGCCGGCGAAGGATTTCTCGAAGTATGTTTTGCTGGTGAATTTCAGCAATTACGTGAACTGGTTTGCCGAGGCTTTCGGCGTAGCGGTGCGCGGTTCGGACCGGCCGATGCCGAACGCGACCGCCAACGGGATCACGATCCTGAACTTCGGGATGGGGAGCGCGAGCGCCGCGACGGTGATGGATCTGCTGGGCGCGATCAAGCCCAAGGCCGTGCTCTTTCTCGGAAAATGCGGCGGCCTTAAGCGGAAGAATAAACTGGGCGACCTGATCCTCCCCATCGCGGCGATCCGGGGCGAGGGGACCTCGACCGATTACCTGCCGCCTGAGGTGCCGGCGCTCCCGGCCTTCTCGTTGCAAAAAGCGATCTCAACCACGATCCGCAACTACGGGAAAGATTATTGGACCGGGACGGTCTACACGACGAACCGGCGGGTCTGGGAGCACGACGAGGCGTTCAAGAAATATCTGGCGCGGGTGCGCTGCATGGGGATCGACATGGAGACGGCGACCATCTTCATCACCGGCTTCCACAACGAGATTCCGACCGGCGCGCTCCTCCTCGTGTCGGATCAGCCGATGGTGCCCGAAGGGGTGAAGACGGCGTTGAGCGACGAAGCGGTGACGAACAAGTTCATGGACCTGCACCTGCGCATCGGGATCGACGCGCTCAGCGAGTTGATCAATCACGGGCTCACTGTGAAGCATCTGCGCTTCTGACCCGCAGCAAATCTGGAAGCCGGGGGAAGAACCCACCTCGAGCACCACACGAGAGTGCTGACGGTGGCGTGGTTCCTTGCGCCTTTTAGACGCTTTCCAACGTCGACGGCACGAGCTTGGCGGCGGGCGCTGCGGCTGGTCGTTGCTCCAGATGTCTTAGGCCCAATCCGCGAGTCTCCGTACCGTAGCGGATGACAAGGCAAGGGAGATTTCGCGAACGGTCTGCGCGAGTTCAGGAAAACATTTTCAGAATTCAGGGTCGCCCTGCATGAATTCAGGATCATGTCGCTCCCGCCGGGCGAAGGCGAAGCCGACCGTTGCTTCGCAGCCGTTACGGCAGCTTTTCGGAACTTCTTCCTTGCAGAGCAGGGCGGTTGCTCCGCGACAGTTATGCCGTCGACCGACGGTCGAGCCGCCACTTCGCCAGCGCATACAGTGGCACGCCACAGGCGGCGATTCCCAAGGAAAAGAGCGCCGCCGGAAGCGGTCCCACGCGCTCCGCGCGAGCCACCCAGAGCGTAAAGACGACCAGCACCGCCGGCCCGGCTCCCAAAGCGACCGCCACCCACGTTGGGCCCGGCACCCGGAAAGGCCGGGGCAGATCCGGCTCCGCCACCCGCAGCATCACCAGGGCGACGAACTCGAGCACCACGCTCAAGCCCCAGAGCGAGATATCGACCGTGATCAGCCGGTCGAATTTCAGCCCGAGCGCGAGCGACCAGCCCAGCGCGCAGACCAAGAGCGACACCCACGGCACCCCGTTCGGAAGTCTGCGCGTCAACACCCTCGGGAGCAGGCCGTCGCAAGCCATCGCATAGGGCAGACGCGTATAGCTGAGAGTGAGTGAATTGAAATTGCCCAGGCTATCCAGTGACGCCACCAGAGTCAGCGCCAGCGCCAGCGGATACCCCACCAGATTCTGCGCTGCGTCCACCCAGGCGCCGGTCGAGAATTGGTCCGGCGCAATCCCCGCAAACCAGACCGCCGCGACCGGCAGCAGGTAAGTCGCCATCGTGATCAGCGCCGCGGTCACCATCACCCTCGGATAAGTCCGCTGCGGCTCTTCCACCTCGCCGGCGATCGTCGAAGCATTATCCCAGCCCATGTAATTCCAGAGCGCCACCAGCATTCCCGCCGCCAGATCGGCGTGACCATGCGGCGGCGCGAGCGTGGCTGGCGCGGAATGCAGCCCGCGCCAGAACGCCGCCCCCAGCAGGACGACAAAAGGCGCCAGACCCACAAACCACATCACGACCGAGCCAGCGCCCACCGCGACCGCCCCGCGCAGGTTCCACAGGGTCGCGATGATCACGACCGCCAGCTCGATCCACAGCTCCCGGTGACCCGTGGTCAGGACCGGACCCCAACCTTGGAAATGTTCGAGATAAGTCACGAACAAGGTCGGATAGATCGCCATGTCAAAGATCGAAGCCGCGAGCGAGAGCCATGCCTCCTGGAAACCCCAAAAAGGACCCATCGCGCGTCGCACCCAGGCGTAGAAGCCACCTTCCTGCGGCACGGCCGCGGCCAGTTCGCCGATCATCAGCGCCGTCGGCAGACTCCAGAAAAACGGGAGCGCGAAGAGGATGAGCAGCGACCAGCCATAGCCGGTGTCCCCGATGATCTCCTCCAGCCCATACGGCCCGCCCGAGACCATAAAGTAAGTGGCCGCCAGCAGCGGCAACATCCGCAGCTTACGCCGCGGACCCTTGCCGAGAGCCTTCGTGAGCCTGAACACGCGCCAATTTCTACGTGAGTCTCAGCGCAATGGAAGACACAATCTGCCCCGGTTGACGCCGACGGAAGACGACGCGCCAGTCACACAGGCTACGAACCGTGAAGGCAGGAACGCGGGAGAGCTTCTCGCCAATATTTTCATCCTTCATCCTTCATCCTTGATGCGGCTGCAGCGATCCATCGAGTGGCTGGTTACCGGAAGGGATAGAACGCCGGATTTTCCGTAGGCTCTAGACCAGAAGAAAGGAA
>PNAA01000058.1 GCA_003169975.1 Spartobacteria bacterium | reverse complement strand
GGCGTTGGGGTCGGCGTTGGGGTCGGCGTTGGGGTCGGCGTTAGGGTCGGCGTTGGGGTCGGCGTTGGAGACGGTGTTGGCGTTGGAGACGGATCGGCTGTGAGCGCAGCGTGCGCGTAGGCTATCGCGTCGAGGAGGGAGTTCGCATCGGTCTGGTAGACTTCGACATATTTCTCATTATAACTCACGGCGCCATCGATCGACTGTTCCAACGTAATTGACGGGTCTTGTGGCACTCCGTTGTTCGCCCGGTAGGTGGGGTCGTTGAAACATTGAAAAACCATCTGTCCCGCGACATCGGGCTGAAAATCCCAAATCATCTCGTACAGCGAATCAGTTCCCGGCGCAGCGGGTATGAAGGTGGAGAGATCGTTCTTCTGCACGTTAAATCTCCCGGGCCACGAGGCGCGCGCGGTTGCCACCGCCGCCCGGGCTGCGTAGTCGTTGGTCGGATCAAGATTGATTCCTTTAACGTGCCCGCTGCCGCCGACGGCCATGGTCACGATCTGGTTCGGGAAAGCGATCATGGTGGCGTCGATGATTTCCTGACCCGCAGCCAGTAATTTGTCGGTGGTGTAGCCCAAAACCAGCCAGTTGGTCACGTCGGTCGGGGTATGGGGGACATTCCAGTCCTCGCTGATGGCATTGGCGAAGCTCGCCGACACGACTGCGACGGTCGGATTATTGGCTAAATGTGCTCCCACGGCCGCGATCATTGCGGTCTTCTTCGCCAAAAATGTCGGGTCCCAAAAGACGGGGATCGTCGTCGGTGTGCCGGTAGTATCGACGAACGAAAAAAAACTGCCGCCCGCGGCGGCGACCGCATTCGTTACCCAAGCCGGCTTGGCGGCTTGAGTGCCAATGCGCAGCAGGACTTGTTTGTTGGAAGCGGCGCAGGACGCAATCGCCGAATCAAGAAAGCTAAAGTCGAAATTGCCTTCCGTGGGTTCGAGTGTAGCCCAGTCTTGCCGGACCGTGATGCCGTCTACGTTGGGATTGGCAAGAACCGAGGCAAGAGGTTGTTTCCCGGAGTTTGCGATGGAAAAGACCCCGCGTGGGACCTGCCCGAAAGAGAGGCTGGGAACCGCGAGGATCGCTCCGCACAGGGCCAACTTCAAGATCCTCGGGCTCCAACGAGAGCGAGACGTGACACCTCGCCATGCGGTAATAATTTCCATAATCATTGTAACAGCTATAATCATACCAAATCGGTCACCGGGCGGATTTCCAACGAAGCGGCTCGGAATCGCGCGCATGAGAGCGAGAAGACCACGGGAAAATCGACCCGGCGGACCGTTTCTTGGCAGCCTCAATTCCGACAAAGGTCCCGCAGGGGAAAAACGAGACCCATATCCGCTCCTGACGGACAAATTTGCTTTACAAATCGCTTACAAGCTTCCAGAATCTTCGAATCATTAGACCGAGTGAAGTATCTGTAATAGGAGTCGTTTGCCGTCCTGAATCAGGGTTCGTTGTTCGAGACCGCTGACGATGGTTCACAACGTGCTCTTGAGAACAGGACGAGGTCCTGTCGCTCGGTTAACACCGAAACCTTTCGATCCCATAAGATATGAAAACTGACGTGCTGATTATCGGCGGCGGACCCGGCGGCTCGGCAGCGGCCATGCTGTTGGCCAAGGAAGGCATCAAACCGATCATCCTCGAACAGGAGGAATTTCCGCGTTTCCACATTGGCGAATCAATGACCGGCGAAGCGGGCGCCCTGCTCCGTCGCCTGGGCCTCGAGAAACAGATGTTGGAAAGCGAGTACCCGGTGAAGCATGGCGTGAGAGTATTTGGCACAAGCAGCTGGTTTATCCCGGTAGCGCGGCGCGACGAAAATTGGAATCTGCAATCCGCCTCCACCTGGCAGGTGCGGCGCAGCGACTTCGACGCGATGATGCTCCGCGAAGCCCAAGCCCGGGGAGCCACCGTGATCCGGGGAACAGCGGCCAAAGCGGTCCTCACGGATGACGGCGTTTTACGGGGCGTCGTGATGCGGCGGCCCGACGGCAGCACCGAAGAAATCGAGGCACAGGTGGTCCTGGATTGTTCGGGGATGGCAACGTTTCTCGCTAATCAAAAGGTGACCGGACCGAAATATGTCGGCAGTTACGACAAGCAGATCGCCTTCTTCGCGCATGTCAAAGGAGTCATCCGCGACAGCGAAACTTCCGGGGAGATGGCAAAAGACAATACCCTTATCTTTTACAAGAAGAAATTTCACTGGGGATGGTCCATTCCGGTCGACCACGAAGTCGTTAGTCTCGGTCTGGTCGTGCCGACCGCGGAGTTTGTCGCGCACAAGCAAACGCCTAATGCATTTTTCCTCAGCTATCTGCCGGAGATCAATCCGGAACTGGCCCGTCGCGTCCAGGACATCGAATTCGTGGAATCGGTCCACGTCATTCCCAATTACTCCTACCAGGTGCGGGGCTTCTGCGGGAAGGGTTTCATCTGCATCGGGGACGCTCATCGTTTCGTCGATCCCATCTTTTCGTTCGGCTTGTCGGCCGCCCTCCGGGAAGCGGAGTTTGCCATCCCCCATGTCGTTGCGTATCTGAGTGGCGAGGGGCGCGACGAGGCGAATCCATTCGATGCTCATCAGTGTTTTTGCGAGAAAGCGACGGATAATTTGGAAGACATGATCGACCTCTTTTGGGAACAACCGTTTGCCTTTTCCGTGTTCGTGCACCACCGCTATCGCGCCGAGTTGACCGACGCATTCGCGGGCCGGGTCTACGAGACAGAACACCAGCCTTCAAACGCAATTCTACAATTCCGCAAGATGCTCAAGCGTGAACGCGACTACGAGCACCCGGATGATTATTCGATCCCGATCGGGTCTCGCTACCATCCGGAACGCGCCGCACTGTGGGCACCCGATTCAGTTGTTGAAACGACTGAAGAATGGATGGATCAAGGTACTGGTCAAAAACCGGAAGAAGAGGCGAACAAGTTCGCTGCTTCCACACAAGCACTCGGCAGCGTCGGATAATTTTTACCCGTCAACCAAACATGGAAATACCACAGAAACTTAAAGACTACATCAACGAGAGCCGAGCCCCTTTGCCCCCGGTCACTGATCCGGACGAACCGCTCCAAATCGACTCGCTCGGTCTCATTCGTCTGGTGGCGTTCATGGAAAGCGACTGCGGCATCCGGGTGGAAGACGAGGAACTCATCGCGGAAAACTTCGCGACTTTGCGCAACCTGGGCGATTTGATCGCGCAAAAAGCCCAGGGCGCGGAAACTTCATCGTAGCGGTTTTCCGAGAGTCGACTTAAACCCCGAAGGTATTCCCGGAGAGGTCGGCGGCCGCTCGAGGCCACCTCGATGTTTGGCGGTTAGGCTCCGCTTTCTTCGATCATTTTCGGGATGACCGTTCTGGCGAACTTGGTGAATGCTGCCACCGTGCTGTTCGTCCCCCGAATCGATGAGCCGCAAGAGGCCAATCTCCAGTCCAAGGTCTCTGCCCTCCAGATGGATGGCCTTCAATCTCAGGTTTTCTGCGCCGCGCAACGAGACTTGCGGCATCAAAGCAACCGCCTTGAGCGGCTCCAGTGAGCGAAGCAGCGTCTCAATCGAATTGATCTCCGCGACGGTGCGGGGGCGGACTCGATGATTTCGGCAAATCTCGTCCGTCATCCGCCGCATGACATAAGTGTCCAGCAATTGCAGCAAGCGTTGTCGGTGCAATTCGGAGAGTTCGACGACCCGGCGCCGCGCCCACGGGTGCCCTTCGGCGACCACCACCATGAACTTATCGTTACAGAGATGCTCGTAGCGCAGATTGGGCGAGTGCCGCGTGACCCAACCCAATCCCACGTCCAGCCGGCCGTCTTCCAGTCCCGTCTCGATATCGAGTCGAGGAAATTTCCAGAATGCTCAGGTCGACGCCCGGATTTTCCTCGGCAAATCGGCCGAGTAATTGCGGCATCAGCGCCACGTTCAGGTATGGGATGACGCCCAACCGGAGCGTTCCGCAAAGTTCTCCCGGCTCGTTACCGATCTCCTGCAAGGATTTCTCTATCTGCCGCAGAATAGTCCGGGCGTGTTCCTGAAAAAGCAGACCCGCGGAGGTGAGCGTAGTCCGTTTTCCCCGGCGCTGGAGAAGCACCGCGCGCAGGCGATCTCGAGATCGCGCATTTGCTGGGAAACGACGGGCTGCGAAACGCCGAGGCGTTTGGCCGCGCGGCTAAAGCTTCCCGCGTCGGCCACCTCGAGAAAATATCGCAGCTGACGGATTTCAAACGGTTCCCGCATGGCTCGAGCATTCGAGCATTTTAGTGCCACCGGACCGAGCGACGACGCCGATTTCGGTTACGTCCAAGCGACCTTTAATTTCTAGGCTTTGCCGCTACGCTGCCATTCGGCCCGATGATTTCCACCAAGTAGGAACCCAGAGAAAGGCCAAAGTTGCGTCGTTAGGCGCTGTCCTCCTTACCGGCTACAGCAAGAAATCGGAAACCGCTGCCGCTGAATCAAACAAAGTCCGTGTCGGCTACATCGGCCTCACCTGTGAAGCATCCATCTTCAGCGCGGTCGAGAACGGCTACTTCAAGGATGAAGGCCTCGATGTCGAGCTAAGCAAATGCGATTGGAAAAACTACAAGGATACGCTCGCCTTGGGCGGATACGACATCACTCAGCACCTCGTGATGTATTTCCTGAAGCCGATCGAGCAGGGATTCGATGTCAAGTTCACGGGTGGCATTCATACCGGATGCCTGCGTATCCAGGCGGCGGCTAACAGTGGCATTCACTCCGTCGAAGATCTGCGTGGGAAACGTATTGGTGTGCCGGGGATGGGAACACCGCCCTTTGTTTACTCCAATCGAGTCCTGAAATGTCACGGCATTGTTGGGAGTAGGGAGATTGAATGGAAGGTATTTCCCGTCGGCGAATTGGGCCTGGCGATCGACAAGGGAGAAGTGGATGCAGTCGCCGACTCCGAGCCAATCGGCAGCATGCTGTTGACCAGCAGTAAGGTTCGAAACGTCGCGGACCAAGCAGCCGACGAGGGTTACAAAGACGAGTATTGTTGCGAAGTCATCGCCAACGGAAAATGGCTCGCCGCCAATCCGAAAACAGCGGCTGCGGCCACGCGCGCTCTGCTTAAGGGAGCGAAGCGGGTCCAAACTAATCCCGCCGCCGCGGCCCAAATGTCGGTCGACAAAAAGTATCTTGCCTCCAATCCGAAACTGAACGCGATCGCGCGCTCGAAGCTGCGTTATATCCCGAGCGTCTCCCGCGCCGAAGCCTCGGTGAAAAGAGCGACTGAGGAAATGATTGCGGCCGGCATGCTCGCGCCGAATACCAACGTGGCAGAGTTAGCCAAGCACGCCTTCGCGCATCTGGATGGTGTGACCGACGAGTGGATCGAAAAGACGGAAGTCAAGACAGTCGCAGGTGGCCATACCCTGCCGCCGCGGGATGTCGTGACCGTTGCGAACATCGCTGCCTCGAAAGTCGACACCACGTGTTGCGCCAAGCCAGTGGCGACCAATTGATCTCGGCACCGCACTAATCGCTCACGAATTGGGGGGACGATCCGCCTCGCGCGAATCTCGTCCTCGTATCTCTTCCGCCGCCCGCGCTTCGCCGAGCGAAACGTTCACCGCGAATTGTGCTAGAGTGGGCCGCCCGCAAAAAGCCAGGGTGGCGAAATTGGCAGACGCGCCAGACTTAGGATCTGGTGGAGCAATCCTTAGGGGTTCGAGTCCCCTCCCTGGCACGCCGCCGCCATGAAAGATCCTCACCTCGAAATTGAGCGAAAATTCCTGATCGATAAATTGCCCCGCGCGCTCGATCGTTTTCCGCACAAGGAAATCGCGCAGGGTTATCTGGCCGTCGGACGGGACAAGGCGCATGTGCGGCTGCGGCGCGCTGGCCGCGCCTGCACGCTTACCTTCAAGCGCGGCCCGGCCCGCGCGCGCGAGGAGCGCGAAATCCATCTCACCCCTGCGCAATTTGCCATCCTTTGGCCGGCGACCGCAGGTGCTCGCCTAACGAAAACGCGCTATTACGTGCCGTGGAAAAAACTCACGATCGAGATCGATATTTATCGCGGATCGAATGAGGGGTTGATGGTCGCGGAAGTGGAATTCCCGAATGTCCAAACCTATCACTCGTTTCGTCCGCCCGACTGGCTGGGCGACGAAGTGACCGGGGCGAGCCGCTACAGCAACGTCCGGCTGGCCCGCGATTGACCATTGGGAGTCCCGGCGCATAAGATTCGCAAATTGTCAGCTGCATCCCTTGCGCCATACTTTGTTTTTCCACCGTCTGATGAGCGCTTCGCCTAACAAAAAAATCCTGATCGTCGAGGACGAACCCGATGTGGTCGATTTGCTCGCTCTCCAGCTGCGCAAAGCCGGCGGTTTCTCCATCGCGACCGCGCAGGATGGCGCTGAAGGATTAAAAAAGGCGCGGGCCGAATTGCCCGCGCTGATTGTGCTCGACCTGATGTTGCCGCGCATGTCGGGCCTCGAGGTCTGCAAAATTCTCAAGACCGATTCGTCGACCCACCACATCCCGATCATTATGCTCACGGCGAAAGCGGAGGAGGTCGATCGCATCGTCGGGCTCGAGTTCGGCGCAGATGATTACGTGACCAAGCCGTTTAGTCCGCGGGAAATGTTGTTGCGGATCAAGGCGATCCTGCGCCGGGGCCAGGGCGAGCGGGCGGAAGAAAACATGACGCGCGGTTCGATTACGATCGACTCCGCGCGGCATCGGGTTTTGGTGGCGGGCAGGCCCGTCGTCCTCACGGCGGTCGAGTTCAAGCTGCTCAGCATGCTCATGCAACGGCCGGGGCGGGTGCAGACGCGCGATCGACTGCTCAACGAAGTCTGGGGCTACGAAACCGCGATCGACACGCGCACGGTCGATACCCATGTGCGCCGGCTGCGCGAGAAACTGGGCAAAGCCGCCAGCGCGATCGAGACGGTGCGCGGCTTCGGCTACCGTTTGCGCGAATAAGCGCGACGCATGGGCTGGCTCGCTTTTGCGCTCGCGCTCGCCGTGCTGGCCTACGGCTGGTGGCGCGTCCGGCGCGACTGGATCCTGCCGTGCCGCGAACTTGAGCAGCTGGTCGGAGCGCTCAACGCCGAACGGGTGCCTCGGACCTTTCTCATTGGCGGCGGCGCGCGCGTGCGCCACATCGCGCTGGCGCTCGAGCAACTAGCACTGCGCGAAAGCGCGCTGCGGGCACGGGTGCAGGAAGGCGAATTTGGAGTGCTGGCCATCGTTGGCGCGATGGCCGATGGACTCGTCGTCGCGGACCGCCAGCGGCGCGTCCGGCTGATGAATCGCGCCTTCCGGGAAGCGTTCGCAATCAATCCGCAAACCCGCGACGGCACGCTGCTGGAGATGGTGCGCGACGTGGCCGTGGAGCGATTGTTAGGCGAAGCCCTCGCCAGTGGCGAAACCCGCCGCGGCACGCTCACCCTCCAGCGCCCGGCGGGCACCGAGCGCCATCTCGAGGTCGTCGCGGAGCCGATCAAGGATGAGCCGGGCGACGTGAGCGGCGCTGTCATCTTGTTTCGCGACATGACCGAGATGCGGCAGACGGAGACGATGCGCCGCGATTTCGTGGCAAATGTGTCGCACGAGCTGCGCACGCCGCTTTCGATTCTGCGCGGATATCTCGAGACCCTGCTCGAAAATCCAAACCAACCGCCGGCCGAGCTGCTGCGCATTCTTGAGGTGATGGAGCGGCATTCCAACCGCCTTAACCTGCTGGTCGACGACGTGCTGAGCCTCGCCCGGCTCGAGGGGCCGGGAGTGACGCTCGACCTAACGACGGTGCGCCCCGCGATATTTTTGCGCGGGATCATGCACGATTGGGAGAAGAAATTTGCCTCGAAAAATCTGCAGGCTGAGGTCGACGTCCCCGATGATCTTCCGGCGCTGCGCGCGGACGAAGGCCGGTTGCAGGAGGTCATTTACAATCTGCTCGACAACGCGGTCAAATACTCGGCGCCGGGCGGACGGATTGTCGTCCGCGCGCAGCGCACGGGTAAAACGATCAGCCTGAGTGTGGCCGATAACGGTGTGGGAATCCCGGCGCGCGATTTGCCGAGAATCTTTGAGCGGTTTTACCGGGCCGATAAGGCGCGTCACCGGGAACTTGGCGGGACCGGACTTGGGCTTTCGATTGTCAAGCACATCGCGCAACTGCATGGCGGCACCGTCGAGGCCGAGAGTGAATTCGGTCGCGGCACGACGGTCCAGGTGCGTTTTCCGATCGCTGCCACGGAAACGTAACAATAAAAATTTTGCCAATTTAGGACGCGGCGGGATCGTTTTTCCTTCAAAGTTGCGCTGCCGCAGACGACCCAAGATCCGCTAGAAATTAGAATAATGACCCAGGCAAGACACATTTTAGGCACATTCGATGAAGCACTCGCCACGCTGCGCAACAACGTCCTGACGATGGCCAGCCTAACGACACGCAGTCTCGACAATGCACTGAATGGCTTGCTGCAACGCAACGACGATCTTTGCGCAACGGCGATCGCGGACGACGAAGAGATCGATCAGCTCGAGAAGCAAGTCGACAAGGACGGAATCGAGTTGCTGCTCCGGTTTCAACCGGTCGCATCCGATCTCCGACGCGTCGTCTCGGCCATGAAGCTCTGCTCGAATCTGGAACGCATGGGCGACCAGGCGGTGAGCATCGCGCGAAAGGCGCGCAAGCTGAATCAGCATCCGGCGCTGGCCGAAGTCGAGTTTGTCGCGCCGATGCGCGAGCACTCCATGCAAATGTTCAAGGACAGCGTCGATGCTTACGTGCGCGAAGACGTGGAGCTCGGCCGCGGTCTAAAAGCCAGGGACAAAGCTCTTGATGAGATGAATGCCGTCGCCAGCCGGCGTCTGATCGAGCGGATGGCCCAGAATCTGGATCAACTGCGAGGCTATCTCAATCTCATGTTCATCGCCCGGCATCTGGAGCGGGTCGGTGACCACGCGACCAACATTGCCGAGGATGCGGTCTACGCCGCTGCGGCCGAAGACATTCGGCATCAGGGACCTCCGGTGGCGGCCTAAATGCGACTCTATTTTCTGCGCCACGGAGCGGCCGATTGGCCGGATTGGGACCAGTCGGACGACGAGCGACCACTGACGAAGGCCGGTCGGAAAGAAATGCACGCGGTGGGAGAATTTCTGGCCGAACTCAAGGTCAAGCTCGACGTTATCCTAACGAGTCCATTGCCGCGCGCGGCCCAGACGGCTGACATCGCCGCGGAGCACCTCAAGGTCCGGGTTCGCGAAGAGAAACTGCTCACGCCGGGATTCGGGATCGAGGATTTGACGCGACTGCTGCGAAAGTATCCCCAGCAAGTCTTAATGCTGGTTGGTCACGAACCGGACTTTTCGCTGGTCATCACGGCCTTGACCGGCGCCAGCCTGAAGCTCTCCAAGGCCGGGGTGGCGCTCGTCGACTTGAATTTGCAAAAAGGGAAGCTCCTCTGGCTGTTTCCGCCCAAGTTCGCGAAGAAATAGAATCCGGTCCGTGGATTCCGGGCAAACTCAACCAACTTCCAGAAGATTATTCGGGTGCCGAATGTCCTCCGCCTGCGCCGTGTAAACCGCGTCCTCGCCAATGTTCTTGGCGTGGTCGCCAACCCGCTCGAGATGGCGCGCGATGAAGAGCAAATTAAGGTAATCGGGGATGCGATCGGGCTGTTCCGCCATCTTCGCCGTGAGATCGTCTGCGATGTCGTGATTCATTTGATCGAGCTCCCGGTCCCGCTCATGCAGTGACCGGGCCAGCGTGACATCGCCATCGGCGAAAGACCGGATGCTATCGCGAAAGAGCGAAATCGCTTCGATGAAAAGGGGGCCGAGCGCGATGGCCTCGTCGAGTTCCGGCTCCATCGTTAGCTTGCGCGAGCGGCGCGCGATTTTGACGGCTTGGTCCGCCACCCGCTCGAGATTGCTCCCGAGCTTCATCGTCGAGACGACCTGCCGCAGATCTGAGGCGACGGGCTGGAAGCGGAGTAAAATTTCAACGCCGTTGCTATCCACTTTCTTCTCCAAAGCGTCGACCTCCTTTTCATCGGCCACCGTCACGGCGCAAAGCTCAGGAACGCGATCGAGCAGACAGGTCATCGCGTTTTGCAAATTGCGATCCGTCAGGCTGGCCATCATCAAGGCATCGGAGCGCAACGCGTCGAGGGCGGTGTCGAATTCGCGCAGAATGTGCCGGGAATAAACCATCGGCTCAACCAAATCGTCCGGTGATGTAGTCTTCGGTCTGCCGTTCTCTCGGCCGATTGAAAAGCTGCGCCGTGTCACCAAACTCGATCAGTTCCCCGACGTAAAAGAAGGCTGTCCGGTCGGAAACCCGGCTCGCCTGTTGCATGTTGTGGGTCACGATCACGATCGTGTACTGGTCGCGCAGCTCGCGAATCAGTTCCTCGATCTTGGCCGTCGCGATCGGATCGAGCGCGGAACAGGGCTCATCCATCAAGAGCACTTCCGGCTCCACGGCGAGCGCGCGGGCAATGCAAAGCCGCTGCTGTTGTCCGCCCGAGATACTCATGCCCGGCTTCTTCAAATCGTTTTTGACTTCGTCCCACAGGGCGGCCCGGCGGAGCGATTTCTCGAGCCGCTCGTTGAGGACCTGGCGGTTGCGCACTCCGTTCAACCGCAACCCAACGAGCACGTTTTCCTCGATCGACATCGTCGGGAACGGATTCGATTTCTGGAAGACCATCCCGACCCGTCGACGGACCATCGCGGGATCGGAACCTGCCGCATACAAATCTTCGCCGTGGAAAAGAATTTTCCCCTCCACCCGAGTGCGCGGGACCAGTTCGTGCATCCGATTGAGACAACGAATAAAGGTCGATTTCCCGCAGCCGCTCGGGCCGATGATCGCGGTGATCGCCATCACCGGGATATCGATCGAGATGTTCTTGATCGCCTGCTTTTCGCCGTACCAAATCGAAAGATCCTTCACTGCGAAAGCATTCGCAGTGACGAGCTCGGCCGCGGTGGCGGGTGATGTTGGCGTTGGATTCATAGCCCCGCTCTGTGAGGTGGGTGTCGAAGAGGACATGGTATTGACGGCCATTGCTTATAGAATTCGTACGGTTCGATCGCGCGTAAGGAAGCGAACGAGCACATTGATGACGAAAATTCCCACCACGAGCACGAGGGCGCCGGCCCACGCCTGGCGGTGCCAGTCCTCGTAGGGCGAGATTGCGTAGGAGAAAATTTGCAAGGGCAGCGCGGCGATCGGTTCGGCCAGGTTGCGATTCCAAAAACGGTTTCCGAAGGCGGTGAAAAGGAGCGGTGCAGTCTCCCCGGCGATGCGCGCAAGCGCGAGCAGAATGCCGGTGATGATGCCCTTCGACGCGGTCTTCATCACGATGTGGACGATCGTTTTCCACCGGCTGATGCCGAGGGCGAGCGAAGCCTCGCGGTAGCCGTTAGGCACGAGGAGGAGGACTTCCTCGGTCGTGCGCATGATCAGCGGGATCATCATAAAACCCAGGGCAAGACCGCCGGCATAAGCGGAGAAACTTTTGAAGGTTAGCACGACCATGCCGTAAACAACCACGCCCCAGGTGATCGACGGAACGCCGTTTAAAATGTCAGCCACGAAACGCAGCCACCAATTGCTTCTGGCCGAGCCGTATTCCGCGAGATAAACGCCGCCCAGAACGCCGATCGGGATGCCGATGAGTGAGGCGATTCCCAAAAGCTCCCCGGTGCCCGCAATCGCATTCGCCATGCCCCCACCAGCCTCGCCGACCGGCTTCGGCAACTGGGTAAAGAAGTGCCAATTGACCGAGCCCGCGCCTTTCTGCAGGAGGTAAAAAAAGACGAGACCGAGCGGAGCGATCACGAGCACAGCGGCCAGCATGGAGAGCGCGGAAGCGAGGGCGCTCTTGATTTTCCGCCAGCTGTGGTTGTCATGCCGTAGCGCCATCATCGTTAGGCTCCGCGCGTCCCGCTCGAGGTTTTCAAAGTCCGCAAAAGCAGTTGCCCGATCAGGTTGGCGAGGATGGTGATGCCGAAAAGGACCAGCCCGATTTCAAACAACGCCTCGAGATAAAGATCCGTCGTCGCTTCGGTGAACTCGTTCGCAATCACGCTCGCCAGGGTGTAACCGGGAGCAAAGAGCGAGGTTGCGATCTGCGGCGTATTGCCGATCACCATCGTCACCGCCATCGTCTCGCCGAGGGCGCGGCCGAGCCCCAAAATCACTGCTCCGAAAAGGCCACGCTTCGCATAGCTCAGGACGGCGATCCGGGTCACTTCCCAGCGTGTGGCCCCGAGCGCGTAGGCGGCTTCGCGCTGCAGGTTGGGGACGCTGCGCAGGATTTCGCGCGAGACCGAAGTGATGATCGGCAGGATCATGATCGCAATGATGATCCCGCCGGCGAGCATGCTCACACCATAGATTGGGCCGGTGAAAAGCCCGCTCCATCCCAGGTATTTCTTCAAGAAGGGAAACGGGTAATCGCGCAGGAAAGGGATCATAACGAAGATGCCCCAGAGTCCCAGGATCACGCTCGGGATGGCGGCCAGCATTTCGATGAGTGAAGTGAGCGGTTGGCGGATCCAGAGCGGCGCCAACTCCGTCAGGTAAATCGCCGTCGCGATGCTGAGCGGGACGGCGATGAGCAACGCGATGAGTGACGAAACCACCGTCCCGTAAATAAACGGAAGCGCGCCGAACTGCTCCGCCACCGGATCCCACGTCGAGGTGGCAAGGAAATGGAACCCAAATTTTTGGATTGCCGCCGAAGAGCCGCGCGCGAGCTGCCAGCCGACCAGGATGACCAGCAGCACCACAGCGAGCGCCATCGCCAGGGTGAGCCATTCAAACGCCTTGTCGGCAAAGCGCGAGGGCGGCGGCACCTCCAGCTTCGCGTGAGCGCGACCCTCTACCGCGGGCATTGGTGCGACGACAGGCATATTTCAACTCACCGAGCCGGAAATACCGCGCCCGCAGGCGCCGACGCGGCATGCTCGCTCAACTACTTTAATACTTGATCTCGTTGACCCGCTGCAAGACGCGTTGTTGCAGATTTTCTGGGAGCGGCGCGTACTGGAGATCCTTCGCCATCTGTTCGCCGTCCTTCTCCGCCCATTTCAAAAACTCCACCATCTTCTTGCCCTTGGCCGGGTCTTTCTGGTCCCGATAGACCAGTATCCAAGTCGCCCCGCTAATCGGATAGGCATCTTTGCCTGGAGCGTTGGTAATGGAAAAGCGAAAGTCGTCTGGAATCTCCGCTGTCGCCAAGGCTGCGGTAATCGAGTCAAGAGATGCCTTCACAAATTCGCCCGCAGAATTCTTCACATCGGCGTAGGGCATCTTGTTTTGGACTGCATAGATCAACTCCACGTAGCCGAGAGCGCCCGGTGTTTGTTTGATTTGTCCGGCCACGCCTTCGTTGCCTTTTCCGCCGAGTCCCGTCGGCCAGTTGACCGAAGTGTTGGTCCCGACCTTCTGTTTCCACTCCGGGCTGATCTTGCTCAAATAATCGGTCCAGATATAGGTCGTGCCGCTGCCATCGCTGCGGTGCACCACCACCATCTCCTGGTCGGGCAAGTTCGCCCCGGGATTGAGCGCCACGAGCTTCGGGTCATTCCATTTCTTGATCTTGCCGAGAAAAATGTCGGCGATGGTTTCTGCATCTAATCTCAAGGTTGGGCTGCCCGGCAGGTTGTAAGTCACCACGTCGGCGCCCGCGACCGTCGGGATGTGGAGCAGTTTGCCGGGCGCCTTGGCCAGATTATCGTCGCTCATTGGGCCGTCCGACGCGCCGAAATCGACCGTCTGCGCGAGGATCTGCTTCTGGCCGCCGCCCGACCCGATCGATTGATAATTGAAACGCACAGATGGATCGACCTTGGCGTAGGCGTCGAACCATTTCGAGTAAATCGGATATGGGAAAGTGGCGCCCGCACCATTGATCGTCATCTGCGCGGAAGCGGTCCCGGCAATGCCGGCAAGGAGCAAGCCAGCCAAGAGTTTGCAAGTGAAGAAGTGGGTTTTCATGTTGGGTTTACGGTGCCGTAAGACGCGCAGAAGGGTCAAAATCTTTAGTGTTACAATTGCGTGACTCCGACCGGACAGCCGCAAACCAGATCTCAAAGGGAACGCATCGCTTCGAACGCCCGGAACAAGGACCCAGCGGAGATCGCTGCGAGCAGTCCGAAAAGGAGCAGCTCGATCACGAACCAACTGATGGATTCGTCCTTTAGGTATTCCCGCTGTAATTTTCGAAACGCCGTCCCCGGGCCGTTGACCGGCCGCCGCTTCCTCGTTCGGACAACAGTGACAGCGAAAGGTGTCGTCATATTGGATTTGGTCGGATGCCTGCGAAATCCGTACCCTAGCGCCCGCACCGCGTCATGTTACAAACCGTGAAAACCGCGTGACGATCAGGTAACTGATAGAGGACGCCGTGATGCCAGCTTGAATCCCTGGCTCGCCGAGGTGGGCGACGCCGGCCAATTCCACCTTCTCATCCGCGCTTCGCGAGGCAAGCCGTGCGCGAGGCATTTGACAATATACCGCACTAGGTATATTCATGCGTAATGACGCTCCACGAATTGAAATCCGTTCTCCGGCAGCATCCCGATTCCGCACCGCGTTTTATCCTGCCGGACGGCGATCCGATCCCCGCTCACTTCCACATCACGGAGGTGGGCCACGTCGCCAAGCGTTTCATCGACTGCGGCGGCACACTCCACGACACGAAAGATACTTGCCTTCTCCAGACCTATGTCGCGGATGACGTGGATCACCGGCTCGACGCTGAGACTTTCGGGAGGATTCTCGACCTCGGGAAAGCGGTACTGCCCGGTGATAATCTCGATGTGGAAGTGGAATACGACTGCTGCGTGACGGCGCAATATCCAATCCGCGAGGCGCATTTCGCCGGAGAATATCTCGATTTCCAACTCGAAGCGAAGCACACCGATTGCCTCGCCAAGGAGAAATGCGGCATCGAAAGCGGCTGTGCAACAAGCGGCTGTTGCTGAGCGATGGATCTAATCCGTATTTACGAATGCTTTTGCGACCGGACGCGGCTGCGCATCCTACATCTCCTCGGCCGGGGGCCTCTCTGTGTTTGCCACTTCCAGGAAGTTCTGGGCGAGCCACAGGTAAAAGTTTCCAAGCACCTCGCTTACCTGCGGGCGCGCGGGATGGTGCAGGCCGAGCGCGACGGCAACTGGATGATTTACTCGCTTCCCGCGCGGCGCGAGCCCGAGCTGGAGGCAAACTTGAAGTGTCTGCAGGATTGCGTGCAGACCGATCCAGTATTTAAGCGCGACCTGCAGGCTTTGACGAAGCTTCGCTCGAAATGCAACGAAACTGGTGGGGCCTTGCTCGGCTGTTGATTCGCCCAGCCGATGAAGACCAGAATGGTCGGTGGCTACCGCTGGATAACGAGAATCCGATGACTCTTCCGAGACTCCTCCTCAGCGGCCTGTTGGGCGCGATGTTCGGCGCGGCCCTCCTCGCTACCCTGCCTACTTTCCAACCTGCGCGGCAAGGATGGCTGTCCCGCTTTTCCTGGTTCCTGGCCCGCTACGCGCTGCCGCTCGCGGCCATGCTCGTTGTCATCTCCTGGTTCCTGTTCGGCCGCTAAAAAATCACGCACCCCTTAGCAACTCTTGCCATGGCATCTCCAATTCCTGAATCCCGCGCCTCGACGATGAGGAACCTCTCTTTTCTCGATCGCTATCTGACGCTTTGGATCTTTCTCGCCATGCTCGCGGGCGTCGCCATCGGTAACTTTGCGCCGAGCATCACGCGGGCGATCACGGGCTTGAGCGTGGGCACAACTTCCATTCCCATCGCCATCGGGCTGATCGTGATGATGTATCCGCCCCTGGCGAAGGTGAAATACGAAGAGATGGGCGACGTGTTCCGCGACAAGAAGGTGCTGGCACTCTCCTTCGTCCAGAACTGGGTGATCGGCCCAGTGTTGATGTTCGCGCTGGCGGTGACCTTCCTGCGGGACAAGCCCGAGTACATGATTGGTCTCATCCTGATCGGTCTGGCCCGCTGTATCGCCATGGTGATCGTCTGGAATGACCTCGCCAAAGGCCACTCGGAATACTGCGCCGGGCTGGTCGCCTTCAACGCGGTCTTCCAAGTGCTCTTTTATTCGGTTTTCGCCGTCTTCTTCCTAAAGGTGCTCCCGCCACTGCTCGGCATACAATTCGGGACGGTAGACCTGAGTAGGCTAACGATGGGCAGCGTCGCCGCGAGCGTCTTCATCTACCTGGGCTTGCCTTTCCTGGCCGGAATCACCACGCGCTTTCTGCTCGTGCGCGCCAAGGGTAAAAACTGGTATGAACGTGAGTTTATTCCACGCATCTCGCCTCTGACGCTGGTGGCGCTGCTCTTCACCATCATCGTCATGTTCTCGCTTCAAGGGAGCGAGATTGTCCGCCTTCCCCTCGACGCGCTGCGCATCGCGTTGCCGCTGGTTATCTACTTCGTGGTCATGTTTTTCCTGAGCTTCTTCATGAGCCGGCGGCTGGGGACTGATTACGAACGTTCGGCGACCCTGGCTTTCACCGCCGGCTCAAACAACTTCGAGTTAGCCATCGCCGTGGCGGTGGCGGTCTTCGGCCTTAGCTCGGGTGCCGCGTTCGCCGCTGTCATTGGCCCCCTGGTTGAGGTGCCGGCGCTCATCCTCCTCGTGAACGTCGCGCTCCGTCTGCGGCGGAACTATTTTGCCCCGCCGCAGCCTTCCTTTGCATCCTGACTCTTAGACGCAGCGTCCTCGCCTAACTATGGAAACAAAGGTCTTGTTCATCTGCACCCACAATAGCGCCCGCAGCCAAATGGCGGAGGCGTGGCTCAATTACACCTGCGGCGATTTCTTCGAAGCACAGAGCGCGGGACTCGAGCCGGGCAAGCTCAACCCGCTTGTGGTGGAAGCGATGCGCGAAGTGGGGATCGATATCTCACTCAAGAGAACACAAAGGGTCTTCGATGTCTGGAAATCCGGCAAACTCATCAATTACGTTATAACCGTCTGCGACGAAACCAGCGCAGAAAGGTGTCCCATTTTCGGCGGCGTAACTAAGCGGTTGCACTGGAGTTTTCCCGATCCATCTGCTCTGACCGGGAGCCGGGAGGAGAAGATGCAAAGGGTGCGCGAAATTCGCGACGAGATTCGCCAGAAAGTCGAAGAGTGGTGCGAAGACGTCTGTCTACCGACACCATAACGAATCGAGGTTTCGTGCCCGGCATTGATCGACCCAACAAGCGTCTAAAGTGAGTCCGGCGATCCTTTTCTAAAGACAGGCCTGCCCGTCTCTCCGCAGCGATGAAGAATGAAACAATTGGTGCGAATTCGGCCGAGAGCCATGAAGTCGCCTGGGCGATTTTGCGCCTGGCTCTCGGTCTGATCCAGATCACCGGAGCGACGACGAGCCTGCTCTTGCTCATCGGAATGGGCTTGAATCGCCTTAGCATCAGCGCGGTGGTCGTGACCGGTTTTTTCACGCTTCTGAGCCGCATTCTTTTCTCGCGTCGAACGCGGCACGCCCGTTAATAGGGAACGTGCTGTTCTTGTTGGTCGTCATATTCGCCGTTTACGTTTTCGAGTACATCAACGGGTTCCACGACGCGGCAAATGCGATCGCGACCGTGGTTTCAACGCGCGTCCTGACGCCGCGACTGGCGGTCCTGCTAGCCGCCTGTTTCAATCTCGTAGGTGCGATATCGGGCGAGGCGGTGGCGAAAACCGTCGGGGCTGGGCTGGTCGATACGGCGTATGTGAGCTCCCTAACGATCCTGGCGGCGATGCTGGCAGGCATTTGCTGGAATCTTTTCAGTTGGTGGCTTGGTTTACCGACCAGCTCGAGTCACGCCTTAATCGGCGGTCTGTGCGGCGCGGCGCTCGCGTCGGCCGGCGGCAAATGGACGGTGATCAAGTGGTCGCTCAGCAAAGTCGATCCACACAGCGGGCACGTGGCTTGGGATGGACTCCTGCCGAAGGTGATCCTACCGATGATAAGCTCACCGGTCGCGGGTTTGATTGGAGGCTATTTGATCATGAATTTGCTTTTCCTCCTGGTGCGCCACTGGACGCCGCTGCGGGTGAATAGGACGTTTGGAAAGCTGCAACTTTTTAGCGCGGGCTACATGGCATGGGGCCATGGGTTCGCCGACGCGCAGAAGACGATGGGTGTCATTGCGCTGGCGATCTTTGCCGCGACGAAATCAGGCCAGCTCGAACATCTCCCGCCCATTTTGTCTTTTCTACACACGCCGAAGTTTGAAATTGCCCTGTGGGTGAAGGTGTCATGCGCGATCGTTATGGGGCTAGGAACGTGGGCCGGAGGCTGGAGGATCATCCGCACCCTCGGGCACAAAATCGTGCGGATGCAGCCGATCCACGGCTTCGCCGCGGAGGCGACCGGCGCGACGATTTTGCTGGTGGCGGGAAACCTGGGAATGCCGGTGTCTACCACGCACGCTATAACGACTTCGATCATGGGTGTCGGCGTCGCGAAGCGGCCCAGCGCATTGGACCTGACGCTGATCGAACGCATCATCTGGGCATGGATACTTACCATCCCCGTAACGGGAGCGCTCGCTTATGCCTTCTTTCGCTTGCTCAATCTCGGCATTTCGTCCTGATTTCATCCACCGAACGGAGGCTCACCAAGCAAAAGCCCGCTGAGAATTTCTGCCCAGCGGGACGGTTGCTTAGCCTAACCGAACGTCGCAATCGAAATCGCGAACAAAAGTCCTAGAATTTAACGCTCAAGTCCGCCTGAAAGAGGTTATAGTTATCTACTGGGTTAAGGCCAAGGTCGCCCACGCCGCCTGTTCCAAGGTTGTGGTCAATTTGCCATGCGTGAGCATAGGTCAAATTGGCCGTGACTGCGTCCGAGAGCGCATAGCCGAATTGGAAGACGGCTCCTTCGAGATTTACGCGGCTATCAAACAAGTCGGAATCGACCAGGTTCGGATCAAGCGAGTATTGCTCCGCATGTTGCCAAAAGGCGGTGAGTGAAAAGTCGCCTTTATGTTTCGTGCTGCCGATTCCAGCGCCGATCTGGTAGGCGATGTTTTGGTCTGTCTGGTCAGGATGGCCGGCCGCCCGCGCACGATCAGCGCCATCCACGTTGACAGCAAAGTCACCGAAGATACGGGACGGCAGCTTGCCGATCTTAAAGCCAAACTCGGCCGGAATTTCAACGATGAGAAGGCTGTTCACGCCGGTCTGGTTAGGTGTGATTTTGTTCCCCGAAGCATCGACAAAAGTCGGGTCGCCGACAAAGTGGCCGTTAAAAGTGTCGCCGTTACCGGTGTAGTTATAGAGTGTCGGCGCCACTTGGACATACATCTTGTTCCAGTTATAGCGCGCGCCGATCTGCCAGCCAAGCAGGTAGGCGTCCGTCTTCGGCACTCCGCTTGGGGAAGGGCCAACCGGGTTTTCCGGATTGGTGTCGTCATAGACAAACTGCCCGAAGTTGGCGAAGAGATCGAGCGTCGGACCGGGAACCGCCTCGCTTTTCTGGGTAACGATTGTTTTGCCATCCTTGTCCATCGCCGTATCCGAGGCGGCCGCGGTGTTACCTCCGAGTTTGATGGTGTATTTGTACTGCTCAGCCAGGCCTTCGGGATTGATGTCTGGATCCCAAACCATCGACGTAGTGACGAATGGATTCTGCATCTTGCCCGCGGTCAGGGTCAGTCCCTTGATCCCTTTGTATCCGAAGTAGGCCTGTCCCACGCCGATGCTGTCGCTGTTTTTCGCGAAGGGCCCCGGTCCCGCACTGGTGTCGTCGCCAAAGGTGACATTGGCCGATCGCGGGTTGGTGGCAGTCTCCAGCCGGACGCCGAAGAACCAGTCGTCGACCAGCGTCCCCCGCAAGCCGATTCGCAAACGATACCGCGCGCGATTGCGCTGAAAGGTATCGCCGTGTGAGTTGATCGGGTCGGGGCTGGCGGTTTCGCCGTTCCGCACCTCGTAGCGAACCCGCGCATCACCGTATAGTTCCAGTTCGGTGAGCGGCGTGGAAAGCTTGAGCTTGCTGGCCGAACTCGCCGCCGTTTCCTTCGCCGCGGTCTTCTCAAGCTCGGAGCGGACTTCGGACGCATCCTTCTCGGTAATGATGTGTTTCTTAACGAGCAGATTTAAGAGCGCGTCGTTATCCTCCGCGCGGACGGTCCCGGTGCCCGCCACCAGGCTGGCGATGGCCGCGACCAACGTGAATTTTTTGGCAAACATTGATTCTCCTTTTTTGCGGCCAAGCCGCGATTTGGTTAGGCGCAGCGCAATCCCCTGATCGGCTGCCGTCCGGATTTGTTCGAACGCTGGAGAGGCTAGAGAGCGATTGTTACGGCCGTATGGCGACCAAGTAACAGTTGCGTGAATTCGGGCGCGTTAGGTTACGCCCTACGGCGCGGTGGAACGATAGCCTCTGGGGAGGATCAAAACCTTGTCGTAACCGGCGCTGCAAACGCGACCCCCAAGAGAAGGCCCCGCGGCGCATCTCGCTTGACTTGCGCACTAGCTGCCCCGCTCATCCCCCGAGGATAGGTGCGCGGGCGCGCGACACAAGGTCAGCCTGGCAGCTGGGAATTACCCGCTCCACTGACTCCGCCGATCTCGCCGGTCAGTTCCTTGTTTCGCTCGTTCAGGGTTTGGAGGCGGAGCTGCCAACGATGGAGCTGAATGCTCAGCTGATTAATGTAACCATTGATTTCGGTACGCTGTGATTCGTTTTCCTTCAGATGACGCTGCAATTCGGCCACTCTCTCAGCCGTTACAGGCGCCGGACGACGGGCTGCGTCACTGGCGGGAGCGGAGCGCGGAACGGTTGTTGGCTGCCCGCAGCGCTGACATTTGAGGGTCATGCCGGCCGCCGTAGCGGGAACCACCAATGGGATTCCGCAGTGTTCGCACTTGAAGAAAAGATCGTTCTGCCCGTTTGTTGGAGTTTTGAACGCGACGGCGGCGGTTTGCATCATCCGGATTCAAAAGCAGCCGCCATACCAAGCCCATGGTGACACAATGTCGCCAAACGTCGTTTTCGCTTGTCGTCTTACGTAACAATCTGGCGCTTTGTCGCCTCGTCCAAAAAAACGCCGATCCGTGTTAAATGCTGATAATTCGGTATTTATGAATTACGTTAGCCGATGGAATGATCACTGCTAAAGGCTTTGCGAAAGGATTTTTTAAAACAATGGCTAAAGTTTTAGGTATCGATTTGGGCACGACCAACTCCTGTATGTCGGTGATGGAGGGCGGTGACCCGGTGGTTTTGGAAAACAGTGAGGGCGCCCGCACGACGCCTTCGATTGTCGCGTTCGCGAAGAACGGCGAGCGGCTCGTCGGTCAGGCGGCGAAACGCCAGGCAGTGACAAACCCGGCCAACACGATTTTTTCGATCAAGCGTTTCATGGGCCGCAAATTCGATGAGGTCCGCGAGGAAGAGCATCGCGTTCCCTACAAGATAGTGAAAGCGGCCAACGGCGACGCCCACGTCCAAGTGGAAGTCAACGGCGAGAAGAAGACGTTCTCGCCGCCGGAGGTTTCGGCGATGATTCTCGCGAAACTGAAGGCCGACGCGGAAGCGAAACTGGGTGAAAAAATCACGCAAGCGGTGGTTACCGTGCCCGCTTATTTCAACGACTCGCAGCGCAACGCGACGAAGGACGCGGGCAAAATCGCCGGTCTGGAAGTACTCCGGATCATCAACGAACCGACCGCGGCTTCGCTCGCTTACGGCCTCGACAAGAAGAAGGATGAGAAGATCGCGGTCTATGACTTGGGCGGCGGCACCTTCGATATCTCTGTTCTCGAAATCGGCGACGGCGTCTTCGAGGTCAAGGCGACCAATGGCGATACTCACCTCGGGGGCGATGACTGGGACAACGTCCTCGTCGACTGGATCGTCGCTGAATTCAAGAAGGACAGCGGCATCGATCTCTCCAAGCAGCCGGACGCGATCCAGCGAATCAAGGAGGAAGCCGAGAAAGCCAAGATCGCACTCTCCTCCTCCCAGGAGTACGAGATCAACCTGCCATTCATCACCGCCGACGCGAGCGGGCCAAAGCACATTCAAAAGAAGCTTACTCGCTCCAAGCTCGAGCAGCTGACCGACTCACTTTTCCAGCGCACCGTCAAACCGGTGAAGGATTGCCTGGATGACGCCAAGCTTTCCGAGAAGGATATCAATGAGCTCGTGCTCGTCGGTGGCATGACTCGTATGCCCAAGGTCATCGAGACCGCGCGCGAACTCATCGGGAAGGAACCCCACAAGGGCGTCAACCCGGACGAAGTCGTAGCGGTTGGCGCAGCCATCCAGGGCGGCGTGCTCAAGGGCGACGTCAAAGACGTTCTCCTGCTCGATGTCACTCCTTTGACTCTCGCGATCGAGACCGCAGGCGGTGTCGCGACGGGGATGATCCCGCGCAATACGACTATCCCGACCCGTAAGTCGCAGATCTTTTCGACCTACAGCGACAATCAGCCGGGGGTGGAAATCAAAGTGCTGCAAGGCGAACGCCCGCTCTCGCGTGATAACAAGAATCTCGGCACCTTTCACCTCGACGGCATCCCGCCGGCGCCGCGTGGAGTCCCACAGATCGAAGTGACTTTCGACATCGACGCAAACGGCATCCTCCATGTCTCGGCGAAAGACCTTGGGTCCGGCAAGGAGCAGAAAATCTCCATCACCGGCAGCTCAGGCTTGAGCAAAGAGGAAGTGGAGAAAATGCAGCGCGACGCGGAAACCCATGCCGAAGAGGACAAGAAGGCCAAGGAAGCGATCGAGATCAAGAACAACGCCGACACGCTGGCCTATCAGTGTGAGAAGCAGCTCAAGGATCTCGGCGATAAGGTGCCCGAGGATAAAAAGAAGTCGGTCGAAGAAGCAATTGCCAAGGTCCGCGAAGCGATTAATGCGAACGATACCGCAGCGATGCAGAAGACTTACGAGGACTTGCAAAACAAGTTCCAGGAGATCAGCGCCGACCTTTACAAGCAGGCCGCCGCCAGTGCCGGGCCCGCACCAGGTGCCGACGCAGGTGGACGTCCCGGTCCCCAGGCCGAACCCCGGGCGGACGGCCAGCGCAAGGACCAGGGCGACGTAGTCGACGCGGAATTCGAAGTCGTCGACGAAGACAAGAAGTAACTTTCAACAACCACAATTTGCCGGAAGCCGCTCGTCAGAAACGAGCGGGCCCGGTAACAACCCAACTAGCAGAAGGAGTAAGTAAACACTATGGCAATTAATGTAAGACCGCTTGGAGACCGGGTGCTCGTGCAACCGCTCGAAGAGCAAGAAACCAAAAAAGGCGGCATCATCATCCCAGATACCGCCAAGGAAAAGCCGCAGGAGGGCAAAGTCGTCGCCCTCGGCACCGGGAAGCTGGATGACAACGGCAAGAAAGTGGAGTTCACCGTGAAGAAGGGCGACAAAGTGCTCATCTCGAAATACGGCGGCACGGAAATCAAAGTGGACGGTGAGTCCTACCTGATCATGCGCGAGGACGATATCCTCGGCATCATCGGCTAAGTCTTTTCGCAACACTCAACCAAGGATCAAGAATTAAAATATATGGCAGCTAAACAACTACAATTTGATGAGAACGCGCGGCATGCGCTTCTCCGCGGCGTCGAGAAGCTCTCGCGCGCCGTCAAGGCGACCCTCGGACCGAGCGGCCGCAACGTCATCCTCGATAAGAAATTCGGCAGCCCGACGATCACCAAGGATGGTGTGACCGTGGCCAAGGAAATCGAGCTCGAGGACCCTTACGAAAACATGGGCGCCCAGCTTGTCCGTGAAGTCGCCTCCAAGACTTCCGACATCGCTGGTGACGGCACCACGACCGCGACCGTCCTCGCTGAGTCCATCTACAAAGAAGGCCTGCGCAATGTGACGGCCGGCGCCAACCCGACCTCGCTCCAGCGCGGCATCAACAAGGCGGTCGAAGCCATTGTCGCTGAGCTGGCGAAGATCTCGAAGAAAGTCAGTGACCGCACGGAAATCGCGCAGGTCGCGACGGTCTCGGCCAACTGGGACCGCACCATCGGCGAAATCATCGCCGACGCGATGGACAAGGTGGGCAAGGACGGAACGATCACGGTGGAAGAGGCCAAGTCGATCGAGACCAGCCTCGACGTCGTCGAGGGCATGCAGTTCGACAAAGGCTATCTCTCTCCTTACTTCGTCACCAATGCCGAAGCGATGGAAGCCGTCCTCGAGAATCCTTACATCCTCATTCACGAGAAGAAAATCTCGAGCTTGAAGGATATGCTACCGCTCCTCGAGAAAGTAGCGAAAGCTGGACGTCCGCTCCTCATCATCGCGGAAGACGTGGAAGGCGAAGCCCTCGCGACCCTGGTCGTGAACAAACTTCGCGGCACGTTGCAGGTGGCAGCGGTCAAAGCCCCGGGCTTCGGCGATCGTCGCAAGGCGATGCTGGAAGATCTCGCGGTCCTCACCGGCGGTCAATGCATTACCGAAGACCTCGGAATCAAACTTGAGAACGTTAAACTCGAGGACTTAGGGCGTACCAAGCGCGTCACGATCGACAAGGAGAACACCACGATTGTGGAAGGCGAAGGCAAGCAGGTCGACATCAAAGGCCGCGTTTCGCAGATCCGCCGTCAGATCGAAGAGACCACTTCGGATTACGATCGTGAGAAGCTCCAGGAGCGTCTCGCGAAACTCGCCGGTGGCGTAGCCGTCATCAACGTCGGCGCCGCGACTGAAACCGAGATGAAGGAAAAGAAAGCGCGCGTGGAAGACGCCTTGCATGCGACTCGCGCCGCGGTCGAAGAAGGCATCGTCCCTGGCGGCGGGGTGGCTTTCATTCGCGCGCAGAAAGCGCTCGATAACATCAAGGACCTCGAAGGCGACGAAAAAGTCGGTGTGGCAATTATTCGCCGCGCGATCGAAGAGCCGCTCCGGACCCTTGCCGATAACGCGGGTCAGGAAGGCGCGCTCATCGTCCAGGAAGTCAAGAAGCGCAAAGGCAACGAAGGTTACAACGTGGCCACTGGCAATTACGAAGACCTCGTGAAGGCCGGCGTCGTCGATCCGACGAAGGTAACACGCAGCGCGTTGCAAAACGCGGCATCGATCTCCGGCTTGTTGCTCACGACCGAGGCAATCGTTACCGAAGCTCCTGAGAAGGAGAAGGGCGGCGGCGGGATGCCTCCGGGCGGCATGGGTGGAATGGGCGGCATGGGCGGGATGGACTATTAACCCCGAAGGATTTCGGGGCTAAGCCGACCGGCCACTAACAACCAAAGCAATCAACCACAGCCGGGCTCGAAAGGGCCCGGCTGTTTTGCTTCCCTCGGGAAGCCGCCACCGCGTAATGGCCATCCTTTCGCGGTTACGGCGCGAGCAACCCGACGTACCAGGCGATTAATCGCGTTCCGAAAAACATCCAAATGAGACCGCCGAGAGCGAGGTAAGGGCCGAACGGAATCTTCGCGGACCAGGCCCGCCGGCCGAATAACATGCTCGCGAGGCCGACCAACGAGCCGGCGAGCGACCCGGCGAAGATGCTGCACAAGACCGCGCGCCAGCCGAGGAAGGCCCCGATCGCGGCGAGGAACTTCAGATCGCCGCGGCCCATCGCTTCCCGCGGAATTTGCAATTCGCGCACGACTCCGGAAATGCGATCGACTTCTTCGAGCGGAAAACATTCCTGGGCAATGGTCAGGCTGTTGTAATGCAGTTGCAGGGTCGTGTTTTCGAAACGCCGATCATCGACCTGCGCTTCGGCGCAATGCAGGAGCATCAGGTCGCTGTCGCGCGCGAAATGGTCACTCCACAACCCGCGCTCCTCGCCGACGACAAATTCCGCATCTTCGCCGTCGCGCACCCAGCTAAACGGGGTCGGCGCGTCGAATTTGATGCGCTTTTTGCCGAACGCTTTCTTGCCGGCTTCGAGCACGATCCAGAGCAACCCGTAACCGAGCGCGGCCGCGCCTAACGATTGCGCCGCAGCAAGCCAGCGCGAGTCTTCTCCCATCAACGCCGGCAGCGCGACGCTCGCCAGCACGCCGGCCACCGTCCCGCCAATCGTGATCTCATCCGGGATGATGTAATGCTCGAAGTCGATGAAGGTGGCCGCGACCAGGAGCGAAACGAAAACCCAGTAAACGAGCGCGATCGGCCAGGGAAAAGCGAGCCAGACCGCGAGAAAGAGAAGCGCGGTGAGCAACTCGACCGCGAAATAACGAAAGGCGATCCTGCTTCCGCAATTCGCGCACTTCCCGCGCAGTACGAGCCAGCTGATTAAAGGCAGATTTTGCCGCCACGGGATCGGTTTCTTGCAGGACGGGCAAAACGAGCGGCGCGGCTCATTGACCGAAAGATCGCGCGGCAACCGGTAAATGCACACGTTGAGAAACGAACCGATGGCTGCGCCGAGGACGAAGGCGAAGCCGCGAAAGATCAGTTCGTAGGGTGCGGGCATTTTCTAGTCGTTGGTCCGTAGGTAGCGTCGCGCCGGCTTCCACGAGGCATATTTATGGAAACAGCCGGCCGGAGAGGCGAGACGTTGCAGAATTAGAAGACTGGATTCATTTTTCCAAATGAAATGTTAAACAAATTGGGACATGACCCGGTTTTCCCGAGCCGACCCTCTTGGGCGCAGTATCGCGATAGTCGCACCGATCGTACATCCGCCAAATTGATTCCGCTCTCGTTGACTAGCAGCAGCGTGTAAAGGATCTCGGTGACCAAGTGATGCTTTTCCTTGCAAATTGGGTGGGCTCTTCGGATCCTTACCAGGAAGAGGAACAAATGCGACCAAAGAGTCAGCCGACTGCCAACGATTCCCAGCGTCTCTCGCGCCGCCATTTCATCGCCTCCGCCGTAGTCCTAAGTGCCGGTGCCTGGCTCTGGCCGCGGCGTCTTCTCGCGGTGGAAGAAGACATCGTAGCTGCTGCGCTTAAACACGCTGCGACTGCGAAGATCACTCTTCAGGCATTACGCGGAAACGTCAGCGCACTGATCGGTTCCGGTGGAAACATCGCCGTGCTCACGGGACCGGACGGCAAGCTGATCATCGATTCCGGTTTCTCTACCACTCGCGCCAGGATTGCCGAGGCCCTGGCCGGGATCAGTCAGGACCCAGTCAGACATCTCGTGAACACGCACTGGCATTTCGATCACACCGACGGCAACGAGTGGATGCATGCCGAGGGCGCGGCAATTCTCGCTCACACGAACACGCGTAAACACCTCGCCAACACCACGCGCGTGGAAGCATGGGATCATACCTTTCCTCCGTCGCCTGCCGGCGCCATCCCGGGCGAAGTCTTCGCGAACGAGAAAGAGCTTCGTCTTAACGGCAGCACGGTTGCGCTTGCTTACTACGGCCCGAGTCATACCGACGGCGATATCTCCGCCTACTTTGTCGAAGCGGATGTCTTTCATACCGGTGACACCTGGTGGAACGGCCACTACCCGTTCATCGATTATTCCACCGGCGGTCATATCAACGGCATGATCAAGGCGGCCGAAACGAACCTGGCAAAGGTCACGGAAAAAACCATCGTCATCCCGGGTCACGGCAAGATCGGCGGTAAAGCGGAGATGACCGAATACCGCGACATGCTGGTCGCGATTCGCGATCGCGTCGCCGCACTCAAGAAGGAAGGCAAGTCGCTCGACGAAGCCATCGCCGCAAAGCCGACCGCCGCCTTCGACAGCAAGTGGGCTACCTCCTTTACGACTGGCGCTGTGTTTACCAAGTACGTCTACGCCGGAGTCTGATTGCTCGATCCTCTCCCGAAGCGGATGGCTTCGGGCCATCTCAACAATAGCACCGGCCAGTACGCGAGGTATTTCATAAGTGCGGAAGGATGAGCCTGGCCCGCTGCTCTTTTGAAGTGGCATGCGTCGCCCGGTTGCTGATTTGCAAGCCAGAGGCTTGCGCTATTCTTTCGGCTGTTGTAGCGCAGTTACTTTTTCGGCGGCGCGGTTGACGTCAGATTTCCGGCCGCTTCCCAACGCCAGAAGTTTTTTCTGGCGTTGGAGATTCACCAGAGCCGCATCCATCTCCGCCCGATCGCGATTGGCGGATGCCGCTTGCGCTGCCGCGGTTGCCTGAGCCAGCTCCGATCTGGCACGTTCGAGTTCATCCGGCGTGATTTCTCCCGCTTCGAGGCGAGCCTGCTGCGACGCAACGCCGGCTGTCGCGCGTTCCAACTGCGCATTCGCGAGGTCCGCCTGGAGCCGCACCACTTCCAGCGCGCGATTCTCCGCTTCCACCTTCGCGATCACGCCGCTGCGGAAAAGGCGTTCACCCGCCGCCGCGCTTCTCTTCGCTTTCTCCAGCGCTGCTTCAATCCGTTCCGGGTCTGATTCCCGTTCCGGCGCGGATTCGGATCCTGCACGAAGCCCGCGCTGGTTCGGTTGTTCCTGGATTAGCAACGGCGGCTCGACATCGAACGAAGTCTCAGGGTCTTTTGGCAGCTCATCTTCCGCCAGGGCGACCGTCGCCAGAAAGACGCAGAGCGAACATGCGAGCAAGCGCATCATTGCGCTAGATTATCACAAGCGAGTGGCCATCGAAATGAGCCATTTAGCCGGATGCGCTCCCAACTGTGCAACCGCTGACCGAGACTGCCATCCAACTCGCCGAAAAGATCGGCCCAATCACTGTGGAAATGGGCAACACCTCCTGTCAGGTGCCCTTTGCGCCAGACTACATCCGAAGAAAGGTGCAGAAACGCGGTACCATCGGGAAGAAGCGCAAGACGGCGAAATGCTGAATGCCGATACCGGCCGGTAACAGGGCCGCCTTACTTTCCGTCCCAGGAGAGGCCCTCGGTGAAGATCTTCACCTGGCTCCCTCCGTTCTCCGGCTTCACGACGATAGTGAGCGTGGCGTCCCCCCGTTTTCGCTTGAGGATCGAGGACCCGGGGGTGATCAGGTCGCTGCCCTCCTTGGTCCAGCTTTGGGCAATCGCTGCTCTTGCCGTTGCTTTTGAAATCGCATTTAGCGTTTCTTCTTTTGGTCAAAAACAGACTCTGCCGGGGGCCGAAAGAGCTCGCTGCGGTGGAGCGGGCAAACGCGACTATCGACGCCGTCTACGCCCAGCTCCGAAACAAATTAGGGCCGGAAGAGCGCAAAAGTCTGCAAGAAGCGCAACGTGCCTGGATTAAGTGGCGGGACGCCGAAGCGGATCTTATCGCGCGCTTGGGAGGCGGCATTGGACACGGCAGCGGGTTTCGCGTCGATTTCGCAAACGCACAAACCAAGTTGATCAATCAAAGAACTGAAGTGCTGAAAAAATATCTCTCGGAAGCCACCAGCCCATAACGGGCGGCGACCGCCAACTCATCGTCTCCAACGACGCCGGCAAATGGTTTCCCTTGAGAACGAGAGCCCAGACGGAAAATCATTCACTCACTCTCCAGCGCGTCTGACCGACTTTCCGCTCGACATCAACGCTTGAAGCGGGGCCTTGGATCGCACGCAAATATTACGATGCGCAAGGTCTGACTCCCACCCATTAATAAGTTCAAGCTCCTACTAACCCTCCGGCGCTTCGGGGTCTTTCGGTTTTAGCTCCGGCGACACCGGGACGACGATCACGGGGGGTTTGGTTGCGCGAAATACTCGGCGACCATTTTGCATGACAAACGAAACTGGAATTTTCGGGTTATTGATGTCTCTGCCACCATCCGTACGCCACCTCGTGTCCCATTTTTGAAAATAGGGCTCCAATGCCGTTGCGGGCATGAAGTAGACGCTTTGTAGTTCAATGCCTTCGTAAATCGCAAAGCACCATTTCACCTTCCGATATTTTCCAATGATCGTTGGGTTCATGTGGTGATGCGTCGAAAAGTTCTTCGTCAATAAGATATTCACTGACTTCAGTTCGTACTCGTGACCCCGCGCATCACGTGCATCGTTGCCTTCGCGGCCAGGCAACACAGTCAAACCGGTGATTAACACCAGTTGCAAAAGCTTGCCGCCGTTATCCTGAAAGATATCGCCGATGCCGTGCTTCGAGGCGAGCTCCTGATATTTTTGGATGCTGGGAAAAATATGTTCGAGAATCGCTCGATCTGGATGCGACTTCATACGATTACGATTGAAGGAGTTCAGTGATCGTGGCCTCCACGGCAGCAGCCAACCGCTCCATGTTGTCGATCGAAACGTTCAGCTCGCCGCGTTCAACGGAGCCAATGTACGTCCGATGCAAGCTCGCAGTTTGCGCCAGGGCTTCCTGCGAAACTCCCATGGCCTCGCGGCGCAAGCGGAGATTGCGTCCAAATATCTTTCTTGCGCTTGCAGTCCGACTCACAAGGATCGAAACTAGATGGCGTGATGCCTTTAAGGCTACAGACTTAACGTAGCATCCGCTTGGTTGTTGGAACTGTTTTGATGATCTCTGAACCTTGTTATTTCACGGAACGCGGAGCGGCATACGTCGGCGATTCCCGCCGATTGCTAACCGAAATCGAAGACAACAGTGTGAACCTCGTCTTCACGAGTCCCCCCTTTGCGCTTCAACGCCAAAAGGAATACGGAAATTTAGACGAGAATAAATATGTTGACTGGCTGACTGAGTTCGCGCGGTTAGTGCATGCAAAGCTCTGTGACGATGGCAGCTTCGTTCTAGACTTGGGAGGGGCTTATCAAAAAGGCACGCCGTCGCGAAGCTTGTACAACTTTCGGGTTCTTCTGCGATTTTGCGATGATATCGGTTTCTTTCTCGCAGAAGATTTCTATTGGTTTAATCCATCGAAATTGCCGAGTCCGATTGAATGGGTTAACAAGCGCAAGCTTCGCGCGAAAGACTCAGTAAATACAGTCTGGTGGTTTTCAAAGACGCGTTGGCCCAAGGCTGATGTCAGTAAGGTATTAGCACCATACAGCGAGCGAATGAAGAAATTGATCGCCGATCCGGCGGCCTTCTATACTCCCAAGAAGCGCCCGAGTGGTCATGACATCGGAGCCGCCTTCGGTCGCGACAATGGAGGCGCTATACCGTCTAACCTCTTGCAGATTCCAAACTCGGAGTCTAACGGCCAATACTTGACTGGATGCACGGCTGTCGGTGCGAAACAACATCCCGCCCGTTTCCCGGAGAAACTTCCTGAATTCTTCATACGATTTCTAACTCAACCTGGTGACTTGGTCCTGGACATCTTCGCTGGCTCTAATACGACGGGCTCCGTCGCTGAGCGAGAACGGCGGCACTGGCTTGCTTTCGAAATGAGCCAAACCTATCTGGCGTCATCGGTATTTCGCTTTCTGGAACCAAACGCCTCCAAGGAACAGATGCGGGAGTTGCACGAGCGCGTCCTTCGCGGAGACCAAACCGACCTCACGGGCGTCCGCCCACAGCTCACACTATTGGAAGAAACTGAGTAGCGCGGGGACGTGATCGCCCATCCTCGGAAAATTCATTAGGCACCGAGAAGACTCCCTGACCATTAAGGCGGATGGGAGTCAGTCTGTGAACCTCGGCAGTGATGCGTTGTGCCGCGATTCATAGACTGCCCCCGTTTACGCCGCTCGGTTTTCGCCGCTGAATAGGTGCCTGGGCTGCCCAGAACTGCCAGCGGCTCTTTCGGCTAACCGGCGGGCGCGGCGTTCCTAAACGCTGGCGCACGCCTCGCGAATACGATCAGCAACGTTTTGCAGGTCAGCGTCTTCGAACTTCCTCCCGGCCGGCCAGATATCGCCAAAGCCGTCTCGTTTCCATCGCGGTACGACGTGGAAATGTAGGTGAAAGACAGTCTGTTCCGCGACTTTGCCCGCAGACGTAATCAGATTCATGCCCTCTGGTTTCAGCGACGCGTCGATCGCACGTCCCACGCGGATCACTGCGGCGATGAGCTCCGCCCCTAGAGCAGGTTCCGCCTTCCACAGGTCGGCCACGTGTTTCCGTGGAATGACAAGCGTGTGTCCAGGGGTAGCGGGATCAAGTGGGAAAAATGCGATCCAACTCTCCTCCTTGCAAACAACCTCCACCGAGCGATCGTCGCCTCGCGCGATGGCGCAGAAGTCGCAATCCTCCGCGTCGACGCTGAGTTTCGACATCACCTGCCCGCCGCCTTTGCGGCTTTCTCGATCCAATCACCCATGTTGTTGTAACCGTCATCGTTGTTCCACAGGTAAAAGTCGTACCCATTAGGAATCTTTCCGCATCTCTCTGAAGTCTTGCCGCCTAGGTCCTTAATCTTGCTAATGTCGATGCCAAGTAGGCCGTTTCCAATCTCTTCGCTCTTCTCAATTTCATACTTCACCCATCTACTATCGCATGTATCCTTGCCCACTAGGACAACAGTGACTGAGGTTCCATCAAGTTGGTCGTCGATCCATGCTTGAATCGCGTCATCGCCATCTTCTTTCAATTGCTCGAAGTCCGCGGCATCGATGAAGCCGGCTGCTTCTTTTCCTTGCGTCACCCAACTGTTCCTAACGACCATCGCTCGTGATACGTCCTCGTACTTGAAGCTGAAGAATACTCTCCGTGCCATTACTTAGTGCTCCTTATTACAAATATGCCGATCACTTCGACGACCATGATAGTGCTGTAAAATAACCAAAGGTGCGGACGCCAGCATGTCTTAAACCAGCGACGCGCCGCATGAGTCTTGTCGATCGTCATGGAGAACTCCATGTCAGCGTCTTTCTTAGTTGCGACCCTTTCGTAGAGATTGATAAGCCCTCGTTCAAGCCACAAATAGTAGCCGTCGAGCCCCCAGAACATTGTTGTCGAAACCAACGCTATCAAGAAAAGACCCGCCTTGGTTTCCACCGCTCCAAATGCCGACAGTGCTGCTGCAATGGTTATCGCCCAACCCTTAAACAAAAAAGAATTCGTCGCCATGCGGCTTATTGCCGCTTGGATGAACTCGAGGTGCTTTAGCTTGGCATCCATGCGTTGGGTTTCTGTCTAAGCCAGAAGCTTCTTGAGGTTGTCCCAATTCCAGCTGTACGTTACACCTGCGTCCGGAAGTGCCCAGTCACGCGAGCCATTTCGGTAGCCGATTATTTGAAACCTGGGTTTCCCGAGGTTCTTGGCCATCGCGACTTCTTTCTTCACGCCCGGGGCGGTTCGCGTTTTTGGGCCCAACATGACGATGAACTTGTCGGCACGGTTGATGGCAGCCCGCGCTTTGATTTCCCAATCTCTTTCCGGAGCTGCCTCCTTCAAAGAGTGATCAGAAACTTCGAATGGCGAATCCGGAAGCTTGGTCTGCCCGATGATGAAGGTGTACAGAATCTTGTCGTTATCGAAGTCGTAACTGACAAATACCTTCGTCTTGGCCATGCTGGTAAGGAGGGCTTATCCGCCCTGAATGTAGACGAATAAGTATTGTTTTCAAATTTGGGGAACTGAACGGTCGCGCCAATTGCGGCACTTGGGCGTCCGCTACGGCTCCTGTCTGTCAACTTTTCCTTCCTTAAGGACGAAAGCGACTTTCTCCAGGACGGTCACGTCGCTAAGCGAGTCGCCTTGGACGGCGATGAGGGCGGTGCTTGTGCCGTGCTCGAGTGAGCCCAGCTGATCGGCGCTGCCGAGGAGGTCGGCGGCGTTTACGTTTTTCCCGCCGTTTTGTTCTTCAAGTTCGGCGGGCTGTCGACGTGTTGATCGATAAGGATCGGGTTACCGTCGGGATCGGTTCCTCTGTAGAAGTGCCGCTATGACGTGGGCATGGAGGTTCCCGGCGACACGCTGGCCGACGGAGAAGTGAGCATCAATACGTTTCCGCCCTGCCTGGTAGCCGAGGTCGACATCAAGGGCTCCATCGAAGTCGAGCTACGCGCGCTCGATTGGCTTTACCTAACGTGGCTCCCGAGCAGCGGGTATGCACCCGCCGACCAGCCCGCGTTCGAAGCTTGGAACGGCCGTCCCTTCGCTCACGGCATGGAGCACTTCGAACTTCGCGGCCAGCTCCCGGTCGTCGATGCGAGCGTTCCCTTGTGAGCAGCCCAATCGGGTCGAACTCGCAATAATTTTTCGCGGCGCGTGTAAGCAAACAAAGAGCGGCGGTTTGCAACCGCCGTTTGTTTAGGCCGGCGGTTTCAAACCGCCGCTCCTTGGCGAGGGTTCAGAGCCACAGCGAAAGATATTTCGGTCTTCGGCTCCGCTTCGCTGCGCTCAGGCTGACAAATTAGTGAGTTCGCAATCTAAAGTCGCTCAACATGACAAATGGCTAAGAGCGCGAAAATGCTGTGATCAATCGGGACCTGTGCGAAAGCATCTGGCGCAATGTCTCTCTCGCTCCAGCTCGGACTTGTTTACCTGATCTCGGAAGTGCTGCTGACGGTCACGCGCCGGTCGCGCAGCCGCACCGGGACGAAGCAGGACCGAAGCACACTCGGCGTCTTGTGGCTGGTAATCATGGTAAGCGTGACCGCGGGAGTTTACGTGGCGGCGCACTGGCGGGAGGCGGCGCTACCGCAAGGGCAAATGTTTGCGGTGGTGGGAGTGATCCTGTTTGTCGCGGGGCTGCTCCTGCGCTGGTGGGCCATCATCACCCTCGGCCGCTTTTTTACCGTGGATGTGACAATCGAAAAAGACCATGAGCTGGTCGAGCGCGGACCGTTTCGCGTGGTGCGTCATCCTTCCTACACCGGGGTGCTGCTGGCTTTCGTGGGTTTTGCTTTGACGCTCCGCAACTGGGCGGCACTTCTAGTCATACTCGTGCCGATCTTCGCGGCCTTTATTCGCCGAATGAACGTGGAGGAGGATGCGCTCTCGCATGCGCTCGGCTCGCGCTACGCCGATTACATGAGGCGCACCAAACGGCTAGTGCCGTTTGTCTATTGAAGTGGCACGAAAGTCCCCGGCGCTTCGCGCAGCGAAGCGGCTACAGGAAGACTGCGAGACGGTTTTGCTTAGGTCTTTGCGACTTGAATCGGCGGAGGGTTCCGATCGGCGAATCCTCCTGTGGTCGCCGGGGCGACCTACAGCGGGCGTGCTGGCGAGCTCAGACGAGAATCTGTGTAAATCTGTGGACGAAACGATCCTTCGATAGCAGTCCGACGCTTATTAAATTGTCATTTTGAGCGCGGCGCAGCGGAGCCGGAAGAACGAGGAATCTCTCGCCGTCTTTCGTTGGCGCCGGCTGAAAAGAAACAACATAGAGAGATGTTTCGACTTCGCTCAACATGACAAGATTGCGTGAGAGGAAGCGGAGTCGCTGTTTAGGTCTGTTAGGTTTCACCGCTCATTATTGGACGAGTTTCTGAAAGCGCGGGTCGGAGCGCAGGGGATCCCAAGTCGGATCGAGCCGGAGAAGAGAGGGCGTGAGGGGCGCGGCGCTCGGAGCGACGAGCGCATGCGTCAACAAGGGAAGGGCGCGATCGAAATCGCCCAGAATCGTGTAGGCTTGGGCGATTATTTCCTCGCTGAATGGAAGGTGCCACTTGTCCGACCCCAGCATCTCCAAGTTCGATTTCGCCAGACGTTCTACTTCTTCGCGGTGATTCAACTGAGCTTCGACCACGAGGAGCGTCTCGGATGCTATCAAGCTTGGCTCATGCGCGAGAATTTGTTGCAGCTCGCTTTCGGCTTGGACGAGAAGGACGCGCCCTTGCGCCTGCTCTCCCACCTGCCCGCGCAAGTGGCCAAGGGCAGCGTGAGAAATTGCCAGAAACGTGGGCGCGATCTCCTTCTCCTGGTCCATGCTGGAAGTAATTAACGCGATGGCATCGCGGAATCGGCGTTGAAAGACCAGCATCGTGATGTAATCGCCAAAGGCACGCGCGTTAGGTCGAAATTTCAGGTCTTTCACCATCTGCCAACCCGCAGCGAAGTCACCTTTCGCGATAAGGATGTCAGCCTTTTGCATGAGAATGTCGGCGCTGTTCGGGTCGATCTTCAGCGCGCGATCAACGGCGTTTATTGCAAGGTCGAACTTACGAACCCCGGCATAGCTTCGCGCCAGATTCACCCAGATGTCTTCGTTCAGCGGGTCGAGTTGCGTGGCCTGCATCTGCAGCGCGATCGCTTCGTCCAATTTACCCTGGCGCCGTTTCACCAGAGACATCGCGCCGATCACCTTCCAGTCGTTAGGGGCAATCTGTCGCGCCTCCTCCAGCCTGGCCAGCGCGCCGTCGTAATCCCGCAGGCAGTAATAATAATACAAGCCCATCGCGCCGTGGGCGTCCGCCAGGTCAGGCGCGAGGCGCAGCGCATTCTCGGCCGCGACGCGGGCCCGCTCTTTTTGTGCTTCGGTGTGCTCGGGATAGAAATAATTACTCGCTTCCGCGACCGCCAGTTCCGCCCAGGCTTGCGCGTAATTCGGATCCAGCTCCACCGCCTGCCGGCAAAACTCGAGGGCGCGCTGCTGGTCTTCGGCTGATTGGGCGGTGCGCAAAGCGACGGCGTGCAGATATGCTTCGTACGCTTGGGAATTCCCGGTGCCGCCGCTGTTGATGGCGGCTTTTTCCCGGCCGGTCAGTTTCGCCTCCAGCGCGGCGGCGATTTTCTGTGCGACGTCGCTCTCGACTTGAAAGATATCAATCAGCTTGCGGTCGTACGTGTCCGACCAAAGATGCTGATCGTTCCGCGCATTGATCAGCTGAACAGTGATGCGGACCTTATCGGCGGCTTTCTGCACGCTGCCTTCGAGAATGTTGGCCACGTCAAGTTGCTGCGCAATTTCTCGGAGGTTAGGCGGCGCGCTTTTGTATTTCTGAGTGGACGTTCGCGAAATGACTTTCAGCTCGGTGATCTTCGACAAACGCGCCAAAATCTCGTCCTGGATCCCATCGGCGAAATAAGCGTTGGCTTTGTCTTCACTTAGACTTTCGAATGGAAGCACCGCGATCGACTTCGTGGATGAAACCGAATCGGCGCTCCTCGGAGCGGTGTAGCGTCCCAGAAAAAACAAACCGAGCGAAAGCGCGCCGGCGGTGATAATAATGAAAATCCAGGTGCGATGGCGGGACGGCGCCTCCGTGGTTTCAGCGTCCGCCGGTTCGGTCCGCTTCAAACCTTCCGGTGTCAGCTCGAATGCCCATGCGATCACGAGCGCGATCGGGAATCCAATCGCAATCAGCAACACTGCGAGCCGGACCGCCCAATTGGGTATTTCAAAAAAAGGAAAAACCTGGGTCGCAATTTGAATGAGCAACCAACCGACAACCGCATACGCGACGGCCACTTTGTAAACGTTGCGCCGCTTTAACTCGGCGAAGAAATTCTTCAAGTTCAAAACGTCGTCTCCCACTGGGAGTTTTATCCAATGCTCTTTGATTGGAAAGTCCCGCGTCGCTCAATGGACTTCAAAGTAATTCTCCAGCCGCTGGCGCCGTTTTGTGTCATTCCCTGAAGCAATCGAAAGAGGCGCTGCTCGAGCCGGCGTGAAGATTCTCCTCGACGATGCGTGCCGTTGCCACTCTTGTCATTCCGAGCGACGTCGAGGAATCTCTCACTGTCTGACTTTCGCACCGGCTGAAAAAACAAGAGAGATGTTTCGACTTCGCTCAACATACAAGATTGCGCGAGAGGAAGTGGGGTCGCTGTTCAGGTCTGTGAGATTGGAATTGCCGGAGGGTTCCGATCGGCGAATTGGACCTGATGCCAATACGGGTAGGCCGAGGGAAGTTCGCTGGCCGCATCGAGCTTCACGACCTGTTCGCGGGTAAGATTCCAGCCGACGGCGCCGAGGTTCTGCCGAAGCTGCTCTTCGTTGCGCGCGCCGACAATGATGCTGGCCACGGTGGGACGTTGCAAGAGCCAGTTCAACGCGATCTGCGGCACGGTCTTGCCCGTTTCCGCCGCCACTTCATCGATCGCATCGACCACTTTGAAAAGATACTCGTCGGAAACTTTCGGCCCGGCATCGGCCGAAGCTTTCGCGCTCAGCCGGCTCTTTTCCGGAGGCGGCGCGCCGCGGCGGATCTTGCCGGTGAGCCGTCCCCACCCGAGCGGACTCCAGACGATCGCGCTCACTTTTTGATCGAGGCCCAGGGGCATGAGTTCCCATTCGTAATCGCGGCCAATGAGCGAGTAATAAGCCTGATGCGCCACGTGGCGCGCGAGGCCGTACTTCTCCGAGATAGCGAGCGATTTCATGAGATGCCAGCCCGAGAAATTCGAGCAGCCGATGTAGCGGATTTTTCCGGCGCGCACGAGATCGTCGAGCGTGTGCAGCGCCTCCTCGATCGGGGTGAGCGCATCAAACGCATGCAGTTGAAAGAGGTCGATGTGATCGGTGCCCAGCCGGCGGAGGGCTGCCTCGACCGCGCGGGTCAAATGATAGCGGGAAGAGCCGACCTCATTCGGCCCTTCGCCGGACTGGAAGGTGGCCTTCGTGGAAATGAGGACGGCATCGCGCCGGCCTTTGATGGCTTGGCCGAGGATTTCTTCCGCGAGACCGCCAGAGTACACATCGGCGGAATCGAACATGTTGAGCCCTGCTTCGAGACAGATGTCCACGAGGCGGGTCGCTTCCGCGACGTCGGTGCTGCCCCAGGCGCGAAATAGGTCGCCCTTGCCGCCGAAGGTGCCAGTGCCAAAGCTGAGCGCGGGCACCTTCAAACCCGAACCGCCGAGTTGTCTGTATTCCATGGGACTTCTTTAAGGTCAGCCATCACCGTACTCAAATCCGCCCGTATTTTCGATTTTTTGTCCCAATTCGCCCGGAGTTCCGATAATCTTTCGCGCACGAAGAATTATTTCGTTTGTTTGGTCCTTCTTTTCGACGCCATCGCCTGAATCTTCAGCCTATCTTTGCCACCTCATCACGCTGGTCTGAAGTCCGTTTAAGGGCACAAGCGGACCTGCCTAGGGGTGCAAGCGCAGATCAACATGGGTGGCAAACAGATCTGCATGGGGTGACAGGCAGACCCGCTTCACTCGTTATGTCGCTCTCCTGACGGCCGAGCTGACCAGCGTTCAACATCGCGCAAGTGGTTCTTTGCCATTAATCAACGGACAAACCAAACGGCGCCTTCGGCCTGGTCGAGCGCTGGCGGAGCCGGACGCAGCTAGGTCTATCCAGCTCGCGCGGCTTTGCGCTGCATGAACCACGCAATCCAGATGCAGCTTTCGTAAAGCAAACACATCGGCAGGCTGAGCGCGACCAGTGTGAGCACGTCCGGCGTCGGCGTAATGATCGTGGCGAGGATGAAAATGAGGACGATCGCGTAGGGCCGGGTGCGGGCCATGAATTGATAGGTGACCAGGCCGAACTTGACCAGCGCCAGGACGACGACCGGCAATTCGAAGGCCAGCCCGAAGCCAAGGACGAAGCGCGTCACAAAAGAATAGTATTCCTGCACCGTCCACATCGGCGTCCAGCCTAACGATTGGGTGTCGCGGAAGAAAAAGAGAATCGTCTTCGGGAGGAGCCAGAAATAACAGCAGGCCGCGCCTAACGATTGCGCCGCAGAAAGCCAGCGCGAGTCTTCTCCCATCAACGCCGGTAACGTGACGCCCGCCAGCACGCCGGCCGCCGTCCCGCCAATCGTGATCTCGTCCGGGATGATGAAATGCTCGAAATCGATGAAGGTGGCCGCGACCAGCAGCGAAACGAAAACCCAGTAGGCGAGCGCGATCGGCCACGGAAAAGCGAGCCAGACCGCGAGAAAGAGAAAGCGCGGTGAGCAGCTCGACTGCGAAATAACGGAACGCGATCCTGCTTCCGCAATTCGCGCACTTCCCGCGCAGGACGAGCCAGCTGATGAGCGGCAGATTTTGCTGCCACGGGATCGGTTTCTTACAGGACGGGCAAAACGAGCGACGCGGCTCATTGACCGAGAGATCGTGCGGCAACCGGTAGATGCAGACGTTGAGGAAGGAACCGATCGCCGCGCCGAGAACGAATGCGAAGACGCGAAAGATCAGTTCGTAGGGTGCGGGTATGTCCACTCGTTAGGCCGCGGCTTCACGCCGGCCTCCGCGACGCCTTACGAAAGTAGCCGCTCGAAGAGGTGAGACGGTCCAGGATTCGAAGACTGGACTCATTTGTCCCCGCGAAATGTTAAATGTTTTTTCATTCCTCTATTTCAACGCTTCAACGCGCTCCCTCCGACTCACGGCAGTTCATGCCCGCGCAAGATTTATCTCGGCTGCTGGTGGAGTTTCAGCGTTCTTACAATCTGATTAGCCAGACCGCGCGTAATTCTCTGTGGAATTTGGGCATGCGCCGGGTTCCAATCCTCCGGCTTCGCCTCGACTGTTAAGTCAATGGAATTCTTGTAATCCTGGCCGATCCGCTGAAGGCGACCAACACTGATTTCGCCGATTCGTTCGAGCCGGCGCTCGGGCGGCTTTTCCAAGTGGTTTCGAAACATCTCCCAATGCTCGGAAAGCGGAATGATCGCAAGCCGGCTGACTGAAACGTTCTGCCCGGTGAAAAGGCTGGGTGCGGCCCGCATTCCATCCCATTTGTCCGTGCAAATGGCGCGAACGATGTCCTCTTCAGCAGCGAGAGCCATCGATTCACGCAGCCAGACGTCTTGCCAGTTCTTTCACTTCGCTACCGGGCACGGAGCCTTCGAGATCCTGCCTTTCCAGGTAAAATTCAATTTCCGCCGCTCTGAACTCCACTTGCACAGCTTTGCCTGAGGAATCTTCCCAACAAAGTTCGATACCACCCGCGTCGGTCAAGAAGAGGCTTGGCTTTGGCCCTTGGGGGAATGTTGCCGCTTCCAAGAAGCGGTAGAAGGTCTCCAGCGCACGAGGGGACAATGGCCTGCCGGAGCCGTCGCCCCAACCGGTGGAATAGTAATGACGGAAATGATGGAGGCGTCCCCAACCTTTTGCGCCCAGTTTGGATAATAACAGTTCGTCTCGCTCACCTTCGCTCGGTGCAGCGACGCGTACTCCAAGCAAGGGCGCTTCATCACGCAAATTATCGGAAAGGCGGTAAACGGACTGCCGTGGCTGAGGTAAACTCGTCGTCATTCGTATACCGGATTTAACGTTCTCAGAAACTCATCTCTTAACAAGCCAAAGAATATTTGCTTTTCGAACTGGTGCGCCTCCCCAAATTTTGTCAGGCCGTTCTGAAACACGTCAAAGTCCAGTGAGCCCGCCCAAACATCCACATCCAGCACACTGCCATGCTTGGCATCATTTCCCGTACCGAGAATCGCGCTGTTCGCCACCTGCAAGCGGGCAGTGAGCGGTGGCCGGTGCAAAACGGTGGCCACGGATAGTTCTGCGCCAGCCAGTCGTTTCCCGCCGGTAATGACGTCGAGCAGGAGTTTTTCGAAAATATCAACGCTAAAAAAATTGATATAGCGCACACCGAGACGCTCCCCTTCCGAGACAAAACCGAGTTTCTGCAGTTGGCTTAGCAGCCAGGTCATTTCCGTTTCAACCGCAGCCCAGCCCGGATACTGATTCGGTTTGGTTACGAGGCTCACAACACGCGGCCCGAACTGAATGAGAAAATCGCGGCCGAGAAACTGGACCAGTGGTTGATAGGTGAACGCTGGTTCGTGGCGGCGAATTTCTTCAGGCAATTGCGCCAGAGGTAGATCCTTCTGTTCCGGATAGCGCTCGCGAATGTGAGCGAACAAAAGCCCTGGCAACGTTCGCCAGGATTCCGATGTGATAAAGCGCATTTCCAGAATCGCCTCCACGATCGGGCACGGACCGATCTTGATTGGCAATCGCTCCGGCATTGGGATCGGAAACTCTTGATTCATTAGGCCACGCTTCCCTTTCGCGCCGAAGTCGGGGTGGAGGCGGATTCCACGATTTGGATTTCTTCCGGCGTCAGGGCATACAGCGCATACACTAGTTGGTCTGTTGCTCCGCTCAATCCGATTTTAGGACTTTACGCGGCCATCACGCGCGTCACGCTTGATGGCAAGAATCCAAACGGGTGGATCCCGGAGGAAAAGATCACGCTGCCCGAGGCGGTGGAAGCCTACACCATGGGCTCGGCGTTCGCCGAATTTCAAGAGAAGGAGAAAGGGTCCATTACGCCCGGTAAACTGGCCGACATGGTCATCCTGAGCGACAACATCTTTGACCTAAAGCCGGAAGCCATTCGTGGAAGGAAATCGCTCTCAGGACCCGGCGAAGGTGGCGTTGGCAACACGGTTGCGTCTGAGACCACGATGACGGTGGGTTGGATCGCGGAGCGCCTTGAGTTGGGAAGTTTGGGCTATCTGAATCACCTACTGAATCGCCAAAGGAAGTCCGGCGGGAAGTAGCCATTTAGCCACCCCTAAATATCCGCCTACTCAACGAGAGTAATCCGCCGATTATGCCCCAAAGGAAGATGTTTATGGGAATCACCGAAAACGACGTGAACATGTCATGCGCATCCCATCCCAATAATAGCACAGGCCAGTACGCTAGATATACTAGCATTACGCAGAGTGCTGAAGGCTGAGCGTAGCCCGATTGCAAAATGACAAAAACAAGAGCGGTGATACTTAATAACACTGCAATTGATGCTGTCGCGAAAAAATACATCAAAACAGACTTGAGCATAGGCGTCAGCGAACCGCTTGTCTCCAAGAGAAGAAAGTCCACGCGAACCGGCCATGAAGGTTTTGGCAATGGAGACTCGAAAGACATATTGCAAGACCGTAATCGCAAGCGGTCTCGCAGCTGTTTTCTTGCGGTGCTTGCTCGGGAATAGGGTGGTCCTTTGCGGTGCACCGATTTTTAGTTCGGCATTGGGAGTAACAGATGTCATGCCTCATGTAGCATGCATCCTGCGCATCGATCGGTGGGGCCAACCTCGCTCGACGCGCCGGACTTAGATTCTCATATGGTGTCCATTGGCCACCCGTCCACCCAGGGCCACCCCAATTTCCGTAATATGCGAAATCATAAAGACCCAGCGGATCAACGCGGTCGAGAGGGTCGTTCCGGACGTACTGGTAAAGATTGACACCAGTTGCTTCTCCGACGGGATCCCGGTTAATCCATCTCCCCATGGCCGAATCGTACGCTCTGTAAGGCGCAAGATGGAGGTTGCTAGCCGAATGATAATAATGTCCGGTAAACCCGAAATCGGCGTCCAGACCACCACTAAGTTTGGTCCGGTTGCCCCACGGATCGTAGTCGTAACGCGCTTGGATCGCTCCCGTGCTGTTTGTCATCTCCCGGATGCTGCCCACGTGATCACGCAGGTAGTAGTATTTTGCGTTCCCAATCTTGACTCCTTGCTCATAATGCCGCTTTGTCACCTTGTTTGCCTTGTTGCGCTCTTCGGCCAGCGCCAGACCATCCCAGATGAATTGTTTTGTGCTTGTGACGCGCGTGCCGGTTTTCTCGACGATCTTCACCCTCCTGCTTAACCCGTCGTAGGTGAACTCGGTCCGATTAGTGGTCCCCGTGTAACTGATCGCGATCAACCGATTAACGGCGTCCCACTCGCATGTTTTGGTTCCATCACTTATTAGGTTTCCGTCCACGTCATAGCTCAGCGTCTTCGCGTTGCCCGACACGGTTATCTGGTAATTGTTCGTCTTGCTGTTCCCGCTCGCGTCGGTCGCCACGACGGGCACCGTATTGTTGCCCGCGACAACGTCCGCCGCTCCGTCAAAGCTTCCCGCTGCGTCCACGCTCGCGCCGTTCCCGCTTACCGTAACCGTTGAGGGCTCGCTCACTGTGCCACGGAAATGCATCCTGCCGCCGCCGCTTTGACTCGTTAGCTGGTTGAGCGCGTTAAAACTCGAGGTCGTTACGCCGCTTCCGTTCTGCTCCGTAACCCGGTTGCCCGCATTGTCGTAATCGTAATCATACTGCTTGAGCACCGTCCCGCCTTGCACCTTCTTCAGCATCGCGCTGCGCAGGTCATCGGCCGCATCGTATCCCAAGCCGTAGACACTGGCGGTCGCGGCGCCGCCTTGCCGCACTGTCCAACTGGTAATGTCGCCGACCGAATTGTAGAGATAATCGAATTGTGAGGTGATCCCGCCCGACGGTTTGAGGTTCTTGATTTGCTTGAGCCGCTGGTCGCCCAAATTGTCAAAATAGGAATACTGTGTCTTCTGGCCCCCGGGAAAATCCACATGATCAATTCGGCTCGTCGTGTTCACGTAGGTGTGGCCGAATGTCCCCAGCGGGTTGGTCACTGTTTGGACGCGACCCAACGCGTCATATACCATGGAAGAAGCATTCGCCGCGCCATTGATTGAACGGCCAAGCGCCCGGCCCAGCTCGTCGTAGGAATAGGTGATCGTATCATTGGCCAGCGGGCCATCGACGCTCGCCAGCCGCGCCGAGCCAAGAGCGGGCGGGGCCGCGACCGGATTGTAGCCGTAGGTGGTGAGTCCGGTCCCGTCGGTCATGGTCGCAATCCGATTATACACTGGATCGTAGGTATAGCTGACGGTGGGCGTTGCCACCTGTGCGTTTGTGTAGCTAACTTGCTGCACATTGTTGTTCAGAAAATACGCGTAATTGGTCGACTGTCCTTTGGCGTCGTTGGTCGATTTCAGCCGGCTGATCGTGTTCTCGTAGGTGTAGTGCAACGACGATTGATCGGCATAAACCTTGTCGGTGACCCGGCCCTGGATGTCGCGCACCCAGCTCGTCCTATTCTGATTTGGATCGGTAATTCCCTCCAGGCTGCCGCAGTTGCACCAAACGTAGATGGTGATCCGATAGAGCGGGTCCTGAGCAACAATCAAGCGGCGCAACGGATCGTAGAACTGCCGGCTCCAGCGCCCGAGACGGTCGCGCGTCCATTCGGGGTCGAGCCGATCGTAGGTCGTCTCTTCATAAGTGCCGTCGGGGTAGGTAACCTTCGCCACCCGGTCCAGCGTCCTGGTTGGGTCACCACCGATGGCATCGTAGTCAATCGTGAGGAGGTAGCCTTCCGAATCCGTCGTCGTGCGCAAGCGACCTAAGCCGTCGTAGGCGAATTGGGTGATTGCACCAACAAGCGGGCCGGTGATGCTTTGCAGGTATCCGTTCGCGCCATAAGCGAAGGTTGTCACCTCATCCTTCGCGTTCGTAATCGTCTGCACCTGCCCATTCGGATAGTAAGCATAAATGGACGTCTTCCCCGAGGCGTCGGTGGCGGTGAGCGGCTCGTGTTGAGCGTTATAAGTGTAGGCAGCGATTTTGTCGGCGTTCTGGCCCTCCGGGTCGAGGCTGGCCCCGGCAGGATTTCTTTGGTATACGGTCAGCAAATCGAGACCGTTTGAGACGTAGACGTACGTCGTTACCCGGCCGAGCGGGTCCGTCATTTTGGTCGTTTTGCCAAAACTATTGTACTCGTACTGGTAAAGCTGCGTTGTGCCATCGTCGAGAACCCGCGCTACCTTCGAGGGTTTGTTGCTGGTGCTGTTTTCCGCTCCGGCCGGCCAGGTCTGGCCCGGATAGTTGTTCCAGACCCGATTCTCGAAAGGATTCTTGCTGCTCTCCGGAATATCCGAGGCAACATTGACGTCCTCGGTGTGGAGCCAATGGGTGATGCGCGCTTTGGTGTATTCGCCCGGCGCCTCGTCCATCGCCTTTTTGTCCCAATAGAAGGTGTTCCGGTAATTGATGTACTGATTGAAGGTAGCTATCTCAGGTGGCACAGTGTTGCTCGGCTCGGAAAACGGAATTGCCGAGACATTATTGTTGTACTCGATCCGTTCCTTCGCCCCTTGTGGATCAGTGATCTCCAGCCAACGATAGGTGGCGCCGGACTCGCCCATGGCAAAGAGCGTGTCGCCGTATGGAGTGGTCAGCTTATTGATGAAGTCGCCGGTGTCGTAGGTAAACTCAGAAGTCAGCCCGATGGAGTCCGTGATCTTCCAGAGCTGGCCGGCTGCATTGTATTCAAGATCGGCGTGACGACCGAAGGGGTCGGTGACCTTGGTTACCTTGAGCGAGTCGGAGACCAGCCCATACTCGACCGTCGTAACCTGTCCCAAGGCGTCTGTCACTGCCACCAGACGAAAGCTCGAGTCGTAGGTGTAGGTCAAGCCGTTCCCCTGAGGATCGATCCGCTGGGTCATGAACAGCTTTCTCGCCACCGGGGCGCCGTCGGAGAGCGCAAACACCTGACGCGATCCATCGGGGAAGCGTTTCTCATAATGATCCGTCCCAGTTTTCACGAGACTGACCTGGGTCTCGCGCTGTGGCGCATAAGCCTGGGTTCCAGAATCAAATCCGCTGTAATGAAGAGTTCCCCCGCCAGGACCGTAAGCGGTGGCGTCGGCCGCGTCATTGGCTGGATCGATCACGAGGTAGCTGAGCCAATCGAAGCTCCATTTGTTGCCGAGATTCGAATAAGTGGGCGTTTGGACAGGCGCGACTTCTCGCTGTTGGTAAGAGACGGTGAACTTAATTGGCGGGCCGACCGGCGGGGTGTAGCTTACCGGCGTGTCGGTAATGGTCAGGCTGACGCGGGCGGAATCGACGTTGTAATCTGCCATACCTGGGTTGCTGCAGTCTCCGTTCGGGCATTTGATCGAGGGAGCGACACAGGGCGGGGGCGGCTCGCTGTTCGACCCGGCGTTCCCTTTGCCCCAGACGTTCTTTCCATCCACTTCGCTCACCGGCCGCCAACCGGCTGGCAGAGCACCGGTCGGAACCAAATAGTAACCCGATTGCTCCTGATCAATTGCTTGCTTGCCGAGCAAAGTCTCATCGCCAAAAGTCGGGTCTTGCGCGACAAACTTGCCGTCCTTCGCCGCGACCAAGGCGGCATAATGACCGACTCTCCAGTTTATGACTGCCGGCACAATGATCGTTGCGCCGGGAGACCGTCTGGCCATTTGGTAATCCAAGCCCAATTTGCCGGCCAAGTTCTTTATCTGAAGCAGTGACATGCCGTGATCCGTAGAGGCGGATTCGACGATTGTTTTTTGCTTTTCCATCGTCGCCTGTTTGGAACTGATAAGAATCTCTTTCAAGGCCATCGGGCCACAACGAAAGGCATCTTGCGGACGCGTCCGCATGAGCGCGACTCCCTGTCTGGCGGCTGCGACTTTCTCGGTGGCTGCTCCACGAACATCGCGGCCCTCGATTTCCGAGAAGAGAGCGTCAAGGCGATCGGCCCGACCGAGTCTGGCGTTCAGTTGTGCCAATTCCCCCAGCACGTAATCGGCCAGAGCGCTTGTTCCCGGATTTGTTTCATGTACCAGAAGGGTCCACGCCTCCTCCCACGCATCCAGCGCCTTCGACCAATAGCCCGTCGAACGCCAGATCGCTCCCAGGTTGGCGAGCAATGATGCCTGCCAACTCGAGCCAGGGAATTGGTTCAGAAAGTTGGTTAGATCGTCCGTCTGGTCGGGATCGCCTCTGCTCACAAACGCCTTGATAGCATCCGCCAGCGCTCTGTTCTCCGAAGCTGAAGTCGGAGCGCCAACAGGTATCAATGGCTCCCGGAAGACATGAAAAGCCGAAAGCTCTGCGTCCGAGGGGCTATCGGAGAAATGCAATCCCGGCGCACGATCCGTTTTGGGGAGCGTGCGATTCGGCTTCACCTGCGAGGCCGGGTCGGGTGGCGGGTTCGCGGCCGGGACATGTGTCGTTGGCCTAGAAGCGTCGCTCGAGTTGACGATCGCACCAAATGAAACATGCGCCGGCCAGACTGAGAGAATCTGGATCGGCGCCATAAGCATTGAAACGGCCCTGAGGCGCCAATCCAGGCGATAGCTTCGTTTCACAGACTTGGATCGTTTTCTCATGGGGAGGTTAAGGCAAAAGAGTTGCGCCGGCGGGTTCGGTCAGCGTGATAATAGGAGCGGTGTGATCGTTCGGATCGCCGGCGGGCGCCTGCCAGCGAGTTGGATCCAGCGGATAGGCATCCTGCCCATCGGGGACACCGTCCCCATCGGAGTCGACGGCAAACGGATTCGTGCCGATCGAGTATTCGTAAGTGTTGCTAAGCCCGTCGCCGTCCACGTCATTGCTGAGTGGATCCAGTCCCGCGTAGTATTCCGCCCCGTCGGGGACGAAATCGCCATTGGTGTCCCAATTATAAGGGTCGGTTCCCAACGCCTGCTCCTGCCCATTCGTCAAGCCATCACCATCGTAATCCAAGACTGGGATCAGGTATTTGGAATCCAGGAAATGAAGGACGCCTTCGCGTTCGCTGTCGTTCAGCACCCGGTCATAGATCAAAATTTCCACGATATCACCCATGAAGTAATAAGAGCCTCCGACACCTATCACCGGGGAAGAAGTAAAGCCCACCGTGTTGGTTGCAATCGTGTAGTGAAGGATTCCGCTAACTCGACTCGTCCACTCGCCAGCGGTAGAGGCGACATTATAGATGTGATATTGATCCAGAGGTAGTCTGGGAACACCGGTGATTCGCCAGGAGCTAGTGCCAAAGTCATCATAGATTTGTCCGTCTGCACCCGGGTAATAGAGATCCGCTCCGCTGCTGCCAAAGCGCATCGCTCCTCCATTGGTCGGCCCGCTGGCTCGATTGGATTTTAAGACAGCAAAAAGCTCTCCCGCGCTCGCTCCATTCATCGCATTGGGCAGGTTGAGCCATTGGCTGCCGGTAAATCGCACGACTGGCCGCCCATTGATCGCGCCTGGCGCAAGCAGCGGTCGATTGCCAAACTCGCTTTGCAAAGCATCGTTCCCGTTACCGGACTGATCACTCCAGACAACCAAGGGAGCGCTCGTTCCAGAGTCTGCTTTCAACCAGAGCCGTATTCCCGCCGTTGGCAGCGGGTTTCCGATGGCTGGCGGCGTGACGGAGACCTCATTGGAGTAACCCGAGACGCCACTGTAGTTAATGGTTCGAACTCGATACGTATAGGTCACTTCACCAGACACAGTCGAATCGAGATAACTCATGGCATGGTCAGACGTGGCAATCGTCGCATAACTGCCGGCGCCCGTCTTGCGCTCCAACTCGAATTGCGTGGTCACATTTTCCAAGTCGTAGTTCCATGTCAGGCTGGCCTGTGTCGGCGCGGAGGATACTGCCTTCAGATCGGTGGGCGCCATAGGCACCGGAGCAATCACAGGGTATTTCCCACCCAAGTAATACTCGACAGTCTGCCGTTCGCTGGCGCTCAGCACCCGGTCATAGATCAAAATTTCCGCGATATCGCCGCTGAAATAATAAGAACCTCCGACACCGATCACCGGGGAAGAAGTAAAGCCCACCACGTTGGTTGCCGTCGTGTAATGAAGAATTCCGTTGATTCGACTCGTCCACTCGCCGGCGGTAGAAGCGACATTGTAGATGTGATATTGATCCAGAGCTTGTCCGGGAGCACCCGTAATGCGCCAGGAGCTAGTGCCAAAGTCATCGTAAATTCTCCCGTCTCCGCCTGGGTAATAAAGATCCGCTCCACTACTGCCAAATCGGATCGCTCCCCCATTGGTCGTACCGCCGGCACGATTGGATTTTAGGACCGCAAAAAGCTCTCCCGCGCTCGCTCCACTCATCGCATTGGGCAGATTGAGCCATTCGCTGTCGGTAAAAAGCACCGCCGGCAGTCCAGCCACCGAATTCGTGACCAGAAGAGGCTGGTTTCCGCCAGACCCCTGCGAGGCGTCGTTGGCTGCTCCGGATTGATCCTGCCAAAGACTGATCCGGCCTTCTTGGTCGCTCGTCACTCCAGCGTCGGCGCGCAGCCAGAGCCGCAAACCCGTGGTTGGAATATTATTTTGTCCGGACGCGGGGCCTGAACCGAGCAAAGCGAGCAGCCCGAAAAGCGCGGAAGAAAACAGGGGGAATTTTCTGGGGGAATTCAAGATGCAGTCCTGAATAAGGAATTCTGCAATACCTCTGCAAGAGTTTTTTCAGAAAAAGATTCGGTCCGGGTCTTGATTCAACCAGGACGCATTCGGCTGCACGCGGCTAGGGCGATTCGGCGCGCGCGGCTTTGCGCTGCATGAACCACGCGATCCAGATGCAGCTTTCGTAGAGCAGGCACATCGGCAGGCTGAGCGCGACCAGCGTCAGGACGTCGGGCGTCGGTGTGATGATGGTGGCAAGAATGAAAATGAGCACGACGGCGTAGGGCCGGGTGCGGGCCATGAATTGATAGGTGACCAGGCCGAATTTGACCAACGCCAGGACGACGACCGGCAATTCGAAGGCCAGCCCGAAGCCAAGGACGAAGCGGGTGACAAAAGAATAGTATTCCTGCACCGTCCACATCGGCGTCCAGCCTAACGATTGGGTGTCGCGGAAGAAAAAGAGAATCGTCTTCGGGAGGAGCCAGAAATAACAGCAGGCCACACCAGTCAGGAAAAGCCCAAAGCTAACCAGGATCGCCGGGAAGAGGAATCTCTTCTCGACCGCGGTCAGCGCGGGCAGAACGAATTGCGCGAGGAAATAGAGGAGGAGCGGAAACGAGAGCACGATCCCGGCATAAAACGCGAGATGAAACGAAACCGTAATCGAGTCGGTGATGCCGAGAGCGCGCAATGCGCCGACCTGGCCGCCGACTTCGCTCAGTGGCCGTTGCAGGATCACGACCAGCCTTTGCCGAAAGGCGAAGCAGAGAAACATCGCGACAATCAGCACGATCGCCATTTTCACAATCGTCCAGCGCAGGTCCTCGAGGTGCTCGAGAAACGGCTTCGAGGTCTCGCTCTCGGGCGGATCGCGAAAGGCAAAAATGTCGCGCAGCTTCATCGTTAGGGGAAAATCTCGCCGGTCGCCACCAGCCGAGCCCAGATGCTGAGCGTGTTGGCGTCGCGGATTTCGCCGTCGGCGATCATTTGGCGCATGACGTCGGCACTAAACTCGCGACAATCGACGATCGCTTCCGTGTCGTCGTGCTGCGCGCCGTCGGCGCATTTCTGGACGGGACGCGCGAGGAAAAAATAGCAGTGTTCATCGGTGAAACCGGGCGAGGTAAAATAATGGCCGAGCGGAGTCAGCTCCGCGCCCGGCGCCAGCTCGTAGCCGGTTTCTTCCCGCAATTCCCGCCGCGCCACCGCGCGCACCGCTTCTTCGTTCGGCTCGAGTGTTTCGTCGATCTGGCCTGCTGGCATGGACCAGATCGCCGCGCGAATCGGGATCCGTTCCTCCAGGATGAGGACAAACTTTCCCTCGCGGGTGAGCGGCGCGATCACGACCGCGGGCTTGCGGTGTACCACCGACCATTTGCGGCCCGCGCGCTGCGTCGGCGTGCGCACTTCGTCCGTCGCCAGAGCGAGGTGCGGAGTCGCAAAATGCGTTTCGCTGGAGACCGTCTCCCAGCCGTCGCGGTCGCGCACGAGGTTGCTCTTTTGCACGCCGGCAAGTTATGGACGGCGTCGCGAAAAGCGAATCGTGCGGTGTAGCCGTCGCCCTGTGGGCGACGCGGCGATGACCTCGCGGCAATTTGGGCGCACATCTCCCACGCTTCGCACAGCGAAGCGGCTACAGTTCGCGCGTGACCCGCACCGCGACGCAGCGTGTCTCCGGCAGGACATATTTCCGCAACTCCAGCTCCACCCGCGCGAGCTCAAATCTGCGCAAGAGGAATTCTGCCATCGCGTGCGCCAGCGTCTCGAGCAACTTGTCCTCCCGCTCTGCCACAAACTGCCGCAAATCCTCGCAAACCGCCGCATAATCGATCGTGCGCGAAAGATCGTCAGCCAGATCGCCGAAATGGTTGCGCGGCTGCAGGGTGACGGAAACCGTCAGGCGCTGCCGGCGCGCGCGCTCTTCATCCGGGACGCCGACCCGCACCTGGAGCTCCAGTTCCTCGACAAGAATCTCATCGTTAGGCGGAGCGGCCTCGAGCAGCTTCTGCAACTCGCCGAGGTCGCGCACCAACACGTCGGGGTTCGCGCGGGTCAATTTCTCGCTGGAATTAAAGCCAGTCAGCGTCGCAATCGCCATCACGCCGCCGTGCCGCGCCGTCTCAATGTCGTGCACCATGTCGCCGATGAAGGCAGTTTCGAGCGGCGCGAGATTGTTCTCGGCCAAGACTTCCATGATCCGTTCGCGCTTATCCATCACCCCGACGTAGGTCCGCTCGAAGAAGTGCGCGACCCCGAGCCGCGCTGATTGCTCGGCAAAATGAGCTTCTTTGATCGAGCTGAGCAGGAAGACCCGGCGACGCGTGCCCTGACAGAACTGCAGAAATCCGAGGGCATGCGGAAGCAATTGCCGGCCACGTTCGTCGGCCAGCGTGCCGGACCAGTCGAGAATCAGGTTGCGGAGCATGCCACAGGAAAGATGAGGCAATCACGAGCGCAGGAAAGCAGGAAAAGCCAACCGCCCAATTGATCTCATCCCTCCAGCTCCGCGGCCAAGTCCTCGAAATCGCCTTCCGCAAAATTATTCGAGAACTTCGGACGACCGATTCCGTAGAGATAAGCAGAACCCCGAGAACACAAAGCGCGCCGACGCGCTAAACGAACATAAGCAACCAACCCAACCAAATCGGCCGCGCTGCCGCGCTGAGTCAGAGCCACAGGCGCAGGTAAGCCACCAGGCAGAGAAACAAAATAATGAAAACTCAACCTCAGATCGAAAACACAATGACATCCGGAAGAACCTCACGCGGCCAGCGGACAATTACGCACAGGCCCGTGTTATGGGCCATATACACACTGCTGCTCCTGCTCTCACCCGTAGCGGGCGCGTCTGCGCAAACTGTCCTGGCCAAGATTCCGATCCCGTCCAGCTCAAACGGAGAGCTGGCAGCCAACCCAGCTCTCAATCTCGTCTATAGCGCCAGCGGGCTACTCTCCGGAGGAACCCTGACGGTTGTCGACGGACACACCCTGAGCGTCGTGACGACAATCAGCAACAGCGGCGGGGCACTCAATGGGATAGCCGTGGACTTAATGAACGACAACTTCTGGACCACCAACCTCTTCGGCGGACAGATCCTGACGTATTCCAGCGCGAATACGGAGATCTTTGCCAATACCGTGGGTTACTGTCCGGATGGAACCAGTTTCGATTGCAAGCGGCGGCGGATCTGGGCCGGGGCGCAGTGCGGCGGAGGAAACGATCCGCTCTTTGTCTTCGATGCGGACACCTTCGCCCTGATTGCGGGCCCGATCGGAACGGGCGGCGTGATGGGAGTCATAAGGGCAAACCCAGTGACCGGAAAGCTCTATGTCACCGAAGGCAGTGTTTCGAAGGAGGTGAATCCAACTACCTTTGCCGTCACTACGACCAGCTTCGGAAACGTGGAAGGGATTGACTCGGTCACGAACAGATTATTTGCCGTGCAAGGAAACGACCTGCAAGTCGTTAACGGGGCAAACGATTCCGTCGTGAAGACTGTCAGCCTGAGCTACACGCCGGGAGATATGGGCGTAAATAATGCCCTCGGTCACGTGTATCTGACCAACCAGGCGGCGAACGCGATCGAAGTTCGCTCGGAGCAGGGCACACTCTTGGGGACGTTCTCGCTTGGGGCTGGCAACCAGCCGTCGCAAGTCGCGGCGGACCCCATTCGCGGACGCGTCTACGTGAGCCTGGTGGACGGTTCAGGAGCCTGGTCCATCTGGGCGATCGAGGATCTTACCTCGGCGAGATCCTGCCTGCGCCCCGGCGGGCCCTGAATGAGTCGTCGAGTTGCTAAGGCGAGAACGGCGATGCACTAACGCCAACGATGCAGAGGCCGGGGTCAGCGACCCCGGCTACAGCCGCGCCGGCGCGCGCGGGAAAAACAATTTCCCAAATTGTTTGAAACTTCGGGGCTCGGCTCCCGTAGAAAGTTGGTGGAATGAAAAGTTTCTGGTCAAGAGAGTCTCTCGCGCTTCGGACTCGAAGCCGGTTCCATTGCCGGGCTTCTCTGTATCCAGACCCGCCCGGCGCGCGCGCCTCGACGCTCCCGCCCGGCGGTCCAGTTTCTCACCTGAACGATTTCCCTCCTCATCGCGGCTGTCCCCCACCGGAACAACCAAATCCATCCTGCGGCCAAAAGCCGAGCGTCGCACGATCAGCGGTTCCCCAAAGTCCCCGGCAGAACGATTTCCCTCCGCAACCTTCCCCCCGGAATAACCAACAAACCAAACTGCCGCATCATCCCAATAGCCCGCGTCGTAACGGCTGCGAAGCAACCCCCGGGCTGGCAAAGCGGCGCTTCCTGCAAATCGAATGCTAACTCGGTTGAAAAACAAGCTCTGGCCAGAATGTCGCCGACGCGCGGCGCAGCGCCCGTTCCGCGGGATCCTGCGAGAATACCGGCCGATCGAGTGGGATGAATTTTACGCCCGCCACCTCGTGAATTCGCCCGGGAAAGCGACCCCGCTCCTCCTTCGGCGGAAGCCTAGCCTAACGTCCTAACCAAATTTTAACTTGCGTAATTCTACGGACCTTCACAGGATGGCCGTCCATGACATCCGACGCCGCTGCGGAAGCAGATGGCGCGAGTCGCCGTTTCACGACGACGCGCTGGAGTCTTATTCTCTCGTCGCTCGACGCGCAGTCCGACGACGAGAAGGCGCGCGAGGCGCTCGCCCAGCTTTGCCGGATTTATTGGCGACCGATTTTTGCCTTCATCTGCCGCCAGGGTCACTCCGCGCCCGATGCCCAGGACCTGACCCAGGATTTTTTCGTGATGGTGCTCAAGGGTAATCTGCTCCAGCACGCCGACCGCAACCGAGGGCGTTTCCGTTCGCTCCTGCTCGCGGCGCTCCAGAATTTCCTGCTCGATGCGCACGCCAAGCGATCCGCCAAAAAACGCGGCGGCGACGTGCAATTCGTTTCCTGGGACGATTGGATGGCGGAGGCGCCCTCGCGCCTGTCGCTCCCGGCGGCCGCGATCGAGCAGTGGCCGGCGGAAAAGCTCTATGATGTGCGCTGGGCCGCGACCGTGGCGGAGCAAGCGCTGCGACGTTTGGCCGAGGAATGCGAAAGCCACGGGCGTCGCAGGGTCTTCGATGCGTTGAGCAGCTCGCTCACCGCCGAGCGGGAAGATGTGTCCTACGAAGCGCTCGCGCGGGGGCTGGGAGTCGAGACGACGGCCATCAAGCGGCTGCTGCATCAGATGCGGCAGCGCTACCGCCAACTGCTCCGCGAGGAAGTGGCCGAGACGATCGAGCACCCATCCGATGTCGATGACGAACTGCGTTATCTCTGCTCCGCGCTCGCGGCTGGACAGGAGACTGAAACCTTGGATCGCTAACTCGCTCAATCACCAAATCGTTAATCCTCCAACCTTCCCATGAACTTCTGCGGCCTGACAGATTCGGTGGCGGCGATCTCTTCGTCGCCCAGGGAATGCCCCATTTGTCACGCCGCGTCTCACGTTGCGCACGGCCTTTGCCTCGGTTGCCTCCTGCAAACGGGAGTCACTGCCGAAAGTTCGGACGCGACGGGCCTCGCTGAGGCGCTCGACGAGATAGCGATCCCAGATAAGCAATGGCGGCTGGGTAACTACGAAATCCTGGAAGAGATCGGGCGCGGCGGTATGGGCGTCATCTATCGCGCACGTCAACGGCATTCCCGCCGGATCGTGGCGCTAAAACGGGTGTTGAGTTACCACGCCGATTCGCGCGAGACGCTGGCGCGTTTCCGGCGCGAAGCCGAGGCCGCCGCGAGTCTCGATCATCCCAACATCCTGCCGATCTATGAGGTAGGCGAGACCGAAGAAGGCGTGCCCTACTTCAGCATGAAATACGCGCCCGGAGGAAGCTTGCAGGAAGGAGCGCTTGCCTTGCGTCACCAGCCGCACGAAAGCGTCCGGCTCCTCGCGAAGGTCGCGCGCGCGGTGCAGTATGCGCACCGGCAGGGAATTCTCCATCGCGACTTGAAACCGGGCAATATCCTCCTCGACGGGCAAGGTGAACCGCTGGTCAGCGACTTCGGTCTCGCCAAATGGCTCGATGCCTCGAGCGACCTGACAAGAACACTCACTATCTTCGGCACGCCCGGTTACATCGCGCCCGAGCAGGCGGAAGGCCCCGCAGCCAATCTGAAACCCACCGCCGATGTTTACAGCCTGGGCGCGATCCTTTTCGATCTTTTGGCCGGCCGGCCGCCGTTCCTCGGCGAGCACGCGCTGGCCGTCATCCGCCAGGCCGTGGAAAAGCCTGCGCCAAAGTTACGTTCGTTAGTCGAGAAGGCCGATCGCGACCTGGAAACGATCTGCGCGCGCTGTCTCGAGCGCGAACCGGCGGCGCGCTATCATTCGGCCGGTGATCTCGCCGAAGACTTGGAGCGTTGGCTCGAAGGCCGGCCGATTATCGCCCGGCCGGTTTCGCCGCCAGCACAGTTGTGGCGTTGGTCGCGACGGAATCCGGTGTTGGCCGGCAGTTTGGTCGCTTGTCTCGTATTTGGCGCCGCAGCGGTGGTTTGGCGAACTCAAAGCCGACGTCTGGGAGCTACTGTAATCGAACAAGTCGTTGCTATGCATTCCGTCGCAGTGCTCCCATTTTTGGACTTAGAGACTACATTACCCGATCAGACTCTGGCATCCAAGGTGGCAGCCACGCTTGAACGTACAATGTCCCAACGGGGACCATGTCGCGTCAATTTGCTGCCAAGCGGGATGCGAAAACGCACGAGCTCTGCGAGTATCGCCGATGTCAAGAATGCGAGCCAAGTATTGCATGCCCGTGCAGTCCTGAGTGGGACTAGGCGGATCGTCGGGCAACGTACTCGCATCACCTTTCGGCTGATGAACGGAGGGACGGGCGATGTCCTTATAACGCGTGCGTTCGAGGGCAATGGCATCCAAGACGCGACCGCCGCGATTACGCGTAACAATGCCAAATCAATCTACGCCGTTCTGGATCGAGCAGATTTGGCGACGGCGAGTGTTTCGGCACGTGATCCCGGGCTAAGCAATGAGCGCACCCGAGAGCTAATCGAGTCCGGCCGTGAACTTCACTTCCGCCACACTCTGCCGGACTTCGATCGAGCAATTTCGTCTTTCGAAACGGTTCTGAAGGTACAACCCAAGTCGGCGATCGCTCATGCCTATCTTTCGTCATCGCTGGGCGGGCGCAGCAATTACATTAGCGATGGCAAGGAATTGGATCGCGCGGAGTCGGAGGCTCGCAAGGCCGTGCGGTTGGCGAGCGACTCCGGAGAAGGTCATCGCGCATTGACGGGAGTCATGTATCTCAGAGGAAACATCAAGTCTGCTGTCCAAGAAGCCCTTAACGCTGTCGAAGCTGCCGGGCCGGACGAAATGGTAGCGGCGTTGCTGGGAGCGAGCTATGCGACTCTCGGTCGCCCGGATCGCGGGTTGGCCTGGTATCAAATAGCTCGTCACTGCGAAACTCGTCCCGGCGAATACGACTCCCTCATCGGCGATTGCTGGTCCGCATTACTGGAAGACGGAAGAGCGGAGGCATGTTACCTGCAGGCCACCGAATTGCATCCAGATCGGCCCCACGGTTGGGTGGGGATATGTCGACTTCATTTCCTTCGCAACGAGCTTGATCAGGCTCGTGCCACTTACCTGCAAAACAGCGAGCAGCACCGTGATCATATCTATGCGCGCCAAATAGCGGCACAGTTGGAATTTTTTACGCGTAACTTCGCTAATGCCGGGAAACTCTATACCGAACTGCTCGCGACGGATCCGGGCGGAGGCGGGGGGTTCTATGGCGCCGTAAGCTATGACTCGGCTTTGGCTCGCTTAGCGGTAGCACGAGGAGATATGGCGGCGGCGGAAGCTTTGCTGAGCAAGTCAAGAACGCGTGAAGTTTCCGCGAGCAAGGGTACGCAACCGGACGCTGACGTCCTCTACCGCCTTGCGGCGATAGAATCAGTCGGCGGAGATCGCTCAGCGGCGCTTCTTCGCCTTCATGCCGCCGTTGCTGCTGGATGGATCGATTACCGTTCTCTTGCCCTTGATCCGCGCTTTGACCAAGTGCGTGGTGATTCCGATTTTGAGACCATTCTAGACGACCTTCGCTCGAAGGTAGCCTCGATGCGTCTGTCCGAAACTAACTACATCAAGGAACAATGAAAAACAAAAAAGCAAAAAAGAGCAAAGCGATAAACGACTGGAACACACCAGAGGGAAGAAGGAAAATCGTCCGTTTGGTGGTTCAACATCTCCGAGATCATCCAGAATACATTCCATGGATCCTCGACTATGGTAACGCACGTCAAATCGTGCAGGACGTCGGTCAGACTGTTATACCGCAAGACGTTAGCGTCTTTGTCCTGCCCCTTGATAACAGTGACAAGCCCAAGAACGCTCCTCCGGGTGAGAAGGGTGTTGGCGGGGCGTTGATTTTGGAGATTCCGCCCGCAAGCATAGCTATTAACAGCAAGGAACTTTTAACTTATACGTGCACGTATCCACTCTGGGAGACCCTTAGTTCCAAAAAGCGTCGCAAGCTGCCGCTGAAGTAAGGAATACGAACCCCACATTTCGCCTTCGGTTGGCATGCGCGCCCGCAATCTCTTGGGCGAAACAAAAAAATGCGGGATGCTGCAGCGAACAAGTGATCGGGCTTCTGCGGCAGCCAGCTTTCGCGAAGGAGCGCCCGATCGGCAGCTTCTAAAAAGCAACGGGTAGCGACTCTTTAACGAGAACATAAACTGCGGGCGTAATGACTCCCCAAGTAACGACCAGTATTCTTGAGTCGATCGAATGAGCACACGCCGCTTCATGGAGTCTGATCGCTTCAGAAAACTCCTCGTCTGCTTAATCCTCGCAGTTTGTCCCCATATGAATTCAATCATTGAAGCGAAGCCGTAGAGGATTTCAGTCGAGAAGTCGGCGGGCCCGTAAGACTTTTGTCGATATCGTGGCCAACAACGAGGCTTCGAACTGAACGACTCAGCGAGATCAAATGGGGCTGCACCGCGATAACGTGAGCCGTTGCGTTGGCGAAAAGGCAACAAACCAGTAGCTAGCAAAGGATGGAGACTCGGAACGTTTAGGTCAACGCGTTGTAACTTGGAAGCGTCCCGACCGAACATTTCAACATCAAGGAGGATCGGATGACTGCCTGCTGCGACCCAGTTTTCTTGATGCAAATCCGCGAGGCCAAAGATTCGAGCTAAGGCAGATTGCGCGCCCCATCGAATGTAGAAATGCCTGATCTCGGCGAGGCTTCTGCACGGGCGAGTAGACAAAAAATGTGTCCAGCTATAGGTGTTGCGCGAGAGTATTGATTGAGTCCTGAGAACCGGCATAAAACCCGCCCCATTAAGCCATGCAATAATCTGCGACCAGAGTTTTTCGCCCGTGCAGGCGCGCGGCCGATAAATAATTTTGCGGCCGTTCCGGAATTCAATCTTGGTAACCGTGCGACCAAAACGGTGTGGATCTGACAACCCAGGTTGAAGACGTTCGATACGACCAATGGGCATACTCGCCGCTAAGAACTGTTCTAGATACCTCGAATCGCTCTCAACCCGAGACAAGAGTTCATGTTGGGCCACGATCCAATCCGTCAATACCAGCGAAATGAGCTCGGCGAGTGACGGAAAGCTCATGAGAGCGCCGGAAAATATGCGGCTTAGCTCGCGGTCACTTTTCTTCCTCGGGCCGCTAGATCCATCGTCCCACAGCACTACCTCGGCGTTGGAAATTACCTTTACGGTCGGCTCTAGCGCAAACGCGAGTCGCTCCGCGAGGTGATCCGCCAGGTTGCATCTTCCTGTCTTGGCGAGCAATCTCCAACGCCGCGCTCCAGTTCGCCGCTTTAGCTCGTTAAGCCCAAAAGAACAAAACGGGCTTAGAGCGTTCCAACAGCCTCTCGACAAAACTCTAGGCCCTAAGCCCGATTTACCGCGGACTTTACAATCCGTATCCTTCAGAATCGCGGCCTGGAGCCGCTGCATGAACTCGATCTGGGGCTGGAATCCGCGATCGTCTTTCTCGATCACCGTAGCGGCGAATCAAAAGCGATGAACTCAGTTAGGTCGCGCAGGGATTTAATTGTCTTTGTTCCCGGAGAATTGCCCCACCGGACTGGCAGGGGCGGCGGCTCCCAAGCGTGATGAAAAAAAGAACGCCTATCTGCCAGCAGCACGCCTAGGATGACTTCGGCGACAATCGTGCTACCAAGCATGCCAAGCCGATAACCAGGTTCTGTGCTCTCTCCAGTCTCATTTGGGTCCCATATGGCTTTTTTGTCGATCTCCGCCTCGTATAGAATATAATACCAGAGAGGTGTGCGATCGAGCATCTCTCCCTTTCGCAATACATCATAATCCCGGTGGTCAGGATCAATTTTTAATGACTTGATTCCAGCTTCGCGACAAGCCTCTTGTCCCGAAGGAAGTCCAACATTCGATCCTCGTAGTAAGGTTCGCCGCGGGAGGGCGAACGTCTCAGAAGATCCTGGAGCAATCCTGAGAGCGGCAAAAAGTGTGATAAGGCGATCCGACAGAGCATAGAGATCCCGCGCAATCGTCGTGTTAATCTTCTGCGCAACATTGAGCGCATCATTTCGAATTCTGGCTCCGCCGACGAAACGCGGCCAGTCAATCACCTGGGATGTTTTTAGTCGCCGCGCTTCGAGATTTAGAATGTCCGATAATCGCGGAGCCATCTGTTGGTTAAGAAGATAGCTATCTCGCGGCATGCTATGCCCGAAGCGGAACGCCGCCATTGTAAATTCAACTGGCAGGGCAACGGACCGGCCAAGGTAGGTGCGAAATAGTTTTGGCTCACTTCTTTCGCAAACCAGATTCCTGAACACTGAATCGAGCACGACTTTTGGCAGGAAATCATTGAGAATAAGCCATTGGTAATGCCAGACAACGAGTCGGCGAGCCGTATCAAATATGGTTTCTCTTGGTCCTCCGCGAGGAATCAGCGGCTTGGGGCGATCGAGCAGGTCTATCAACCGGTTGTGAAGATTCAGAAATAGAACATGGATCTGACTGATGATCAGGTTCTCATCGTTTCGCGTATTTGGGATCGCGGGCTTCGCGTCTCCTCGCCGTGGAATGTCGGCCCAAATTGGTGGCATAGAGGAACCTCCTGCCACATCGTCTTCCGTTGGGTCGACCCGCAATCGCTCCGCGCCTGAACCGATATCTTCATAGATGCTGTCCTCCTTAGGACAGCCTTTGTATGCCTCGGGGCCGCCGCCATAAACAGAATCTAAATCGAAACGGGCAGTGCGTTTGTTTACGGTCCGATTTGGTTCTGGATAGGGATTTTCGTTTAAGGAGGTTGAATCCTCAGTCAGATCATGATCTATAAATTGTCCGAAGTAGACTAAGCCTGATGGAAAGGTGCTTAGATCGTCAGGAGTCTTTCCATCACTCTGCATGTTGTCAGCAAGGTCGTATAAAGATTGCGTGTGGTGCGGACAAAACCTTTTTCCAAACAGGCGACAGTAGTGTGTTGTCATCGTTGACGGGTCTGCCACACGCAAGTCGGTCCTGCATGTTCAAAGTTCTGTTGTTGGCTCAATGAGAGCATCTTCTCTTCCCTTACTACGGCAAACACGGACGGGAGTTTCGCAAACGATGACGGAATTCGTCGAGTCAAAAGTTGGCACAAGTGAAGGCAAAGCCATTTTACCGGGGATTACACGAATGACACGGATGGAAAGAACCGAGGACCAGCACGATGGAGGGAAACGGAGGCGTGGTTGACCATCCTCTCCAAAGCGCTTGACGAAACTTGAATTGATTTTGCCTGGCATCTTCGGCAAGCTGGGCCGTGCGTGCGGAGACGGACAGAGCCAGGCTCGAAGCGTTCATGACCGCTTTGGGCGCCCGCGTTCAGGGGGCAGGGCGAATCTATCTCACCGGCGGCGCGACCGCCGTTCTCCACGGCTGGCGCACCATGACGATTGACATCGATCTCAAACCGGATCCCGAACCACCGGGCCTGTTTGAGGCGCTGGCCGTCTTGAAAGACGAGCTGGACATCAACGTGGAGCTGGCCAGTCCAGATCAATTCATCCCTCCCATTGCCGGCTGGCGCGAGCGGAGCCTTTTCATCGCGCGGCATGGCCCGGTCGATTTCTTTCATTACGATCCCTATAGGCAGGCTTTGTCCAAGTTGCAGCGGGGGCACGATCGCGACCTGGTCGACGTCCGCGCCCTGTGGCAACGGGGGTTGATCGACAAAGATCTGTTGCGAGAAACGTTTACGGTCATCGAGCCAGACTTGATCCGCTATCCGGCGATCGATCCCGGTGCCTTTCGGGTTTCAGTCACGGAGTTTTGCGATGAAGACCGGTGATTTCGGAGGCGAGCTGCCCGGCGAAGCGCTGGTCAAGGTAGGACTGGCCGATCTTCAGGCGAATCGCTGCACGATTGCATCCTGTCTGGTCGAGATCGCGCGGTCGCGGCTGAGCCGGGCGGGCCTGCTTCTGGATTCCGTTGGCCAGGCTCAACTGGAGCCGGAGCTGCGACTCTACCGGCTGCTGCGGAAAGAGGGAGGAGACGCGTATTCGCGTTACAACGCCTTGGTGCGCGAGCTGGTCAGCTTCGCACAAGCGCTGGAGACTCGAAAACGGAGGTCAGCTGAAGACCGACACTCTACCGCAGATTTCGCGGATAACACGGATGGAAGGGCGAACGGCGGCGGTTTTGTTTCCCGACCCGCGTAAATTCGTGCCATCCGTGGTTAGTTTGTTGCGGGCGGCTCTTTACGGATAGCGGCCGTGCCCGGCACTCGCTCGCGGGTGAACGGGTCGATGTAGGGCAAACCCTGCCGGCGCCGCCACGCGATGGTGGCCCGCGCGTGATCGCACATCTCTTCAAGAGCTTGCAGCTTGTTGCGCAAAGGCAGCCGGCTCCAAACCCGAAGCTGCTCCCGCTCCGCCCCCTCGAAGGTGCAACTCTCCCAATTGATCTGCGGCTCGGTCGAATCGTCTTCGCTCACTCCGCGGGAAATTCGGCGATCTGCCGCAGCTTTCAAATATCGATGCGATCTTGCGGCCGATCCGACAGTCCAGCACTACTCGGCCGCAAAAGGAGCGCTAACCGCAATTGTAGCAGACCCTCAGGCCGCGCTAGATTAGGCGATGACCAAAAAGCACGCCGAGTCGCCAGGCAGCGAGCGGCGGCGTGTCAGTCTCCACCTGGGCGTTTCGTTTGCCGACTCGTGGGAGAACATCATCCTGCCGTGGTTCGAATCGCTCTCGCGTTTCCCCCCGACGCAGGCGCCCGCGGCAGTCGTCACGCCGTTCCGGAGCCTGGCCTGTCTCTTGCGCGGCAAACTTCTCGAGCGCGGCATCTCCATTCTCGGACTCAAATTTCTTTCGCCGGCGCAATTGCGCGAAACTTTGTTGCCGGGCAGCCGGAATATTCCTTTGCGCGAACATCTTCGCCTCCTCCTGGCGATGGCGGCGGAAGGTGTTGCTGCGCGATCAGACGAAAATGAGATCGATCGCGATCCGCAGGAACTTCTCCTGGCAAAATCTGTCGCGCGCGATCCCGATCACTTTCTGCGCGCGCTCGATCAACTCAACGCGGCCGGTTGGACCTCGGACGAGATCGGCGAGCCGGCGTTGCGCGAAGTCGCGCAAAGCTTCGAAGAGCTAGTCCACGGCTGCGAATTCGAGTTTGTGCACGAGGCGGATCTGTACGCTCTCGACGAAGCGGCAAAGTCACCACCCATTTTCAGCAGCTTGCTGGTCATGGGATTCGATGGCGCCCACTGGCCGCTCTGGCCGTTGCTGCGCGCCGCCGTGACCGGGTCCGCGCAAGCGATCGTGATCTTAAGTGATCCCCGGGACGAAGCGCGCGATCTCGATGAGACCTGGGTCGGGACATGGGAAGAAACATTCGGTGCGGCACAGCCGATCGAAGCAGCGGAGCGCGAATCGGTTTCGCTCCTGGAGAACTTGAGCCGTCTACCGGAAACGCAATCTGACAAAGACGCGCTGGCTGAACAACCGATTGGGGCGATCCATTTTCTTGTCGGGCGCGACACCCCGGAGCAAGCAAAGGCGATCGTCGCGCTGACGGCCAAGTTTCTGCACGACCCAAACTGCGAGCGCATCGGCATCCTCTTTCCGCGCAGCGGAGCGCTCGCCCGAATCGTGGCCAGGTTTCTCGAGTCGGCCCGGATCGCGCATAACGACGGGATCGCGCATCTCGGCCCAAGCGTTTTCGACGATGACGCCTGGCGCGCCTGGTTGGAATTGCAGCAAAATCCGCGGTTGAAAGTTCTGCTTAAATTCCTGCGCGCGACCGCCGCGGAGATTTTTGAGGGAGTGTCGACCCTGGACGTGGAAGACATGTTGCGCCGTGCCTACGGCGATGTGCTCATCGACCAGATCGACGTCCTTCGGGAATACTGTTCGCGCCAGGACAGCTCCGAGCGTCATCCTGCGCTCGTCCGCGGTCTCAAGAAAATTGAGTTCCTCCCCGTCAACGCCACTCTGGCCGAATTCTTGGCGCAAACGCACAGGATTTTTATCCAGCTCGATTGGAAACAACACTGGAGTGAAATTGATCGCCTGAGCCGGACCTGGGCCGGCCGTCTCGGCGAATCCTTCTCGAGAAATCTCTACCTGCGCTGGTTGCGCGAGGTTCTGGGCGGCTCGTCGCTCAGCCGCGATGACTACGGCGCGCATCCCTACAGTCGCGTGCACTTGCTTCCCTGCGCGGAGGCCGAAGGCCAAAGCTGGTCCCACCTCATCTTCGCCGGGCTGAACGAGGAATCCTGGCCGGCACTGGACGACGAGAATGGCTTTGTCCGCGACCAGGAGATCGACGCGTTCAATCAGCGAAACAAAGTCTTGAATCGGCGCGCCGTGAAACGCGGCCGGCAGGGCGAAGGTCAGTGGAGCGTGCGTGAGAACAAAACGCTTCTCCTTGGGTCGAGTGAGCGACGGCAGATTCGCCGGAGACAACTCAGCAACCTGGTGGAATCGGCAACGCAGGGAATTGGCGTCACGGCGAATCTTTATTCCGAATCCTCCGCCAGCCGCATTGCCAACCCGAGCGAGCTGTTTTCGCGTCTTTATTTGTCCGCGCGAGGCGCGGGCGTGTCGCACCAGACTTTGCACGGACTCGAAAAACAGACACGGGCGTGGCTGCAGGATTGGTCGCCGGTCGACGCGCAGAAGATCGACTCGGTCAGCCTCGGCCGGACGCGTTACGCCTACGACGCGCGCCGGCAACCGCGCGCCGCGGGCGAATACGAATTTGCGCTGCGCACGCCGCCGGATCGGCCGGTTTCGTTCCGCGTGACGGAATGGGAGCGAGCGCTGCGGTCGCCGGCCATCGTTTGGATGAAAGTTTTTCTCGGCGTCGAAGCGGACGAAAAAGAGAGCAGTGCCTGGGCGATCGCCACCGGCCAGTGGGTGCATGGCTGGCTGGCGGAAGGCGCGGGCCAGTCGGAGACTAACGAGTTCGTCGCCATCCCCGAGACGAATGAGATGCGCACGCGCATCCTGGAAAGCGCGCGCCGCTTCCGCGCCGAGGTGCAAGCGCTCTGCCAAGCCTGCGCGCAACCGTTTCCCGATTGGTGGAACTCCGGCTGGGGCAACGCGCTCTTCATCGCCGACGGTCTGGCGGTAAAATTATCCGGCCTCTCCGACTGGTCGCAGTTGGCCTCGGAATGGAAACTGGATTCGCCAACCGAGATTCCGCTCGGGCCTAACGAAAAGCTGCGCGTCCGCGGGCGGATCGACCTGATCCTGGGCCGCGGCGCGAAAACCAACGCCGGTCTCGGATTTCCTGAGGTTTGGATTGTTGATTACAAGACCGGACGCCAGCGCGGCTTCGATAAACGCGCGCGAGGCAAGCAGGAATCCGGGGAAAGATTCCGCAAACAGCTGGTCGACGGCCGGGGCGTGCAGCTCGCCTTGTATGCGTTGGCCGCCCACGCGCTCGGCGCCGCGCACGCCCGTCTCACCCTGCTCGCCGCGCGAGAAGAAATGGAGCCGCAGTTTCAGCTCGAGGATGCCCTCGCGCAGAAAGAGTTCTGGCACGCTTTGCACGAGATGCAGGAAAGCGGCGTGTTTGGAATGCTCGGTCTCGTGCATAACAGCTTCGGCTTTGGCCCTGCCTATCCCCTGGCCACGCTTCCGATTGATCCCGAGCGGTTGCGCGAAAAGTGGGCGCTGACTCATCCGGCGCTCGTCACTGAAACGGAGGAACCGGAACTTGATTGAGACCGCCGACCTGGAAGCGCGAGAACGTTTCGCGCGCGCGCTGGATCGAAATTTTTCGGTCATCGCCTCGGCCGGTTCGGGCAAGACGCGCGCGATCACCGATCGGATCGTCGAGCTGGCGCGCAGCCCGTCCGCCCTCGAACGCTTGCCGCAGCTCGTCGTCGTCACCTACACCAACCGCGCCGCCGATGAGATGCAGCAACGCACCCGGCAGTGCATCCTCGAGTCCGGGCTTCCCTTGGAAATCATCGAGGCGTTCAACCGCGCCTTCTTCGGCACGATCCACAGCTTTTGCGTGAAACTACTTGCGGCCCACGGACATCATCTCGGCCTGCCCGCGGACCTGGAACTCATCACTGACGATGAAGAGCTGTGGAATCAATTCGTCCAGCAGCAGACGACCATCGGCCGCTCGTTAGGCGAAGAAAACCGGCGAATCCTGCTCCGGCATGTGCAGGCGCGACACCTGATGGAGCTGGCGCGCAAATGCGAGCTCGACCTCAGCGCGATCGAGCCCGACACGCCCTGCCCGGATGCGGACTTTGCGGAGGTTCATGCGATCGTGGCGAAAGGCTCGGCGACGCGCACCATTCCGAAAGACCAGGGGGAGCTACACCGCTGGGAAGAGCGCTGGCGCGGGAGCGAAGAATTCGCGCCCTGGCCACCGCGCTCGAGTAAAGCCAAAGACTTCGTTAGGCACTGGCGCGACGCGTTCCGCCCGTTGCGCGATTGGGTCAACGCCTGCGCGCTCTGCGTCGCGGCGGAAGTACAGCGCGCTTATCGCGATTTCCGTTTCGAGCGCGGGGTGGTCACCTATGCGGACCAGGTCGCGCTCGCGGTGGAGTTGATGCGCCGCCCGGATGTCGCCCGCCGCATCCGCGAGAAGAATTATCGCGTCATTTTGGACGAAGCGCAGGACACTGATCCGCAGCAATTCCTCGTCCTCCTGGAAATCACGCGTCCCTTGGAAGCGACGGAAATCTGGCGGGAAGCGCGGCAAGCGCCGCCCCGCCCGGGCCACTTCTGCATGGTGGGCGATTTCCAGCAATCGATCTATCGCGACCCGGCCGATCTCGCCCGCTATCGCGAGCTTCACAATTTGCTAATCGAAGATCGCGTCGCGGAAGAGCTCAAGTTCTCTGTCACCTTCCGGCTCGACCAGGCGCAGCTAGATTTCGTCAACGCCACCTTCCCCGAAATTCTCAGCAACTGCGACGGACAGGTGGAATTCGTCGAGCTCAATGCGCGCCCGGACATTCTTCCCGGCCAGGTGAAGCGGCTCGAACTTGGCAGTGAAGTCGATCTCACCACGTCGGAGTTGCAGCGCGCCGCCCAGGAAGCGCTGGAACTGGCGCAATGGTTGCGGGCGGAGGGGCTCGAGAAACTGCGGGCCGAGTCGTGGCGACAGGTGGCGATTTTGTCGCCGCGCAAAGCCTGGCTGCGATCACTGAGAACTGCCTTGCTTGAAGTCGGTCTTCCCGCCGAGGTGCAGTCCGAATCCGATCTCCACGCGGAAAACCCGGCCTACGCTTGGCTGACGGCGCTGCTCGCGATCATGGTGGATCCCAACGCGCACTACGAAATCGCGGGCGTCCTGCGCGAAGTCTTCGGTCTCTCCGATGACGAACTGGCGCGCTTCGCCCAGGGCGTCGGCACGCGTTTCCAAATCGCAGAGAAAACCAGCGGGCGCGGCACGGTCCCCGACATCTTGAATCTGCTCACCCGCCTCCGCCTAACGATCAGGCAGCAGCCGCTCTTCAGTGCGGTCCAGGAGATTGTCCGCCTGACACAGTTGCGCGAACGCCTGCGCTCGCTTCCCCCGGAAATCTTTCCCGATCTCGGCGCGGAGCTGGACAAACTGCTGAGCGCGGCCGCCACGGCGGAAGCGCGCGCCGTTTCGCTGGTGGATTTTGCCCGGAGCCTGCGCACCAGCTACCACGCGATTCGCGAAACGAATCCCTCGACCACCAACGCCATCCAGTTGATCACCGCGCACAAGGCCAAGGGTTCGGAGTGGCAGGCCGTGATCGTTCCCTTTCTCACCCGCAAAGTCTGGGGCGCGAGCCCGCGTTACCCGAGCCTGATCCAGACCCCAGGGCGCGACCAGCCGGAGATCGTTTTCGACAAGGCGGACGCGGATGAATTCAAGGACGAACTGGAACTCGCCGACCGTCAGGAAATGGAGCGGCTGCTCTATGTCGCTTTGACCCGCGCCAAACACACGCTGGTGCTCGCGATCGATCGTGAGTTCTTCAAGAAATCGAGTGGCTCGATTCATAGTAACTCGCTGCTGAAATGGCTGCGTGCCGATGCCGGCGAGCCTAACGATCCCCAACTAGCTGCTCTGTCCGTCGAACTGAGCGCCTGCCCGGAAACGGTGCACCGCCAGCAGATGATTCCGCGAGAGGAGACGCGCGAAAACTTTGGCAGCCGCGAGACCGGTTGGATCGATCGTGCCCGGCAAAGCGCGGGCCGTTTCATTCGCACGGTCAGTCCAAGTAAGTTCGCGGCCGAAGAAGAGGTCAGCCCCGTCGTGAGCGACGATGCCTGGATCGAAATGGAGCCGGAACTGCGCCCGCCGCGGATCGACAATCCGGCGACGCGCTACGGAGTTTGGTGGCACAACTTCGTGCAAAAAATTCCGTGGCTGAGCGACGCGGCGGCCTGGGAGGAAGTGTTCGCAGCGCATCATGCAAGCTCGCCCGACCCGGCGCGTTCCGCGCGCGAATGGAGACGCTTGCGCGAGCGAGTGACCGGCTTCGCCGATTTCGCCGCCGGCCTGGTGAACAAGGCGCCGGTGGTTCGCACCGAGATGCCCTTCTTCTGGAAGATGCGCGACGACCGATGTCTGGAAGGAGTAATCGATCTTGCGATTTTCGACCCCGAGGCCAGCACCTGGTTGATCGTAGACTGGAAAACAAATCGCATCGAGCGGGATAAGATCGACACGCTGCGCACCCAGTATCGCCCGCAGCTGGCGGCCTATTGCCAGGTCGTGAAAGTAATGACTGGTCACGCAATCGGAGCCGCCCTTTATTCGACCTTCGCCGGTGAGTTTGTGCGCTATGAACCGCAGGAATTGGCCGCCGAATGGGAGCGGCTGGAAAAGTTGCCGCCAGGAGAACTTTTCGACGAACCAGGCGAACCATGACTCACCGAGCTGACCTAAGTTTGGTGCGGAGCCGGCAAGGTTGAGGGAGAAGCGAAGAGTCGAGCGGGCTGCACGCTCGCCGGAGATCGCAAGGAGATGCAAGCAGCCGTATAAGGAGAGTGGAAAGCGTCTGGCGGACGACCACGTCACTTCGATCAGAGGGGTGATCTTCCCCGTGACTGTTCTTTTCCTGTCCGGCATTCGTCACCACCCTCAGCACTGCTGCTTCGGACTCATTTAATTCCGCTCGATCGCCACGTCTTAAACCCTTTTATTTTTGATCCGCCCGATTTTGGACAACAGGCCGCCGGGCGGTGTGTTACTATCGCGCCCGGGATGTGCCGGTGTGTCAGAAGAATAACAAGCTTCAGCCCTCTGGCGCTTGCGCTCGCGCTGGCGGTTCTCCCAGTCGTGCCGGGGCTCGCGGTGGAGCCTTCGCCGGAGTTGCCGCAGGAATTCCTGAAGCACCTCGAAGCCGCGAAGACGCCCGCGCAGCAGGACGAAATCATCCGCGCCGCAAGACTGCCGCTTCCCGGCGAACCATTCCGCCGGCAGCTGCTGAGGCGGGCGTATCAGCTCGCGATAGATGGCGACTATGCGCGCGCTCAGGCCTTCGACGATCTGGTGTTCCGCCTCGCCCAAGCGGCGGGCGCCGGTGAGGACGCGGCCGGCGCGCAGGTGCAAAACGCCTACTTGTTTCGCGAAGAAGGCGATATCGCGGGCGCGCTCGTCGAAGTGGGAAAGGCGCTCGCCTATTACGAGGCACACCCAGGGAACAAGCATGGCCTCATCAGCGCCTACGAAACGGAAGGGCTCTGCCATATGTCGCAGTCGGATTTCGCCCGGGCACTCGAGGGTTATCACCGCGCCCTTAGCCTCTCCGAGGAAATCAAGAGTCCCGCGGGAATTATCCCAGCGCTGAACAGCATCGGCGAAGTTTACCGCACGCAAGGACAGCCGGAGCGGGCGCTCGAGTTTTACGAGAAGGCACGCAAGGCCGTGGGTGATGACCACGCCTGGAACATGGCTTTCATCTTTAACAACATCGGGATGTGCTATGACGCGATGGGCGACCTCGACCGCGCGATCGAGAACATCGAGCACGCCCGGGCCGTCGCGGAAGACGTGCATGCGCGACCGCGCGTGGAGACCTCGCTGGCGGTGCTGGGCGATCTGGAATTGAAGCGGGGACAGCTCGATCCCGCGCGCGATTCATATGCGCAAAGTTTGCAGCTCGCGCAGGAATTGCACGATGCCGCGGGCGCGGCGCGTGCGACCCTCGGAACGGCGCAGGTGGCGCTGGCTCGCGGGGACGCCGCGGCCGCGCTCGAGCAGGCGCGGGAGGCGGTCGCGCTTTCGCGCAAAACCGGCAAGATCGATCAAGTGGCGCCGGCGCTGACCTTGTGCGGCCAATCGTTGCAGGCGCTCGAGCGGGACGAGGAAGCGCAGAAAGCTTTCGAGGGCGCAATCACGGCGGTCGAGGAAATGCGGGGCCGGGTGGCGGGCGGCGACCTCGAGCGGGAAGCGCTTTTTGCGCAACAGATCGCGCCTTATCGCGAGCTGGTGGCTTTATTCGTTAGGCAAAAGCGGCCGGAGGAAGCGCTCCTCATCGCTGAGAAAGCGAGCGCCCGCGTGCTCCTCGACGCGACCGACGGCGGCCGCACGGAATGGCCTTCGATCCTGGCGGACGACGAACGCTCCCGGCTTCAGGAGCTGAATTTGAAAGCGGCGGAGGCGAATCACGTCCTCACGCGCTTACAGGCCGCTGCGAAACTCGATGAAGCGGCGATGGCCGGCGCGGAAACGGCTCTGCGCGAGGCGCGGAGCGCACAGGACGATTTCGCGACGTTGATCCAAACTTCGCACCCAGAGCTGCGGCGAATGACGCCGCCCGCCGTCCTGAAGACATTGACGGAGCTGGAACCGACCTTGCGCGGGGGAAGGACCACGCTGCTGCGGTTTTTGGTCGGTGAAAAGGAGTCGTTTCTCTTTGTCGTGACTTTGCCTAACGACTCCGGAAGACCGGCGCTGAAGGTGATCTCGCTCGGACAGGGCCGGTCGGCCTTGACTCGCCTAACGAACGATTATCGGAACAAGCTGGCCAACCGCAGCCTGGTCTGGGAAAAATCGGCGCGCCAGTTGTACGATCTGCTCTTCCGGCCGGCCGCGACGCAACTGGCGGGTGCCCATGCAATTGTCATCGTGCCCGACGGTCCGCTCTGGGATTTGCCTTTCCAATCACTCGAGCGGGAGGCGGAACATCCGCTGCTCGCCGATTATTCGGTTCGTTATGCGCCTTCGCTCACCCTTCTAGCGCGCGCGCAGAAGATGGCACCCGCCTCGCCCAAACATCAGCTTCTCGCTTTCATCAATCCGGCGCTCCGTTCTTCCCCCGGCGCGCGGAAGCCCGTCTTGCCCGACCACGAATGGGAGCCGCTGCCCGGAATGGAAAAGCAGGCGGGCGAGCTCGCGAAGATTTATCCGCCGCCCGCCGGGGAGATTTTTGTCGGTGCCGAGGCGCGGGAGAAAACTTTTAAAGAGAAAGCCGGGGGCGCTGCGATTCTCCATTTCGCCACCCATGGCGTGCTGGACGACCGAGCGCCGCTCTACTCCTACCTTCTGCTTTCACAGATAAATATCGCGCCGGAGGAAGATGGACGGCTCGATGTGCGCGAGTTGCTCCAGATGAAATTGCACGCCCGCCTCGCGGTCCTCTGCGGCTGTGAGACAGCGCGTGGCGAGGTCACGGCGGGCGAGGGCGTGGTCGGATTGTCCTGGGGTTTCCTGGTCGCGGGTTGTCCGGCGACGATCGTTAGCCAGTGGAAAGTGGAGAGCGCGAGCAGCACGCAGTTGATGGTCGAGCTTTACCGGCAACTACACGACGGCGTGGAGAACGCGGAAGCGCTGCGGCGAGCAAGTCTGAAACTGCGCGAGGACCCGCGCTACCGGCATCCGTTCTACTGGGCGCCGTTTGTTTTGGTGGGGGCAAATTTGTAACTGCCCGAAGGTTGGAGAACCCTACCCCGCCGGATTCGTTAGGTCGGCGAGCAGATTTTTTGGCAGCGGGCTCCGCGGATTTTCGCGGGCGAGTTCTTCGAACTCGCGCCGCGCCTCCGCCACCAGGCCAGCCCGCGCGTAAGCCAGGCCCATCACCAGATGTGACGCGCCCCACTTCTCGCGCACCTGCTGCAACGCAATCCGCGACGCCGCGTCGAGGACGCGGAAGCGCGCCTCCGGCTCCGGAGGAGCCGGGCTCTTGGCGAGCGTTTCGCCATCTTTCAGCGCCTCGACCTCCCACTCGTAAGTCTCGTTAGGCGAAAGCGGCTCGTGAGGCGTCCAGGTGGTCGCGGACGCCGGGAGCAGCGGACTGCTCACGACCGCGCCGCCCTGCGGCACAAGGTTGATCCGATAACCGGTCGCGCCCGGCTCCTTGCTCCAGCGAAAGGTGGGCCGCTCCGCTTCGACGAAGCTCCCGACCGGCGCGCCGACCCGAAAGGAACCTTCCGGCGACGGCGCACCGGCCAGAGTCTCGCGCGGGCCGCGCAATTCGCCCGGCAAAGCCGGACGATCGACTTTGCCTAACGAAATCGCATCGTGCACGGAGCGCTGCAAATCTGGCGGCAGCGGGTCGAGCCCGGGAATCTCGCCCTTCGCATTAACGACAAGTCGTTGGCCGTGGTCGATGAGCGCCACGTCAGTACCGGCTCGGTGTCCCACCGAGATCAACCAGAGGAATGCGCAACCGAGTATGAGGCCGGCCGCGAGGGGCCACGCGCGGTCCAGTCCCCGGAGCCAGCGCGGCCGGGGCGCGGTGGCGTAATCCCGCGCGGGGAGTTCGTTCATCTCGTCGCGAAACTGGAGGAGGTTGACCAATTCGGCGGCCGCGGCGGGTGAATTGCCGATGCGTTCCGCCAGTTCGCTCCGGCGCAGCGGATCGACGTCGCCCTCCATCCAGTCGAGCAGATCTTCGTAGGCAACGCTCCCGGCGACGGAAGTGGAAGGGCGATTCTGGCGCAGTTCCTCCCGGCAGCGCACGCATTCCTGCAAATGATCGCTCACCTCGAGAAGCGTGGACGGCGCGAGCGTCCGCTGCCAATAAGCCGCGCGTTCTGCATTCGTTAGGTGCCCGTTCTCGTCCATTGCTTTCTCCTCTCTAAGATGGGGAGCCTGCGTGTTTATTACCTGCGCCAGATTTCCAGACGCGCCAGGCCTCTCCCAACTTGTCGCGTGCCACCCGGCGCAAATTGATCACCTGCTGCCGGGTGCACTGGAGCATGCTGGCGGTCGTTAGGTCGTCGAGCGGCAGGCGATTCCAAAGCTCGGCCAGTTCGACCGCCGCCAGGCCGAGTGCGAGCGCGACGGAGCGAATCGAGGCAATGCCGAGCAGCTCGAACTCGCGGAGGATTTCGGAGTGGAGGAGAAAGGCGCGCCGCTGCCGATCCGAAAGAGTTCCAATCTCGCTCCAGAGCCACCCGAGATATTCCTTCCAGATCAAATCTTCCGCCGGAGACTGGCGCGGATCGAAGGCCGCGCAGGCATCGCCGGTCGCGTGGGCCGGTGTGCCAGCGACTCCGGGCACTTCGGCGAGCGCCGTCGTCAGGTCGCGCAACTCGATCGGGCCGCCAAGCCAGCGGAAAATGCGCGCGATCAACTCCGGCAGGACGAGCTGAGCGGGATCGAGACCACCCAACGCCTCGCCGACGGCCGCGTCGGCATCGACCAGCAGCCACTGAAGTTTGGGCGACGGCCCACCCGGCCGTCCCGTCCACGGAGCGAGCCCGCACCATTTCACGCCATCCGCATCTTTCCAGAGAGCGAACCCCCTTTGCGGGCTCCGGCCCTCGAGCAAATAACGAAGCCGGTTGAGGAACAACGCACGCGATGGATGCCGGGCGCGCAGCGATTCCGCCCACGCTGCATAGGTGGTGCTCGCGATATAAGCGCGAAAGTCGCGAATCGGTTCGCGCGCTTCTTGATGGAGCGCGGTGAGTTGCCCAATCAGATGCTCGCGGGCGGCGCTGGCGATGTCTTCTTCATTTGAAGAACCGTCGGCTGACCCACCGCTGCGAGCGAGTCGGGTGCGCAGGATGACGTCGATCAGCGGATCCGCGTGCAGGGTGATCAGCTGGGCCAGTTGCGTGTCAATTCCCGCTGAAGAAGACGCAGCAAGATAAGGGGCGAGAAGCGGATCGGATCCGTTGCCCGGCGAAGCGGACTGGTTTTGCGCGGGTTCAAACATCCTGGAATCAGCAGAAGCCGAGCACCTTTCGAGCGCGCGACCAACGGGTCTGCCCAAGAGGCGCGAGATTTTTCACGTGGCCGGTAATATCGCCGCCCCTTCCGCATCTCCAAGCAGTGAAATCCAAACTGTGTCTCTGCTGAAAAGACCACCAAACATCATACAATGAAACTTCCTTCTTTCCTTCTTAAACTGGCGACGATTGCGACGCTGACTCTCGTCGGACATCGTCTTTACGGCAGCGACCCGGAAATTTTTCTCACCGGCATCGGTTTCGCAGGGGGCGGGATTGCCGGCGCCTACACGCTGGCTGGCGGTACGCTGAACGCAACGCTCGTCTCCGGTTTGAGCGACCCCGTCGGCGTGGCCGTGTCTGGCAGCGACTTGTTCGTGCTGGATAATATTAAGGGGACGGTGGGCGAATACAATGCCACGACTGGTGCGACGGTGAATGCCTCGCTCATCTCTGGTTTGTCGGACCCGGCGGGCATCGCCATCTCGGGATCGATGTTGTTCCTCACGATCAACAACGATTCGGCCGGCACCGCGCAGGTCGCCGAATACACCACTGGGGGTGTGCTGGTGAATGGAGCGCTCATCACGGGGTTAGGTGTTCCTGCGGTAGGGATCGCCGTTTCCGGTACCGATTTATATGTCGCAGATCTCGCCTCAGGAACGGTGGGGAAATATACTACCTCAGGCGCCACTGTTAACCCCTCGCTGATCACTCTCAATCAGCCGTATAACCTCGCCGTCTCGGGCACCAGCTTGTTCGTGATCAGTCCAGCGGATGAAACCGTTTACAATTACACCACCTCGGGAGTCTTCATGAACTCGTGGCTGGTGACCAACAGCTATCCGGTCGGCCTCGCCGTCTTGGGATCGGATGTGTTTGTCACAGACCTCGATAGTGATTCCGTCCGCGAATACACGACCGCCGGGGTCATAGTTAATAACGCCTTGATTACCGGGGTCAGTGACTTGCTCGGGATTACGATCAGCGCGGTTGCGGCCCCGACCCCGACGCCAACGCCGACTCCCACCCCCAAACCGACGCCGACTCCTACACCCACCCCCACCGCGACACCGCCGGTAGGACTTTCCCCAACCACCTTCACTGTGGATGAGAGCACAACCCCGACCGCGAACGTCGCCGACACAGTCCTCCGTTTCGCCGCCGTCCAGACGGGCACACCGGCCGGCCTCTCCGTCCGCGTGCAGACGAGCCTGACACCGACCGTTGCATCCAGTTGGACCGATCTGAATGACGGCAGCGCCGGCGGGATGATCTACGACATCTCGAGCAAGAAGTTCGTCACCAGTTCGGCTAACTATCCTCTGTTCAATGGACTTTACTTCCGCGCCATCGCTTCGGCTCATGGTTATCCCGATAGCATTTCCAACTCGGTAGGACCTTTCAGCCTCGCCAGCAGCAAGCCACGCCTGAGTGTGCCGGAGATTGCCGTGACCGGCGACGGCACGTTTGCCGATCTCTACTTTCGTTCCTACATCGCGACCGCGACCAGCAGCGTTGCTTTACGGGTTCAATCTACGACCACACCGTCCAATGAGGTGAGCTGGGTCGATCTCAATGACGGCCAGGCCGGTCACATGAAGCAAAGCAATGAGCCGAATCGGTTCTACTTGATGGCGAACAAGCTCCCAGCAGTGACCGGCGTTTACTACCGCGTCGTGGCCACTCTTACGGGTTACGTGGATGGCCTTTCCGCTCCGTTCGGGCCGCTCAACCTGGTCCTCGATACGCCGCCCACCGTTACGATTACTCCACCAAAAGCGCTGTCCGGCACCGGTACAACATCCAGTCCAAGTGTCTATTCATACGGCAGTCTTCAGTTTGTGGTGAAAGCTACGCCATCCAGCGGACACACGGTGGAGGTAATCGCACTCCTCTGTGACGGCGAGGCGGTCGCCCTGTCCGGCACGTCCCCCCTGACGGCGACCTTCACCCCGCTCGCGATCGGAGATCACCTTATCGAGGCAATCGCGGTGGACAACCTCAATGCCAGCGCGCGCTTCGGTACCGCTCCGACTTACATTCGTGTGACTCCTTCGACCACTGCTCAGGAGAAAGATGAATCACAAGGCGGCAGTGGCGCACAAAAGGAGGCTACCGCCACCGGCAACACTTTCACGGCCGTGGGAGACGACGGGGATTGGAATGATCCGGCCAGTTGGCATGATGGCGCGGGTAAGAACGGCGTTCCCGGCCCTAACGACCTTGCAATTATCCCATTTACTGTCTATGTCTCGCAGCCCGTCACGGTACGATCGGTCGCTTTCGAAGGAGGCCGGGCTGTCGGTGGAACATTGTTTGTGGCAGCAAACGTCGCCCTAACAGTAACCGGAGCGATGTCTGACCATGGCACCGCTAATGTAGGAGTTCATTCGCTTTTAAACATTCATCTAATTCTTGCATCGGGATCTACTTGCGACTTGTGGAACACCGGATTTCCCGTCGATCTGCCGTTAAGCAGCATTGATAACTACGGAACATTTAACGTCCACGGAAGTCTCGGCATCGAAGGACTAACTGCGTTTAATAACTATGGCTCAACTAACTTCCAACCGCCGAACGCGCCCACCCCGAACGCTGGAGTGGATCCCACGATCGACACCCGCCTGCTCCAATCCAACGCGTTCGCCCAATTCGGTCTGGTGCGCGCTGGCCTCACTTCAAAGTTAATCGGCAACGATGGCAGCAGTATCGTCAACACCAACGGTAGCAATATTGTGTCTCAAGGCGCCGGCAACATCGTCTCCCAGGGCGCCGGAAATATCGTCTCCCAAGGTGCCGGCAATATCGTGTCTCAGGGCGCAGGGAACATTGTCTCCCAAGGCGCCGGAAACGGACCGAGCCCGGAGGGCAACACGAATGCGGCGGCCACACCCACGCCATCCGGTTACATGCAGAGCGGTGGCGAGACCGATCTTGATGGTCTGACTATTACCGGGCCGGTCACTCTGAATGGCGGGGTCCTGTCGGGCTCAGGCGTGATCGACGGCGACCTGATCAATAACAGCGGCTATATCTCCCCCGGACACTCAGCCGGTGTAATTGGAGTGACTGGCTCCTTTACCCAGGGGAGCGGAGGAACCATGGTGATCGAGGATGGCGGCGCCGCATCCGACGCCTTCGATCAGTTGGTAGTCGGCGGCACTGCCTCCCTCGACGGCACTCTTGACCTGCAGTTGATCAATGGATACAGCCCGAGCGCCGCCGACACGTTTTCTCCGCTCGGTTACACCACGCTGAGCGGTAAATTCGCCTCCGTCAGCTCCAACGCCACAGTGATACTTACGTCCAACGGAGCGAATGCGACCGTCAATCCCGCAGTCGCAGGACCGACCGCCGCCGCTACGCGCAACATTTCCACCCGGGCCTTCGTCCAGACGGGAGATAACGTAGTCATCGGAGGGTTCTTTGTCACCGGTCCTGCAGGTTCCACCAAACAGGTCATCCTTCGCGGGATTGGGCCTTCGCTCACAGCCGAGGGCGTGTCCGGCGCTTTGGGCGATCCTTATCTCCAGCTCTACAGTGGCAGCTCGTTGCTTTCATCAAATGATAACTGGAAGGAAAACGAGGCGGCCGTGGAAGCGACCGGCGTCGCTCCGACCGATGACCTCGAATCGGCGATCGTCGCCACACTCGCGCCGGGTGCTTATACCGCCGTGCTGAGCGGCACCAACAACACCACCGGCGTGGGCCTCGTCGAAGTGTACGATCTGGCGCCGACTTCCGCGGCGTTGCTCGCGAACATCTCCACTCGCTGTTCTGTGCAACTCGGCGACCAGGTTCTGATCGGCGGCTTTATTTTGCAAGGCGCGGAACCGGCCACGGTTCTGGTCCGCGCGCTCGGTCCCTCGCTGACCGCGGCGGGAGTGACCGGGGCTTTGGAAGATCCGGTGCTAGAGTTACACGATGCCAACGGCGCGGTCATTATGAACGACGACTGGATCAACACGCAGGAAGCCGAGATTACCGCGACCGGCATTCCGCCGTCCGATCCCAGGGAATCGGCGATCCTCGCCACGCTGCCGCCCGGGGCCTACACCGCCATCGTCTCCGGCAAGAACGGCGGCACCGGCGTCGCCCTGGTCGAAGTCTATAATATCCAGTAATCGAGAGCCCCAAGTGAAACTCACGTAGCGCTCGCCCAGTTCGCAGGAATTGCGGCTGAATTGGGTCGGTGATGGGATTGCAGTCTGTCCTGACAGAATCTAATGCTGGCGTGAGACGACTCATTCCAGGCAAGCGGGAGCGACGCCTTTTCCCGGAAAGGCTCGGCATATTTCCTAAGGACTTGAGGGGCGGTACCCGTCTCAGCTAAATGCGCCGAGGATCAAGGTGCCCCAAAAATCATGCGGCGAATGCTCAAAGCGATCCTGCCCGAGGGTGAAAGTCGCATTCTGCCTCGGAATCTTGGGGAAACAGGATTCAGTTCGTGAGGGCGACCCGTTCGTCGCCGCCAACGCGTCCCGTTTGCAGACGATCGCCTGATCGCTGCTCGCGCTGCAGCTTTTCAGCCTCGTCATTGGCGCGATCGGGAAGGCCGTTTCGACTCCGGCGCACCCGGTCCGTCTCGTTGCCGGCTTTTCGATCAACGGCTGGCTCGCCGTCCTCCTCACGTTCCTGCTGGCCCGCGTGTTCGCGGAAGGCACGCTCATGCGCGAAGACCTCGAAGGGACCCGTGTGACATGGCGATCGCCATCAAGCTTGATGACCTACTTCACGATCGGCGGATGACGCTGACCGAACTCGCGGATCGGATCGGAATGACGCTGGCCAACCTCTCGATCCTCAAGACCGGCAAGGCGCGCGCGATCCGCTTTTCGACGCTCAGTGCGATCTGCGGGGCGCTCTCGTGCCAGCCCGGCGACATTCTCCGGTTTGAGCCGGACGCAGAACGCGAGCACGCGTCGTGATTCGAGTTGTGCGAGTGCAGCGAATCCGTCATCATGGTCAGGCTTACCGTTGATGCCATGACTTTTCTTCGCGCAATTCCCTCTCCCGCCGTAGCCTTGGCGTAGGAGGATGTTCCATGTGCGGTTCGCATTTTGTTCCGTGAAAATCACTGAGGACGTCGGAAGTAACGCGGCGGAACAAGAGACCCTCTGAAGACGACGCATTGAAAGCAGGCATGGAACAAAAGTCTCGCGAGTTCACCCGGAGTGGCGCCGAGCGGTACTCGAAAACATAGCCGAGCTCACTCATATGCTGCAAGGTGTTGCGCGACCGGCTTTGCTGTACTACCCGGATTTCCACCCGGGACTAGAATGGCTTCGATCCATTTTGCTCGTGACGGATGAGGTGAAGCGGATCGTGCCCGCCGAGTTCCCAACAGACGATCCTGAACCTTTGAAGGAAATGATTGATGAGGTCGAAGGCTGTCTAGCTTCTGTTCCACCTTCGGACGTTGAGATAACTCCATTATGGGACGAGCTCGAACGGCTTGAGCGCGCATTCCATCACCTATCGAAACACCCGGCTGCTGGTTCAGACGCCAGCGGATTCACTTTAGCTATTGGACCGCGTGGAGAATGGTCCTTTCCTGGTTTCACATTCATGGCAGACCGCAAGATCTCAGACACTGTGCGGGACGCCTTGCACCGCACCGGTATGATTGGGACGCGGCAACGGCGTGTTTATGTTGAGCACCTCCCAGCAAACTCAACCGTTGTGAGACTGGAGGCATGTTACTTAATTTTGTCTCTCGTCGCCGATCATATGGCGCGTCGGCAAGGCTTCACCACTGTCACCGATCGGCCGCTCGATTACGCATTGAATGCTCTCAATGGTCTGAACGTTGTAGCTCCAGCCAACGTTTCCGAAGGTTTACTCACAGCAGCATTCGCGACCGTTCTCATCCCAGCTGAGGTGGTAAATTTGCGGCTGAACGATTATCGCATTCTGCGCGAATCGTACGCTGGTCTTCGCGCCTCGGTCGCAAGATTTGTTCAACAGTCTAACGAGTGGTGTCGACTCGACCGGATTGAAGATCCACATCTTCTTGAGCAGCGCCTGGCGGAGGCAGCGTCGAGTTTGCGAGTGGAATTCGACGACTTCCGCAAAACTCGCTTCGCACGATCCATCGCGAAATGGACGCCGTTTTCTTTGGGGGGATTGTTGCCGGTTGTCGGCGCGTACCAAGGGCTCTCGCAAGAATGGGCGTGGTCGATCGCCGGTGCGAGCTTCGGACTAAATTTGCTGGATCGGATTTGCTTCAGGCCAGCCTCTACGAAGGAGAAAGTTTTCAGCATTTCTACGACGCTGGACTACGACATCAAAGCTCTATTGTGAGACCAAAGCAGCATGATGAATCCCTGCGCGTTGTGCCTTCAGCCAAAGCCCCTTTGCCGCTCGCACATCGTGCCGGAGTTCATGCATGTCGGGATGTACGACGATAAACATCGGTTTTTTGGTCTCAGCAGTACTCCAGAACGGCCGGTGCGCTTCTTCCAGAAGGGTCTCAGGGAACAATTGCTTTGCGATGACTGCGAGCAACAATTCAGCCATTACGAACATTATGCTAGCCGCGTGTTCTACGGTGAAGAGGTTCAGGTTCAGCCGGTAGAGATCGGCATGTTGTTGTCTGGTTTAGACTACCCGCGGCTTAAACTTTTCCTACTGTCTCTGCTTTGGCGATTCAGCGTGACCAAGTTGGAGCACCTGAAAGGTGCGCAGCTCGGGCCACACGCAGAGCGCATACGACAGATGCTTATTGATGAAGATCCCGGCGGGCAGCTCGTGTATCCCTGCATGATCACAGCAGTTGTTCACGACCGGAAGCACGTTAGCGACCTGATTGTCCCTCCAATGACCACACGCGTCAACCGGCAACACGTTTGGAATCTCGTCGTGGCGGGATTCCTGATGTCATTCTTCGTGGGAAAAGGCTCCCCGCCCGGAGCCTTGAATCCGCTTTTCCTCCAAGAAGGCGGCACGCTCGTCGTTCCGATCCAAGAACTCCGAGACATCGACTTTCTTCATAAATTCTCGCTCGAGATCGGCGCGGCACAACGCGCCCGGAGAGCACGACGCTAGACTCGAAACCTCTTTCTAGCGAAGCAATGGAGGAGAGATCGAATTCGCGAAAAGATCGGGCGGAGTCTGAGCGAGGACAAGAGGTCCTTGCTTTTTAGATTGCCAACCTATCCAGAAAGCGCTCCGCTTGCTCCATGGCTCCTAAATCTGATTTCATGGCGGCCGAGGAAATCAAGGCCATTCTCGATGGCCGAGATAAAACTGAGCAGGAACGGATCATACGTTGGGTAAGCGAAAGCGTCGGGATAGCTCCGTCGCAGGCACTACAAACGTCGAACGTTGGTCAGCAAACGGCGTCGCTTCCTGCTAGTGCACCTGCTTCGCAAACGACACACCCTGCAGACCCATCTAGCCGACGCAAGGACATAAAATCCTTCGTTAATGAGAAGTCGCCAAAGAGCGATGTACAGTTTGCTGCGGTCGCGGCCTATTTCTATGGATTTGAAGCTTCTCCCGAACAGCGAAAGGAAGTCATCGTTCCTAACGATCTGCAAGATGCCGGACGTCAGGCGCGCGGATTCGGGTTTAAGAATGCCCAACAGACTTTAGCGAACGCGGTAACGCTCGGATATTTCGACCGCGCTGGCCGAGGGGAATTCAAGCTCAACGCTGTTGGCGAGAATTTGGTCGCGATGGCGCTTCCTGGTACGAGTCCGGCCGCAGGGAACGTCGCCAAGCCGAAGAGGAAAAAGCCGAAAACGGCTCCAAAATCAAAAGCGAAGCCGAAGAAAGCCTAAAACCCGGCCATGACACCCGCGCTAACCGCAGTGGAGGCTGCGATTACCGAGGTTACGAAAGCCCGTATCTCAATTCGGAAAAAGACGACAAAGCAAGTTACCTCTGTCGATGAAATCGACCTGCTCAAGGCGGTCTCTTTCACGTGGTTCCAGACACACCGCCCTCACGTGGCTTCGCACGGGTCAAACCCGGATCTGGGTGGACCTGATTCTTCGTATCGAGCGATCATGGACGCGACGGGCCGACATACCACCCGGGGGAAATATTCAGACGCATTACTGCGTGCCAGACATTCGCTCGTGGAGGTTCGCAGTTTTATTGCGAGCAATTTGCACGCGACTTCGTCCGCGATTCAGAGCCACACGTCAGACGCTCCGCCCAATTTTTCACCGCTGGTTTCCGACCCGAACATGCAGGCGATACTTCAACGGCGATGGGCTGAAGTGCAGCGCTGCCTATCGAGCAGCGCGAATCTTGCAGCAACGGTAATGATGGGCGGACTGCTAGAATCGCTCCTGCTTGCCAGGATCAACGGAAGCCCGGATAAACCTGGCGTTTTCACCACGCCAGCCGCGCCGCGTGATAGAACTGGAAAGACTTTGGCATTGTCCGAATGGAAGCTCGTGAAGATGGTAGATGTAGCTCATGAACTCGCATGGATCACAAAGTCAGCGAAAGATGTTGGCAATGTGCTCCGAGATTTCCGGAACTACATTCACCCTCACAAAGAATACACGGATGGCGTTGTGATCCTCGAAGAGGATGCCCGGATGTTCTGGGAGGTCACCAAATCGATTAGCCGGCATGTTTTAGCTTCAGTAGGGAAAACTCCTTAGAAAGCTTTCGCCATCCCATGCTGCTCGCTTTGCGCGGCAGCACCATCGCCAATGTTGGCACAGCCGTTCAACGCCTCATTCCGCCGCTCTGCCTCTCTTCACGACGATGCTGGACTGCGGCCGTCGTCTCACCATCCTGCCGCTCCACCGCGCTGGATATGCGGGCGGCGGATCGGGGCGCGGCAGCACGGCGGCCCGGTTCCTGCCGATCTTCGTCAGCGATCAGCATCGAGCAGTGATGTAATTGAGGCGGTTGTGGGCTGGGGTGACGCTTAGCGCCAGGGATCGCGGCTTCGTCCGTGCGTCGCGTCGGAGTTTCGCATCGTTTAGAACTGCATCCCTCGATGGAAGATCGTAGATCCCGCTGATCGGTTGGGGAATCGTTAGGCCGTGAAGATCATCAAAATCATTCCGAGCAAGAAATTCGGCGGCTCATGGTGTGCCGAAGAAGCGTCGGGCGTCGCACCTTGCTTCCCCGGCCCTAACGGAAAGCAGAGCGCAATCGAGTACGCGCAACAAAACCGTTTCGGCGGAAGCACGGGAGAGATTCGCGTTTGCGATGAAACCGGCGAAACCATCGCCGAAACAATCAGGGTGACTGGGGAGCGACCTTTCGGAGCGTGACCCGACCTTTCGAGCGGGTATTCAGCGGCCCGCCAATAGAGCGTTTCCGCGCGCCACCGCGTCGCAGGACTCTCGACAGAAGCGCGGGAGCACGTTCCCGCAAGGGTGGCGCGTTTAACGAGCAAAAAAGCAACAAGCGGGCCCGGGACCGCCTCACTCCCCCGAGGCCGATCCGCGCTCGCACCGTCAACGTTCCGGCGGGCTGCGAAAGCAAATTCTTAGCAAAGTCCCTCTGACTCTCGGTGGTTTTTTCTTCGATTTGCCGTCAAGTTAGACTTTGAGGTGAGCGCAGCGTAAGAACGGCCAATCTGTGCTAACTCGAATTCTCAGCAGATTGCGCCGACCGCCGCCGAGGCTGGAGCCGAATCCGCTGCTGGCGACCGACTTTCGACAATCGCTCTGCGAGTATTTTTGCGCGCAGAATGGGGTGGCGATTTCGCGCGCTCTGACGGCGTATCTGCCGGACGGCATCTGTGTGATGGTTTCCTTCGAGGCGGGAGCGGTACGACATCCGATGAGTTGTGTCTGGTCGCTGACCAAGGAGCGCGGTTCTCATTTCATCTTTCCGATCCTGCAACCCGGGCAGTTGCTTGAGGTGGTGGTGGAACGCTGGCTCTCGCTCTTTGAGCTCTTTTTCTCCGCGACAGAGCAAGGCGCGGACGACGGCTCGACCGTGATCAACTTCAACGACCTCGCGGCTGAGCCCGGCCTTGCCTTTTCCGGGAACGCTCCTGAGCACACCCTGCTGCCCGATTTTGCCTTCCTGAAATCGCACGGCTACCGCGACGCGCGGCTGCATTTTGCTCGCAACCAGCCAAAGTGGGAGGAGCGATCGCCGCGGGTCTTTTGGCGGGGCAGCTCGATCGGGCAGAAGCATCATCCGATCTTGGAAATGCCGCGCGCGCGTCTTTGCCTGCTCGGGCAGACGATGGGCGAAGAATGGGGCGACATCGGGCTATGCGCGCTTTTCCATATCTCGGAGGCGGACGCGAATGAGCTGCGGCGCCGACAGCTGGTGAAGGGGAAGGTGAAGTGGAGGGAGCTGAACAATTATCGCTTCCACATCGACATCGATGGGCATGCCTCTTCTTACAGCGGATTGTTCCGGAAGCTGCTCTCGGGCGGACTGGTGCTGAAGGTGCAATCGCCTGAGGGCTGTCGGCAATGGTATTACGACCACCTGGTGCCCGGAGTGAATTTCGTGTCGGTCCGTTCCGATCTGAGCGACCTGGTCGAGACCGTGAGTTATTACCGTGAACACCCGCGCCTCGCCGAGAGCATCGCGCGGCGTGGGCGTGAGCTCGCACTATCTTTGAGTTATGATAAGGAATTTGCGTTTGCCCTGCGAGCGGTGGCGCGGGCCTTTTCCACAGCGAATCGGTGACGCAGGTGACGGGGGAGCGACCTTTCGGAGCCTAACGACCGGCCTTTCGAGCGGGTATTCAGCGGCCGCCAATAGAGCGCTTCCGCTCGCCACCGCGTCGCAGGACGCGTGATCGAAGGCCGGCAGAGCGGATAGAGCGGGCGAGCGCATTGCAGCAAGGTGGCGCGAATTCACGAGCAAACGCCACCAGCAACCGCCGCAAGGCAACTTGTTTCCGCCCGGTGGCTTCCAAATGGACGCGGGCGTCAGGGCGAGAAAGGAAATCATGACGCCTTCCGCATCCGCGGATTCCACAATTTGCTAACGGATGTCAAGATCAAGTCGGTTCGGGCCTGTCATTTCTTTAGCAACCTGCTTGCTCGATCCGACGCCAAACGCAGCAAAAGGTGCGTTTGTCGATCCGCTGGGCAGCACGCTTTTTACTGCCTCGAATTACGCAAAACGATAGCAATCGTAGACGGGGCGCCGCCAAAATGGAGACAGCCAAGTTGACAGATCCCGCCAACATGGTGGACGTGGCGTGCCATTTGCGCCACCGAAACGCACCAGACGGACCTAACAAACGTCAGCGAACGGCAACTTTCTGCGCGCCCGCGACGTGCCCGGCGTCCGGAAGCGGTCTCTCGCCGACGACGGATTGGCGTCATGAGCGCGCGCTACGTGGGAAAAGATTGACAATTTGCGGATGCGTTTTCCGCAACCGACCCTGGGACGAAATGATTGTTGGTGGTTCGCCGGGATACTGCCAATAAGTGGCTCAGAAGTGGCGCAACAAAAAAGTCTGCTTTCGATACTCGACGGCAGGCGAAGCGAATAACGATCTTATTATAAGCTACTTAACTATGGAGCCGGCAGACGGATTCGAACCGACGACCTGCTGATTACAAATCAGCTGCTCTACCAACTGAGCTATGCCGGCATTTCCATCGTGAAAACGTCTACCGCCAGAAGATTCTTGTTGCGTGTTCTACGGTCAAGTTCTACGGTCGGGGTGTGAAACAGTGCAAAACAGGGCAAAGGTGGGAGAAAACGCGGCTCTCGAATCTGGTGCGGCATAAACGTTCTGGCGGCTACTATGCCAGAGCTTATGCCAACGGCAAAGAGGTTTGGCGGTCGCTCAAGACAACGCACTTCAGCGTTGCTGAGGCAAGGCTCGCGGAGTTCCTGAAGGAACACCGCCAGAGACGCAACGCGCACGCGGATGCATCCAGCGCGAAATTAACCTTCGGGGCGGCCGCCGAGATTTACCTTCAGCGGCTCAGCGGGAACGTCTCTATCAAGCGCCGCACCCGCGAGTGTTATGCTGAGACTCTCGCCGCCTTGAAGAAGAGCTGGCCGGCCCTCGTTGAAATGGAAGTGCGCTGTCTCATGCCAACGCAATGCCGCGATTGGGCGGCGCGATTCGCCAAAGGGAGCAGCCCGACGCGCTTTAACCATACCGTGGCCATCCTGCGGCACGTCCTGGATATCGCGATTGAGAGCGGGGTGATTTACTCCAACCCCGCAGCGTCGCTAAAGCGCAAGCCGACCCGTCAAAAGGAGTTGACGCTGCCAACCCGGGCGCAGTTGGCCGCATTCATTCACACTATTGAGACGGGTCGCAGCCGTGACTCGCGGAACTGCGCTGATCTTGCACAAGGGTTGGCCTTCACGGGCTGCCGTATTGGGGAGGCAGGACACATCGAGTGGCGCGATCTGGACTTTGAATCCGGAATGATCGTAGTGCGTGGGGATCCGCAGGAGGCAACGAAGAACAGCGAAGTGCGCCGGGTGCCGTTGATCGCTGAAGCACGCGCTTTGTTCAATCGCATGAGAGACAGCCGCTCAGATGAGCCGAAAGATGCGAAGGTGTTTCTGGTGCGCGAGTGCCAGAAGTCGATGGATCGTGCGGCAGCGCGGGTCGGCATGGCGCGAATCACGCACCACGATCTGCGACACTTGTTCGCCACGATCTGCATCGAGAGCGGAGTCGATATTCCGACCGTTTCAAGGTGGCTCGGGCATAAAGACGGCGGCGCGCTGGCGATGAAAACTTACGGTCATCTGCGACTGGAGCACAGCGTTGCACAGGCATTGAAGGTGAGCTTCGCGCCAGTGACGGCGACGGAGCACAGCGTCGTGATTCCATTCCAGGCTAGCGCCTAAAAGCCTGCCATGATCTCAGTCGAGATTACCACAAGCAGCCAGCACCCCATGGGGGCGGGGGCCCGGCTTTTGTCATCGCCTGTCGAACCGTCATGCGTCCTGGCTCCTAAAATTATTAATAACAAAAAGCTCGGCAACGACCGGAAAACCAAATACGATCGGGCACTTATGCCTGCAAAAATCCTCTCCTGTGTTTCGTTAATCTGTGCCTTTCTCACCTTCACCACTCGCTTTGCGGTTGGACAGCTCGCCCCTGCCGGCGATGTCTTGATTCACCCCGATTCAAGTCGGTATTATTTTTTCAGGTCCGAGGGTATTTTCGCGCACAGCACACGTTTCATCTACATTGACTACGCAACAGGCGAGTACGACTCCGCCACTCCAGTCGTGTCAGAGAGCGGCAGCTTTTCTGCGGTTTCATCTCTTGGCCGAAGTCTGAGCGGTCAAATATCAGAAGCGACGATCTCTATCACGTACAACGGCACAGGTGTTTCTGGGACTAAGCTGTCCGCTTACGGCCTGACGCGAGCCTTAGCCGGTGAGTGGGCCGGATTCTTTTTCAACCCGACAATAGGAATCGGCTTCGGTGGGACGTACGTTACTTCTCAAGGGCAGATCATCGCCTTCGCGTCTCAGCAGTTTAGCCTAGATATCGGCGTGGGAACAGTTGATGCGAGCGGAAATTTTTCAGTCCCGCTTCTAAGTGGCGTCACGATTAGTGGCAACGCTTTCCCTTCGTTTGGGAACGTCCAGGGATCGTTTAGTCTGTCGAACGGCCAGATGGATTCGGCGGGGTTAATCCGAGCCGTTCCATCTCGATTGGCTAACATATCCACTCGGGGATTGGTAGGAATAGGCGAGCAGGTTCTGATTGGTGGTTTTATCGTCACTGACGGTGGTAAGACCGTGCTAATGGACGCCAAGGGGCCTTCACTTGCTGCCCAGGGAGTCAGCAATCCAGTTCAGGCGACACAAATCAGCCTGTATTTTGGCAACCAGTTGATCGCATCGAATAACGGTTGGCGAAACAATGCGAACGCTGGCGAGATTACCGCGTCTGGACTCGCGCCGACAGATGATCGGGAGTCAGCATTGCAAGTCGCATTGGAGCCCGGGACTTACACGGTGATTGTTTCGAGTGGAGACGGCTCGACCGGGATCGGCCTGGTCGAGGTGTTTGGCGTGGGAGACACACTGGGGCCGTAGTTGGGTAGCACCTATGGCGAGACAACTGAACGAAGCGCTGCGGCCGCCGCGACCGGCAACGAAATGTAGGAAGGCGTCCGTCCGAGGTCCAAAGCTAAAGCCGGGAGGTGTCTCTCAGTCGATAGACTATATCCGCTCCTGTTTGGAACGTGAGCAGCAAGGCCGCGATGCTTTGAAAGCACAAGCGCTTTTGGACGTTGGGAGGCTGCTGAGAATCGTTCGTCGGCAAGTCCTCAACGGGGACGAGGAGTGCGGCTACTTTCTTGGTGAGGTATTGGGTGTTTTATTGAAGAACCGCAACAAATTGGAGGAGAGCAACCCCACTTTCCGGCAGACCGCAGGAAAGATTGGACGTGCAGTACTGACGACCGTTCGTTCGGGACCGTTACGACCGCTCATTCAGGAAATTCTTTTCGACGCTCAACAAGAAAGGCACTTCCTGAAATTGGGAGCGGTGTTGGTAAAGAAGGCCTTGGCAGTGAAGCAGGAAATCCCGGTCCAATTTAGTGACACCGACGAAAAGCTGAAGAATATGCCTGCCTTCAGTAAGGCAAACGTGGATCTCTGGATGGATGAGGTCGTTTTTCCCCGCTTTGAGCAGATGGTAGCAGACGGGAAAGTTAGTAAGAAAATTACCGATCTAGCAAAAGCAAGGGATCCGAAAGGCGCACTCCGGCTTTCCAAGTTGGAAGATCAGATACGAGATACGGTTGCGCGAATAGCGACCGTTCCGAGTACGTACTACATTAGCTATTAGCATTTCCCCAACTGGAAATCGTTGCGGAACACGTTAGCCAACCTTAGCACTGCATGACATACGCTAGTCATCATGCAGAAACAAATACCGGAACGTGCGGCTTATTCGCTGGCGGAATTTGCCGCCGCACTTGGAAAGCATCCGACGTGGGCCTATCGCCGCGCCTGGAAAGGCGACATAGCCGTAATATCTGGCTTCGGGAAAATGTTGGTGCCCGTTAGTGAACTCAAACGTGTCCTGGGCACCGCTAAGCCCTACAACCCGCAGCCGAAGAAGCACAATGCTCAGGATCTGACCAGAGAGGCGGTGGCGGCATGAAAGAGCCCCCACTCGAAAAGGAAAAGCCCACTGTGCAAAGTGGGCAGATCCAAACCGACTCTTCTGATGACCTCCAACAATATCGTAAGCGCCTGGCATTGCAAGCGAGCTGTGTAATTCATTGGCGACGGCAAGCCCACCGCCTGGAGGCTGAGTACCGGCGCACCCGCAATCCTGCTCACCTGAAGGCGCTCCATCTCCATCGGGCAGGGATAGCCGTTCGGATGCGGTCCTGGGGCATGGAGGCCTCAGTATGATCGCGCTCGAAGTCAAAGCGGCCTTGAACGATCGCGCCGAAGAATTTACGCGCTGGCTCTTCCCGGCTGGCAAACTGAGCGGCAGCGAGTGGCAGGTAGGCTCGCTGAATGGCGAAACAGGGAAATCCTGTTGCATTCATGTCCGAGGCTCAAAGGCCGGTGTCTTCAAAGCCTTCGCGACCGATGAGGCCGGCGACAACTTGGTCGAGCTGTTCGCGCAAACCAGGCGGGTCGAATTCAAGCAGGCGCTGCGGGCGTGCGCTGATTGGCTCGGAGTGCCGCTAAGCGCGCATGAGGCGGTCGCGACGCCTTCTACGACGCCTCCTGTGCGGCCAAGCCCCCTTCCCACTCCTATGTCGCCGTCAGACAACGAGCGCGCCTTGGCGATGGCGTCAACGTTGCGGGATGATGTCGCCCTGTGTGAGCGCATCGCACGAGCGCGCAACTGGCGTGCGGAGACGATACTCGATCTGGCGCACGAGCCGAGTCTGGGCTGGGATTCCGGCAGGCTCGCGTTCCTTTATGAAAGTGGAGTCAAGTGGCGCTGGCGCGAAGATGGTGAACGAGTGATCCGCTGGGCCTTTGGCAAGCCGTGGCTATGGCGGGGTGGCTTCCTTTGGAATCGGAGCACGATCTACGTCTGCGAGGGTGAGACAGACGCGATCTCGCTAATCGACGCGGGAATTGAGGGCGACGGCCACTCTCTGGCTGTGGGACTGCCATCCGCCAGCACGTTCGACCAGGAATGGGCGCAGCTCTTCAAAGGCAAGGATGTCGTACTTGCCCTGGATGGGGACAAAGCCGGGCAGGACGCCACTGCTCGCATCTCCGGGCTTCTGCAGCCGGTTGTAAAGAGCCTGAAGCAACTCAACTGGGGAGGGCTGCAACATGCAAGCTAAGGACCTAAGCGACATCCACGCCGAGGTTGGCCCCGGGGGGTTGCTGGAGACGCTCAAGCACAACATCGTTCCGATCGAATCTGTGCCTGCCAATTCGTGGGTCGATGCTCTATCCAAGGCTGTGATGTCATCGAGTGCGCTGGCTTCGCTCTCCTTAACCCCGCGGCGCAAACTATTGGGCGATTTCTTCTGCGAAGGCGATCTCGGTTTCATCTATGCCTTCCGAGGCGTTGGGAAGACCTGGCTGGCCCTGGGGATGGCACGGGCGCTAGCAGAGGGCGGCAGCATTGGCCCTTGGCAAGCGCACCAGGTAGCCAAGGTACTCTATATCGACGGAGAGATGCCGGCCGACTTGATGCGAGCGCGTGACCAGGGACTGGCGTCGGGAGGGGGTGAAGTAGAGTTCCTGAATCACGAGATCCTCTTCGATCGGACGGAGAAAGTCCTAAACATAACTGACCCCGGGGTCCAACAGGCGATCACAGGCTACTGCCTGGACCGAGGCATTAAGGTCGTGGTCCTGGACAACCTGTCGACGTTGGCGAGCGGAATGAAGGAAAACGACTCGTTCGCCTGGGAGCAGGTCAACAACTGGCTGCTCCAGTTCCGCCGCCACAAGATTGCCGTCATTGTCGTCCATCACGCAGGCCGTAACGGCGAAGCGAGAGGCACGAGCAAGCGCGAGGATGCGGCCTTTTGGGTCATCGCGCTCGATGATGCGAAAAAGCACACTGACGACAAGACCGGCGCAAGATTCATTTCCCGCTTCACCAAGCCGAGCCGGAACATGCAGGAAGAGGTTCCCGCTTACGAATGGCACATCACGACGGCCGCCGACGGCGGTGCCGTCCATGTTACGTGCAAACTGGCGCAGTCATTGGACGTGTTCCGCAGGCTGATCGAGGACGGGGTCACCGAGTGCACTCATCTGGCGGAGGAACTGAAAGTCTCGAAAGGCACGGTCGCGAAGTGGGCTAAGAAAGCAATCGACGACGGTTGGCTCAGAAAGAAAGGCCGTGAATACGAGATTATTGATGGAAACGAAGGCCTATGATTTTGGCACCCTTCGTTTCCATCGGGGGACTGCTTCGTTTCCCTCTCGTTTCCCTGTTTGCACAGGGATGGGCCTGCTTCGTTTCCCACTCGTTTCCTGCTCGTTTCCCTTCGTTTCTCGTTTCCCACCCTATACCCGGGAAACGAGAAACGAAGCTGCTGTGGACGGCTTTGGCCGGCGGCATAATGGCGGCTTTGCGGTCATCGAAAATTCATCGAAAACCTCCAAAGCAAATGAATGAAAAACGGCAGATAATACATCTGGACGGGCGCGGATTGCTAGTTCAGGCAACAAATAGAAAGAGAGGGCTAAATTAATGCCTATTACCTATAATCCCCAAGTCCAGGACCAGTCCGGGCAATTCATCTATCAGGGTCTAGCCGGGCTAGGCCAAGGCATTGGTGCTGCTATTCAGGAATACTCCCAGAAACAGCAACAGGCCCAGCACCAGGCTGATCTTTTGGCTTATAATAACAAGACAAACGATGTGGTCATGCAACATGCGCTGACACTCAAAGACCCGAACGGGAACCCGTACGTTGCGCCCGATGTGTATGCTCAGTATCAAGCAGCCAATGCCAAAGACAAAGGGGCAATCGCAGACGGTATATCTAAGAATATGGTGACCGACATGGCCATGCAGCGGGCGACGCCAGCATTGCAAGTGCTACAGCCCCCTCCGGGAAGTAACGTACCGCCGCAGACAGTTCGGACTGGTCCGGGCTCAGTTGTGCAGCCTCCGTTTCAGCCGACTCAGGTCATGGTTCCTCCTCCGGCCAACAACCCGTCAGGTGCTCCGATTGGCGGAGTGATGACGAGCCAAGGCCAGTTCCAAGTTGTAAACAGCACGCCTGTTCCAGCCAATGCAAACAAGCAAATCCTCGGGCCAAACGGTCAGTGGATTGCCTATGGACCAAATGGCGAGCCGCACCCGCTGGCCATGAACCAAGGTGATTTCAAAGCATTGTCGGATCAGCGTTCACAGGCTGAACAGGCTGTCTTGGCTCATGCTGCTCCGAATGGATTGAACCTGAACGATGTTGGGCAGATCGTTCAAAACCCGAGCAGCGTGTCTTACGTTGTCGCTACTGATACGGCGCCTGCCACTAAGACTACTCCTAAACAGCCAATCATGCGACAAAATACTGATCCAGCCACAAATCAGCAATGGGGCAAACAACAGGTTCAAGTAAAGCCAGGTGAACCGCTGGACACCGCAACTGCCGGAGCGATAATGCAAACCTACGGCCCTGGATCAGTTCGTGCCACAGGCAACGTGAATGGAAAAGATTTCAATATGCCGTTCACGGACTTGATGAATGCGACCAATCGTTACCAGTCCATGCCGCCAAAGCCAATGATGCGTTCTGCTGGACAGAGTGAGCCGATGGTTTCCGTGATCTCGCCAAGTGGTGTTCCGGGCTTTATTCCACAAAGCAAGGTCCAAGCCGCGCTGGCCAGCGGTTATAAACAGCAATGAGACATGGCCGATGAAATCCATAATCGTCGCCGTCCTGCGCGCTGCTGCCGACCGGTGGCGTTATCCCCGAATAACGAAACTTCAACGATCCGCCTATGCGTATGAGCAAATTCGTCGCAGATGTGTGGCCGAGTGGGGACAGCCAGAGAAGTGGACGTGGGAACAACACGCAGCCTACATCGCCGCGGTTAACCAACACTGCGACGAGGTTATGAGGAAGCTCCAGGAGCGTCTGCCGCACTGGATCCCCGTGGCAGGGCGGATTGTCTGGCAGCACCTTTTCGTCCGACGCCGGCGGCGCTTTTTCATTTAAGGCGGCACCGTCTTGACCTGGCAGAACGAGCTTTGGATATAACCCTAGCGCCAACCAATGGGCGAGCTGAAATTGATCCCGGGTGAATTTGCCAAAAAATCACCCTGATTTTGAAGCACTTAGAGAGTCGAAAATCTCCGCCCGGGCTGGAAGTGGATTTTTTTAAGAATGACCAGCGGCAAAAGCACCGCTGCGACCTTTGCGATCGTCACGGCAATCGAGCAAACGGAATCCACGTCCATGCGCGAACCATAGATCATTATTTTTCAAATTGGAAGCTTCCATTTTCCAATAACGAGTCAAACCCAACACCTCTGAAAGGGCGATTGCCTGCCACCAACTCCATCCATTTCCTGCTCCGCCCATGCTCATTGTAATTTGGATTCACCGGATTCGGGTGGCTGCAATCCGCGCTCTAACGCGTTGCATAGCTCGATCAGGTAGGAACAATAAGCGAAAAACGGCAGGATCGTCGGTTCGTGGCGCATTGCTTCGTATGCGCTGTCTACTGCTAACTTTTGATCCTCAAACGGGAAATCACTGGTCAGCAGCAAGACGTCTCGTAATGCTTCTGGATCCTGTTGCAGGTGGGATCTGGCCTCATCTACGTCGGTCAGAAGGATTATCTCCTCTGCAACGCGTCGCCCGTTGGATAGTGTGCGTCGCAAATCCTTTGGCGGATAATGCGATTGAGCCAGCGGATGATCGTTGTATTCGTCAAGTAGTGCTCGGGCTCCAGAAGCGACTTGATGCACGAATTCCTTCAATTCCACCAGAGCGTTCTATTTCAACAGCGCCGTAAAAGCAGCCTCAAATTTCGCGTCCTCTTTTCGGCGCCAGGTATTCCTCGGTGATTCGAACGACTCGTTCTAGTGCCAAAGGCAACTAATTGAGGCGGTCAATCATTCCTTCCCGATGGGATGCCCGTCAGCAAGCTGAATTTTCTTGCTCTCCCTCTGACGTTTCCGCCGTTGCAGAGGACGACGGCGATGATACCCAGTCGAGCGAAAGTCCGGGTGCGCCTCCAGCCACTCCATAGCACCAGCCAGGGTGTCCCGGCCTGCGTATTTCATGACGTAGGGTGGATTCCAGGCTTTCATGGCGCAGATGTAGCCCTGGGCTACACGCAGTTCTTTAGCTAGCTCTTTCGAGTTTAACAGACTCATAGTTTGTTTTCCTTCTCTTTCCTTTTACTTGTTGGCGGCAACTCCCGCGCAAGCTGATTCACGCCTGCGCGGGAGCCATCATTCACGGCTTTGTAACGGACTCCCCGAAATCCCACAAGTCGGCCTCGTCCCCAATGACGCGACCGGTAGTGGGGCTCAGAATCATGTCGTCTTCCGAACACCGCACCGAGTCCATCACGGCATAGAAGATGAAGGACTCGAACGTCTCCCCGCAGGCCCCTGCGGCTCGTTGGATCTTGGCGCGCAGTTTCGAGTCCGTACAACGGATCTTGAATTCAGCGGGCGGTTCGACTCCAGATTCCACGTCCGGGCTCGGTCTTTCCAGTTGGCCCGGCAATCGATTTTGACTCCAACGCGTTAGGAATTGCTCAACCGTCATGCCGAATTCGGCGGCGATCGGTTCTGCAATTCGTCTGCACTTCGCATTCACTTTCCAGATGTGCACGCAAGTTGGAAAATGAACTGTTAGTTTCACTGGTGCCTTCGCCTTCAAGGTTGTTTTTCCTTTCCAGGATGATTCCCGTCGTTGGATAGTGCGGACATGAAGCGCTTGTAGTCCGCCTCTGTTCGCATCGAACTATAAGTTTCACACCAGTCACTTGGGACGTTGTAGGTCATCTCCTCTTCCGGGACCTCAACGCTATCGCTATCGTTCACTGCAAACGTCATGCAGCGTTCGATGAAGTCGCGCACACTCATTTCGTTGTAGGCTGCAAAGGCAAACAACTGCCGCTGAACTACGGGACGGAGAATGATTAGTTTTTCCTCTCCCGCATTGATACTCACCATTAATTTTAATCGATTCATTTTGGAATAAAAAAAGCCTACGTAAAGGAAGGCTTGAACCTTGTCACCGATCGGCATCACCCGGTCTCGGCTACCCCTTACGTAGGCTGTTTTCCTCTTCGTTTAGCGCCCCGGGTTGATGGCCCGGCGTTTGAGTTTGGCGGTCGCTGTTCAAGCAGCGACGTGGTGACATTACCGGAAGACCACGAACGGTGGCAAGACTTTTTTTCGACAATCTCAGCGTTCCAATTTATTGAAAGCGGACATGGACGAATTTGCGTTGCGACCTGTGGAAAAGGGATTTGAACTCAGCGGTGGGAAATTAGAACAGCCGATGGCCTTCAGGGAACGGGACGCACAGGTGCGAGCAATTCAATTTGTCGGGTATCTCTCGCAAAAAAACGGAAGCGCCCTTCGCATTCTTAACGCTGAAGGTAGCCTGGTCAGGGAACGACATTTCGAGGGCGTCATCCCTCTGGAGGGTGCCGTGGGCGGCCTGCCAGGGCCGAGTTGACGCTGGGGGTGGCGCGATCCGCTGCGTTCGACTATTCGATGCTCGACAGCCAAACGCAACCCAGGCGCTCTTGAATTTCTTCAATGGCCGGACTTCGATGATTCTCATGCCGGTGAATCTTTCCCGCCCAGCCTGCCGCAACGCGGGTTATTCTAACGAGGAAACCTTGAGATTCCCCTTTCCGTCCGCCAAATTCCGTAAGGCTCGCGGACGGAAGGAAAATTTTCCGCCGGATTCCCTCGCGGAAAATGGCGGAAACCAAGGCCGATTTTGTGCTGGTTCTTATTTACCCGCTAGCTGACCTTATTCCCGTGGTGTTGATGTCCTCCGAATCCGCAAACCCAGCCGTCGCCTTCTAGTGATGCCATTTTGCGCAAGCATGTATCTGCTCATCTTGCTTTCATTGGGCCTCGCTATGAACGCTATTTCCGAAGTAGTATGGTTCTCGCCCGAGGCAATCAAGAATTACGCCGAGGTATTGGCGATCTTAGTCGGTGGCGTGTGGGCGGTGTGGCGTTTTTGTCTTCGCCGAGAGCGTGACACAGCTTTGGATATCGCACTCAGCCAGCAGAGTGTTCCGCGAGCCGACGGATCCTTCCTAGTTTTTCTTGACGTTATGTTCACAAATCGTGGAGCTGTTCGTGTTACGGCGAGGCGCAAGCGATATCCAGCTTACGATGACGACTCAGAGTCGCTGAACTTCAGCGGGAGCCTCGTCATCCGAGAATTGCCGGATACCGCTCCTGTCGGAGCGCAGGTGCGCTGGTTCGCGACCGCCTCAGACCGCAGCCCGCGTCAGACCGACATCGAAGCCGATTTACTCGACGACTGCGAGCTGACGGGTGAAACCGACTTTTGGATGGAGCCCGGGGAGTGCAGCCATTCAGGCGTTGCGATCATTCTGCGAGCTGGTGCATATGCCGCCATGGTAACCTTTGTAGGCGCCGCAGGAGACCATGAGTTTTGGCGTCGCATTTTCCTCATCCGCGTACCATACGAAGCTCCGCAACTAGATCTCCCGAGTTCCGTCAACGCGTAATCCAGCCTCGCATGAGTCCAACCCGTCAATCCGCTGCACAGCGCGCCCCCGGTCGCGGCAGCTCATCTTGTTCTAGTTAGGTGTTGTGACCGAGCTCCCTCGAATTCTTCTTCCTGCCAGCGTTGCGATCGGCGCTCTCTGTTTGCTCGTGGTCGTTTATATGGTCGGAGGCGATCGAGCGGCGAAGCAGTCGGGCAAGACACGGCGTTTCCGTTCTTTCACCGCTTCGTTCGTTTTGGGCGTCTGTCTCATCGTGCTCGCGAGCCTGTTATCAGGGGTCGCTTTGGATGCGCATCGACGCGGTGGATTTATCTCGCCAACGATAAGAAGCGGCTGGATGACGCCCGAGCAGGGTTATGCTGCAGCGATTCTGCTCCTTCTCGCGGGCATTTACGCGATTGTCCTTTCCGTCCGCAGCGTTAAACAGCGGAGAGAGGACGCAACGCGCCGCACCTAACCAAGCGATGGAGCTGACCGCGAGCCGTCGTACTAACCGGATTCACATGAATTTAACCCGTCCATCAGCAGCTACTCGCGCTCCCGCTCGCTGCGGCTCATACTGGTCTCGTTAGACCTTAAACATGCCTGCGCGACATGGCGACTCACAGTTCGATTATCCGGAGTATGCCGAGTTCCATCTCCGATGTAACCCGGGCTATGACTTTGTTCGCTTCATAGGTTGGCTTGAGGAAGCTCCGCCCGAAAAATTCAATCATGTGTTCGCAGCTTATGCTCGCAACCCGCTCGGTGTCATCATCGCGAGTTGCGCGATTGAGGGATACATCAACTACGTCGGCCACCATGTTGATCCGAAGTGGGAGGAGTTCACGAAGGAGCGAAGTTCGGTCAGCGATCGTATCCGGCGCATTTACTCGCTCCTGAAGAAGCCAGTAGATTTCGGGTCAGGAGTGATGCAGCAGGTCATCGAGTTGTTTCAGATGCGTCGTCGGTTGGTTCATCCGCAGTTCCAAGACACACGCGAGGAGCGAAGCTCCCCGCCGCCAGATCTCTTCGACCACGTAGATGTCGATTTTCCCGCAGCGAACTCTAGGCGGATTACAGAGTCGTTCCGAGACACGCTGCTCTGCGATGCACAGATGGAGGATCTCTGGTGGCGGCAGAGTTACGCACAGAAAGAGAAGCCGGTGAGATTTGAACGAGAGGCCTAACCAGCGATGCAGCCAACCGCTGGCCGGCTCGAACCAGTATTGTTCGGCGGACAAAAGATCAATTCTTAGCGACCACACGCGGAATAGAAGCCTCGATTATTTCCCAGTAAAAACTCAGACTGCTAGCCAGTGCGGCTCGCCCGTGCGGGCCATTGTCCTGTTCTGGCCGCCGCCAAGCGGGAAGAAGGCAAAAAAAGCGGAGCGACCGAAGCAGGAGTCGAAGGAAATTAACTATTTCCGACGGTCAAAATTATCGGGGAAATAGGTCAAGCTAAGCGTTTCGAAAATAAACGAGCACTGTTCGGCGCAGTCCTGCCTTCGGCTTAGCAAATAAACGAAGTCGGATAGCCAATGTCCGAATTTAGGTTGATCCACGAGCCGCTGTGCACCTTCGGTCTTATCGCCCTCGGCGCAGATCGCTAACCCGTGCCACACCGCTAAAATTTCGTTGTCCTTCGAAACGCGTGCCGCAGTTCCCATGTCATCCAAAAGCTGAATAGGGCGGACCTTAACTATTGATGCCGCCATCAGCCCCGCAATTTTATGGCGTTGGATTCTGCCAGTAATAACGTGGCGAGCCATTACAGCTTGGCGATCCGCGAGGTACCGCTCTACAACTGCCGCTGCCAGCACTTTATTAAGCCGAGCCCCTTCCGGTAGGTCCGTGTACTTATTAGAGACAAGTTGCCAAGAACCCAACAACATCGTCAAGCGTGTTATCCGGATCTGTTCTTCGCGGGCCAGAATTTCTTGTTCACTCGGGAGAGACATTACCTCGATTAAAAGAAGTGCAGTGCGTTTTTCCCCGTTGGGTCAATTACGACCCAAACAAAAGCAACTGATAGTGTCGAACCGCGTTTAAGGAATTTCGTCCGGAGCCGCAGCTAGCATCATTTCAAGAGCCTCCAAAGCACCCAGCGCAGTTGATTCTTCAGAAGAGTTTGGTCTCGCCTTCCGAATCTCAGCGCGGACTTGCTTTGTTTGCTCTATGATTTCCAGAGCGTCAGCTTTACATTCCTTCGCGATTTCTGCAGTACTCATTTTTCATTGGTCGTTCCAGGCATTAACGAAGAGAGCAGGTGACAAGCCTGCCGTCTGGTATTCGCCGGGTATTGCACAGAAAATGTGCCAAGTCACGAACTATTTAAAATTTCCCACAGTAATTTTGGCGCGCCGCAGTAATATTTTTGGGATCAAACCAGACTGCGACGCCTACGATTTTTCCTAGGAAAGTTTGACCTTAAGTTCAAAATTCGACAAACCTTTGTGAAGTGCATAGTCCCGTTTCGATCCTTGTGGGCCTGAAGCACTGATCTTCCCGCAGTAATTTTGGCACGCCACAGGTCAGGGACGGCAGTTCGCCAAACGTCAAAGTGCATAATCCCGGTCGCTGTTGCTTTCCTTTGCGAAACCGGATACATGTGCGATTGAACATGACCGTGGGTACGAAGAGCCAAACATCATCTGAGCTGGCGCACCCGAAACCGAAGGGCCGATTCACGGGTGAACGCCTGAAAGTTCTGCGCCCCGAAGTTTACTGGCGCGTCGTGGATCTACTAGCGGAACCGCGTGCGCAGGTCCCGTACGATCACATTTGCCGGTTGCTCCACGTGAGCGAGCACAGCGTCAAGGCAATCGAGAAGTCGCAATCGATTTCAATAGCGGAGCGAAAAGTACGCCTCATGGCCAAGGCGTTCCAGATCGCAAATAAAGCCTCAGATCGTGTCGAGGAGACCATTCACGAAGCTGGCTGTTCCCAGGCTGCCGTTGTCTTTGGTATTTTCACCGAGAAGGGTCTGCTGTTGGCGGGGGAACCAACCCAGAATCTCCAGGTCACGATCAACGCTCAGGATATTTACTCCGAGCTGAGGACCATCCATGCCGACATCACGAACAGCTTCAGGCTCAGTACCTGCACTGATGCTGAGTTTACCAGGCTGCCAGATGCCCCTGCTCTTGCTTCTGGTCCTGATCCTGCCCCTGGGATGGATCCAACACCGGTTGGGTCTGGGATGGATTTGACCAGTCCCAAACCACCCCGGTAAAAAGCCCGGGCGTCACAGCCGCCGCCGATTCGCCCAAGGCAGAGAAAATTCACGGTCGTTTTCTACGGTCAGACGATTTTTTGCTGCAAAACGTTGCAAAGCTGCGCAACGATTCCGCGCCATTCTTCCCTCGTGAAATGCGATTTTGCAACGGCGTGCAAAACAGCGATAAATCGTTAGGCTCAATTACAAATCAGCTGCTCTACCAACTGAGCTATGCCGGCACCTGCTCGGTAGTTCGCACGCTTCCATGCGCTCGGCAAGCCGATCCGCCGGAGTCGAGAGACCAAGCCTTGCAGATCGCGCGCCTCTGTCTAATCTCCCAGCGATGAGCGAGGACGCAGTTGCTCTACGATTCCCTTCGCCCACCGGAGACGAAATCCCTCCACGCGAACCGGGGATGGTCGATCTTTGGTGCTACTTTCCCGAATCGAGTCATGACCCGGAGCTACTCTCGGCACAGGCGGCACTCATGACCCCCGACGAGCATGAAAGATGCGGGCGATTCCATTTCGAGCGCGAGCGCCGGTTATTCATCGCCACCCGGGCGCTGGCTCGCACAGTTCTATCCAGCTATTTCCCGGTGGCACCGGGTGATTGGCGTTTCTCCAACGCGGAGCATGGCAAACCATTCATCGCGTCGCCGATCCTCAGACCGCGTCTTCAATTCAACCTGGCGCATACCCAGGGTCTGGTTGTTTGTGTGGTAAGCGCCGCGCACGAACTCATTGGGGTCGATGCCGAGATGATCGAAGGTGGAAGGGATATCTTTCGCGATGCAGAAAGGTATCTCTCGTTATCCGAGAGAGGAAAACTCCGGGCCTGTCCAACACCCAAACGACCGCGGCTCTTCCTAGCCTACTGGACACTTAAGGAAAGTTTCGCCAAAGCTCGCGGCGAGGGCTTAAGTCTGCCGCTCGATGGGTCTTCGTTTCACTTCGAAGAGGACGCGATCCATATCGTCCTCGATCCATCCCTGGCCGAAGATGCGACCAGTTGGCGCTTCGCGCTCCTCGACGCTTCCCCGCACCACATCATCGCCGTCGCGGTGAAGACCAGCGGCGCTCCTTTGACATTGCGCATTACGCACATCGTGCCGCTGGGAAAAGCAGCGGAGGGCACGCAGCTGGCGGCCATATCCAGGGCGGATCTCTTAAAGTAAGCTGCACAAGCGCGGTCTGCGCATTTCGACGGGTTTGAACAAGTATCTTAAATCAAGGGCTACTTTAATGCACTCCCCTGCTACCTATGTCGGTCTCCTGCTGCCGGGACGGACCGGACAAGCCGGTCAGGCCCAAGGCCATCTTCACCGATGTGACTCTCTCAACCCTTGGCAACGTGACTCATACGGGCTCGACGCTTCGGGGCCTTCGGATCGGGGCCTCGCGCCCAATCGGCGATCGTTCTCCTGAGAAGGTCGAGCCGGAGGGTGCGCGCGGCCAAATCCGATTTGAGCTGCCGCTCAACTCTCAGCCGCAAATCTGCATCTGGTCCGGTTCGGGCGAAGTTCCATGCGTCTTCCCCCTGCGCTTCGAGCAGGCTCTTTTCCAGCGCAGATGAAGCGCGCTCCAATTCCACCAGGACCGAACGTATCTGCGAGAGACTGGTCCCGTCGCTCATGTGATTCGCTTCGATGTCGCTGAGCGCGAGCAAAATCTCCATCCGCGCGACATCACTCGCCGCATAGGCTTCCTGCACTTCATGCCAAAGTGCGGAGACGGCGGGGTTCCCATCCGCGCGCAGATCGGGGTGCAAACGCCGGACGAGCGTGCGGTAGAGTTCTTTGACGCGTGCATCCACCGCGACGGCGGCTTCCTTCTCGTCCTCGATTGTCCGTTTCGGCGCGCGCGGCCGGCGTGTGTTCAGCGACGGCGGCGGCTCTTCGCGCGGGCTCCGGAACATGTGCGTCTTAAAGGCGTCGAACGTCTTCGCGTAGGCCTCGTCATCCATCTTGTCCGGATTTGTGCCGAGAGATTTCTGCACCCATGCCTGGAAGAGCGCTTCTTTTTCGAAGTCGCTCAGGCGGCGGGCCGCGCCGGGTTCCCAGGGCCGGACATCGCCTTCTTCGGCGCGCGCCGCGGCCGGATTTTCGCGGCGAAACATGACCCGTTGATAGGCACTATACGCGTCCTGAAACACACGCCGCATCTCCATTTCAACTTCGTAGACGAGCGCCTGGCAGGCGCCGATTTGCACCTCGATGTCACGCGCTTCACTGAGCAGCGCGCCGAACTCCCGCGCCCGCCAGCGGGCGAAAGCCGGCTTGTCTTTGCGCTCGAAGCGGTGCCAGCCGGCGCGCGCGTCCTCCAGCCGGGCCATCGCTTCCGTGCAATCGCCGGCCGCCGACCGCCGCAACGGCTCCTGATCGATCATGACGATGTAACGGAGAACGCGCGGACCCTGTTTCGAGTCCGCGCTCCGCTTCCGGCCTATTCGCTCCTGCGACATCCGGCGAATTTACGTGCTGCGCGTGCGGGCGAAACCAAATCGCTCGAACATCTTCTTGCCGCGGCGATAGAGATTGCCGAGGCAGGCGCCGATGAGCGATCGGGTAATCGAAATTTTTCGCGCCTCCAATCAACAAAAAATTCCAGCTAAGAAAGCTGGCGCTGATGGCATTCAGGGCGTTCTACTCTACCGCGCGGTAATAACGCGTTCAGTCTGGCCGGCATTTCCTCCAATAATAAAGCCCGCAATCGCAACGTCATCGCCAGTGCCAACCGCGGCGCGCGCCGAAATGTTGACCAGCCGCGGCTCGATAATGCTGTCGATCCAGGCGAGGTGCGCCGAAATGCGCGAAGCATAAAAGCACGAAGGCACAGGCGTGCCGCCAGTGATCGGCGCCTGGTCCTCACCATAGAAAACTGCGCTCATCGAACAACGCGGCGTAGAGAATCCCGCTGCCATTGGGTCCAGTGCAGACATAGTCCACATCGTAATTGATGCCGGCCAGCCTCCACACTCCATTGTCATCGATGAAAACGCCGCCGCCCGAATCGCCGCTGGAAAGCTGACATTCGTTAGGCAAACCATTCGCATCGAAGAGGGCGTAAAGCATGTCGCCGGCGGATGAGGTCGACCTGATCGCGGCCACCGTGTTCTCGCCCCAGCGCTGCACTTCATCCGTTCCTCGCCATTGCCAGCCGCGCGCCACGCCGTTGGTCGTGATGGCGCTGCCGCGTTGCGTCCCCCGCCCGATCACGATCAGATGCTGGCGGACTTCGTCGCTGCCGGTATAGAACGGCGCGTAACTGGGAAATGTCTCCGCTACTTCAAAAATGCGCAGGTCGCTGGATGGATCGTCGTATGAATTGACGATGGTGTAATTCGCCCCTTGAAACGTGAAGTTGTTTGAAACAACGCCAAAGTGCTGCGCGGTGATGAAAAAATGCGGCGCGATCGGGGTGCCAAGAAAACTGCCGTAGGTTCCTTCGTATTGCCAGCCACTATTGGCCAGAGAACCGGTGGGCGCGGTCGTGTTCGCAGTCGGATCGGCGGTGCAGTAAAGAATGATACTGCGGGCCAGCGCGGCGTGGAACACCCAAATCGCCGCCACCAGCAGTGCGCCGGCTTTCACGTGCCAAACAAACTCACGTAAGGGCGCCATTACTGCAGCCAAGGGTGTGGGCAGACGAGGCGAAGAATATCACAGCTTTGCCCGGGCTGCGCGGCATGAATAAGGCTTTCTGAGGTTCTAATTTTCCTTCTGCGGAAGTCTGCGACTATGTACAACCATCGACCCCACCTGAAACGCGGATGTTAACGGAAGCCATTGCCACCCAAGCGCAGCAAAATCCGCAACGCATCGCGGTCGCGATGGGTGCGGACGTGCTGACCAATGCCGAGCTGGATCGGCGCGCGTCACAGCTCGCACAATACTTACACTCTTTAGGCGCGGGGCCGGAAGGTGTCGCGGCTGTTTGTCTCGAGCGATCGCCGCAATTCGTCATCGCGGCGCTGGCCGTCATGAAATGCGGCGCCGCTTACCTGCCGATGGATTCAGCGCATCCCGCCGAAAGATTGCGCTTCATCGTACAAGACGCCGGCGCGCTTCTCGTGCTCACCCAGGAAAAATTCGCCGGGCACTTCACGAATTCTGGCGCGCGTGTCGTCACCCTCGACGGCGAAAAGGATGTGATCGCGCAACAGCCGACTCAATTTGCCGCGATTGGATCGGATCCCGATCAGCTCGCGTATGTCATCTACACCTCCGGCTCGACCGGACAACCAAAGGGCGTCGAAATCACGCACCGCAACCTGTCGAATCTTATCGCCTGGCATCTGCGCGCTTTCGAGCTCGATTCATCCGATCGCGCGACGTTCCAGGCGGGCGTTGGTTTCGATGCCGCCGTCTGGGAAATCTGGCCGGCGTTGACGGTGGGCGCGGCGCTTTATTTGCCCGATGAAATTACGCGCTTGTCGCCTGAAGCTATGCGTGATTGGCTCGTTGCAAACAAGATCACGATCACTTTTATTCCCACCGCGATCGCCGAGCAATTGCTTGCCCTGACCTGGCCGCCGGAAACCGCTTTGCGTTTTCTTCTGACCGGCGCGGAAACTTTGCATCGTTATCCGCCCACGGGTTTGCCGTTCGCGCTCGTGAATAATTACGGACCGACGGAGTGCACCGTCGTCGCGACATCGGCGGTGATTTCGGCGGGCCATAATCGCGATGGTTTGCCTTCCATCGGGCGACCCGTTGACAACGTGGAGATTTACCTTGCGGACGAACAACTGCGCGAAGTTCCCGATGGAATTGCTGGCGAAATCTATATCGGTGGCGCGGGAGTGGCGCGCGGCTACAGGAATCGTCCCGCGCTCAACGCCGAGCAGTTTATTAGCAATCCATTTCGACCGTCCGCCGGGCGGGTATATCGAACCGGGGATTTCGGGCGGCGTCTTTCCAACGGCGAAATTGCCTTTCTCGGTCGCGCGGACGATCAGATAAAAATTCGCGGTCAGCGCATCGAGCTCGATGAAATCAACTCGGTTCTGAAGGATCATCCGTTCATCCAGGCCAGCATTGTGATCGCGCGCGAAGATGCTCCCGGCGCGAAACGACTGGTCGCTTACGTCGTTCCGATCGCCGGCGCGGAGCGAAACGAGAAAGCGCTGCGCGAAGCGGTACGGCGGCGCCTGCCGGATTACATGGAGCCGTCCGCTTTCGTTTGGATGGAATCGTTGCCGTTGACCGCGAACGGAAAAATCGATCGCGCCGCATTGCCGCCGCCTGGTGCGGAGAACAACGCGCGCGAGGGCGAATTCGTCGCGCCGCGCACGCCGCTGGAAGAAACGCTCGCGCGCATCATCAGCGAAGTTTTGAAACTACCGCGCGTAGGTGTGCACGATGATTTTTTCAATCTCGGTGGGCACTCCCTTCTCGGCGCACAGGTGGTCGCGCGCGTGCGTGATCAATTCGGAGTGGAATTGCGATTGCTCGATGTCTTCGACGCGCCGACGGTCGCCGAGCTTTCGCTGAAAATCGAGGAAGCGCTCACTCGTCAGCTCGCGTCAATGAGCGAGGCAGAAGTCGAAGCGACGCTCGCCACGGTCGGCAATGGATAAGCATTCGGACGCCCGGCTGAGTCTGGTTCGCCTGCTCGAGCCGGAAGTCTTGGCGGATCCCTATCCCCTGTATCGCCGGCTGCGCACGGAAGACCCGGTGCATTGGGACCGTTTTCTGCACACCTGGGTGGTCACGCGCTATCCCGATGTGCTGCGCGTGCTCCATTCCTTTTCGGCCGATCGCACCCCGACGCCGGCGCAATTAACGGCGATGGGCCTCTCGGCTCTGAATCCAATCGCGAAAGTGATGGTGAAACAGATGCTGTTCATGGACGCGCCGGCGCATACGCGCCTGCGCGGGCTGGCGTCGGTGGCCTTCACTCCCGCGCGCGTGACGGTCTTGCGCGAGCACATTCAGAGCATCGCCGATGACTTGTTAGGCAAGGTGCGAGCGCAGGGAAAAATGGATGTGATAGCGGATTTCGCGGCGCCGATGCCGGCGATTGTGACGGCGGAAATGCTCGGCGTGCCGACAGCGGACCACGTGAAATTAAAAGGTTGGTCGGCGGACTTCGCCGAGATGCTCGGAAATTTTCAGCACAACCCCGATCGGATTCCGCGCGTACTCCAGAGCACCAACCATCTCGTCAGCTATTTTCAAAATGCGATCGCGGAAATCCGCGAATGTCCGCGCGAAGGATTGATCCATTCGTTCATGACGGCCGAGATCGACGGCGATCGCCTGACGGAAGAAGAGATCGTCGCGAACTGCATCGTCACGCTGGTGGGCGGGCAGGAGACGACCACGAACTTGATTGGCAACGGCCTGCTCACGCTGCTGCGAAATCCCGCGCAGCTGGATCAACTGCGCCACGATTCGCGCCTGATTCCTTCCGCCGTCGAGGAACTTTTGCGTTTCGAAAGCCCGAGCCAGCACACCGGGCGCATCGCGAAGGAAGATGTGGAAATCGACGGTCGACAAATCCGCAAGGGACAGGCCGTGATGGCGATCATGGCCGCGGCCAATCGCGATCCCGATCGGTTTCCCGATCCCGATGCGCTCATGCTCGAGCGCGCCGACAACAAACATCTCGCCTTCGGCTGGTCGAACCATTTCTGTTTCGGCGCACCGCTGGCCCGAATGGAGGGTCAGATCGCGTTTGAAACTCTGTTGCGGCGCCTCGCGGGTTTGCAGCTGGCGCCCGGTCCGCTCACCTGGCGATCAAACTCCGGACTGCGCGGATTAACGGCGCTACCGGTAACTTTCGATCCAACGTGATGGAGCCGGGACGCAAGGTTGAGCTTTCCGAAAAGCGGCGTGCGCTGTTGCAAAAATATCTGCGCGGCGAGATTGCGCCCGCGGGCGCGGAGCACGCCACGATTCCAAAACGAAGTGGATCGGGCCCGGTGCCGCTCTCGTATCCGCAACAACAAATTTGGTCGCACGCGCAACTGGCGGGCGAGTGCTTGATTTACAACGAGCCGATCACGATTCGTCGCCGCGGCGCGCTCGATCGTTCCGCCTTGGAGCGCAGCTTCACCGAGATCGTGCGCCGGCACGAAGCCTGGCGAACGACGTTTCATTGGGACGGTGATGAGCCCGCGCAAATGGTGCAACCACCACCTGCGCAGATAGCAATTCCATTCACCGATTTGCGCTCCCATCCAGACCCGGAAGCGGAAGCGATTCGCCTCGCAACCGATGAAGCGCGCCGGCCATTCGATCTTGCCCGCGGACCGTTGTACCGGCTGCGCCTTGTCCGTCTGCAAGACGCGGATCACCGTCTGTTCCTCACCTTGCATCACCTTATTTTCGACGGCGTCTCGCTCTATCGCGTGTTGTTGCCGGAACTCATCGCGGGTTACGAGGCGTTCGCGAAAAACCAGCGGCCGGCGCTTCGCGAACTGCCCATTCAATATCCCGATTACGCCGTCTGGCAGCGGGCTGCCCACATCCCGGAGGAACAATTTTCGTATTGGGAAAGTATTTTGCGCGATCTGCCGGTGCTCGATTTCTTGACCGATCATCCGCGGCCGGCGCTGCCAACATTCGCCGGCGAAGCTCTGACGCTGCAGGTCGCGCCCGCGGTCAGCGCCGCGTTGAAAGAGCTCAGTCAGGAACAGGCCGCGACTCCTTTCATGACGATGGTCGCTGCGCTCACCGCGCTGTTGCATGGTTACACGGGCCAGGAAGACATCGTCATCGGAGGAATCAGCAGCGGGCGAAACCATACGGAAACGCAGAATCTGCTCGGCTGCTTTTTGAATACCGTCGTGATCCGATGCGCTTTCTCCAAGGAGCTTCCGTTTACGGAACATCTGGCGCGCGTGAAGGCGGCGACGCTCGGTGCGGTCTCGCACGATTCGATTCCGTTTGAGCTGCTCGTGCAGAAATTCGCCGGCCAGCGCGATCCAGGTCGTGCGCCATTGCTGCAAGTGTTGCTGGTGGTCGAACCACCGCTCCCGCCACTCGCCGAAGGTTGGGCCTTCACGCACATGGATGTCGATCCGGGCACGGCGAAGTTCGATTTGCAGCTCGGCTTGGACGATCGCCCGGACGGTCTCTTCGGTCGCTTCATCTACAACACCGCTCTTTTTGAACGGCCAACGATCGAGCTGCTAAAATCGCGCTGGCTGAAATTGCTGGAGCGTATCGCCGCCGCGCCGACCGAGCGCATCTCCGATCTGCTCGCCGCAGTTTGGCGCGAGACAGAAAGAAAAGTGCCATCGCACTGGCACGGCGCCCGCACGCCGTATCCGCGGGATGCGACCATCCATTCCATCTTCGAAGAGCAAGCGCGCCGCACGCCATCCGCTGTCGCGCTCGCCTTCCGCGACGAGCAACTGACCTATGACCAGTTGAACCGGCGCGCCAATCAACTGGCGCGCCACCTGAAAAAACTCGGCGTCGAGCGCGAGGTTCCGGTGGGCGTCTTGCTGGAGCGTTCGTGCGAATTGGTGATCGCATTGCTCGCAATTCTCAAAGCCGGCGGCGCCTACCTTCCGCTCAATCCATCGTACCCCGCCGCACGGATCGCGTTCATGATCGACGACGCCCAGACGCCGGTGATCCTCACGCAACCTGGCGCTGAGACTTTTTCGACGAGAAAAATTCTTGGCGTTGAGGCAAACGCTTTCGCCGCTGAAGACGACACGAATCTCGCACCCGGCGCGGGCGCCGAAGATTTGGCTTACATGATCTACACTTCCGGTTCGACCGGGATACCGAAAGGCGTCGCCGTGCCGCATCGTGCCGTCGTTCGTCTGGTGAAAGAGACGACCTATGCGTCGTTTTCGCCTAACGAGACATTTCTCCTGCTTGCGCCGATTTCGTTCGACGCATCGACTTTCGAAATTTGGGGCGCGCTGCTCAACGGCGCGAAACTCGTCGTCATGCCGCCAGCGCCGCCCACGCTCGAAGAAATTGGCAGCGCCATTCGCATCCACGGCGTCACCACACTCTGGCTGACCGCAGGTTTGTTCAACGCGATGGTGGACTCGCGCCTGGCCGACCTGCAGCCGTTGCATCAATTGCTCGCGGGCGGCGACGTTCTCTCGGTCGCGCATGTGAGTAAAGCATTGCGCGCGCTGCCGCACACGCGCCTCATCAATGGCTATGGGCCGACGGAAAGCACGACCTTTGCCTGTTGTCACACGATCGATCCGAACGCGCCGCGCGACGAATCCATTCCTATCGGCAAACCAATCGCCAATACGACCGCATATATTTTGGATGCCCAGTTTCAACCGCTCGCAATTGGTCAAGCGGGTGAGTTATTTCTCGGCGGCGATGGCCTGGCGCGCGGTTATTGGCGAAGGCCCGAGCTGACCGCGGAAAAGTTTATCGCTGATCCATTCAGCGCCGAACCGGACGCACGACTTTACAAAACGGGCGACCTCGCGCGCTGGCGCGACGACGGCACGATTGAATTTCTTGGGCGCGGCGACACGCAGGTAAAACTGCGCGGATTCCGCATTGAGCCGGCGGAAATCGAAAACGTCCTGAAACAGCAACCCGGCGTAATCGACAGCGCGGTCATCGTGCGCGAAGACACAGCCGGAGAAAAGCGACTCGTCGCGTATGTCGTCGGGACAGCATCGCAAGCGGCGCTGCTCGCCGCGCTAAAAAATTCTCTGCCCGATTACATGGTGCCTTCGGCGATTGTCACGTTGTCGACGTTGCCGCGTACCCCCAACGGCAAGCTCGACCGCGCCGCGCTGCCCGTTGCGCAGCCGACGGCGATTGAAGATATATTCGTCAGGCCAGGGACGCCGCTGGAAGAAAGACTCGCGCGCATTTGGTCGGCGTTGCTGAAAGTCGAGCAGATTGGGACGCGCGATAATTTTTTCGAGCTTGGCGGCCATTCACTTCTCGGGCTGCGGCTGGTGAATCAGTTGCGCGAGGCGCTGGGCGAACATCTATCGCCCGTCATGGTTTTCGAAGCGCCCACCGTCGCGGCGATGGCGAAGTTACTGGAAACAAAATTCGCCCCCGCGGTCGCGCGCTGGATGCAGGAGGCCGAGGAAGAGACCGCCGCGCGCCGGCCATCACAGTCCGTGGTGCCGGTCGATCGAGGATCGCGTCGCGCCCGCGGCCGCGGTAAATAGAAGCGTTATGATTTCGCCGCGCCTCAAATCGAATGGGAGCTTTCAACCTCCGAGCGATTCGCATCCCGCGATTTCGACGAAGGTGGCTCGCGCCGAAACTCCGCGTCCCAAGGATTCGGAAACGACTCTTGTTTTGCCGGCCACGCTCGCCCAGCGACGGTTTTGGTTGCTCGACAAACTCAAGCCCGGCGGCAATCCCGCGCTCCACATGTCGCTGCCGATGCGTCTGCGCGGCCCGCTCGATCTCGGCGCACTACGGCGCGCGTTGCAGGAACTTGGAGCGCGGCACGAAGCGTTGCGCACGACATTCGTTTCCGCGCGAGGGGAGCTGCGCCAGGCGATTGCGCCGGCGATCAATCTCGATCTCGCGATGGTCGAAAAGAGCAGGCCACCAGCAGAAAATGACGCTCGCTTTGTCGATTGCATCATTCGCGCCGAGGCCCAAAGGCCTTTTGATCTGGCCACCGGCCCGCTCGTGCGCGCGCGACTTATTCGTTTCGATAAAGCCGAGCATCTCTTGCTTCTGGTTTTGCACCACATCATTTCCGATGGCTGGAGCAACGGTCTTCTCGCCCGCGAATTGTGGACGTTTTACGAGGCGTTCGCCGTCAAACAGGCCCCGCCTCTTCCGCCATTGCGCCTTCAATTTGCCGATTACGCGCACTGGCAGCAAGAGCGCCTGGCGGCAAATGATTTCGTAGTGCAGCGCGAATATTGGCGGCGGCAACTAGCCGGTGATCTTCCGGTCCTCGATCTGCCCACGGATCGCCCGCGCGCCCGCACGCAGACCGGCGCGAGCGACGTGCGCGCTCGAAGACTCGCGCCGGAATTGGTGCGCTCGGCGAAGACTTTCGCGGCGCGCGAAGGCGCAAGTTCGTTCATGTTTTTTCTCGCGCTCTTCCAAGCGCTGCTGCATCGCTACACCGGCCAGACGGATTTCCTCATCACTTCGCCGAGCGCGAATCGTCAGCGTGAAGAATTCGAATCGCTGATCGGGCCTTTTGTTAATCCGCTGCTGCTCCGTGCCGATCTGCGCGCCGATCCATCATTCCGCGAGCTTCTCGGACGGGTGCGCAGCGTGGCGATGGACGCGTTGGAAAATCAGGACGTCCCACTCGAATTGCTGCTCGATGAATTTCATTCCTCGCGGCTGCAAGTGAATTTCCTCTACCAGTCCGCATCTTTCGAGAGCACGTTGTCCAGCGGGCTCCTCGTCGAACCGCTGAGTTCTCCAAGCGTGGGAACCATCTATGAGCTGAGCGCCGCAATTCTCGACGATTCGAACGGTGTCCGCCTGGAGTTGGAGTACGATACCGGCCTCTTCGATGCCGAGACGATCGAGCGCATGCTCGGTCATTATGAGACGCTCCTCGGCGGCGCTCTGGCCGATCCGGCAAAATCGATTTCCACGCTGCCGTTATTGACGAAAGCGGAACGGCACCAGCTCGGACTCGACGATCATCCCATTCAAGCCCCTTTGTCGTCGCCAGCGTCCGTTGCGCTGTGCGAATGGGCCCACCTCGACCCCGGGGAACGCGTCGTTTCCTTTTCTCCGCCGGGTGTTGCCGTTGAAGAAGAACTTGGCGCCGTCCGTCTCGCACGCGCAGTCTCGGTTGCTCCGCCGCCGGAATTACTTCGCGCTGCGCCGGCCGTTCTCGTGGACTGGTTGGAGCGCGAAGAGATTGCCGTCGCATTCCTGCCGGCCGCCACCTGGCATCGACTTGCCACCGCCTTCCCCGGCAAAGCGACGAAGCCGGCGAAACTGCGATGCGTGATCGCAACCGAAGGCGCACCGCGTGAGGGCAGCTTTGCTCGCGTCTCCGCCCAGGAAGACGCATCGGTCAGCATTCGCGTTTGCAGTCGTCGCGTTCTGGCAAAAATCGGGACCGTGGCGTTCGATGGAAAGCCATTGCTCCCGGCCGGACAGCTCCAGGTGGTCGATCCGCATTCGGGCGAGCCGCTGCCGATCGGTGTGCCGGGCCAGCTGGTGATCAACGACGGAAAGAATTTGCAGGCAACGGCTGAGCTCGCGCGCTGGTCCCGTGCTGGTGTCCTCGAGCGACTCGGCAATGTTACCGAGCAAGTTTACGCGCGTGGTTTTCGCCTTGATTTGCGTCAGAGCGAGACGGCCCTGGGCGCAATGCCCGGCATCCGACACGCTCTGGTGCGCGCTTTCGGGCAAGAAAAAGAAACGGCGCTGGTGGCGTATATCACGCCGCAGCCCGCGGCCGCTGCGCTTCCCAGCGCCGCCGCGTTGCGCCAGTCTTTGCGCGAAAAAGGTTTACCCGATGAATTGATCCCCGTCGCATTCGTTAGGCTGAAAGAAATACCGGTGCGCGCCTCGGATGGACGCCTTGATTTGAGCGCGCTGCCTGAGCGGCCTAGCGAACCAACGACGACGGCGGAATCGGTGCGCCCTTATCTGGGGCTGCAATTACAGTTAATCGCCATTTGGAAAGACATTCTCGGCCTGAGCGAGCTTGGGATTCGCGATGACTTCTTCGATCTCGGCGGCAATTCACTGCTGGCGATACGCATGTTGCAGCGCGCCGAAGTCGCGTGCGGCCGGGAAATTTTGCCAACCTCGCTTTTTCACCACGCCACGATCGAGCATCTCGCGGATGAGATCGCACACGACGTCATGCGCGATTCGCCGGCGCTGGTTCATGTCAAGGACGCTGGGAACCTCACGCCTTTTTTTTACCTGCATGGCGATTTTCTCGGCGGCGGTTTTTACAGCTTGAAACTCTCGCGTGCGCTCGGCCCCGAGCAGCCGTTCTACGTCTTGCCGCCCTACGATATTCGTTCGGCGACAGCCGCTCCGAGCATCGAAGAAATGGCCAGCGCGCATGCGGCGGCTTTGCGCGCGGTGCGACCGAAAGGGCCTTACATCATCGGCGGGTTTTGCATCGGCGGAGTCGTCGCCTACGAACTCGCACGGCAGCTTGAAGCAGGCGGAGATAAAGTCGAGATGCTCTTGATTCTCGACGCCATCGCGCAGGACAAAAGCTTGCGTGTCTTGCGTTCTGTCACCGAAAAACTCGGCGCGCTATTTCATTGGGACGATGCGGCAAAGCTCGCGCATTTCGGGAAATGGGCGGGCTGGCACGCGCGCATGGGCGGGCTGGCGCGCGCGCCTGGAACGGTGGTCTGGCTAATAAGCATCGCGCTGCGACGAATTTACAATCGACTCATTCTGCTTTGCAGCACCCTGTTGCCGCGCGTGAAGCGAGGGACCGGCGCGAATGATCAGCCGCCGCGCGAGCGCGACGTGAGGGCTACGTTTCTGTGGGCGTCAGCCGGCTATCGCCCGCAACCTTATCATGCTCCAGTGGCCCTGCTTCTTTCCGAAGACGTATTGCCGGAAAACATGCTCGCGAGCGATTGGCAACATCTGGCGCCGAATATCGTGATCCATCCTTTGCGAGGCAGTCATCTGGAATGCATCACCACGCACGTCGACATTCTCGCGGAGAAGATAAAAAGTTGTTTGCAAATGGGCGCTGCCCATTCCGTTTCGCAAAAATAATTTCAGCGCTCGAAAATGCGCCACCCGCACCCGCAGACCGGTCGTGTTAAGTCGCCGAATTCGAGTAGGCGGAAAGTGGTTCGGCGGTTTCGAGATTCTTGATCACCGTGCTGAGGTAAACCGATTCGGGATAGAACGCCCGGTATTTGGTGATCTCCGACCGGTTCATCACCCGGAACCCGTAACGCTCGAACATCTTCTCGCCCCGCCGGCTTTCGAAGGTGACGATTTGGCCGTAAACGCGTTTCTCGCCGCGGCGATAGAGATAGCTGAGGTAGGCGCTCATCAACGCGCGGGTAGTGGAAATTTTTCTCGCCTCCGGGAGCAGGTTGATATGGAAGTGCGGGGTGCGACGCGGGGCGGCGGGCACTTCGCGCCAGCCATTCACCATCATCCAGCGGATGAAGCGCCGCGAGCGCGGATTGTAGCGCGGATAACGCAGGAGCGAGCGCAGGAAAAGAACGATGTTTTGCTGGAAGGAGTAAAGCTGGTTGAGGAACGGCTTGCGCGATCCCAGCAGATAACCTTTCAACTCTCCATCGACCTCGAGCACGAACGATGACTCCGGTTCGTGATCCGTGTAGTAAGTAGTGAGAAAATCGGCAAACAACTCGCGATCTTCGTAGACCGGATCGATCGGTGAACCCAGGAATCCCGTTAGGCAACACAACCGTCGCACCGCGGCGCGGTCCGCCGCGCGGTAGCTGCGAATCGTGTAAGCCGGGTCAGTTTTCATCTTGGTGCTGCTTAATGTGCCGATCGCTTCGCACAAGGCAACTGCATCCGCATTGGGCGTGCCACCCCGCGCCCTAATCGGCGTGATATCCGGCCCGCACTTCGCGGTAGATCTGAAACAGTTTTCCAAAAACCACCGGCCAGGCGTAGTGCTCGCGCACACTCTCCGCGGCCGCCAGTCCGGTTTTACGTAGCTCGCCGCCGGCCGCAGCCGCGACCGCCTCAGCCAAAGCTGTGCAGGAATTCTCCGTCGCCCAATGTTCCTGGCCGCCGAAAATAATCCGGTCCATGTAGCTGCCGCGAATGCCAACGACCGGCGTGCCGCAGGCCTGACTTTCCAGCGCCGTTAGGCCAAAAGTCTCCTGCACACCCGGGTGCACGAGCAAATCCGCCGCGCGATAAAGCCGCGCCAGCTCTTCGGAGTCGGTGCAATACGGCCGCCAGGTCACCGTCCCGGTGCGCTCCTGCAAGCGGCGCAACTCCGCGCGCTGCAATCCGTCGCCGACAATCAAAAGTTGATAGCGCTGCGGTTCGCGCTCGGCGAGCAACTCGAAGGCGGCAAACAACGTCTGCGTGTTTTTTTCCTGGGCCAGCCGACCGACGTAAAGCAGCAGGCACCGCCCGGAAGGGATGCCTAACGACTCACGGGTCACTGCCGTGTCGTCGGGTTGCGGGTGGAAAATCTCCACGTCCACCCCGAGATCGACGACTCGCACGTTTTCCACGCCCCAATCGGTCAGGAGCTGCCCAAGACGCGCCGAGGGCACGAGCGTCGCTTCGAATTGATTGTAGATCTTGCGCACGTAGCGGCGCGCCAGGTCCATCACGAACTCCGTCGCAGTCCGCCCCAAATACCGCGCCGTGCTGCGGAGATAGGCTTCCGGGAAATGCGAATGATAAAAACCAACCACCGGAATGCGCAGACCGACGCCGGACGCGATCGCCTTCCACGCCACCTGATACGGATCGCCGGATTCGATCAAGTTCGGCCGCTCGCGTTCCAGAATCTCCTCGATCGCGCGCAAGTTGAGGAGGGCGCGATAACGCGACGTTCGCGAGAGCAAAGGTGAGCCGATCGAGTAAATGCGCGACCGCCCCGCCTCGATCATCTCCGTCTTCGGCCCGGGAATGATCAGGACATGTTCATCGTCCGTCGCGCGCTGGATGTAGCGGATCTTTTCGTGCACATAGCGCTTCACCCCGCCGCTCAACGGCGAGTAAAACTGCGTGAGATCGCAAAGCTTCAAGCGCTAATCCTGTAGACGTTTCGCTCTGCGGAGCGCGGGTATCGACTCTGCGGCATCGACTCTGCTCCGGAGTTCACATCTCTCGCTTCCCAGAGGAAAGCGTCTACAACCCGCTCAAATACTTCTCCGCTTCGATCGCCGCCGCGCAGCCCGACCCGGCTGCCGTGACCGCCTGCTTGTAGACGCGATCGGCGACATCGCCCGCGATAAAGATTCCGGGATGCTTGCTCTCGGCCAGGTGCCTAACGAGCAGATAACCGTCCGGGTCGGTCTCCAGTTTGCCGGCAAAAGCTTTCGTGTTCGGGTCGTGGCCGATCGCGACGAAGACGCAGGCCACGGGCAAGATTTTCTCTTCTTTGGTCGCAACATTGCGCAGCTCGATCGCGGTCATCTCGCCTTTGTCGTCCGGGAGGTATCGCGTCACGACGGTGTTCCAGATCGGCTCGATCTTGTCGCAGGCCAGCACACGGTCCGCCATGATCTTCGAGGCCCGCAATTGATCGCGCCGATGGATCAAATAAACCTTGGAGGCAAACCGGGTGAGAAAGAGCGCCTCTTCCGCCGCGGAATCGCCGCCGCCGACCACGCAGACCGGCACGTTGCGATAAAAGGCGCCGTCGCAGGTCGCACAACTCGTTAGGCCGTGGCCGATCAGTTTCTCCTCGCTCTCCAGGCCGAGGTAGCGCGCGGAGGCGCCGCTTGCGATGATTAGCGCCTGCGTCTCCAGCCATTCGTCGTCGGCCTGCAGGCGAAGACGGTCGCCCATCATCTCCAAGTCTGTCGCTTCGGCGTAGGAAAAACGGGCGCCGAATTTTTCAGCCTGCCGATGCATGTTCATGATCAGCTGCGGGCCGTCAATCCCCTCGGGAAAACCAGGAAAGTTTTCCACCATCGTGGTCGTCGAGAGCTGGCCGCCCGGCTGCCGCCCTTCGAGCACGAGCGGGCTCAAGTTCGCGCGCGCGGCGTAAATCGCCGCCGTTAACCCCGCACAGCCGCTCCCGACAATGATCACTTTTTCCATGCGCGCCAAGGGTAGCATGGAGGCCGCAGCCGATCTAATCTCCGCCGATGCCGGAATTGGCGGAGGTCGAATATTTTCGGAAACGCTGGGACGCCGGCCTCGGGGAAAAGATCGTGGCCGTGCAATTGCATGGCGAAAAACGGATCTTTCGCGGGACCGACGTGCGGGCACTTGAGCGCGGTCTCGATAGGCAAACGCTCCTGCGCTCCAGAGCGCGCGGCAAGCAGATGCTCTTCGAGTTTTCGTGCGACAACTGGCTCGGGATTCACCTCGGAATGAGCGGGAAGCTCCGTCTCGAGGCGCCGAAATTTCACCCGGCCAGGCATGACCACCTTGTCCTCCAGCAAAAGAAGCGGGCTCTGGTCTTCAGCGATGCCCGGCAATTTGGGCGCGTCCGCTTCCAGCACGGAAAGGAAACGCCCTCCTGGTGGGAAGTGAGCGTGCCGGAAATTCACTCCCGTGAATTCACCAAATCTTCGCTGCGGGAATTCGTCCGGCGGCACGCCCGCGCCCCGATCAAAGCCGTGCTCCTTCTGCAAAAAGGATTTCCGGGCGTGGGCAATTGGATGGCCGATGAAATTCTTTGGCGGGCCAGGATCGCACCACGGACGCGGGCGGGAAAACTGAGCGTCGAAAGACTCGACGCCATTTGGCGCGCGACCCGCTTTGTCGCGCAGGCTTCGCTCCAGACGATCGGCCAGGATTTTTCCGATCCGCCGAAATCATGGCTCCTGCACGAGCGCTGGAAGGCCGGCGGCAAGTGCCCGCGCGACGGCCAGCCGTTGCGCCGCGCCACGATCGGCGGCCGCACGACAGCCTGGTGCCCGACGTGCCAAAAATAACTCGCGGTCTCAGCTCGGTATTTGGCTTTGGGCTTTTCACCTCTTAAGGTCGCGGAATGCCGAAAACCACGCGCTCGGCGGCGGGAGTTGGGTGGAAATTGTTCCCCATCGCGCTGGCGGTTCTGGCCGGCGCTCTTTTCTCGTTGTCGGTCCGACCAACGCAGCAGCATTTCGATTACACCTTCCGGATCGCAGACGCGTTCCTGCACGGCCATTTGGGCCTGAACTCGCAGCCGCCTTCCTGGCTAAACGAGATGGTCCGTGTGCGCGAAGAATATTACTCCGTTTTTCCTCTGGGCGCAGTTCTTGCCGTTTTGCCAGTCGCATTGCTGGGTGAAGTGGGCCTGATGAAAGGATTTTCGGGAGGCTTCCTGGCCGCACTCATCGCCGGCTTATGTGTCTATTCTTTTTACCAGTTGGCCGGTGTCGACCCGAACTCGAAACCGCGCCGTATTCTCCTCGCCTTGTTCCCGATCTTTGGAACCTGGTCGTGGTGTAATCTTGGCCTCGGTGGATCCTGGCAGATCGCCCTCGGCTTCGCGCTTCTCGGTCAGGCTGGGGCGCTCTATCTTACGTTGCAGCGGCAAAGACCGTTTCTCGCTGGCGCCTGCTTCGCTTTGGCCTTTGGCAATCGCACGGAACTGATTCTCACTCTCCCCATTTACCTTTACTTTTGGAGCCCGTGGCCTGATGCCCACTTGCCATCGGGCAACCGCGCCGCCAAGGGATTGCCTCGCGGCTGGAAACCGTTAGGCTGGTTTCTGGCCATCCCGGTCGCACTCGCCATCTGCACGGCGGCCTACAACTTCGCCCGCTTCGATTCGATTTTCGATTTCGGTTACGCGCGCATCGCGAATCTAACTCAGGAGCCGTGGTACCGGAGCGGACTATTTTCGCTCCATGCGATCCCGTGGAACGCTTTCAAGATGTTGTTCGAGGGAATGCAGGATATCCCCACCTTCCCGTACCTTCGACCTTACCCGTTTGGCTGCTCTATTTTTCTGAGCAGTCCATTCCTTTTTCTTCTTTTTCGAGAAGGCGGAAACCTCAAGGCTTTGGCTTGGAGCGTGATTGGACTCTTGACCCTGGTCCTGTGGTGCCATGGCAATCCCGGTGGCTGGCAGTTCTCCTACCGCTACGCCATGGTCCTGTTGCCATGGATGTTTTTATTGCTGTTGCATAACGGTCCGCGAAAACTGTCGGCCACGGAGTTGGGTCTTTTTCTTGTTTCGGTCGCGATTAACGCCATCGCCGTCTACGAATTTCTCTGGACGAACGACATCCATCCGTAAACGGCTTCGCCTCGCGCTGGATTCTACCTTTCGGTTCCGACGCGGAGCAAAGTCGCGACAATCCGCGCGCCGGCCACCAACGTGCCGCGCCAGGTTCCTGACACCTTCGATTCGCCGCCCGTGCGACACCGATGATTCACCGGCACCTCGAGAATCTGCAGCCCGGCGCGCGCGGCACGCATCTGCATCTCGAGATTCCAGCCGTAGGTTTCCTCGCGCATCCCAAGCCGTGCGAGCGCGTCGCGGCGGATCGCGCGGAAGGGACCCATGTCGGTGTAGGGCACGCGATAGAGAAGTTTGAGGAGCAAACCGGCGGCGCGACCGGCAAGGATTTGTTGAAAATTCATGCTCCCGGGTTCGCGCTCGCCGCGCACGCGGGAACCAATCACGAAGTCAGCCTCCTCCCGGACGATCGGCCTAACGAGACGATCCATCAACTCGGGACAATCGCTCCCATCGCCATCGAGAAAAACGACGATTTCGGTTTGTGAATCGAGCGCCGCGACCCCCGCTGCGCAGGCGCGTCCGTAACCGCGCGGCGCGGCCACGACCCGCGCGCCCGCCGCCTGGGCGCGCTCACACGTGGCGTCGGTGCTGCCGTTGTCGACCACGATGACCTCGTCGGGCAAACCCGTCGTTAGGCAAGCGCGCACCACCGCGCCGATCGGCACTTCCTCGTCGAGCGCGGGAATAATGACGGAGATGTGCGGTTTCACGCCCGGGCAACGCGCTGGACGATACCCTTGCGGCGCAAAACATCAGCCGCTTCGCTGAAATAATCGCGGACGTCTCTTTGCCCGCGAATCCAGTCGAGATAGCGACCAATACCGGCGGCGAGATCGACCTGCGGCTGGTAGCCGGCCGCGCGGATGCGCTCGGTGTCACTCGTGAGGTGACGCATTTCCCCGGGTCGAAATTCGCCTTCCGCCTGCGGCGCGATGGAAATGCCAAGCGCGTGGGAAATTTGTTCGGCCACTTCCCGAATCGGGACGCCGCGACCGCTGCCGACGTTGACCGGCAGGCCATCGAGCGCGTCGCTTTCAGCGGCGAGCAAGTTGGCACGCGCGACGTCTTCGACGAAGGAAAAATCACGGGTCTGTTCGCCGTCTTCGTAAAGCACGGGCGGCAGATCGTTGAGCAAGCGGGTGCAGAAAATCGCGACCACGCCGGTATAGGGATTGAAGATGGATTGGCGCGGGCCGTAGGTGCAGGAATAGCGGAGCGCGACGGTGGGGATCCCGACCTGTTTGCCCCAGAGGAGCACCAGTTTTTCCTGGTCCACCTTCGTCAGGCCGTAAACCGTTTCGCCGCCAATCGGGGCGTGCTCTGGCGTTGGCGCGGTGGTTGTGACCGCCCCGCAAACCGGACAATGCACCTGCCAATCGCCCATGCGCAGTTGTTCAACCGGGCGCACCGGCGGGAAGACCAGGCCGTGCTCCGGGCAGCGGCCGGCACCCTCGCTGTATACCGCCTGCGATGACGCGACGACGATTTTCTTGATCGGCAGGTTCTGTTCCCGGATCACCTCGAGCATTTGCGCGGTGCCGAGGCTGTTGACGTGCACGTACTTTGTAATCTCCGGCATGTAACCGCCGTAGGCCGCTTGATGAAAGACGATATCGACGCCGGCGAGTGCCGCGGCGATCGTCGCGCGATCGCAGAGATCGCCCTGGACGAAATCGGTGTCCTCCGCCACCCAGGCGGGCCGTCCGTGGCGGTGGGTTTGCGGTTCGAGATTATCGAGGACGCGGACGCGCCACCCCTCGCGCCGGAGGAGGTCGGCGAGATGGGAACCGATCAAGCCGGCGCCGCCGGTGACGAGCGCACGTTTCATCGCGCGGAAAGGGTGACAGGCTCGACGGGCCAGATCCGCGCGCGGCCCTCGCACGCGATGATTTCCCCGAGAAATTCGCGCGTCGCGGGCGCCGTGTTCTTCTTCTCGCTGGCGTTAGGGCCTAACAAATCGTCGCAAAGCCGGCGCAGTGCCGCGCAATCATCCACGTCGTAACCCGGCGGCAGAAGACGAACGTTGAGGCGCAGCTCCGCAGCCCGCTGCAACGTCTGCGCGAAGACACGATCGGTACTCCAATCAATCCCTGCGAAGAGCTGCCGATGCTGCTGTTTCAAGCCAATCAGATAGTAACCACCGTCGTCGGATGGGCCGAGCACGACGCAGTCCTTAGGCGAGGAAAGAATCTTTGCAGCCTGCGCGAAAGCAGACGTGGGCACAGTCGGACTGTCGGAGTTGATCAGGCAGACCGAAGCAAAGCCGACGGCGAACAAATCCTGCGCGGCAAAAATGAGCCGCTCACCGAAATTACCGTCGCGTTGCGCGATGAGCTGAAAATTCTCCGGAAAGATCTCGCGATACGCTTCCTCGGCGCCGACCGGCGTGTAGCAGCCAATCCCGCTCGCGTTTGCACCCACCCGGGCGATCGCGGCGGAGATATCGCGCAGGAAGCAAATATTCAGCGCGGCCGCTTCCCCCGGCGTGAGGGGCGGCGTGAGGCGCGTCTTCACCTGGCCGGCCCGCGGGGCTTTCGTCATGATCGCAAGCGCGCAGCAGCCTGCCGCCGCAGAATCGCTGTCGTGCGGGGAAATTACGCGGTGCGTGACGCTCATGCCTTTTCGCAGAGCGCGTACTGATAGCGTGCGTCCTGCCAACAAACGCAATGTTTCCAAGGTTGCGTCGCGAAAAGCCGGGCAAATTCTGCTGGCGAGAAGACGACCGCTTTGCGGGGCTCGCGGTAACCATTATTAAAATGCGTCACTCGCGCTAACATCCACATCGCGACCAATGGGATCGAAGCACGGAAGGCCCCGCGCGGTTCAGCGATCAAACAGCGACCCCCGGGGCGCAGGATGCGATGCATTTCGGAGACCGCCTGTTCACGCTCGGATAAGACAGTGAAGAGCCGCGAGGCAATGAGCGCATCAAATTGCGATTCGGCACGTGAAATATCGAGGACGTTAATTCGTTCGAAGCGGCAGTTGCGCAATCCAAGCTTCTGGGCACGCGTGCGTGCCCAAGCCAGTTGACGATCCGATCGATCGACGCCCAGAACAGAAATCTGCGGGTAATGACGCGCAAAGCGGCAGGAATAAAATCCAGGACCGCAACCGAGCTCGATCATCCTGGTCCCGGGGGCCGGCACGCTATCTGGCCAAAGGGCCTGGCTAATACAAGCGCTATCGTCCCGGAACAAATTTTCGCGACAGAAAACGTAGAGCCACGCCACCTGCTCGAAAAGACTTTCGGTTTGATCGCGCGGTGGAGCGCCGTTTATCTTTGAAACGATCGGGCCGGCCGGCTGAGCTGCGATAGACGGTTCCAGGGCCAGTTTCCTCGACATTGGTGCAAAAGCTTCGGTTGCGGCTCTATTGCCGGATGTTCGCTAGTCGTTTCATGCACCGTTTAGAGGTCACCCGGCGGCGATTATTTCATGGCGGCGGAAGCTGCCGACGGAGACATGAAATCCTGAGTTCTTCACAATGGAGAAGAGGATTCTTTGTAGGAACCATTTAAATCCTTAATCTTCATCGTCTTAATAACCGTCCCTTTCGAGCTATTCCCCCGGGCAAGAAACTGAGCTGCGGCGGTTGATAACCTTGCAACGCCAAGGCCGACAAGACAAGAGACGCACAAGTTGGGCGCAGTTGTTGGTGTTTGTTGGAAGTTGTTGGCTCTTCTTGAGCAATCCTTTTAACACGAAATCAGCGATGGAGCACCAAGGAAGATAGCGCGAGCATTTTGGTGGCGCGTGTGAGATATTCCGCCGTGATCAAGAGAATTCTGGTGAGATGTCCGACAACAAAAAAACTCAACGTGACCGGAGTCGTGATTGAGGAAGATGTTTTTGCCGCCACTAAGCTCAAGCCCGGGACGGTGACCTGCTCGCATTGCGGGGGCAAGCATGCCTGGGATAAGAAGCAGGTTATTCTCGCTCGTTAGGCTGGATTCGTTCGTTAGGCAAGATTTCGGCGGGGCAAATGGAGGAGGCCGTTTCGTCCTGCGGCGTGGAATGACGATTGACCTGCGTCCGGGCCGGCGCTAAGCGCTTAGCCGTTGGATCTTCTTGACGAACTTCAGAGCCGTTTGATCTGCGGCGACGGCGCGATGGGCACAATGCTTCTCGACGACGGCGTTCCCCTCGAGCGTTGTTTCGAGGAACTCTGCGTGAGCGAGCCGGAGCGGGTCCGCAAGATTCACGACGCTTATATCGCGGTGGGGGCCCGGGTGATTGAAACCAATACGTTTGGCGCCAACGCCGTGCGACTCGAGCGGTTCGGTTTCGGTGAGCAGACCCGCGAAATTAACGCGAGTGCCGCTCGACTGGCGCGAGATGCGGCAAGGGGAAAGAACGTTTGCGTGGCCGGAAGCGTCGGTCCGCTGGGAATCACCGCCGATGAAGCGGAGACTCGAGGGATAGACCGTGCGGCGGTCTTTGCCGAGCAGGTTTCGGGTCTGCTCGATGGCGGAACAGACGCGATCTTTTTCGAGACCTTCCTCGACTACGACGAGTTGGAGCTCGCTCTGCGTGCGAAAATGAAACTGTCGAAAATCCCCACCATCTGTTCGCTGGCTTGCGAGCAGGAGGGGCGGCTGCCATCCGGCCTGACGCTAGTCGAAGCCTTTGTTAAATTAAGAAAGCTTGGGGCTGATGTGGTGGGTGTGAACTGCTTGAATGGTCCGCAGGCGACATTGCATCTCCTGGAGCGCGTGCCGCTGGAGTTTTTGCTCTCGGCGTACCCGAATGCGGGCTACCCGAAGTATCACGAAGGACGGTTCATCTACTACACGTCGCCCGATTACTTCGCGAAGATGGCCCGCGAGATGGTAGCGCAGGGAGCACGCCTGATCGGCGGATGTTGCGGGACGACACCACGCACGATCGCGGCGATCGCGGCGACGCTCGCGGAACTGGCTCCGGCGCGGAGCAAATCCATCAGTCCGATCGTGGAACCGACGCGATCCATAACTCCGAAGCCCATCGCGCCGACCGAAGAAAGTTTGCTCGACCGAATCGCGGCCGGACATCGTGTGATCATCTGCGAGCTGGATCCTCCAAAGACGCTCGCCTTGGAGAAGTATTTTGCCGGAGCGCAGGCTCTCGTGCAGGCCGGTTGCGATGCGATCACGCTGGCTGATAATTCGCTCGCCATCCTGCGGGTCAGCAATCTGGCGATCGGCGCGATGTTGAAGGAGCGATTTGGAATCACGCCGCTGCTTCATATGAGCTGTCGCGATCGCAATGTTCTCGGATTGCAGAGTGAGTTACTCGGCATGGCGGCGCTTGGAATGCGCCACGTGCTGCCGCTCACGGGCGATCCCGCGCGGGTGGGTGATCATCCCGGAGCGGTGTCGGTTTATGACGTCAACTCCGTCCAGCTGATCGGGATCGTGAAGCGGATGAACGAGGGCTTCAATCACGCCGGCAAATCGATCAGCGCCGCGACGCAATTTGTCGTCGGTTGCACCTTTAACCCGAACTCGAAAAATCTCGATGCCCAGCTCTCGCGTCTGGAGAGAAAGGTTGCCGCGGGAGCGCAATACGTGATGACGCAACCGGTGTTCGATCTGCGCATCCTCGATGCCATGACGAGCCGCACCAGTGGCCTGGGTATTCCCATTTTCACGGGCGTGTGGCCATTGCTCAGTGGGCGGCAGGCGGAATTTCTGCACAACGAAGTGCCCGGCATCGTGGTGCCGGACGAAGTCCGAAGCCGGATGTCCGGAACGGAAGGCGACGAAGGCAGTGCGCGCGGTTTGGAAATCGCGCGCGAGATTTCGAAGGCGGCGTTGGAGCGCTTTCCCGGCGTTTATTTGATTACCCCTTTTTTGCGATACTCGGCGACGGTCGAGCTGGCGGCGTTTGCGCGCAGCCTCTGATGTAGGCAAGTTGCGCTGATGTCGAAAGTACGGCGCGCAGTCTACATTCAAGTCGGCGGGCTGGTGCTGCTCGGGACGTTGCTTTTTGTCGCCAGCCGTTTCTTGCCGATCGCCGATTGGCTGGCGCAGGTGCAGCAGAAGGTGATGCATCTTGGTGCCTGGAGCGCGATCTGGTATCCGGTTCTTTACGCCTGCTGCAACGTGCTCTTGTTACCGGGCGGGCTGCTGAGCATCGGCGGCGGATTCTTTTTCGGGCTCTGGTGGGGGTTCTTTATCATTCTTGTCGGCAATGTCACCGGTGCTGCTATTTCGTTTTTCCTGAGTCGCTGGATTGGACGCCGGTGGCTCCGGAGGAGATTACTTCGGAACGCGACCTTGGAGGCGTTGGAGCCCGCGGTCGAGCGGGAGGGTTGGAAGATCATCTTGCTCAGCCAGTTACACCCTCTTTTTCCCACCAGCCTGCTCAATTATCTTTACGGGTTGACCACCATCCGATTTCGCACCTGTATTCTGTGGGTGGCGATTGGGCAGGCCCCGGGGTTGTTTCTCTACGCTTACATCGGCACGCTGGGTCAGCTTGGCTTGAACCTTCTGCGGGGAAAGAGTCACCCGCGAATAATCGAATACTGGGTTTGGGGCGGCGGACTGTTGCTGGCAGTCATCGTGTTGGCCTTGCTGGGGCGAATCTCGCTGCGCCTCATGCAGGAGGCCGAGGAAAAGGCTGCCGCGGATGAAAAAATACGGATTCAAATAATGGATGACAATATAGTTACGGAAAGCAAGGCATGGGCCCACAAATAAACTGGAAGTCCCTGGAGGAGCATGCCTGGGCGGCTCGGGAACGTGCCTATGCACCGTACTCCAAATTCGCTGTTGGCGCGGCGGTGCTGGCCGATTCGGGCGAGATCTTCACCGGTTGCAACGTCGAGAACGTGTCGTTCGGCCTGACCATCTGCGCCGAGCGAGTTGCGGTTTCGACCGCCGTCCAGGAGGGATGCCGTCAGTTCACTGGCATCGCGGTGGTGGCCGACACGGAAGTCCCGGTAATACCGTGTGGCGCGTGCCGGCAATTCCTGGCGGAGTTTAACCCGGCGCTGGCTGTTTCCTGCGTGGGTCGCGGCGGCGTGCACCACACTTGGTCGCTCTCGGTGCTATTGCCCTCGCCGTTCGATCGCATAGTAAACGCTTCGTGATTCCATATGGAACATTTTTTTCTCACGAAGAAGTATGATGTTGTCGTAGTCGGTGCGGGTCACGCGGGAATCGAGGCGGCCCTCGCGGCAGCACGTCTTGGCGCCGAAACGCTCCTCTTCAGCCAAAATCTGGACACGATTGGCCAGATGTCTTGCAACCCTGCCATTGGCGGTCTGGCGAAAGGTCATATCGTACGGGAGATCGACGCCCTCGGGGGCGCGATGGGGATCAACGCCGATGCAACGGGGATCCAGTTCCGGATGCTGAACAGGACGAAGGGACCGAGTGTCCGCGCCCCCAGAGTGCAATGCGACAAAAAGGCCTATCAATTTCGGATGAAGGCCCTCCTCGAGCGCCAGGCGGGGCTCGATGTGAAGCAAGGGGGCGTGGTAAAGATTCTCGTGGAGAATGGGCGGGCCGTTGGGGTGCAATCTGATTTTGGTCTGTCCGTGCACGCGGGGAGCGTGGTCATTACCGCAGGCACGTTTTTGCGGGGCTTGCTCCATGTCGGCGACCGCAGCCAGGCGGGAGGGCGAATGGCGGATAGTTCCTCGCCGCTCAGCGACAATCTGCGTGAGTTGGGTTTCATTACCGGCCGGTTCAAGACTGGAACTCCATGCCGCATAAACGCTCGCTCCATCGATTTCACTGCTTGCAGCAAACAGTTGGGAGATGAGCCTCCCAGCCGATTTAGCTATCTTCCTGCCGACGAAGAATTCGGCGACGGCGAATTCTTGGCTCTGAACAGAGTCCATGATGGAAGTTTCCACGTGGAACAAATGCCGTGCTGGATCACAGCAACGACTCCAGAAACACACGAGATTATTCGGCGGAATTTACATCGCTCACCCCTCTACAGCGGGCGCATCGAAGGTACCGGACCCAGGTATTGTCCCTCCATCGAGGACAAGGTGGTAAAATTCTCGGACAAGTCGCAGCATCAGCTCTTCCTGGAGCCCGAAGGCCGACAAACCGAGGAATTCTATATTAATGGGGTTTCTACCAGCCTCCCCTATGAGGTGCAGATCGAATTTATCCGGTCGATCCCTGGGCTTCAAAACGCGCAGATCATGCGCCCCGGTTACGCCGTTGAGTATGACTTTTTTCCTCCCACCCAGCTCCAATCCACGCTGGAGACGAAACTGGTCTCCGGACTTTATTTCGCCGGCCAAATAAACGGAACGTCCGGTTATGAAGAAGCCGCTGCCCAAGGCTTGATCGCCGGTGCCAATGCAGCCCTAAAGCTTGCGGATCAACCGACTCTTGTTCTCGACAGAAACGAAGCCTATATCGGCGTCCTGATCGATGATCTGGTCACCCGAGGCACGCAAGAGCCGTATCGAATGTTTACCAGCCGAGCCGAACACCGCCTTCTCTTGCGACAGGACAATGCCGACCAAAGATTGACCGCGAAAGCCGCCTCCCTGGGTCTCGTCGGACCTCGGCGAATGGAAATAATCGAGAAGAAGTCACGACTCCTGCAAACAGCGCGCGAGATGGCTGTGAATACGCGATTGGAAGGACAGACCCTTGGGCACGCCATGAAACGCCCGGAATTTCGTGTGCAAACCCTGCCGCCAGCGCTTCTGCGCGAAATCGACGCCGAAATTTGGGAACTATTGGAGACCGAACTAAAGTACGAGGGTTATATCCGCCGGCATAACGAACAATTGCAGTCGATGCACTTGGCGGAGTCGGTTCGGATCCCGGCCGAACTCGATTACTCGGCGGTTCCTGGGTTACGAAATGAAGCCCGCCAAAAGTTAGCGGGCCTTCGTCCCGAAAACATTGGTCAAGCCGGGCGCATTAGTGGTGTTACGCCGAGTGACTTGGGAATTCTGACAATCTGGCTCAGTAAGCAAAACAGAACATGTGTACAATCAATATCTTAACTGGTGCATTACCCGATTCTTAGCTATCTCATCGCAGCTGCCATTGGGTACCTTCTGGGCTCTTGCCCCAACGGATATCTCGTCTCCCGCGCCCGCGGAGTCGACATCAGAAAACAGGGGAGCGGGAACATTGGCGCGACCAATGTGCTGCGAGTCTTGGGAAAGAAATGGGGTTACCTGGTATTCGCTCTGGACGTCCTGAAAGGATTTGTGGCTGTTAGGCTTGCGTTTGCAATCGCCCTAGCCCTTATCCCTCATACGACGCAGCGAGAGCTGATCGGTATTGCGGGTGGCCTTGCCTGCATTCTCGGCCACACCTTTCCGGTCTGGCTTGGGTTCCGAGGAGGGAAAGGCGTTGCGACCTCGGCCGGCGTGCTGCTCGGGCTGATGCCAATTGCCGTCGTCTCTGTGTTTGCGGTCTGGCTGATTCTTTTTCAAGTCACGCGTTACGTTTCCGTGGCATCCATCACTGCGGCCGCAGCGCTGCCGGTCTTCGTCATGCTTTACCTGCGCCTCAAATTGCTGACGGGCGCGAGTCTGCTGCCATTTTCGATCCTGATCGCGGGCGTCGTCATTTGGCGACATCGTTCCAATATGCAACGTCTTTTTCACGGAAAAGAGCAGCGTTTCGGCTAACACTGACGCGATGCGAAGAACAGCCATTCTGGGAACGGGCGGTTGGGGCACTGCGCTCGCCGTCCTCTGGGCCTCGCACGGCAACGACATCATTCTTTGGGGTCATACACCGGAACGCGTGGAGGAGATCTCTCGGAGCCGGCAGAACCCGGATTACTTGCCCGCGGTGGAATTGCCGCCTAACGTTTGCCTAACGAGTAGTCTCGCCGATTGCACGGCGGCTGATTTGATCGTCTTTGTCACGCCCTCGGTCGCGCTGCGAGAGGTCGCGTCGAAACTCCGCCTGGAATTGACTAGGGAATCTGCGATCCTGATGAGCTGCACCAAAGGGATCGAGCACGGCACCGGCCTGCGCATGAGCGAGATCCTGTCGGAAAAGTTCCCTAACAATCCCGTGTCCGTCCTCTCCGGACCAAACCTCGCCGTCGAAGTGGCGCGCGGATTACCGAGCGCGACGGTTCTCGGCTGTCGCGACGAAGCGGTCGCGGAACAACTTCAGGCGACTCTGGGAAGTTCTCGTTTCCGCGTTTACACGAGCGACGAAGTCGTCGGGATCGAGCTTGGCGGCGCCTTAAAAAACATTTTCGCCATCCCGGCCGGAGTGAGCGATGGCTTCGGTTTCGGCGACAATTCCAAGGCCGCTCTGGTGACCCGCTCACTGGCGGAGCTTTTCCGCCTCGGTGTCGCGATGGGAGGCGATGCCCGCACCTTCCAAGGGCTGAGCGGCGCGGGAGATTTGATTGCGACCTGCTTCAGCCGTCACAGTCGCAATCGTGGACTCGGCGAACAGCTCGGACGGGGCAAGAGCCTGGCAGACATCACGCGCGGGATGAAAACCGTGGCGGAAGGAATTCCCACCGCCCGCAGCGCCTTTGAATGCGCGCGCAAACTCGCCGTCGAAACTCCGATCATCGATCAGGTCTATGCCGTCCTGCACGAGGGCAAGTCGCCCGCACAGGCGATGCAGGAGTTGTTAGGCCGGGATCAAAAATCCGAGCGCGGCTAGCTTTTCGCGGTCGCCATCTTCGCCGCCAGTTCTGCGATCACAGCGGGAAAAAGTTCCCGCTCCGCGAGTTGGATCCGCTCGTGCAGAGTCGCGGGCGTGTCGTTAGGCAAGATCGGCACTTCCCGTTGCGCGATGATTTCGCCGCTGTCCACTCCGGCGTCGACGAAATGAACGGTGCAACCCGTGACCTTTTCGCCTGCCGCCAGGGCCTGGGCCCACGCTTCGCGCCCCGGAAATTTTGGGAGGAGTGAAGGATGCAGATTGATAATGCGACGTGGAAACGCCTGCAGGATGGTCGACTTGAGCACGCGCATGAACCCGGCGAGAACCACCAACTCCACCCCGGCTTCGTGCAAGCGCCTAACGAGTTGTTGCTCTACCTCCGGTTCGAGCTTGGCCCGGAATTTTCCGGGAGAAAGAAAAACATCCGGGACGCCGAATTCACGCGCCACCTCCAGGATGCCGGCATCGGCGACGTCCGACACGACCAGCCGGCAATCAGCCGCCAGTTCGCCGCGGCGAATTTTCGCCAGAATCGCGCGGCAGTTCGAACCTTTGCCGGAGCCAAGGATCCCGAGGGCGAGACGACTCATGCGCTAAAGCTGCTGCATCCGCCCGAGCAAACTCGAGGTGGATTTTCCCGGGACGAGCGGCAGCGTCTTGATTTCCGCGCCCGCAGCTTTGAGCGCCGCGACTTCTTCCGGGTCGAGACTCTCCAACGTATAATCGCCCCCTTTCACGTAAATCGCCGGCCGCAGCGCCTCGATTACTTGCGTCGCCCGTAAGGCTGGAAAAATGGTGACAAAATCGACGCACTCCAACGCCGCCAATACTTCCGCCCGATCCTCCGCGGAATTCAGCGGACGTCCTGCGCCTTTCAACTCCCGCACCGACTCATCGGCATTGACCGCGACAGCCAAGAAGTCGCCGAGCTCTCGCGCCTGTTTCAGATAGCGCACATGCCCGACGTGCAGGAGGTCGAAGCAGCCGTTGGTGAGGACCAGCCGTTGCCTGGCCTGACGAATTTCGTCCGCGCGCCGGCTCAGCTCCGAGAGTGAAAGGATCTTTGTTTTCAAACGCCTGTCCGAAGAATGGCAGAGCGCGTCGCCTAAATCAAAGACGGGGAAGCATGGGCTAACCCGGCGATGCCTCCCGCTGGCCAGCCATCTCAGCGGAGGAAGCCGGGCGGGATCGCGCCACCGCCAGCCTAGTGCTTCGTCGGCGTGACGACAGTGGCGGCTGAGGCCACGCAGAGCCAGCGACCGTCGCGCTTCAACCATGTGTCGGTAAAGCGATATTGCCCACTTGTGTCCTTGCCTTTGTAGCGGCTCTTCTCCGTCTCCAAACCGACCGCCACACCGGCATCACCGAAGACGCGGACTTTCAGATCATCGAGGTGCATCGACGCGATAGAATAGGCTCCCGATTTAATGTCGGCGGCGAAACTCTTGAGCGTCCCGATCGCGCCGGGGAATCGATGAACCGGCGTCAGGATGGCCGACGCTGAGCAGTTTGGCGCTGTCTTTCTTGACCATCGCCGTGATGACGTCCCGTTCCATTTGGGTAATTGTCGCCTTGTCACTGGCCGAGTTGTTCTTGTCTGCGGCGCCTTGAACGGCGGGCCGCGCTTCAAGTTCACCGAAGCGGTTTCGTTCGTGGTCAACTGCGAGACGCAGGCGGAGATCGACTATTACTGGGAGAGGCTCACATCCGGCGGCGGGGAGGAAGTTCAATGCGGCTGGCTTACCGATAAATACGGTCTCTCCTGGCAGATCGTGCCGACCAAGTTTGCCGAATGGGCCAGGGACGCAGCCGGCTTCCAACGAGTCATGCATGCGGTGATGCCAATGAAGAAGCTCGATGTCGCAGCGCTGCAGCGGGCGTACGACGGGAAGTAACGCCGAAACCCCGGGAAGCTTTTCGGTGGAGTCTACAACGAGCGGAATACCATTACCTCGGGCTGCGTGAATCCGCCTAACGAGTGGACGCGTTGCGTGATTTCAGCCACGACGTGGCACTCGGATGAGTCGACGATGGCGTGGTGACATCGATCCGGAATCCATCGAGGTGAAACTCATGCCGCCAATAAGAGGTGTTCTCGTCGAAAAAAATCGCGGACCGGTTGCAGCTCGAAATTGATAGCATTGCCCAGGGCGTTTTGTGTTTCAGATTGAAATAATCGCGGCTGTAGCAAGTCGTTAGGCGCGCCGTAAACGCGCGCCGGCGCGTAGAACTCGACAGCTTGGCCGCCGACCGCGGTTACAGTTTTTGCGCGGCCGTTTCTTCGGAGAAAAAGGCAGTCAGCGGGCTGGTCGCCGAGGCGGTCGTGCGCGCTTCCGCAAGGCCGATCTCGCGGGCGTCGCGGCCGGCTTCGACCGCTTTGCGGAAGGCGTGTGCCATGCGGACCGGATCGGACGCGATCGCGATCGCGGTATTCACGAGCACGGCATCGGCGCCCATTTCGAGCGCTTCGGCCGCCTGGCTCGGTGCGCCCAGGCCGGCGTCGACCACCACTGGCACGGTCGCTTGCTCGATGATGATCTCGATCTGCGCGCGCGTTTCGATTCCGCGGTTGCTGCCGATCGGTGAGCCGAGCGGCATGACGGTCGCGGTCCCAACATCCTGCAGACGCTTGGCGAGGACCGGGTCGGCGTTGATGTAGGGAAGAACGGTGAAGCCCTCCTTCACGAGAATCGTCGCCGCGGCGAGTGTCTCGACCGGGTCGGGCAGCAGGTAACGCGGATCGGGATGAATCTCGAGCTTGATCCACGACGGCAGACCCGCCGTGACCGCGAGACGCGCCAGCCTAACGGCTTCGTCGGCGTTGCGCGCGCCGCTCGTGTTCGGCAGGAGGAGGTAACGTTTCGGGTCGATGAAATCGAGAATGTTCGCGAAAGGATCGCTGTGGCCGGAGAGATCGGCGCGCCGCAACGCGACCGTCACCAACTCGGTGCCGCTCGCGTCGAGCGCGTCGCGCATCAGTTCGTTGGAAGCGAACTTGCCGGTGCCGACGAGCAGGCGCGAAGTGAATTCGCGATCGGCGATTTTGAGTTTCGAAGGCTTGTCCGACATCCGGTTAATCTATAGCGCACAATCTACCTGTCATCCTGAGCGGAGCGCGGCGGAGTTGACGGATCCCGTGGCGTATTTGGGGAAGCCGGTGTTGCAGGTGGCGCAGCGGGATCCCTCGGCTCCGCTCGGGATGACTTTTACTCGCCCTGACATCTCTTAGATTACGCGGTGACCCAGTTGGATTTGCGGCTGAGCGATTGCGTGGCGGGAATGGCGCGGCTGCAGACTGCTTCGATCGATCTCGTGGTTACTTCGCCGCCCTACAATCTCGGGATTCGCTATGGGACTTTCGCCGATACCGCGGATCGCGCTTCGTACCTCGATTGGTGCGAACAATGGGCCGCGCAGATCCGCCGGCTGCTCCAGCCTAACGGATCGCTTTTCCTCAACATCGGCTCAGCGCCCTCCAATCCGATGCTGCCACACGAGCTGATTTTGCGACTGCGAAAAATTTTCGTTCTGCAAAATACGATCCATTGGATCAAGGCGATTACGATTCCAAACGACGCCGGAGAAGAAATTTCGCGCGGCCATTTCAAGCCGATCAGTTCGCCGCGCTTCCTGAACGACTGCCACGAATACATCTTTCATCTCACGCCGAATGGAAAGACGCCGCTCGATCGCCTTGCGCTGGGTGTTCCCTACGCCGACAAATCGAACATCGCGCGCTGGAGCCACACGGCGGGGCGCGATCGCCGTTGTCGCGGCAACACGTGGTTCATTCCCTACGAAACGATCCAGCGTCGGGCAAAAGAACGCCCGCATCCGGCGACGTTTCCGGTGCAACTGGCGACGAATTGCATTCTGCTCCACGGCCTAGCGAGAACGCAGTCGATGCTCGATCCGTTTCTCGGGATTGGAAATTCCGCGGTCGCGGCGCAACGCGCTGGCCTAACGAGTTTCGTCGGGTTCGAGATCGACGAGAAATACATGGCCGAAGCTCGGCGGCGCTTGTTGTAGACGCTTCGCTCTGCGAAGCGCAGGAGAAGGCGTCGGAGCAGGCTTTTTCTGCCATTCTGACGCCAGTCCCACGCTTCGCTCTGCGAAGCGTCTACAAGGCGTCTTCCGAGAACTTCGCCAGCGGTGTGACGAGATTACCCGGCAGCGGGCGCACCCGTTCGAAAATGCGGGCGGCGAGCGGTTTCGCCACGGAATAACCGGCGAAGATCATTTCGAGGCGCGCGTCGAGATTATCGATGTAGTTGAGCGCGAGCGCTTCGGGCGTCTTTGGATAAACCGGTGAGCCGAACTGCGGTTCGCCGTGGTGCGAGGCGATCAGGTGGAGCAAGTGCAGCCGGCAATCCTCCATCGGCGGCGAGAGTTTTTGCCATTCCGCCGCGCGCTCGTCGGTCTGGATTTTTCGCCAGAGCGAGTTGACCAGCTCCATCCCGATCCCGATGTGCCCGACCATCTCGCCGCGCTCGTCGAAAGGCATGCTGAAGCCGGTCTCAGGAAGATGATTCTCCCAAAGCTTGCCAGCATCGTGAAAAAGAATGCCGGCGACCAATAAATCGAGATTGAGATCTGGGTAGAGCGGCGCGATTTGCGCCGCGACCCGCATCATCTGAGCGGTGTGCTCGACCAGACCGCCGCGACGCGCGTGATGATACGTGCGGGCACCGGCGGTGTTGCGAAAGCGCGCGCCGTAATCCGCGATGAATGCAGCGCAGAGCGCGTAGAGCCGCGGATCGCGGATCGCGGCGGTCGTCGCGCCGATGAATTCCCAATCGGCGGCTTGCTTCGCGCGGAGCCCGGGCGGGCCTTGCAAAAGGTGCGCTTGTTCCTCGGCGGTGAGCGGGCGCGATTTCCACTGGCGAACGTCGAGCCCGTACTGTTGATGCTGATAAAACTCGCCCGTGATCTCGACGAAATCACCGCTCTGCATCGAGTCGCAGGCTTTGAAGTTCGGACTATCGCTCCAGACGCGCAGCGTCATGCGATCGGCCGCGTCGGCCAGCGTGAGCTCGCAATACGGTTTCTGCTCGCGGGTAAATTTCGCCGCAACAGTTTCGAGCTGCACGTGGACGCGCGCTTCGAGCGGCCCTTGCGGGACGGCCTGGCGGATTTCCTTGAGCGTCAGCAATTGCATCGTGGGCATTGTTTGCACCGGGCCGTGACTTGGAACAGTCGAAAGTGGGAGGGGCCTTGGCGCCCCGATCTTCGCCGCACTAAGGCGGCTCCCACATTGGTCGTTAGGGCTGGGCGATCCCGATCACGCCGCAGGCGACGCGGGCGCCGGCGTTGCCGACTGGCTGCGATTTCAGGTCGTCGGCTTTTTCATGCACGATGACGCCGCGGCCGATGATCGATCTCTCGCCGCTCATCGTCATCATCTTGTCGGTCAGCTCGAGATGCGCTTTGCCCGCGCTGTCGGCTTCGAGGTTGCCCATGTCGCCTTCGTGACGTTGCGCGACGTCGTGTCCGGCGTGCGGATTGTTCGTCGGATTGAAATGTCCGCCGGCCGATTTGCCATCGGGCGACGAGCAATCGCCGAATTCGTGAATGTGGAATCCGTGCATGCCCGGCGTGAGTCCCGTGATGTCGGCGACGATTTTTATTTCATCGCCCGATTTGGTGAACGTGACGATGCCTTCCACGTTGCTGCCTTTCGTGGGGTGCAAGACGGCGATGGCTTTGGTTGGCTCTCCGGCGGAGGTGGTCGCGGTGATCAGAGCGAGCGAGCCCGCCGCGAGCAGGCAGATTGCTGCGCGAAGTAGTCGGTTTGTTTTCATCGACCAAACTACGACGACTGCGACGAAATAAAAGTCGGCGCGACCGGGGTAACATTCATCCGGCAGCCGCCGTTCGATTCCGGCCTCGGCGTCGATCCGGCGGTCGCGCAGGAAGGTCAACAGGTGCGGTGCTTCATGGCCGACGCGATTGTTCGCTCCGACGAGGCAACCTTTCGCGATTGCGTCCTTTGCCGCCTCCCAGGCGCGGGGTGACTCGTTGCGCTACCGCAATCCGCTCGGCAACCGGGGCGAGGAGAGCAATTTCCCAAACTCTTCCCAGCGTTTTTCCGGATGATCCGGCGTGCCGTCCTGTTTCTCGATGTACTGCCGGACGAGATCTTCGCCGTAGTTGTAGTTGATGACGTAGCTCCCGTAATGCTGAGCGAACTGGACGAATTTCTTCGCCCGGTCGGGATCCTGCAGCCCGTACTTTTCCATCCATGCCGCCGCGGCGTGCGCGTCAATCTTGCCGTCGATCAACTGGCGCGCCGCTTCGTTGCCAACGTAGCTGAGTTTTATCATCAAATCCTGCACTGCATAATATTCATCCGCCCGCGCGGGATCGAGTCCGGCCGCCGGCCAAAGGAGCTCCTTTTCGAACTTCCGCCGTTCCGGTTTGGTGAGGACGACCTCGCGCCCAAAATTCGCGGTGCCTTCCGCGACTAACGACTGTGGCGAGAAGAGCGCATAAACCGAAAACTCGACCCAGCCGCGACCTCGGGTGAGATTCTTCTCCAAGAGAGTGTTGTAAACGTGGTGACCGGGATAACCCTCATGTGCGGCGAGATCGACCGCGCGATCGATGTAGGTCGGCAGATCGGTGTTCACCTGAATCACACTCCGAAAGTGGCCCTTATACCAATTGTAGCCGCCCCAAGGTTTGTTCGTCACATATTCGACCGTGAAGCTTTCGTCAGGCGGTAAGTGCAGATGGGCGAGCGTGCGGGCCCGGCACTCCTTGATTGCGAGCTGGAAAACGGCATCGAGCCTGTCCTTGGGAACGATAAAGGCTTTGCGCCAATCCGCGTAGCGCTCGGCAAGCAAGCGATGATCCGAGGCGCCCGCTGGTTTCAGTGCGCCGGTCGCTTCGATTTCATCAATGAGTTTTTGAAAATGTTCGGTGGAATAAGTAGGCGCGACGGCATCATAAAGCGCCTGCGACTGCTGATCGAAAGTCATCTTTTCCCCGTGTAAGAGGCGCACCCGCGCTTCGAGCGCGGAGAGCTGTTTCGCCAGGTATTCGCGCCGCAACCGTTCGATCTCTTCCTTCGGCGGCGGGACCTTCGAAAGCTGACCGCGAAGATCCTCGGCGCTTTGTGCGATGGTGGCCAGGGGTGCTTTCGCGGCCTCGGCTTTCGATTTCCAGGCTGGGGGTCCGTAGTAGGCATCGACATAGTCGGGATCATGCTGTCCCATGGCCAGGACAAGCTTTACGTAACGCTCCGCGATTGGATCCATCCCTTGCGCGGGTGATGCGGCCGGTGTCGGTTGAGCAAATGCGGCCAGACCGCTAATGAGCGGCGCCGCCAGCACGGCAATGGTTTTCATTTGCATCTGCCTTTCTCCCGGAAGGTGAAAGCATGACAACTCGGCGCGAAATGGCCAGGGTTTTCCCTTAGCGCGAGCTAGGCTGCGGAATTGCTAGTCGAGCATCCGCTGCTCGAGCCCCGCATAGGCATCGATGCGGCGGTCGCGGAGGAACGGCCAATGGTTGCGGTGTTCGTTCACGCGCTTCCATTCCACGTCGGCGAAGATAATTTCTTCGCGATCGATGCTCGCCTTGGCGAGGATCTCGCCGCTCGGGGCGACGATAAAGCTTTGGCCCCAGAACTCGATCCCGTCGCCGCCCGCGGGCCCTTCGTGGCCGACGCGATTGACCGCGGCGACGAAGCAGCCGTTGGCGATGGCGTGGCTGCGCTGCATCGTTTCCCAGGCGGAATGCTGGGCGTAGCCGTATTTCGCTTTCTCGGATGGATGCCAGCCGATCGCGGTCGGATAGAAGAGAATCTCGGCGCCGCGCAGCGTCGTTAGGCGGGCGGCTTCCGGATACCATTGGTCCCAGCAGACGCAGACGCCGATCTTGCCGTGCGCGGTCGGCCAGGCTTGGAAGCCGAGATCGCCCGGCGTGAAATAAAACTTCTCGTAATAAGAAGGGTCATCCGGGATGTGCATCTTGCGATATTTTCCGAGCAGTTTGCCGTCAGTGCCGATGATCGCCGCGGTGTTGTGGTAGAGACCCGCAGCGCGCTTCTCGAAGAGCGACGCGATGATGATCGCGCCGGTCTCGCGGGCGACTTCGCCTAACGACTGGGTGGACGGCCCCGGGATTTCCTCGGCGAGCGCGAAGTTGGCGTGGTCCTCCGACTGGCAGAAATATTGCGACCGGAAGAGTTCCGGCAGACAAATAATCTGCGCGCCCTGCTGCGCCGCTTCGCGTACCCGCGCGACGGCTTTGGCGAAGTTGGTCTCCGGCTCGGGGCCGCACTGCATCTGGACCAGTGCGACGCGCGAGCTGTCGTTAGGCATGGTTACTTCGCCGAATCCGCCGGCACGATCTTCACGCTCTCGAGCGCGACACGAGTGGTCGGCTTGCTCGCTTCGCCCATCGCGCTCCGGGTGACGGGCGTGGCCCCGATTTTATCGAGCACGTCGAGGCCTTTGATCACTTTGCCGAAGGCGGTGTATTGATGGTCGAGCGAGCTGGCGATGCCGAGGCAGATGAAAAACTGGCTCCCGGCCGAGTTCGGGTCGGCAGAACGCGCCATCGAAAGAACGCCGCGGATATGCGGACGATCGTTGAATTCCGCCGGGATTTTGTAGCCCGGGCCGCCGGTGCCGTAGCTGCTTTCGTTCGCCAGATCCTTGGTGTTCGGATCGCCGCCCTGGATCATGAATCCCTTCATGATGCGATGAAATGCGGTCCCATCGTAAAAGCCCTGGCGCGCCAGTTTCTTGAAATTCTCGACCGTCTTCGGCGCCACTTCGGGCCAAAATTCGACGACCATTTCGCCATCGCTCGTCTTGAGCACGGCCACTTCCTTCTGATTTGTATCCATGGGTTTCTTTTCTTCGGGTTTGGTTGCGTCCTGGCCGCGGAGATTCGCCAGGCCAAGAGAGCAGACGAGCAGGCAGCAGAACAACGTGAGTTTCATCTCAGACCTGTGGCATGGATGGCGCCCGCGCGCATTCGATTTTTCGCGACGCCTGTAGTCGCTTCGCTGTGCGAAGCGTGACGCATGTCCGCCCGAGGCAATCGGACGTCGGTGCTGGCATCGCCCACAGGGCGACGGCTACAGCTTCAAATAGAGCGTGCGTGTCCCGAAATCGATGATGGCGTGATTGCGACGCAGGAACTCCGAGCCTAACAATCCCGCTACCGGCGGTGCGCTCTTCAGCAAATCGCCGTGAATCAATCCCTGCAGGTCCATCACGCCGACCTCTTTTCCTTTGACCAGAAAAGGGCCGACCGAAAAGCGTCGGATGGTCGCCAGTTGCAAGCCGCGTTCTTCGAGATTGACCGCACCAGAAGTGTAAGGCGTGTCGCGCACCGCAAGACGCATCTCGCGGACGAACGGGCGATGGATCAGGGTGGTGAAAGCGCCGGTATCGATCATCAGCTGGGCGGCTTTTCCGTTTAGTTTACTGTCGACGTAGAGATTCCAGCCTTTGGTCACGCGGATCGGCATGTTTTTCCAGCCGCGGTGATTGACTCCCGGTACGGTGCCGGGCACGTCGGGATCGACTTTCATGAACAAGACCTGCTGCTTGCAATCGAGCACCGCCTGGGTCGGGAACAGGATGTCGGCGCCGAGGATGCCGTCGAGTTCCTGCTCGTGAAAATCATGCGCGGCGCGGGCCGGGCCGCTCAGGTCGATCGCAACCATCGGCTCGTCGATGAGAGTGAGCGCACCCAGCCGAAGCCGATGCGCGATCGTGACGCGATTGAAGCCGCCGTTGATCTTCAAACGAAGCGGAAGTTTGGAAGTGCCGGGAATGGCCGACATCCCGAAATGCGTGCGACGCGAGGCTGCGATCGCGCTCACCGGCGCGCCGGTATCCACCCCGAGCAGGGCCGGCTTGCCATTGATCTCGGCCCGCACCAGAAGATGATTTTGGCTTGAACGCTCGAGAGGCAAAGCCTGGAAGTCTGGCCTCTCCAGGGCGGGCTGCGGTCGCGACCGGTCAGCGCCAAAAGCCGGAGCCGCGCCGAGCAGGACCGCGAAGGCCGGGAGAGCCGCGGCCAGCGTCATCCATGATTTTCCTGTGTTAAACCGGAGCTCGAGAATCTTCACGCGCCCGATGGTAGCACGTCCCCCCGCGAAGGCGAAGTCAGTTGCGGCAGCTAGCGGGGCGCATGGATTTCGACGGCTCGTTCCTTGTGCGGTGCGTCGGGATGCCACGCCCAAACGGAGAGCATGGCAAAAAAGGCAATGACGTAGGCGAGGGCGACGGGCCAGCCGTGCCGCACCCATTGCCAGACACTTCGTTCTTCGGGGTAAAGATTGGTCAGCGCGACTCCCGACGAGGAACCGAACCAGACCACGGAACCGCCGAACCCGACGGTGAAGGCCAGGAAGCCCCAGTCGTACCCGCCTTGTTTAAGGGCCAACGCGGTGAGCGGGATGTTGTCGAAGATGGAGGACAAAATGCCGAGACCGAAGGCTGACTGCCACGATGCGACCGGCAATTTTTCGACCGGCATCATCGAAGCGCAGAGCACGAGCGAAAGCAAGAAACTGGAGCCTTTGACGGTCTCCGGCAGCACTTCCCAATCCGGCCTGCGCACTCCGACAGAAAGCAAAATGGCTACCCAGACGGCCACCCCGATAAAAGGAAAATGATCCGCGAGCGCGGGGAACCTGACGTTGATCGTGACGTTGGTCCCAATCGCGAGAACAAGAATGAGCCCGACGATTCCGACGCGCACCCAATCGACATGCGTATGCTCGTGAGTGTGGCGGAGAAGCGGCGAATACTTCTGTTGCTTCATCGCCGCCGGGATTCCGAAGATGAACAGCGCGATCGAGGAGGCGATGATCGCCTCGAAAACCGCGAGCGGCGAAACGCCGTCGATCCACATCATGGTGGTGGTGGTATCGCCGACCACGCTCCAAGCGCCGCCCGCGCTGGACGCGGCGACGATCGCGGCGAGATAACCGCTGTGCACTTTCGCGCGGAAGAGTTGATGCGCCATCGCGCCGCCGATGAGCCCGGCCGCAATATTATCGAGAAAAGAAGAGAGCACCCAGACCGGGACAAGGAGAGCGAAGGCGCCCTTCCATTCGTGCGGCAAAAATTTTGGCAGCACGACGGGCACGTGACTCTTCTCAAAGTGGCGCGACAACAGCGCGAAGCCGGTCAGCAGGCAAAGCAGGTTAACGAGGATGTCCGTAAAAAATGCGCTCGCGCTCCCATCCCCTACCTTCATGGCTTGAAAAAACTACCAGCAGTTGAGCGGTCGCCACGCCGCTCCTTTCGTTCGTGATGTCCTGGCACGGTTCCGACGACAAGCTTTGCCAGCAAGCGAAGCAGCCTCTGAACTGAGCCTCAGTCGCAGCCGCTTCTACGAGATCTACGCCGACTATTTGCGCGCTTGCGCCGCGCGCACGCAGCGCCA
>PNAA01000052.1 GCA_003169975.1 Spartobacteria bacterium | reverse complement strand
TCGCGTTCATCAAGGCACCCATGCCACCGCTCCTGCTCTATGCATCTGCGGACGAATCTATGCCGCCTCAGCAAATTACTGACCTGATAGCCCAACTAAATACTGTGCGGGCGAAGAATTACCAGCAGACGGTATACGCTGGACACGGACACGCTTTCGCCTACTGGAGTAAGATCAGCCCCGATGTGATCGAATTTTTGCTTGACGTATTGAACCATTGAACCGCTGAGGTTTGTCAACCGTCTCGGCGCTCTGGTCTTCGTTGGCAACGGAATAAATGGAGCCATGAGAGTCATAGACGTCCGACCTTCCAGAAGATTTGAGAATATTGGGAAGCCTTCGAAGGACTGAGCGTGCAGCCAGCCTTTCACTCAAAGCGGAAAGGCCATCGAATATGCCCGGCGATGTTTCGGCGGCAGCGAGGGCGCATCCGGGTTGTCGTTCAAAAGATGTGTTCCGATGTCGGATTCATAGTCGCGGGGAAGAGACGAGAGAAGCTTCCCCTCACATCGTGATGATGTCCCACACCGTGAGGCCAAGGAGGTCGTCGGAGGCAAGACACAACTGATCCGGTTTCGGAACTTGCATTGTTCGGCCCAAGTCTCCGGGTTTCCGCCCATGCAATAACCAACTGGTCTCCGAGGCCATCTCGAAGAGCCGCTCTCTCAGAACATCCTCTTCTGTCGGCTTGAACCAACGCTCGTCGCGGATCTCCGCGATGATCTTATGGGTAACGCGGCCGGCATGCTTCACATCGACCACAACGAATTTCCGCTCACTCATACCCGCGAGATTAGCCGCATGGAGAACCCAGTGCAGAAACACTCTGTACTGGCGTGAGTCCGCCGCCAAAGTTTGCAAAAACGAGGATCACGCGTGCGGAATGCGGCTTCAATCCCTCGGAGGAACCTCGCTGAGATCAGACTCCTTGCCAAGTGTCCGGATTAGATCATCGAACCGGCGGGTAATATCGCCGGCAGGTTTCAGAAAAGTTAATCCAGCAGGCGTCAGCAAGGTGCGCTTCCCGCAGCGCCGGAAGAGAGAAATCCCAAGATAGCATTCGAGCATGCGCATCTGCTGCGATACGGCCGGCTGGGATAGGCCAAGACGGCGGGCTCCTCCACAGAAGCTCTCGGCTTCGGCGACTGCTACAAAGTAGCGTAAGTGGCGGATGTTAATTTGATGCTTCATCTACAGAATCATAAGACCCAGCGTACCATGCCTCGTCAGGTTTCCAGCGGTGGGATTATTTAGAACGTGTGCAGGACCTTTGAGACATCTCTTGCTGTTTGAACCTGCGCGGAGGTTTTCTCATCGAAGGACTGGCACCCATGGAATGCGGTAAAAGCGTGACGCGATATCTTATCGAGCAAATTGTTTCCCAAGCCTTCGTTCAGGTAAAGGTCGTGTCGCAAGCGACATGTAGCGTATTTGCAAAGCGTAATGTTTCTGACTGTTTCCCAAAAGGTAACGAGGTGCAGCGATTCATGGGTAACAGTTCTGTTACCTTTCCGGTGTTGCGCGGGGCCGCTAATAGTTGGGATCTTATGGCCATGAAAGGGTTGAAGAGGTCACACTCTCATAGTTTACCCCTTCATTAATCAATCCAACAAGAAGGAGACCACATCCATGAATACAGATAAAGTCGAAGGTCAGTTATCATCTCAAGTTGCCAATCGTGTAGCATCACCGCGCTCGCTTCCGCGGCGATCTTTCATTCGCCGCATGGGGCTGGGGGCGGTTGCTCTCGGTCCCGCTGCGGCCTTGGTCAGTTCAGCCTCAAAGGTGTTCGCCAATAGTGGCGGAATCACGGCGGGCGATGCCGCTCTGCTTAGGTTCGCGGCCGCCGCGGAAATCCTCGAGACCGATTTCTGGGTGCAGTACAACGAACTCGGGGGAATCCAGGACAGCGAAGTTCCAGGCGGAAGTGGGAATCCAACCTACACCGCTGCGCTTTCGGTCCTCGATGGGGATATGGATCAATACATTCACGACAACACCGAGGATGAGTTTACCCACCAGAACTTCCTCAACGCGTATCTCGCCTCCAAGGGTGCGGAGACGGTGAGTCTCGAAAAGTTCCGAACTTTGCCGGGCAGCAGCGCGACGGGCTCCAGTGGAGCGCTCCGGCTGACAAACCTCATGCAGCTCACGCTCGATACCAGTTGGTGGACTCGCTACCGCAGCCGCACCAAGAATCCCGACCTTAATCCAGGGTTTCAGTTTCCACAGGCCATCCCTGGCCTGAACAGCGGGCAATTCACGGCAATCCCCAGGACCGATGCCGACTTGACCCCTCCCGACCACATCCAGGCAATCGCCAACACGGCGGGATTCCACTTTCCGACCATCGAGCAGGGTGGCAACAGCCTCTACCCGGCGATGGCGCAAAGGGCCAGCAGTGTCGAAGTGCTGAGAATCCTGATCAGCATCGGTCCCACCGAGACCATGCATTTTCAAACCTGGGCGGACAAGGCCGGTAATGCGCCTCCTCTGACGGACCCCACGAACGGATTGGTCTTTCCTGATCTCAACAGTCCGCCCTTTGGAGGGCAGAACTTCCAAACGAACCTGATCATGCCTGAGCCGTGCAATTTCCTCAGCCCAAATCTCCCGGTGTGTTCGGTCATTCGTCCTACCGAAACAAAGGGCATTGCGATGGGCGTGGTCAATTTCTTGACCGCGATGGGGCTTTTCGTCGGCCAATCCGCTGAGTTTTTCAGCGAGCTCAACGCTCTCGCCGCGGCGGCGGACGCGGCCGAGCGCAGCTAAAACAGCGCCAACCGAATGTTGTCTTCGAACTCCGCTTCGTCAGAGGTCCGACCCCTCTGACGCCAACCCCTCTTAGGACAACCGGGCACCGTAGCCGGCGGTGTGCAATCGTAGCGGCCCAGTTCTTGCGCCGGGGACATAGACTTAGCCGAAAAAACGGCGACGCTCCGGGACGGAGTTCACCGTCCTACGCGAAAGAAAGATACGATACTCATTAGAGCTCGCTTTTCCTCTGGACGCGACAACGTAACGGAGCTGTTACGAAAACTTGCTTGCACCGCGGTTCGAGCGTCCGCAATTTCTTGAAAACAAACGAACACTTATGAAGCCGAACAAATTGCTTATTCTCAGCAGCGCGGCGCTCGGAATGTTTGCGATTTCTGCCGCAGACGCCGAGGCGCAAATGCACCGCGGAGGCCGTCCCGCATTGCGGCCGATGGCTAGCCGCCACTTTCGGGATGGCGATCGCGATTTCGATGGTCGCCTTCATCGTTTCAACAACTTCGTATTCTTCGGGTTCGGTTTTCCGTATTACTATTCCTACCCGTATTACGGATATCCTTATGGATACTACGCGCCGCTGGCATATCAGAACTACGGAGCGCCAGGATATCAAAACCAGGCATTCGGAGATGCTTCCGTCGTGCTGCAAGTACAACGTCGACTTGCGCGCGAGGGTTACTATCATGGTGCCATTGATGGTGTGATCGGAAGTGGGACGCGACGCGCCCTACGCGCCTATGAACGCGCCCACGGTTTGCCTATTGATGGAAGCGGGCTTATCCATTTGACTCAGGTGAGACTCGTGCCACATTACGGCGACAGGGCGGCGCGCTTTTGGGCGTTTTGGTCAGTTTATGCCTCGTCATTACCTCCGGAGCATGGTTCGACCGGCAACGAATCCTCCGGCAAAATTCCAAGTTTCCCTCGGATGCTATAATACATTCTAAAGTTGGTGAATTGTTGATTCTTGAAGGTATCAACATAGTTAATCCGACCAAACACATAGATGCGCTTTGTCCCGCCGCGAACGTCGGCTTGCTGCTGTCTATCCAAGATCAGGCGTCGTTCCATAGTGTATTTGACTTGTGGCCCGAGGGACATCTCAGAGGCTTCCATTTGCGGGACTGGGAAATCCACAAGATCGTGGTCGGCAACAATAACGGCGATAGAATGTCGAACGCGATAAGCTGGCGTTTGGCCGCTGTTCAAAATCTTTACTCTGGCCGTTATCTCACTGAAGTCGTCTGGCCTAGCTATGTCGGCAGATTCATAAAAAACATACGCCCTGAGTTCGCGCTCGGAGTGCTTCTCACCAGAAGTCCAAAGCAGCTTTGTATAGCGAGTCAGGGAAATCGTAAACCAAGCCATCACGCCTGTCGCTACAGCCGTGATTACGGTGGCAATAATATTGGTTACTACCGACCAACCTTCATCGGAGCGATTGCCTTCGTAGTCCTGTTCGCCCTTCCGTTCACTGGATTCAGCCTGGCTTGGGGAAGTTGGGAGCGCACTGGATTTGTCCTGCTCTACTTTTGGTGCGCTCTCATAATAAGCATCTCCGCTTTGAGTATACTTTACCTGTGGATCGCAGCCAACCGATGAAACGAGGGAACGGGCAAACACAATCAACGCTGCAAGCAGGTTCATCGTTGGATTGTGGGCAGGATTATTGTCTCGACGCAAGGTGAAAACGAGCAGATCGAATATCGGGCAGGGCAGCGAGAATCTGCTTGCATCTCTTCAGGTTGATTTGTCAATCTGGCACCGTGGAGCACCAAAACGCGCCAACAACGACCGCAACGACGACACCCACTACAGCGGTGCAGTCCGACCCAATGCCGAAACTGTTGAGGCATTTGCGTTGGATGGAATTTCTACTCGTGGTGGCTGTCGCTCTATTTTTGCTCGGATTGGCACTATTCTTAGGCGTTTGGGTAATTTGGGGATGCGGAAACGAAATTCATTCTCGCCTCATTCAAACGATAAAGGGAATGAATACGGGGTGGAGAGTATCTCTGCTACTTCTCGTCCCCTTGTTCTTCAGGCCAATCTACAAGTTCCTATGGGGGTTGCACGAGGGGCCATTGGGTATGAAATCAGGGCTTCAAGCTCGACCCTCCGAGAAGCCGGTAGAGGGATATTCGGAAGGGGAAGGACTCAAGAGCGAGAGTCCGAAAAAGTAAAAAAGACTATGCCCGTCGTCGCTCTCAAACCCCATCAAATGGTGACTCCTTGGTTCGTATATCCAAACAACGGCAAATGTCGCTTGTATCTTGAGGCTAGCGAATCGGTAGACGTAATCGTTTGTAGACCAGATCAAGTCAAAGTTCTAATTTCTACCGCTGCCGCCGGTATAGCAGGAGCGTTGTATTATTCGGGAAAGACCTATCTAGACGAGATTATTACTCTGCCAGAGGCATGGAGATCAACCGGATGGCATCTCATTATTGGGAACGCCGGAGGAGGATCAAAAGATGTCTCCGCAGTATTTTATTTTGTGTTTCCTGCGACCTAAGCAGCCTTCTTTACCAACTCCTGATATGGCAACTTCGCAGCATTAACCAACTTAGTGAGCGTATCCCGAAAGATGTATTCGTTCTTCCGATTGTTAAAACGATGTTCCAATTCATCCAGATAGGCGTCGAGATGCTTAATGCTCACCCGATGATACGAACCAATGATAGAACGCTTGAGAAGGCTCCAGACGTTCTCGATGCCGTTGGTATGAACGTCTCCTCGAACCCACTCCTCGGCACTGTGGCAAACGCTCTCATGGCGCGTATCGGCATCCTCGATTCCCCAATAGGCCGGGAGTTCGTCGGTGTAGATCGCTTCCGTATCGGGCGCGGTGTTATCCGCAATGAACTTGTGAAGCACGGCCTTGGTCGCATGAGTGATAACTTGCAACCGAATCTTGCCCCCGCGCTGAATCGCTCCAATCGCAATAGCCTTATTCCCTTTATAGCCGTGCCCCATGTAGCGAGTTTTCCCCCCAACGTAAGTCTCATCGACTTCCACGATCCCGCGCAGCATTTCGGCGTTAATGTCGCGCATCGCAAAACGGATGCGGTGGCACAGATGCCATGCCGTCTGGTAGGCAATATCCAGAGTCCGCTTGATCTGAAGGGCGGACATTCCTTTTTTGGATTCGGTCATCAGATAGATTGCCTGAAACCATTTTGCGAGCGAAAGGTGTGTATCGTGAAAGATCGTGCCGCTTGTTGCCGAAAACTGATGGCGACATGTGTTGCAGTCGTAAACAGTGCGCTCAACAAGAGTAGAAATGCTGTCGGATTGGCACCGGGGGCACGCAATCCCATTAGGCCAGCGAAGCGTTGCCAGATACGCACGGCATTTTTCTTCGGTTCCGAATTGCTCGATAAGCTTCGGAAGATTCATGTCGGCCTTGAATGCCTTGGTTGGTTTTTTATTCATAAATATGCCTAGACCTAAGAAAAAACTTCACGAGATGAAGGACAAAGATTTGCTCCGGCACTTGTTCCCGAAAGAAGTGATTCGCGAGCTTAAAAAGGTCGCTCGGAAGCACCGAAAGAAACCCAAGAAATGATTCATCATGCGAGCATTCTCGCACAATCTTTAACCTGAGTCAAATGGATAATCCCGGATGGAAGAATCAATCCAACGTTGCTCGGCACGCTAGGGCTGGCCTGAGAACAACAAAACTATTGGACCCGGGTTTGTGCTTTCTGACTTGATAAGCCGGTTTTTCGCCAGAGACTAAATCTATGAAAACGATAACCAAGATTCTTTTGATTTTGGCTTGCACTGCATTAGCACCCACCGTGCAAGCGGGCCGCGAGGACGGTGTTCCGACGCGCCACAACGAAGCGACCATCGCGCAGCTCCAGGCGGAGATGGCCTCCGGTAAACTCACCTCGGTAGAGCTGACCAAGGAATACATCGCCCGCATCATCGCGCTGGACCAGGGAGCAGAAGGGGTCAACTCGATTATTCAGCTCAACCCAGACGCGCTGGCGATGGCGGAGCACGCGGACCAGTTGCGCCGCCAGGGAAAGGTGCTCGGGCCTTTGCATGGAATCCCGGTGTTGCTCAAGGATAACATCGATACCGGCGACAAGATGCAGACCAGCGCCGGATCGTTTGCGCTTGTCGGCAAGCCCGCGACACAGGACTCGACCGTCGCTGCCAACTTGCGCGCGGGCGGTGCTGTCATCCTCGGCAAAACGAATCTCTCGGAATGGGCGAACTTTCGCTCCTTTGAAGCGACCAGCGGCTGGTCGGGCCGCGGTGGGCAAACGAACAACCCGTACGGCCTCGATCGGAACCCGTGTGGCTCAAGCGCCGGCTCCGCCGCGGCCACCTCCGCGAATTTTACCGCAGTCTCGTTAGGCAGTGAGACCGACGGCAGCATTGTCTGCCCGGGTAACGCCAACGGCGTCGCCGCGATCAAGCCGACCGTGGGTCTCACCAGCCGGGCCGGCGTGGTGCCTATCTCGCACACCCAGGATACGATTGGTCCGCACGGACGCACGGTGGCCGATGCCGCAGCTACCCTCGGCGTGATTCAAAGCCGCACCTTTGACGGGCGCGATTCCGCCACCGGCGGCGTCCCGCTGGGCTGGCAACACACGGACAAGACCCGTCCCACGAACATTCCCACCGACTACACCCAGTTCGTGGACCCGAACGGCCTTAAGGGCGCGAGACTTGGCATAACTCGTGCAGGCCTGAACGGATTCGACCCGAACGTGCCGACACCCCAGCCGGTGCTCGATGCCTTCGAGGCGGCGGTGACTGCGCTCACCGCAGCCGGCGCCACCGTGATCGACCTCGATGCCGCAGGCTTCGTCTTCCCGCCGGCTGACGGCGAGTTCTTCGTCCTGCTCTACGACTTCAAGGGCGATATCGCGAATTACTTCGCCACCCGCGTCGGTGTCCCAGTGGCGGGCGGGGCGCTTCAGGACGCCATCGACTTCAACAATGCCCATGCCAGCGTCGAGATGCCCTTCTTTAACCAGGACATCTTCGACCTCGCGCAGACCATCAAGCTCGACCCCAACTTCATCGACCCAAACTTCGGCCTGTCTTACAATCAGGCCCTCAAAATCGATCATAATGCTGGAGTCAACGGCATCGACGCCGCCATCAGTCATTTCCACCTCGATGCGGTGGTGTCGGCGACGGATAACCCGGCGTGGGCCACGGATCTGCTCTACGGCGACCACTTCATCTATGGGACGTCGGCCCTCGCAGCGGCCCCGGGATATCCTATTGTGCAGGTACCCGCGGGCATGGTGTTCGGCGCGCCGCTCGGCATTAGCTTCTTCGGCACGGCGTTCAGCGAGCCCACCTTGATCAAGGTAGCGTCCGGCTTCGAGGCCGCGACGCAGGTGCGTGCGCACAACTTGCCTACCTTCGCAGACACAGTGCCTGACCGTCACATTCAGGGTACCAACCTGCGTCCGACGGGACCAGCCACGGCAACGACTATCAAGCCGAACGACGTAAAGAAAAAGATGCCGCACCACATGTGATCGGAGATCAGGGTGCCGTAAACGCCCGCTAAACTGGCATCCAGCCATGAACAAGAGACTCCTCGGAGTGTTGCTAAGCGTGATTGCATTGGGCGGCCTGCAAGGGGCGGGCACGCAGACGCCGCCGCAGGTGGGGCAGCCGGCGCCGGCCTTCAACTTGCCGAGCGCGGAGGGCGGGTTGGTTAGTTTGAAGGATTACAAAGGCAAATGGGTGGTGCTCTATTTTTACCCAAAGGATTTCACGAGTGGTTGCACGTTGGAGGCGCACAATTTCGAGCGTGACCTGGCGAAGTATCAGAACGAAGGCGCCATCATTCTCGGCGTGAGCGCCGATACAGCGCAATCGCACAGGGATTTTTGTGCGAAGGAGGGACTGAATTTTAAGTTGCTGGCGGACCCGGAACTTAAGGCGGTGACGGAGTACGGATCGGCCATGGAGCACGAAGGTGTGAAGATGGCCGCTCGGAATACGTTCCTGATTAATCCCGCAGGTAAAATCGCGAGGGTTTACCTGCAAGTTAGCCCGGCCGGGCACAGTGAGCAGGTCCTGAAGGATCTGGCGGTGCTGAAAAAGGGCTAACGCGCCGGCGGCTCGAGGGACGAGCAAACTCCTGAAATTCTTGCGGGTGTAAAATTCCAGCCAGAATTTCAAGGCTATCGACAATCCGCAGCCCCGGGCGCACAAAGTAAGCGCTGGCGTTGACGAGATAGATCTCGCCACTTTGCGCGGCCGGAAGCGAATCGAACCCAGGAAATCCTCCGCAGTTCGCTCGCGCACCGCTTCTACGCGCCCCGAGTCGAGCCCGTGGAGTCGGCGCAAAGCGCTCCCGCCAACGACTCTCGCTGGCGCTGAGCCGCGATACGACCGCACGGCGCTTGCCGCTTTTCGTGTCGTGCGCGTTTCGATAATGACGGCGCGATACGAAGATGCGCGAGGCCAACGGGTCGTGATCGACTTTCATCGCGGCGACTTCGTTTTCGACTTCGAGGATTATGTTATGCATCTGCGTTATGCAAATCGCCAGTCCATCTAAAATACAATGGAAACGGTGAGGGAGGGATTCGAACCCTTCTCCGAAGATTCACAAGCTCCGCGAGATCAATCAATTACCGATTCGGCCCCGACTGCGCATACACAAATACGCGCACAGATTCCGGGCGCAATGGGACGCGACTTGTCCCGGGTAGTCGCAGCATGGGCCGAACTTCCCTCCCCGCTTAAGGCGGCGATTCTCGCAATCGTCCATTCGTCCACCGGCGCACTGGAGGGCGAATCATGAAGCACTTTCGTATCGGGCGTGGCCAATCCGATGTGAAACGGACCCGGCCATTCCAGCACGCCTGTCCAGCGTGTCGGAACAATCGACGGACTGATCGTTGTGAAGATCAACGGCGAAGGGTGTGGCGTCTCCTCTCGCGTCGTGAAGCCAACTAAAAACATGAAACAAAACATCGCAGTTGAAGAGTTCTTGGCAGGCCGTCGCGTGGTCATCGCCAAGTTTGTGGCTCATCGTCACAAAGAAGTTCAAAACAAAGCAAAGAAGGTCGTCGGCGTTGTGAACCTTTACGAAGTTCAATGTGCCGACGGGAAGGCTCCCACGGTCCAAACGTGGTGCCCTCGCAACATTCAGACAGTCGAAGAAGCCGCTGCACAATGTCCCTGCTCATTCAAAGAGGGGCAAAAACTGGTGGTTGGTTTCGATTCGATGGAGCCGAACAATTTTGACGCCAAAAACGGCGTCATCATTCGTGCGGTGTCAGTCTTGCCCTTGGATTAGTCCGTAACGTGGTCACGCATGACGACCCCGAGGAAGTCTTGTGTGGCGCGGGCGCCAGCCCGCGCTACACAACCATCCTTGTCCGAGAGGTGTGTACAGATGTCAGCAACACATGAGAAGCCATCTCATAAATGTCTG
>PNAA01000025.1 GCA_003169975.1 Spartobacteria bacterium | reverse complement strand
ACTATACGTTCCAGTGATACACGAAACTACTGGCTCGCGAAGCTCGAGCGGAATCGCATCCGGGATCGGAGCGTCACCCGTGAATTGCGTCGGAGAGGTTGGCGAGTCGTCCGAATTTGGGAGCATGCGTTGCGCGAGCCCGGCAAAGTGGCAAAGCGTTGCCAGCGCCTGATAAAAGGCCCAACCTCCTAAAACGCAGGTTGTGCTTGCTCGGACTCGGTTCCAAATGCGATATCAACCCTATGCCGAGCACTCCGAAACTCACCGTCGCAGAATTTTTCGCGGGCATCGGGCTAATGCGGCTCGGTCTAGAAACAAGCCGGCTGGCAAACGGTACTCGCCAATGACATCAATTCCTAAACCTATGGCGACATGGCAGTAGATTCTGTACGCATCGCCATGAGGGAGAAACTCCTTCTTGCCGGCCTCTACCTTTCCAAATACGACGCGCTCGGCCTCAAGAAACTGGGTTTCGACAGTTTCGTGGAGGCTTTCAACGTAATCGGCTATGCCTTGGGCGCCAAGCCTGCCTCAATCAAAAACTACCGGGACGAATTTGATCCTTTCTTCCCAAACCAGCGCGTTGGCTGGCATAAACGCCTGTTACGGGATCACTGTAGAAGGGTCCTTGAGGCGCACAAACATACCGACCTGGAGACATTTTGTAGCTTGTTGAAAGCGTTAATCGGCTACGATGACAATGCGTGGAGTGAATTGAAGCTGCAAGATGAGCAAGAATCTGATGATTCCTTTTTCGCAAGGCGACTCATTACGGGGCTCGCGGCAGAGAATTATTTCGAGTCGGTTCACTCAGCGCTTCCACAGTTCAAAGGATATAAGCTCGAAAACACCACAAGGCTTGGATGCGGGTATGACTTCCGACTGCGCGCTCCGACCGTTAAGGACTTCTTAGCGGTCGAAGTCAAGGGTTTCCAGAGCCGAACGGGAAGCCTGTCACTAACGCCAAAGGAATACGAAGTGGCCGGCTTATTGTCTGACCGCTTTTTTCTCTTCGTGGTGAAAAATTTTCAAGAGTCTCCCTTCCATGACATCTATCAGAATCCCCGTTCTGCGGAACTGCGATTTACCAAAAAGGAACGGATCATTATCCAAGTTTCATGGCTAGCAAACGTTTAGCCGCCTTGAGGCCTCGCCTTCATCTTACCCTCAATGTACCGCGCCCACCTATAATCTTATGCTAGATCTAGCCGTCTTTATTGACTCAGGCTTCCGCAATACCACCATTGCCGAAACAAATCACGGCAAGACACTCAGAGCACCTGACTGGGGGACGGATACCGAACCCAAAGTGGTCGCCTTCTGGCCGTCAGCCAGAAGTTGCGAAGTAGTTGATTGCGAAGATTTGGCAAATGATATCGGTCACGCTCTCAATACTTTGAAGGCCGCGGGCGCTTTGAAGCAAGGTCAGCCCGAGTGGTATCGGAGTCTGAAGCGTTATGCGTCCGGAGCGAATTCCGTGAACGATCGAGGCAGACAGGTCGATTGAGGCGAACGAACAGCTTCCTAGAACCGATTGTTCTCCCCCCTGATTACAGAGGCCGCATCATCCCGGCAGATATATATCCCCGGCGCAAGCATCCCGATATCCGCATAGCTCGCCGGGCGAATACCATTGCCGCGCTCGCGCGCGTAATCAGTGAGAGAAAAGTAGGCAAGCGATTGCGGACGATCCTTCTCACCCAAGCGAGGCGGCTCGAAAGCCTGGCGGAGAAACGCCTTGCCGACTTTGCCGGAGCCCCAGACGATTCTGAGGAAAAGTTGGAGAGCAAGGACTAGAATAATTCCCCCCCTCGTGCCCAAACTCCAGTTTGGGCGCGCGAATGTCCATGAAACTCCGTTTCGTTTTGTCCCCTGATTGCCTGCCCGGTAGTTGGTCCTTTCCAGAGCTTAACTAACGGCCTTTGCGGCGTGCCAGCGCAGCGGGCGGGAAGCGCGAAACGGAGTTTCAACCTCAAGGGCGTTCCCAAACCGGAGTTTGGGAACGAGGGGTCTCTAGATACTCAATCCGCGCAGCGCAAAGTGCGGCGCGGCGGCGAGCAGATGGCGGTCGTTGGAATGGATTTCTTTGAAGCCTTGTTCGGCTGCGCTCGCCAGATGGAGGGCGTCGCCGGCCCGGAGGAAGACGCTGGAGGGCAAGCGGCGAATGCGAGCCGCCAGGCTGGCGATCAGGGCCGCGCTCAAGGGCAGCCATTCCCAGACGGCGCCGTCGCAATCGGCTTCGAATTGATCGCAGAGGGCGGCGAAGGCTTTCGGAGAGAATGCGCGCTCGCGCAGTTTGCGGTGGAAGACGATGAGAACTTCGATTTTGCCGTGCAGGCAACAAGCGACTTCTCCGGCTTGCTCGGCAAACGCGCGAACCGCATCTGAGTCCGGCTCGTCGAGGTAGAACTTCGCAATGTAGGCGGCGTCGAAATAGATCACCGCGCGGTCCTCCGGTCGCGATCCGCGGAGAGGATGGCGCCGCTCTCGGTGCCGCCGGAGAGTTTGCCGCGGAGTTTTTCATAAGCCGGAAGAAGTTTGCGCCCGCTAAAGCGGTTCGACTTGGCGGCTGTCCGATAGGGAGTAAGCGCGGCCACCGGGCGGCCCCGCTCGGTGATGATAATTTGCTCATGGGCCTCAGCCAGGCGAACCCATTGGCCGGTCTTCGCGTGCAATTCCCGAATCGAGATGCTCTTCATGTGTCTCAATGTGACACATCCAAAGCGGCGCCGTCAAGATGAGGGAAGATTCGACCCGCCAGAGAGCTGGCCGCTTTTCCAACGACAGACACACTTTTACCCCCCGTGCCCAAACTCCAGTTTAGGCACGCGAATGTCCGTGAAACTCCGTTTCGTTTTGTCCCCTGATTGCCTGCCCGGTAGTTGGTCCTTTCCAGAGCTTGACTATCCGCCTTTGCGGCGTGCCAGCGCAGCGGGCGGCAAGCGCGAAACGGAGTTTCAACCTCAAGAGCGTTCCCAAACGGAGTTTGGGAACGAGGGGGAGTGGTGACGGCTAACCCCACTCAGGCCGCGGCCAGCAGCGTGCAACGCTCGATCTTCGGCAATTCACCATTGCGTTCCATGCGGCGCAGCTCGTAATCCGCCTGCAGGTTAAGCCAGAACTGCGCGCTGTTGCCGAAGTATTGCGAGAGCCGGAAGGCCGTGTCGGTGGTGATGGCGCGCTTGCCGTGCACGATCTCATTGATCCGCCGTGGCGGAACGCCGATGTCTTTCGCGAGTCGGTATTCGGAGAGGCCGAGTGGTCGGAGAAATTCTTCCACAAGCATTTCGCCGGGCGTGACGAGCGGGTGCAGTTTGGTCTTCATATTCAGTTCAGTTCGGTTCACTTCAGGTTCGGTTCTAAATTCGGGTCAGTGGTAATCGACAATCCCAACGTCGGCCGGGCCGCTCTTCGTCCAGCGAAAGCAAATGCGCCCTTTCTGATTGACGCGGATACTGTGACCTCCCTTGCGCTCGCCTTTCAGCGCTTCGAGCCGATTACCAGGTGGAACGCGCAGATCCGCAAGATTGGCGGCGGCGTTGATCATGACGAGCTTGCGATGCATCACGCTTTGGAGGTTCGGCGGCAACCGGCGCGAGACAAAGCCTCGGTAAACTTTCTCTGTTTCGGTGTCGGCGAAACTTCGAGTCACTCTCAATAGTAACGCGACGCGTTATCATCGTCAAGCGGGACGATTGCGGCATGTCTCCGGCCAACGCAAGAGCCGGATCGAGAAGTTGCTCGGGCGCGGATCGAAATCCTTTTCGTGTGTCTCAAGGCACTTTCGGGCTTAAAAAGCGCTTCTTCGGGCGAAGAATGCGCTTTGGCGATTTCAGAAGGCATTTCGCCGGGCGGAAACACCGGTTGTTTCACCCAGCGGAGCGCTTCGCGGCTCGGACGGGGCACTTCTGGCGCGGGAGCGGGCGCTCTTGCCGGCCAGGGAAGCGCTTCGCGGAATTCAGTGAACACTTCGCCGCTCCCAGAGGGCGCTCTTGCCGCCTAACAAAGCGCTTGTTCGGACGAAAAAAGCGCTCCGGCGATTCAAAATTCGAGTTTTCCGATCTTGCGATTAGACTCCCCCGATGGTCGGGCTCAACCGGGAATCGCTGCAGAATAAAATGCTCGCCGGCCAACGCATTTCTGCAAAAGAACAAACTGCTGACAAATTAACCGCATCAGGTGCAGAGCGGGCGGCTCTCGTCTAGATTGCCCCGATGGTTACGCGCAACGGCGAATCGCTCCAGCAGAAGATCCTCGCCGGCGAACGCATCTCCGCCGCGGAAGCGCTGGAAATCTACCGCCGGCCGCTCGCGGAATTGGGGGCGCTGGCCGACGCGCGGCGCAACCTGGCAAAGGAAAAAAGCTACGATGGCCGCGGACGCGAGATCGTGACTTACATCGTCGATCGCAACATCAATTACACCAACGTCTGCAACGTCTACTGCAAGTTCTGCGCATTTTATCGCACCGAAAAGGATGACGATCACTACGTGCTGACGCGTGAGCAATTCGATCAAAAGCTCGATGAACTGACCGCGGCCGGCGGGGTGCAGATCCTGATGCAGGGAGGGCATCATCCCAAGCTCGGCTTCGATTGGTATCTCGATCTGCTCCACCACATCCGGGAAAAGTATCCACAGATCAACATCCACGGATTCAGCCCGCCGGAGTTCCAGCATTTCGCGGAGACGTTTCAGATGCCGCTGCGCGAAGTGATCAGCCGTTTCAAGGAGGCGGGCCTCGGCTCCATCCCCGGCGGCGGCGGCGAGATCCTGGTTGATTCCGTCCGGCAACGGATCGCGCCGCTCAAATGCAAGAGCGACCAGTGGCTCGAAGTGATGCAGGTGGCGCACGAGCTCGGGTTGAAATCGAGCGCGACGATGATGTTTGGCCACGTCGAGACGATCGAGGATCGGGTGCAACATCTGCAGCGTTTGCGCGATCAACAGGATGCAAGTGGAGGGTTCACCGCTTTCATTTGCTGGACGTTTCAACCACAGCACACCGTGCTGAAAATCGACCAGCCGACCGGCTCCGCCGAGTATCTGCGCACCCAGGCCCTGGCCCGGATTTTCCTCGATAACATCCCCAACATCCAGAGCTCCTGGGTCACGCAGGGGCCGCAAATCGGGCAGATTGCCCTGAAGTACGGCGCGAACGACTTTGGCTCCGTCATGATGGAGGAAAACGTCGTGAGCAGCGCCGGCACGACTTTCCGGCTCGATGCGGAAAAGATCGAGGCGCTGATCCGCGGCGCCGGCTACGAGCCGCGGCGGCGCAACAATTGGTATGAACTGATTTGATCGCTGATGGTTGATTATTGCCAGCAGATTGCCGAGTCCCCGACGAGCAAATCAGCCATCGGAAATCAGCCATCCCCGAATTCCTGCCTTGACGACGTCGCTCGCATTACCCATCTAATACGCGAATCCACCGCCGACAGCCGCCTGGCGACCGCTTTCTTGTCTATGAAAAATCTCACCTCGTCCATCCGCCTCGCCGCGGTTCTCCTTTCGTTAGGTTTGATCACTGCGCTGTCGCCGGGGGCGCGCGCCCAGGGGGTGGAGGGCGTCGTGATCAATTCGATCGATGTGCGCTACGTCGGTCCGGAAACCGTTTCCAAGGATCGCGTCCTCGCCAACATGCGAACGAAAGTCGGCGCGCCTTATTCCGAGGCGACGGTGGAAGACGATATCCGTGCACTCTACGACACCGGGAAAATCCAGAATGTGCGCATCTTTGGCGAGCCGCAAGGCAACGGCGTCCATGTGCAGGTCATCCTCGCCACCCGCGCGCTGGTGACCGAGATCGAGATCGACGGCGCGCAGAGTTTCAAGGCCAAGAAGCTGCGCGGCGAGATCAAGTTCAAAGTGCCCTCGCCCTCCGACGCGGAGAAGCTCGAGGAGGGTCGGCAGAACCTCATCGACTTTTATCAGCGCAAGGGCTTCACCGGCGTCGACGTCCAATTGCAGCTGGTGACGGATGAAAGCCGCGGCACCGCGCGCGCGGTTTACACGATCAAGGAGGGCGAGAAAGGAGCGGTCCGCGCGGTCGTGTTCCAGGGCAACACCAAATTCAGCGATCGCACGTTGCGCCACCAGATGAAGACCAAAGCCAAGACCCCAATCTCGATCCTGGACAAATCGGGCCGGCTTGATCAGACGCAGTTGCAACAGGATCTCGACAGCATCCGCGAGTTTTACCAGAACAAGGGCTACATCGACATCGCCATCCCCGAAGTGCGCCAGGAACGCTTCGAACGCGGGGTGCGCATCGTGGTGGTGGTCAACGAAGGCGTTCAGTACCACGTCGGGAAGGTGACGTTCCAGGGAGAGGAGGCGGCCTCGGAAGCAAAGTTGCGCACCCTCCTCAAAATGAAGCCGGGCACGATCTACACGCCCAAGGGATTGAAGGATGACACCAAGGCGATTGTCGACGGCTACGGTGCGGGCGGCTACGTGGATGTGGACCTTGGGCCGCAAGGGATACCGGCCGGCCCGGGCGTCGTCGACTTGACTTACACCATTACCGAAGGCTCCCGTTCTTTCGTTGAGCGGGTCAACATCACGGGCAACACGCGCACCAAAGACAAGGTGATTCGCCGCGAAATCGCCACCTTGCCCGGCGACGTCTTCGACACCGTGCGCGTCGACACCAGTAAAAAGCGACTCGAAAACCTGGGCTATTTCGAGAAAGTCGACACCTACCCCGAGGATACCAACATCCCGGGCCGGAAAGATCTACTCGTCCAGGTGCAGGAAAAACGCACCGGCGCGCTCAATTTCGGCGCCGGTTTCAGCACGATCGAGAGCTTGCTCGGCTTCGTCGAGTTAACCCAGGGCAACTTCGACTTGTTCAACTATCCCAGCTTCACCGGCGGTGGCCAAAAGTTTCGCATCCGCGTGCAGTACGGGACCCAGGAATCAAGCTTCATCCTCTCCCTGACGGAGCCCTACTTTCTCGATCAACGCTTTTCGTTAGGGACGGATCTCTTTTACCGCGAGGCCAGTTTCCTCAGCTCGCTCTATGACCAGCGCAACTACGGCTTCGCGATCGACGCCCGCAAGCCACTCTCGCCCTTCGCTTCCATTGAGCTGAATTATCGGCTGCAGGAAATCGATATTTACAACGTGTCCCTGGGCTCGTCGCAGGCGATCTTGGACGAGGCGGGCAACGCTCTGAAAAGCGAAATCACCCCCACTTTCCTCTATGATACGCGCGACAGCGTTTATCTCACCCGCCACGGTCATCGCTTCAGCTTTACGCCGCACGTCGCTGGCGGGCCCCTCGGCGGAAATGTTCAGACCTACGGCTTCGATGCGGAGGGTGCGCAGTATTTCCTTTTCCCCTACGACATCATCCTCACGCTCAATGGCGAAGCGGCCGTCATCGATACCTGGGGCAACGGCGATCGCGTCCCGATTTTCGACCGTTTGTTCCTCGGTGGCGCCGATACGTTGCGCGGCTTCAATTTCCGTGATGTCGGGCCGAAAGACATCAACGGCGAGCCACTCGGCGGCAGGACGCTCGCCCGCTTCACGATTGAAACCACGATCAAGATCATCGACCGGGTCCGTGCGGCTGTTTTCTACGACACCGGCTTTATCCACGCCAATGCCTACGACTTCGATACGTCGCATATGGCCTCCGACGTCGGCGTCGGGGTGCGGCTCGATCTGCCGATTGGTCCGTTGAAGATCGACTATGGCATTCCCATCCAATTGGACAACAACAAGGGCGGCGGCAAAGTCCAGTTTAGCGTCGGCTACCAGTTTTGAACAAAAGGTGGCACTTGCAGTCTAACGCCATCCCAATTACCTGTCTGACCCTACATCTATGAAAAAGCTTATCCTCGTGGCCGTTCTCTCTGCTTTCGCGCTCCCCATCGGAGCCTTCGCGCAAGGCATGAAAGTCGGCACCATCGACATGAATCGCGCCTTCAAGGAATACAATAAAACCAAGGACGCCGAGACGAAAATCAACGACGCCAAGAACGCCGCGAAAAAGGAATATGACGATCGCGCTGACGCCTACAAGAAGGCGCTCGACGAGATCAACAAACTCAACCAGCAACTCGAAGCCCCGGCCTTGAGCGCCGATGCGAAGACGCAAAAAGCGAAAGATCGCGATGAAAAAATCGCCAGCATCAAGAACATGGAGCGCGAGATCAACGATTTCCGCCAGACCCGCGAGAAGCAGTTGCAGGAACAGGCCGTGCGGATGCGCGACGGAATCGTGAAGGAAATCACCGATGTCGTCATGGCCAAGGTTAAAGCCGACAACATGGATCTCGTCTTCGACTCCTCAGGCGTGAGCCTGAACGGCGTCCCGATGCTCATGTTTTCCAAGCCCGAGATGGATTTTACCGATTCCGTCGTCGCGCAGTTGAACAAACCGGCGCCGAAAGCGGCCGCCACTCCCGCCGCCAAGGCGAAGCCCTAACGGGCGGATCAATTTCAAGGAAAAGCGCACGCCGCCGACGTGCGCTTTTTTTTGCGCCCTTGTCGCCGGGGTCGCTGACCCCTGAAGCGCGCTCGCGCACCCACGACAATGCCGGGGCGCCGACCCCGGCTGCAGCCATTTGCAAGTCGCCAACCGGCATCGGATGGTCGCCCGGTGGGTTTCCAAGGGATTATCGCGATCTGGTTGGGCGCGAGCCTCGCCAGCCTTTCGCCGACCGCCGCCCCTCCGGCCTGGGAGAAGACCGTCACCACTCTGCCGCGCGGAGATTTCCCCAATCCTCGACCGTTCGTCGCAACCTACAACTTCGGCTGGAACGATCTGGTCGCCGCCACCGGCGAGATCCAATTCGACAAGAGCGCCAATCGTCTGCAATTCCAAGGCGTCGGCCAGACCGTTGGCATTGCGCGCGCACTCTGGAAATTTGACGTGCACCATCGCGCGGTGGCCGATGCGGAGACCCTCCGGCCGATTGAGATGAGCCAGGTCGAAGAGAGGCGCCGAAAAACCGTGACCGACGATCTGCTCTTCACCGCCGACGGAGTGGAGCGCACCCGTATCGACAGCAAGACGAACAAAAGGTCGGCACTGAAAACGTTCACTTTCCCGGGCGGAGTCTTCGACATGCACTCCGCGCTCCTCTATCTCCGCAGCCAGCCCCTGCGGGAGGGCGATGTCTACCGCCTCGTGGTCTATCCAGCGACCAGCCCTTACCTCGCCACGCTCACCGTCTCGGGCCATCCCTCCATTACGATCGCCGCCGGCACTTACAAAGCGATCAAGCTCGACGTGCAACTCTACAAGATCGGAAAAAAACTGGAGCTCGAGCCGCACAAGAAATTCCGGCGCGCGAGCGTGTGGGTCTCCGACGACGCCGATCGCCTCCTGCTCCGGATCGAGGCGGGCATTTTTGTCGGCACGGTCTTTGCCGAGCTCCAGTCAGTCCGTTTCCGATTGTAGCCTGGAGTTGCTGACCCGGCTGGCGAAAAGACCACGCTTGGCGAAGCCGGGGTCAACGCCCCCGGGCTACAGCTTTGAGCGTTGGCGCATCACGACTAACTACCAGGAATCCACTGTCCGCGGTAGATTGGTCGCCCCTGCAGCCGCCGTCTTGGAACGGAAAATCCCGGGGCGTGTTGCCCCGGGAGCAAACCGAGCGCGGCCAGCGTTTCCATGTTTAACCGGCCGTCGGGCACGAGCCCGGCGCGCGCCTGGAATGTCCGCACCGCCACCGCTGTGCCGGGGCCAAACTCACCATCTATCCCGCTCCGATAATAGCCGTAGCGGGCGAGGAGCGTTTGCGCACCCACGATCACATGCCGCTGCAAATCCGGCGGGGCAATTTCGTACGGCGTCCCCTGGAAAACACCGCTCCCTTCGGGAGGCAATCCGCGCGCTCCTTGCGGCGCGTAGCTGGCCGGCGGTTGCGGCGGCGAAATTTCCGCGGACTGCGTCGCGGTGTCACCATCGCTCGCCTCCGTCTCTTCTTTTGGCGGCGGCGTCGCGCGCGGCTGCGCCGCGGTTCGCGCCCCTGCGCCGGAACCCACGCCTAACGATCGCAACGTTTCAGCATCGATTTCTCCCGTGATTTGCAGCCCGTTCCGGATCTGGTAGCGCCGAATCGCCGCGGTCGTGTCCGCCGTTTTCTCCCCGTTCACGTCACCGTAATAGAAGCCCTGATCCTTCAATGCCTGTTGCACAGCCGAGGTCGTTTGATCCGCACGCAGCACGCCGGCGCCAGCCAGCAGGAGAGCGAGGAAGGCGAAGACGATTCGTTTCATAGGTGGATTCGACGAGGAATTTTCCCGGTTATTCAGGCCGGGCGGCGGCCAGCGCCAGCGTCGGCTCGCCCTGCCGGATCGCTTCCCGGTAGCGATGCACGCCGTCACTGATCGCCGCGGCAATCTGCTGACGATATTCCGCAGTCGCCAATCTCGTCACGTCAGATTTGTTGGTCAAGAAACCGCCTTCCACCAGCGCGGCCGGATGCCGCACGTTGGCGATGACGTAAAACTGCTCCGCCTTGATCCCGCGATTGACCGCGCCAGTGCGCACGATCAAAGCCGCCTGAATGTAGCTGGCCAGGCTTTCGCTTTTTCCCGTCAGCAGGCTGGCCTCGGTTCGTTGCAAAAACGGCAGCCAGGAGAGAAAGCCAAAGCGCGACGCCGACTGCCGCGGAGCATAATAGGTCTCCACCCCGGAAGCCGTCGCGCGTGCTTCGTCGTTGAAATGGATGCTGACGAAAAGCGAATTATCCTCGCGATTTCCGACTGCGGCGCGTTCCGCGAGCGAGAGGTATCGATCATTGGCGCGCGTCAAGACAGTCGCGCAACCGTCCGCGCGCAAGAGCAGCTCAGTGCGTAGTGCAACGTCGAGCGTCAGGTCCTTTTCCGTGACCGTCCCGCAGATCGCGCCCGAATCCTGTCCGCCGTGTCCAGGATCCAGCACCACGACAAGCGGTTGCTCGCCGCGGACCCCAGATTGGCGCGGCGCAGCCGCCGGATGCATCGGCACCGGTAGCCGAACGAACCAGACGAAGGAGACCGTCAGAAGAAGCACCCCGAGCCACGGGAACGCGCGCCGCATATTTCCTCTTACTCAACCGCCGCCTCGCAAGCAAGCGCGGGGCGCGCTATTGTAGCCGGGGGCGGTGACCCCGGCATCGCAGAGCGTTTATCGCCAAAAAAGCCGGGGTCACCGCCCCCGGCTACAACGCCACGAAGACGTCGACGGAATAACCTGATATTGATTCGTTAGGCAGCAGTCAGCTCCTTTAACTCCCCATCCGCGACCGAACGATACCGAATCGCGCTCGCGCCGCTTCGCTCCAAAACACAGGCTTCCACCGTCGCGCTCTTCAGCTTTTCCTGACGATGCTTCAGCAGCGTGGCGTGCGCCGGGATCTCTTTCACCTCGTCGTCGGCCGCCCGCATGCTGCCCGCGCTCCAGGCGTCGAGCGCCACTTTCAGGGCCGCGCGCAAAGTGCAGTTGGAATCGTGGTCGCGGCGCAACAGTTCCTCCATCAGCTCGGCCGAAGGCGTTGTCCCGCTGATGACGCTAAAGCGCGGTGGCTGGGTGTCCGCGGACGCTCCGCCGGCCGCGATCGCGCCGTCGTATTCCACTCGCAAAAATAAATCCCCCGCCGGCGACGCGCCCACTTCCGCAAAAATCATCCGCGCCAGATATGGCGCGCCATAGACCTGTTCGAAGGCGGTTTTCAAGACCGGGCTGAGCGAATAAAAAGCCAGCCGTCGCAGCGACACATCGCCCGCCGAACGGGTGAAGCCCTCCGTGCTCGCCAGCTCGATCGCCGCCATCCGCAACCGCTCGATGTCCCCCGGGTGCCCGATCGCCCCGAGAGCGATGCGATCGTAAATCTCGAAGAGTTTTTGCCGCGCCCGACCGACGGTCACGAAGAGAATCCCGTCGCGATAACTCAGCGCCACGATCGGACTGCCCGGCGCGAGCTGCGTCTCGATGTATTCGCGCCGGTTCGCGATCGCCTCGACCCAACGATAGGGCTCCTCGATCATGCGACGGTGCGTTTAAAGCGCGCGGCGATCTGCTCCTCCGGCAGCGTTTTGATCCCGGCGCGCGAGATGATTTTGATCAGCGGAAAGATCTTCGCATGACGGTCCACTCCACCGGTCGCGGTGTCGGCCTCCGCCGCCGTGTCGAGGGCCCGCAGGGCGACGGTCACCGCATCTTCTTCGCTGAGCTTCTGCAACCGTTTTTTCCCCCAGCGGTTTTCGTAAAACAGGACCCCGCGTACCGCCGGCGAACCCGACCCAGTCGCCGCATATTCCGCGACCTCGAACTGCGCACCCATCGCGTCGTAGAAATAAAGCCGCGCCTGGCCGTCACCCGCGAAATCGTAGGTCGCGAAAATCGGCACAACGATGCCGATGCCCTGCAGCACGAAGCCGAAATTATCCCGCAGCAGTTTCGAGAGCGCGCGGACCTTGCCATCCACGCTCATCTCCTGGAGCTGAGTCCGGCGAAAATATTGGAGCGAATGCTCGAGCACGCGCGCCATTTCCCAGGCCGTCGCCGGCACGCCCGCGATCGCCATGATCGAGTGCCGGTCGATCTCCAGCACTTTGTCGGCGCGATCGTAGACCACCGTGTTGCCGGCCGTCGCCCGCCGGTCGCCCGCGACCAAAACGCCGCCGGTAAATTTAAAGGCGAGGATGGTGGTCGCCTGCGTCGGCGTGAAAGTTGACGCCGGACGACTCGCGCTCACCGGCGGGAGGAGCGACGCTTCGTGGAGCAAGCCGTGCCGCCGCAAAAGCGCCGGAAAATCAAACGCCGCCGCGCCTAACGGATCGCTCACTGGCCAGTGCGCTGCCGGTAGCGCTTCGATTGGTTCGGATCCACCTTGCGCATTTTCTTCAACAAATCACGCGTGTCTGGCTTGGAAACATCAGGGGATTTGGGCCCGCCGCCGTCACCCTGCTGCGGTCCCCAAGGCACGGGCGCCACCGGTTTTTCCGTCCGCTCTGGCATGGAAAAACGCTACCGTTAATGCGTCAAGAACGCAAACTGGCGCGCGCTTGCCAGCATCCGACGAAAATGCCAAGCTTGCCCCATGATTCGCTTCCGCCGCACTCTAGCGCTCCTTTGTTTGAGCGGCTTCCTCGCATCCAACGCGCCCGCCCAGAGTCCCAGCCCCGCCGCGGAGACTTCCGAAACCAGCGAACTCCTCGCCCTGACCAGAAAGATCGACGCGCAAAACACCAAGATCGATGCTCTCTCGCAGCAAATCCTCCGTTTGCAGCAGGAGCTCGAGCATCCCAAAGCGACGGCGGCGGGCGAAGCTTCGTCGCCGGTCCCCGCGCCAGCCGCGGGTGGATCCACCCACGTCGTCGCTCGTGGCGAAACGCTGACCTCGATCGCGAAGCTGCACAAAGTGGGCATCGACGAGTTGCAGAAATTCAATCACATCGAGAACGACCGGAAGCTGCAGATCGGACAGACCCTAGTGATTCCCGGAGCGCCCGGCGTCGCCGCGCCCTCCCCCTCGCCCAGTGCCGCTGCGCCTAACGAGTGATGGACTCGACGGCGAATCAGCATTGGTTCCTGAATAAACACGAAGACGGCAGGGTTTTCGGCCCGTTGCCCTTCGAGCAGGTGCGACGTTGGGCGGCAGCCGCGCTGATCGCGCCCCACGACACCCTCTTGCACGATCAACGCACCTGGGTGAAAGCGCCGATGTTTCCCGAGCTGGAAATGGATTGGCTCGTGGAAGTGACGAGCGAACGCTACTACGGCCCGACGACGATCGGCGCGGTCCAGGAATTTCTGCGCCTCGGCGAGATCGGGAAGGAGACTTTCGTCATCAATTCGTGCGACGGATCCCGCCGCCAGATCAAGAATCTGACCGATCTGATCCAGTTGCCCACCGCACCAGTGGACCGGACAAATCGCGAGAGCGGAACCACCGGCGAGGCGCCCGTAGCGAGCACGATGGCGATCAACCTGCGGGAACGGATCAGCGAACTGGAGCAGAGCCTGGCGGAGGAACGGCGCGCGCTGCAGGAAAGCGAAGCACGTTGCCGGGAGCTGGAAGCGCGCTTCGAGGAACTGCCGCAGGCGTCGGCTTCGGCCCCCGCGCTCGAATTGGAAAGTTAGCGTTGTCGCGCTCGCCCCGGGAAGGGCGTTGGTCAGTTCGCCGCGAATTCCGGCGCGGCGTCGATCTCGCCGGTCGTCTCCAGAAAACTCTGTTCGCAGAGCCGCGCATATTTTCCGCCTAACGACAGCAGCCCGGCGTGCGTCCCGCGCTCGATGATACTCCCGTGGTCCAGAACCAGGATCTGGTCCGCCCGCACAATGGTCGAGAGCCGGTGCGCGATCACGATGCAGGTGCGATGGAACATCAGGTTCTCCAGCGCCTGCTGGATCAGGCGCTCGGTCGTGGTATCGACGCTGGCGGTGGCTTCGTCGAGAATCAGGATCGGCGGATCCTTCAACAGCGCGCGCGCGATCGAGAGCCGCTGCTTTTCCCCCACGCTCAGTTTCACCCCGCGCTCGCCGACCACGCTGCCGAGGCCGGTCGGCAGCCGGTCGATGAAAGCGCGTGCGTTTGCCGCCTCGGCCGCTTCCAGCAGCTCTGCGTCTGTCGCGTCCGGTTTCCCGAGAAGCAGGTTTTCGCGGATCGTCCCGTTAAAAAGAAAGCTCTCCTGCGTCACCATCCCGATCATTTCCCGCAGCGCGTGCAGACCAAATTCGCGAATCGGTTTTCCGTCGATCGTGATCGCGCCGGAGGTGTATTCGTAAAAGCGCGCGAGCAGATTCACGAGTGTCGTTTTGCCCGCGCCGGTCGCGCCGACGAGCGCAATCGTTTCGCCCGGCCGCGCGTGAAATGAAATATTGCTCAAGGCAGGCAGGCCTTTTGCATAGGCGAAGCTCACGTCGTCGTAGCGAATTTCACCCTCAATCTCCGTCACCGCGTCGCCTTCGCGCAGGCCCGGCTCTTCCGGTTCGTCGAGAATTTCGAAAACGCGTTCGCCGGCCGCGCGGCCGGCTTGCACCAGTTGATTCAACTGATGCAACCGCGTCACCGGTTCATAGAGAAATCGCGTGAGGGTAATGAAGGCGACGAGGGAGCCGACCTGCATCTCGCCCCGCAAGACCGAGCGTCCACCGAAGCCGATCGCGAGAATCAGGCCTAACGAATTCAAAAAATCCATCGACGGACTGTAGAGTGCCCAGGCGCGCATGATCCGCAGGGTGGCCTGGCGCAGGGTTTCACTGGCCCGATTAAAACGGAGGTGTTCCTGTTTTTCCCTAACGAACGATTTGATCTGCCGAATCCCGGCGAGGTCGTCGAGCAGGAGCGCGTTCAGGGCCGAGGCTGCGCGCCGTTGCGGACGATAGCGGCTCGGGCCGCTCAAGGTGTAAGCGATCGCGCCGCCGGCGAGCAACGGCACCGGCGCGAGCACGCACCAGGCGAGGCTGCCGTTAAAGTAAAAGAGCGCGACGCTCACGATCGCCACCTGCAAAATCGCGACGACACCCTGTTCGATCCCGTCGATCAGGACCCGCTCGACCGAGTTCACGTCCTCCACCACGCGCGTGATCAGGTCGCCCGTCGCGCGATTATCGAACCAGCGCAGCGGCAACCGTTCGATGTGCCGGAAAAGGTCGCTCCGGAGATCGAAGATGACCTTTTGCTCGAAGCTGTTGTTAAGAAGAATCCGCAGGCCGTTGAGTAAATCCTGCAGGAAAAAGGCGACCAGCGCGAGACCGACCATCGGGAGCAGCAACTCGGGCCGATGTCCCGCGATGACGTCGTCGATGATGAACTTCGTCACCGCCGGAAAGACGATGATCATGAGCGTGCTCAGGACCGCGCACCCAAGCGTCCCGGCCGCCATCCAGGGATAGCGTTTGAGGTAGGCGAAGACGCGCCAGACGGTGCTCATGTGCGGAAACGTCCAACGTCCGACGCCCAACGTCCAACGTAGAACGAGCCCTCCCCGATTTGGACGTTGAACTCCGAAAGCTTTCGCGAGTTGAACGTTGGACGTTGAACGTTGAACGTTGAACGTTTTCCAGATCCCCTTCTGCATGATCATCGACCAAATCTTCACCTCGCCCGGCCACAACTACTACGGCCACCACGGCCAGCCGCCGGATAATTTTCCCCTCGTCGAGACAACCGAGATCGACTGCGTCGCCGGCCGCGGCATTCGCGGCGACCGCTTCTTTGATTACCGGGACGATTACAAAGGGCAGGTCACCTTTTTCTCGCGCGAAGTCTTTGCTTTAATGTCCGAAACTTTTGGCCTAACGAATAAATCGCCCGGCGTGCTCCGCCGCAATCTCATCGTGTCCGGGATCGATCTGATGGAGTTGATCGGCGCGGATTTCGAGCTGCAAGGCGTACAGTTCCGCGGCACCGCGCACTGCGCGCCGTGTTACTGGATGGACACAGCTTTCGCGCCGGGCGCGGAAAAATTTCTCGACGGCCGCGGCGGTTTGCGGGCGCGCATTTTGACCGATGGCCGGATCAGCCTGGGCGCGGCGCGGTTGAAAATTCTGCAACCGGCCGCGTTGCCCTAACGATGCGCTGCAGTGCCGTCCTCCTCGCGGGCGGAAAGTCTTCGCGCATGGGCCGCGACAAAGCCTTTCTCGAGTTCGAGGGCGAGCCGCTCTGGCAGCGCCAAATCCAAACGCTGAGAGAATTGTCGCCCAAGCAGTTAATGATTTCCGGCCCATCCCGCGAGGAATGGGACGAATGCGAGATCGTTGCCGACGAAATCGCCGACGCAGGACCGCTCGCGGGCGTGGCCGCGGCTTTGCAAAAGTGCACGGCACCACTCCTCGTCGTGCTGGCGGTCGATCTGCCGCGAATGACCTCGGATTTTCTCCGTTCGCTCTGTCGTGACGCGCGCGGCGCCGTTCCGAGTGGTCCCGCTGGATTCGAACCGCTGGCGGCGGTTTACCCGGCGGCTTGCGCTCCATTGGCCGCACAGGCGCTGCGGAGCAACGATTTTTCCATGCAAGGTTTTGTCCGCCGAGCGATAGAACGAGAGCTGCTCGTGAAACGAATAATCGACGAAGCCGAGAGCCGGCTTTTCGCCAATCTCAACACGCCGGCCGACCTGTGAAAAACCGCGACACCGCGAGAGCAATCGAAGTCGTTAGGTATCGGGACGGCCAGCCGCTTCCCGCCGCGCCGGACGAAGCAGCGGTCGAAGAACCGCTCGAGATTCGGATCGAAGGCCAGAGCGTCGCGGTCGTGATGCGGACGCCGGGACATGATCGCGAACTCGCCGCCGGCTTTATCCTGACCGAAGGAATCGTGCGCGACGCGGCGGACATTTTCGAGATCACTTCCTGCCTGACGAAAGGCGAATCCGGCGGAAATGAATTGGACATCACCCTCACCGATCCGGCGAAATTCGATCTCGCCAAACTGAGCCGCAATGTTTTCAGCTCCTCGAGCTGCGGGATCTGCGGCAAGGCGACGATCGAATCGGCAATGCAGCAATTTCCGCCGATCAAGGCCGCGCCCTCGCTCGACTCTCAAGTGCTGCTTCAGCTCCCGGAAAAATTAGCCGCCGCGCAAAAAACATTTCAGCGCACCGGCGGCCTGCATGCCTGCGCGCTGTTCGATGCGAACGGGGAGCTGATTCTTCTGCGCGAAGATGTCGGGCGGCACAACGCGCTCGACAAGTTGATCGGCCATCAGTTGCTCGCCAAGCAGCTTCCGTTAGGCAACTCGATACTTTTATTGAGCGGACGCGTCTCCTTCGAGATGACGCAGAAAGCGCTCGCCGGTGGAATCGCCGTCATTGCCGCGATCTCCGCTCCGACCAGCCTCGCGATCGAGTTCGCCCGCGCCAATCATCAGACGTTGATCGGTTTTCTGCGCGGCGACACGATGAATGTCTACGCCGGCGCGGAACGAATTACTCGGTAGGGCGTCATCCCGAGCGAAATCGAGGGATCCCGCGGCGAAAGGTTTAAGGCAACGTAACGGGATACTTTGACTTCGCTCCGCGGCGAAAGCTTCACGATAACGCAACGGGATCCTTCGACTTCGTCCCGCAGACGGGACTTCGCTCAGGATGACGAAGGGTGTCGGCCTTTGAAGGTCAGCTCGGCGACGCCGGATTTGTCGAGCCCGCCGAGATCCTCAAAAATCATCCGGTCGTATTGCGACTTGGTCGCGCGAGCAAGCGGGAGCTTGAGCCCAACGAGTTCCGCGAGATGCAACGCGATGCCGCTGTCTTTCGCGGCGTGCGCGGCGGAAAAGAAGCAGGCGTGATCGCGATTCTGCATATCTTCGCCGTCGGTCTGAAGGACGCGCGAGCCCGCGCCGGTTTCGCTGAAAACTTCGCGCAACATCGTGAGGTCGAGCCCGAGCGCGTCGCCCAATCCAAGTCCCTCGGCCAGGCCGGCGGTGTTGATATTCATCACCATGTTGACCAACGCCTTCACTTTCGCGGCTTGTCCGGACTTGCCGATGTAGCGAATCTTGGATCCGAGCGCTTGCAAAATCGGCTCGGCGCGATCGAAGGCGGATTTTTCGCCGCCGCACATCAGGTAAAGCGAGCCTTCGCGCGCCTGCGTGATGCTCGAGGCCATGCAGGCTTCGAGCGTCTGCGCGCCAACTTTTTGCGCGAGGCCCTCCACCTCGAGGTGCACCTCGGGCGAGATGGTAGCGCAGTTGATGAAGAGCCTGCCCTGCGCCTTGACGAGCAGGTTGTCGTCAGGTGAAGCGAAGATTTCCCGCATCGCGGCATCGTCCGAAACGACGGTGACGATCACCTCCGCCGCGGCCGTTACTTCGCCTAACGACTGGCTGGCAAAACTGCCCAGCTCCTGCGCGAGGGTCGTGGCAGCGGGACGATGCGCATCGTAAACCGCGGTGACATGAAACCCCTTTCCCTTTAAGCGGCGCGCCATGTTTGCGCCCATCCGGCCGACTCCAACAAAGGCGATGTTCATGGTCGAAGGTAGCGCACGCTGCCAGCTCGCAGCCAATGAAACAATAACCCGGGAGAGAGCGCCGAAGTCGCTTCGCTGTAGCCGGGGGCGTTGACCCCGGCAGGGCGCGAATATTAGCCCCGGCGACCGGGGTCAACGCCCCAGGCTACAGCGAAGAAGCTCGCGCTACCGGCCGAAAAACGGATTGTGCTTTTTTTCCTCTCCCACCGTCGTCATGGGTCCGTGTCCGGGGCAAAGCACGGTTTCGTCAGGCAGAGTGAGGATTTTTTCCAGGTTGTTTCTTACCGCATCTTCGTAGGAGACATTGCCGCCGCCCATCGAGCCCGCGAAGAGCGAATCACCCACAATCGCGACCGGGCGCGCCAGGCCGCTGATGACATAGGTCATGCCTCCGGGCGAGTGGCCCCAGGTCAACCGCGCCTCGATCCGCAGGCGGCCGAGGTGGAGGGTTTTTCCTTCCTCGATCGGTTCGGCGCCGGGCGCCTGCTCGCGCGACGAGAGGAAAACGGGCGCCCCAGTCTCGCGCGTCAGGCGGCGCAAATCGGCCACGTGATCCGGATGGGCATGGGTGAGCAGGAGGAGCTTGATCGTTAGGCCGGCGTCCGCGCAGCGCTCGAGCAACGCGGAACAATCCGCGCCGCTATCGAAAACGACCGCCTCCCTGCTCGCGGGATCCCAGACGAGATAGGCGTTTACTGTGATGTCATGATAGGCGGTGTTGAACTGTAACAGGCCCGGGACTTCGATTTCGTTAGGCCGCCACTTGCCCCGCGCGAGGTCGGCGAGGGCTCCCGCGTCGAGCTGGAGGACGGGCGCGACTTGGTCGCTCACGGCACGATCGAATTTTCCTTCCCGCAGCTGGCGAATCGCCTCCACGCTGGCACCCGATTTTTCCGCGAGCTGACTATCGGAAATTCCCAGGCCGCGCTGCGCTTTGCCAACAATGTCGGTGAAATTGTCTTCCAGCGGGATCGCCATGCTTCAATGAATGGCAGATCGGGAAGGCGTCCAGTCTTTTGGTCCGTCCTGGGCGACACGCTCTCTCTTCCTTGTCATCCCCTTGTCATCCCGATCCGGCGAAGCGCGGAGAGGGACCCCGCAATGGCACTGGGCGCTTGCTCGCCATAAGCACACGCGGATTGCAACCGGGAGGTCCTTCGCCGTCTGCGCGGCTCAGGATGACAGGGTGTCGTGGACTGTGACAAATGGCGAAGCTAAGCGAGCGATCCATTCGCTGGCCAAGTCTGCCATCCGGGCGGCGACCTCCTCCAGTTGATGGATCGTGCCGGTCTCCTTTTCGATCGAGGTCATCGCGACATCGGCAATCCCGCAGGGCGTGATCCGGTCGAAGGGCGAAAGATCGCCGCTCACATTGAGCGCGAAGCCGTGCATCGTGATCCAGTGCCGGACGCCGACGCCGATCGACGCGATCTTGCGTTGCTCGACCCAGACGCCCGTGAGGCCCGGGCGTGCGCTCGCGGAGATCTCGTCATGCGCGAGCAATTCGATGAGCAACGCTTCGATCCAGCGCAGATAACGATGCAGATCCCGTCCGGAGCGGCGCAGGTCGATGAGAAAATAACCAACCAGCTGTCCGGGACCGTGATAGGTCGCCTGGCCGCCGCGGTTGATTTCGAAAAGCGGATGCGGCAGGAGCGCCGCGCCGCGCAAGCTCGATTGGTCGGGAGTGCGGCCAATGGTGTAAACCGGTTCGTGCTCGAGCAGCCACAGTTCGTCGGGCGCGGCGGGATTGGCGCGCTTCGCGGCGGCCAATTCCTCCTGCCGCGCGAGCGCCTCGGCAAAAGCAACCCGGCCCAGCCAACGAGCCTCGAAAGCGGCGTTCATATTTGTAAATTGTCCGGAACGCCGAGGCGCACCGCTTCTTGCGCGCGCAAATGGGTCAGGCCGATGGCGAGCGCATCGGCCTCATCGTCGCCCGGCGTTTCCGTCAGGCCGAGCAAAGCACGCACCATGAAAGCCACCTGCGACTTGTCGGCCCGGCCATGACCCACCGTCGCCTGCTTGATTCGTTTCGGCGCGTACTCAAAGATCGGCAGGCCGCGCTCGGCCGCAGCCATGATCGCCGATCCGCGCGCCGCACCCAGCGTGATCGCAGTCTTGTGGCTCTGCACGTAAATGACCGATTCGAGGGCGCAACAGTCCGGTTCATGCCTTTGAATCAACTCCGCGAGCCGATCGTGGATCGCGACCAGGCAGGAGGACATCCGAAGGGAACTGCGATTGTGAATCGTGCCGATGTGGAGCGCCTGAAATTTTCCGCCGCCGCGCGCGTCGATGATCGCGACGCCGCTCTTGCGCAAGGAGGCATCGATCGCCAGGACACGCATCGTTAGGCAAATATCTCGGCGTCGGGCGAGCGCATGCCTCACCTTAGATTCCACTCGGACCGCTTCAAGACGGAAGTCGACAAGCGCTGAGAGTTCCGGTTCATTCTGGCCCGTGCCCGAACCCGCGAAACTGGCGTGCGTGAATTTGTCACGAAGCAAACCCCGCTTCGGCCGGGACGATGATCGACTTGCTGCGACCCTCCCTCGCGGGATCCATCGGGAAAAAAGTTCCGGACCTCGATCCGCACGGCTTCATTTGCCTCAAGGATCTCGGACAGTTTCGCCAGGAATACGTGAAAGACGTTCTGGAAGATGAGATCGGCGAGCTGACCACGCTCGACGAGGAGGTGGTCGAAAGTCTGCGCGCCCACGAGATCCTTTCGGAAAACATCGGCAGCCAATTTGAAAAAAAGCTGACCGTGGGCGAGCGGCTTTCCGACCAGATCGCGGCCTTCGGCGGGAGCTGGAGATTTATCCTGATTTTTGGCGCCATCCTTTTTGTCTGGATCGTCGTCAACACCGCCCTCCTCGCGACGCGCGCATTTGATCCCTACCCGTTCATTTTGATGAACCTGATTCTGTCGTGTATCGCGGCACTCCAGGCGCCCGTCATCATGATGAGCCAGAACCGGAGCGAAGCGCGCGACCGCGCCCGGGCCGAGAACGACTACAAGGTGAACCTGAAGGCCGAGCTGGAAATCCGGCACCGGCACGAGAAAATCGATCACCTTCTGCGCAAGCAGGACAACCGACTTTTCGAGATCCAGCAGATCCAGATCGAGCTGCTGGAGGAGCTCGGTGCAAAGCGGCAGGCCGGGCGGACGCCGAATCGTTAGGTAAGAAGATGAAAACGCGGATCGCGGAAGCCAGGATGCCCGACGAAGTGGCGCGCTGTTTTCCCGTGATGCGACAATTGCGGACTCATTTCGACGACATGGAAAAATTTGTCGCGCAGGTGGAACGGCAGCGCGGCGACGGGTATCGGATGGCTTTCGTGGAAAACGACGGCGCGGTGCGCGCCGTGGCCGGCTACCGCATGATGGAATCGCCTTTGGCCGGCCGCTTTTGTTATGTCGATGACCTCGTGACGGACGAGGGCGGCCGGTCGTTAGGCTACGGCGGTACGCTCTTTGACTGGCTGGTGGCGGAGGCGCGCGCGACCGGCTGCGCCAAGCTGGAACTCGATTCCGGCGTGCAACGTTTCGCCGCCCATCGGTTTTACCTCGCGAAGCAAATGATTATTTCGTCGCACCATTTTTCGCTCGAATTGTAGACGCTTCGCTCCGCGCGGAGCGCGGAGGTGGAGATCATTTCTAGCCGGAATATTCTGGCAACGAACACAACTCTCGCGTCGCCCAGAGGGCGACGTCTACATGGCGCGTGCCGACATCAGGGCAGCGAAAAATAATCCGCACTCTGGTAGTTGCCGTCGACTGTTTTGACGATCTGCATCAGGACGTCGTTGACCAGGGTGCTCGCGCCGAAGCGGAAGAGATCAGGCGTAAGCCAGTCGTCGCCCAGCGTTTCCTTTACCATCACCAGGTAAGCGAGCGCCTGCTTGGCGTTGCGAATGCCGCCGGCCGGCTTCATCCCGATGCGCAGGCCGGTCTCGTAAAAGTAATCGCGGATCGCCTCCAACATGACGAGTGTGACCGGGATGGTCGCGGCGGGTGCGATTTTCCCCGTGGACGTCTTGATGAAATCGCCGCCGGCGCGCATCCCGATTTCGCTCGCGAGCCGGACGTTGTCGTAGGTCTGGAGTTCGCCGGTTTCGAGGATGACTTTGAGATGCGCGGCGCCGCACGCTTTCTTGGTCGCGGCGATTTCGTCGAAGACGCGATTGTAATCGCCGGCCAGAAAAACGCCGCGATCGATCACCATGTCGATTTCATCGGCGCCGTCGCCGGAGGCGCGGCGGACTTCCTCCAGTTTCAAATCGAGCGGCATCAGCCCGGTAGGAAAGGCGGTTGCGACCGAGGCAACTCTTACTCCGGAAGTGCCAAGGAAACGTTTCGCGACGCGGACGAGATTGGGATAGACGCAAACGGCGGCGCAGAAGGGCACGTCGTAACGCGGATCGATCGGCTGCATCGCTTTGCGGCAGAGAAAGGCGACTTTACCGGGGGTGTCTTTTCCTTCGAGCGTCGTCAGGTCCATCATCGAGACGGCGAGTTTCAAGCCGACCAGCTTGGCCGAAGTTTTGATGCTGCGTTTGCTGAAGGCGGCGGCCCGTTCCTCGACCATGATTTGATCGACGGACGGGATTTTCCAACGATCGCGCAAAGCGTTGTGGCGGTTGTTGGAAGCGGGCATTGTTTTCAAAAGAGCACTAAGACTAACGATTCGGCGACGGCGTGTCGAGAGCCGGAAGTTAGGCGTCTCGCCTGACTCGGCGGGCAGCCTTCCAGCCTGCCCGAAGCGGAGCCGACGGGCTGGAAGGCCGCCCGGCCGAGTCAGGCGGGACGCCTAACTTCCGATAATACTGACCACGATCTCGCGCCGGTGCGGCGCGCGGCGATGCTCGAAAAGGAAAATTCCCTGCCAGGTGCCGAGCAGCATCCGGCCGTCTGCGATCGGGACGACTTCAGTGGAACGAGTAAGAACGGAACGAATGTGCGACGTGCTGTCGTCACCGCCTTCCGCGGTGTGCTCGAAATAGGACGTATCCTCCGGGACGAGCTGCTCGAAGAATCGTTCGAGATCGCGCCGCGCGGTCGGGTCGGCGTTTTCCATGATAATGAGGCTGCAACTGGTGTGCCTAACGAACACCGTGACCGTCCCATGCTCGACGCCAGATTGCTCCAGCTCGGCCGCGACTTCCGCTGTGATTTCGTAAGTTCCCTTGCCGCGGGTCGCGACCGTAAAACTCGCGGAGCGGACGCGCATCACCAATGTCGCTTTCGCTCCGCCTGGATTTGCTGGAGGAGCAACGTCTGCGCTTGCTCCAATTGGTGAAAAAAATCCGCCTCCGCCTGCAAGGCATCGGGATAGCGAGCAAAACGTTTGCGCAGTTGTTTGGTCGCGGGATCATAGAAGAACAAAATAACTTCGTCGAGATTCGGCACGATCAGTTGGTCGCTTAATTTCTCGATATGCGTCAATTGGCTCAAGCCGCCGCGGATCGTCGATTCGGCCGCTCGCAAGGCAAGGATCGTCTTTACATCCAATAACTCGAGGCCGCCCGCCTGGAGGAGCGTGGAGACGTCACTCGCGTTGTAGTCGGAGGAGAAGGTGAGCGGTTGCAGCGGTGGCATCTCGCCCGCCGCGAGCGCGCGGCGAAACTCAGCGGCACGCTTCTCCTGCTTGGCGACTTCGACTTGGGAATTCGCGACGCCCTGCTCCGCTTCCTCCTCGAGGGACGAGAGAATTTGATCGCGGCGTTTGGCGTCCTGCTGGTGTTGCTGGTAACCGTTTAACCAGAAAGCGGCGTACGCTCCGAGGAAAACGAGGAGCAATTCGGCCAACCAATGCGCCAGCTGCGTCCGGAAGGAACGTTTCGATTCGCCGCTCATGACGTTGGCGACTATGTCACGCGCGCGGCGGCCGAGGCAAATTTTCCCTCACCAAAGCGAAAGCGGGAAACAACGTCGCCTAGTGCGAATCAAAAATCGACGGCAACGCCCCAGAGTTTTCCAACTCGTTAGGCAAAGCGAACAGGATCGGCGGGGCAGTCCTCGAAAAGGACGCGCCCGTAACCATGTTCGTCTGCTTGGTTTTCGACCAGTTGTTCATGCTCAGAAGCGCATTCGGCGTCCAGTCCGGTGAGCTGACCGACATCTCCGGAGACAACCCGGTCGACGTCGCGGCGCTGGTTTCAGCCGGCGCCTCGGTCGTGCGCGTAATCGCCCGCGGCCGACTCTCCAACCAGCCGAGATCGTAAAACGGCTCGGCGAAAATAACGTTGAGTGCGGGCGAATAAATCTTTCGCGCCGAGGCGACCCAGTCGTTTCCGCGATCGGGATTCGCGTGCTGCAAGGCCCAGGCGGCCTGCGCATAGTAGAGGGACGGCGTCTCGCCCGTGAACTTGAATTGATTCATCATCTGCTGTGCCTGGCTCTCCTTCTTCTCCAGCAGGAAAGTCAGGAAGACTTCGAACTTGATCAGCTGCGCCGCCTGGTTTTGCCCGCCGCCGGGCGTCTGGCCGAAAAGTAACTCCAGCTGGTCACGCGACTGCTGGTATTGCTTCTTTCTGAAAGCGACCTGCGCGAGATTGTACTCCGCCTCGCGGAATTTCGGATTAACCGCGAGCGCTTCGCGCAGCACAGCCTGCGCTTCGTCGAGCTTCTTCTGCTCCATCAAGATCTCGCCCCGCAGATTGTAGACCGGCGCCTGGCCTGGCACGGATTCGTCCACTTGCTGGAGGCAGGTCAGTGCGGTCTCGGTTCTGCCCTCAAGAAATGCGTTCTCGGCTTGGGCGAATTTCGCCTGCGCCGCCGCCTGCCTCCGGGCCGCGGCTTCCGCCGTCGAAATGATCTCGAAGCCTTCGCGGGCCTCGCCGGCCGGCTTTTCTTCCCAGCCGATTTCATAAAACGATTCGGCGTAGAGCTTGTTCAGGGTTGCGGGGAACTGCTGCTCCGCAAGCACGATCCAATCTTTCGCTTCCTTGGGTTTCTCGCCCTGCCGCGCGACTGCGGCGCGAGCATGATAAAACGCCGGACTCTTCTTCGCACGCTCCAACTCCTTCATCATCCGGTCCGCCAACTGGCCTTCCCCGTCCAGGACGCAGGTGAGCAGAATCTTGTACTGGATGAGCTGTCGCGGATCGTTCTCCATCTCGTTATTGCCATCCGCCACCATCGCCTCGAAACGACGGCGGGCCTCGGCCCAGTCCTTCCGCAGGAACGGGATCTCCGCGAGGTTGAAACTCGCATTCCAAAATTTTGGTTTGATCTCGAGCGCTCGGCGCAACGCCGCCTCCGCGCCCTCATACTCGCATTCGCGCGTCAACACCACGCCGCGCAGATTTAGTGACTCCGCCTTGTCCTCCGGGCGCGTGGCCAGCGCATCGATCGTATCCAGATCCTTGAGCGCTTCGTCGTAACACTCGGACTTGAGTTCGCGGAGCACTTGGCCGTAGATCGCCCCGACCTCTAACACCGGGGCCCCAGCCGCCGCGAGACAACCCAGTACAAGGAGGGAACTCGCGGCGAATCTCGCCGTCGTCGTCACAACACGCCATAAGATCGAGTTTCGTGGAAAATTGCCGGCATAAAATTCGTTCGTCGTAATCCCCCGCCGCGCCCGTTGTCCGGCCGCTGGTTTGCCCTTAGTTTCGCCCGGCCGCTGATGAGGGAAAAGTTGACCCAACAAAGCACGAACGCCGTCGTCATGATCCGGCCGCACCGGTTCTATCCGAATCCGGAGACGGCGCTGGATAACGCCTTCCAGCAGGAATTCGTCGCCGACGCGCCCGACACGATCTCGGCGCGCGCGCAGGCGGAGTTCGATTGCGCCGTCGAGACCTTGTCAGCCGCGGGGGTCGTCGTGCACGTCTTTGAGGACACGCCCACGCCCGCGAAACCGGATGCGGTTTTCCCTAATAACTGGTTCTCGACCCATCACGATGGCCGGGTCGCGCTCTACCCGATGCATACTCCTTCCCGTCGTCCCGAACGGCGCCTGGATCTCATCGAGCGCTTGCGCGAGCGCTATCGCGTGACCGAGGTGGTGGATTATTCGCCCTACGAAAAACGCGGGCTCTACCTCGAAGGCACCGGCAGCCTCGTCCTCGACCACGTTCATCGCATCGCCTACGTTTCGCTTTCCCGGCGGGCTGACCGCGAGCCGCTGGAAAAGTTCTGCGCCGACTTCGCTTATGAGCCGCTCACCTTCACGAGCAGCGGCGACGACGGACGCCCTATCTATCACACCAACGTCATGATGTGCCTCGGCTCGCAGTTCGCCCTCGTCGGGCTCGAGATGATCGACGATCCCGCGCAGCGGGAAAGAGTGCGCGCCCGGCTCGAAGAGACCGGCAAAACCATCATCGCGCTGGATTGTAACCAGATCGCCAACTTCGCGGGCAACGCCCTCGATCTGCGTAACGAACAAGACAAGTTGCTCGTCCTCTCCGCCCGCGCCGCCGCCCATCTCACCGGCGAGCAGCGCACCACCCTCGAACGCTTCGCCCGCCTGCTCCCGCTCTCCCTGCCCACCATCGAGTTCGCGGGCGGCAGCGCCCGCTGCATGCTGGCGACGATCCATCTACCGCTTCGTTAGGCGTTTTCGCGCCGGGCGGCTTCGCCCCGGAGAAGCGGGACCGGCGCGAAGCTGGCGCGGGAGATGCTGAAAGGCAGTGGCGAAAACATGACGCCACTCGACCTAGCTGGAGGCGGTCCCGGACAGAAGAAGAAATCTGCCTCGGGGGCGTCCAAACCCCGCGCGCAGCGGTTACGCAAGCGTGGCGCGAACGGACCGCGCAAGCGGAACGCTCCCCCGGAAGAGAACGTCGCCCCGGTTGAGCCACCGCTTCCCCCACCAGTCGGCCGGCTGGAACGGACCCGCCGGCTGTTCCTTGCTGCCCTGCGGGTGTGGGAACTGAGACGACACATTCGCGACTAACCGCCGACCGGGTCGCGGCGCACGACCGCGACTGAAAGTCACCTGATCGACCTTAGCTCAGATAGATTGATCTGATCCCGAGGATCCGCCCATGATTGAATAAACGGAAGCGACGGCAGGAACAAGATATGCCGGCTCGTCACTGGCGCCCGTTTCGGCCATTTGCCGCGCTTCGGCCAAACGGATCTTCTCCGCGGGCACGGACCGCAGGTTCCTCGCCAGCCCGAGCTTCGACAGCGACCAGATCATCCACTTGGTCGGATCAAACTGCCAGGGCTTCACTCCGTTGCGATAGTCATACTGAAATTCGTGGTGATAGTTATGATAACCTTCGCCAAAGGTGAAGAGCGCCATGAGAAAGGAATCGCGCGCGCTGCACTTCTTCGAATACGGCTGGGCCCCGAAGACATGACACGCGCTGTTGATGAGAAAGGTGCAGTGCTGCAGGACCACGACGCGCGCCACCCCGGCGATGAGAAACCCGCCGAGCGCCCCGCTCCAGCCATTCCACGCCGCACCCAGTAACGCCGGCAGCACGAAGCCCATCGTCACCGCGATCGTCTGAATGTGTTTGTCCTGCCAGCGCAGCAGCCCGTCCTTTTCGAGATCCGCAACGTTGTCGTACGGTCCTTCGGGATTGAGCTTGAACAGGAGCCACCCAATGTGGGCATGGAAAAAGCCCTTCGAGATATTGTACGGGTCATCGTCGTGGTCCACGTGCTTATGGTGATTGCGATGTTCGCTCGCCCACATCAGGACGGAGTTTTCGAAGGCCGCCGCCCCGAAGATGGCCGTCAAGAGCCGCACCGGTAGCGCGGCCCGGAAAGTAATGTGAGAAAAGAGACGATGATAACCCAGCGTGATGCTAAAACCGGTCGCGATCAGCATCAGGGCAAAGAGCAGCACCTGGAACCAATCTAATCCGAAGCGCCAAAGATAAATCGGCACCGCGGTCAGAGTCAGCGCGAGCGTGCCCATCAGGAATGAGCTGGTGATCCAGTTGATGCGGTGTGTGGGTATGCGGAAAAAAACCATATTGGTGAGGCGGTGGCGTGGTGATCGGAGCGCGCAGTTGCGCTCCGGCGGCGGCGGCGAAGATCTGAGTGGCGGGAATCTCCCGATACGACCCGTGCGACCTAATATCGCACGGAATGCTGCGGGCCGCAGGTGTATTTACAAATGCTGGATTCACGGCTGCATTCGGGTCCGATGAACAACTTTCCGAATGGCCTCGTCCAGTTGGGCCAGACTCACCGGTTTGGCGAGATGTGCGAGGTAACTGGCTTCCTTGCTTTTTACCACATCGAGCGGCATCGCGTAGCCGCTCATCGTGACGCCTTCGAGGCCCGGCTGCTTTTCTCTTAACTTCTCCCAATAATGCCAATCCATTCACGTCGGGAAGGCTGATATCGGTGATCAGCAGATCGAAACTGCAGCTTTGGGCGAATTGCAGCGCTTCCGCGCCATTCCCGGCTTCGATGACGTCATGGCCCCGCATCTGCAGCAGCCGGAACAAACAGTCGCGCGAATCCTCATGGTCCTCGACCAGGAGGATGCTCAGCGGGTCGGTCAGCGTTTCCCGCTGAGGAAGCGGAATCGCAGCTTCCACGCCGGCGCAGCGAAATCGGAGCGTGAAGCTGGAGCCAAGATTCAAGCCGGCGCTTTGGACGGAAATAGATCCCCCGTGGGCCTCCATGAGCTTCTTGCAAATCGATAACTCCAGGCCCAGGCCGCCGAACTGTTGGTGAATGGACGAAGAACCCTGTACGAAAGGAGCGAAGATATCTCTGATTTCCTCCGTATCTCGATCGGATGAGTCTCGCGGCGTATCTCGCGGAGACGGGCAAGGGAGTGGAGAAATGGGTGGTCGACATGTTGCGTGTGGCTTACACGGTCGAATCTGGCGGCCTTCTCCGTAAAATTCTGTTCGGCATCGTAAATGCCGTCAAAATCTGCGGCGAGCTTCTGCGCGAACGGTTGAAAGAGCGGGATGAGCTGCTCGTCGCGGTAATGTTTGCCGCCGAAAAAGTAGAGATCGACCCCTTTATCCTCGCCTTTGAGTTCCTGAATTCCCACTCCGAGTTCGCCCGCCAGCGCGATCAGGGCGGCGTGATTCGAGTCGACCAGCTCACCGCCGAGCTCACAAAACATCGCATCCTTGTTGAAGTCATACTTCGTCAACATGCGACCGCCGATTCGCTCGCTCCCTTCGAAGATTTCGCAAGGCACGCCGGCTTGCAGTAAACGACAAGCCGCCGTTAGCCCAGCCACCACGGCGCCGATGATCGCCACCGGTTCGCCGCCAGCCGCGCCCAGGCTCGTTGATCCCTTTGCCGGCCGCGGCGCGAGACCTCCGGCTGCCGTCAGCAGCCCAGCCCCGCCAAGCATGCGCACGAAATCGCGCCGCGAAACCCGCGCCGCTTCCCGCGCCTCGAAGAAAAAAGTGCGGTGTTGCGGATTTTCATTCAGCCAACGCGCCTGCCGCACCATCTGGCTCAGCTTACGAAAAAGAGGCGTGCGTCCGAGTGGCATGAGATTTTCTGGCGAAGGTTTCTCTCTCGCTTCGGGCCGATGATCTCAAGAAGTTTTTGGGCGACTCGAAGCCGACGGCAACCGGGGCGGATTGCCCTGCAAGCTCGCAGCTGAGTTGCGTTGTAGGGCAGGCGCTCCGCCTGCCTCCGGGGAAGTTGTAGCCGGGGTCGGTGACCCCGGGGAGAAAAGACGTCGATCCCGTCCGGGGTCACCGACCCCGGCTACAATGCGGGACCGGGATGCCGGTCTCCGCGTAGGCGCGGCCGGAGTAGCCGAGCTTGTCGAGCACCGGGGCGAATATCTTGTCCAGCTCGCGGATGGTTTCCGCCTGCAACTTTTCCCGATGATCGCCGGGCGTCACTTTGCGTTTGTGCGACCACACATCCTCCTCGCCCGCCGCGACGCTGTTCGCGTGGCGCGCCGCGACGACGGCGCGGGTCTCGTCGGGATCGGGCAAAGCGAAAGCGCTGACGATCTTTTCCAGCCAGGAAGGGAAGGCCAGCACCATCTCCTCGTAGGAGACGACGGTTGTGTTGGGCCGGCCGAGCAGCTCCGTGAGGTAGCGCTCGTAGCGGTCGAGCACGGTGCCGACATGCTCCTTGTAGCGCGAGCCGATCCCGTAATCGCCGCGGTAGGCGTAGAAGGGCTCGGCCACCATATCGAGCACGAAATGGTCGATCCCCGCCTCCGCCACTTCCTTGCGATAGCCGGTGTGGGCGTCGATCTCGCCCGCGTGCATGTAGCAGTAGGAGTAAAACATCGAGGTGAGCACATCGCGCGGATCGCGCAGGTGGAGGATGACGCTGGCCTCGGCGATCGCCTTGCTCGGCACGAAAAAACGGATCGGGCCGAAGCAGCCGCGTTTCTTCGCGATGAAATCGCGGCCCGCAAACATCCGGTCGAACGGGAGCATCGTCCGGCTCTCGTTAGGCGAATAGTAACGGATGCGGTTCAGCTCGCAGACGTCCTTCAGGACGCGATGGAGCACCATCGAGCCGGCCTTGTGGGTCGTGAACGCGATGATGTTCCGGTCTGGGTCTCGCCATTTGTTTCGGAAAAGCATCAAGCCGCCGCGGGGGCGTGACCCAAGTTTGTTTTTGCCGGTCGCTTTGTCCATTGTTTCAAATGACCCGGCATCTGCTCGCGCTCCTTTTCGTCGGTGCCATTTGGCCGGCGGCCGTGAGCACGGCTGCGCCGAGCGCCAACCCGGCGGCCGGTCTCTACGCGCGCGGACTCGCGGGCGACCAGCAGGCGGTGCTCGATTGCATCGCGGAGTTGGAGAAGGTCCTGGCCGTTCAGCCTAACGACCAAGTGGCCCGAGTTTACCTGGGCAGCGCCTACACTTTGCGCAGCCGCGACCTTGGGCTCGGCAAGGCGAAGCTCGATGCTTTGCGTAAAGGGATTGCGCTGATGGACGAAGCGGCCGCCGCCGTCCCGGCGGACGCGCGGGTGCAGCTGACGCGCGCCGTGACGAATGAAGCGCTTCCGCTCTTTCTCGGCCGCCGCAAGATCGCGCGCGCGCAGTTGGAGGAGTTGCTCGCGATGGTGGAAAAAGATCCCGCGAAATTGAAACCGGCTGATCAGCAACTGCTCTACCTGAACGCGGGCGAAGCCGCGAGGAGAGCCGGTGATAAAGCCCGCGCCGCGGAGCTCTGGCGGCGCGGCGCGGCGATCCGGGCCGACGCGAAACTAACGCAGGAAATCACGGCCGCGCTCGCGCAGCCGTGATGAGATGAATGTGGGAGGGGCCTTTGTGCCCCGATCGAGTGCAGGTAAACACTTCCTTGCGCCGCGACCATCGCCGCACAAAGGCGGCTCTTACCTTCGGAAGCCCACATTCTCTTCCTGCTTTCCTGCTTTCCTGCTTAAGTGATCCCGATGCAGGAAGACCTCGAGCGCGTTCTTTTCGATGAGCCGACCATCCTGCGCCGCCTCGATGAGCTCGCGGCCGAGATCACCGGCGAATATCAAAACCGCGAGCTGACCGTCATCGCGGTGCTCAACGGCAGCCTCATTTTCGCCGCGGACCTGCTCCGGCGCATTCCGCTCTCATTGAAGTTGGACTGCCTGAGCGTCGCCAGTTATCACGGCGGCACCACGACCACAGGCGAAGTGATCTTCAAGCAAGTCGCGCTGCCGGATGTGGCCGGGCGGCACATCCTCATCCTCGACGACATTCTCGACAGCGGCGTGACCCTGGCGGCGATTCGCGACAAGCTGACGACGGAGCGGCCGCTGAGCGTGAAAATTTGCGTCCTCGTGCGCAAACTGAAGGCACGGCTGCGCCCGGTGGAAGCCGATTACGTGGGGTTCAATATTGGCGACGAATTCGTGGTCGGTTACGGACTCGATTACATGGAACGGTATCGCAACCTCCCGTGCATCGGCGTCCTGCGGAAGGAGAAAATTGCCTCACCTAACGACCACTGACGAACGCCGACAAGCGACGCGGATCACGGTGCAATTCTTTTCGCAGCTGAAGGAGATCGTCGGAACGGGAGAGACGACCATCGATTTGCCCGGCGGCGCCACGGTCTCGGACCTGCTCGCGCAGCTTTATTTGGCCCATTCCGCGCTGGAGAAATGGGATCGCAACCTTCTCGTTGGCGCAGGGGTCGAATTCGTCGCGCGCGATTACCTCATCCAGCCTAACGATCAAATCGCAATCATGCCGCCGGTGCAAGGCGGCTAGCGGAGGGACGCGCTTCCGAGCGTCCAAGGACATGCGGAAGCATGTCCCTCCGAACAACCTGAACGGAACGCAGCGTATCGACCGACAGTTAGTCCCTGAAGTTCTGGAAATACGTCGCAACGCCGAAATCCTTGCTCTTCACAAAAGCGATCACTTCCTGCAGCTCGTCGCGCTTTTTTCCCGTGACGCGAATCTGGCGTTCCTGGAGCTGGTTTTGCACCTTGAAGCCCGCGCCCTTGATCGCCACAATGATTTCCTTCGCCTTATCGCCTTCCAGTCCCTGCTGAATTCTCAGCTCCTGCCGCGCGTGGCCGATCGACGAAATCGCCGGCTCCTGTTGATCGATGTTCCGCAGATCAACCCCGCGCTTCGACAATTTCCCGATGACGATCTCGCGCAAGCCGCGCAGGCGCGACGCGTCCTCCGCCGTCAGAACGATCTTGTCCTTCTCGTGCTCGATCTCGGCGACCGTCCCCTTGAAATCAAAGCGCGCGGCGAGCTCTTTGCGCGCCTGGTTGAGCGCGTTGTCGATCTCCTGTTTGTCGATCTCGGAGACAATGTCGAAGGAAGGCATGTGAGAATTGCTGATCGCTAATTGTTGATTGCGGATTGAACCGGGAACGCTCTCCTTATCTTCCGTATTTCCCTGTCCGCGCCAATGAATTTCTCCCGCCGGCTCGTCCTCGTCCTCATCCTCGTCGCCATGATCGGCTGCCGCCGAACTAGTTCGGAGGAAGAAAGGGCTCCGCGGATAGAGCCAGGCCGGGCCTTGCATAACCGCTCCGTCGTGCCGGCGGTGACGCTGGCGCGCGTGGAACAGGCCGCCGGCCGCTGGCCGGAAGCGGCCGCTGCCTGGACGCGCGCGATGCAGTCAAATGAGACCATCGTCGCGCTGATTAACCGCGCGATCTGTTACCGGCATCTGCACAACTGGGAGACTGCGCTGGCCGATCTGCACCGCGCAGAACATCTCGCGCCGCAGGATCCGCTCGTCTGGCAACAAGCCGTGCTGTTCGACCGCCTCGGAAAATTTCTCGCGGAAGTGCGCGAGCTGGACAAGGACCTGGCCGCCCTGCCTAACGACGCGGAATTACTGACCGACCGCGCCCTGCTTTTCCTCCGCGCCGAAGACGCGGCGCTGGCGCTCGATGATGCTACGAAAGCCGCGCAACTCGCGCCCACCGCGGTCCGCCCGCAGTTGTTTCGCGCGTTGGCGGAGCGGGCACTCAGCCCCACCGCGGAGCCGGCCAGTTCGGCGGTCAATAGCACGCTCCGGCTCGAGGCGCTCTCGCCGGAATTCCTGGAGACGATCAGACGTCTCGATGCGGAAATTACCGCTGAACCAGGGAGCGCGGATTTGCGCACGAATCGCGCCTGGCAGTTGAATGAGATCGGCCAGCCACAACTCGCGCTGGCCGATGCCGAAAGCGCGCTCCAGTCCGATCCGAAATCAGCCGGCGCCTGCGCCGAAGCGAGTTACGCGCTCGAGAAGTTAAAGCGCGAACCCGAAGCCTATGAGCAAATCAAACGCGCGACGGAACTCGATCCCAATTTTTCCACCGCCTGGCAATATCGCGGTGAGTTGGAAATGCGCCGGGCCGACTATCCCGGGGCGATCGATTCGCTGACCCAGGCACTCGCGATCAACCAGACGGTGGCCGCGCTGGCGAAGCGAGAGGAGTGCTACCGTAAACTCGGCCTCCTCGCGAAGGCAGAGAACGACCACAAGGCGCTGGAGCAATTCGGCGCCACGCGCTGAGCACTGGCGCTAGGGAAGGGCCTCGAGGTTGATGTTCCCGCGACCGGTGCGCAAGCCTAACGACACCACGCCGCCCGGCGCGGTGGCCGCCTTGAGCGACTGGCCGGGGCCGACGTTGGTGGGCAAATGAAACTTAAATCCCTCGTGGATCCAACCATTGGCGGTCGCAGCATCGACCGCGAAACGCGCGTTGCCGGGAAGTCGAGCGGCGATCTTGCCATGCTGGAGCGCATAATCGAAAGCCGCGGGAAGATTTTCCCACCATTCGTAAAAGACCTCCAGCACGCCGTTGACCGCGCGAGCCTGCACGCGCGCGAAGCAGTTGAGGGCGGTGATCCGTCCGTTGATCAACTCGATATGGGCGCTCCCGCCGCGCAATCCTTGCAGCGTGACGTCGCCGTTCACGAGCTTCAGTTTCAGCTGTGCCGTCTCGGGAACCGTGACGGTGTAATCAACCGTGCCGGAACGATCGGCGAAAAGGCCGGACTCAGCCGGGATGTTTGTGCGGACGGTGAGCGACGCGGGCTGCGCGTTGGCCTCGACGCGGATCTCATGCAGGCGGGATTCCGTGTAAGCCTTGCGCAGCGCAACGAGTCGTACGCGCGGCTCGTTCCAGCCGTAGACGTGGATCGAACCGTCGGTGTTCTCGAGGATCACCGCGCCAGCACGGACCAGCGAGAAAAATTCCTCTGTCGTTCCCTGCAGCGGGTCGTCGTCCGCCCGCGCAGTCGGACACGAAACAGCGAGGAGGCCGGCCAGGATCCCGGTGAGCGAAATGAAGCGATGCAACGCCGTCAACAAAAGCGAGACACGGAGGTCAGGCAACTTGGCCCTTCTGCCGTCCCTCGCAGCGCACGAGGAGAACGGCTGACGAAAATATCCAAAGCTCAGCGGGCGAATAATTTCCTGGGAAGATAATTCGCCAGATAGGTGGAAACCCATATGCCGCTTATTTCAGCAATAACCTTAATAATCACGAGGGGTCTCTAATAAACGGGGATCCGGCCGCCGCCGCCGGAGGGCGCTTGACGATTCGCGGCCAAGGTGTTGCATAGCTGTGGTCGCCGGCCTGCCGCGCCGCTCGACTCACCATTGCTCCATGACCAGTTCGCCACTCGCCCAGCCCGTTTCGCCTAACAAACCGCCGGCGATCCTTTCGCTCATCGGACACACGCCGCTGGTCGAGATCACGCGACTGGAGACTGGGCCGTGCCAGCTTTTCGTCAAGCTGGAGAACGAAAATCCGACCGGCTCGATCAAAGACCGGGTCGCGCTCGCCATGATCGAAGCGGCGGAGCGTGAAGGGAAACTAAAGCCAGGCGGCACAGTCATTGAGGCCACTGCGGGCAACACCGGCCTTGGGCTGGCCCTCATCGCGGGCGCGAAGGGTTACCGCATCATCCTCGTCATCCCGGACAAGATGTCGCAGGAAAAAATCGCCCATATCCGCGCACTCGGCGCGGAAGTTCGCCTGACGAGATCGGACGTGACCCGTGGACACCCGGAATATTACCAGGATGTGGCCGCGAAACTGACGGAGGAAATTCCCGGCGCGTTTTACGTCAACCAGTTTGGCAACCCGGCCAACCCGCTCGCCCACGAACAGACTACCGGCCCGGAAATTTGGGAACAGATGAACCACGACGTCGACGCGGTCGTAGTTGGGGTCGGCTCCGGTGGGACATTGACCGGCCTCGGCCGTTTCTTCAAAAAGGTGCAGCCGAACCTCGAGATGATTTTGGCCGACCCGACCGGGTCGATTTTGTATGAGTGGGTCAAGACCGGGAAACTGGAGAAAGCCGGCAGTTGGGCGGTCGAAGGGATCGGCGAGGATTTCATTCCCGATATCGCCGATATGTCGCTCGTGACGGACGCCTTCGAAATCGATGACACGGAAAGCTTCGCGGTGGCACGCGAGCTCCTGCGCAAGGAGGGAATTTTAGGCGGCTCGTCAACCGGCACGTTACTCGCCGGCGCGCTGCGCTACTGCCGGCAACAGACGAAAAAGAAACGGGTCGTCACCTTCATCTGCGACACGGGCAACAAGTATCTCTCGAAGATGTTTAACGATTTTTGGATGGCGGAACAGGGATTCGTCCAGCGCCCGACGCAGGGCGATTTGAGCGACTTGATCTCGCATCGCCACGAAAAAGGCGAAGTCATCTCCGTCGGGCCTAACGACACCCTCCTGACCACATTCAAGCGCATGCGCTCGACCGATGTCTCGCAATTGCCGGTGCTCAACGGCACTGGGCGCGCCGTCGGGATTATTGATGAATCGGATCTCCTCGTGAAAGTGACCCGCGATCCGGCCAAGTTTAACGACCTCGTGCAATCGGCCATGACCGATCGTCTGGAGACCCTTTCCCCCGCGGCCAACATCTCCGACTTGTTAGGCGTCTTCGATCGCGGCCGGGTCGCGATCCTGATGGAGGGCGATAAATTCCTCGGCCTGATCACGCGCACCGATCTCCTTTCCTACCTCCGACTGCACATGCCGAAGTGAACCGCGGATAACACGGAGAGGGAATGAGGAATGCGCTGTTATCCGACCACCCAGGTCTTCCCTCCCATCCGTGAAATCCGTGTCATCCGTGGTTAAGAGAATTCCGACATGAAAAAGAAGCACCATCTCGCCACCCGCGTCATTCATGCCGGCCAATCGCCTGACCCCTCCACCGGCGCCGTCATGACGCCGATTTACGCCACCTCCACCTATGTGCAGGAAAGCCCGGGCCGGCACAAAGGCTACGACTACGCGCGTTCGATCAATCCCACCCGCAGCGCCTACGAACGATGCGTCGCCGACCTCGAAAGCGGTACCCGCGGCTGGGCCTTCGCTTCCGGTCTCGCGGCGATGTCCACCGCGCTCGAAACGATCGACAGCGGCTCGCATGTTCTGGTGAGCGACGATCTTTACGGCGGCACCTACCGGCTTTTCGAAAAAGTGCGCCGGCGCTCCGCGAATCTCGATTTCACCTTCATCGACATGACCGACCCGGCGAAGATCGCGGCGGCGATCAAACCAAACACGCGCATGGTTTGGGTGGAGACGCCGAGTAATCCGCTGCTCAAGTTGATCGATCTCGAGTCGGTCGCGAAGATCGCGCGCCAGCACAACGCGATTTCGGTTTCCGACAACACCTTCGCCAGTCCGTGGATCCAGCGACCGATCGAACTCGGCTTTGACCTGGTGATTCATTCCGCCACGAAATACCTTAACGGCCACTCCGACATGGTTGGCGGTGTCGCGGTCGTGGGCGACAACACCGCGCTCGCGGACAGCATGCAATTTTTGCAGAACTCGGTCGGCGCGATTGCCGGGCCGTTCGACAGTTTTCTCGCCCTGCGCGGGCTGAAGACACTCGCCTTGCGCATGGAGCGCCATTGCGAGAACGCGCTCGAACTGGCCGCCTGGCTGGAGAAGGAACCGAAGGTCCGCCGGACAAGTTATCCCGGCCTAACGAGTCACCCCCAACACAACCTGGCGAAACGGCAGATGAATGGACGCTTCGGCGGCATGGTTACCTTGATCCTCGACACCGATCTCGCCGGCACCCGCCGTTTCCTCGAGAACACACATCTCTTCTCGCTCGCCGAGAGCCTGGGCGGCGTCGAAAGCCTGGTCAATTACCCGCCGATCATGACCCACGGCGCGATTCCTGAAGAGCAACGCATCGCGCTTGGCATCACCGAGTCGCTCGTTAGGCTGTCGGTCGGCGTGGAAGACGTGGAGGATCTGCGCGACGATTTGCAGGCCGCGCTGGCGGCGATTTGATGAGCAGCAGTTTCGGGCGGCTCTTCCGCATCACCACCTTCGGCGAATCGCACGGCGGCGGCGTCGGGGTGGTGATCGATGGCTGTCCGCCGCGAATTTCGTTAGGCGAAGCCGACATCCAGCACGAACTCGATCGGCGCCGGCCGGGCCAGAGCGCGCTCGTCTCGGCCCGCCAGGAAGCGGACCGCTGCGAGATTCTCTCCGGGGTTTTTGAAGGCGAAACGTTAGGCACGCCGATCGCCATCCTGGTGCGCAACCTGGATGCGCGGCCGGAAGCGTATCGTGAGATGAAGGAAGCGTTCCGCCCCTCGCACGCCGATTTCACCTACCAGGCCAAGTATGGCATCCGCAACTGGCAGGGTGGCGGCCGCGCTGCCGCGCGCGAAACCATCGGTCGCGTCGCGGCCGGCGCGGTCGCGCAGAAGGTGCTGGCAATTCTTTTCCCCGGGCTCGAGATCGTGGCCTACGTGACTCACGTCTATGACATTGCCGCGACGGTGGATTCCCGGGCCGTGACGCGCGAAAGGGTCGAAGCGAATCCGGTGCGCTGCCCGGATGAAATTGCGGCGCAGAAAATGATGCAGGCAATCGAGCAGGCGCGGGCCGGCGGCGATTCGTTAGGCGGAGTCATCGAGTGCGTCATCCGGGGCGCGCCTCCCGGCTGGGGCGAACCGGTCTTCGACAAGCTCGAGGCCGATCTCGCCAAGGCGATGCTTAGCCTGCCGGCGACGAAGGGTTTCGAGATCGGCTCCGGTTTTGGGGCCGCCGCGATGAAAGGATCGGAGCACAACGATCCGTTTGAGATTCGGAAGGATGAGGTCCGCACGGCGACGAACCGCTCCGGCGGGGTGCAAGGCGGGATCAGCAACGGCGAGAACATCATCTTTCGCGTCGCCTTCAAACCGACGGCCACGATCGCGCGCGAACAGAAAACCGTGACCGCCGCGAAGAAAGAGACCACTCTCGCCGCGCGCGGGCGTCACGATCCCTGCGTTCTGCCCCGGGCGGTGCCGATGGTCGATGCCATGGCATCGCTGGTGCTCTGCGATCACGCGTTGCGCCAACGCAGCATTTCATGACCGCTGGTTCCTCACTCTGGCAGACCATCTTCCTCACTTTCGCCCTCCTCTTGGTCGCGTTCGAGATCGTGCGCGGCTGGCGGCTCGGAGTCGTTAGGCAAACCGTTCGTCTGCTCGCTCTGGCCTGCGCTTATGCGGCGGCGCTTTTCGGAGGCCGGTTGCTCCTGCCGGTCCTGCGTCCGTTCCTGCGCGCCCCGGATCTTTTCATTTCGATCCTGGCCGGGGCCATCCTCGCTCTCGCTGTCTACGCAGTAATCAACGCGCTGGGCGCGATTCTTTTCAAGCGCACCGGCCAGCAGAGCGCCGGGATCGTGCGCCTGGTTTACGGACTCTGCGGCGGGGTGTTGGGCATTTTCTTCGGACTCTTCAGCGTCTGGCTGGTCGTGGTCGCGATTCGTTCCGTTGGAGCGATCGCCAATGCCGAAGTCCACACCCAAGCGGTCGCCCGGAGTCAGACGCTACGGTCGACCGGGGGCCCAGAGCCGTCGCCTGGCAATCCACCGGCGATGGTCGACTCGCTGGCGAAGCTGAAAAATTCGATCGAGCTCGGTTCGTTAGGCGAGGTGGTTAAGGCGGTCGACGTTGTGCCGGCGCAGACTTACCAGACGCTCGGGCGAGTCGGAACGATTGCGGCCAATCCCCAGAGCGCGGGGCGCTTCCTCTCCTATCCCGGCGCCAGGGAGCTGACGGAAAACCCGAAGATCGTCGCCCTGCGCGACGACCCGGAGATCATGGAACTGATCCGGCGTCAGCGCTTCCTCGAGCTGCTGCAGCATCCGAAACTGATCGACGCGATGAACGATCCGGCCCTCGCGGCCGAGGTGCGGAAGTTCGAATTCCAGAAGGCGCTGGATTACGCGCTGAAGAAATGAGCGCGCAGGAGGGGATTGTAGGGCGGGCGCGTCGCCTGCCCTTATCGCTTTGGCAAGCGGAGCGCTTGCCCTACAAGACAATTTTCGCGCGGATGCTCAATCGGGTCGCCGTGGTGCGAGATTTTCTCTAAGGAATGAAATACCTAACGGCCATCGGCCTCGAGGTCCATGTGCAGCTCAAGACACGCTCAAAAATGTTTTGCGGCTGCGCAGTGGAGTTTGGCGCGCCGCCGAATTCGCTGACCTGCCCCACCTGCCTCGGGTTGCCTGGAGCCCTGCCGGCAATGAACCACGAGGCGTTGCGCCTGACGGCCCTGACTGGCCTCATGCTCGGCTGCGACATTGCGCCGGTCTGCAATTTCGATCGAAAAAATTATTTCTACCCGGACATGCCGAAGAATTATCAGATCTCGCAGTACGATCTTCCCATCTGTGAGAATGGCCGCGTCCCGCTGCACGAGTTCGCGTATCCCAAGGACGCGCAGCGGCAGATCGCGGCGCCAGACAAGAAAGTGCGCCTGGTGCGCATCCATCTCGAAGAGGATGTGGCCAAGAGTTTTCATTTCGAAACGAGCACCGGAATCGATTTCAACCGCGCCGGCACACCCTTGATGGAGATCGTGACGCAACCCGAGATCCATTCGCCGGAGGAAGCTTTCGCCTTTCTCACCGCGCTAAAACAAATCCTGCGCTACGGCGCGGTGAGCGACGCGGACATGGAGAAAGGTCAGATGCGCTGTGACTGCAACATTTCCGTGCGGCCGATCACGCAGCAGGCGCTGGGCGCGAAGATCGAAATAAAAAACATGAACTCGATCAGCGGCGTCCGGCGCGCGCTCGCCTACGAAGTGGAGCGGCAAAACGCGGCGCTGGCGCGGGGGGAGACGCTGCGCCAGGAGACGCGGCGTTGGGACGATGACGCGGGCCAGACCTTCCTCATGCGCACCAAGGAGATGGCGCACGACTATCGCTATTTCCCCGATCCCGACCTGCTCCCGGTGAAGAGCGAAGGCCTGCTCGACGAAGTCCGCGCGCTCGTGCCGGAATTACCGGGCGCAAAACGCGCGCGCTTCATCGCGCAATACCAGGTGAGCGCCTACGACGCGGATGTGCTGGTCGATGATCTCGACCTGGCGCGTTATTTTGAAAGCGCGGCGCATGGCGCCCGCAAACCTAAACATCTTGCCAACTGGATCCTGAACGACCTGCAAAGCGCGCTCACGCATCACGGCCTAACGATCGCAAATTCCCCGATCGCGCCGGGCGCACTCGATGAGTTGGTCAACCTGATCCACGACCGCCGGATCAGCAGCACGCAAGGTAAGGAAGTCTTTGCCGAAATGTTCGCGAGCGGTAAGTCGGCCGGCACGATTGTGCAGGAAAAAGGCATCGCGCAGCTGAGCGACACGGGCGCGATCGAAGCGCTCTGCGAACAGGTGATCGCGGCCCATCCCAAACCGGTCGCGGATTTCCGCGGCGGGCACGCCGCGTCGCTCAACTACCTCAAGGGCCAGGTGATGAAGCTTTCGCAGGGCCAGGCGAATCCCGGCCTCGTCGGCGAAATCCTGAAGCGCAAACTGAAGTAGGCGTCTGTAACCGCGTCGCTTCACGCTTGCGCTGTGACCACCCACGAGGACACGATAAGAAAATGTTCAAAAGACGTTCCATAGTCCCAGGCGAAGCGCCGGGAATGCTCAAGCTACCGCAGGATTCTCCGAGTGAGCCGCCGGTTATCACCTTGATTGATTACGGACCCGATTGTCTCGAAGAGCGCAAGGATGTTGGCTGTGACGAACTCCTCCCGCATCTCAATAACGAGCTCGTGACCTGGATCAACCTGGATGGCCTGGGCGATCTCAGCGTTCTGCGGGTCCTTGGACAACGCTTTAACCTGCACCCGCTGGCCCTCGAAGACGTGCTCGATACCAATCAGCGTCCCAAAGTGGAACAGTATGATGACTATCTCTTCATCGTCGCGAAGATGCTGTATCTCAACCATAAGAAGGAAATAGGCGGTGAGCAGGTGAGTATGTTCCTCGGCAAGACCTTCCTTATTACCTTGCAGGAGGAAGCCGACTTCGATGTCTTTGAGCCGGTGCGGGCACGCATCCGAAGCGCGAAAGGCCGGATCCGAACCGCGGGCTCTGATTACCTCGCCTACGCCTTGCTCGACTCCATCATCGACCACTATTACCCGGTTTTGGAATCGATCGGGACGGAGATTGACGCGATCGAAGATGAGTTAGTCGGCAACCCGCTGGTCCGCCCGGTGGGCAGCCTGCATGAGCATAAACGAACGCTGACTCAGATTCGGAGAATGGTTTGGCCGTTACGCGATGTGACGAACCTGCTCCTGCACGAAGATCCCGGTCTGATTCGTCCGGAGACCAAGATCTATCTGCGAGACTGCTATGACCATAGCGTCCAACTTATGGATGTGGTCGAGAGCTATCGCGATGTGCTCTCCGGCCTGACCGAAATTCACATTTCGAGCATCGGTCTTCGGACGAACGAGATCATGCGCGTGCTGACTGTTATCTCGTCGGTTTTCATTCCTCTCACCTTCATCGCCGGGGTCTATGGAATGAATTTTGCCCATATGCCGGAACTGACAAAGCCCTATGGTTATGGGGCCGTCCTTCTCTTGATGCTAGCGGTGGCGGTGGGCCAGATTCTTTATTTTGAAAAGCGGCGCTGGCTCTAGAGCTCGTTCGTTTTTATGCCGAAATACCTGGTGGTCAGCTCCAGCGGAAACCCTTCCAGCAACAGCCGTAGGATGGGCCGCATCGCGTTCGCCCATCTCGAGAAGGCGAGGGTTGATTGCCGGTGGCTGGACCTCGCCGAGATGGACCTGCCTTTGTGCGACGCTGATGCCTGTTATGCGCATCCGGCGGCGCGAAAACTGAGCGCGGCCATCGCAGCGGCCGACGGAGTCATCGTAGCCGCGCCGGTCTATAACTATGACGTGAGCGCATCGGCCAAGAATATGATTGAACTAACGGGCAGTGCCTGGGAAGACAAGGTTGTTGGTTTTCTCTGCGCGGCGGGAGGGACGAACAGCTATATGTCAGTGATGGCTTATGCCAATAGTCTGATGCTCGATTTTCGCTGCGTGATCATCCCCCGCTTTGTCTTTGCCACAGGCGACGCGTTTGATGATGACACCCTGACCGATGCGGGGATCAGCCAGCGAATCGAGCAAGTCGCGGCCGAGTTGATTCGCTTCACCCAGGCGCTGCGCGGTTAACAGCGCCAATTCTCGCCGTGGCGCGCCGGCTGCTTGTCCGCCCTACGGCGTTCTTGCCAGGTGCGCACCAAGCCAGACCTCGGAGCCTTCGCGCGCTGCGTCCACTTCCATCGGTTTGCCGCTTTCCAGGACGATCATGCGCGCCGATTCCACGATCTCATCCACCGCTCGATCGTCGCGACCCGGGTCATGATGAAAGAGGAAGAGTTTCCTCACCTCGGCGTCGAGCCCGAGGGAGACGACGCTGCTGAGCGAGCCGTGTCCCCAGCCGACCTTCTTTTGGTACTCGTCGTCGGTGTATTGCGCATCGATGATCAGGACATCGGCCCGGTGCAAGAACTCGACCAGCTTGGCGCGCTCAGCCGCGGCATGGGCTGGATAGGGCTCGCTATCGGGGAGATAGGCAATCGAACCGTTGGAAGTGTAAAGACGGTAGCCGACGCAGATGCCCGGATGATGCACGAAGCACGCCTGGACCCGCACTTTTCCGATCGAGAAAGCCATCTCCTTCTGCTCTTCGATCGAGATCGTGCTCGGCAGGGCGCGCAAGCTGAGCGGAAAAACCGAGGGTTCCATCTGCCTGGCCAGGATAGCCGCAAGCCCCTCATCCGCTCCCCTATATCCGAGCAAGCGCATCGAGTTGTTACCGTTATACGCCGGGAGGAAAAATGGCAGGCCCTGGATGTGGTCCCAGTGAGTATGCGAAATGAGAAGCGTCAGCTTGATCGGCCTGGTTCCGAATTCCGCTTCCAGGGCAATGCCCAACTCGCGCATGCCGGAGCCCGCATCGAGGATGATGATCTCGCCGTCGGCACGCACTTCGATACAACTGGTGTTCCCGCCGTAGCCCACGGTGGATGATCCCGGAACTGGAATCGAGCCGCGCACGCCCCAAAATTTCAGGCGGGTAGAGGGCGGCATGAAATCCGGCAGCCGACCGGTGATCCCCGGGCCGTCGGCAGGCGCCGGCATCACGCGCTCGATGACTTCGCGCAAGTTTTCCCAAAAGATCGGCTTCACCAGATATTCGTCGGCTCCGGCTTCGATCGCGCTGGCGCGATCGACGCCATAATCGCGGCCGGAAACGATGATGATCTTCGTGCGCTGTAATTGCTGCCGGATGCTGCGACAGACCTGAAAGCCGTTCACTCTCGGCATGAGCAGATCGCACAGGACCAACTGCGGTCGGTGCTCCAAAGCAAGGCTGATCCCAGCCTCGCCGTCGCCCGCCTCGATCACCGTCCAATCTTCCCGCGAGAAAAGTTCCGCTGTCATCCGACGGCTTTCGGCGTCATCCTCGATCAACAAGACGGTAGACATGGGTGCCGGCGCTGATTCTTCTCAGAGTGCCGGAAGGGAAACAAGCGTTTTATCACACTGCCTGCCCGGTTGGGATGGCGCACGGTATTCCCTGATTCGTCCGCCCGGGCTCCGCGTGGCAAGGGCGATCTGCTTTTCGTTAGGGCTGGCCGCCTGGCTTCCAGCGCAAATCCGGTCGCAGATTGACTTCTTCCGGCGGGACGTCGAACCCGACGGCGCGCAGGAGATAGGAGACGCCTTCCCGGCTTTCCATCGTTTCCTTCAAACTCCGCGCGAAGACTTCGATGTATTCCTTGTAGGATTCGAGCGCCAGCTTGCCATCGGCATAATGGGCCGCAAGGGCTTCGTCGTGATTGTCGATCAGATCAATCAGCGCCCGCCGCAGTTGCGCGCGCATTTCGGGATCGACCACGATCTTGAAAGGGCTCGCGCCCGCGTCGGTTTTGGCCGGGGTTTCCCGCTGCGGTGCGGGAATGAGTTGAAAATCCTGCGGGTCCATGACGGACAATCGTTAGGCGAAGCCTAAAAGAAGATCGGAATGATCAGGATGGCAACAATATTCACCACTTTAATCATCGGGTTAATCGCCGGGCCGGCAGTATCCTTGTAGGGATCACCCACCGTGTCGCCGGTGACCGACGCCGCATGGGCGAAAGATCCTTTGCCGCCGAGATTGCCTTCCTCGATAAATTTCTTCGCGTTATCCCAGGCGCCACCGCTCGATGTCATGGCGATCGCGACGAACAAGCCGGTCACGATTGTGCCGACCAGCAATCCCCCTAACACCACCGGACCAAGCGGTTTGATCATCGCCACCGCCAGGACAAACACCACCGGCAAGAGTGCCGGAACGATCATCTCGCGCAACGCCGCTTTCGTCACAATATCGACACAGGTGCCGTAATCGGGTTTATCTTCGCCGCGCAGGATTCCAGGCTTGGCGGTCAATTGCCGGCGCACCTCGCGCACCACCGCGCCGGCCGCTTTGCCGACTGCGTCCATGCTGAAGGCGGTGAAGACAAACGGCAGCAACCCGCCGATAAAGAGACCGATGATCACCTTCGGTTCCGTGAGCGAAAACTGGAAGTTGAAGGACCGTCCCGCCGCCGTGACGTGGGCCCGCAATTCCTCGACGTAGGAACCGAAGAGGACCAGCGCCGCCAAACCGGCGGAGGCGATCGCGTAACCTTTCGTGACCGCTTTCATCGTGTTGCCGACGGCGTCCAGCTCGTCGGTCACGCCGCGCACTTCCTTCGGCAGGTGGCTCATCACCGCGATGCCGCCAGCGTTATCGGTGATCGGACCGAAAGCGTCGAGTGAGATAATGATGCCCGCCATCGAAAGCATGCTCATGACCGCGATCGCGATGCCGTAAAGGCCGGCGAAATGGAAACTGAAGAGGATCGCGAGACCGATAAAACCGACCGGCAGCGCGGTCGCATGTTGTCCGAGCGCGAGCCCGGCTATGATGTTAGTTGCGTGACCGGTCTCAGAGGCCTTCGCGATTTTGCGGACCGGGCCGCAGTTCATCGACGTGTAATAGTTCGTGATCACGACCACGATGCCGGTCATGAGCAAGCCGACGAGCGAGGCAAAATAAAGGTCGTTCGCGGAGCGCGCGACGTTTGCGATCACGACGCCTTCCGGAAAAAGAAGGTGGGTCGCCGGCCAGAAGAGAACAGCCGAGACGAGAGCACTCGCCATCACTCCGCCCATCAGGACGTTGCCCGGCTTGCCTCCGCTGACATTGACATAAAGAATGCCGCAGATTGCGCCCAGAACCGAGATCCCTCCGAGCACGAACGGATAGATTATCGCAGCCGGTGTAGACGCGAGAGTTAGTGCGCCGACCAGGATGGCGCCGATCAAACTGACCGCGTAAGTCTCGAAAACGTCGGCCGCCATTCCCGCGCAATCGCCGACGTTGTCGCCCACGTTATCGGCGATCGTCGCTGGATTACGCGGATCATCTTCTTCCAAGCCGCTCTCGATTTTGCCGACGAGATCCGCGCCGACATCGGCCGCTTTGGTGTAAATGCCGCCGCCCAGTCGGGCGAAGACGCTGATCAAGCTCGCCCCCAAGGCCAGGCCGATGAGGCTCTTTACCGCGAGGTCATGGCCGAGCATTTGGCCGGCGACGGTGTAGAAAATTCCGACCGAGAGTAGGGCGAGACCGACGACCAGCAGACCGGTCACCGCGCCGCCGTTAAAAGCGATTCGCAGCGCAGCCGTCCGCGACGTGGTCGCCGCCTGAGTGGTACGGGTATTGGCGAGCACCGCGATCCGCATTCCGATAAAGCCGGCCGAAAGCGAGCAGACCGCGCCGACGACAAAACCGACGGCCGTGGCGTGATCTTTCCAGATGAAGAGGAGGATGAAAATGACGACGGCGATCGCGCTGATGGTCATGACCTGCCGGTTGAGATAAGCCTTCGCGCCTTCCTGGATGGCGCCGGCGATTTCCTGCATGCGGGCGTTACCGGGGGAGGCCTTGATCACCGAGAAGATTAGAAAAAAGGCAAAGACGAGGCCCGCCACCGCACAAAGCATGGAAAGCGAGACGCCGGAGCTGAGAAAAGATAAGGCTAAGAGAGTCATAGATCGGGCCGGACTAAAGAGTGCTGGACTTTAGAAGGGTTTTCTAGGGTGGCAAACGCTTTGATGGCCGCCGCGGCCGACCCGTCGCTCCGCGAAGCGCGGGATCACCCGCGGATTCTCTCTCATGCCGAGCTCTCCAGCACGCTTCCTTGCCAGGAAGGCGTTTTACAGCCCTGCCTCTACAATTCGAAAACAGAGCGCACGCGCCGCAGAAAGGTGGCTCGATATTCCCGTTTTCTTGTTTCCTCGCCCGGGCTTTGCTGGGCGTCTTTGAGCAGGCCTTCCGTCTCCATCTTGCGCGCCGCGAGGAGCTCGCTGAGCTGCGCCACGCATTCGGGAGCCTCACGCAGCAGCGCCGCCATCGCCGGCTTGCTGATCTCCAGCACTTCGCAGTCGTCCTCCGCGCGGACCGTCGCCGAGCGGCGCTCGCCGGTGAGCAGGGACATTTCGCCAAACGAATCGCCCATCCGCAGCGAGCCGACGCGAATCATCGCTCCATTTTGTGCGACCGAGACGTGCGCCGTCCCGTGCAGGAGCACAAACATCGACGACCCCTCCGCGCCTTGCTCGATCAACTTTTCCCCGCGTCCGAAACGCAACGTGCTGGAAGCGCGGATCAGGTCGTCGAGCTGCGCTTCGGCGAGAGAAGCAAAAAGCGGCTCCCCTTCGAGGATGGTGCGCGCTCGTCCATGCTGTTCGTGGGGCTTCGCCGCCGCCCGGCGGTTGATTTCGAGCGTCCGAATCGGGAACGGAATGGTGATGTTCTGCCGCTTGAGTTCGTACCAGACGTTGGTGCGGACCGAGTCGTTGGTCTCGTTGATCTTGGAATGATCGCCCAAGTAAAATTTGATTTCGTAGATCATGGAGTAATCGCTGAAATCGACCAGGAAAACTCTGACTGGCGGTTCCGGTAACACGTTTTTCGCGCTCATGGCCGCGCGAAAAAGCGCATCCTTGACCCGATTTGGCGGGACGTTGTAATCGATCCCTACCCGGACGCGCATGGCGTGCAGATTCGTCGGATAGTGCAAATTAACGATGGTCGTGCGGACGATCTCGTTATTCGGAATATCGAGGTAAATGTTGTCGTTGGTCCGCAGCCGGCTCGAACGCCAGTTGATCTCCATGACCTCGGCAAAGCGCTCCCCGACGTGAAGCCAATCGCCCACTTTGTAGGGCTTGTTGATCTGCACCGACATGCCGGCGATCACGCCGCCGAGGAGATTCTGGGTCGCAAAAGCGAGGATGATGGCGGCCAGGCCCGAGCCCGAGAGGAGCCAAGTCAACTGGCTCTGCGCATGATAGCCGACACTCAAGACCAAGAGGAGGGCGATGAGGAAAATGACGCCTGCGACCAGGTCGCGGAGGAACTTCGGAATAACGGTCTGGCGGCCTTGTTCGAAATAAAGATCCCAGAGATAACGATCGACCAGCGCGATCACCACCGCCGTGCTCAGAAGGACGAGCGCCGCGCCCGCGTGATTGCGCCACTGCAATTCGAGTCCGTAAACCCAGGCCGCCGTGTAGAAAGCGAGGGTGAGGGCAAAGAGCTGAAAGAAAATCCCAAAGGGAACGCCAGCCCGGCGCTTGAGCAGCCGCCCGAGCGCGAGGGTGCCGAGGAACGTCACGATAAAAACCGCGATCGTGGCGACCGATTGTTCGGTTTCAGCGAGGGCCAGCATATGAAGGACGGATCGACATTAGCAGAGCGGCGCGCAGAGCAGCAAGCAAGTGCGCTGGCCCGCTCTCAGCGCGGTGGCCAGGCGATGAGCGAGATCCAGCCCGCCAAAAAACAGAGCCCGCCGAACGGTGTGATCGGGCCGAGCCATCCTAGGTTCGTTAGGGCAATGAGGTAAAGGCTTCCGCTGAAGAGAACGATCCCGCTGACAAAGAACGCCGCCGGCGCCCGACTCGCCGCCGGCCAAGAGGCAAGCACGAGGAGCGCGAGCGCGTGCACGAAATGGTAAAGCACCGCCTTGTTCCAGACGTCGGTCATGGCGTTGGCCGCCAGCGTTCCCTTAAGCGCGTGCGCGCCGAACGCCCCCAGCGCCACCGCCAGAAAACAAAGCGCCGCGGCGATCCGGAAGAGCAGCGAGTTCACGCGTGAAGCTGCTCCGCGATTCGGGAAACCGCAACCGTTAGGCAACTCTTGTCGCCAGCTTTGGAAGCGTGCAATCGTTAAAACGTCAAGACGGTCGTGCGAATACCCGTTTAGCCATCCCCACGATCAACGATTTAAGGTCCTACGGCTGCTCGTTTTGCTGGCGCGTCTCCCGCACCTGATTCGCCACTTCCTGCGCGTGATCGAGGGAGTGCTTCGCCCAATCATGTTCATATACAGGTCGTGGCGTGGCCGATGCGGCAGCGCTCGCCGTCGCCGGTTTGCTTTCGGGCGCGGCATTGCTGCTGCCGTACCGCTGCCAGACAAAGAGCGCGGTGACACTCATCACCAGGAGAAGAAACATTTTCATACCCTGAAAGGGGAGCAGCCAACGGGCCAATTGAACGGTCCAAAAGCGCGCCCGGAACTCCCCGGCGTCCGTCCTCGCACGCAGACACGAGTCATATTTTAACGTATTTCCCAGGAAAAATCGTACAACACAAACCCAACGCACATCAAATTATGAAAAAACTCGCAGTATCCCGGCGCACTAGCCGATTCTACTTCGCCACGAAAGGCCAAAAGATGGGAATGAGGATACTGGCCGCGACCCAGAGGATGAGATTGAGCGGGACGCCAACCCGCGGAAAATCAACGAAGCGGTAGCCGCCGGCGCCAAAGACGTAGGTATTGGTTTGATAACCAATCGGTGTGGCGAAACTCGCGCTGCTGCCAAACATGACCGCGACGGCAAAAGGCCGTGCATCCAATCCGAGGCTGGCCGCGATCTCAAATGTGATCGGAGTCAGGAGCACGGCGACCGCGTTGTTGCCGATGAACTCCGTCAGCACCATCGCGACGAAATAGGTGACCGAGAGCGTGGCTACAGGCCCGCCGTGGCGGGTCACATCAATGATGCGCGCCTCGCGCAGCCTAACGAGCGGCGTCTCGGCGAACGTCTTCCCGACGAGCGGCGAATCGCGGCTGATCACCGCCTGCATCAGGAACTGGCGCGCCATCCCGCCGCCGATCTCATCTACGCGGCGATTGGCGCCGTTTATCTCTTTTTCATCGGTCGCAAGCTGTTGCCACAGCGCGAAACCCTCGCCGCCTTGTTCATGAAAGCCGAAATCGGAACCGTAAAAACCGCGAGCGCGAGCAGGGCCCGCAGTTCGCTCGTCCCTGCCAGGCGCAGGAAAATCCGGGCGAGCGCATCGATCGCGCCGGTTCTTTCCAGCGCCGCGCTCAGGACAAACATGCAACCGATGGTGACCGGCGCGCTGTTGCTGAAGACCTTACGTACGTCTTCCGTGCCAATCGTCCCGCTCACGAGGAGAATCGCGAGCGTGCTGAGCGCGACCAGACCGGGCGGAAGCCATTCGCGGAGGAACGCGACAAAGGCGCCGATCACGAGCGCGAAGACGATGATCAGATGAATCGTGTGCAACGTCATAATGCTGGCGGCCGACAGGGACTTTTTCGCCGAGCCAGCGACGAATCACAGCCGCGAAATCGCGCTCCCTGTGGTCGCTTCGACGGGCCCTTCCCTTCGCCTAACGACCCGGCCCGCTCCGCTCGTGGAATTGACGCCGCGCGCGAAATGCGGTTCATCGTTATGCTGTGAGCCGCATCCTTATCGCCGACGACCAGCCCGATGTGCTCGAGGCCCTGCGCATCCTGCTCAAGGGCGAAGGTTACCAAACGGACACGGTAACATCGTTAGGCGCGATGCTCAATTCGCTCGAGAAACGCAACTACGCGCTCCTCATGATGGATCTGAATTACACCCGCGATACGACCTCGGGACAGGAAGGGCTGGAGGTCATCCCGCGTATTCAGGCGAGCGATGAGACGTTGCCCATCGTGGTCATGACTGCCTGGGCTACGATCGATCTCGCGGTCGAAGCGATGAAACTCGGGGCGCGCGATTTCGTCCCCAAGCCGTGGGACAACGATCGCCTCCTCGCCATCGTCCGCACCCAGATCGCGCTCGGCAGCGCGCTCCGCAAAAGCCAGCAGCTCGAGGCGAAGAATGAACTGCTCCGGGGGAAAATGCCGGACATCATTTCCAACTCGCCCCAGATGCGGCCCGTGATCGAATTGATCACCCGCGTGGCGCCTTCGGACGCCAATGTCCTGATCACGGGCGAGAACGGGACCGGCAAAGGGCTCGTGGCGCGCGCGCTCCATTTGCTCTCCAGGAGGGCGAGCAAGATCATGATCACGGTGAACATGGGCGGCTTGTCCGAAGGGGTGTTTGAGAGCGAACTCTTCGGCCACGTGAAGGGAGCGTTCACCGACGCGAAGTCGGATCGCGCGGGACGCTTCGAACTGGCCGACGAAAGCACCCTCTTTCTCGATGAGATCGCGAACCTGCCGATGAGTCAGCAGGCGAAATTGTTGCGGGTGATCGAGACGGGCGAGTTCGAGCGCGTCGGTTCGTCGCGCACTTTGCACGCCAATGTGCGGATCATTTCGGCGACGAATTCCAACCTGAAGGAGGAGGTCGCGGCCGGACGGTTCCGGCAGGATTTGCTCTTTCGCCTGAACACGATCGAGGTGGCGCTGCCGCCGTTGCGCGAGCGGCGGGAAGATATCGCCCCCCTCGCCGCGCATTTCCTGCGGCAGCACGCCGAACGTTATCGGAAAAAACTCACCGGGTTCGAGCCGGCCGCCCATGAAGCGCTCATCCGGCACGAATATCCGGGGAACGTGCGCGAACTGGATCACGTGATCGAGCGCGCCGTCCTGATGGCGCAAGGCGCGCAGATCAAGCCGAACGATCTTGGCCTAACGAGCACAACGAACGGCTCCCCGCGACTGGAAGAAATGAGCCTGGAGGAAGTGGAGGCTTTCCTGATCAAGAAGGCGCTCGCCCGGCACGAGGGCAATGCGCGCAAAGCCGCCGAGTCGTTAGGCCTGAGCCGGAGCGCCTTCTACCGGCGTCTCCAGCACTATGGACTCTAGGAATTTCTGATTGTTGATTTCGGATTGCCGATTGGAGAGAAAACATGGCGAGCCAGGCAAATCAGAAATTGCGGGGGCGGCCGCGCCTTTCCCACGAAAACCGGCTGACCTGGCTGACGTTAGGCGCGTGCGCGCCCGCCATGATCGTGGCGCTGGCGCTGCTCTGGTTCGGCGACTTCAGCGCCAAGGTCGATTGGACGCTCACCCTCATCATCGCCGTCTGCGCATTGGGTTTTCTCGCCAGCGCGCGGGAACGCATCGTTCGTCCACTGCAGACCATGAGCAACCTGCTCGCCGCGCTGCGCGAAGGCGACTACTCGATTCGGGCGCGCGGCGCGCGGGCCGACGATGCGCTCGGCGAAGTGCTGCTCGAGATCAATCAGTTGGGCGAAACCTTGCGCGTGCAGCGCCTCGGGGCGTTCGAGGCAACGGCGCTGCTCCGCACGATCATGGCGGAAATTGACGTGGCCGTTTTTACTTTCGATCCCGAACGACGGCTCCGCCTGGTCAATCGCGCCGGCGAAAACCTGTTGCGCCAACCGATCGACAAGCTGCTCGGCCGCCGGGCAAGCGATCTCGGTTTGGCCGTCTGCCTCGACGCCGATGAAGACGCGCCGCTGACCTTGAATTTCCCGGGAGCTTCCGGCCGCTGGGGCGTGCGGAGGAGCAGCTATCGGGAACACGGTTTACCCCACGAGTTGCTCGTGCTGACCGATCTGAGCCGAACCCTGCGCGAAGAGGAGCGCAAAGCGTGGCAGCGTCTCGTGCGAGTCCTCGGGCACGAGATGAACAACTCGCTCGCGCCGATCAAGTCGATTGCCGGGAGCCTAGAGACGTTGCTCCGGCGCGATCCGCCGCCGGCCGATTGGCGCGACGATGCGCGGAGCGGTTTGAACGTGATCGCGGCTCGCGCGGAATCGCTCAGCCGCTTCATGCAGGCCTACGCCCGCCTCGCCCGCCTGCCTCCGCCGCAGAAAGAGGAGATCAACCTTGGCGAACTCGTCAGGCGGGTGATCGACCTGGAGACGCGGCTCGCGGTGCGGCTCGCCGAAGGGCCGGCGATCGCGATCGCAGCCGATGCGGCGCAGATTGAGCAGCTGCTCATCAATATCCTGCACAACGCAGTCGACGCCGCACTCGAAACCGGCGGGAAAGTGACGGCCGGCTGGCGCGAACTGGCCGACTACGCGGAAGTCTTCGTGCGGGACGAAGGCCCGGGCATCATGAATCCGGAGAATGTGTTCGTCCCATTTTTCACCACCAAACCGGGTGGCTCGGGTATCGGCCTCGCGCTCAGCCGGCAAATCGCCGAAGCGCACGGGGGCACGCTCACGCTCGCCAACCGCAGCGATCGTTCCGGCTGCGAAGCGCTCCTGCGCCTGCCTCGTTAGGGCCATAACGAATTTGAAGAGAGGCCCATGGGCGGAAGTTGGGCGTCGTCCCTGACTGCCGGAGGCCGTGCTGCCGCGCGTCCCGCAATCGGGACAAAGTAATCCCATCGCTGAGGCAAAAGCGGCGCGGTGGAAAAATCGAGTGTCCACACAAAGAATTGTAGTGCAACTACTTACAAAATTAAAATTCGGCTGGCACGGGCATTGCAATAGGAGTCGGCGCCTCCCGAAATAATTCTGAATCCAAACGCGAGATCGAACGCATCTCACCAGTAACCAGCAGAAAGAATATGAAAACCACACCTCAAATCCAAGATCTCAACCAGCGGCATGCATCCGACCCGCGCGCTTCGCGCCACGGCCGGAGTTTTCCGCAAACCGACCAAAGCTATCAGAGCTCGACGTTGCTCGGCGGCTGCGGGACACCGGTGAAATTCCACGGCCCTTCCTTCTTGGAAATCAGCAACCGCTATTTCGCCGACGAAGCACCGCGCAGTTTCGCGGTGGAAGCCGGCGTCTTCGCCGCGCTGATCCTGACCGCGGTCCTGCCGATCGTGAACAGCGTCCAGGCGGTCGCGACCCTCATCCACCACGCCGGCGTGCTTTAGGCGCGCGGATAGGTCATCATGCAAAGAAGCTTCGAAGTGATTGCCGGCGCTCAGCCCGCGCAAACTCCGGGCTTCACACCGGTCACTTCGTCCATGGATGTCCCGCGCCCCGATGTTGCCCGCCGGAAGAAGAAGCGGCGGCTAATCATCGCCGCCGCTTCGGTGCTCGGCCTTATCGTCATCACGGTGGTCATCTCGCGGCTAAAACCCGCCGCGATGAGCGTCGATCGCGCTTCGGTCTGGATCGACACGGTGAAGCGCGGGCCGATGCTCCGCCAGGTGCGCGGCCTCGGCACACTCGTGCCGGAAGACATTCGCTGGATCGCCGCGGCGAAAGATGGCCGGGTCGAAAAGATCGTCGTTAGGCCGGGCGCGCATGTCGAGCCCGACACGTTAATCGTGGAACTCTCCAGTCCGGACCTCCAGCAGGCGGCGCGCGATGCCGAGCTCCAGGAGAAAGGCGCGGACGCGGAATTGACGACGCTCCGGGCCACGCTCCAGCGCGAGCTGCTCAATCAGGAATCGACCACCGCCCAGGTTCACTCGGAATATCAGCAGGCCAAAATGGAAGCCGAGACGAACGAAAATTTAAAGAAGAGCGGGCTCATCGCCGATCTCGCCTACAAGACCTCGATCATCAAAAGAGATGAACTGGCCAATCGTGATGCGATCGAGGATAAGCGTCTCGCTTTTGCCCAGGACTCGATTGAGCCGCAACTCGCCGCCAAGCAGGCCGCGGTCGAACAATTCAAAGCCTCGGCGGAAATGCGCGTGCGGGAAGTCGAGGCCCTGCACGTGCGCGCCGGCATGACCGGCGTGCTGCAACAACTGCCGGTGGAAGTCGGCCAGCGCGTCATCCCGGGAACGAACATCGCCCGCGTCGCCGACCCGACGAAACTAAAGGCACAGATCAAAATCGCCGAGACGCAGGCGAAGGATATTCAGATCAACCAGCCGGCTTCGATCGACACGCGCAACGGGATCATTCCCGGCCATGTCATCCGGGTCGACCCCGCGGTTGAACAAGGGACTGTCACCGTCGACGTGGCGCTCGATGGCCCCCTCCCGAAAGGCGCGCGCCCCGATTTGAGCGTGGACGGAACGATCGAACTCGAGCGCCTCGACAACGTGCTCTACGTCGGCCGGCCCGCGTTTGCCCAGGACGGAGCAACGGTCGGCGTCTTCAAATTGACGTCGAGCGGCGAAGCCATTCGCACCCCGGTCCATTTCGGCCGCAGCTCGGTCAACACCATCGAAATCCTGAGCGGCCTGAACGCGGGCGACCAAGTCATCCTATCCGACACCAGCGCCTACGATTCGCACGACCGGATTCGCCTCAACTAGCTCTGAGTTTCTCATTACCTTACCCAACCAAACCACAACATGAACAACGGAAACCACACCCTGATTCACCTCGACAGTGTCACCAAAGTCTTCCTCACCGACGAAGTCGAGACTCACGCCTTGTCCGGCATTCACCTTGACATTCGCACCGGCGAATACGTCTCCATCGCCGGCCCGTCGGGGTGCGGAAAATCGACGCTCCTCTCGATCCTCGGGTTGCTCGACACGCCATCGGGCGGCAGCTACACGCTCAAGAACGGCGAGGTCGCGAACCTTTCTTTCCCGGAGCGCGCGCGGATTCGCAACCGCGAGATCGGTTTCATCTTCCAGAGCTTCAATCTCATCGGCGACCTGACTGTTTTTGAAAACGTCGAACTGCCGTTGACCTACCGCGGCATGCCGGCAGGCGAACGCAAGGCCTTCGTCAACGAAGCGCTCGAGCGGGTCGGCATGGGCCATCGTTCGAAACACTTGCCGAGCCAGCTCTCCGGCGGCCAGCAGCAGCGCGTCGCGGTGGCGCGCGCCCTCGCCGGGAAACCGGCCATTCTCCTCGCCGACGAACCGACCGGCAACCTCGATTCGCGCAACGGCGAAGCGGTCATGGACCTGTTGAAGGAACTGCACGCCGGCGGGGCGACCATTTGCATGGTCACCCACGACGCACGCTTCGCGCAGCACGCCGACCGCACCATCCACCTGTTCGACGGCCGGGTTGTCGAGGACAAAATCGCCGCCTGACGGGGAGCGAAATGATGCGCGCAGCTGGTCTTAGCGACGGATCACTGAAGGCGCTCCTCATCCTCGTCCTCCTCGCCATCAACGTCGCCGTCGCGCATCTCCGTCATCCTGAGCCCCGCAAGGATTCGGGGTCGAAGGATCCCGTGGAATTAACCCTGAAGGTTCCACCCCGTGATCCCTCGAGTGCGTTCGGGATGACAACCGTAAAAAGCGCGCCATGATCTCAGAAATTCGCTTCGCGCTCCGGCAGCTGATTAAAAATCCGCTCTTCGCGCTCGTCGGCATTCTCACCCTCGCGCTCGGGATCGGCGCGACGACCGCGGTCTTCACCCTGGTCAATGCGCTCCTCATCAAGCCGCTGCCTTATGAGGATCCGGCCCGCCTCGTTCTCCTCTTCGAGCATTTCAAGGCCCAGCACCTCGACGCCATCCCGGTCTCGCCGCCGGAATTTCTCGACTACAAGGCCCAACTCAAAAGCTTCGAGAAGCTCGCCGCCTTCACCACCGCCACCTACAATCTTTCCGAGGGCGATGTCGCGGAACGCATTTTCGGCGCGACGGTTTCGGCCGATCTGTTTCCATTGTTAGGCGTGCAACCGATCCGCGGTCGCATTTTTCGCGCGGAGGAATGCGCGGTCGGCCGCAACGACGTTGTCATGATCAGTGAGCGGCTCTGGCGGCGGAAATTCGATCGCGATCCGCGCGTCCTCGGGAGCAGGGTGCTGGCCGACGGTCGCGCTTTCACCGTCGTCGGCATCATGCCCGCGAGCTTTGAATTCCCCCTCCCGCTCTTCAACATCACGGGCGCGCAGTTCGGCGAGCAGGCCGACATCTGGCAGCCGCTGGGCTTCACCGATGCGGAAATGAAACAACGCGGCTCGCGCAGCTACGGCGTGATCGGCCGGCTTGCGCCCGGCGTTTCCGCGCAGCAGGCCCAGGCTGAAATCGAAACCGTCGTGCGGGCGATGCGGCCGCGGTTCAAAGATAATTATCCGCAGACCGAAAGCTTTGGCGCGATGCTTTATCCGCTCAAGGAGCAGGTCATCGGCGGAATGAAGCCGCTGCTCCTCATCCTGCTCGGTGCGGTCGCGCTCGTCCTCCTCATTGCCTGCGCCAACCTCGCTACCATGCTGCTCGCGCGGGCTTCCGCGCGCGAGCGCGAAATGGCCATCCGCGTCGCCGTCGGCGCGAGCCGCGCGCGCCTGCTCCGCCAGGGCCTGACGGAAAGTGTCGTCCTGGCGATTTTCGGCGGAGCAGTGGGCGTCCTGTTCGCCATCTGGGCGATCGATCTTGTAAAGACGCTCGGCACCCAGACCATCCCGCGCCTGAGCGAAGTCCGAATCGATGGCACCGTCCTGCTCGTTACTCTCGCGATTGCAATCGGCACAGGCCTGATTTTTGGCCTCGTCCCCGCGCTCGCCAGCGGCAAGCCGGACCTGACCGAAGCGCTCAAGGAAGGCGGCCGCGGATCGACTTCGAGCCGCCGGCATAACCGGCTGCGCAACGTTCTGGTCGTCGCGGAAGTTGCCCTCGCTCTCGTTCTCCTGACGGGCGCGGGATTGCTCCTCAAGAGTTTCGTTAGGCTGGAAAATGTCAACCCAGGCTTCAATGCGAAAAACGTCCTGACCGCGGAGATTTCCCTGCCCGCGCAGCGTTACCCGGACAACAAAACACAAGCCGCCTTCTTCGCCGAGCTCGAGCGCCGCGTCGCCAGTCTGCCCGGGGTAAGCCAGATCGGCCTAGCGACCATCTTGCCGATGAGCGGCATTAACAGCGACTGCTCGTTCGGGATCGAAGGAAGAATGAGCGACGACGCGCATCCCGGACCGGATGAGGAAGATCGCATCGTCTCGCCCAATTATTTCCGGACCTTGGAGATTCCGCTCGTGCAGGGGCGCTTCTTCACCGCGGCCGACAAACTGGACGCTCCGCCGGTTGTCATCATCAACCGTGCGCTCGCCGAGCGCTATTGGCCTAACGAAAGCGCGCTGGGCAAACGCATCCGGGTTCCTTTTACCACCCCGGCCATTTCGACGATCGTCGGAATCGTCGGCGACCTGCGCCATCGGGGGCTCGATCAACCAGCGAAGCCCGAGTTCTACGTCCCGGTCGCGCAGGTGCCTTATTCCTCCGTCATCCTCGCCGTGCGCAGCTCGCAGGATCCGAGCAGCTTCACGAGCGCGATCCGGCGCGAAGTGCAGGCAATCGATCCCGCGCAGCCGATCGCTCATGTGCGCACGCTCGAGCAGGTCGTCGCGGACTCGATCGCGCCGCGCAAGCTTTCGGTCGTGCTCCTCGCGGTTTTCGCGGGCGTCGCGCTCGTGCTCGCGGCCGTCGGCATCTACGGCGTGATGTCGTTCCTCGTCGTCCAGCGGACGCATGAGATCGGCGTCCGGATGGCGCTCGGTGCGCAGCGCTCCGACGTCCTGCGACTGGTGATTTTCCAGGCCGGCGCTTTGATTGCGGCCGGCACTCTGCTCGGCTTGATCGTCGCTTTGCTCAGCACTTCGGTCCTGCGCTCCGCGCTCTATGGCACGAGCGCGCTCGACCTTGCGACCTTCCTCGTCGTCACCCTCACCCTTACCCTGGTCGCGTTTCTCGCCAGTTACATCCCGGCTCATCGCGCCACTCGCGCCGACCCGATGATCGCCCTCGGCCGAGGTTGATATGAAGACCGGCCCACTCATCCGGCTCGAACACATCGAGCGTTCCTACCCGTTAGGCAAACAGCAATTCGTCTACATCCTGCGCGACATTGATCTCACGGTCGAGGATGGCGATTTCGTTTCCGTGATGGGACCATCCGGCGCCGGGAAATCGACTCTCCTGCACTTGTTAGGCATGCACGACGTCGGCTGGACCGGTGAGTATTACCTCGACGAAACGGCGGTCCACCGCCTGAAACCGAAAGAGCGCACCATCCTGCGCAATGAGCAGATCGGTTTCGTTTTCCAAAACTACAACCTGCTCGATGACCTGACGGTCTACGAGAACCTCGACATCCCACTCTCCTATCGCCGTTACAGCAAATCAGAACGAACGGCGCTCGTCGCGGACACGCTCGATCGCTTTTCGATTGTCGGGAAAAAAGATCTTTATCCGCGTCAGCTCTCCGGCGGCCAGCAGCAGCTCGTCAGCATCGCGCGGGCCGTCATCGCGAGCCCGAAGCTTATTCTCGCCGACGAACCGACCGGCAATCTCCATTCCAGCCAGGCCGAGGAAATCATGCAGCTTTTCAAAAGGCTGAACTCCGACGGCACCACCATCATCCAGGTCACGCATTCCGAAACGAACGCCGCCTACGGCAACCGCATCATCCAGCTGCGCGACGGCTGGATTGTGCACTGAGAGCAACCAGAAGGAAAACCCGCAATGAAACAACCAATCCTGATATCCGCCTTCCTCATCGTCACCGTGCTCGGCGCGGCGGCGGCGACGGAAGAAAACATTCACGAAACGCGTGCCGCCAAACCGGGTGGCAAACTGGTCGTCGACGTTGACTTTGGCTCGATCGACGTCGCACCGGGCGAGAACGACAAGGTCGTCGTCGATGTCCACCGGAAAATCCAGGCCTCCTCCAAGGAAAAGGAGGAGGAATACTTTAAGGCGGTTCCGGTCACGATCACCACCGAGGGCGACAAGGTCATCGTGCGCGCCATCCACAAACGCGATTCGTTAGGCTCGCAGCTTTGGAGAATGTTCGGTCACTCCCGGACCGACGCTCGCTACACCCTGCGCGTCCCGTCCAATTTCAACCTCGATCTTGATACCTCGGGCGGCGACGTTTCCGCTCACGGCCTCACGGGTGAGGTGAAGGTCGACACCAGCGGGGGCGACCTGAATTTCGGCCAAATCCACGGTGAGATTCACGCCGACACGAGCGGCGGCGATATCACGGTGAAGGATTGCGATGGCACGACCGATCTCGATACCAGCGGCGGCCGGATCGAAGTCACCGGCGGCCGCGGCAAATTGAACGTCGATACTTCAGGTGGCAACGTCACGGTGCTGAACCGCGTCGGCGACACGAAAGTAGAGAGCAGCGGCGGCAAATTGCGGCTCGGCAGCATCAACGGAAAGCTGAGCGCCGAAACCTCCGGCGGATCGGTTTCCGCCATTCTCCCCTCGCCCGTCGCCGGTGATGTGCGACTGGAAACCTCCGGTGGCAACATCACGGTGCTTACGCCAGCGAACGCCGCCCTAACGATCGACGCCGAGACCAGTGCGGGCCGCGTGCGGAGCGATTTGCCCATCTCAAGGAGCAGCACCGAGAGCGATTCGCTCAAGGGCACGTTGAACGGCGGCGGCACGAAACTCGTCCTGCGCAGCAGCGCCGGTTCGATCGAGATCGTCTCCGCTGACAAACAAACTGCGCAGCAGTAGACGACGCCTAACGAGAAGGGGAACAGATGCCGGCCGATCTCCGCTATGCCATTCGCCAGCTTTGCAAATCGCCCGGCTTTGCCGCGATCGCGATCCTGACGCTCGCCCTCGGGATCGGCGCGTGCGCTGCGATTTTCTCCGTCGTTAACGGCGTCCTCCTGCGGCCGCTCGATTACCCGCAGCCGGATCGGATCGTCGTCATCCGCGAAACGCAGTTGCCGCAGTTCCCGGAATTTTCCGTTTCGCCGCCGAACTATCTCAACTGGGAGAAACAGACGAAATTGTATTCCGCGATCGCCGCCTACAGCGGCTCGCAGATTAACCTGACCGGTGAGGGTGAGCCGCAACGGCTCATCGAGGTCAAAGCCACCGCGCACTACTTCGATGTCTACGGCGTTCATCCGGTCCTTGGTAGAACCTTTCTGCCGGAGGAAGACGTGCCCGGCAAAAATCACGTTGTCGTCTTGGGCAATCCGTTTTGGGAACGCGTTTTCGGCGGCGACAAAAAAATCATCGGGCGCTCGGTGCAACTAGACGGCGAGACGTACACCGTCGTCGGTGTCGCGCCGCCGGATTTCGGTCAGGCGAGCCAAGTCGACGTCTGGACGCCGATGGCCTTCAGCGCGGAGGAGCGGAGCAACAAGGAGCGCGGCGCGCATTATCTCAAGGTAGCCGCGCGCTTGAAAACCGGCGTGAGCGTCGCCCAGGCCAACGCCGAATTGAAGCTGCTCACAGCCCAGCTCGCGAAGCAATATCCCGACTCCAATAAAGGCTGGGGCGTCTTTGTCATGCCGATGCTCGATTACAGCGTGCGCGATGTGCGCGCGGTCCTCTACACCCTCCTCGGCGCGGTCGGTTGCGTCCTCCTGATCGCGTGCGCAAACATCGCCAATCTCCTCCTCGCGCGGGCCACGGCGCGACGGCGCGAGCTTTCCATTCGCGCCGCGCTCGGCGCCGGCCGTGCGCGGCTCGTTAGGCAACTGTTGACCGAGAGCGTCCTCCTCGCCCTGCTGGGAGGCGCGGCCGGTCTGCTCGTGGCCCGCTGGGGCCTCGACGTTTTGCTGGCGCTCGCGCCTCCCGATCTCCCGCGCGCCGCCGACATTCATCTCGACGCGACGGTTCTTTTCTTTTCCCTCGCGCTCAGCGTTCTCACCGGTGTGGTTTTCGGCGTCGCGCCGGCCTGGCTCGCCGCGCATACCGACGTCAACGAAGCACTGAAGCAAGGCTCGCGCGGATCGACCGATACCCGCGGCCGATTGCGCGGCGCGCTGGTCGTGATCGAAGTCGCCTTCGCGCTGGTGTTGTTAGGCGGGGCCGGCCTGTTCGCGCGCAGCTTCATGCGGCTGACCCACGTCGATCCCGGATTCAACCCGGCCAATGCCACCGTGCTGCGCCTCGCGCTCCCGGAGAAAAAATACGAGCAGGACGAGCAGCAAGTGGCGTTCGCCGATGCGCTCCTCGAACGCTTGCGCGCGCTGCCCGGCGTGCAGGCCGTTGGTCTCACTCATACCCTGCCGCTGCTGGGCGACTGGGTGCTTGGCTTTAATATCGAAGGCCGCCCGCCGATGGCGCCGAGCGATTTGCCGAGCACCAATTACTACGCGGTGACGCCCGATTATTTCCGCGCGATGGGTATCCGCCTGGTCCGCGGCCGCCTCTTCACCGCGCAGGACAATGCGAAGGCGCCACGCGTCCTGATCATTAACGAAACGCTCGCCCGGCAGTATTTCCCTAACGAGGACCCGATCGGCAAACGGATCAACGTGACCAACGGGCCCGACACCTGGCGGCAGATCGTCGGCATCGTCGGTGACATCAAACAGTACGGCGTCGACAAGGAGACAACGAGCCAGACCTACGAGCCGTTCGCGCAGAAACCGTTCTCTTCGCTGAACGTCGTCCTGCGCACGACCGGAGCGCCGGGCGCATTGCGTCCCGCGGTTTATTCCGTGGACAAAGACCAGCCGATCGGCGCCATTCGCCCGCTCGAAGAAATTCTGTCGGAGACGATCGCGAAACAGCGATTTGCGATGATGTTGCTCGTGGTCTTCTCGGTTGTCGCGCTCGTGATCGCGTCCGTCGGCATCTACGGCGTGATGGCCTACAGCGTCGTCCAGCGGACCGGCGAGTTCGGGATTCGGATGGCACTCGGCGCGCAACGCAGCGACATGCTTCGGCTCGTCCTCACTCATGGTGGCAAACTGGTTGGACTCGGCCTTTTGCTCGGTCTCGGGGCCACGTTCATCGCCGCGCGCGTGATGGGTTCGATGCTTTTCCAAACGAACGCGCACGACCCGCTGACTTTCGCCTGCACCACTCTCCTGCTCGGGGCGGTGGCGCTGCTGGCCTGTCTGCTGCCGGCGCATCGCGCGACCAGGGTAAATCCGATGGAGGCATTGCGGGCAGAATGATGCCTAACGAATCATTCGAGCGCCGTCATTTTTTCCACCGTCACAAGCCGCAAACTCAATGAACGACCTCCGCTTCGCCTTTCGCTCCCTCCGGAAATCGCCCGGTTTCAGCATTGTTGCCATCGTTACTCTGGCGCTCGGGATTGGCGCGAATACGGCCATCTTTTCGGTCATCGAGAGCGCCCTGCTGCGACCGCTGCCTTTTCCGCGGGCCGATCGATTAGTGCGGCTTTACGAGACACTCGAAGAAAACGGAGCGCGCGGTAACTCGCTGAATCTGGCGGAGAAGACTGTTCGGCAATGGCGCGAGTACGGCCACGACATTTTCGAAGGGATCGGCGTCGCCACCGGCGCGAGTGTCACCGCCGCGAACCCTGGCGAGTCCGCGCAAAGTTTCCCGGCTGCGCGGATCAGCGCCAACTTCTTGAACGTCCTTGGCCTGCAGCCGGCGCTCGGACGGAACTTCACGGTCGCCGAAGATCAGTCGGGCGGTCCGCGCGTGGTGATTGTCGGCCATGATTTCTGGCAAAGGAATCTCGGGGGACGCGGGGATGTCCTGGGACACACGATCAAACTGGACGACGCGTCCTACACCATCGTGGGCGTGATGCCGAAGATGTTTCGTCATCCATATCGCGCTGAAATTTGGTTGCCGCTCGCCCTCAATTTCGCCGCGACCGGTCAGCCCAATCACTATCTTTACGGTGTGGCGCGGCTCCGGGCGGGCATCACCATTGCGCAAGCGGATGCCGCCGTCCGCCGGATGTGCGCGGCGATCAATCGAGCGGCGCCCGATCCGAACAACGCGCCGCGCGCCCATCTCATTCCGCTACGCGACAGCTTCATCATGGATCTCCGGCCGAAGCTTCTGCTCATCGCGGGGGCGGCCCTTTGTGCGCTGCTCGTTGCGGCAGCAAACTTTGCCGGCTTGATGCTCGGCCGCGTGGTCGAGCGGGACGCGGAGATGGCCTTGCGCTCCGCGCTCGGTGCCACGCGCGGTCGCCTCATTCGGGAAGGACTCGTGCAAACGCTCGTCCTCGCTGCCTTCGGGACGGCGCTCGGATTACTCGTCGCGGGCTGGCTTACGCCCGCGCTGGTCGCGCTCAGTCCTGAAGGCGCGGACGCGACGGGCAGCGCAATCCGCGAATTTGATTACGGTGTTCGACTCGACTGGCCCGTCTTTGGTTTTGCCACGGGTGCGATGCTGCTCATCGGCGTCGGCTTCGGTCTGCTCCCGGCGTGGCGCGCAGCGCGGACAGATTTGCGGCGTTCGCTCGGAAGCATCGGCCGCGGAGCGACGCTGGATCGCGGCACACGGCGGTTGCTCGGCGGCCTCATCGTCATCGAAATCGCGATCGCGGCGGTTCTGCTCATGGGCAGCCTCACGCTCACGCAATATTTTTACAAAATCGTGCACGAACCCTGGGGCTTTGCCACCGAACACCGGCTCGTCTTCAACGCGATGTTGTCCGATCGGCTCTTCACCTCACGGGATGCACGGGCGCGCACGATCGACACCACGCTCGGAGAACTGCGCGCCCTGCCCGGAGTCCGCTCCGCGAGCGTCACCGCGCCCGCGCCGATGGAAGCGGCGCGTGATCTGATGGCTTGCGTGCCCGAGGGCGGTCACCCGTCGGAACCGCGCGCGGCTTACTACGCCTACATGCGCGGGACGTTGCCGGGATATTTCACGACGATTGGCCAGCGCTTCCTGCGCGGGCGCGATTTTGCCGCAACCGATCGCGTCGATTCCACGCCGGTCTGCATCGTTAACGAATCATTCGCCCGCCGTTTTTGGCCCGGCCAGGATCCGTTAGGCAAGAGAGTAAAATCCGGCCGCCTCGATAGTCCCCGGCCCTGGTTCACGGTCGTCGGGGTCGTCGCGGACACCAAGGCGATCGCCGATCCGGACGATGGCGAAGTCGTCGGGACGGTTTGCCTGCCGCTGTCGCGCTGGCTCGCGAGCGGTGGCGACGAAATGACATTCGTGGTGGAGAGCGCGGGCGAGCCGAAATCTCTTGAGGCGACCGTGCGGGGTGCCCTGGCGCGCGCGGACAAGCGACTCGCGGCTTACGATCTCATCTCGCTCGAGGCCGCCGCCGCAGAATCGTGGGTGACGGAGCGTTTCGTTTTCGCCCTCGTGGCGCTCTTTGGCGCGCTCGGACTCGTTCTCGCCTCCATTGGCGTCTATGGCCTTCTCGCTCTGCAGGTGACACGACGGACGCGGGAGTTTGGCATTCGCGTGGCGCTGGGCGCGACCGCCGCGTCGTTGATTCGCCTGGTCGCTTCGCAGGCGGGACGACTGTTGGCGTCAGGAATCGTCGTGGGCGGAGCGGCGGCCTGGGCCGGAATAGAGGTCGCGAGTCATTACTGGGCCGATCTTCCGGCCGTCGCGCCGCTCATCTGGCTCGGCGGGACGATTGTTCTTTCGGTCGCGGTGGCGCTGGCCGGCTGGATTCCAGCCCGCCGCGCGGCGGTCGTTGATCCCATGATTACCCTGCGTGCCGAGTAATTGCCTAACGAATAAAGAACACCATGTCGAGCGCAAGAAAGCAACGTCCTCAAGACGCCGGTGGCGGAGAAAATGGCGCTGGCGGTGGTCGGTGGCGTGCCTGGATCCGATCGTGACGCTGCGAGCCGAATGAAATCTGCCCAATGAACGACCTCCGCTTCGCTCTCCGTCAGCTCCGCAAATCGCCCGGCTTTACTTTCATCGCCGTGCTCACGCTCGCCCTCGGGATCGGCGCCAACACCGCCATTTTCAGCGTCGTCAATGCCGTTCTCCTCAAGCCGCTGCCCTTTCCCGCGCCCGAACAATTGATCGCCTTCGGCAACACCAACACGCACGACGGCACGCCGCGCGACCAGCTCGGCTCGCTCTCCTATCCCGACTTTTTCGATTTCCGGAGACAGAATCGCACTCTTGCGAGCAGCGCGGTTTATCGCGACCAGACGGTCGCGTTCACCGACGCGAACGGCGCGCAAAGCTTCCTCCAAGTGAAGTGCAGCGCCGAATTCTTCGACGTCCTCGGGATCAAGCCAGCCATCGGGCGCGGATTTGCCCGCGCCGACGAGCAGGCCGGGGGCGGCCCGGGCGGGTTCAAGGTCATCCTGAGCCATGACTTTTGGCAGAAGCATTTCGGCGGCGAGAAAAATGCGCTTGGGCGCACGGTCGTGCTCGATCGCCGGCCCTACACGGTTATCGGCGTGATGCCGGCCCGCTTTCAATTCCCGATCCAGACGGAGTCGATCGAGTTCTATGTGACGATCGCCGAAGACGCCTCGAACTCGGAGGGGCTAAAGCCGATGACCGAAGAGCGTGGCAACCACACCCTCGAAGCGATCGCCCGACTCAAGCCCGGCTTTTCGATCGCGCAGGCACAGGCCGATCTCTCGGGCATCGCCGCGAATCTCGAAAAGCAATATCCCGATACCAATTCCTATTTCGGCGCGATCGTGAAACCGTTGCGCGAGGAGCTGATCGGCGATGTCCGGACAGCGCTCTATGTTTTGTTCGGCGCGGTTGTTTGCGTCCTCCTCATCGCGAACGCGAACGTCGCCAATCTTCTGCTCGCCCGCGCCTCGGTCCGCGGCAAGGAGATCGCCTTACGCGCGGCGTTAGGCGCAAGCCGCGGGCGCATCGTACGGCAACTGCTCACCGAAAGCGTCGTGCTCTCCGCGCTCGGCGGCGGCTTGGGCTTGCTCGTCGCGCAGTGGGGAACCGCCGGGTTGATCCACGCGATCCCGCAAAATATTCCGCGCATCGGCGACATCCAGCTCGATGCCGCGGTCCTCGCCTTCACCCTTTTCGTCTCCCTCGTCACCGGCGTCATTTTCGGGCTCGTCCCGGCCTGGCAGGCCTCGCACATCGATCTCAATAGCGCCCTCAAAAGTGGCATGCGCACGGGCGGCGACGGCGGACACAAAGGCCGGGTGCGCAACGCTCTCGTCATGGCGGAAGTGGCGCTCGCGCTCGTCCTCCTGATTTGCGCGGGACTGCTCATTCAAAGTTTCGCGCGGCTCGGCCAGGTGCCGACCGGCTTGCGCCCGGATCGTCTCTTCACCGCGCGCTTCGACTTGCCGGGATCGGCCTATCCGAAGAACGAAAACATCATCGCGTTCTTCCAGCAGTTGATGCCGAAGATTCGCGCCCTCCCGGGCGTGGAAGCGGCGAGCACGATCATGCCGCTGCCCTTGAGCTCGAGCAATATGGTAACGGATTTCGACCTCGCGGATCATCCGCTGCCGGAAGGTCAACGGGCCGCCGCGCCGGCGCGGGTCGCCGGGACGGATTACTTCAAGACGATGGGCATTCCGGTGCGGCAGGGCCGGGTTTTCGACGAGCACGATGCGTTCGATACCGCGCCGGTCGTGATCGTGAACGAACTCTTCGCGAGCAAGTATTTCCCCGGACAAAACGCGATCGGCAAACAGATCACGCCCGGTTTCAGCACCGGCGATGAGAAACCAAAAATGCGCGAAATCATCGGCGTGGTCGGCAATGTGAAACACCGCTCGCTGCGCAACGAAGACACGCCCGAGATGTATCTGCCGCAGACGCAGATTCCGTTCGACCGCGTGACCCTCGTCGTGCGCACCAAGGTCGCGAATCCCGCCAGCCTGACTGCGGCGATTCGCGCGCAACTCGCCGCGGTCGATCCGAATATTCCCCTAACGAGTGTAAGGGTCTTTGAGGATTACATCTCGCGCTCGCTCGCCCGGCCGCGTTTCAACGCCCTTCTCCTCTCGATCTTCGCCGGGACCGCGCTCCTCCTCACCGCCATCGGCATTTACGGTGTGATGGCCTATTCCGTCGCGCAGCGGACGAACGAGATCGGGATCCGGATCGCCCTGGGCGCGGCACAGTCTTCCATCTTCTGGCTCATCGTCGGCCAGGCGATGGTGCTGGTCGCGATCAGCGTCGGGATCGGGCTGATCGGCGCCGTCGCCGCCACACGTTTGCTTAACACCCTGCTCTTCGGAGTGGGCGCGTGGGACCCGCTGACCTTCGGCGCCATCGTGCTCCTGATGGCGGCGGTGGCTTTTTTCGCGGCCTGGCTGCCGGCACGCCGCGCCGCGCGAGTCGATCCCATTATTGCCCTGCGCTCGGAATGAAACCCTCGCCTAACGACAATATCTTATGTTGACCGATTTCAAATACGCCTTCCGGATGCTGCTGAAGTCGCCCGGTTTCAGCCTCATCGCCATCCTCACCCTCGCGCTCGGGATTGGGGCGAACAGCGCGATCTTCAGCGTGATCGATGCGGTGCTCTTTCATCCCCTCGCCTTTAAGGAGCCGGCACGGCTCGTCGCTGTCTGGGAGACGAACCGGCAACCCGGCGCGGAAGCGAATCTGCGCAACGAAGTGGCGCTGGGAAATTTCTACGATTGGCGCGCCCAGAACCGGGTTTTCCAGCAAATCGCCGGGCTCACCTACGCCAATTTCAATCTTACCGGCTCGACGCAGCCGGAGAGGATTCAAGGCGCGGTTGTGAGCGCTGATTTTTTCGACCTGCTCGGCATCCAACCCACCATCGGCCGTTCGTTCCTGGCTGAGGAAGAAAAACCAACCGCTGCCCGCACAGTCATCCTGAGCCACGCACTGTGGCAGCGCCGCTTCGATGCCGACCCGAACGTGATCGGCCGGTCGTTCACTTTTAATGGCGAGCCATGCACCGTCGTCGGCGTCATGCCGACCAATTTCCAGATTCAATTTCCCGCCAGCTTCCAGGTGGAAATGTGGACGCCGCTGCGACGCGGATCGAAGGATGGCGACCGCATCTCGCATTATCTCTATGTCCTGGGCCGGCTGAAAGCCGGCGTTTCCGTGGAGCAGGCCCAGGCGGGCATGAACGTCATTGTTAGGCAACTGCAAACCCAGTATCCCGCCACGAACACCTGGGCCGGCGTGAACATCATCCCGCTGCATCGACAGTTGGTCGGCGACATTCAACCCTATCTCTATGTGCTCTTCGCCGCGGTTGGGTTTGTCCTGCTCATCGCCTGCGCGAATGTTGCTAACCTGATGCTCGTCCGGCTCGTCGGCCGCCAAAAAGAGATCGCGATTCGTTTGGCGCTTGGGGCGGGACGCGGCCGGCTCATCCGACAATTCCTGACTGAATCCCTGATGTTGTCGACGCTGGGCGGCCTCGGTGGCCTTCTTCTCGCCTCCTGGGGCATCGACCTTCTCAGAAACCTTGCGCCCGCCGATCTGCCACGGCTGAACGAGATCGGTCTGAACGGTGCGGTCTTCCTTTGGACGTTAGGCATTCTGCTTCTCACCGGTGTCCTTTTCGGGCTCGCTCCCGCGCTTCAGGCGTCCAAACCCGACCTGGATAACTCGCTGCGGGAAAGCGGCCGCGCTACTGGCGGGCGAAAGCGCAGTCGCCTGACGCGTCTTCTCGTGATTTCCGAAGTCGCGCTTGCGCTCCTCCTGCTCGTCGGCGCCGGACTCATGCTCAGGAGTTCGCGGCGATTGCAACAAGCCCGCCCCGGATTCGAAGCGAAGAATCTCCTCACGCTGAGCATCGCTTTGCCGCGACAGAAGTACAGGGAAAGCGGACAGGCGAACGTCTTCTTCGACCAATTGCTCGAACGCGTCACCCGATTGCCCGGCGTCGCCTCCGCCGGCGGCGTTGATCCTCTGCCGATGAGCGGGAGCGACTCGACCACCGGCGTGTTAATCGAAGGGCAGCCCATCCTTCCGATGGCCGATCGGGCGGAGCCTGGTGAGCGTTTGGTCACCCCCGGCTATTTCCAGGCGATGCGCATCCCCCTGCTGGAGGGCCGGCAGTTAACGGAACAAGATCGCGCGGACACGCCGCACGTCCTCGTGGTCAACGAAGCGCTGGCCCGGCGATTTTTTCCCGGCCGGAGCGCGCTCGGAAAACGACTGGGTTTGGAGGACGACGGCAAGCTCGCCTGGGCGGAAATCGTCGGCGTGGTCGGCAACGTAAAACACCGCAGCCTCGACGCAGAAATCAAGCCGGAGTTATACGAGCCCTACCGCCAGGTCCCGCGTAATTTCATGAGCCTCGTCGTGCGGACGACGGTCGAACCCGCGAGCCTGATCGGCGCGATTCGCAGTCAAGTCCTGGCCTTGGACAAGGATCAGCCCGTCTTCGAGATCAAGACGATGGAGGACCTGCTCTCCCAAAGCATGGCCCGGAGCAGATTCGTCATGCTCCTGCTCGGCATTTTCTCGACGCTCGCATTGGCGCTCGCCGCGGTCGGGATCTACGGCGTCATGGCCTACTTCGTCACACAACGAAACAAAGAGATCGGCCTTCGCATGGCGTTAGGCGCGCAAAAAAGCGACGTCCTCAAAATGGTGGTGGCGGAGGGAATGACCTTGGCCGTGATCGGCGTCGCGCTGGGTCTGTTGGCCTCGTTCGCGCTGACACGAATAATCGCGAACCTGCTCTTCGGGATTGGCCCCACTGACCCGGCAACTTTGATCGGAGTCTCATTCTTGCTGACGAGTGTCGCGTTTCTTGCCTGCTGGATTCCGGCGCGACGCGCTTCTCGCGCCGATCCGATCGCCACGTTGCGCGCTGAATGAAACTTCCATGAACAATCTTCGCTATGCGTTGCGGTTGCTTTGGAAATCGCCGGCCTTCAGCATCATCGCCATTGCGACGCTCGCGCTCGGGATTGGCGCGAACACCGCGATCTTCAGCGTGGTCAATGCCGTTCTCTTGCGACCGTTGCCTTATCCCGAACCGGACCGGCTTTATCAGCTTTCGGAGACCCGGCCGGAATTTGGCGAAATGTCAGTCGCTTATCCTAACTACCTCGACTGGCGCGCTGCCCAGCACACTTTCGACGATCTCTCGGTCTATCGCCGCGACGATTTTAATCTCACAGGGAACGGCGAGCCGGAAACGCTGCACGGCGCATTTGTCACCGCGAGCTACTTCAAAGTAATCGGCCTCGCGCCGAAACTCGGTCGCGTCTTTTCGGAACGCGATGACTTGTCCGGCGGCGCTAATGTCGTCGTGCTGAGCGAAGCACTCTGGCGCAGGAGGTTCGGTGCCGATCCGGGCATTATTGGGCGGGTTCTGACGCTGAACTTCATTTCTTATGAGGTGGTCGGCGTCATGCCCGCGACGCTGACCAACCCGCGCAACATCGATCTCTACGCGCCCTTCGGTTACTACGCCCAAATGCGGTATCTCACGCAACGTGACAGTCACTACGCGGGCTTGTTCGGCATCGCACGGCTGAAAAAAGGCGTGTCGATCGCACAGGCGCAGGCCGAGTTCGGCGTCATCTCCCAGGGCCTCGAAAAACAATATCCGAACAGCAATGCTGGCAACGGCGTGAAGTTTACTCAGCTCTTGGAGAACACGGTCGGCGAATATCGCGAGACGCTCTGGCTGCTGCTGGGCGCGGTCGGTTTTGTGCTCTTGATCGCTTGCGCGAATCTGGCGAGTCTACAGCTCGCTCGCGCGGCCGGGCGGCGAAAGGAAATCGCGGTACGCGCGGCGCTGGGCGCGAGTCGCGGGCGGCTTCTCTCGCAATTGCTCGCCGAAAGCGTGTTGATGGCGGTGATCGGCGGTGGGCTGGGCCTGCTGTTGGCGGTCTGGGGCGTCGATGCAGTTCGCGCGCTCAGTCCGAAAGACATTCCGCGCTTCCAGCAAGTACGCGTCGATGGTGTGGTGCTGGCGTTTGCGGCATTGGTTTCGTTAGGCACGGGTTTGCTTTTCGGTTTTTTCCCGGCCTGGAAAATCTCGCGCGGCGATCTCAATTCCGCGCTGCAAGAGGCGGGCCGCGGCGGCACCGCCGGGCCGGGCCGCCAGCGCAGTCAGGCGCTGCTCGTCATCGGGCAGGTGGCGCTCGCTTGCGTGTTGCTCACGGGCGCCGGGCTGCTCCTAAAAAGTTTCGCGGCGCTCCAAAATGTGCGGCTCGGATTCGACCCTGGCCATGTGCTGGCGATACAAATCAAACTCCCGGGATTGAAATACCGCGGCAATCCCAACGGACCAGCCGAGATGGCCGCGCTTTACCGGCGGCTGCTCGAGCAGATCGCCGGTCTGCCCGGTGTCCGCGCGGTCGCGCTGAGCGACAACGCGCCGTTCGGCAGTGGCGGCGGAGCGCAGATTGCTTTCGCAATCACGGGCCGGCCTGACCCGAAGCCAGGGGAGGAACCGTTAGCGGAAGAGCAGGAGGTGTCGCCTGATTATTTCAAGGCGATGGGCATGGCGCTGTTGCGCGGGCGCGCTTTCGACGCGGGAGACTCGCTCAACAAACCCAGCGTTGTCATCATCGACGAAGCATTTGCGAGAAAGTTTTTTCCCGGCCAGAATCCGCTCGGTCAACAGATCAACAACCTCGTGCGCGACCGGCCGCGCACGCAGTTTACCGTCGTGGGCGTCGTGCCGACTGCGCTTCACGACGATCTCGCGACGGCGGAGCCGAAACTGGTCCAAGCTTACTTTCCCACCGCGCAATACCCGGACGTGCAGAATACTCTGCTCGTGCGATCCGCTGGCGATCCGCTGGCGCTAGCCAGCGCGGTGCGCAATGCCGTGCTCGCGCTCGACCCCGACCAGCCCATTTTCGATGTACGCTCGATGGACGATCGGCTCGCGGAAAGTCTCGCGACGCGCCGGCTGTCCGTGATTCTGGTAGCGCTTTTTTCTGGGCTCGCGCTCGCGCTCGCTGTGATCGGGATTTATGGAACGCTGGCCTATGCCGTCACGCAACGCACGCGCGAGATCGGGATTCGACTGGCCCTCGGTGCGCAACGCGCAGTCGTGTTTCGTCTCATCTTGCGGCGGGGCATGAGTCTTGTCGGAATCGGATTGGGCGTGGGCTTGGCCGCTGCGCTCGTCTTCGGCCGCCTGCTGGCGAATTTTCTCTACGGAGTCGGAGCGCGTGATCCGCTGACTTTAGCCTTTGTCGTTTTTGTGCTCGCCGCTGCGGCGCTTCTTGCCTGCCTCCTGCCCGCACGTCGCGCAACCCAAGTCGATCCGATGGTAACACTTCGATCCGAATGAAAACAAAATCTAACGCATGCTTCTCCCGCAGGCGCGGGATGACCCAAAAAAAAGGCAAGCTGGAAGCTTGCGCTACTCTTATATGAACGACCTTCGCTTCGCCCTGCGTCAACTCCGCAAAGCGCCAGGCTTCACATTCGTCGCGATTCTGACACTCGCTCTCGGCATCGGCGCCAACACCGCGATCTTCAGCCTGGTGAACGGCGTTCTCCTCCGGCCGCTTCCGTTTCCGGACGCTGAACGCATCATCTACATCGAAGGCAAAAATCCTGGGGCGGCGGGCATTACCGAAAGCAACATCTCGTTTCTCGACTTTACTGATTGGTCGCAACAAACCGATCTCTTCGCGAGCACCGCCGCCTACTGGACCGGCGAGGCCCACCTTGGAGCGGATGGGGCGGAGCCGGAGCGCGTGCCGCGCGCCGGTGTGACGACCGGGTTCTTCTCTGTGCTCGGGGTGCAGCCTGTTCTCGGGCGAACGTTCGTTCCCGAAGACGACAAAGGGTGGCCGCAAAGCGTCGCGATCATCAGCCACGGCTTATGGAAGCGCCGCTTCGGATCTGATCCGGCCATCGTCGGGAAACAGGTCCAGATGAGCTCAAGGCCCCTCACGATCATCGGCGTGATGCCGCCGGGGTTTGAATACCCGGAGCAAACCCAAGTTTGGGTGCCGAGCGCGGTCAATCTCTCGGACGAACCGCGCGATAACCGCGTGTGGTCGGCGATCGCGCGCCTGAATAACGGTGTCGATCTGAAGCAGGCGCAAACTCGTCTCAGCGCCATCAACTCGCAGCTCGCCAAGCAGTTTCAGGAGACCAACAAAGGTTGGGACGTGTTTGTTTCGACGCTCCACGAACGGCTCGTTCGGGAGGTAAAACCGTCCCTCCTCGCGCTCCTTGGCGCCGTCGGATTCGTGCTCTTCATTGCCTGCGCGAACGTAGCCAATCTCCTCCTCGCCCGCAGCGCCGCGCGGCAAAAGGAAATTGCGATCCGGGCCGCGATGGGCGCGAGTCGCACGCGCGTTCTGCGGCAGATGCTGACGGAGAGCATTCTGCTCTCGGCAATCGGCGGGGCTGCGGGACTCGTCCTCAGCATTTGGTTAACCGATCTACTGATGTCGATGTTGCCCGAAGGCGGGCCGCGGCTCGAGCAGATCGGAATTGATTATCGCGTCCTGATGTTCGCTCTCGGCGTCTCGGCGCTTACCGGCATTCTCTTCGGCATCGTCCCCGCGCTCCAAGCCTCGAAGCTCGACGTCACCAGCGCATTGAAAGAAGGCGGACGCAGCGGCGAAGGACATCGGCGGACAAGTGCGCGCAGCCTGCTGTTGATCGGTGAGGTCGCCCTTTCGCTCATGCTGCTGGTTGGCGCTGGATTGCTCATCAAGAGCTTCCTCCGTCTTCAAGAGATTCGGCCCGGCTTCAATGCGCACAACGTCCTCATCGCCAACCTGGCGTTGCAGGGTCCGAAATACAAAGATGATCAGCAGAACGTGGAATTTTTCCGGCAACTGATAGAACGGCTGGAAGTGGTGCCGGGCGTGCAAGCGGCGGGAGGCAGCGTCAATCTTCCGCTCAACCCCAGTGGTTATGCGATTGGACGCGGGTTTATTCCGGAAGGCCGGCCGCTCACGGTGGACGAAGCGAAGGACGCGATGTTCTCCACCATCACGGGCGATTATTTTCACGCGCTCCGAATTCCGTTGCTTTCCGGACGCACCTTCGAACCTCGCGACAATGCTGACGGACCGAAGGTGGTAATCATCAACGAAACCACCGCGAAGCGTCACTTCGGTTCGCCCACAGCCGCGATCGGCAAACGCCTCAGCATCTGGTCTGCATTTCGAGGGCATCGCCGCGATGAAAAATTCATGCGCGAAATCGTCGGGGTGGTCGGCGACACGAAGACGGGTTCTCTTACCGGCGAGGGCGGCGCGCAAATCTACGTTCCACACGCCCAGGACTCGCAGTGGAATTTCATGGGGCTGGTGATTCGGACCGCCGGCGATCCTGCTGCCTTCGCCAGTACCTTGCGACACGAAGTACAGGCGCTCGACAAGGACCAGCCTATCTACAACGTCCGCACGATGGACGACGTGGTTGCGAACTCGTTAGGCACGCGCCGGGTCTCGATGCAGCTCTTTGCGGTCTTCGCCTGCGCCGCCCTGCTCCTCGCCGCCATCGGGATTTACGGCGTGATGGCCTACACGGTGACCCAGCGCACACAGGACATCGGCATTCGCATGGCGCTCGGCGCGCAAACCGCGGATGTGCTCTACATGGTGGTCAGGCAGGGGATGACGCTCGTTCTAATCGGGATCGGCGTCGGTTTGGCCGGAGCGCTCGGTCTCAATCGCGTGATCGCAAGTCTCCTCTTCGGCGTGAACGCAGCAGATCCTATGACCTTTGTTGCCATTTCGCTGCTGCTCGGATTCGTAGCCTTGCTCGCCTGCTATATCCCGGCGCGCCGCGCGTCACGCGTTGATCCAATTATTGCTCTTCGCGCTGAATGAAAAACATCAGGCATCGAACATCTAACATTCCATGAACGATCTTCGCTACGCTTTGCGGCAACTGCGCAAGACTCCGGCCTTCACCGTGACCGCGCTGGCCACGGTCGCGATCTGTCTCGGCGCGAACCTCGCCATCTTCGCGGTTATCGATTCTGTTCTGTTGCGGCCGCTGCCGTTTCCGCAACCCGATCGGCTGGTGACGATTTACAACACCTATCCGAAAGCCGGCGTTGAGAATGACGGCTCGTCGATAACCAATTACTACGAGCGGCGCGGCAACATCCCGGCCTTCGAGAGCCTTTCCCTTTTTATGGAGAGAGCCGAAACCGTCGGTGATCCGGGCTCCATGCAACAAGAGGAAATCGTGCGCATCTCGCCGGAATTTTTCACGACCCTTGGGGTAAGTCCCGCGATCGGTCGCAACTTCACCGAGGAAGAAACGGCCGCACAGAAGAACGTCATTATTTTGACGGACGCCTTCTGGCGCCAGCGTTTCAATTCCGATCCAAACATTTTGGGTCGTGATACCCGCATAAACGGTATCCCAAGAAAGGTTGTTGGCGTCCTGCCTCCTGCTTTTCGTTTTCTCTCGTCCGAGGCGCGCGTTTTTCTCCCGATAAAATCCGATATGGAACAGCGTGGACCGAAGGCGCGCCATTCTGGCGGCGGCGGCACCCACCTGATCGCGCGGTTAAAACCCGGCGCCACCATCGCGGAAGCGCAAGCCCAGATCGACGCGCACAATGATGCGGTCGAGAAGGACAATCCGGAGGCGAAAATGATGGCCGAAGCCGGCTTTCGCTCGCCGGTGGTTCCGCTGCACGCGGATCACGTCCGCTCCGTTCGTCCGACGCTTTTGCTGATGCAGGCCGGTGTGTTTTTCCTCCTGCTCATTGGCGCAGTGAATCTCATAAATCTTTTCCTGATCCGCGCGAGCGATCGAGCGAAAGAAATAGCCATCCGCCAATCGATGGGAGCGAACCGAGGGCATGTCGTTAGGCAAGTCGTGACTGAAACCGTTCTTCTGACTGCGACCGGCGGATTACTCGGTGTCTTGGTGGGCGCGTGGGGAACGCATTTGCTGCAGGTCCTCGGCGCGAATCGTTTGCCGCTCGGCGCACATATCGCGTTCGATGGATGGCTCACGTCGATCGGCCTCGTCGGTTCGGTGGTTCTTGGGGTGGTAATCGCGATGCCGATCGCCTGGTTCAACCTCCGCAGTCATCTCGCGAACGCGCTGCAATCGGAATCGCGCACGGGCACGATCAACCGCGCCACGCAACGTCTTCGCCACGGCTTCATCGTTGCCCAGATTGCGCTCGCATTTGTCTTGCTCGCGGGCGCGGCGCTGCTCGGCCTGAGCCTGAAAAAAGTGATGGCGGTTTCTCCCGGATTTCGCCCAGATCACGTTCTCACCGGCGAGTGCACCGTCTCATGGGATCTGCAGCGGGAGCGAGTCGGCATCGTCGATCGCTTGCTCGAATCCATCCGCCAGCAACCGGGAATCGCCGCCACCGGAACGATCACGAGCATTCCGCTGAGCGGCGACAGCGGCAAAACCGCAGTCACACCTAAGGGCTATGTGCCACCGCCGGGTCAATCGGTCCACGGCCATTATTCTTATGCCGTTCACGGCGAGTACTTCTCGGCCCTCGGCATTGACCTGCGCGAAGGACGCTTCCTCACCTCGGCAGATTCTCACCGCGCGGAACGCGTTTGTGTGGTGGACGAAGATTTGGCCCGGCGTTACTGGCCTAAGGGCGGCGCGCTCGGCCAAAGGATCGCGCTCGGCGACGAAAAAGACGACGCGCAGCTGTTTACAGTTGTCGGCGTTGTCGGCGTCGTGAAGCAAGCCGCGCTCACCGAAGCGCAGGGGCAAGGCGCGGTTTACCTGCCTTACGCTTATCGCGACAGCGCCAGTATTTTCATCGTCACCCGCACAAGCCAGCGCCCGGAAGCGTTCGCCGAGACGCTGCGCAAGCTGGTGCGCGCAGCGCATCCCGCACTCGCGGTCGATAACATTCGTTCGATGGACACTCGCGTTGCGGAGAGCCTCATCGCGCGTCGCTCGCCGGCGCTACTCGCCGGAATTTTCGCCGGCGTCGCGCTGCTCCTGGCGGCCGTTGGTACATATGGAGTTCTTAGTTACGCCGTCGCGCAACGCCGGCGCGAGATCGGCATTCGCATGGCGCTCGGCGCGCAGACGCGGCAGATCGGAACGCAATTCCTCTCGTTAGGCCTGCGGCTTCTCGCCGCCGGAACCATCCTCGGTTTGATCGGCGCGTGGCTGGCAGGAAGAGCGATGCAGAGCGTTCTCTTCGACGTGCCAGCGCTGCCTGTCGCCGCTCTTCTTGGCACCGCCCTCGTCATGACCACTGTGTCGCTCGTAGCCTGCCTCATCCCAGCGCGACGCGCCACCAAAGTCGATCCCATGATCGCACTCCGCACCGAATGATCTTCAAATCCGCAGTCAGTCCGCCTCAGGCGGATCCGCAATCAAAAATCCTATGAACGATCTCCGTTACGCTTTTCGCCTCCTGCTCAAGTCGCCCGGCTTCAGCCTCATTGCCATCCTCACCCTCGGCCTCGGCATCGGCGTCAACACCGCCGTCTTCAGCCTCATTCACACGCTCTTTTTCCAGCCGCCGTCCTACGCGCGGCCGGCCGAAATCGTGCAGCTCTTTTCCCAGGACGCGAAGAACCCGAAGAGTTTTCGCGGGTTTTCCTACCCGACTTATCAAGATATTCGGGAGCAGAACACGGTCTTCTCCGGCCTCTGTGCGCACAATCTCGCGTTGGTCGGGCTCGGAGAAAAAGGCGACACGCGACGCGCTTTTGCCGATGTCGTGAGCTCGAATTATTTCTCTGTCCTCGGTCATTCTCCGGCGCAGGGACGCTCCTTTCTCCCGGAGGAAGAAACGCCCGGGCGCAACACCCCGGTCGCGATCGTGAGTCACAACTATTGGAAGAAGCAGGGATTCGATCCGGCGCTGCTCGGTTCGAAAATGCTGATCAATGGCCGGCCCTACACGATCGTCGGGATCATGCCGGAAGGATTCACCGGGACGATGCAGATCGTCTCCGCGGAAGTCTGGCTGCCCATCGGCGTTTACGACCAGGTGGCGAACGATTTCGAGCAGGATAACCGCAATTCGTTAGGCGACCGCTCCGGCACGCAGTTGCTGCTCATCGGGCGCCTCAAGCCGGGCCTGAGCGCGGCCGCCGCGCTCCCCGCGCTCAAGACGCTCGCGACGAATTTGGAAAAGGCCTATCCCGTCGAGCAGAAGAACCAAACCTTCATGACCGCGCCGCTCTCGCGTTTCTCCACGAGCACGAGTCCGCAGGGCGACGGCTTCCTCGGCGGCGTCGCCCCACTGCTCCTCGGGATGTCGCTCATCGTCCTTTTCGTCGCCTGCCTCAATCTCGCGAACATGCTCCTCGCCCGCGGAACGGCGCGACGGAAGGAAATTGCCATCCGCCAGGCGCTCGGCGGGAGCCGCGGCCGAATTGTCAGGCAGCTCTTGATCGAAGGTTTCGTGCTCGCTCTCTTCGGCGGCGGGCTCGGCATCCTCCTCGGGCTTTGGTCCTCCGACCTGCTTTTCGCTTCCCTCGGCCACATGCTCCCACTCGATCTCGTCTGGCAGAGCGGACCCAATCCGGCATTGTTAGGCGCGACCCTCGTTTTTTGCCTGATCGGTACGATCTGCTTCACGCTCGGGCCAGCCCTCAAACTCTCGCGCGGCCTCGTCATCGGCGACTTGAAAGAAAACGCCGCCGAAGATATCGTTAGGCGACATTGGAAATTTCTCCCGCGCAATCCACTCGTTGTCGCACAGATCGCCTTCTCCCTCGCCCTCCTCACCGCCGCCGCGCTTTTCATCCGCGGGGCGAACAAGGCCGCCGGCGTCGATCCCGGAATAAAGGTCGACCACAGCTTCCTCCTCGAGGTCGACGCCAGCCTCGGCGGCCACAATCAAAAACAGTCACGCGAGATTTATCGCCAGTTGCAGGAGCGGCTCGCAGCCTTGCCCGGCGTCGAACACGCCAGCATCTCCGCCACCGTGCCGTTCGGGATGATTTCGCTGAGCAAGAAAGTGCAGCGCGCCGGCATCACTGCGGCGCCGGAGACTCATCCGGCAACAGCCGCGGAAGGTCTCGCTTTCGAGGCCCGCTGGGACAGCGTGGGCGCGGATTATTTCACGACGGTCGGACTGCATTTTCCGCGGGGCCGGGCGTTTAACGTCGCGGAGGCGACAAATCCCGGCGGACCCGCGGTCGCGATCGTCGACGACGTCCTGGCGAAAAAACTCTGGCCCCGGGGTGACGCGCTCGGGCAACAGATCCAGATCGCGGTCGACGCCGCGCCCTCGAAAGGCGGCGGCCGGGCCGGTATCGGCATGAACGACGACTCAAGCGGCGCACTGAAGCCTAACGAGCCGATCGAAATCATTGGCATCGTGCCGGCAACGCGCGATGCGCTTTTCGAGAAGGAACTTCCGGGCACTCTCTACCTGCCGTTCGCCCGCGGTTTCCAGAGCAACGTTTTCTTCATCATCAAATTCGCCGCACTCGACCGCACGAGTGAGACGGCCGCGGCCGATCTCATCCGCCGCACCGTGCGCGAAGTCGATCCGGTGTTGCCCATCCTCTCGCTGAAGACGTTTTCGCAACATCTCGAGAGCAACGTGGAACTCTGGGTCGTGCGCGCGGGAGCGGCGCTCTTCTCCGTCTTCGGCGGACTCGCGCTCACTCTCGCCGTGATCGGGATTTACGGCGTGAAAGCCTACGCGGTCGCGCGGCGGCGGCGGGAAATCGGCATCCGCATGGCGCTGGGAGCGCGCCCCGGAGTGGTGCAATGGATGTTCATGCGCGAGACCGCGGTCATGCTCGTGAGCGGTGTCGCGCTTGGGCTGCTCTTCGCCGTCCTGACCGGAAAAGTCGTGAGCGGGTTGCTTTACGAAGTCGGCGCGCTCGATCCGATCGCCTTCACCATTGCGCCGCTCGTCCTCGCCGCCGCGGCGTTACTCGCCACCTGGCTGCCGGCGCGTCGCGCCGCGCGGGTCGACCCGATGGTCGCGCTGCGCTCCGAGTGAGTCCGGGGAGCGCACGCGACTCGCGTGCCGTGTTCGGCGACTCGCCGAGCACATCCCAGTGCGACACTTAAGGGAAGTTTCCGGCGAGTCGCCGGAAACAGCACGCGAGTCGCGTGCGCTCCCCAACCAGCCGCGACGATTTTGCTCCTCCAGTTCCGCCAGAGCGATAGAGTCGACTGCTCGATCTTTATGAAACAAGCCGCCATTCTTGCCATTTCACTCCTTCTCGTCGGCCGGATCTACGGAGAGCCGCCGAACACTCCACTCCAGAAGCTCGCGCAGGACTTCTGGACCTGGCGCGCGCAATACGCGCCGTTCACCAGCGACGATGTCAATCGCATGCAGCGCCCGGGTGGAATCCGCGATTGGTCTCCCGCGGCCATCGCGAAGCGCCGCGCGGATCTCGGCGAGTTCGAGGCGCGCTGGAAACAAGTCGACGCCAGCAAATGGCCCGTCCCGCAGCAGGTCGATTATCGGCTGATCGGCTCCGCCCTGGCACGCGTGCACTGGGAGTTGGAAATCAATCCGCGCTGGAAGCGCGACCCCAACTTTTACCTCGAGCAAACGCTCACCCCGGTAGTGGAGGCGTTAACCGTACCTGCCCCTTATGATGAAACACGGAGCCGGGAAATCCTCGTCCGGATTGAAAACATTCCCGCCATCCTGGAAAACGCGACCGCCAACCTAACGAATCCACCCGCGCCCTTCGCCAGCGTCGCGATTCGGGCGCTCGAGAAAATCCGGCCGCGCTTGCAGGAGATGGCGACCGCGCTCCAGCCCTCGACCACTTTGAAGGAAGCGGAGTTGACCGGCGCCACGGAGAGCGCCGAGGACGCGCTGGAGAATTTTCGGCAACGACTACAGAAAGAACTGCCTTCGTTGCCGGCGCAAACCGCGCTCGGCCGGGACGCTTACCTTTTCTTTCTGCGGAACGTGGCTTTGCTCCCCTACGCGCCCGAAGAACTCCTCGCCATGGGTCGGCAGGAATGGAATCGCGCGGTGGCCTTCGAAGCGTATGAGAAGAACCGGAACAAGGATGTTCCGCCGCTGAAGATCGCGGACAACACCGACCGTTGGATCGCGGACACGGCCGCGAAAGAATTGCAGATCCGCGATTTTCTCGAAACTCGCGGCATTCTCACCGTGCCCGGATGGATGCAGCACTACACCATGCGTGCGATGCCGGCTTATCTGCATGCGCTCGATGGCTTCGGAGAAATGGACGACTTCACTTCGCCGTCACGTCTGCAAGAGAACTGCATCCGTTACGTTGATCCGCCTTCCGCCAAGCTCGGTTACTTTGGGCGCGCCACGGCGCAAGATCCGCGGCCTCTCACCGCCCACGAAGGAATCCCGGGCCATTATTTTCAGCTCTGCCTTTCCTGGAAACACGACGACCCGATCCGGCGGCATTACTATGACTCCGGCGCGAACGAAGGCATCGGCTTTTACGCCGAGGAGATGATGCTGCAGGCCGGTCTCTTCGACGACAGCCCGCACACTCGCGAGATCATTTACAATTTTATGCGTCTGCGCGCGCTCCGCGTGGAAGTCGACGTGAAACTCGCGCTTGGCGAATTCACCCTCGAGCAAGCGGCGAAATATCTCGAAACGAAAGTGCCGATGGATCCGGCGACGGCCCGGCAGGAAGCGACCGCCTTCTCCACCGGTCCGGGACAGGCCATCACCTACCAGATCGGCAAACTCCAGATCACCAAGCTGCTCGCCGAAGCGCGCCTGCAGCAGGGTGAAAAATTCAATCTGCGCGCCTTCCACGATTACGTCTGGAAGAACGGGAACGTGCCGCTTTCTCTGCAACGCTGGGAGTATCTGGGTAGGGACGACGAGCTGCCGAAATAGGTCGCGCGCCGAGGGAATTTTCCGGGTAGCGCACGCGTCTCGCGTGCTGGTTGCGGTGTTCCACCGCAACGAACTTTTCCTGACACGTGCGCTTCTGAGAAAGTTCGCGATGGCGAGGACGCCATCGCCCGCACGCGAGACACGTGCGCTACCCGGAAAGAGTTTCGCGGCCGGGCGCAAACTCAGTTCCGCGCCTGCCTTCCTAATGCTTCGTCTCGCCGGCGTCCGCCGGTTTCGCGGCGATGACATCGCCCTCCGCGAGCCGGCGCTGGAACATTTCCAGCGCGAGCGCGTAGCTCTGCTGGGCGAGCACGGGATTGTAACGCGGGCCTTCGTCGCGCAGGAAAGCGTGGGCGGCGTTGAACTCGTGCCATTGAAAAAACGTGCCGGCCGCTTCGAGCGCGGCATGGATTTTCAAGCGACCTTCGAGCGGGACGTGCGGATCCTGGAGGCCCCAGACCATGAGCATTTCGCCGGCGATCTCGGGAATGCGATCGAGCGTGTTGTCATTCATGCCCGCGCCGAGACCGCGCTTGTGGATATCGGTGGCGTAAAAGCAGGCGGCGGCGAGCACGCCGGGATTCATCGCCGCGCGAAATGCGAGATGGCCGCCGATGCAGATGCCCATGACGCCGAGCTTGCCAGTCGAGGCGGGATGTTCGGTCAGGTATTTCAAGACCGCCCGCGCGTCGGCATCGTAGGCGTCGAGCGGCTTGGTGGTCTTGAGAGCATTGCCGCGCTCCGCTCCCGTATTGTCGTAGGCGAGCACAGTGCCGGCGGGTTCGTATTCGTGGTAAATCTCCGGCACTGCGACGAGGAACCCGTGCCCGGCAAGCAACGCCGCCGTCCGACGGATGGGGGCGGTGACCTGAAAGATTTCCGAGAAAAGCAGGATGCCCGGATAGCGGCCTTCCGCCGCAGGGCGCAAGACGTGCGTGCGCATCGGGCCGGTGGGCGTCGGAAGGTCGACGAATTCGTGATCGGTAACGGTCATGGCGGTTTCAAGAAAACCTCACGCCGCAGCGGCGCCGTTTTTCTCCGCGAAACGCGCGAGGAGCCAGCAGAGATCGGAGAGACGGTTCAGATAACGAAGGATTTCCGCCTGGGCATGTTCGCTCACCTCGAGCGCGGCGACACGGCGCTCGGCCCGGCGACAGACCGTGCGCGCCAGGTCGAGCGCAGCGGCGAGCGGGTTGTTCCCCGGCATGGCCCAGCCTTTCCCGTAAAGCGTTTTATCTTTTTCCAGGTCGTCAATCGCCGCGGTCAGGCGATCGACCATTGCGGCGGTCGTTAGGGCAAAGCCGTCCTTTTGATAACGCGCGAGGTCTTGCGGCGCGGTCGCCAGTTCACCCATCACCGTGACCAGCTCTTTTTGGATGGAGAGAATCTGCTCCCCAACCTGCGCCGCCCCGGCCGTCGCCCGGACGAGACCGAGTGCCGAATTCAGTTCATCGACACAACCGTAAGCATCGACCCGCGCATCCGTCTTGGATACGCGCCGGCCATACATGAGCGAGGTTTCGCCGGCATCTCCGGTTTTGGTTGCGATCGACATCGTGAAATAATGAGAGCCGCACTCGCGTGCGGCCCTCATTTCTACAGCATGGAATTTATTTTAGCCAAGCGCGGGTTGCGGTTCCGGCTCTTCCATTAAGGGGGCGCCGACCTGCTCGCCGAGTTCGACAAGTTTGATCTCGCGCACCGCCGGGAAGCCGGTGCCGGCCGGGATGAGGTGACCCATGATCACGTTCTCCTTGAAGCCGCGCAGCTTGTCGACTTTGCCCAACGTGGCAGCCTCGGTCAGGACGCGGGTCGTGTCCTGGAACGACGCCGCGGAGATGAAGCTGTCGGTTTCGAGCGAAGCCTTGGTGATGCCGAGCAGCACCGGGGTCGCTTCGGCCGGCTTGCCGCCCTGCTTCACGACTTCGGCGTTTTGCTTTTCGAACTCGAGCTTATCGATCTGGTCGCCCCAGAGGAGCGCGGTGTCGCCCGGGTCGGTGATCTTCACCTTGCGGAGCATTTGCCTAACGATGATCTCGATGTGCTTGTCGTTAATCTCGACGCCCTGGAGCCGGTAAACTTCCTGCACTTCGTTCACGAGGTGCTCCTGCAAATCCTGCGGTCCGCAAATCTCCAGAATCTCATGCGGCACGATTGGTCCTTCGGTTAGTTGCGAGCCCTTCTTCACGAAGTCGCCTTTGAACACGATCATGTGTTTGTTCAGCGGAATGAGGTGCTCTTCTTCCGCGCCGGTCGCGGTGTCCTTCAGAATCAGCTTCCGTTTCCCGCGCACCGTGCCGCCGATTTCGACGATGCCGTCGATCTTCGCGATCTCGGCCGCATCTTTCGGACGGCGCGCCTCGAACAATTCCGCCACGCGTGGCAGACCGCCGGTAATGTCCTTGGTCTTGGCAATCTTGCGCGGCGTCTTGGCGAGCAAGGCGCCGGCGCGAATCTTGTGATTCGCCTCGACGATGACGTGCGCGCCCGCCGGAATGGAATAACTCGCGGCTACTTCGCCGTCGTCGCCCACGATCACGATCTGCGGATGCAGGTCTTCCTTGTGTTCGATAATGACGGTGCCCATCAGCCCGGTCGCCTCGTCCACGTCGCGTTTCATGGTGACGCCCGCGATCATGTCGCGGAATTCGATCTTGCCGCTTTTGTCGGTCAAGATCGGGACGTTATAGGGATCCCACTGCACAAAGGTTTCGCCTTTCTTCACCTTCGCGCCGTCGGCCATCGAGATGACGGAACCGATGACGATATTGTAGCGCTCGATTTCCCGGCCCTCTTCGTTATGCAGGCTGATCGAGCCGTTCTTATTGAGCGCGATCCAGTTGCCGTCGAGCGACTGCACGGTGCGCAGCTCATTGAACTGCACGCGGCCGTCGTTCTTCGCTTTGATGATCGGCTGCTTAAAGGTCTGGCTCGCGGTGCCGCCGATGTGGAAGGTCCGCATCGTCAACTGCGTGCCCGGTTCGCCGATCGATTGCGCGGCGATGATGCCGACTGCTTCGCCCAGCTTCACGAACTGGCCGGTCGCCAGGTTCCGTCCGTAGCAATGCGCGCAAACGCCGCGCCCGGTTTCGCAGGTCAGGACGGAACGAATCTTGAGGCTTTCCACGCCGACTTTTTCAATCGCGGCGGCGATGGGCTCGTCGATCAACTGATTCGCCTTGACGATTTTCTTTTTCGTCACCGGATCGACCACCGTTTCACAGCTGACGCGGCCGATGATGCGGGTCGCGAGATCGACCACTTCTTCGTCGCCTTCATAAATGGCGCGCACCGTGATGCCGTTGACCGTTTCGCAATCGATCTCGTTGATGATCACGTCCTGCGACGCGTCGACCAGCTTTCTCGTCAGGTAACCGGAATCCGCCGTCTTGAGCGCGGTGTCGGCCAGACCCTTGCGCGCGCCGTGAGTGGAGATGAAATACTCGAGCACGGTCAGACCTTCGCGGAAGTTCGAGGTGATCGGCCGCTCGATGATTTCGCCCGAGGGCTTCGCCATCAAACCGCGCATCCCGGCCAGCTGCTTCACCTGCTGACGGTTGCCGCGCGCGCCGGAATCGACCATCAGGAAGACCGGGTTCAGTTCTTTGCGGCCTTCGTTATGCTCGAGGGTACGGAACATGACATTGGAAATCTCGTCGCCCGCGTGGGTCCAGATGTCGATGATCTTGTTGTAGCGCTCGCCGTCAGTGATGATGCCTTTGCGGTACTGCTGTTCGACCTGCTTGATCTGTTTGTAGGCATTCGCGAGCTGGAGCTCTTTCTCCTTCGGAATGATCATGTCGGAGATGCCGATCGACACGCCGGCCTTGGTCGCTTCCGCGAAGCCGAGTTCCTTGAGGCGATCGAGCGTCTCGACCGTGCCCTGCTGGCCGGCCACCTGGTAACAACGCCAGATAATGTCGCTGAGCTGCTTCTTGCCGGCGGCTTTGTTGAAGAAACCGAGTTTGTCGGGCCAGATCTCGTTGAAGATGACGCGACCCGCGGTCGTTTCCATAACGCGCGTTTCGGCGTCGCCGTAGATGGTTTCTTTACCGAAATCCGGATTCCGCAGGCGAATCCGATCGTGCGTCTTGACCGCCCCATCGGCCATCGCGAACTCAACTTCAGTCGCGTTGTCGAAAAGCGGCAGGCGCGTTTCCACCGCGGCGCCCGCGGCGCGGCGCGGATTCTGCGTGAGATAATAACAGCCTAACGTGATGTCCTGCGACGGCGTGGTGATCGGTTTTCCGCTCGACGGCGAAAAGATATTGTTCGGCGCGAGCATTAGCATGCGCGCTTCCATTTGCGCCTCGACCGAGAGGGGCACGTGGACGGCCATCTGGTCGCCNNGGTCGCCGTCGAAGTCCGCGTTATAGGCGGTGCAGACGAGCGGATGAATGCGGATCGCCTCGCCTTCGATCAGGAGCGGCTCGAAAGCCTGGATCGAAAGACGATGCAGAGTCGGCGCGCGATTCAGGAGGACCGGGTGGCCCTTGGTCACTTCCTCGAGGATGTCCCAGACTTCCGGCGTCTGGCGCTCGATCATTTTCTTCGCGCTGCGCACGGTGTGGACGTAGCCGAGATCTTTCAGGCGGCGAATGATGAACGGCTCGAACAGGACGAGCGCCATTTTCTTCGGCAACCCGCACTGGTTCAGTTTTAACTCCGGACCGATGACGATGACCGAACGGCCCGAGTAATCGACGCGTTTGCCTAACAAGTTCTGACGGAAACGTCCGCCCTTGCCCTTGAGCATGTCGCTGAGCGATTTGAGCGGACGATTGCCCGCGCCGGTGACGGCGCGGCCGTGGCGTCCGTTGTCGAAGAGCGCGTCGACCGCTTCCTGCAACATGCGTTTTTCGTTGCGAATGATGACGTCTGGCGTCTTGAGCTGGAGGAGGTTCTTGAGCCGGTTGTTGCGGTTGATGACGCGGCGATAAAGATCGTTCAAATCCGAGGTCGCGAACCGTCCGCCCTCGAGCGGCACGAGCGGGCGCAGATCGGGCGGGATCACCGGGAGCACTTCGAGCACCATCCATTCGGGACGCGAATGGGAGGAGGCAAAGCCCTGCACAAGCTTCAAACGCTTCGCGAGTTTCTTGCGAATCTGTTTGCTCTTGGTATTGCCCATCGCCTCCTCGAGCTCCTTGTTCAGCTTCGAGAGTTCGATTTCGCCGAGCAGCACCTTGACCGCGTCGGCGCCCATGCCGGCTTTGAATTCATCGCCGTATTGTTCCTGCGCTTCGCGATATTCGATCTCGGTAAGAAGCTGGCATTTCGTGAGCGGCGTGTTGCCCGGATCAATCACGATATAGTCCTCGTAATAGATGACGCGCTCGAGCTGGCGGGCGCTCATGTCGAGCATCAAACCAAGTCGCGACGGCATGCATTTATAGAACCAAATGTGGGAGACGGGCACGGCGAGCTCGATGTGGCCCATCCGCTCCCGGCGCACCCGCGCGAGCGTCACCTCGACGCCGCACCGGTCGCAGATCACGCCCTTGTGCTTGATCCGCTTGTATTTTCCGCAGGAGCATTCCCAGTCGCGCGTCGGACCGAAAATGCGCTCGCAAAACAAGCCGCCCTTTTCCGGCTTGAAGGTGCGGTAGTTGATCGTCTCGGGATTCTTGACTTCGCCCTTGCTCCAGGAGCGCATCGTGTCGGAGGAAGCGACCCCGATGGAGACCTGATCGAAACCCACGGGGCGTTCTTCGCCCACCAATTCCCGCCAGGAATGTTCGTTCATAATTTACTTTCTAAAATTTCTTACTCCACTTCGCTGTCATTCTGAGCAGAGCGAAGAATCTCTGACGTCGTCTGCTCGTGTGCGCGGCAGTCGGAAGAATGGTCAGTGATCCTTCGTTTCACTCAGGATGACAATAATTGTGATTGGTTAGGCAACGTTCTCGAGAAAGCTGGGCGCATGGCCGCCGACTTTGACGTCGAGGCCTAACGACTGCATTTCCTTGATTAACACGTTGAAAGATTCCGGCGTGCCGGCTTCGAGCGAGTTGTCACCCTTCACGATCGATTCGTAGATCCGGGTGCGTCCCTGCACGTCGTCCGACTTGACGGTGAGGAGTTCCTGCAAGGTGTAGGCCGCGCCGTAGGCCTCGAGCGCCCAGACCTCCATCTCGCCGAAGCGCTGACCGCCGTACTGCGCTTTGCCGCCGAGCGGTTGCTGGGTGACGAGCGAGTAGGGACCGACCGCGCGAGCGTGGATTTTGTCCGCGACCAAATGGCCGAGCTTCAGCATATAGATGTAGCCGACGACGACTTCCTGGTCGAAAGCGTCGCCCGTGCGACCGTCGAAGAGGCGCGCCTTGCCGTTCTCCTGAACCCAGGTGAAGCCGTCGACTTTCTTGGCGTCGTTCAGGTACTCGCGGATTTTCGCCTCGGAAATTCCGTCGAAAACCGGGGTCGCGACCTTGAAGCCAAGCGCCTTGGCCGCCACGCCAAGGTGCGTTTCGAGCACCTGGCCGACGTTCATTCGGCTCGGCACACCTAACGGATTGAGCACGATCTCCACCGGCGTTCCATCCGCGAGGAACGGCATGTCTTCCTCCGGCACGATGCGCGCGACGACACCCTTGTTCCCGTGGCGGCCCGCCATCTTGTCGCCCACGCTCAGCTTGCGCTTGCTCGCGACGAACACTTTAACCTGCTTGATGATGCCGGGATCGATGTCGTCGCCGCTTTCGACGCGATCCATCGAGCGTTCGCGATCGAGCTCGAGCTCGGCAAACTTATGCTCGTACTGCTGGATGATTTCGCGGATCTTGTTGCGAATCGGGCTCGGGTCGATCTCGATGTGATCGTAGGCCATCGCCAGTTTGCGGAGCAGCGTCTTGGTGATTTTGCGGTTCGCCGGGATAATGATTTCGCCGGTCTGGGCGTTGACCACGTCGAGCGGAATTTTCTCGCCGAGGAGCACGTTGGAAAGCGCGTCGGTCAGTTGTTCCGTCAACTCGTCTTTCTTTTTCCGGTTGTCTTCCGTGATCGCCTTGAGCTGGCGCTTGGTTTCCGCCGGCGTCAGTTTTTCCCGCGAAACTTCGTGGCGTGAAGAAACTTTTACGTCCATCACGATGCCGTAGGTGCCCGACGGCACAGTCAACGACGTGTCTTTGACGTCGGCGGCTTTTTCGCCAAAGATCGCGCGGAGCAAGCGCTCTTCCGGTGCAAGCTCCGTCTCGCTCTTCGGGGTGATTTTCCCGACCAGAATATCGCCCGGCTTGACTTCCGCGCCGACGCGAATGACGCCGTCCGAGCCGAGGTTGCGAAGCGCTTCTTCGCTCACGTTGGGAATGTCCCGGGTGATTTCTTCCGGCCCGAGCTTGGTGTCGCGCGCGCCGATTTCGAACTCGTCGATGTGAATGGAAGTGTAGATGTCTTCCTTCACCACCTTCTCCGAGATCATGATCGCGTCCTCGAAGTTGTAGCCATTCCAAGGCATGAAGGCGACGAGCACGTTGCGGCCGAGCGCGAGCTCGCCGTTTTCGGTGTTCGGACCGTCGGCGATGACCTGGCCGCGCTTCACGTGCTGACCTTTTTTCACGATCGGTCGCTGGTTCACGCAGGTGCCGGCGTTCGAGCGCATGAATTTGCGCAGCTCGTAAACGTGCACGCCCGCTTCCACATCGGTCTTCAATTTCTTGCGGCCTTCCGGCATTTCGCCGTCTTTCGTGACCACGATCTGGTCGGCCGTAACCGACGCGACGCGGCCCGCTTCACTCGCGACCACGACCGCGCGGGAATCGCGCGCCACTTTCCCTTCGAGACCGGTGCCGACGAGCGGCGACTCAGAAACGATCAGCGGCACGCCCTGGCGTTGCATGTTCGAGCCCATCAATGCGCGGTTCGCGTCATCGTGCTCGAGGAAGGGAATCAATCCGGCCGCGACCGAGACCAACTGCTTCGGCGAGACATCCATGTAATGGACCTTGGCCGGTTCCACTTCCAAAAAGTCGCCGCGATAACGGACCGAAACCTTTTCGCCCGTGAAATGGCCTTTGGCATCCATCGGCGCATTCGCCTGCGCGACGATGAAATTCTCCTCGCGGTCGCCGGTCAAATAATCGACCTGGTCGGTCACGCGGCCTTTCTCGACTTTGCGGTAGGGCGTTTCGATGAAACCGAATTCGTTGATCCGCGCAAAGGTGCTCATCGAGCTGATGAGACCGATGTTTGGACCTTCGGGCGTCTCGATCGGGCAAATGCGACCGTAGTGCGACGGATGCACGTCGCGCACTTCAAAGCCGGCGCGGTCGCGACTGAGACCGCCGGGCCCGAGCGCGGAGAGACGACGCTTGTGCGTCAGCTCGGCGAGCGGGTTGGTCTGATCCATGAACTGCGAGAGCTGCGAGCGACCGAAAAAATCGCGCACTACCGCGCTGAGCGCCTTTGGGTTGATCAGCTTCTGCGGCGTCATGCCGTCGATGTTAACGTCGAACAACGTCATGCGCTCCTTCACCAAACGCTCGGTCCGGGCGAGGCCGACGCGGCACTGGTTGGCGAGCAATTCGCCGACCGTGCGCACCCGACGGCTGCCGAGATGATCGATATCATCGAGCGTGCCTTCGCCACGGCGAAGATTGATCAGATATTTGATCGCGGCGATGAAATCCTTGTCGGTCAGGATGCGTTCGCCGAGATCGACGTCGATGCCCAACTTCTGGTTGAGCTTGTAGCGTCCGACGCGCCCGAGATCGTATTTTTTCGGATCGAAAAATAGCCGCTTGAGCAGGGCGCGGGCGTTCGCCACCGTCGGCGGATCGCCGGGGCGCAACTTGCGATAGATGTCCTTGAGAGCCTCCTCCTGGTCGTGCGCCGGATCTTTTCTCAGCGCCTTCACGACCGTGTCGTCGTGCGTGATATCGATCACTTTGACCGTTTTATTTCCGAGCGCCATGATCTGGCGCACAGCAGCGAGGGTGAGCGGCTCGAAAGCGCGCGCCACTGTCACTTCGCCGTCGAGCACGTCGGCCGTGAGCACCTTGGTGGCGAGGCTTTCCTCATCGAGCTTCTCGCTCAGCTTGAGGTCCTCGATATTGTAAAAAAGTTTGATCACCTCTTCGTCCGTCCCGTAGCCGAGGGCACGAAGAAAAGTGGTAGCGAGGAATTTCCGGCGCCGTTTGCGCCGATCGAGATAAATGTAAAGCAAATCGCTGGTGTCGAATTGCACTTCGATCCAGGAACCGCGATCCGGAATGATCCGGAAGCTGTAGAGCACCTTGCCGTTGAGGTGAATGCTCGACTCGAAAGCGATGCCCGGGGAGCGATGCAACTGCGAGACGACCACGCGCTCGGCGCCGTTGATCACGAACGTGCCCGATGGCGTCATGAGCGGGATTTCGCCCATGTAGACTTTTTCCTCCTTCGTCCCCTTTTCTTCCTTGAGCTGGAAAGTGACGTGCAACGGCGCGCTGAAAGTTTGCCCTTCGCGCTGCGCTTCGAGCGCGCTCAGTTTCGGTTCGCCGATTTCATACTGGCTGAAATCGAGCGTCGCTTTTTCGTCGTAGCTCTCGATCGGGAAAACTTCCTTGAAAACGGTTTGCAGCCCGGTGTTTTTCCGCTTGTTCGGCGGGAGGTCCTTTTGCAAAAAATCGACGTAGGAGTTGAGCTGGACTTCGATCAGGTTGGGCGGCTCGATCGCTTCTTTGATGGTCCCGAAGTGGATACGCTCTGTTGCAGTACGGTCTGACATATCTGGTGCACCAAATCTCCAATGGTTTTAAAACCTGCAACGACCCTGGATGCAGGTCGCGAGGAGTCTGAGGGTTACGGGCTCGGCCGGAAATTGCGGGCGAAAAAAGTGGCAGCAAAACGGCGGTCTGTCAACGAGACCTCCACCGTTTTGTTGCCAATCTTGAGATATGCCGTCGAGAGCGGGTTAAAAATACGTCGGGCGACTCCTAGCCAAGAAAAAGGGAGGGATAAGTAGCCACATCCTGCCGGGGAGCGCAAGCGCTTTTTGTCCAGCGCCGCGCGCCCCGAAAGATGTAGACTATTTGATTTCGACCTTGGCGCCCGCCGCTTCGACCTTTTTCTTGATCTCTTCGGCTTCTTCCTTGGTCACGCCTTCCTTCATCGTCTTGGGCGCACCCTCGACCAGAGCCTTGGCTTCCGCCAGGCCGAGTCCAGGGACCGCGGCGCGCACTTCCTTGATCACGCCGATCTTGTTCGCGCCCATTTCCTTCAGGATAACGTCGAAAGTGGTCTTCTCTTCGGCCGCTGCTGCGGGAGCCCCGCCGCCACCACCGCCAGCCGGCGCCACCGCCATCGCCACGGGAGCCGCTGCGCTGACGCCCCATTTTTCTTCGAGTTGCTTCACCAAACCAGCAACCTCGAGAACGGTCAGCCCGCTGAGTTGCTCCACAATTGCGTTCATATCTGCCATTTTAGTTTCCTCCAATTGCCGCTCCCGAAAGCCCCCGGGAAATTACAGCCGATAGCCATCGGCTCGGACAGTGTTTGTTTTGTTTTGTTGCTCGCCCGGCGGCTGCCGGACGAAATTCGTTAGTCGTTAGGTGGTTGCCTCGGCCGGTTTGCCTTCCTTGACGGTCTTGGCGTTCAAGAGTCGCGCCAGGGCCGTGGCCGGCTCGTTCAAAATCCGGACCAGCTTCGTCGCCGGGGCCAGCAGCACGCCCAGCAACTGCGCCTGCAAAACGGCGCGCGATGGAAGGTCGGCCAGCAATTCCACCTCCGCGGTCGAAAGCACATTCTTATCAACCACGCCGATTTTGAGCGCGGCGATCTTGAACTCGGCCGCGAACGCTTTCAAAATCTTCGCCACTGGCGCGACATCCTTGTCGCCCGTGACCACCGCGGTCTGCCCGCTCAGTTGCTCCGCGACGTCCGGCAGTCCGCTCGCCGTCATCGCGCGCTTGAGAAAGCTGTTCTTGACCACGTGCACCTCGGCACCGGTCGGCGCGAGACGATTCCGCAGCTCCCCGAAGTGATCGACGTTCATGTGCTGGTAGTCGGTCACCAGCAGGAACGGCGAACGATTCAGTTTCTCGGACAGGTCCGAAACGATGTTGGCTTTTTCAGGTCTCATGGTGCAAAAAAATCAGGTTGTGAGGTAGGGCGAAGGATCGACATGCAGGCCGGGCGACATCGTCGCGGTGAGCGTCATGCCCTCGACGAAACGGCCTTTGGCGGTCGCCGGGCGCGCCCGCACCACTGCCTCGATGATCGCTGTGCCGTTCTCAACCAGCTGGTTTTCAGCGAAGGAAAATTTACCGACTGGCACGGCCACATTGCCGTTCTTGTCGAGTTTGAACTCGACTCGCCCGGCCTTCACCTCGCCGACCGCTTTGGCCGTATCTTCGGTCACTGTCCCGGTCTTCGGATTCGGCATCAGCCCGCGCGGGCCCAGAACTTTGCCGAGCTTGCGCACCTCCGCCATCGCCGCCGGAGTCGCGATCGCGACATCGAAATCCTGAAAGCCTTCCTGGCATTTCTTGATCAAATCTTGGTAGCCAACATATTCTGCGCCGGCTTCCTTCGCCGCCGCGGCAGCCGCCCCCTGCGCAAAAACGAGCACGCGCACCTGTTTGCCGCTGCCATGCGGGAGCGGACAGGTGCCACGCACCATCTGGTCCGATTGCTTCGGATCGACCCCGAGCCGGAACGACATCGTGACCGTCTGGTCGAATTTCGTCGGCGCCAGTTTCTTCAACGTGCTGACCGCCTCGGAGAAACTGTAGGTCTTGTTGCGATCCACCTGCTCGGCGGCCGCGCGATAACGTTTGCTGCGATTTTTTTGCATGATGATTTCAGTGCCAGCGAGCCGGGCGGCTCTCCTGATTTTGTCCGCGCAAATTTGCGTGCGGCGGGGTGCGTAAACTAGCGGACCGGCCCGCGCTGTCAAAATATAATTGGATCGCGCGTCCTACATCCGCACGACCGTGATTTCCGGCCGGCAATTGAAGCGGACCGGGAACATGTAGGTGCCGATGCCGACGTTGACGTAGAGCGGGCCGCCTAACGAATCGTAACGTCCCTGTTGATAGGGACCCACGCCGTAGGGCAGTATGGGGGCGCCGTAGAACGGGATCCGCACCTGCCCGCCATGCGAATGACCAGCGAGGATCAAGTCGTAGCGCCGGCCGTCGAGCCGATCGGCCTGGAAAGGGTAGTGAAGCAGCAAAACCCGCCGCGACGCTTTCGCTTCGCCCAAGGAGAAGACGCCACGCGCTCCCACTCCAATCAGTTCAAGATCGTGCTTCTGCAAAACGATGCTGCGGTCTTCGAGCCAGGCGCCACCGGTCGCGTGGAACGCTTTCTCGTACTCACGAAAATCGGCGCGGCTGCCGTAATCCCAATTGCCGGGGCAACCGTAAACTGGGCGCTCGATCTGGCGGATGAAGTCGAGCGCCGCGGGCGCGAAACGCGCGTCTTCGATCAGGTCGCCATTGAAGCAGACAAACTCCGGCTCGAGCGCGTTGATCGTGCGCACGACTTTGGCCGCGTAGTCGGCGTCTCCTTTGTAATGCCAGTCGCTGAACTGAACGAAACGGCAGGTCGGTTGGGAATGGTGATCGAAATGCGTCACGCGCAACCAGGTTGGTTCGGCAAAACGGCCATCGAGGCCCGCCGCCGCCGGCAAGGCGCAGAGTCCGAGCCCAAGGAATTGCCGCCGGCTGAGTTTTTTCCGCTTCAACTCTTCAACCCTTCAACGCATACGGTCGCATTCGTTAGTCTGGAAAGGTCAGCAGGCGCAGCAACGCCTTGCCGTTGTCGGTCAGACGCGCGCTTTGGCCACGCCCGCTCACGTTGCCCCGGGTCAGGTAGCGGGCATCGATCGGACCCGGCTTCAGATAGGAAAGCTCCGCCCCGCTGACCGCTTTGTCGCTCGGCGTAAGGCGGAAAGGCAACCCGGAACGCGCGAAGGAAATTTCCCAGGCCGCCGGCTTTTCGTTAGGCGCGGAAGCGACCATCCACGGATAACGCCGCGGGAGCTGAAAGTTGGGCGAATTCGGCACGATCACTTTATAGAAAGCCTCTTCCCGGCCAAGAAACGCGGGCAGGGCGAGTGCAGGATCCTTGCGCAACGCCAGGAAGAGCCCGGCAAGGTCAAGGCCAGCGAGGTTGATTCCGTTATAAATCCCGTGGTGATTCGGATCGTTCTTGAAAAACATGTCGTGCCACTGCTCGAAATGATCGTTGAGCAGGAGGTTCAGTTCCACGTGCACATGCGCGCGCTCGCGGTTGATGCCGCTCCCGGTGTGCCCCATGATGGCGAGCTTTTCCCCCTCCTGCACCGCGTGTCCGGCCTCGACCGCGATCGTGTTGAGATGTGCGTAGAGACTGTAGTAGGGACAACCGCCCCAGCGATGCTCGACCACAACGTAACGCCCGTAATTTGAAGCGCCCGCCGCGCGACTCACGTAAACAACCTTGCCCGCGGCGATCGCGCGCACTTCGTCGAGCGGCTCGCCACGCGCGTCGCGGTTCAGCGGCCGGATATCCATCCCCTCGTGGAAGCGCGTATAGACGATCCCACCGGCCAGTTCCCTCGGATCGCGCACGAAACCGTACTGGCCGCCCTGCCAGGGGTAGGAAATCACACCGCGCAAGTTGCGTTCGACGACCTGATAAAACTCCGGGTTGTCGCCGCGCAGCAGCGCCGTGTTGTCGGTCGGCAGGACAAGATTCAGCGACGCATCTTCGGCCCGGGCGGCGGCGATCGTGGCGAGCAAGAGCAGCGCAGCGGAGCGCACCCAAACTCTCATTTTTTCTTCCGCCCGCCGATCAGCTTCCAGTCTTTGTTCATCGACTTGATGTCGGCCTCGGTCAGGCCGGAAGCGAGGTAAACTTTCCCATCGGAGACCCGCCGATCCACCTGCAACTCGGTCAGCGGCCGGCCGTTCAAGAAGACATATAGATAAGCGCCTCGGCGCTCGACGCTCAAGGTGTCGAGGACGGTGCGGCCGTGATCGTCCAGCTTGAGGAGCGCACCGTAGCTGCCATCCGCGGCGCGATAGGGGTAGTACGCCTTCACGTCGCGCTCGGTAAGCCAGGCGGTTTTTTCAATGAAGACGCTGCGGCCCGTCATCGAGCGAATCGGCTGCGCGAAGACGTTACTGTCCCGGGCATTCGCCTCGACGTGGACGCGGAAGACGCAATGTTGCGACCCGCCGTCGGCGCGCGTCGCCAGGAGCAGAACAAGCGCGGCGAGGAGCGGGGTTCTCATGGCGGATTGATAAAGGGTTTGACAGTTTTTGCAACGTTGGCCTGTTTGGAGCGAATGAGATTTGTTCCCATTTTCGCCGCGCTGATCTTTCTGGCCGCGGCCAGCTTCGCGCCCGCGCAGGAAAAGCGCAGCTGGCTCGGTCGCGTGCTTCATCCCTTTGGTTCGTCGCAGAAAATCCCGGACTACAAGAACCCAAGACTGCGCGGCCTCGTGCTCGAAGTGCAACTTCCCCCTGAGCCGATCAAGCTCTCGGAAATCCGCCAGCTCCCCGTGACCGTTCGCCTAACGAACCGCGCTAACCGCGCGGTCGAACTGAATTTCCCGAGCGAGCAACGAATCGAAATCCTGCTCCACGATGCCGCCGGGCAGGTCGTTACCCGCTGGTCCGACAACCGCGCCTTTGCCGAACAAGTTGCCACGGTTCTGATCAACCCGAACGAACACATCGAATACTCCGAGACGATCGCGACCCGCGACCTCGCCCCCGGCAAGGTCTTCACCGTCGAGGTGACGGTGCCGGCCTATCCGGAGCTGGTCGCGAAGCGCAAATCGCTCACCGCGCCGTGAGAGGGCCTTTAATTGTCATCCTGAGAGAAGCGAAGGATCTCTGAATCTTCTGAGCAACCGGAGTGCGGAGATGGTCAGAGATGTTTCGCTGCGCTCAACATGACAAAGTAAGGAAAAGATGCGTCTTTTCTCCGATTACCACCTGCACCCACAGGGCCATCGTCTCCAGCCCTACACGCTGGAGTTGCTGCAACCCTGGGCCGATCACGCGCGCGCGATCGGCCTGCGCGACATCGCCCTAACGGATCACGACCGTTACCATCGCGGCGTCGATTTCGATGAAATCGATCGGCTGCGCGCCGCGAATCCCGATCTCAAAATCCGCGCCGGGATCGAATTGGATAACGATCTGGTGCACTCGGCCGCCGGCCGCGAGTGGGTCGAAAAGAATTGGGACCGGCTCGATTTCGTCCTTGGTTCCGTCCACTTCCTGCGCGGCGACTGGGCTTTCGATCATGCCGGCGAAGAGGCCGAATTTGCCCGGCGCGACATCGACGAGGTCTACGCCGATTACTACGAACGAATCCACGCGATGGCGGCGAGTGGGCTGGTCGATTGCATGGCGCACCTCGATCTCGTAAAGATTTTCGGTTTCCGCCCGATCCGAGACTTCGGCGACGTGCTCGACGCCGTTCTCTCCGAAATCCACGATGCAGACTTGGCGATGGAACTATCGACCGCGGGCTGGCGCAAGCCAGTCGGCGAGCTTTACCCGAGCGATGAAATCATCCGCCAAGCGATGACGAAAGGCATTCCCTTCACGACCGCATCCGACGGGCATTCGCACGTGCAACAGGGGGAGAATTTCGTACGACTGGCGACGAAGATGTCGGAGCTTGGCATCCAGGAGGTTTCGATTTTCGAGCGGCACGAGCGCGCGACCGTTGTTCTTTAGTCGCACCGGCTCGTCCACGCCCGATGATTGGCTTGTCAATCGGCTGGTAGAACGCCTTAATCGGCACCCTGCTGACGAAAGTGAACGCAGAACCTGCCAGAGCGAATCAGAGCCGCGACCAGAGCCGATGAAACTCGAAGGTCGCGGCAGCGCTCTTTGTCGCGCTGTCTCTCGTTCCCGCCGGGGCACAGGTCCCGCGCGGCGTCTTTTCGCTCAAGGGAGCCGGGGGCAACGTCCTTCCCGTGGTGCTGGCCAATCCGGAAGTGGTTGGTCTCGCGGTTCGCCAGAATTGGTCCGACCTCGAGCCTAACGAAGACAACTTCGACTTTTCCTATCTCGATGGCCAGGTGCAGGCCGCCGCGGACAACGGCAAGGTGGTTCTTTTGCGGATCAACACCCAGGCGCAGAAGCCGGCTTGGGTCACGCAAGCCATCCAGGATGCGGGAGGTATCTTCTTCACCTTCGACAACGCCGGGGTGCCCACGACGATTCCGGTCTTTTGGGATCCGACCTGCCTCGCGAAGAAGAAGGACATGATCGCCGCCCTCGGATCCCACTTCGCCAATAATCCAACGGTGAAAATCGTCTCGGCGAGCTTCGCCAACGCGACGAGCGAAGACTGGAACGTGCCGCATACGACCGCAGATGTCGCTAACTGGTTGGCCGACGGTTACACCACGGAAAAGCTGCTGGATGCCGGGCAACAGATCATTGACGCCACCATGGCGGCTTTCCCGAACCAATACGTGACCCTGGGCAACCGGTGGTGACGGCTATTCCAACACGGGACCCAATCTTGATCCCACCGCGACCTATGCCGCGGCCACCACGATTAGTATGTCGCGCGGCAAATGGCCCGGAAGGCTGATTGTCCAGATCAATAGCCTTTCCACCTTTAATCCTGCCGCACCGGGCCCGGATGATTCTGCCTGGAATGTCCTCTGGAATAGCCAACCCGATGTCGGCGCGCAGATGCTGGCTAACGTTTATGGTGACAGCACCTTTCGGGTCAACTACGGCGTTCCCGGCGACCCGGCCACCATCCTCACCACCAGCGTCGACGCGGGCGTCAGCTACGGCGCCAACTACATCGAAATTTACGAGGTTGACGTCAGGAATTTGCCAAGTGTCATCACCTACGCGCGCACGAAACTCCAAGTCACTCCTACTCCTACTCCTACCCCCACTTCCACTCCCAGCCCAACGCCCACTCCGACCCCGACACCCAGTCCAACCCCAACCCCCTCTCCTACCCCAATCCCTTTCAATCTTGATGGCCAGGCCGACTTCGCCGGATATCTCCAGAACGCCGACGGGCTCACCATCTACGCCGCGGTGCGCGGCGGCACCCTCTATGTGGCGACGTCGTCCCCGGGAAGCGACAATGAGCCTAACGACAACTTTATTTTCGTGACCGACGAACTCCTCCCTGCCGCCTGCACTCTGGCGCCCTGGGCGAAGACGGGCCTGGTCGCGATCGATCCTTCGAAACCATTTGTCGGCGGAGAAAGCACCAGCGACTTTTGCGGTTGGTTCAACGCGCCTGTTTCTTCGCTCGTCGCCAAGTCCGCCACCAGCAATGGCCAGATGGAAGCCACGATCGATCTCGCGGCCGCTTTCGGTTCCGTGCCGGATACCGTTTACGTCGCGGCCGCTGCTTACGCGACCGCCGATGGCGGCGCCCTCGCCGCGCAATGCCCGCTTGGGAATGGCGACGGCAATATCGATCCGGATGAGTTCCTCACCTTGTCGATCGCCGCGATCCAGGACGAAAATGCGGACGGCATCTACGATCGACTCGATCCCGCGCTCGGCTTTGTCGTCACCCAAATCACGCGCTCTGACGGAGTCACTACGATTAGCTGGGCGACTGTGCCGGGTAAGACCTACCAGGCTGAAAGCTGCGATCAACTCGGTGATGAATGGACGCCGCTCAATGCCGTGATCACTGCCGGTCCAAACCAACTAACGGTTTCGACGACCGATGAAACCGATCTCCCGAGCCGGTTCTATCGCGTGCAGTTGGTCAATCCCTGAATCTCTCGCGGGCAGCGGTCGCGCTTCGTCTTTCACCTGCGACCGAGTTCGCAGTTAACCGAGGCAGGCGGAGCGCCTGCCCTACAAGCCCAGGCCGCTGAGGCCCGGCATTCCGCCGGTGATTTTCGTCATCTCGTTGCTTGCCATCTCTTTGCCCTGCGCAATCGCTTGTTGCACCCCGCTCAAAATGAGGTCTTCCAGAATTTCCACGTCCTCCGGGTCGACGATCTCTTTCGCGATCTTGATCGAAAGGACGTCGCCCGCGCCGTTCGCGACCACCGTCACCTTCCCGCCCGCGGCGCTGACCTCGACGGTTTTTTCCTCGAGCTCGGCCTGCGTTTTAGCCATTTGCTCCTGCATCTTCTGCGCTTGCTTCATCAACTTGTTTAGATTCATGGGTCAGGTACCGACGGATTTGATTTCGCCTTTGAAGATTTCGAGGGCTTCTTTGATTAAAGGATCGTTTCTGAAGGATTCGAGCGAATCGTTAGGCTGGGACCGCACTGGTTCGAGGTCGGGCTGAATCTCGTCGGGCGGCGGAGTCGGCGGCAAGCCCTCCGCGAGGCTCAACTTGACCGTCCACTCGGTGCCGGTCAGTTCCTTGAGCAGCGCCTCGAGGAAGCTGCGATTCGCCGGCCGCGAGAGCGATTCCATCACCGTCTTTTGGTCGGGCGCGAAGCCGAGCAAAACCGTGCGGCCTTCCGTCCCGAGCAGGTTGGCCGAGTCGATCCAGTTCTTGATCAGCGGCCGGCGCGCGTAGGCCAGTTGGACCGCTTTCGGCCAGATCGCGGTCATGTCGACTGGCGGCGTGGCGGCAGGAATGTGGGAGGCGCCTTTGTGCGGCGATCCCCCGGAAGTGGGCTCAGAAGAGGCGGCCGGCGCGGCTGGTCCCCCGGCTTTGGACGCGGTTTTGTTCTCGGGAGCAGGTGGTTTTGGGACGAATGGGACCGATGCGCCGCCGCGGAGGGCAGTGAGGTTTTCGATCACCTCGGTGAGGGTGACCTGGCTGAGGGTCTGAATCGCCTTGATCACCGCCACCTCGAAATGCAGCTTCTTGTTAGGCGCCCATTTCATTCGACCTTCGGCTTCGGCAAACTGCTCAATCAACTCGAGCAGGCGGTCGGTCTCAATCAGGGCCGCCTCTTCGCCTAACGATGATTGCAACTCCGGCGCTGCTTCCTCGGCGAGCGCGTCCGGTTTCACCTTGAAGACGAGCAAGTCGCGCAGGTGCGCGATCAGGTCGGACATCAGTTTCATCATCTCCTTGCCCGCCGCCGACTGTTCGTCGAGCAAGCCGAGCGCGTCGGCCGTCTCGCCGCGCAGAATTTTCTCCGTGAAACTTGCGACCGTTTGCTCGCTCGTGAAGCCGAAGACACTGAGCACGTCGCTTTCCGCGATCGTCTCGCCGCAGAACGCGACCAGTTGGTCGAGCATCGATTCCGCGTCGCGCAGGCCGCCATCCGCACCGCGCGCGATGGCGTGCGCCGCCGCCGGGTCGAGTTTTATCTTTTCCTTCGTCGCAATGAATTGCAGATGCTGCGCGATCAAGTTCGCCGGAATGCGATGGAGATCGAAACGCTGGCAGCGGCTCAAAATGGTGGGCAACACCTTCTGCGGTTCGGTCGTGGCGAAGATGAATTTCACATGTTCGGGCGGCTCCTCGAGTGTTTTGAGGAGCGCATTGAAGGCGGCCGAACTGAGCATGTGCACTTCGTCGATCACGTAAATTTTGTATTTCCCCTTAACCGGCGCATAACGAACGTTATCGCGCAGCTCGCGCACCTGCTCGACGCCGTTATTGCTCGCGCCGTCGATCTCGAGGACATCAAGGCTGTTACCGGCGGTGATTTCCTTGCAGCTGTCGCACACTCCGCACGGCGTCGTGGTCGGGCCGTGAATGCAGTTGAGTGCTTTGGCGAGAATCCGCGCGGTCGAAGTTTTCCCGATCCCACGCGGCCCGACGAAAAGATAGGCGTGCGCGAGCCGATTTTGTTCGACCGCGTTCTTCAGCGTCTGGGTGACGTGCGCCTGGCCGACCAGATCGTCGAATGTCTGCGGCCGATATTTGCGCGCGAAAACCTGATAGCTCACGCGCTCAATCTAGTGCGTCGCGCGCAGCGCGAAAACAGAATTTCGGATTGCGCCGAATTCCCGGGACTCAGGCCGCGAATTCGCCCGAAGCTGGATACCGGGCGCCCGCTTCAAAACGAGCCTCGATCGTCCACTTGCCATCAGGCTGCCGAGTCTTCTGCACTTCGGTTGCGCCACTGTCCTTGAAATCCCGGATCACCGCCTCGGCGGCATCGTCTGGAACGTCGCGAATGGTTTCAATTCTTCGATCTGGCGACATGATTTTTTATACTGCCCCGAGGTCTTCGACCGCCTGGAGACGCTGTTGAGCGTATTCCGGAGTGTTGATGAAGAGCGTAATCGAGATCTTTCTATCCGGTGTAATCAAACCACTTTTGGTCATCCAATCAAGCAATCGCTTCTCGTGCTCGGGGTCCGCCTTTCGTCCGTCCGGTTTCCAAAACTTCGCCAACTTTGACTTGGCCTCATCGTCACTGATCCCCGAGGTGCTCACTTTCTCGGTCGTCTGGGTGTCGGCCCGGCGGAAGGCTCCGGCAATGAAAAGGCGGGTGAACAAATAACCCGCGACGAAGCCGGTCACCGAAAAGAGAACAATGATACTGGTGGAGAAGGGACGCGGCTTGGGCCAAATCGCCGTTAGGCGGCGTGAAGCTTCGCGCCATCCAAGTGGCAGCGTCATAGAGATTCCGCGGGACACTGCGCAGTTGCACCAAACCAAGGCCGACGATGATTTTCGTCAGCCAATCGGAAATCTGTTCGAGATTCGTGTTAACTCGATACTGGGGGTTGGCGCGGGCGGCGACCGTCTCGTTGGCTTGCAGGACCTTGGGGATGCCAAAGAGAAAACCAATCAGAAATCCCCCGACGCAATAGGCCATCGCCCACAGAGCTACGATTCGATAAGCGCTCCCCTTGTGAGCCGCGTCGACCAGCGACGCTACGCCCGAAACGAGATACAGAAAGAGAGCGAGCAGCAGGACCAGCACACCCGCCACCATCGCGATGTCTTTCGTCTCATTTTTCATGGGACGATCAAAATTGAACGAAGTCCGAAGAGCCATTTCTGGGAACCGGGCATTCTTGAGTTTTTCTTTTGGGAGTGTCAAGCCACTGTCTCGTCTCCTCCTCCGCAAAAGCGCTTCCTTTTCATCGCGAAGAAATCTGCCCATTGTCCTGAAGGAATGAAATTCTTCGCTGTATTTTTAACGCTTCTTCTCGCTCCGCCTCTCCAGGCCCGCAAGCCGCAAACGGCCCCGCCGAAAACGACCACCATTCGCGCCCGCGCGCTCGGCATTCCATTTGACGGCACGCCCGGAAAACTCAACGCGATCACGGACGTCGCCGGAGTCGAAGTCGGCTTCACGACTTTGATCAGCGGCGAGGGAAAACTCGAGGTCGGCAAAGGTCCGGTCCGCACCGGCGTGACCGCGATCATTCCACGCGGCCACGATTCGCTGAACGATCCGGTTTATGCCGGGACTTTCAGTTTGAACGGCAACGGAGAGATGACCGGCACCGCGTGGGTGGAAGAGAGCGGCTTTCTCGAGGGGCCGGTCATTATTACCAACACCCATAGCGTGGGCGTGGCGCGCGACGCGGTCATCGCGTGGCGCCTCGCGCACGGCGCGGCGGATAAGACCGGTTACTGGTGGAGCCTGCCGGTGGTCGCCGAAACCTGGGACGGCTGGCTGAATGACATCAACGGATTCCATGTGAAACCGGAGGACGTCGCGCACGCGCTCGATACCGCGCAAGGCGGGCCGGTCGCCGAAGGCAGCGTCGGCGGCGGGACCGGCATGATTTGTTATGAGTTCAAGGGCGGGACTGGCACCGCGTCGCGCGTGATCCCTCCTGATGCCGGGGGCGCTGAGCCCGGCCACGGCTACACCGTCGGCGCACTCGTTCAGGCGAATTGCGGGCGTCGCCCGCAACTGACGATTGCCGGCGTTCCGGTAGGCAAAGAAATCCCAGGCTCGGTTTATCCGAAGGAGACGGGCTCAATCATCATCGTGGTCGCAACCGACGCGCCGCTTCTGCCGGGACAACTAAAACGTCTAGCCCGCCGCGCCAGCCTCGGTCTGGCCCGCACCGGCAGCGTTTCGGGTAACGGGTCGGGCGATCTCTTTCTCGCTTTTTCCACCGCCAATCCCGGCGCGGCCAATCCCGAACGGCCGACACACTCGGTGCAAACCGTGCCTAACGATCTCCTCGATCCCATCTTTGAGGCGACGGTCGAAGCCGTCGAGGAAGCGATCGTCAACGCGCTGATCGATAATCAGAGCATGATTGGCCGCGACGAGCATAAGGTGGAAGCGCTGCCGCACGAGCGAGTCCGCGAATTGTTGAAAAAACATCATCGACTGAACGACTGATTCGCTCCCATCATCACCCCGGTCGCGCTGGAATTTGCTGGCTCGATCCCACTGCAGTCTGAGCATTTATGGCCAACGAAGAATCGAGCGGGCCGGAATCATCGAGCGGCGACGAGGAACCCAGTCCAGTTTCGGAGCAGCCGGGCAGCCGTCGGCGGGGCCTCACTCCGGAGCAACGACGTTTTCTCAACCAACCCCGCTCCGCGCCTCACCTGCCGGTCCCGGCCGCCGTTAGGGAACCGGAGAGCGCGCCCACTCCCGGGCCTCCAGAGAAATTGGCGCCAACGACCCGGGCTGAACCCAATCCAACCCAGAGGTCGCGACCGGCCGAAACGAAGGACTCCGGGAGCGGCCCGGCCCCCATCGAGCAGGCTGACAACGCCTCGCGCGTCATCGAGTTGCAGCAGGCGATTCTGGTCCTGGGCGCGATCCTGCTCCTCGGACTGACCTTCTATGGGGGGACCAAACTCAATTATCTGAAGTACCTAATCGCTTCGAGACACGCGCCAAAGTTGGACGAAAGCGGGCCGGACCGTTATTCGGGAATTGCCGCGGAGGAGCTGATCAAGCAGGCGCTCGTCGCCGAACGCGCCGGCAAATGGGAGGACGCGGCTGAGCGTTTCATGGCCGCAAAAAGACAGGACCTTCGTTACCGCGGGATTCTCTTTCGGGTCGGGAAAATCCTCTACGACCATCGCAATTTCGACGCGGCGGATATGGGCTTCGAGCGCGCGATCGCTTTCGGGGAAAATATTGAGGCCGCGAACTTTTATCGCGGACTGATCGCCGTCCGGCACCGCAACCTGCCCGCAGCGGAACGCTTCTTCGAAGCCGCCGCCACTGCGGCGCCTTTTGTTTCTGACTATCATTATTACTGGGGCGAGGCCCTGCGACTCGACCTCAAGCCGACGCAATCGATTCCTCATTATGAACAAGCGATCCTCCTCGCACGCGACGACCAGGATGCGACCGTCTGTCAATTCAAGATCCGCATGGCGAGGATCGAAGCCGCGGAAGGACCAGCGGTCAACGCGGAGTTATCCGAAAAGCAAGCCGCCGGACCCCTTCCCGTCGATTGGCTGATGACGGCGGCGGCGTTGCAACTCCGCGGAGGGCACATCGAGGAAGCCCGGCAGCTCATCATGCAGGCGCGCGCGGGCAACGCCCCGGGTCTTTTCGCCTCTTGCGTAAACGACTTTTACTTTCACGAAGCGGCCCAGAAATATCCCGAACTGGCGGAGGCGCTGCATCTCGATCTGGATCTGCAGGTGCCGTTCCCGGATTAACCGCGCGGGCAGCCAACGCGCGGCGCGGAAAGTCAGGCGAGCCGGCGACGGCGCAGGGCGAAAACCGCCAGCGCTGTGCTTCCCATCCCGAGGAAAACGAGCGACGAAGGTTCGGGAATCGAGGCCAACCGGTAATCGACCGCCCGCAGCCTGACAATCAGGTTACCCGGGTCAGGATTCTCGGCGCCGCCAGCGGGAGCGGAAAAATTGAAAAACAAGTACCCCTTCCAAAGGCCGCTGGTTGCGAGGCTGAAAAGGGGACCGCTGATCTGGCCTTGGTAGTGCTGCAAGCCCGGGGCTAGCGTGATCAAAGTATTAAACGTCTGCTGCACACCGGCGACAATCGTCTGCGCCCCGAGCGTCAAGGTGATCGGAGTCGGGCTATTCAAATTGACGGTGAAATCATAAATCACCGAAAATAAGTCCCCGGCATTGGCGGAGAAATTCCCTCCGAGAAGAATGCGAGGAACTTCATCGGCCGGAGCCACCATGGAATTGCCGAAGAGGCGCACCACGTCACCCATCACTCCTGGTGGATCGTGCCGAAGAATGGCCGTGATATCGTTATCCGTGAACGAACTGCCGGGCTGAAAACTCGGACCGTTATTGATGGTCAGTGTCCCCGCCCGCGCGCTGCTGGCGAGAGCGAGCAGGACCGCGACAGCGATTCTGGAGAGCAAAGCGGATAATTTCATTCTATTTTTTCAGCGAATAAACTTCGCGTGACGCAGACTCCTAAACTTTCCGGGCGAGGTCAAGCTCGAAATTGACCAGGGGCCAATTCGCGCCTCACCGGCCGGCACTGCTTCTCCCTAACGACCAATATCTTCGTTCCAAAGTTCGGGATTCGCCGCAATAAAACGTGTCATCATCCCGACGCATTCGGCGAGATCGAGATCGATCACTTCCACCCCGTGGCTGCGCATAAATTCCGGACCGCCGGGAAAAGTCCGACTCTCGCCCACGATCACCCTGCGAATGCCGAACTGCACCACCGCGCCGCTGCAGAGGTAGCACGGCATGAGGGTCGAATAGAGAACGGTGTCGCGAAAACTGCCGATACGCCCGGCGTTGCGCAGGCAATCGATCTCCGCATGCGTCACCGGATCGCTTTCCTGCACGCGCTTGTTGTGGCCGACGGCGAGGAGCTGACCGTTCCGCGCAAGCGCGGAACCGATCGGGATCCCGCCCTCGCTCAGGCTCTTCCGGGCCTGCGCGATGGCCGCCTCCATTAATTCCTTTTCGGTCATGCAATGTCGTTAGGCGCAGCTTACACCTTGCGCGTTTCACGGCAATGCGCCGATCGTGCCGCGTGGCACGCACTTTTGAAGATTTTCCCGTCGGAAGCCGTTTCGTTTCCGCAAACCGCACCGTCTCGGCCGAGGCGATCGTCGAGTTCGCGCGCCAGTTCGATCCGCAACCGATTCATCTCGATTCGGCCGCCACGGACAAAGGTCTGCTTGGCGGGCTCGCCGCGAGCGGCTGGCAGACGGCGGCGATTTCGATGCGGCTCTTCATTGATATGATGCAGGTCGAGGGCGGGATCATCGGCCGGGCGATCGACGAACTGCGCTGGCCCGCGGCGGTCCATCCCGGCGATCGCATTCGGGTCGAGATTGAAATTCTTGAGGCGCGCCTTTCGAAATCAAAACCCGGCTATGGACTCATCCGCTATCGCAGCCTGACGAAAAACCAGGATGACCAGGTCGTGCAAAGTTTCATCGCGCTCGCCATCCTGCCGACACGAGCTGTTTCCGATTAACAAATCCGTGACTTGGCTCTTCCAAATCAGCAACTCCGACCAGAAGTCGCGAGCACGCGAAGAGTTTCGGTGTCAGAAATGATGTGGGCGGTGAGGGGATCGAACCCCCGACCAACACGGTGTAAACGTGCCGCTCTACCGCTGAGCTAACCGCCCTGCTGGCGTTTCGACTTTTAGTTCACTCCGGTCATGCTGTCGAGCGACCGCGCTTGTTTTGGTCGCGCGCGGAGCGGTCCGGCCGAGTGAGCGTTTTTCCATCGGCGGAAAATAAGCGCGCGCGCTCCCGGCTGTCATCCCGACCACCGTCGAGGGATTCCGTGATATTGACGATTCGCTGCCGCTTCAGATGGAGACTTGCTAGTTGCGCGACGGGATCTTTCGACTCCGCTGCGCTTCGCTCAAGATGACAGCGCCTTTGCCCCTCTCGATCCGGCCGATGACTTTGGCGCGCAGTAGTTTTCCGAGAGACGCCGCGTCGTTAGGCGAAACCACCGCCGCCATCCCGATCCCCATGTTGAAGACCTGATACATCTCGTCGCGATCGACCCGGCCGCGCTCCTGCAGGATTTGAAAAATGGGCGGCACCTTCCAGCTTCCCGTCTCGATCACCGCATCGCAGGTCTTCGGCAAAATGCGCGGCAGGTTGTCGAGCAAGCCGCCGCCGGTGATATGAGCGAGACCTTTCAGCTTTCCGTGAGGCACTTTAGCGAGCAATGGCTGGTAGTTGCGGTGCGTCCGGAGCAGCTCTTCCCCTAACGACAAGCGCAAGCCGGGAATCCGGGCTGCTGGCTGCAGGCGCATTTGCTCGAAGAAAATTTTCCGCGCCAGGGAATAGCCATTGGTGTGCAAGCCGTTCGACGGCAGCCCGAGAATCACGTCGCCCGGCCTGATCCGCGAACCGTCGATCATCCGCGCACGCTCGACCACGCCGACAATGCAGCCCGCGAGATCGTATTCGCCCCGCCGATACATCCCGGGCATTTGCGCCGTCTCGCCCCCGATCAAGGCGCACCCGCCCGCGCGGCAGGCTTTGCTAAAACCGCGGAGGATTTGGGCGAAGACCCGCGGCTCCAGTTTCTCCGCCCCGATGTAATCGAGAAAAAAGAGCGGCTTCGCGCCCAGAACCGCGATGTCGTTGATGCAGTGATTGACGAGGTCGGCGCCGACGGTGTCGTGGCGATCGAGGGCGAAGGCGATCTTTAACTTCGTGCCGACGCCGTCGACGCTCGAGACGAGCACCGGCTCGCGCAGCCCGGAAAAATTCGGCACGAAGAGTCCGCCGAAACCGCCGATTTTGCCGAGCACTTCCGGCCCGTGTGTTTGCCTAACGAGCCGGTGAATGTTGCGTTTCAGGCGGTTCCCGAGATCAACATCGACGCCGGCGCGGGCGTAGGCTTTTTTCTTCATGCTTCTGTAGACGTTTCGCTCTGCGAAACGCGAGGGGTCGCGTCGCCATTGCAAACTGGACCTTCTCTCGCGCCTCCCAGAGGGAGGCGTCTACAACCGTCGCGTACCCTCCGCATTACTTCAGCCCGGCGAACAAGGTCGGCTGCGCTTCTTCGGCGAGCGCTTTGGCGCGCGCTTCGCGCTTTTCCATGATGAACTTGTCCAGCTCGGGATCGACCGGCAGCGGATATTTGCCCGTAAAACAGGCGAGGCAGAAACTGTTCGCCGGTTTCCCGGTCGCTTCGATCATGCCCTCGAGATCGAGGTAGCCGAGACTGTCGACCCCGAGGTATTCGCAAATCTCCGGCATCGTCTTCCGGTTCGCGATCAGCTTTTCCGGGTCCGGGAAATCGATCCCGTAATGGCAGGCGAAGCGATGCGGCGGACAGCTGACACGCATGTGCACTTCCTTCGCGCCGGCTTCGCGCAGGTTGACCACGCGGGCGCGCGCGGTCGTTCCCCTAACGATCGAGTCATCCACCACCACGACCCGTTTTCCTTCGACCGCTTCCTTGATCAGGTTGAGTTTGACCCGCACATCGAAGTCGCGAATCAGCTGGCTCGGCTGAAGAAAGGTGCGCCCGATGTAGTGGTTGCGGACGAAGGCGTGCTCATAGGGAATGTTGAGTTCGTGCGCGAAACCGAGCGCGGCGTAATTCCCCGAATCGGGCACGGGCACGACGATGTCGGCCTCGACCGGGAATTCCCGGGCCAGCCGGCGGCCCATCTCGGTCCGCACTTTCGCGACGTTCACCCCGCCGATGATGCTGTCGGGTCGCGCGAAGTAGACATACTCGAACATGCAAAAGGCCGGCTTCTCTTCCCGGAAGGGCCATTCCGAGCGGACGCCGTCCTCGCTGATGATGAGGACTTCACCCGGCTCGACTTCGCGGATGAACTCGGCATGGATGAGATCGAAGGCACAGCTTTCGGAAGCGAGGATGTAGGCGCCGTCGAGCTTGCCTAACGACAGCGGCCGAAAACCAAATGGGTCGCGCACCGCGATGATTTCGCGCTCGCTCATGATGATGAGCGAGAACGCGCCCTCGATCCGGCGGAGCGCGGTCAGGATGTTGCCGCCATTATTTGAGGGCTGAGCGAGAAGATGGAGGATGATTTCGCTATCCGCGGTGGTCTGGAAGATCGAACCCTTGCGCTCGAGCTCGTCGCGCAGGACGTCGGCGTTGATCAAGTTCCCGTTGTGCGCGATCGCGAGCTGCCCGCGAAAGCAATCGACCACGAAGGGCTGTGCATTTTTCAACGTGCTCGAGCCGGTGGTGGAATAGCGGGTGTGACCGAGGGCACGCGAGCCTTTGAGGCGCTCCAGTGCGTCCGGCCCGAAAACCTGCGAGACGAGTCCCATGTCGCGATGCAGCAGGAAGCTTGAGCCGGGGCCGTTCGAAGTCACGATGCCCGCGCTTTCCTGGCCACGATGCTGGAGCGCGAAGAGGCCGTAATAGGTCAGGACCGCGGCGTTCGGGTGGCCGCAGACGGCGAAGATGCCGCACTCGTGCATCGGATAGGGCGGTTGCCGCGGCGGGAATAATTCTTCCTGGAGCATCTGAGGGCGAAAGATACTCATTCCACGAGGAACTTCATCTCGCGGCGGCGAAGAATCGGATTTGAACGTGACAACCTCCTGCGGGCGGGACGAAGGTTGAGATCGACATCAAAGCACAAAATCGCTCGGCAACCTTGGAGAAACCCATGTGCCACCAAATTTTATCTGCTTGCCTTACGACAAGTTTTATTGTTTTGGGGAGCACTCTCACGTCGCACGCTCAAGCGCCAGAGGCGTCGATCGAAATCCTGGCAACGTTCGATTATCCCGCGGTCACAGACTACACCAACCCCGAGGGAATTAACGACAACGGTGACGTTGCCGGCTCTTACATTGATCTTGACGCCGGCGGCGCGGCGCGCGGATTTGTGCGGTTCCGCAACGGCAACTTTAGTCCTCCGATTATTGCATTCGGGGATGGCGATTATACGGAGGCAGACGACATCAACACCGGTCGAACTGTCTGCGGATCTTTTTATAAAACCGGCGATGAGACTTCCCACGGCTATTTTTTGTCAGAGAAAACGTTCACGCAGTTTGACATTGATGGCGCCTTTGGGACATCCGTCTTAGGACTCAACGATGCAGGTGACTTTGTCGGCTTGTATCAGAGCGAGCCTGGGGTCGCGCAAGCCTTTATCGACGCCGGCGGAAACATCACCCGCTTCAATGTCCCAGAAGCTCTCCTCTGCATTGCCTATGCGATCAACGCTTCACGCGAAACTGTGGGCATCTACGAAAACGGAAGCGATGGGAATATTCACGGTTTTCTGCGAAACGAGCTGGGGAATCTAACATTCCCGCTCGATTTTCCTGGCGCGCTTGGAACATACGTACGCGGAATTAACGACCGCGGTTGGATGGTGGGAACATACTACGATAGCAATTACGCGAACCACGGTTTCGTAATAAAAACACCGAACGCCTTCCTGTCCTTCGACTATCCCAACGCGCTCGGGACGACATTGAACGGAATCAACAACAACGGACTTGTCTGCGGCAGTTATTATGATATCACCGGCGTTAGCCACGGATTCATCGCTCGCTTCAGACGCTGATCGGCCGAGGGGTGCCACCTCTCTTAGTAGAATCAATCGGCAGCGTTCATCTGCGGCCGTCCTGTCAAATTGGGCTAACCTCAAAATGAGGCGCCACAACCTCGTTGTGGTTAACGATGAAATGATGGAAATACGCAAATCGGACAGGGACAATCAGACATGGGAAAATTACGACGCGACCGCAATGGCATCAATGATTCCGACCTGATCTCCGTTCGCTATACGGACGGGGCCGGGATTCGCCATGAATTCCTCGCGGCGCGTCCGGTAGGTTTCGATGAGCGGACGCGGCGGCTAAGCAGAGGCTTCAGCCGGGGCCTCGGCGCGGCGCTTCGATGCATGCGCGCGGCAGGTGGGACAGATACCATGCGTCGACCTCACGTCGTGTTGATGCTTCATGTAGTCCTCGAAGGCGACCCATTCCTCGTCCACTTCCACCTTGCGGCACCAGGCACATACGCGAATGAAATCCTCGAAAAAACGCAGCCGCCGAAAGACCCAGAGCGTCGCCAGCACCACTGCGGTGCCGACGAACAGGGCGGTGGTCGCCTCGAACCAGAACTCCTGAGGACGGATGGGCGTTTTGACTGCACCAAAAAAGCGAAAAGGTACGTCCACATATTCATCGAGCCACGTGACCGCGATCACCAAGCCGAAACCGATCAGTTCGGTCGCCAGAATCACTCTTTCGTAAACGTGCTGTTTTTTCATTTTCGTGAAGCCTCAGCTTTCGCGCACGATCGCGCCGATGGAGTGAAACCAATCGTCGAAAATTTCGCGGATCGGCCAGCGCAGTTTCTCCTCGCCCACGGTGATGGCGAGCGCGTCGCCGCCGACGCGGCCGAGCCGCTGCGCTGGGACACCGCGTTCCTTCAGCAACCCCATCACTCCGTCTGCGCTTGTCGGCACGGTAGAGATGACAACGCGCGACTGCGATTCGTTGAAAAGGATTTGGTCGAGCCGCAACCCGCCGGCCCCGCTTAAGTCGATCTCCGCACCGAGCAGCCCGGCGGGATGGAAGCACGCCTCGGCCAGCGCGACCGCGAGGCCGCCCTCGCTGCAATCGTGCGCGCTCTGCACCTGTCCGGCTTGGATCAGTTCGCGCAGCGCCTTTTGCAGCGCCAGCTCCCGCTCGAAGTCGAGCCGCGGCGGCCGGCCGGCTTTTCGGCCGTGGATGACTTTGAGGAAATGAGTCCCGCCCATTTCGTCGCCGAAATCGCCTAACAAGATCACCACGTCGCCCGCCGCCTTAAAAAACTGGGTCGTGATCCATTCCTCGCGCTCGATCAGGCCGACCATCGCCACCGTCGGGGTCGGATCGACGACTCCGGCCGGACTCTCATTATAGAGCGAAACGTTCCCGCCGATCACAGGCGTCGCGAAGGCGCGGCAGGCCTCGGCCAGGCCTTCGACCGCTTCGCGTAGCTGCCAGAAATTTTCGGGCTTGTACGGGTTGCCGAAGTTCAGATTATCCGTCACCGCCAGCGGGACCGCGCCCGAGCAGGTGAGGTTGCGCGCCGCTTCCGCGACTGCGATTCGGCCGCCTTCGCGCGGATCAAGCCGGCAGTAGAGCGAATTACAATCCGTCGTCGCGGCGAGAAATTTATTCGCCGCCCGCAAATGAAAAACCGCCGCGTCCGATCCCGGCCTAACGACCGTGCCGGTGCGGACCATGTGGTCATACTGGCGGTAAACCCAGTTCTTGGAAGCGATCGACGGATCGCGCAGCAGACGGCGAAGAGATTCAACCACGGATTTCGCGGATGACGCGGATATTTCTCTGAGCAGATCCTCATCCGTGTAATCCGTGGTTGGCTTCCTTGCTTCGCGCGAATAAAGCGGCGCTTCATCCGCCAGCGGTTTGGCCGGGATCTCGGCGGCAATCGAGCCGTTGTTCAGCACGCGCATCATGCCATCATCAGTCACCCGGCCGATCTCGGCGCAGGGCACGTCCCATTTATCGAAAATCCGCCTAACGACATCTTCCTTCCCACGGTGGGCGATGATCAGCATCCGCTCCTGCGATTCGCTCAGGAGCGTTTCGTACGGGGTCATGCCGGTCTCCCGCTTCGGCACTTTCGCGAGGTCGATCTCCACCCCCGTGCCGCCGCGGCTCGCGGTCTCGCAGGTCGAGCAGGTCAGCCCGGCCGCGCCCATATCCTGGATGCCGGCCACGGCATCGGTCGCGAGCAATTCGAGGCACGCTTCGAGTAGCAGCTTCTCTTTGAATGGATCGCCCACCTGCACGGCGGGACGGTCTTCGCGCGATTCCTCGGTTAGTTCCCGCGAGGCAAACGCCGCGCCGGCCAGTCCGTCGCGTCCCGTTTCCGCGCCGACGTAGAAAACGGGATTGCCGACGCCCCGCGCCGCGCCACGCGCGAGCTGTTCGTGCTGCAGGACACCGAGACAGAAAACGTTGACCAGCGGATTGCCCTCAAAACTTTCGTCGAAATAAATTTCGCCGCCGATCGTCGGAACGCCGATGCAATTACCGTAGTGCGCAATGCCGGCGATCACCCCGGTGAAAAGCCGCCGATTCGCCGTCACGTTTTTTCCTTCTCCCGTGATCGGCCCGAAGCGCAGCGAGTTGAGCAAAAACTCCGGGCGCGCTCCCATTGTGAAGATGTCGCGAATGATTCCGCCGACCCCGGTCGCGGCGCCCTGGAACGGCTCGATCGCGCTCGGATGATTGTGACTCTCGATCTTGAACGCGACCGCCCAGCCGTCGCCGATGTCGACCACGCCGGCATTTTCTTCACCGGCCCTAACGAGAATATTTGGTCCGCTCGTCGGAAATTTCTTCAGTTCTTTGCGCGAGTTTTTGTAGGAGCAATGCTCGCTCCACATGACCGAGAAAATCCCTAGTTCAGTGAAATTCGGCGCGCGTCCGAGAATTTTTTTGATGCGCTCGAACTCATCGGGGGTCAGGCCATGCTTCGCGATCAGTTCGGACGTGATCGGCGGATCGAGAGGTTGCGGTGAAGAAGTAACGGTGGACATGAAGCAGACGGGAAAGGAAGAGAACGTCCAACGTCCAACGTCCAACGTCCAACGTTGAACGTTGAACGTTTGCTTTGACCTTAAAAAAATGGATCTCTCCACGCTCGCCAATGTCGCGACTGCCCTCACCGTTCTGACCGGCGTCGCTTTTGGTCTCATCGAAATGCGCCGCGCGCGCCGTGATCGTGAGGAACGCGCCGCTTTCGCGGCGGTCCAGGCGTTAATGACCCCGGAGTGGATGAGCTCGTCGATGATCGTGGCCTCAATTCCCGATGGCAGCACCGCGGCGGAGCTGGCCAACGACCAGCGCACACTCGAAGCGGCTCTCAAGATTGCCACAATCATGGAAGGCATCGGCTATTCCGTTTTCGCGCGGATCGTGCCGCTCTCGGTGGCGGATGATCTCGTCGGCGGCATGGCGCGGGTCGCCTGGCGCAAATTTCAGCCCTTCGTGCTCGACGAACGCGAGCGCACCGGGACCCAGAAAAGCTGGGAATGGTTCCAGTGGCTGGCGGAACAGCTCGAACGCCACAGCACGAGCAAGACGAGTTTGGAAGTGGGCGCGCCAGTCGCTTATCGCGACTGGAAGCCCTAGGTTTGCATTTCGTCTCTAAATCGGACACCATTCTCCCGTGGCAATTGATCTCAAAGAACTGGTCGCCGCCCGCCTGGGCGAAAACTATCAACTGCACGAGCGGCATCTCAATCGCACTCTCGTCGCCGCCCAGCGCGTGATCGGTTTCGACAAAGTCTACGCGCGGGCCGAGGGCGCCTATCTCTACGATATGGATAATGCCGCCTACCTCGATTTCCTCAGCGGCTACAGCGTTTTCAATATCGGACGCAACCATCCCGCGGTGCAAAAAGCGATCCGCGACGTGCTCGATCTCGATCTGCCCAACATGGTGCAAATGGATTGTTCGCTCCTCAGCGGCCTCCTGGCCGAGGCTCTGACGAAACGGACGCCGAAGCATCTCGACGCGGTTTTCTTCTGTAACTCCGGCACCGAAGCGATGGAGGGCGCGCTCAAGTTTGCCCGCGCCGCCACCCAACGGCCGCGCTTTTTTTCGTTAGGCGGCGCCTTTCACGGACTGAGCCTCGGCTCGCTTTCCCTGATGGGTTGCGAAAGCTTCACCGAAGGCTTCGGGCCGCTGATGCAGGGATTCGATGGCCGCATCGCGCTCGATGATCTCGCGACACTCAAACGAGAACTGGCGAAGCGCGACGTCGCCGCTTTTGTCATCGAGCCGGTGCAAGGCAAAGGCGTGAACTATCCGCGCGGCGACTTCTTCGTTCGTGCGCAGGAGCTTTGTCAGAAATACGGAACGCTATTGATTTGCGACGAAATCCAAACCGGCCTCGGCCGGACCGGCAAGATGTTCGGCTTCGAGCATTGGAACCTGGAGCCGGACATCATCACGCTGGCCAAGACGCTGAGCGGCGGCTACGTCCCCTGCGGCGCGATCGTCGCCCGCCGCGACATTTACCAGAAGACGTTCAGCCGGATGGATCGCTGCGTCGTCCACTCCACAACCTTTGGTCGCAATAATCTCGCGATGGCGTGCGGCCTCGCCGCGCTCGAGGTGCTCGATGATGAGAAGTTGATCGAGAACTCCGCGCGCATGGGGCAGCTCTTGCTCGAGCGGGTCGACGCGCTGCGCGCCAAGCATTCCTTCATTAAGGAAGTGCGCGGCAAAGGGCTCATGATCGCGATCGAGTTCCACGAGCCTAACGAATTTAAGCTCAAGATGGCGTGGAAACTCCTGCACAAAGTCGACAAGGTCCTCTTCGCGCAGATGGTCGTGACCCAGATGCTGGCGCAACATCGCATCCTCACTCAGGTGGCCGGTCACGCCATGGACGTAGTCAAAATCCTGCCCCCGCTCATCATCGGCGAGCGCGAAGTCGATATGTTCGTCAACGCGCTCGACGCGACCTTAAGCGAGTGCCGAAAGTTCCCCGGCCCGATGTGGGAGATCGGCAACAATTTCGTCCGGCACGCCCTGCGCTCGAAGCGTTCTCTCGAAACGCCGCGCCCCATCTCGGCCTGACCTCTGTAGCCGGGATCGCCGACCCCGGCCCGCCTGCCATGAAGTTACCCAGCCTAACGACACTGGGCGGTGTCCTGGTCGTTTCCGAGTTCGCGCTCATGCTGGCCAAGCGCTCGAAATCGCGCGCCGCCGGTAAAGACCGCTCGACGCTTCCGCTGCTCTGGCTGGTGATTGGGGCCAGCATCTGGGCCGGCTTCTATCTCCGCGCTTCCTTCCCGCAGGGACAGCTACCCCATCGCCTGATCGCTTACCTCATCGGCCTGAGCCTCTTCGTTCTCGGGTTGATCGTGCGTTGGGTCGCGATCATCCATCTCGGCCGGTTCTTCACCGTCAACGTCGCGATCGCCCAAGACCACCAACTGATCACCACCGGCCCCTATCGCTACGTCCGCCATCCTTCCTACACGGGGACGCTTTTGATCTTTTTGGGATTCGCCTTCTGCATGCTGAACCTTTTCTCACTCGCCGCGGTTTTCCTGCCGATCTCAGCAGCGTTCCTTTGGCGAATGCACGTGGAGGAAGAGGCGCTGCGGGGGGCTTTTGGAGAGCGCTATCTAACCTATGCCGCCTCGACCGCGCGAATCGTGCCGTGGCTATTTTGATGCTGGACAGATCCCTGGGCTCGTGCTCCAAATATTGCTAAATCGCCACAGCCCATAATCGACCACCATGCGTCAGGCATTTCCCTTCCGGACACTCCTCGTCCTCTTTTTCTGTGCCACTTCGTTGCACCTAGCCTTCGGCTACGTCAAAGAAGGACCGGTCTGGCCAAATAACTCGACTGCTGCGATGCAACTGCAGCTTGGCCCGACAGACGTCGCTCTTGAGGATGGTTTCGCGAGCTGGGACGCTTCGGCTGCTGACGCTCTCGGTCTCTGGAATCCACACATGGACGCTTTCCAGTTCGGTTGGACCTTTGAAACAAGCACCTCGCAAGCGTCGGGCGATGGTCTGAACTCTGTTTTCTTTTCTACTTCAGTCTTCGGGGAGAATTTTGGCGAAGACGTTCTCGGTGTGACCGTTTTGCTCTACGACATCAGCCAGGGTGAGGTCACTCAGGAAGCCGATGTCATTATTAACCAAGCATATCAGTTTAACTCCTACCGGGGTCCTTTAAAACCGGGAGATCCCGCCACCCGGGTCTACGATATTCATCGCATTTTCTTGCACGAATTTGGTCATGTCCTGGGGCTCGATCACCCGGATGATTATGGTCAAAACGTCACCGCAATCATGAACTCTGTGATCAGTGATCTCGATTCTCTTGCGACCGACGATATTGACGGTGCGGTTGCCCTCTATGGTCTTCGCATAACCAGTCCAGTCGAGCTCGACGCTCAGGTCGGCCAGGCGGTAAGCTTTCAGATTACAACCAACGCCCAGGTATCATCCTATGAAGCCACTGGGTTGCCGGCTGGCCTGACCCTCAACCCCACGACAGGCCTTATCACGGGAACCGTTAACGTGACGGGCGGATATAGCGCTCAGATCACCGTCCATGGGAAAAAAGACCTGACCGCGCCGCTTTTCGTCTATGTCACCTCGACGAGTGAAGTCGGCGACTTACGGCAACTTTGGGGGCTTACCGTTAACCGACTGATCACCGACCCGGCGCGTAACCGCGTTTATGCTTCGCTACCTGCGAGCAAGACAGTGGCGGTGATCGACGGCGCAAGGCTGACACTTCTCAAGACCATTCCCGTAGCGAGCGAACCAGCCGGTATGACTATCTCACCCGATGGAAACACGTTGTTCGTCGCCGAGAAAGGCGCCACGACTCCAGTAATCGGCGTGATTGACCTGGACGCGCTGGTGGCGAAACCGAGTTTGCCTGCACCCTTTCCGACTCTCGACATTGCGGCGGGAATGGACAACCGCCTTTTCGTCACAAGCTGGGGAGATTCTGTCCCTGAGATCGCGCAACTCGATAGCTCTACCGGCGATCTCCTGGCGCCATTTCCGTCCGGACTTCCGTATGGCTTGCTCCGAGTCAGCCCAGATCGCAAAACCCTCTATCTCGGGGCAACGGGTTTTACTCCGCCAACTTTATATTCAATCGATGTTAGCTCCGACCCTCCGGTATTACTTCAGAAAACTCCCTTTGAGCGAATCGTGGGCGCGCTGGTGGACTTCCAGCTGAGTCACGACGGCACGACACTTTGCGCTGCGGACGGCTGCGCGTGCGGGGAAAGTTCAACACTGCTGAGGATTCCCACGGACGACTTAACAGCCACCGATGGAGGTTACGTTCTTCCTCATGGGGGCTTGACCAGAGGTGCAATCGCCTTTTCCGCCGATGACAAGACGATGCTAATTACCGACCAAAGCGATGTCGCGCAGGGGGTGGACATCTTCGACGCCGCGACCCAGGTGTATCAACGCACTATTCTTACAGACTACTTCACCCCTCTCACGATGACGATCGACAGCCTGGGCCAATACTTATTCGTCGGTTCATTCGAGCAGCCTGAACTTCGCGTTTACGCCCTCGGCTCAAACGGGCTGCCGGGCCACCAACCACAACCTAAGAGTCTGCTGAACGTCTCGACGCGATTGAACACACAGGAAGGGGAGCAGACTCTTATCGCTGGCTTTATTGTTTTGGGAGACGCCCCAAAGAATATTCTGATTCGCGGACTAGGCCCGTCGCTTCCTGTACAGGGTGCTTTGGCCCTTCCAGAGCTCAACCTGTATGATCAGGATGGGAATCTAATTATCGCGAACGTTTTCTGGGGGAACAGTAACCGAACGCCTGTCCTCCTCACCGGTCTCGCCCCGCAAAGCCTCGACGAGGCGGCACTTTACGTGACACTGTTTCCGGGAAGCTATACTGTGACGCTGCTGGACCCAACGGGCCAGCCAGGGATTGGCCTGGTGGAAGTCTACGACCTAAGCGCGGACGCTGACTCAGCGGTAGCAAACCTATCGACCCGTGGAAATGTCGGGACGGGAGACAATGTCATGATCGGTGGCTTCATTATCAGCGAAGATCAATCCACGGAGGTTCTTATTCGCGCGATTGGCCCTTCCCTAGCGAAGGCCGGAGTCACTGAGGCACTGGCAGATCCAACCCTTGAGCTTCATGGAGCAAACGGAGATCTCATCTTTGCTAATGACGACTGGCGAGACACACAAGAAGCCGACATCGTCGCCACTTCCATTCCGCCAACGGATGATCGGGAGTCTGCAATCGTTGCGACATTACAACCGGATGCGTATACGGCAATCGTGCGGGGGAAGAATGACACAACCGGCGTCGCCTTGGTCGAAGTCTACAACCTCGACGCGGCCAGCACGGCGTCGAAGTCATCGGCCGGAGCGCGGGTCGCTCGTTAGGCGACGCGCCGACTGTCCAGCCGGCTGATCGCGACGATCGCTTCCTGCTCCATCGGGCCGTCGGGATACCCGATGGTCAAACACTCAAAGAGATATTGTCGCAGGAAGGGCTCGATCCCACCGAGCCGCTCGTATTGCGCGGTGTGGGCCAGTTCATACGCGACGAGCGTGCGCTCGCCCCAGCAGTCGCTCCGGACGAAGATCCCGTAGCGCAAGGCGAGCCCGCAGGTCGCCGGAGTGAGAAACTGGATCACCGCCGCGGCGGCTTGCAGAGTGAGGTCGGCGGGAGTCGGGACGTTATCCAGCGCGAGCAGGCGGACGCGCTCCGGTTCACGCACGCCGATCGCTCGGGCATCCGACATTTCCTGCTCCGAGAGCGGAACGCCCTCGCGCAGGATCCGCTGCTCGACCGCGGCCGCCCATTTCGCCGCCAACGGCAGCAGCTTTTCAAATTGTGCGATTAATGACTGCCGATCCATCTGCATCTGGGAATTCTGCCGCTCTGGAGCAGGAGCGTCGAGTCCGGGGATCGCGTCTGCCCGATGGCGGAGCGCCGGCTTGCGCTTTGATGCGCCAGTTCTAGTTTGCCCGCGTGAAAAAGATCGAAGCGATCATCAAGCCGTTCAAGATGGAGGCCGTGAAGGAGGCGCTCGCCGAGATCGGCGTCGAAGGCATGACCGTGAGTGAAGTGAAAGGCTTCGGGCGGCAGAAAGGTCACACCGAGATTTATCGAGGGAGCGAATACACCGTCGATTTTTTGCCGAAGGTGAAACTCGAAATCGTGCTGACGGATGAACTCGCGCAACGGGCGGTGGAAGTCATCACCCAGGCGGCGAAAACCGGCAAGATTGGCGACGGCAAAGTCTTCGTCAGCGACGTCGAGCAGACCATCCGCATCCGGACGGATGAACGCGGGGCCGACGCGGTCTAGCGGTCGGACGCCGCCGCCACCATTCCGCGCGTCGCATGAATGATTATCTTCTCTCGATCCTGCTCGGCATCATCGAGGGCCTGACCGAATTCCTCCCAGTCAGCTCGACCGCGCATCTGCGGATCGCGGAAGCGCTCTTCCAGATCGACCTGGGAAATGGCTTCTGGAAAATGTACAGCATCGTCATTCAACTGGGTGCGATTCTGGCTTTGACCGCTTTTTTCTGGCGCCGCATCCTGAATTTTCTGCACACCTTCCCGCGCGGCGAACGGGGCGACCGGACCCTCTTCACCCACCCGCTCAGTCTCGTCATGATCGCGTTTGTCGTCACGGCGATCCCCGCTTTTCTGCTCACCAAGTTGATCGGCAAGAATCTCGAAAACCTCCACGTGATGGCTTGGGCCCTGCTCATCGGCGGCATCGTGATGTGGCTGGTCGATTCACTTTTCGTTAGGCCAAGCGTGCACCACATGGAGGAGACAAATCTTCCGACCGCGATCTGGATCGGTGCGGTACAAGTGCTCTCGGCGGTCTTCCCCGGGACGTCGCGCTCCATGTGCACGATCGCCGCCGGGCAGGTGGCGGGGATGTCGCGCGAAGCCGCGCTCGAGTTTTCCTTCTTTCTCTCCATCCCGACGATGTTTGTCGCCACCGGCTATGACTTGCTCAAGACGCTCAAGCCGCACCCGGGGACGGAAGCGATCGCGCCGCTCGCCATGACGCCGCATCTCTGGATCGTGCTCGGGCTCGGGTTCCTGACCTCCTTCGTGGTGGCACTCGTGGTCGTCGCCTGGTTTCTCCACTGGGTGCGCCGGCATGGATTCACTCCCTTCGCCATTTACCGGATTGTGCTCGGCCTCGGCCTGCTCGCGGCGCTCGCTTCCGGCATGCTTGGCCGCTGACGGGAAAAGGCGTAAGCTGAGAGCACCTTGCAAACCCAGATCATCCTACCCGACCTCCAAAGCTGCGTGCTCTGCGAGGATGTGCGCTGCGAATTCAACGGCATGCAGACGCTTGTCGGCGTGCTCAACATCGTGCCGACGCCGAAGCTGCCGGTCAATTACCTGCGCCTCTGCATCTGGACGCGCTGGTGCAGCGGCGCGGGCCGGTTTCATCAGCGCTCGAAAATCATCGGCCCGGACGATACCCAGACGGTCGCGCAGGCCGAAGTCGATTTCGACCTGAAGGAAATGGAAGGCCATGCGACCAACGTCCATTATTTCGGCGGGGTGCAGTTCCAGCAGTTCGGTCTGCATCACGTCGAAATTTACCTGGGCGACGAGTTGCGCCTGCGCTTTCCGTTACCGGTGATCCAGGTCAAGCAAGCCTGACGCCTCAGGGCCGCCGCCGGGCTCGGTGAGCCCGGCTCCCCTAACGAACCGCGGAGAGACCGCCGCCGTCCCTAAATCCGCCCCACGAGGACGAGGATCAGGACGATCAGCAGGACCAATCCGATTCCGCCGGACGGATAGTAGCCCCAGCCAGTGCTATAGGGCCAGGACGGAAACGCACCGATCAGAAGCAGGATCAAAATGATGAGAAGAATAGTTCGCATAGTTGAAGCCTAACGAAGCGTTACATGTTTCCCCAAAGATCGTTTTCCAAAGCGGAACCGGCCTTCTTTTTTTGGGAAAAACAAAACCAACTTGCGCCCGCTGGTCGTCATCCTATCGTTCGGGCGCAGTGGCCGACGACAACCGCAGAGCGTCGCCGGGCGACTCGTCTTCAATTGGCTGCAACGCATGGCAAACACGATCCTCGTCGGCGCGCAGTGGGGCGATGAAGGCAAGGGCAAGATCATCGACGTTCTCACCGGCAAGGCCGACATCGTGGTCCGCAGCCAGGGCGGCAACAATGCCGGGCACACCGTCATTCATGGAGAAAAGAAATTCGTCCTCCATCTCATTCCCTCCGGCATTTTGCGGCGCGGCAAGATCTGCGTCATCGGCAACGGTGTCGTGATCGACCCGGTCGCGCTCGTGAGCGAGATCGACGGGCTGCGCAAAGCGGGGATCAAGATCGGAAAAAATTTACTGATCAGCGACTGCGCCCATCTCGTGCTCCCGTATCATCGCGCGCTCGACGAACAGCGCGAGCTGCGCAAAGGCCACGCCAAGATCGGCACGACCAAGCGCGGGATCGGCCCGGCCTACGGCGACAAAGCCGCGCGCACCGGTCTACGCGTCGCCGATCTGATGCAGCCGGAGTTATTCTCGCAAAAACTCCGCGTCAAGATGCGCGAGAATAACAGTATTTTAAAAGCGCTCGGCGCCCGGCCGATTTCCTTTGCGAAGGTGAACGCCGAATTCCTGGCCGCGGGCGAACGACTGCGGCCGTTCGTCGCCAATACTGTCGTCTACCTGCACAAGGCGTTGCAGCAGGGGAAAGAAATTCTATTTGAAGGCGCGCAGGGCACTTTTCTCGACATCGACCACGGCACTTATCCCTACGTCACTTCATCGAACACGACGGCGGGCGGCGCCTGCACCGGCACCGGCGTAGCGCCGCATCGCATGGACCGCGTGTTGGGTGTGATGAAAGCCTACACCACGCGGGTCGGGGAAGGAGCCTTGCCGACCGAGGACGCGACGATCGCCGGCATGCTGCACGAGATGGGCCGGGAGTTTGGCGCGACCACGGGACGTGCGCGACGCTGCGGCTGGTTCGACGCCGTGGCCACGCACTACGCCACGATGATCAACGGGATCGACGATCTCGCGATCACCAACCTCGACGGACTCGACAGCGTCGACCCGATCAAGGTGTGCGTTGGCTATCGCCTCGACGGAAAAAAACTGGATGTCCCACCGAGCGACGCCGCGCAATGGACGCGTTGCCGGCCGGTCTACCTGGAGATGCCGGGCTGGAAACGATCCACCGAAAAAGCGAAGAAATTTTCGGATCTGCCTAACGAAGCGCAGAACTACGCCCGGCGGATCGCGGCACTGACCGGCGCCCGCCTCACGATGGCGAGCGTCGGCCCGGCACGCGGCCAGACGCTGCTCCTGTAGCATCATGGCCGCACCGCACAAAGCGATCCCGAGCCATGTGGCCATCATCATGGACGGCAACGGCCGCTGGGCCAAGGAGCGCGGCTTGCCGCGGATCAAGGGGCACGAAGAAGGCGCCAAGGCGGTCAAGGCCTGTGTCGAAGGCTGCGGCGAACTCAAGATCGAGTTCCTTACTCTCTATGCATTTTCGGCTGAAAACTGGCGTCGCCCAAAAAGCGAAGTCCTTGCCCTGATGGGCCTGCTCGAGCGCTTCCTGAAGGAAAAGACTTCCGAGATGGCCGAGAACAACGTTCGCCTGCAGGCAATTGGTCGCCTCACGGATTTGCCGGCAGCCTGTCAGAAGCAACTCCACAAATCGATCGAGCAGACCGCCAAAAACAAAGGGCTCACCCTCATTCTCGCGCTCAGCTACGGCGGCCGGCTCGAGATCATTGACGGGATTAAGAGCCTGCTCCGCGAAGTTGATCTCGGCCACATCGACCGCGCGATGATCGACGTCGAGATGTTCAGCAAGCATCTCTACACCCGCTATTATCCCGACCCTGACCTGCTCATCCGCACCTCGGGCGAAATGCGAATTTCCAATTTCCTCCTCTGGCAGCTCTCCTACACCGAGATGTATGTCACGCCCAAACTCTGGCCCGACTTTGGAAAAGAAGATCTCTTCGCCGCAGTCGAAGAGTTCGGCCGGCGCCAGCGCCGTTACGGCGCGCTGTAGTTGTAGCCGGGGGCGATGACCCCGGCTACAGGAACGCTTCCGCCACCGAGTCAGCGAGGAAACGGCCGGCGGGCGTCAGCACATAGCGCTCCGTTTTCGCCTGCATCAATCCCAGCCTGACGAACTCTTCCACTTCGTTTGCGCGATCCTCGACCCAAGCCGCGGGAATACCGGTGCTGGTACGCAACGACAACGCGATCGCCTCCGACCGCTTCATTTGAGGCGTCAAGACTTCATCGCCGGTCGAAGCCGTCTCGCCGGCGAGAACACGATCGGCATAGACCCGATAATCCGAAACATTTTGCCAGCGCCGCAGCCCGACCGTCGATACCGCGCTCGGTCCGATCCCGAGGTAATCGTGGCCTCCCCAGTAGGCGCGATTATGCACCGACTCGAAACCGGGGCGCGCGTAATTTGAAACCTCATACTGCTCGTAGCCCGCCTCGCCTAACAAGTCCGTCGCTCTCGTGAAAAAGTCAGCGTCCGCTTCCGGGTCGGTCCGGAATTCGCCGCGCGCGTGCCGCCGGAAAAAGTCGGTGTCCTCTTCGTAGGTCAGGCAGTACGCCGAAACATGATCCGGCCCGAGCGCGATCGCGCGCTGCAACGTCGCTTCCCATTGGGCGAGCGTCTGACCGGGCAATCCGAACATCAGATCGATGTTCAGGTTCTCGAATCCGCTCCGCCGCAACAAATGGAAAGACGCCTCCGCTTGCGCCGCGGAATGCTCGCGACCGAGCAATTGCAAGAGCGCGTCATCGAACGATTGCACGCCGAGGCTGATCCGGTCGACGCCGTAGTCGCGCAAGAGGCCCGCTTTGCGTTCCGAAACGCTGCCGGGATTCGCCTCGAACGTCCACTCCCGCAGCTCCGACAAATCAAGCTGCGCATGAAAGCCGCGGAGCAACGAATCAAGTTGCGCCGTCGTTAGAGCGGTCGGCGTCCCGCCGCCGAAAAAGATCGTTTTCGGCCGCAGAGTCGCTGTAGCCGCCGCCCTGTGGGCGGCGCGGGCCTGCGTTCCACCTGCCCCATTGAGCTCCCGAGCCTTCTCGTGCGCTTCGCATAGCGAAGCGGCCACAGCAAGCTCCGCCAGCACCGCCTCGCAAAACCGGGCGGCCTGGGCCGGATCGGCGCGCTCCTTGTAAAAAGCGCAGTAAGGACAAATCCGCGCGCAAAACGGGATATGGACATAAACGTGCTGCAGGGCATTCGCTGCCGCAGAGTTGTCAATCGCCTCCCCGCCCATAGAGTCCACCATCGCCGCTCGCCTCATCCGCTCAATCGCTTTTCTCTTCGCCAGTGTCGGGTGCGCCGCCGCCTTCGCCCAGGGCCCTCCTCCGCCGCCCCCGCCCCCGCCTGCACCGACCCCCTCCATCGTCTATCGCGCCTCCAATCCGGCGGCGATCCAGGACTATCACACCAATCCAGAAATCGTTAGGCGCATGACCAATGAGCTCGTCCTCGCGGTCACCCATCAGCCCGACATCGCGAGCGCGTGGCGTTCCCTGGTCAAGCCCAACGACCGGGTCGGAATCAAGATTTCGGCGGCGGGCGGCGAACTTTTCACTACCCATCGCGATATCGTGAACGCGATCGTCGACGGCCTGGTCGCGGCCGGACATCAGCGCCAGGACATCATCGTCTGGGACAAATCGCTCGGTGGAATCAAGGAAGCCGGCTACACCCGCGGCGAAGGTTACCAATTGAAATCGATCCCGCCGCGCGACGGCTACGATCCCAAGGCGATCATCTCCGAGCCTTTTCTCGGCAACTTGATCTGGGGCGACTTTGAATACGTCGGCAACAAAGGCCAGGTGCCGCTCCTGAGCGACACCGAGAATACGAGCAGCATCAGTCACTTTTCAAAAATCGTGGCGAACGAGATGACGAAAATCATCAACCTGCCGGTCTTGAGCGACAGCGTGCGCAACGGCGTGGCCGGCTGTCTCTATAACGTCACCATTCCCAACATCGACAACTGGCGACGCTTCGGCGTGCCGCCGGATTTCGGCGCCTCGAGCATCCCGGAGATTTATAACGATCCGCACATCGGACAAAAAGTGGTCCTCAACCTGATGGACGGATTGCTCGCCCAGTACGCGGGCGGCCCACAGTCGCAGCCGGGCTATGCCTTCCCCTTCGCCACCCTTTATGCGAGCAAAGACCCGGTCGCGATCGATGCGCTCGCGCTCCGGCAACTCGAGGAATGGCGCAAGAAAGGAAAGCTGCCGCCGATCAAGCGGATGGGCGCGCACGTCATGGTGGCGGGCCAGATAGGTTTGGGAAATGCGAACCCTGCGCAGATCCAAATCCGCGATGTTGGCCGGTGAAGGCGATCCTCAGATCGGTTTCGCGCTCGTTTTATCTGACCATTCGTTTCCTGCCGCGCCCGCTACGGGAGCCGGTCAGCTTGGCCTACCTGCTGGCGCGCGCGACCGACACCATCGCGGACACCGCGGCGATCCCGGCGGCGACGCGCCTCACGACCCTGCTGGCTTTCGCGCGGGTCATCGCGGGCGAAAGCGACTTCGTCACGGTCGCGGAATCGCTGCGCGATTTCGCCGCGCGCCAGAGCGATCCGGCTGAGCGCCGGCTGATTGAGAATCTGCGCGGCTGCATCGATTGGCTGGCGAGGATCGAACCGGCTGACCGCGACGACATCCGGGCGGTGCTGCAGACGATCGTCAGGGGCCAGGAACTCGATGTCCGGAGATTTGGCGACCCCGCGGTCGTGACCTCCCTGCAGAGCGCCGCGGAGCTGGATGAATACACTTATCTGGTGGCCGGCTGTGTCGGCGTTTTCTGGACGAAACTCGGTTTTCGGCATCTTCCTCCGTTCGCCCGTCGTCCGCCTAACGAGATGGGACAACTCGGGATCGAGTACGGCAAAGGCCTGCAACTGATCAACGTCCTGCGCGACTGCTTCGCGGATGCAAAGTCCGGTCGCGGCTATTTGCCCTCCGATGAATTGGCAGGCAAGCCGGCGGCAGAGGTTTTCGCGCGCTGGCTGGACCGGGCGGAGGAGCGCCTCGAGGCCGGAATTGACTACTGTTCCGCCCTCACGAATTGGCGAATGCGCTTCGCGACGGCGCTGCCGGCCTTGATCGGGGCGCGCACGCTCGCGCTCCTGCGGCAGGCTGGGCCCGAAGCGCGGGTGCGGAAAATCAAAGTGGCACGAAAGACGGTCCGGCGGATCCTGGTCGCCAGCCTCGCGGCGGCGGCTTCCCCGGTCGCCTTACGCGCGCTCTTTCAACGGCTGCTCGAAGCACCTCGTTAGGTAGCGGTCTCGCGCTGCACCGCGCGGGGCGATTTGTCTTCGCGCAGACCCAGGAAGACCGGGGCGCGCAGCTTCCCGTCGCGTGTCCATTCGGCGAATTTCACCTGGCAGACGAAGACGGGATTCACCCAATGGATTTTCCGCATTATCGCGGGCGTGATCGCCTGCACCCATTGGCCACCCTGTTTCGATGGAAGATCGACAAACGGACAATCCTTCCGCGCTTCGCCCTGAAGTTTCCGGTGGAGCGTCGCGAGCAATTTCTCGTCGAAGCCAGTGCCCACCTTGCCGGCGAAAAACAGCTTCTTCTTTTCGTAATAGCCGACGAGGAGCGCGCCGAAATGCTTCCGCGAGCCGGCCGGCGGCGTATAACCGCCGATGACAAATTCCTGTTCCTGTACGCACTTGAGCTTGATCCACGCGCCGCTCCGCCGCCCCGGCTCATAAACGGAATTTGCCCGCTTGCCGATGATGCCCTCGAGCCCGCGCCGCCGCACCTCGTCGAGCAGCGCTCCGGCATCGTCCCCCAGCTCGCCCGAGTAGCGGATGGGATCGCCCGCCGCGCCGCAAAGCTGCCGGAGCGTTTCTTTCCGGATCGTTAGGGGAAGCGCAGTCAGGTCCTTGCCCGCGAGCTGGAGGAGATCGAAGACGTAATAGTAGAGGGGCGATTCGCGGCCTTCCATTTCCCGAGCCTGGAGGAGTTGAAAGGAAGACCGGCCCTCTTCGTCGAGCGCCACGACTTCGCCATCGATCACGCACTCCGCGCAGGGCAAGGCGGCGACCGCGACGGCGACTTCGTCGAATTTTTTCGTCAGGTCATTTTCATTCCGCGAGATCAATTTCACTTTCGCGCCCTGCTTCAGCGCCAGCGCGCGAATGCCGTCGAATTTCAGCTCGTAAATCCAGTCGCCCGTTGCCGAGGGCGATTCGAGCAGCTTCGATTTCATCGGCGCGATGAAGCGCGGCTTCGCCGCTCGGAGTGAATCAAGCGGCGCGGGCGCGCCGTTTTTATTCTTTGCGGCGCGCGGGCCTTTTCTCTTATCGCCGCTCGTGTTGTGCGCGACCGCCTGCCGGACGCGCTCGCGGAAGCTTTCTTGCCCACCTCGATCATCTCCGCGCTGTGACTTCCATTCCGCGTCGCGATCCTTCGCGATCTGTTTCATCGTCCGGCCGGTCTTGACGGACTCGTCGTCGCGCTTTTTCGAGACCGGCTTGACGTCGGCATCGCTTTTCAAAAGAAGCCACTGGTTCTTTCCGTGTTCGCTCCGGGTGCGAATCAACGCCCAGTCTCCCTCTACTTTTTTCCCCTCGAGCACGAGATGAATTCGGCCTTCGGCGAGCGCCGCGAGTGGTTTCTCGCCGTGCACGTAATAGTTACCGCGATCCCAGACCATGACGGTCCCGCCGCCATAATTGCCTGCGGGAATCACGCCCTCGAAATCTTCGTACTCGATCGGGTGATCCTCGACCTCGACCGCGAGATGCTTTTCGCCGCGCTTCCACGGCAGACCCTTGGGCACCGCCCACGATTTTAAGACACCCTGCATCTCCAGCCGGAAGTCGTAATGCAACCGGCTCGCGTCATGTTTTTGGATGACGAAACGGGACGCGCCCGCGACCCGCTTCGGTCGCGGCTTTTTTGCGCCACGCGGCTCGGCGGTGACGGAGAAATTCCGTTTCCGTGTGTATTCGGTTAGACCCATCGGGACAACGCTTTCCTCAATAGACACGAAAACGCCACCGCGTTCATGTGGGGTAGTGTTGGTTTATTGTTCAGTCGCGCGTCGCTGCGAGTTGTAGCCGGGGTCGGTGATCCCGGCGGAGCGACCGTCGCCATGTCAGCGTGCGACCGGGGTCACCGACCCCGGCACAACCCGAGTTCGCCACGTGAGCAAACGCCCAACTGACAACCAACGAGCACTACGATCACGCGGAAGGCGGACAGCAAGAACATTGACCCGGCGGCGCGATTTTTCTAAGACACCTGCCATGAAAACTTCGTTTCCTCTCGCCGGCCTCATTTCGCTCCTGCTCATTTTTGTCCTGCCCGCGCGCGCGGCCGCCCTGACCTACCAGGTAGAGGTCAAGTGCGAGCTGAAGCGGTTCGAGGTGAAACGGAGCGCCTCCGAGAGCACCGAATCGGCGGAGGAAAATTGGGGCTACCTCGTCACGATCACGAACCATTCCTTCAAGGAGATTCCCGATTTGCGGGTCGATTACATCGTCTTCTCGAAGCACGAAAGGTTCGGCTCCAAATCCGGCGAGCCAAAGCCGGAGCGCACGACCGGGAGCAAGACGCTCGGCCCCTGCAGAACGACGGGAAAACCAACTTCGAGACCGAGCACGTGACGTTGAAAAAGGCGCGCCTGAAGGCGGATTGGTTTTACAGCAACGGCGCGAAAAGCAAGGCGAAGGACGCAGTGAGCGGCATCTGGGTGCGCGTCTATTCCGGAAGCGAATTGATCAACGAATCTGCGCAACCGGCCTCATTGAAGACGCAGGAAAAATGGGAAAACTGACCGGGCTGGGTCGCTTCGCCTAACGAGCAGGCGACTTAATCCCACAGCTCAACCGCCACCGTCGCCCCCTCCGCCAATTTGTCCCCGGGCGCCAGACGCAGCAGCGCGTTCGCCCGGCTCAGGCCAAAAAGCGCGTGCGATTCCTGCCGCCCGCTGATTCGGAAAACGCCCTCCCGCAACTCTCCGCGCAGGTAGTGGGGCCGGTCGCCGTCGTTCGTTAACTCGGTGGCGAGCCGGGCGGTCACGCTCCGCAACCCGAAATGTTGCTCGGCTGCGCCCATCATTTTTCGCAGTGCCGGCCTGACGAATTTCAAAAAGGTGACGAATGCCGAGACCGGATTGCCGGGCAGTCCAAAAACGGCGCAACCACCCACCCGGCCGAAGAGAAACGGCTTCCCCGGCTTGAGCGCCACCCGCCAGAGATCGATCTCCGCCCCCAGCGCCCGCAACGCTGGTTTGACCAGATCGCGGTCGCCCACTGAGACGCCGCCGCTCACCAGCAGCGCGTCGCTTTCCAATCCGCGCCGGAGAATTTCCGTTAACCGCTCGAGCTCGTCGGGCGCATGCTCCACCATCGTGACCTTCGCGCCGGCGCCGCGCGTCAGCGCGTGGAGCATGATCGAGTTGCTCTCGAAAATCTGTCCCGGCCGCGGCGTTTCGCCCGGCCGCGCCAGCTCATCACCGGTCGCGACAATCGCTACCCGCGGCACGGCACCGACTGCGATCTCGGCCATCCCCTGGGCAGCAAGGAGACCAAAGGTTTGCGCCGCCATTGGCTCGCCGCGCGCCAGAATCTTCTGTCCCGCGGCGAGATCAGATCCCCGGCGCCGGATGAATTCTCCCGGCTCCACGCCGCCTTGTAGGACGATCGTCGTCTCTTCCCGCGTCACGTCCTCCTGCATGACGACCGCGTCCGCACCCGCCGGCAGCGGAGCGCCGGTAAAAATGCGAATGGCCTCCCCTGCCCCCATCGTTAGGCCGCGATCCGCGCCGGCCGGTTGCTCGCCCATCACCCGCAACCTCGCGCCCGCGCGGCACGACTTCCCCTGCACCGCGTAGCCATCCATCGCTGAATTGTCGAAAGCCGGCAGTGGGCTTTGGGCAAAGACATCCTGCGCGGAAAAACGGCCTAACGACTCAAGTAACGGAACGGTGGCTCCGGGAAGCGGCGTCACGCTGGCCAGGACCGCCACCATCGCGTCCGGCTCGCTCGTCATCGCTCCACTTGGTCGCCCACCGCCGGGTCGCCGTCGACGATGTCAGCCGCGATGAAGGGTCTTTTCTGTTCCGGTGACGCCCGCAAATGTGCCGTCCCACCCGAGGCGTTCGTCGCCCGGAGCGTCGTCCCCGGCGCGGGCACGTAGAGGTTGGAATCGAGATCGATCAATACGAACTTTTTCTCCTCATCGACGACTGCGACTTCGCCGATCACCACCGGCCTGGTCGGGGCCGCCCGCCCCGCCGTCGGTTGCGCCCTGGGCGCGCAACTCGCGCCGGTGAAGAGCAAGAAGGCGGCTGTGCCGATGATCGTTAGGCGAAACAAGAGAATGAAGGCAGGAAGCCGCATGGGAAGGAGTGCAACAGGTTGACGAGCATGGAACGATCTCGATATTCTCGCAACTTCGACGACCGAGGAGGTGAGGTGGCTGAGTGGTCGAAAGCAGCGCTTTGCTAAAGCGCCGTACCCCAAAAGGGTACCGAGGGTTCGAATCCCTCCCTCACCGTTCCCTTTTTGAGGGTGAAACAGGGTCGCGTTGCAACTCCTCCTACCATCCCACACAAGCACCCTATTTGCCGTCCCTTTCTGCCGCGTGATATTTTTTTCGGATGTCGGCGATGTTCACCGTCGGCTTCGGGACCTGGATGCGGAGTGCTTCCAGCTTGTCCGCGATGATCCGCGAGATGGCGAGGTTGCGGAACCATTTGTGATCGGACGGGATGACATACCAGGGCGCGTCCGCCGTGCTGCATTTGCTCAGCGCGTCTTCGTAGGCGCTCGCGTAGTCGTTCCAGTATTCGCGCTCTGAGTAATCGCTCTCGCTGATCTTCCACCAGCGTGATTTATCGTCGAGCCGGTCCTTGAAACGTTCGAGCTGCTCCTCTTTGCTGATGTGGAGGAAGAATTTCAGGATGTGCGTGCCGCTCGTGATCAGGCGGCGCTCGAAGGCGTTGATCTGCTCGTAGCGCTGCGACCAGACCGGTTTCGGAACCAGATCGTGCACCCGGACGACGATCACATCTTCGTAGTGCGAGCGGTTAAAGATCACGACCTCGCCGCGCCGCGGTGTCTTCTGCTCGACGCGCCATAAAAAATCGTGCGCTAACTCCTCCGAGTTCGGCTGCTTGAAGCTGGTGACGCGGCAGCCCTGCGGATTCATCGAGCCGATGACATGACGGACGACGCCGTCCTTACCGCCGGCATCGAGCGCCTGCAGGCAAATCAGCAGCGAACGTTTGTTTTCGGCGTAGAGCTGGAACTGCAACTCGTCCATCCGTTGCTGGAGCTTTGCGACCTTGCGCGACGCCGAGTGTTTGTCTTCGTCCTTGTCGGTCTGTTGCGGATCGAGTTTCCTCAGCCGGACGCGGCTGCCGGGTGAAACGCCAAATTCCCTTTCATAGTTCATAAGCGATAAGTCGGGTTTGCCCTCGGCACTCTAGGTCGTCAGAGCTACCCACGCGAGAAGGCCGGCGAGGGCGGCGAGCGTCACGGGCACGCCGAGGCGGGCAAAGTCGCGGAAGGAAATCTTGATCCCCAATTCGCGCGCCTGTTGCACGACGATGATGTTCGAAACGCTGCCGATAATGATGAGGTTGCCGCCAAAGCTGTTGGCCAACGCCAGCACGTAAGCCGTCGTCGGATTGGTGACATCGACGACCTTAACCAGGAGCAGCACCGCCGCGGAGTTGTTACTCAGGTTGGAAAGGGCCGCGGTAACGATCGCCAGGATGGAGGGCGATTGGAGGTTCAATCCCGCGTGTGCCAGCCATTGCACCGCGTGATCGCTGTAGCCCGTGGCCTGGAATGCGCCCGTCACAACGAAGAGCCCCATGAACAGAACGAGGATCGACCAGTCGACCAGCTTGAGCATGTCTTCGGTGCGAAATTTTGGGCTCGCGAGATGAATCGCGGCGGCGGTCAGGGCAGTGATTTCCTTCGGTATCCGGGTGAAGAAAAACGCGATGACCAACACCAGGATGACCAGTCCCTTGATCGTGTGATGGCGGTTAAACGGCTGCGCGGACGGCTGTCCATCCGCGGGCACGGGCACTGAGCATTCCAGGTGGTGACGGGACATCGCCCAGATGATCGCGTAAGCACAGGCGAGAGCGAACAAGACCGGCGCGATGCACCAAAGCACATACGGTCCGAAACTCAGGCCCGCGACCTGCGCGATTAACATGTCCTGCGGATTGCCGACGACGGTGGCGGCCGCGCCGATGTTGCTCGCGATGGCCAGCGCGATGAGAAACGGGACAGGATTGATTCGCCGGCGGAGCAACGCGGTGGCCACGACCGGCGCGAAGACAAAGCAAACGATGTCGTGATTCAAGAACGCCGACAGTCCCGCGGTCACCAGCATCAGGCTGAAAAGAAAGCGCGCGGGCTTATCGAGCCGGGCGGCAATCGCATTCGCCACCAGCCCGAAAAAACCGGAGAGCCGCAGTTGCGCCGAGATCACGAAAAAGCCGAACAAAAGCAGGATAGTCGGCCAGTTGACGAGCCCGACCAAACTCGTCGTTGGCATCCGGGAAAAAATGATGATCGCGATCGCGCCGAGGAGCGCGATGCCGGTGCGATTGAGTTTCAATCCCGGCACATGCCCGAGCGCGATGCCGAGATAGGTGAGCGCGAAAATGATCAGCACCGCCGTTGCCGCTGAAGAGGGAATGTTCATCACGCGTCAACCTGCCTGCGGAGCGGCGTATTCCCCGGGAAGTTTGTTCATGCCTCCCTACCAGGTCTCGTAAAGCCCGAAATACCAAAGCGTGTGGTTGTCGCCGGCGACACTGTGGCCGGCGCTGAAGAGCAGGCTGAAATGCTCGTTCACATTGTAGGAGCCGCCGAAATTCAGCGCGCCAAATCCCTTGTCGTTAGGCGTGTCCGCGCCTTGCGCAAAAATTTCGCCGCCGAGCGTGAGGTGTTTGCCAAGGTTCCGCTGGACGAGCCAGCCGCCAAAAGGATAGTCACGCTGGCCCGGCGCGGGATTGACCACCGCGCCTCCGCCGCCATAAGTCGTCCACGGGCCCCAGCTTTTCTGCACCCACAAGGGCAAGCGAAACCACGTCCGCCCATTGCCCAGCCCGCGACTCTCATCGCCCGTCGGTAACTCGGCCATCGGAAAGATCCCGATTTGCGGCCATTCGTTAGTCTCATGCACGAAGCGATACTTGACGCCCAGCTCCATGTCGCCCAGGCCGAAAGCGGCCGGCATCCCAGGGCCATCAACCGATGTGAGCGGCACGATCAAGTGCAACTGTGTATCGGGGAACGCCCCGTAATTCAGTTCGACCGCGGGTCCCGCGATGCCATAACTCCCGCTGCTGGAAGTCATGCCGGAGGTAAACAAATAGGCTTCCCAATGACGAAGATCCACCGGCTCCGGATCGTCGGTCAAAAACGGCGGGCCGGCGAAGGAGTAAGTCGTCAAAACCAGGTTCAGACAAAGAGCACGCAAGATGGTTCTGAAGATGTTGCGCACGCGAGGACGGCACCGATTCATTTCGTTTCTTTCCGCGCCGCAGCCTTAGGTGTGTTCGCCAACGCGTCGAAGCCGGAGATAACATCGAAGAGTTCCTCGTCGATGCTGCTTTGGCGCAATTGGTGGAAGGTGCTGTGCAGCTTGACCAGTAACTCGTCGATGTTTTTGTCGGCGCGCTGCATCGCGGCGAGGCGGCTGGCGTTTTCGCTCGCGAGCGATTCGGCGCAGGCGCGGAAGATCGAAACGAAGAGATACTCGCGAATGAGGGCGCGTAATGTCGCGGTACTGCTGCCAATGACCTCGGGGAGGTTCTTCGCCGGCCACTGGATCTCAGCCAGCTTGCGGCGCCAGGTTTCGTCCAAAGGCAACAGGCGCTGACTGACCGGCTCGTAGCCCGCTCCAGTGGTGGGGCGGTTGTAGAATAGGTGAAGCTCGGTGACTTCATTCCTCCCATGATGCGTCTCGTGCTCGACGAGAATTTTCCCGACGAGCGGCGTGATGGCTTTGATGGAGTTCGGCACGGAAAAAAGCCCGACCGGGGTCAGCCCCGCGTCTTTCAGACGCGCATGCACGCGGTCGCCGACGGCCCAGACTTGCGGTTTATTCGTTAGGGCAGCCAGGGCCTTAATCGCGTGATCGGTCACGACATCATTGAACTGGCCGACTAATCCTTGATCGGAGCCGAAGACGACCGCGGCGATTGCATCTGCGTCCGGACGTTTGGTCGATCCAGTCAGCAATGCTGAGGAACCAGCCGCGCGAAAGCAGACGCTTAGGCCCAATTCCACCGTGCGATAATAATCACCTAACGACTTCACCGATCTTTCATATTGGCCGATGCTCGACGCGGCCAAAGCTTTCATGGTCCGCACGACGGATTGAAGATCACCGGCGCTCTCGATCTTTTGGCGCAAACTCTCCGTCGTATTGCTCATGTCTTTTCCTTGTCCGCCGGCTTGGGCTTGGGATGAGAAGTGACGAGCGCCTGTTGCGCGATGTCCGTGATCGTTTTGCGATCCTCGTCGCTCAGCTTGTCGGCAGTATTCAACCGCTCGATCACTTCCGCCGGGATCTTCGCGGCCGCTTCGCGCAACGCCTGCTCGGCTTCTTTCATCCGTTCGAGCGGCACGTCGTCGAAGAGTTTCGCGCTCAACGCCAGGAGCACGGCGATCTGTTCGACCACTGGAACCGGAGCGAATTCCGGTTGCTCGAGACAGGCGCGGATACGCCGGCCGTGATCGATGATCTTGCGCGCTTCTTCATCCAGCCGCGCGCCGAAACGGGAAAAGCTTTCGCGTTCCTCGAACTGCGCGTAGGCGAGTTTGAGGTCGCCGGTCACCGCGCGGTAGGCCGCCAACTGCGCTTTGCCGCCGACGCGCGAGACGGATTTGCCGACATCGACCGCCGGCAGTACGCCCAGTTCAAAGAGCGACGGCGAAAGATAAATCTGACCGTCGGTGATCGAGATCAGATTGGTCGGAATGTAAGCGGAAATATTTTGCGCCTCGGTCTCGATGATCGGCAACGCGGTGAGCGAGCCGCCGCCGAGTTCCTTGCGCAAATGCGTGGCGCGCTCGAGCAGCCGCGAGTGGATGTAAAAGATGTCGCCGGGAAAAGCTTCGCGCCCGGGCGGCCGGCGGAGCAATAACGAGAGCTCGCGATAAGCGCGGGCGTGATGCGTGAGATCATCGTAAACGATGAGCACGTCGCGGCCCTTTTCCATGAAATGTTCCGCGATGCTGGTCGCGGCGTAAGGCGCGATGTAAGCGAGCCCAGGCGGATCGTCCCCCTCGGTCACGACCACGACGGTGTAATCCATCGCGCCCTTCGCGCGCAAACCAGCCACAGCTTTGGCGACCGCCGACGCGCGCTGACCAATGGCGCAATAAACACAGACGACATCGCGGCCGCGCTGGTTAAGGATGGTGTCGATCGCGATCGCGGTCTTGCCCGTCCGGCGATCACCCAAAATCAACTCGCGCTGTCCGCGCCCGATCGGAATGAGCGCGTCGATCACTTTCAACCCAGTCTGGAGCGGTACCGTAACCGGCGCGCGATCCATGATCGGTGCCGCGGGCCGCTCGATCGGCGAACGTTCGCTCGCTGCCACGGGCCCATTGCCATCGAGCGCTCGACCAAGCGGATCGATCACGCGCCCGAGCAACCCTTCGCCCACCGCGACATCCATGACTCGCCCGGTGCGTTGCACTTCATCGCCCGCGTGCAGGCCCTGATATTCGCCGAGCAGAACGACGCCGATTTCCTCCTCATCCACGTTGAACGCGATCCCGAAAAGATCGCCAGGGAATTTGAGCAGTTCCTCAAAGCCCGCATTGGGAAGACCGGCGACGCGTGCGATGCCGGTAGAGACGCTGATGATGGTGCCGACTTCATGCGTCGTCAGTTGCGGCGCGAACGCTTCCCGTGCCTGATCGATTCCCGCGAACGTGCGATCGAAGACGCTCTGCAGACTCTCCGGCGCCGCGTTCATTTACTTTTCGCGACTGGCTTTTGCTCGTTAGGCTGCGGCTTCGGCTGGTCCTTCGCTTTCAAAAGTTCGGCGACACCATGTTCCAAACCCGCGAGGTAATCGGCGATGCTCCACGCCAACTTTTGTCCGTTCGCGGTGAGTTCGATGCCGCTGACCAAGTCGGGCGCGGTTTCAAACCGGAGTTTGATATCGGCCGAGAAGGTTTCGTTGAGCGTCTTTTGAATGGCGGCTTGTTGCTCGGCGGGGAGATCGAACGCGCTCCGCACGACTGCGGGTTCGGACGCCGTCTTGAGAGCTTCGCCGAGGCTCGCTTTCGTCTTTGCGTCCAGCGCTTGCAGGCGTTCCAGGAAAACGTCGCCCGCCCGCTCTTCGAGGCTGGCCGTGGCGAGATCGGCCAGCGTCTTTCGTGTAATGGCAAATACTTCCTCCTGCGTTCGGCGACTGATGGCCTGGCTCAAGTGCTGCGCGTCGTTTCGTAGGGTCTCGCCTCGCTTCGCGCTCAACGCGTCGGCGGCTTTGCGCGCTTCGTCGAGGAGCCGCTCGCGTTCGGCTTTCGCGTCGTCGGTTGCTTTGGTCAGGAGCGCGGCGCGCTGCTGGTCGAACTCGTCGTTCTTGTGCTGGAAATCGTCGCGCTCTTTTTTGGCTTCGGCCTTCTTCGCGGCGGCATCGGCGAGTTCTGTGGCGATCTTCTTCTCGCGCGCGTCGATCGCGTTGAGGATTGGCTTGTAAAGAAAGCGCCTCAACAACCAGACGAGGATGAGGAAGTTGAGCGCCTGTGCCCCGACGGTGAACCAGTCGATGAGCATGGATTACTTTCCGGCCGCCTGCGCGATGACGTGATTCCAGAACGGATTCGCGAAGATCAGAATCATCGAAACCACGAAGCAGTAGATGGCGGTGGACTCGATCATGGCGAGGCCGACAAAGAGAGTGCGCGTGATTGTGGCGGAGGCATCGGGCTGCTGTGCCAGTGCGGTGAGCGCGGTCGCGACCGATCGCCCTTCGCCGAGAGCCGGCATCATGCATCCCACACCGGTCGTGAGGCCGGCGGTGACGATCGAGGCAACGGCAATGAGAGTCATGTTATCCATGGTGTGTCCTTTGTTGGTTGGTTTATTACTTCAAGTGATTGGGGCTGGCTCAGGCTTGGGCTCGCGCGTGCGCGTGGCGGCCGCGATGTAAACCGTGGCTAGGATGCTGAAGATGTAGGCTTGCACCATGCCGGTGAGGAGACCGAGCGCCGTCATGACGATCGGGAAAATGAACGGCGTGATGGTGAGCAGAATCCCGATGATCATCACTCCGCTCATCATGTTACCAAAGAGACGGACGGACAGAGCAAGGGTGCGCGAAAGCTCACTGATGATGTTGAACGGTAGCATGATGATGGTCGGCTGCGTGTAGGATCTGAAGTAGCCTCCCAGTCCCTGCTCTTCGATGCCAAACAATGGCACGGCGACAAAGACGCAAAGCGCGAGGGCAGCCGTGGTCGAGAGCGAAGCCGTCGGCGGTTCGTAGCCGGGAATGATGGTGCAGATGCTGGCCAGGCCAAGGAACAGGAAAAGCGTGCCCAAAAAACCGAGATACTTCTTCGGGTGACGCAGGCCCACATCGGCGATTTGTCTCTCAATCCCGGTGACGATGATTTCCAGTAGGTTCTGCCAGCGAGAGCGTTTCAATTCCGTGGAAAGATTGCGGGTGATGAGTTTTGAGCCGACGGCCAGCACGAACATCAGCGCCCACGTAAACACAAGGGTGCCGTTGATTTTGAAAAACCCATGCTGCCAGAAAATCATCTGATCGGGACTAAGGCGCATGACTGGTCTCCGGTGCGCGGGTGTTGCAGTCTTCGACGGGGACGCGCGTGAGCCATGTCACAACGAAACGCGCGATGACGAATCCGAGCAGGCAGGCCAGGAGCCGCTTCCAATCTCCGTGGCCGACGAAGTAAAATCCGGCGAGGACAATACCCATCCGCAGGAGCAGGCTGCCGAGAAACCAAAGCGCGGGTTGTTTCAAGGAGAGTCCTTTGCGCACCGTCCACCAAAGGCCGCCGAAGAAGATCGCGCCGAGCAAAAGACCGGCCACTCCCGCGAACAGCAAAGACGGCATTTCATTCATCGTTAGGCTCCTCGTCGTCCTGCATCGCCTTCTCTTCCTTGGCGACCCAATGCCACGCGTTCAAGCAGCCGATCGTGAGCCCGGCCACCAACAGAGCGAGCGTCCAGGAATGAGTGCCGCGATGGTGTTTATCCAACCAGATACCGAGCGCCGCGCCCAGTAAAGTCGGAACGACCACGGACCAGCCGATCAGCCCCATCATACCCAGGCCTAACCAGACGCCGGGCTTTGGATGACGCCGTGCTTTGAGTTTGCGCGCCGCCCTTACGCCGATCTCCCCGGCAAAGTCCGACACGGCTTTCGTTGGTCGGTCGGGCTCGTCACTCATTTTGAAAACTCGCGAACCGATGCAGAAACCCCATTTCCAATTTCGCCATGACCGAGCGCACGGTTTGCTCGTTCTCGTCGAGAGCGAGAAATTCCTGCTTCACCGCGTCGTGTAACTGTCCGAGATCCGTTCCGCCGAGCGCGCGGCGCACGGAGACGAGCACGTCCGCGCCGGTTTTGACCAGCACGCCTTCGTCCACCGCGACGAAGACTTCGCCGTCGGATTCGGTTTCGTAAGTCAGAATCCCGGGCGCGAGCGCGGCCACGCAATCGAGCCGGTGCGGCAGAATCCCGAACGAACCTTCGTGCGTCTCCGCGACGATGCGCGACACGCCGGTCTTCTCGGCGAAGACCTGAAACGGAAGAAGAATCTTAAGCTGCATGTGCGGCGGCGACCGGTGTCGGTTGTGGTTGCGGTTTTGTTTCCGTCGGGGTTTTGGGCGCGCTCGGCTTTGCGTTCGCCTTGGCCTCATCGACCGCGCCGATCATGTAAAACGCGCTCTCGGGTAAATCCTTGAATTCGTCGCGCAGGATTCGTTCACAACCATCCAGTGCGTCCTCCAGACTAACGAGTTTGCCTTTCATGCCGGTGAATTGCTCGGTCGTGAAAAACGGCTGCGTGAGAAACCGCTCCAGCCGACGCGCGCGGGCGACCACGTTGCGATCCTCCGGCGAGAGCTGCTCCAGACCGAGCATCGCGATGATGTCCTTTAGCTCAGCGTATTGCGCGAGCGTCCGCCGGATTTCCTGCGCCAGCTTATAATGGCGTTCGCCGACGATTCCCGGCGTCGCCATCTTAGAACTCGATTGCAGCGGGTCGATCGCGGGAAAAAGTCCTTCGCTCGCGCGCTGGCGCGAGAGCACGATCGACGCCGAAAGATGCGAAAAGGTGTGGACCGCCGCCGGATCGGTGAAATCATCCGCCGGCACGTAGACCGCCTGGATCGAAGTAATCGCGCCGGTATCCGTGTTGGCGATCCGTTCCTCCAATCCGGAAAGCTCGGTGCCCATCGTCGGCTGATAGCCGAGACGCGACGGCATTTGCCCCATCAAGCCCGAGACTTCCATCCCGGCCTGGATGAAGCGGAAAATATTATCGATCAGCAGCAGCACATCGCGGTGTTCGTCGTCACGAAAATACTCGGCCATCGTCAGCGCCGCGTGCCCGACGCGGAAGCGACTGCCTGGCGGCTCATTCATCTGACCGAAGACCATGACCATGTTCGGCAACACGCCGGCGGCCTTCATGTCGCGATAAAGCTCCTCGCCTTCGCGGCAACGTTCCCCGATGCCGCAGAAAATGCTGATGCCTTCCTCGTGCCCGATCATGTTGTGAATCATCTCGGTCAGCAGCACCGTTTTTCCCACCCCCGCTCCACCGAACAATCCCGCTTTACCGCCGCGCTCGAGCGGCATGAGCACGTCGATGACCTTGATTCCGGTTTCGAAAACTTCCGACTTGGTGGAACGTCGCGCCAGCGGCGGCGGATCGCGGTGCACCGAACGCCATTGGATGTCTGACGGCGCGGGTTCGCGATCGATCGCGTTGCCGAAGACGTCGAACATGCGCGAGAGAATTCCTTTCCCGACCGGCGCCTTGAGCGGTCCACCGGTGTCCTCCACCGCCATGCCCCGCGCGAGACCTTGCGTAGGCGTGAGCGCAATCCCGCGCACATGATGGGCATCGTTCTGCGCCAGCACTTCGATGACGATCTCGTTTTTCGCGCCCGCGCGCAGGATCGAATAGATCGGCGGCAAATGCGCGTCGAAACGCACATCCACAACGCTGCCGCGGACCGAGGCGACCACGCCAGAATTCAGAGCAGTGCTTTTGTTTTCCATATCTGCTCTCACTTATCTTGAACGCACCCTCAGGGAGATTGGCAATCCATTGCTTCGGTCGGTCACGACTTTAGCACTCGATCCTTTCCAGCTTCACGGTCAGATCGGGAAACACCGTCACGGTGTGGTTGTTAGGAACGTCGTACCATTCGGATCTTTCATCGGTTAATTTTTCACTCGCCACAATCACTGCGGAGGCCTTTTCGTTCGGCGGCACCGAATGGATATCGCACGTGCCGTCAGGCAACGTTTCCAAACAATCACCGTGCGCGTAATGCAGCGAGGCGCCCTGAGTGTCCGGGTCAGAACAGTAACGCGAGACGACGATGGCTTCACCGTTCGTCACGGCGAAGTTGTAGTAGGAGGGAGCCGTGATACCGGCCTCGCGAGTCAGCTCGTTAAGTCGACCGATGGTCCAGACCAGCGTCTTCCTCATCTCCGCGCTGTCCACGTCATCGAGGTTGGGCAATTCGTTCAGGAAAAGCGCAAACGCATGTTCGGAGTCCGTCGTGCCCTCAATCATGTCGTAAAACTTGTCCCTGAGACCATGGCGGAGCTTTCGCTTGATGCGATGAAAGCCTGCGACCGCGCCATTGTGCATCCACATGAAGCGACCGCAGTTAAAGGGGTGCGCATTTGATTCCGTCACTGCCATGCCCGGACTGGCAGCGCGCACATGCGCAAAGAGGGAGGAGGCTCGCGTTTTGAAGGACAGATGTCGCAGATTACTGCTCGACCAGGCCGGCGTGATCGATCGCACAATGCAGGGCGTCGAATCGATCTCCGGCACATACCAGCCGACGCCAAAGCCGTCGCCGTTCAACGGCTCGCGCCGTTCGCGCGCGTGATAGCTTTGCAGAATAAGTGAATCACTCGGCACGTACAAAAGGTCCGCCAGCAACAACGGCAGACCGGAATAGGCTACGAAACGGCACATATCGCTGATCCTTTTTCGTGGCACCGCGTCGCGGTAATCGCTTCGCCATTGAAGAGCTGCAGAGGTAAATGGCACCGTGTGCCCCACGAGGCCTCATCGTGAGTGGCCAGCGGAAAGACGAAGTAAAAAAAATCGCGCCCGAAGAGGTAGCCGCGCTCGATCAGGGCCATGCACATACTGAGCGTCACTTCGTAGTTGTCGCCCGGCCAGCCGCTGTCCAAATACACTTTGATCTCGCGTCGCGGCTCGCTCATGACTCGCTCGATCAGATCATCCTTCATCGTAAATGTGCTCGACATGCAGGCCGCTCTTCCGAAAACCTCCGGCCACTGCCAGGCGAGGTAAAATGAAACGACGCCTCCGAGCGACGATCCCATCACGCCGGTGTGAATGGCGGCCGTCAAGGTGCGAAAACGCGCGTCGATCAAGGGCTTCACTTCTTCAACGAGCGAGTGCCCGTACAATTCGTAGCCCGGCTTGGTGTATTCTTCTTCCCGGTTGACGGCATAGACCGCAACGACGATCACCCGGTCGATCACATTCATCGCTTCCAGCAGATCCAGCGTCTCGTCGATCTCCCAGTCAGTTCCGGAAAACGCTTCCTCGGGGAAAAACAGGTTCTTGGCATCGTGCATGTAGAGCACGGGATAACGCTTGAGTGTGTTCTCTTCGTAACCGGCCGGAAGATAAACCCGCAGCCGATGCGCTCGTTCAAGTAGGGGCGAGTCGAATTCGAGCACCGGCGTGATGTCTCCGACCTGGCGGGAATGGAAAAACGGATAGATGTCCCTCGGCCCGGGTTCGCTCAAGACGGCGAGATTATTCATGCCGGCCGACCAGTGAACCTGGTCGCCATCAATCACGCACGGTTTGAAATAGAGAAACGGTCGCTCGGAAGCGACGGTGAATTCGAACATCGTCCCATCGGCACTCGTTTCCGTTTCGAGATCACGGTTCCAGTCGGCTTCGGTTCTGAGAATCATCGAACTATGAGTGAGAGGATAAAATACCCGTACCTTCCTTTGGTACTTTGCGAGAGTTGACGTGGACATGCCTGGTCCGTTCACACCCCTGTCTTTTCCATCGCGGAACTGTATTTGCCTCGGCGCGCCGCTCGATTGCAGGCCGCTCGATGAGACAAAGCTTTCTGGGCTGCGGAGACGTTGGCTTCTTTACCCTGCCAAATGTCCAAGGCTGGTTGTTGGATGGCGCGGGAGAAAGAAAAACCGAGCGCCCAGGGCATGCGCGCCTTGAAGCGTACATTCATGGCGTTCAAACGCGCCGAGGCCAGCTCGGCCGGTTGGCCGCCGGACAAGAACGCGATCCCCGGAACCGCTGCGGGAACGACGCGCAACAAAGACGTCACGGTAGTATCGGCTACCTCGTCCACACTTTCTTGCTGCGGGCAGCTCAAACCCGGAAGGACCATGTTCGGCTTCAGGAGGATGCCTTCCAGCATGACTCGTTGAGTGTAGAGCTGATTGAAAACCGTTCGCAGAACTTTCTCCGTGACCTCGCGGCACCGCTCCAAAGTATGCTCGCCGTCCATCAAGACCTCTGGCTCGACGATGGGAACTAGTCCAGCTTCCTGGCACAATGCAGCATATCGAGCCAAAGCCTGTGCATTGGCCCCGATGCATCCTTGCGTCGGAATGTCGTCGCCTATGACAATGACCGCGCGCCACTTGGCAAAGCGGGCGCCCATTTGAGCGTATTCAGCCAGGCGTTCGCGTAATCCGTCGAGACCTTCGGTTATTTTTTCGCCGGGGTAACCGGCCAGGTCCTTGGCACCCATATCGACTTTGATACCGGGAATAATTCCCGCGTCGGCCAGGGCCTTAATAAATGGGGTGCCGTCTTTCTTCTGCTGACGAATCGTTTCGTCGTAGAGAATCGCGCCGCTGATAGACTCGGCCAGCCCGGGCGTGGTGACGATCAACTCCCGATAAGCACGCCGGGCCTCCTCCGTCTGGGGAATCCCCAGTTTGGCAAATCGTTTGTGACAGGTTGCGTTGCTTTCATCCATCGCCAGCAGGCCCTTGTCGTCGGCGACCAGCTTTCTCGCGATACCTTCAAGCTTCTCCGTATTCATTTGCGGACACTCCACTTCCAATTTCTGATTTCCGGCAAATCCTGTCCGTTCTTGTCGATGTATTGCTTGTGCTCGATCAGCTTGTCTTTGAGTTGCTGCTTTAGGTAGATGCCCTTGTCGCCGGTCTGGGGGAGACGATCGATCGTGTCCATCACGAGATGAAAGCGGTCCAGATCGTTCAGCACTGTCATGTCGAAGGGCGTCGTAATGGTGCCTTCTTCCTTGTAACCACGAACGTGGATGTTGTGGTGGTTGGTGCGGCGGTAGGTCAGCCGATGGATCAACCACGGGTAGGCGTGGAAGGCGAAGATGACCGGCTTGTCCTTCGTGAAGAGCTCGTCGAAGTCCGTGTCGCTCAACCCGTGCGGGTGCTCGCTCTGCGGCTGGAGTCTCATGAGGTCAACGACGTTGACGACTCGAATTTTCAGCTCGGGCAGATGCTCGCGCATGATCGAGACCGCCGCGAGCGTCTCAAGCGTGGGTACGTCGCCACAGCAGGCCATGACCACATCGGGCGCGGCGTCCTGATCGTTGCTGGCCCAGCGCCAGATACCGATGCCTTCGGTGCAATGTTTGACCGCGGCATCCATCGTTAGCCACTGCGGCGCCGGGTGTTTGCCCGCGACCATTACGTTCACGTAATGACGGCTGCGCAGGCAGTGGTCCATCACCGAGAGCAGACAGTTTGCATCCGGCGGCAGATAAACGCGCACCACGGACGCCTTCTTGTTCACGACGTGGTCGATGAAACCAGGATCCTGATGGGTAAAACCGTTGTGGTCCTGACGCCAGACGTGCGACGCGAGCAGGTAATTCAGCGACGAGATTTTCCGACGCCACGGCAAGCCCGCGGTCACCTTCAACCACTTGGCGTGCTGATTGAACATCGAATCGATGATGTGGATGAAGGCTTCGTAGCAATTGAAAAGTCCATGCCGCCCGGTGAGCAGGTAACCTTCGAGCCAGCCTTCGCATTGGTGTTCGCTCAGCATTTCCATGACGCGACCGGCGGGCGCGAGCCATTGGTCGTTAGGCACGGTGGCCGCGTCCCATTGGCGGTTGGTCGTGCCAAAAATCGCTTCAAGCCCGTTGGAAAGCGTCTCGTCCGGGCCGAAGACACGGAAGTTCCGCTGGTCTTCATTCAGCTTCGCCACGTCGCGCAGGAAAGGGCCGAGCACATGCGTGTCGCCGATGCCGCGGATTCCCGGCGCGGGCACGTCGACCGCGTAATCGCAGAAGTCCGGCATCCGCAAATCACGCAGCAGAATTCCGCCGTTAGCGTGGGGATTCGCGCCCATGCGCCGCTCGCCTTTCGGCGCCAGCTCGGCCAGCTCAGGTTTCAACCGGCCTGACTCATCGAAGAGCTCTTCCGGTCGGTAGCTCTTCAGCCAGTCCTCCAACAACTTGAGATGCTCGGGATGCGCGCGCGGGTCCGAGATCGGCACCTGATGCGCGCGGAACGTGCCTTCGATCTGCAAGCCATCGACGACTTTCGGTCCGGTCCAACCTTTCGGTGAATTGAGAACAATCATCGGCCAGCGCGGGCGCGTAAGATCGCCCTTGCTGCGGGCGCGCTCGTGAATCTGTTTGATCTGCTCAATCGCGGCATCCAGCGCCGTAGCCATCGCTTCATGCATGAGCGCTGGCTCGTGCCCTTCGACGAAGATCGGCGTCCAACCGCAGCCGCGAAGCAACTGTTCCAATTCCTCGTGCGTGATGCGGGCGAGGATGGTCGGGTTGGAAATCTTGTAGCCGTTGAGATGCAGGATCGGCAGGACCGCGCCATCGGTCGCCGGATCGAGGAACTTGTTCGAATGCCAGGCCGTGGCCAGCGGTCCGGTCTCCGCTTCGCCATCGCCGACCACGCAGGCCACGATGAGATCGGGATTGTCGAAGACCGCTCCGAACGAATGGCTGAGCGAATAACCCAGCTCGCCGCCTTCGTGAATTGAGCCGGGCGTTTCCGGCGAAGCGTGACTCGGAATTCCGCCAGGAAACGAAAACTGCAGAAACAATTTCTGCAGCCCGGCCTCATCCTGGCTGATGTTCGGATAAACCTCGCTGTAGGTGCCTTCGAGATAAGTGTTGCCGACCACCGCCGGTCCGCCGTGACCCGGACCGGAGACATAAATCATATCGAGGTCGTATTTCTTAATGACCCGATTCAAGTGCGCGTAGATGAAGTTCTGCCCCGGCGTCGTGCCCCAATGCCCGAGCAGCATGTGCTTCACATCCGTGAGCGCGAGCGGGCGCCTGAGCAGCGGATTATCGAAGAGATAAATCTGGCCGACCGAGAGATAGTTCGCCGCCCGCCAGTAGGCATCGATCTTTTGCAGAAGTTCGGGCGTGAGTGTGTTGGTTTTCATATTTCGGAATTCAGTCGCGCGCAAAGTCGATAAAACCGCGCTCGACATCGGTGTGGATCAGTTTGACCCGCACGCGATCGCCCACGTCGAGACCTTTGAACCCGCGCTCCAGCCGGCCTTCGATGGGCGGCCGGAAAATCCGGACCCATGTGCCTTTATCCGCGGCGCCGGTGACGATGGCATCGAATGATTCCCCAATCCGGCTGGAGAGGAGCAGGGCCGCGGCTGACTTGCGCATTCGTCGCTCCACTTTTGTGGCGTCGTCTTCGCGTTGGGTGCAGCGCTGCGCGAGTTCTTCCAATTCGGCGATGGTGTAAGTCAGCGCCGCTCCTACCATCGCCGCTTTCAAGAGTCGTTGCGTGATGAGATCGGGGAAGCGCCGGTTCGGCGCCGTGGAGTGAGTGTAATCCTTCACCGCCAGCCCGAAGTGGCCGGGCGTTACTCCGCCGGGGGGATCGAGTGCGTATTCGCCTCTGCCCATGAGCTTGATCACGGTCAGCGAGACGTCGGAAAATTTCCCCGGATCGGCCTGGCGCCGGCGCATAAGAAAGCCTTCGAGAGCCACGGCGTCCGGTTGGTCGGGAAGCTCCTCTCTGAATCCAGCGGCAAATTGCACGATGCGCTCCCAGCGTTCCGGAGATCGCAGCACGCGCCGTAGCGAAGGAAATTTCTTTGATGCGAGATAGGTCGCGGTCACTCCGTTCGCCGCGATCATGAAGTCTTCGATCAATTGCTTCGCCCGGTTCCTGCGATCCAGATCGAGATCGGAAAGGACGTCGCCGTCGAAGACCGCTTTCGGTTCAATCGTTTCGAGACTAAGCGCGCCCGCTTCGTGCCGCCGTTCGGCGAGCTGCTGCGCCACGGCATCCTGGACGCGGAGATTTTTGTCGAGGCCGGGAATCTTCAGCAATCGCGGTGGCGCCGCGCCTTCTCCGTCCTGCCACGCCGCCAGGCTGCGGTAAGCCAGCTGCGCGCGATTGTGGACCAGCGCCGGGTAGATATCCGAGGCGGCGAGCGATCCATTTGCTTCGAAGACCATCTCGGTCACCACGGCCACGCGGTCCTGATCTTCATTCAACGAAGTGAGATTGGTGGACAACTCCAGCGGAAGCATCGGGAAAATCACGGCCGGCGTGTAAACGGAGGTCGTGTTGTGCGCCGCATGGTGATCGAGCGCTGAGTTTTTTCGCACTAATGCGTCCACATCCGCGATCGCCACGAGGATTCTGGTTCGCCCGCCCGCGAGAGCTTCAGCGACCGTAAGCTGGTCGAGGTCGCGGGAGTCCTCGTTGTCGATGGAAGCCCAGAGTCGATCGCGCAGATCGCGCACGCCGCCAGTCGCACCGGCGGGATCATGGATAGCCGCCAGCTCCTGCCGCGCTGCCGCCGGGAAGTCCGGCTCCAGACCGCGCTCCAGCATCGCCCGACGCGCGATGGCGGCGAGGGTCAATCGGTCGGTTCGTTGGCTATGCGGATCGCGGTGGGATTTCCCCCGCTGGTGATGTGGTTTGTTGCCGGCAGTCTCCATGGTTCAATTCCTTTTGTTCACCGCGTCGAGTCCGAGGAACGGCAGGACTGAGCGCGCGATCATTAACTCTTCGTCCGTGCGAATGATGCGCACCGAGACCCTGCTGGTTTCCGCGGAAATAATTCCCTCGTTCGTGGCGTTGTGTTTGTCATCGAGCACGATGCCGAGAAATCCCAGGCCATCGCAAATCCGGGCGCGCACGAGCGGCGCGTTTTCACCGATGCCACCGGCGAAGACGAGCGTGTCCGATCCGCCAAGCGCCGCGGCAAAGGAACCGATCCACTTTTTCGCCTGATAACAAAACAGCGCCACGGCTTCCGCCGCGCGCACGTCCTTCGCTTCGTGATCAAGCAGATCTCGCATGTCGGAGCTGGTTTCCGAAATACCGAGCAGCCCGGATTCGTGGTTTACCATCCGGTCGAATTGGAGCGCGGACATTTTCTCCGTGCGCGCCAAATAGCTGACGAGTCCAGGATCCAAATCGCCGGAGCGGGTGCTCATCACCAATCCTGCCGTCGGAGTGAAGCCCATGCTGGTGTCAATGCTTTTGCCGTCGCGCACGGCGGCCAGACTCGCGCCGTTGCCCAGATGCGCGAGAATCACGCGGCCGTTCGTTGCCGCCGGATCGCCGAGACGCGCAAGTTCTTCCATCAAATAGGCATAGGACAAACCGTGAAATCCGTAGCGCTGAATTCCCTTTGCGTCGAAGCGTCGCGGAATCGGAAGGAGCTTGGCCACGCGTGGCATGGTTTGGTGAAACGCCGTGTCAAAGCAGGCCACCTGCGGCAGTTTCGGATGGCGCTGGCGGAAGGCTGCAATCAGTTCGATCTCGCGCGGAAGGTGGTCTGGATCGATCGGGCTAAGCCGGCGCAGTTCATCCAGTAATTCCGGCGTGATTAGCTCCGTCGCGGTGTGTTTCATCCCATGAACCACTCGGTGTCCCACCGCCCGGACGGACTCGAAACTCTTCCGCTCTTCGAGCCAATCAATCAGGAAATTCGCGGCTGATTTGTGATCCGCGGCGGCTAATTTGCGGTTCTCCTGCTGCTTCTTCGTTGGGTCATTGAACGTCAGATTCGTCCCGCTCAAGCCGATGCGATCAACCTTTCCATGCAATCCGCGTTCAAGTAGTTCGCCGACCTGATAGATAGCGAACTTCATGCTCGATGACCCACCGTTGATGGTGAGGATGGATTGCACAGTGTCAGATTTCAGCTCCGAACCTCCGGGATCAACACCGCGGCCACGCCCGGACAAATGGGGATGAAAGGAGTTGGAGGCGAGCGTTTGGCAGGCGGTTTTTTTGGTGTGCTTCGTGAGGTCTCGGCAGGATAAGTGATGGTCAATCCCTTAACTTTGGCGAAAGGAGTCAGCGTATGAACCTGGCGGCGCGTGGCACTCATAATGTCCTCGACGCGGACTCCACGCACCAGCAGTGCATCAGCAATGAGCGAGCGATGACAGCGCCACGGCACCGCTTCGGTGCACATCAAGACGACTTGTTCCTGGTTCGCGTGGCCGATCAATTCCTCGAGGCTCTGCGCAAACTCAGGCGCCTGCATATAATCCGCATAACCCCGAAAGGAAGCGTTCCGCCAGCCCCCGTTGAGCGAATCACTTTTCGCATGGCGCAGTCCACCCAGTCCCGGCTGATGAACGTAGCTTAATCCGGCTTTTTTCAATGAAACCGGCAATGAAGTCTTGTTGAACTGCGGGTTGTGCCGGGAACGCGGCACCGTCCGAACATCCACGACACACTTTGCTCCGTGTGCCTGAAGCAGTCGGATAAATTCATCAAGGGTGCGCGTGGAATGGCCAATCGTCAGGACAACCGGCGATAGCTCTTCCTTTGGCGCGCTTGCTTTCACGCGTCCGACCGTCTTCTTTGTTCGCGGCGCTCTCATGGTTTGCGTCTAAGCTTCGTGAGCGCCGCGCCTTTGTGCATGGCCAGATGGTCGGTCGTGTCGCTCTTAATCAAATATTGCGGCTCCTCCTTCGAGGCACGGACGGTGTAGGTCTTGAACTTGATGGCGGAGGTGATCTTTTTTGTAATCCTTCCGCGGACATGGCCTGCTTCCGAGTTCCATCCCACATGATCTCCAACTTTGAAGCTCTTTTTCATCGTTGCGGTCCATCGTCATTCCGCAACCCGAACGAAGCCAGCTTCGCGCAAGTGGATCTGTAATCCGTGTGAAGAATACTTCGAATCCCCAAACCTTCGGCGATCTGGACGAACATCGGGGTGTTCTCTATATAGACTACCTTTCGGGCTGGCGTCTGGGCGATGTCCAGCGCCAGCCGAAAGATGTCTGCGTCGGGCTTGCGCAGATGAACGAAGCAGGAGGAAACAAAAGCATCGACAAACCGGTCCAGTTTGAACTTTCGAATTCGATAAGCATTTAGCTCCCGTGCTTCGTTGCTGACCACGATGACCTGCAATCGGTGCCTGGCCTTGAGCCGACGGACAAACTCGATCATCTCCGGGTAAGGCTTCGACTGCGCGAAAATGAAGCGCCGAAACTGCGCACGTGTGAACGGTCGCTTTTTGTAGAAGACCACCCGGTCCAGATACTCTTCGAGCGTGAGCTTTCCCCCCTCGTAGGTATCGAAGGTCAGGTGATGCCGCTCCTCCATTTCGCTAAGATTGAGACCGAACGCCCCGGCCGCGCGTTTCCGCGATTGGTGTTGCCACCCGTCTGTGAGCAGGACACCGCCGATATCCAGAAACAACGTCGCAATCTTATTTGATTGTTTCATTATGGCTCTGAAGTCTTTCCCTTTTTCCGGCGTCGACTCACTAATTCGGTCGGCAGAGGCCAGCTATGGCCTTGCGCCAACAGACTCTGGGCGTCCTCTGGTCCCCAGGTGCCGGCAGCGTAGTTGGGGAAATCACTGGGTGGTGCCTCTGCCCAGACCTCGAGCACCGGCATCAGTAATTGCCAGGCGGCCTCCACCTGGTCGGCGCGCATGAATAAGGTGGCGTCATTCTTCATGACATCCCAGAGCAACGTTTCATAAGCGTCAGGCGACTGCACGGCAAAGGCCGTTTGGTAGTTGAACTGCATCTCGACCGAGCGCAGATGCATCTTGGCTCCCGGGTACTTGGCTTGAAAGCACTGCACGATCCCTTCGTCGGGCTGAATGGACATGACCAGCCGGGACGACTGCCAATCGAGAGTGGACTCAGCCGGGAACGCCTGATGCGGCACGCCGCGAAACTGGATGGAAATTTCCGAAGCCTGCCGGGTCAGTCGCTTACCGGTGCGGAGATAGAAAGGCACGCCCTGCCAGCGCCAGTTATCCAGGAATAACCTGAGTGCGACAAATGTCTCGGTTTGCGAATCGGGTGCGACATCGTCTTCTTCGCGGTAACCGGGCACCTTCTTGCCGTCGACCCAACCGGGACCGTATTGTCCGCGCACCACACATTGATGGACCTCGTCGCGGTGAATCGGACGAACAGCGTGGAGGACGTCCACTTTCTTGTTCCGGATCTCGTCGGCTTCGAAAGAGACCATCGGTTCCATCGCTACAAGACAGAGCAGTTGCATGAGGTGATTCTGCACCATGTCGCGCAAGGCTCCGGCGTGGTCGTAGTAGCCGCCGCGATGTTCGACGCCGACCGCTTCGACTGCCGTGATGGTGACGCATTCCACGTAGCGCCGGTTCCAGATTGGTTCGAAGAGAGGATTGGCGAAACGGAATGCGAGAATGTTCTGCACCGTTTCCTTGCCCAGGTAGTGATCAATGCGGAAGATTTGCGACTCCTCGAAATTGGCGGCCAGGATGCCATTCAAAGCGAGGGCAGATGCCAGGTCGTAGCCGATCGGTTTCTCGACCACAATCCGCGCCCATTCCCGGTCGCGTGCCAGTCCAGCTTTGCCGAGATATTTCGGGATTTCGCCAAACATGCTCGGCGGGGTGGCCATGTAAAAGATGCGGTGAACCTTGGCGCCCCATTCCTTTTCCAGTTTCGCGCATTGCTTACCCAGGGCCCTGTAAGTCTCGAGTTTCTTGAAATCACCCTTTTGGTAATGGATGTGTCGCGCGAACTCATTCCACGCTGCGGCCTTCGTTTTTCCGAAACGGGAGAATTGGTTGACGCCATCGTGCAGCCGGCGGCGGAGCTTTTCGTCGCTCAAGTCAATGCGATCCACCGCGATAACCGAAAAATCAGCAGGCATGCTTCGGTCCTGGGAAAGGTCGAACAGGGCCGGAACGAGTTTGCGCCAGGTCAGGTCACCCGCTCCGCCAAAAATAACGAACACCGTTGGTTCGAGTTGGTCGTTCGCTTTCATAACTCTCACGGTTTCTCCCATATCGTGTGAAACGTCCCCTTGGCATCGATTCGCTCATAGGTGTGTGCGCCGAAATAGTCGCGCTGAGCCTGAATGAGATTGTCCGGCAGCCAGGCACTTCGATAGGCGTCGAGATAACCTAACGAAACCATCAACCCCGGGGCCGGAATCCCTGACTCGGCCGCTTGGGAAACCACCTGACGCAAATCCGCCTGGTGCTCCATCACTTTGCGCGACAAGTTGGAATCCAGGAGCAAATTAGGCAGATCACGCTTCACGCGGAATGCCGCACAGATATCTTCCAGCAGCGTGGCGCGGATGATGCAGCCGCCCCGCCAGATCCGCGCCACCGCTTCGAGATCGAGGTGATATTTGTATTTATCCGAAGCAACCGCCAGGAGCGCCATACCTTGGGCGTAGGTGATAATCATTGCGGCATAAAAAGCGTGCCCTAGCTGCGTGAGGAAAGCGTCGTGGTCGATCATAAATTCGCTTTTGCATTGCTGATACATCGCGCTGGCCTGCTCACGTTCCTTCGCGAACACGGACAAATCCCGCATCGCGACCGCCAGGTCGATCGTTGGAATCGGCACCTGTAATTCCATGGCGCTCTGGGAGATCCACATGCCAGTACCTTTTTGTTTGGCGACGTCGAGGATTTCGTCGATCAGCCGCTTGCCTGTTTTCTCGTCCTGTTTGGAGAAAATGTCGATCGAGATCTCTACCAGATAGGCATTCAGCTCGCCGTCGTTCCAAGCTTTGAAAACGTCATGCACTTCATCGTTGTTCAAGCCCAGACCTCGTTTCATCACGTCGTAGTTTTCTGCCAGAAGCTGCATCACTCCGTATTCGATGCCGTTGTGGACCATTTTCACGAAGTGACCGGCCGATCCGGGACCGAGCCAGGTCACGCAAGGATCGCCGCTGACTTTCGCGGCTGCGGCCTCAAAGATGGGACGGACCCGTTCGTATGCCTCTTTCGGCCCGCCGGGCATGATGCTCGGCCCGTGACGCGCGCCTTCCTCACCCCCCGACACGCCTACGCCGAGAAATCGGATCCCTTTCTTAGCTAGGTCGCTGGCGCGCACGTCGGTATCTTTGAAGTAGGAATTGCCGGCATCTATGATGAGATCGCCCTCGTCCAAATGCGGCAGCAAATCCTTGATCACGGAATCCACCGGCGGGCCGGCGGGCACCAGCATCATGATCGCGCGCGGTGCACGCAGCAGCTCGATGAAGTCCTGGACGTTCGTGGCCCCGTGGACATCGCGCTTCCCTCCTTCCTCGCCGAGCGCCTTTACCTTGGCAGGATCCTTATCGTAACCCGCGACCGAAAAGCCATGGTCCGCCATGTTCAGCGCGAAATTGCGTCCCATGACGCCTAATCCAACCATCCCGATTTCGTACTGCTGCTTTGTAAGTTCTTTTTTCATAGCTGTATTTGTGTGTCATCACCGCTGCCAAATGATCTGACTCGCTTCCAATGGAACCGTGGCGTGCGGAAAATGAGCGACGATGCGTGGGGTGTATTCGCTTGCGGGACGGGTGGCGGACACGCTCGCTCTGTAGACGTAGGTGTTGACTGGACCCGTGAGTTGCCTCACCTGCGTCATTTCTTGTCGAAGCGGCTCGTCGCCATCGCGGCCGTCAGCATAAAGCTCCACTCGGATCCAATCGGGATCGAGGTCATCGGGAAAGACCTGCACTTCAAACGCGTGATACTCGCCGGTCGTCTCAAACTTTACCTTGCCGAATTGAAGACGCGCCCATTTCTGTTCCAGCGTGTGCCGCCAGTTAACCAACTGCGCTCCGATGGCGCCTTCTTTCGCCGCGCGTTCTCGGTAGGTCGCCGCGGCTGGTAGATAATATTGTTCCGCGTATTGGCGGATCGTTCGGTTGGCGGAAAAGCGCGGAGTCAGGCGCGCCATGCTTTCGCGCATGCGCGCGACCCACGCGGTCGGAATGCCATTGGAATCGCGAGTGTAGAACTCAGGAACGACTTGCTGCTCAAGCAGGTTGTAAAGCGTTTCGGCTTCGGCGGCGTCCCAGGTTGGATCGTCGCCATGTTCCTGACCGTCACCCAAAGCCCATCCCACTTCGGGGGAGTAGGCCTCGGCCCACCAGCCGTCCAACTCAGATACGTTCAGCGCGCCGTTGACGAGCACCTTCATGCCGCTGGTACCGCACGCCTCCCAGGGTCGCCGGGGCGTGTTGAGCCAGACATCCACGCCCTGCACCAGATGCTCCGTCAAAAGCATGTCGTAATCACTCAGGAAAATCACGTGCGGACGGGCTTCGGGTCGGACGATGAACTGCACCCACTGCTGAATCATGGCCTGGCCTGCCAGGTCTGCGGGATGGGCCTTTCCAGCAATGATGAGTTGCACCCGACGCTGCGGATTTGTGAGCAATCTCAGCAGCCGCTCGGGGTCGTGTAGAAGTAAATTCGGCCGCTTGTAGGTGGCAAAGCGCCGCGCAAACCCAATCGTTAGGGCGTTGGGATCGAATAAATCCCGGGCGCGCTTCCGGCTTTCCGTGACTGCGCCGGCCAGAGCCAGCTCGCGGCCCAGCCGGTTGCGGGTGTACTCGATGAGAGCTTTGCGATTTGTCGTGCGCAGTTGCCAGAGCCGGTCGTCCGGGATGCCGCGGATCTCCTCTTCCAACGTATCCTTGAATCCCAGCCAGCGTTCCTTTCCGCAGGCTTCGGTCCAAAGCTTGTCGGAATCCGGCGAGTCCCAGCTGGGCATGTGAACCCCGTTGGTGACATAGCCGACAGGGACTTCCGCTTCCGGCCAGTGCGGAAACAACGGAGCGAAAATGTGTCGGCTTACTTGTCCGTGCAAGCGACTCACACCATTGACCGCTCCGCTGCCGCGGACGGCGAGATAGGCCATGTTAAACGGCTCGGAGGAGTCATTCGGATCACGGCGGCCCAACGCAAGGAATTCGTTAGGCGAAAGACCAAGCCTTTGCGCGTAGCTGCCCAGATACTGTTCGATCAGGGCCGGAACGAAGCGATCAAATCCAGCCGGGACTGCGGTGTGCGTGGTGAAAAGATTGCCCGCCCGCGTGGCCGCCAACGCAGACTCGAAGGACTGCCCGGTTTCCTCCATAAAATCGCGTGCCCGTTCCAGGACGGCAAAGGCGGCGTGACCCTCGTTCAGGTGACAGACTTCTGGCTGGATGCCGAGTGCTTTCAAAAGTCGCCAACCACCAATTCCTAGTAATAATTCCTGCTTGAGACGGAGTTCAGGCCCACCGCCGTAAAGCTCACTGGTAATACCGCGGTGGGCGGGGAAGTTCGCCGCGTCGTTGCTGTCGAGCAGATAGAGGTGCACGCGACCGACCTGCACCTGCCAGGCGCGCAACCAAACGGAGTAGCCCGGCAGCTTGATCTCCAGGCGCAACCACTCGCCGTTCGACTCGCGCAAAGGTGTAATCGGTAGTTGGCCCGGGTCGTTGTAGGGATAAAGCGCCTGCTGAATTCCGCCCTGGCCGATGACCTGGCGAAAATAGCCCTGCTGATACAGCAGCCCCACACCCACCACCGGCACGCCGAGGTCGCTGGCGGCTTTGAGCTGATCGCCGGCCACGTTACCGAGACCTCCGGAGTAAATCGGCAGCGCTTCGCTCAGCATGAACTCCATGCTGAAGTAGGCGGCGCAGGTCAGGGAACCATTAGCGTACTGCTGCTGAAACCACGCTGGCGTCTCTGCCGCCTGACGCTTCATTTGCAGCATCTCTTTCACGTTGTTTCGAAAGGCCGGATCGGCCAGCGACCGCTCGAGTTTATCCCGCGAAACCGTTTGCAGAACGACCCAGGGATTATGCGTGAGCTCCCATAGTTCGGAATCAAGCTGCCGCCATACGTTGTCGGTCGCGTGGCTCCACGACCAGCGGAGATCCAGAGCCAGTTCCGCTAACGAATCAAACCCCTCGATTTCCGTCGGCAGAAAACTATCAATCGGACTGTGCGCGCGTTGCGGCCTCTTCATGATTTCTCTTTCGAGGTCCTCGACTTGGCGAAAGCAGGAGAAAGCGCTTCGGTGCCGAAAACGAAGCTCAGGCCGGGCGTGACGTAAGGATTCGGCCGCTGCTCGTGCGGCAGACCGATATTCAGGCCGATGGTGCGTCCGCCCGCTTCCGAGGCCTCGCGATTAGCCGCCTCCATAATTCCACCGCCGCCACCGGAACAGACAATCAGTCGTGGCCGGTCCGGCGGCATGGTCCGCGCCCATTCGGTAATCAGCCGCGAGAGAAGTCTTGCGTCTTCGTAGTAATGGCCGAGTGGTCCGTCTTTCCGCAGACGGGCCGACCCAAAGAATACCACTGCGTCGTGAATCCGTTCCTGTCGAAAAGCCTGCAGTGGCTCCAGATACTCCGAAAGAATTCGTATCGGGCGGGCTTCCGCGGTATCGAGGAAGGCTTCGTCTCGATAAGCGAGCACTGGGTCGTTCAAATTTTCCATGGACGTTTGTTCCTAATCATTCCTGGCGCCGATCGCTTCATTTACGATCGCCTGCGCTTCGCCGAGGATCCGGCGCAAGTGCTCCCCTCCTCGGAAACTCTCAGCGTAAATCTTGTAGATGTCCTCCGTTCCGGACGGGCGCGCCGCAAACCATCCGTTCTCGGCCGTGACCTTTAATCCGCCGATGGGCGCATCATTGCCGGGCGCGCGCGTGAGAATGGCGTTGATCTTCTCGCCGGCCAGATCCGTCTGCCGGACCTGTTGTGAGGAAAGCCGTTTAAGACTTTCCTTTTGCGGCGGAGTGGCCGGAGCTTCCACGCGATCATAGACTGACTCGCCCAGTTCAGCGGCCAGCTCAGAATAAATCTCACCGGGATCATGGCCGGTTCGTGCCGTGACTTCAGCCGCGAGCAACGCCGGCACGATGCCATCCTTGTCCGTCGTCCAGACGGTCCCATCCCGTCGCAGAAAAGCCGCGCCCGCACTTTCCTCGCCGACAAAGCCTAACGAACCATCGAGAAGACCTTCGACAAACCATTTAAATCCAACCGGCACCTCGTAGATCTTCCGGCCAACTTTGGCCGAGACGCGATCAATCATCTGGCTGCTGACCAGCGTCTTGCCGACCGCCGCTTCCTTCCCCCAGTGCGGCCGGTTTTGGAAAAGGTAAAAGATACAGACGCAAAGGTAGTGGTTAGGCGGGAGCAAACCTGCGCTCCGAGTCACGATCCCGTGGCGATCATGATCCGTGTCGCAGGCGAAAGCGATGTCGAATCGATCCTTCAACCCGATCAGCCGCCGCATGGCGTAAGGCGACGACGGGTCCATCCGGATCTGGCCGTCCCAATCCAGCGTCATGAACCGAAAGGTCGGATCGACGGCTTCGTTCACCACCGTCAGGTCCAGGCCATAACTCTCCGCAATCCGGCTCCAATAATGAACGCCGGCGCCGCCGAGCGGATCGACTCCGAGCCTGATCTTCGAGTCACGAATTATTTCAAGGTCGACCACGTTCTGGAGGTCGCTTACATAAGCGGTGAGATAGTCGTGACGATGAGTCGTGGCGGCGTGCAATGCCTTCTCGTAACCTACCCGCTTCACACCTTGGAGCGACGCTTCGAGCAGTTCGTTTGCTTTCTTCTCGATCCAACCCGTGATCTCGGTCTCAGCCGGTCCGCCGTTTGGCGGATTGTATTTAAACCCTCCGTCATTCGGGGGGTTATGCGAAGGCGTGATGACGATGCCATCTGCGAGAGCGCTCTTGCGTTCGCGATTGTAGGTAAGAATCGCGTGCGAGATGGCGGGCGTCGGAGTGTATTCGTCGCCTTCTGCGAGCATCACTTCCACTCCATTTGCGGCCAGCACTTCCAGTGCGCTGCTCAGGGCCGGCGCGGAAAGGGCGTGAGTGTCCAGGCCGAGAAAGAGCGGCCCGTCGATCCGCTGTTCTTTGCGATAAAGACAAATGGCCTGAGTGATGGCGAGGATATGTTGCTCGTTGAAAGACCGTGTGAGTGACGAACCGCGATGACCCGAAGTGCCAAAGGTTACCCGCTCCGCCGGCACCGAAGGGTCGGGCGTCTCGGCATAATAAGCCGTGAGCAGTTGCGGCACATTGACCAGAGGAAATTGGTCGGCCGGTTTCCCTGCGTTGGGATTCAAACGCATGTCTTTCTTTTCACCAAGTCTCGTAAAGGCCGAAATACCAAAGCGTGTGGCGGTCGCCAGCGACACTGTGGCCGGCGCTGAAAAGCAGGCTGAAATGCTCGGTGACATTGTAGGAACCGCCGAAATTCAGCGCGGCAAACCCTTTATCATTGTTCGTGTCCCGGCCTTGGGCGAAAATCTCGCCGCCGAGGGTGAGGTGTTTGCCAAGGCTACGCTGCAACAACCAGCCCCCGAAAGGATAGTCACGCTGGGCCGGCGCGGAATTCACCACCGCGCCACCGCCGCCGTAGGTCGTCCACGGGCTCCAGCTTTTTTGCACCCACAACGGTAAGCGAAACCACGTCCGCCCATTGCCCAGCCCGCGACTCTCATCGCCCGTCGGCAGCTCGGCCATCGGGAAGATCCCGATCTGCGGCCATTCCTTAGTCTCATGCACGAAGCGATACTTGATGCCCAGCTCCAGGTCGCCCAGACCGGAAGCGGCCGGCATTCCCGGGCCATCAACCGAGGTGAGCGGTACGATTAAGTGCAACTGGGTATCGGGCAACGCCCCGTAATTCAGTTCGACCGCCGGACCCTCAATGGCATAACTCCCGCCGCCGGAAGTCATGCCGGAAGTAAACAGGTAGGCTTCCCAATGATGAAGATCCACCGGCTCCGGATCGTCGGTCAAAAATGGTGGACCGGCCCAGAGGCGGCCCGACAGAACCAGGCTCAGACCCAGGGCCGACGAAATGATTTTGAAGACGTGTTTAGTGGGCGCGCGCATGCAATGGCTCATTTATCCGCTCCAGAAACTCGCGATGCCGTTTGCCGCTCAGATCAAATGCCGGTGAGTGAGACTTCCAAAAGTTTGCCTCCAACTTTCTCAGCGAGTTCGATTGCCATAAGGATTTTCCGAGCTAACGCGTTTCCCAGTGCGAAATCGCAATTGTCCTTTTCTCTTATTCGCGCCAGATCCCGCCCGAAACGCTTCACGGCAATTGCGATTTTGCAATCGTTTCTTGCCCGGGAGCGCTCGCTACGCGTCCGCCGCGACCCGCAGCACGACACGCGCGTCCAGAGCGAGAATCTGCTCGGCAGACGCGATGAGCGGGTTGATGTGATCGCCTCGGCCACACTCTCGCCTCCCATGAAACTCGCGAGCACCGGTTTGCCTTCGAGCTTCGCGAACGTCGTCAACCTCTGCGCGACCTCCGCCGGCCCGGTGACCGCTTGCGGCGTCAGCACGACGGGAAGACCATCGTTTCCCCGGATCGCGCGCCACGATGAGCCGACCGTTTTTTCCCGGAGCCCCAGTGCTCAATCCTCTCCCCACGCGCGCTTGGCTTAGGGAGAGAAGTTGAGCGTGCGCCGTCGGCGTGGAGAGTCCGGGTATGAGTGACAACCTCCTTTCACGGTTCCTGCGTTACGTCCGGGTCGATACGCAATCGGACGAGAACAGTAATTCCTTTCCGAGCACGCCAGGCCAATTGGTGTTGCTGGACATGCTGAAGCAGGAGCTGAGCGAGCTGGGCGCGGCGGACGTGCAGATGACAAAGCACGGCTACGTCATGGCCAGCATCCCCGCCAACACGCGCAAAGCTCGCGTGCCGACGGTGGCTTTTTTCGCCCACGTGGACACGGCGCCGGACTGCTCCGGCGAAGGCGTGAAACCCATCGTTCATCGCAAGTACGACGGCCGCGTCATCAAGTTCCCGGATAAACCCGGCCTGACCCTGGACCCTGCGACATCGCCGGAGCTTCGAACGGCCGTGGGCAAAGACATCGTGACCGCGAGCGGCACCACATTGCTGGGCTCCGACGACAAGTCGGGTGTGGCCGTGCTCATGACTTTGGTCGAGCGGCTGCTCCGGGAGACGAAGCGAAAGCACGGGCTGATCCGAGTCTGCTTCACGCCCGATGAGGAGATCGGCCGCGGCGTGGACAAACTGGATCTGCGCACGCTCGGGACGGACGCCGCATACACCCTGGACGGCGGTGCGCCCGGGGAGATTTGTTGGGAAACGTTTTCCGCGGATGCGGCCGAGGTCATCATCGACGGCATCACCACGCACACCATGGAAGCGAGGTCCAAGGGCATGGTAAACGCCGCCTATCTCGCGGGCAAGCTCCTCGCAGCGCTGCCGCGCGAACGTTGCGCGCCGGAGACAACCGAGGGAAGGGAGGGATTCATTCACCCGATCCATGTGGAAGGCCGGGTGGAGCGGGCCGTCGTGAAATTCCTCCTGCGCGATTTCGAGCTGAACGGTCTGGCGGAGAAGCGCAAAATTTTGCAGGGCCTTTGCCGGGGGTTACAGGCGACCGAGCCGCGGGCGCGCGTCCGCTGCAAGATCCGCAAACAGTATCGCAACATGGCTTACTGGTTACGCAAGGACATGCGCCCGGTCGAGCTGGCTCGCGAGGCCTTCGCGGCGGCAGGGCTCAAACCCTATGACCACGTCATCCGTGGCGGCACCGACGGCTCGCGCCTGACCGAGCTGGGCCTGCCGACGCCGAACCTATTCTGCGGTGAGCACAACGCGCACGGGCCGCTGGAATGGGTCGCGGTGCAGGACATGGAGTCAGCCGTAACAGCCTGCGCCCACCTGGCTGAGTTGTGGGAAAGAAAGGGCTGAGTTGAATTTCTCTGCTTGCAGCGGGACCCAATTTAAGATGGCGCTGATATTCAAGTATTGTAAAGCTGAACACGGCATAGCCGCTCTAAAACAGATGGAGATTCGGACGTCTATCCCATCTGCGCTTAACGACCCTTTCGAGCTTTCTCCCAACATAGATCCGAGTCAGTTCACCCAACGCCGAATCGAGGCGGTATTGCGGCAGGACCACCATATTGATGAAGCCTATCATAAGGAAGCAAGGAGTCGGGGTTTTACCAATAAGCGACAGTTTAAGAAATGGTACCTGAAAGACCTGCCGCGACCGGCAGTTGAAAAGTTACCGCGCGTACCCCGGAACGTGGAAAAGGTCAGGCAAAACTTCGCCGAACAATTCAGCCGGTACTGGAGGCTGATCTGCGCATCTGAAATCTACGACTCTATTTTAATGTGGTCGCGCTACGCTGACAATCATACCGGTCTAGTGCAGTGTAACAAAGGAA
>PNAA01000012.1 GCA_003169975.1 Spartobacteria bacterium | reverse complement strand
CCGCATCGCAAAAACCGTCGTGCTGAGACTAAGACCCAGGATGGACGTGCCGTGCGCCGCTATCGCCATCGCTGGATCGTGGAGAGGACTATCGCCTGGCTCGGAAATCATCGTCGTCTGCTGGTTCGATGGGAAAAGAAGCGATCTGTCTTCATGGGCTTTATTCTCCTTGGCTGCCTCATGATCGCCATGCGCCACCTACCTTAACTCGATCTATCATTTCCCGCCGAAAGCTACTTTTCGGACAGCCTCTAGGGAAAATCGCTGCTCTTGGACATCCCATCGTCGAAATTGGCTCAAATATTCTTTGAATGCAGGAGGGTGTGAGGTGTCATGCCCTTTCTGCCCCTTGAAATTGTTTTGCACTCTCCGGGCACCGTTGTTGCAACGGCGTTGATTCACTCGAGGAAATCATTGTGCTCGCGCTCTGCGGCTATGATATCGATCTGGCGCGACGCGATTACGAGCTGCTGAGAAGATTTCCTGGTTCGATTCTCTTCCTGCCGCGCAAAGTGGCGAGATTTATCTCGTCGACGCCAGCGCATACTTCGCGCGCCCCGGGCCGCGGATTGTCGATAGCCTTGAAATTCTGGCTGGTATTTTACACCCGCAAGAATTTCAGGAGTTTGCTCGGCCACCTCGAGCCGCCGGGCGCGTTAGCCCTTTTTCAGCAAAGCCAGATCCTTGAGAACCTGCTCACTGTGCGAAGCCGGGCTAACTTGCAGGTAAACCCTTGCGATTTTGCCTTCGGGGTTAATCAGGAAGGTATTCCGTGCCGCCATCTTCACACCTTCGTGCTCCATGGCCGATCCGTACTCCGTCACCGCCTTAAGTTCCGGGTCCGCCAGCAACTTAAAATTCAGTCCCTCCTTCGCACAAAAATCCTTGTGCGATTGCGCTGTGTCGGCGCTCACGCCGAGAATGATGGCGCTTTGGTTCTGATACTTCGCCAGGTCGCGCTCGAAATTGTGCGCCTCCAAGGTGCAGCCGCTCGTGAAATCCTTCGGGTAAAAATAGAGCACCACCCATTTGCCTCTGTAGTTCTTCAAACTAACCGACCCACCCTCCGCGCTCGGCAAGTTGAAGTCCGGGGCCGATTGCCCCACCTGCGGCGGCGTCTGGGTGCCGGCTCCCAGCATGCCGCTCAATGCAATCACGCTTAGCAACGCTCCGAGGAATCTTTTGTTCATGGTTGGATGCCAGTTTAGCGAGCCCTTACGGCACCGCTACAACTTCTTGTCGTCCGCACTTCCGAGCGCGGCGCGCGTCTCGGCGCCATTCCCTCGGGGAGAACGACCGTTGCCTCGGTCAGGACCAGTCCGGCGCCACCGAGCGCACGGCTGCCGAGATGAACGAAATGCCAGTCGCTAGCGTAGCCGTCGTGGCTCGAATACTGGCTCATCGGCGAGACGAACACCCGATTGGCAAACGTCAGATCTCGAATCGCGACCGATCAAACAGGCCAGCCATGTGCATTCCTTCTTGTCACTGGTCAGTAATCCGAAGGCGACGTATGAGCAAAGTTCAATTCATCCGAACAGCCGTTGATCGAAATCAAATGTTGAATGTTTAGATACGATCCCATTTCCTTCTTTTCGAATTGGTGTAAGCAACTGGATGCGTTGGCTGTTCGCTTTCATTTCTGCCGTCGTGGGCGCCTTGATCGCCGGCTGGGCGGGGGCTGTGATCGGTTTTTCACTGGGCTGCGTCATAGCCGCGATATTCAAAAAGGCGAAGCCGAGCGATGAAGCTCCGGCGGGCTTCGAAGCTGCCGCTTCACTTCAAGAACGGTCGCATACGCTAAATCCGGCTCCGTCGCCAACACCGACCATTGATCGCCTGCATGAGATCATGCGACGGCTCGAAGCTTCGCGTTCCGCTGGTGAAAACCAGACGCGGGCATTGAGCCCCGGCGGCATCGGCGTCTCGGTATCGCTTGGCAGCGCAGACGCACCTGTGCTGCGGACGCGACGTGCGGCACCAAAGCTCATTTGGTATGGCCCTGGCGAATCCCTAATTCATGCCGGTGTTGTTATCGACGCAGGGATGGTTTTCACGAGCGAGCGAGCGCTCGCATGGCCGGGAGAGCCCTCCGCTATCATTACCTCGCTGTCGGTAGCAGTCACTGCGGCACATCCACTTGCCGACTTCGGTTACTATCCGAGCTACGACCGGATTTCCGCCGAACAAAGACGCTGTTACTTGGAATGGTTAGCTGCCGGGCGCAAAGACGCTGATCCAGCTGAGCGCTCACTCGGCTACCTTTTCGTATTTTTCTACGGTTTAGAACGTCGCATTATGATGGACCAGGATCGCGACCCCTCGCTGATCGGAGAACTTATCCGGCTACTGCAGCACTATGGACCAGTGCACAGGTCGCGGTCGTTAAGAAGTTACTTCCTTCAGCTTTTACACTTTGCCGGCTGGCAACTCGGCTCGGAGACTTATCGAGATCTGTGGCCGCGTCTGCTTGAGTTCGATACCGAGCGGCCTGACGAGGAAGGGCTTCGACTTGTACTCGCTAACCTCTACCAGCGTGGAGAAGCGCTTGACTGGACAGTCGCCTATCGGCTTGCCCTAACGAATGTGGAAACCCGCCGGAGCACAGTCGTCGCTCGTGCACAAGACAAGTTTCTTGCGTTGTTCGAACGAAGGTTCAACGACCAGTTCGGTGGAGGACTGCGGCTAGAAGCAGCAAAGCAAGAAGCACTCACGCGGTATCGCCCCGCAAGCAACGCTCTCGCGCAGATGACATATCAGCAGCGAGGGCAGGAAGCTTTCGAACTGCGCATTCCCAATGTAGCCGGTCTTCACCGGCAGTTTAAGCAGCTGCCGGCGATCTGGAATTCCTGCGTCGATGACCTTTCGGGATACAGCCGAGTCCTAGGGTCGAAGAAGCAGGGGCAGACATCTGCGCTGGCTGCGTGGCAGTCGTTGCCGGGCGAACTGCGCAAGATCGAAGACCACCCACTCTACGCTAGTTTCGATGAACTCCTCGTCAACGCCCCGCGTGAGGGGGATTACTCTTTCGTTCCCACAGCCATGCTCGCGTCGTTGGCAGGAATAGCTGAACGAGCGAAACTGACCACGGCCAACAGTCACGATATTGTGGTAATCGCCGATTCTTTGGGATGGGGTCTCGCGCCAGATCCAAGGATCACTGGATTGCCGCTCGCTTGGAACCAAGAGCTTGCGCTTTACCGCGTGGGTTTAGAGCACCAGACGACGGCAGATATCCGTGGCGTTGTTCGCTTGCTCTATCTCGCTATCACAGTCGCTGCAGCGGACGGCGTAATCGAGGCTCAAGAAATCGATAGCTTTTACCAGCTTGTAGCTTCGCAGGTAACGTCGGAGCATGATTGGCGTCCTGTCCGTGCTACCGAGGCCTCGTTGCGCCGCGATCCTAACGTCGCATTACGATCGTTGCCGCAGCTGGCGAAACTCATTCCAGTCGAGAGCCGGCAGTTCGTACTGCGCCTAATCGCACACATAGCTGCCGCTGACAGCGAGGTGAGCCTCGACGAACTCAAACTTCTGCGGCGAATCGGGCGAGCCTTCCAACTTGAGCCTGATTCAGCAGAGAAACTGTTTCGTGAGGATGAAGCATTTCGCGAAGTAACTGTCGCTGCAGCGGAACGCACCGGCGTGCGCGGTGAAGCGATCCCCCCGCGAGCGACAGACAAGCCCCAGACATTCGAGCTAAACGAGGAGCGCATCAAAGCACTCACACAAGAAACGCACGAAGTCGTTTCCCTGCTGTCGACGGTAATGGCCGAACCTGAAGACGCGAGGTGTTCGCCGTCACCTCCTACGTTGCCTGCGCAACCAGACTCCGCACATCTTGAATGGCTAAGTGGACTCGACGCTCGATACCATGCTGCTGTCTTGGCTCTCCTACGCCACGACGCGATCACGACGAATGATTTCGATTGCATTGCCGCGGAGAATCACCTGCTGCCCGATGATCTGTTTACTGCTGTGAATACATGGGCTGATGAAACACTTGGTGACTTCCTGCTCGAACGCGGCGAGAACGTCCGGATTTTCCGGAGCCTCATTCCTGATCTCGCGGCGCTCCCCGTAGCTGCATGAATCCGCCGATCGTCATCAAACGACGCGAGCGCGATGCGGTGTTGCAGTCTTTGCAAGCCGGACTCGTCCCTAAGCAAGGGCTGCATCTCATTCAGGTCGGCCGTAAGGCAGAGGTCTCCGCGTTGCTGCAGGACCTTGATCGCATTTGTGATGGGGGCGCTTCTTTCCGGATCGTCGTGGGACGTTTCGGCAGCGGAAAGAGCTTCTTGTTAAACCTAGTTCGAAACCTAGCGTTCCAGAAGAAGCTCGTTGTCGTTCAGGCGGACTTTAGTATGGAGCGACGGCTTTATGCCACCGGCGGAGAAGCCCGAGCGCTGTACAGCGAATTGATGCGAAACATGGCGACGAAAGCGCAACCTGACGGCGGCGCACTGCCAAGCGTGGTTTCGAGTTGGGTATCGCAAGTCCAGCACACAGTCATGGGCGCTGGTGGCGCGTCCACAGATGTCGAGCTTCGGATTGTTGAGGATCTCCGCGATCTACAGAACCACATCGGCGGGTTTGAGTTTGCAGAAGTGGTGCGTTCTTTCTATCGCGGCTACGTCGAAAAAAGCGACGTGCTGCAGGCGGCTGCACTCAGATGGTTACGTGGCGAATACACGACCAAGACTGATGCACGTATGGAGCTGGGGGTGCGCCGCATCGTGGACGACGACTCCGTTTACGACAGCCTCAAGCTAATCGCTGAGTTCGTTCGAAAAGCGGGATTCGGCGGTCTGCTCGTCAACCTCGACGAGATGGTTGTGCTCTCACACCGCCTGCCAAACTCCCGCGCGCGGCAAGCGAATTATGAGGCATTGCTGACGGTGCTGAACGATTCATTCCAAGGCAATTCCCGCGGACTAGGATTTATCTTTGCGGGGACTGATGAATGCGTGGAAGACAAGCGACGCGGGCTTTTCAGTTATGAAGCATTGCGGAGCCGGTTAGCGGAGAATCCAATCGCTCGGCAGCAGGGACTCGTTGACCTGTCCGGTCCTATCCTACGCCTACAGCCACTAACGCCAGAAGACCTTTTCGTGCTGCTCAAGAATATCGCATCCGTGCACGCGAACGGCGATCCAACGAAAATCCTGGTCCCCGACGAAGGTATTGTTGCCACCCTACGGGCGGCAAACGAGAGGCTCGGCGCCGAATATTTCCGCACACCGCGCGATGTCGTGCGCTCGTTCATCGGTTTGCTCAATCTGCTCGAACAAAATCCAGGCAAGACATGGCAAGAGCTACTCGGTGCGGAAGTTTTCCAAAAGCCCGAAGGGCCGACGTCCGTGGAGGAGGAATTCGCCAACGGTGCCGCTCCGGCGACAGACAACGTGGATGACGATCTCGCGGCATTTAAGCCCTAGACGCCACTTGCATGAGTGCGGCGTTCGCAAAGCTTCATCCGAAGATCCAGGAAGCTATTTGGAATGAGAGTTGGGACGAGTTGCGGCCGCTTCAGGTCGACGCCATTGAAGCTGTCCTCGAGTCCAAGGATGATTTGATTCTTGCTGCGGCCACCGCGAGTGGCAAGACCGAAGCTGCTTTCCTCCCGATTCTTTCGCAGATCGCTGCCGAGCCTGCAGACTCCGTGCAGGCGCTTTATATCAGTCCGCTGAAGGCGCTGATTAACGATCAGTTCAGACGGCTCGAAGATCTCTGCGCGTACGCGGATATCCCTGTGCACCGGTGGCATGGTGATGTTAGCGCGACGGATAAACAGCATCTCCGAAAATCGCCCGCTGGAGTGCTTCTCATCACTCCCGAATCGCTCGAAAGCCAGTTCATTAACTACGACAGGCAGCTAGCTCGCATCTACGCGCATCTTCAGTATGTGGTAATCGATGAACTTCATGCGTTTCTGAGCAACGTGCGCGGCATTCATCTCCGGAGTCTGCTTGCGAGGCTGAATATCGCTGCGGGCGTAACGCCTCGTCGCGTTGGCTTGTCGGCAACAATCGGTGATTTCGGGCCAGCGCAAGCTTTTCTCTGTGCGTCCGCGCCATCGACTGTACGCGTGATGGAAGATCGCAGCCAGCGGAAAGAGCTGCGCGTTGGAGTGAAAGGCTATGTCGAATCGGCTGGAGCCGGTGAAAGTAATGGTAGCGATGGGACATCACGCTCCCCGCCTACCGGTCTCGCGGCGATCGCTGCCGATATCGCGCAACGGTTTCGGTCGGCATCAAATCTCATCTTCTGCAATAGCCGTCGACAAACGGAATTGCTGGCTGACAAGCTCCGAGCTCTTGCCGAGCTAGAGCATTGGCCACGCAACCCTTTCCTCCTTCATCATGGGTCACTCAGTCGCGAGCTACGTGAGGACGCAGAGCGCGAGTTGAAATCAGGGGAACCGGTGACCGCCATTTGCACCAGCACGCTGGAGATGGGAATTGATCTCGGCGCGGTACGGGCGATCGGACAAGTGGGCCCAACATGGACCGTAACCTCACTCGTGCAGCGGCTCGGCCGTTCCGGCCGACGGGAAGGCGAAGCGCAGGTTCTTCGGCTCTACACGCTCGACGAAGCGGTCACGGAACGCTCGTCTTTGACGGACCGTCTCTTTCCTGAGCTTGTCCGCGCAATTGCTTTGCTGGAATTGCATCGGGAACAGTGGCTCGAGCCTCCGGAACAAGATCGTTTTCACTTCAGTACGTGCATCCATCAAGTGCTCAGTGTGCTTCGCCAGACCGGCGGCGCTTCCGCAGCACACTTGCACGACGTGCTCTGTCGTCGCGGTGCTTTCGAACGCATCGACCAACCGCAGTTTGCCGCCTTACTACGCGGACTTGCTACAAAACAACTCGTTGAACAGATACCGACGGGAGAACTCATTCTCGCACCGCTTGGCGAGCGCATCGTCGAAAGTCGCGACTTCTACGCAGCTTTCGCAAGTAGGATCGAATATCAGGTCGACCACGATGGCCAAGCCATTGGAGTGTTACCTCAGGACAGCATCCCCGCAGAAGGCGAATTTCTTCTTCTAGCGGGCCGCCGGTGGCGCGTGAACCTGGTTGATCACAACAGCAAACGAGTTCTCGTCACTCCTGCGAAAGGCTGGAAGCAGCCGCGCTTCGCTGGCGGAATCGGCGGAATCCATCCGACGGTAACGCAGCGTATGCGGCAGGTGCTGAGCGAAGACGCGGGTTATCCGTTCCTCAACGTGCCTGCGACGGAGCTTCTCGCCGACGCGCGGCAGACGTTTATCAAAGCCCGTTTAGATACAAGGGATGCCGTGACCGGTATAGGTGGTGTTGAATGGTTCCCGTGGCGCGGTAGCCGTGTGCTGCGAACGCTCGAACTAGCTGCGAAAGCCGATGGCCTTAAGACAGAGCGGGACGATCTCTGTCTCCGTTACGAAAAACTTACGCCTAGTGGTTTTGTCGTACATCGGGCGCGCATCGCTTCAGGAGCATTTACTTCAGAGCAGTTGGTGATGGTCGCCGTCGATCTCAAGCGTGACCGGTTCGATGAATATGTCCCGGAACCTTTATTACAGCAGGCGTTCGCTAGCGAAGTGCTTGACCTAACCGGTGCACGCGCAGCCGCGGCTACAGAATGAGCGATGGATTCTCCTGCATGATCTGGCTCCTTGGCGCGAAGCAAGTCGAACCAATTCGTGGTAGTGTCTTAATTCGAATTAAGACACTACCCAATTCGTAGCGTAGAGCAGAAGAATAGGGGCCAGTGCCCGGGTCAGGCATCATTTCTTGACAGAGCGAATCCATTCCCGCAGCGAGGCTGGCAGATTTGCCGACGAGCCCGCGGCAGCCCGCCGGCGCAATTGCTGGCTCACGTTGGCCGCACTCCCCATGCCGAGGCATTTGGCCAGCCAGCTCTGCGGGAGAATCGTTCTTTCCCAGATGATTCGAGCGATCTCCACCTTGCGTGCATCGGAACGGCTGATTTCAACAAGGACGGTCACGTTGACCTCGCCTGTTCCAATCGCACTGATGGAACTCTTTCCGTCTTGCTCGGCAATGGGGACGGTACGTTCGCCACCTACGAGACCATTCAGTTAAACAACCTCTCGTCGCCCTGATTGCGACGAAGGACGGCTTTCAAGCCCGGCGCCGTCTAGTGCACCGTATCAGAAGAAGTGAGACCGCCGTGGTAGAGCCTGGACATGCGGAAGCATGCCCATCCGGAGGGACGCGCTTCCGCGCGTCCAGTCTCCCGCGGACGAACGGCGGTCTCAGTTCAGCCGATGCAGTGTCCTAGCCGCCGCGACTTGCGGGTTCCTCTGGTGACTCAGTCACCCCCGAGGGGTCATTTCATGACCTGGAAACCGAACGGCGCAAAGATCTGGCGACCGTTGATCTGCACCTGGGCGAAGAGCCGGGTGAAGCCAGGCTTTGTGGCGTAGATCTTAAACTCCAGGACCGGCCCGCCGCGGTCACTCTCGTTCAAGATCGGGGCGCCGATCGGATGCATGTGCAGAACAGTTTCACCGTCCTCATTAAAGCCAACCAAATGGGCGAAGACGGCCATCACCGGTTCAAGCTGCGTGAATCCTTTGCCGTCGCGCGTGACTCGTAGTTTGGCGGTCGAGACCTTCCCCACCCGAACCTCGCCTTTCTCGAGACTTACTTCGAAATGAAATCCTTCCGAATCGGCCTCGAGTCGAGTCGTCTTATCGCTGATCGGTTCCGGCGTGCCGGTCCCGGCGATGATCATCTTTTCATACTCCTGCAAGCCGAGCGGAAGCGGGCGCACGTCCGCCCACGCGTTGTAAGGGCCGGGCTTCCTGGGCGTGAATTCAAATGTGTAATCGCCCGGCTTATCGGTCGGCTGCGGATGTTCGTGATGATAATCGGTCAAGCTCTGATCTACGATCAGCAAATGGATCTTGCGGGTGTGCGTCTCAACTAGTTCGGCCAGAGTTACCGGCTCGCCCTTGCCGCGCCGTAGATGCAGCACCGCGTGGGCTGGCTTGCCAGCTTCGAGCGGAGTGTCCGTGGTGATCGTCGCGTGGATGGAACTTTGCGCCGCGAGGTTGCCGGCGAGGAGGGAGGCCAGCAGCACCACTGGTTGATCGAGCGGCATTCCACACTTTCCACACGTGTCGCCCTTGGCTCCGATCACGTCCGGATGCATCGGACAAGTATACCGCTCCGCATAGTCATGGGCGGCCTTCAAGAGCGCCGGGTCGGTTTTCTCCCCGAGCTCTTGTAACTCATCGTCCGCTTTCTTTACCAGCTCCAAGCACGCCTCGCTCTGCCCGGCATCGGCGGCGGTGTGCAAAGCCGAGATGGTCCGCACAAAGGCGATCCACTTGACTTTCATTGCGCCGCTGCTCGGCGCCCACGATTTATTCACCTCCGCGATCAGCGTCGAAACGGCTGCGCTCGCCACCGGGTCCTCGTTGTGGACCAGGGTGAACTCACGTCGCGCCGCCGCGGAGTGCAGTCGATCCATCATCTGGAAGAGCATCGCCCACGCTTCCACGACAGGCGCAGGGGTCGACATCGTCTCCGGCTGCACTTCTCTTGCGCTAAGGGTAACTGACGCCGAGAGCAGGAAAACGGCGCCGAGCAACAGCCGCGCCTTCCTACTGGCCATGAGGTTGATCGTGCTGGATGCCGCGCTGCGTCGTTAGGTAAACGGCAAAGCTGCCCAGCCAATGCCCGCCTTCATAATGCGCCCCGGTCACCGCCGCGAGTCCCGCCTCACGGTGCGCCTTGGCCGCCGCGGCCAGGGCGGGCCGCCGAGGATCGTTCGCGGGCAGGCCCGACAAAATCCCCTCCAGCATCCAGGCCCGGCTCAGGTTCAATCCATCCAGGTGCGCCAGCTTGGGATCACTCGGATCGGGTGAAACCACCACCGGCAGCCAGACCGCATTTGGCTGGCTCGGGATCTGCGGCATGAACCCGCGCAACCAGGCGGCGAACTCGTTAGGCGCGAGAATGCGCCGCATCACGTCCGCCTCGCCCAGGCAGGGCGAAAGAAAATCCTCGCCCGATGGTTCGTAGGCGAGCGGGCAATTTTTGTCGGCCAGGAAAAACTTCCGCGCCGAGTCCGCGGCCAGCTTGGCCAGCGCGTCGTGGCCGCCGGCGCGCGCATAATCGAGGATCAGACCGAGAGCAAAAGCGGTTTGATCGTGTTCCCCGATGCGCACGGGATGGGAGAGTTTCGGCAGCCAGCTCGACAAACGCTCCACCGCCACTTCTTCGAGTGGACGGAGATTCGCCGAGAGTTCCCGCGCGAGCGGGTCATCCCACTCGCGCAGCTCGGCGCAGAGCTGGAGCAGCCAGGCGAGCCCGTAAGGTCGCTCGAAACTGGCCCGACCGTTCCCGGCAAGGTAGGCCGTTTCCTGTTTGATGTGCGCACTCGTTAGGCTCTGTTTCAGCGCGTCCTGCGCGTCTTTCGCAAACGAAGCCTCGGGAAAGGTCCGCGCCAGGCGCGCGAGTAACCAATGTCCGTGCACCGAGGAATGCCAGTCGTAGCAGCCGCAAAAGGCGGGCGTGAGCTGGCGCGGCGGCGCCACGTCCGCGTCACTGTTCAGGACGTGGCTGATCTTGTTGGGATAGTCCTTGTGCACGCAGGCGAGCGCGAGACGGGCAAAACGCTCCGCGGCCGGGGCATCGAATTGCGGCGTTGGATTTTCCGCGGCGAGATTTCCCAAAGGGAGCGAGAGCAGCGCTGCGATAATCTTCTTCATTTTCGCGCACTGTAGCATCACCACTGCGAGCTTCGCCTGGTTTGCGAACGAATCTCCAGCCGAGGTCCGCGCGCAAAGAAAGCCCTGAAGGCAGAGTCCGTCGCGATTCACGAATGGCACCAGGTGCCTCCCGGTGAAAGAATCACGACTGCGGCAGGTACCCGCCCCCCTCGATTTACTATTGGCTGATAATTTGGCCGCCGCTGGTGAGCGCGAGCTGTTCGGCGATTACTTTGCCGTAGACTCTGCCGCCGCTCAGGTTGACCTGGCGATCGGCGGAACGCCGGAGCATGCTGCCGCCCTTGATGCGGCCTCCGGGCAGCACCGGTCTTGGAATTGTGGTTGTCGCTTCAGGAAGCGCGGCGTTCGAAAACCGAAGGGAGCAAGGTATATGCGAACGCGGGCGCGAGAATTATCAAAGCGCTGATTGCCGTCAATGATATTCTCGCGAAAAGCGGAAAACTGGAATGCTGAAATGCGGAGAACAGTGAAGGGAGGTTCGCCACGGCGAATTCGTCCTCAGGCGGATCGGAGGCCGGAGGCACCGCCCTGCCCTATTCAGTGAAGGAGAGAAGTCGTTCGCAACTGATCTTCAGAGCTGGCGCCTTCTGCGATGCAGCATCCCAAATGACCGAGGTATCAACCGCAAAATAAGCATGAGAGAGCACATCGCGAAAGCCCGCAATCTGCGTCCACGGGTCGAAGGGTCTTGGGCTGTTAAATCACGCGGCAAACCTTTGACGGCTTCACCAATGATCTCGAATTGGCGAATGACGGCGTCCTGGGTTTTGGGGTCATGCTCGAATGCAGCGGCATCAAGCCCCTTAATGTAGTCAGCGATCCGCGCGCAAGCCTCGACGATATCCGCCAGACGCAATTGCGGATCACGTGACATCGATCAGATCATCTTCAATTGCCTTCAAAAAACGCGGTCGGCAAGCGCTGCGCGAGAGCAAATCGACCCGCGCGTTCAGTCCTTCTTCCAGCGCCGATTTTAGTCCCATGAAGGCGTCGAATGACGGCGGCTGGGAAAATTGAACGAGAAAATCCCAGTCGCTGGTGGCTTGCCCTGCCCAGCGGCGCGAGAACCAAAAAGCCATGCTTGTTTCACCTGGAAACGCGACCATTGCTTCCGCAAGATGGGGAATGCGGTCTCGAGTGCTGGATGTGAAGGGTTCATCAGACAGGTCGCGAGATTGTAGGACGGACGGGGTGCGACTTCAAGCCGGAGCCGCCATGGCACAGAGAGAGGGCGGAGTCCCGATTCGTCTCGTGCTCAGAGAGCAGATGCGAAATGCGGCGCACGGGATAGGGTCTCGTGGTGTCCAAATCAGGCAAACCAAAACCCAGCCTAACGGCGAAGATGTTGCCGAAAGTTGATAATCGCCCGTCGGCGCAGACTCTCCTTGCCAACATCAAAGCGCACCTCCCGGCGCTCGAAACGCTCCTCGCCGAATGTAATGCCGAATGGGGAGTGGATGACGCGATTTATCGCTTCTACCACCAGAGCTTTGAAGTTTATGGAATCCAGACCCTCACTCAGAAGGTCGTTGACGCTCTGCAGGCTTTAGCCCCTGATCGGCCGTTAAACCGTTGGTTCATGCAGATCGTGACCGAGGGGACCAAAAAGAAATTCACCTTTGACGACAATCAGCGGTGGCTCGAGGTGACGCGGCCGATTATCGAGGCGTTCTTCCACGCAAGACATTTTTTGACCGTCGTAGTGAAATCGGCGCGCGAGTTGCAAGAGCCGCCGACGCTGCTCCCGACAAATTGGGCGACCGTCCTGTATCTCTACGATCTACGCTGAAGGGGCGGCAGCTTTTCCCGCCAGTGGAAAATAAGCCACGGCAGACGCCGCGCGCTCCAGAAGCGCGGGATAAAAACGCGTGGCTGCGCGAGCGAGCGGAAAAACCACCCGACGTAATATTTGTCGGCCCAATCCGGGATCCGCACCTGGTCGCCGGTGAGGAATCCGAGCGCCGCGCCGATGCAGTGGATCGCCGGGCGATAATCGAGCCGCTCCAGCAAATAGAGCCCGAGCTGGTCCTGGATCCCGCCGCCGACCGCGATGACAAGGTGCGCCGGCCGCATTTGCCTAAAGAGCGCGAGGAGCGTTTCGTCTTCCACCGGCCGGCCGTATCGCGGCGCGATGTAGACATCTGAAACTCTGGCAAGTGAAATACTGAGAGGTTCCGGCGTCTGCGCAAGAAAGACGAGCAGCTTGTCGCGCGAGGATTCGGTTGGCACGACCCAGAGCACGGCGCCGGGTTGCCTGACGGATTCGTGCTCGAGCAGGCGCTTCACGTGTTCGAGGCCGGAGATCCGCGGCACCCGTTCGCCAGTAAGGAGTCTCCAGAGCAAGACCATGAATCCGCTGTCGGCGATCGCGAGGTCCGAGGCGAGCAGCGCCCGGCGATAATCCTCGTCGCGACAGAGGTTGATCATCGACGGCGCGGCTGGCGCGACAAGCAATCCGCCGGTGCGGGTGATTTCGTCGACCGCTTCGCGCGAGGTGCCGCCGAAGAATTTGATGCCGAGGATTTGGAAGGAAGCCAAAGTAGAAAGGCGAAACTAGAAAGTAGAAAACAAGAAGGGACCGAAGACAGACAGGATTAACAGGATTCTTTGGATTTACTAAAGGGAGGAATTCGACCGCAGATCAGCCTTTGATTCTCTCACCCCCGCTCGTATAGTCGAAAGCGGAAAAGCTGACACGCTGAAAGCTGAATGGAGCCGGCGGGCACCGTGCGACATAGACGCAGCCCATAGGGTGAACGCCGTCGCAACTGGTCACAACTTGCGCGCTCTCCCCGGGGCGCCGTTTTCCTCTTTGGCACGTTCGCGTTGCTCTGGTTCATTCTCTGTCGCGACCTGAGCCTGGGATGGTCGTCGAACGCGCGATACAATTACGGCGGTTCGTCCCTTCTTCGCTGCATTCCTCTTTTGGCTCCGCTGGGAAGCGCGCTCACGCTGGAGGGCACCGTCACGATGAATGCCAGCTCGATTATTCAACTTCGCACTTGGCGCGGCCGGCGCGCACTCGACGCTGGCGAGCACGGGCGGAGGTTGGTCGTTTCAGTCGAACCAAATGTTCAACTTCATCGATCTCGGCGCCTAGGTCGGGACTTACAACAAAATCATCACCGGTTTGACGTCCGATCCGGGGACCGAGGGAAGCTGGCAGATCACGAACGGGGATTTGATGGGCAACATCGATCTCAACCTCTCAGCCGTTCCGCGGAGCCGAGCACATGGATAGCGGGCGGGCTGGCGTTGGCCGCCCTCGCTTTTTCGCAGCGCGGGCGCTTCCGGAGAGGCGGAGCTGAAGGCTGAAAGCGGACACTTGAAAAGCTGCCGCTGCCACGTTCTGCTCGGCGAGGCGCCGAGCAGGGCACGCGAGGCGCGTGCGCTCGCCGAATCCTCGCGGCTTGCGGTCTAGCTGGGAATTCTTTATTCCTCGATTCCTGCTTTCCTGCGTTCCTGGTTGCCTGATCAAAAAGAAAATCCTGTTAATCCTGTCCAACCCTTCCCCGCTTCCTGCTTTCCAGAGCGAGAAATTGGTGAAACTTCGGCTTGACGTCTGTTTGGATTCTTGAAATTCTGCAGGGCGACCCGAGATCGTTAGGCGTCTCCACCCGAGCCCCCTAATCTTCTTCCCGCAGAATAAACCGCGAACGAAGCCTTTCGTTCGCACCAATTGAATGGTTGATCATGCAAGCTCGCACAATTTTTGGCGCTCGTTTTCCACGAGCAAGCTGATCAACCGCGCCAACAAGTCATTGGCAGCTTTGCCGGGCTGGCTGACGTGGTCACTCGTTGCATTGTTTTTTTGCGCGCCATTTCCCGTATCGGTGAAAGCTCAAGTCCCTCAGGGCGTCTTTTCGCTCAAGGGAGCAGGAGCGCCGGCGAGCGGGACGGTGTTGGCAAATCCGGATGTCTTGGGGCTCTCTGTCCGACAGGATTGGTCTGACCTGGAACCGGTTGAAGGCCAGTTCGATTTCTCGTATCTGGATTCCGAGGTGGCAAGAGCGCAGGCCGCCGGGAAGACAGTCCTCCTGCGCATCAACACCCAGACCGCCAAGCCGGCTTGGGTAACGACCGCCATCCAGAACGCAGGCGGAACATTTTTCACCTTCGATAATAACGGCGTCTCTACGACCATCCCGGTCTTCTGGGATCCGACTTATCTGGCCAAGAAAACAGACATGATCATTGCGTTAGGGGCGCATTTCGCGAGCAACCCAACGGTGGCGATCGTCTCGGCGAGCTTTGCCAATGCCACCAGTGAAGATTGGAATGTTCCGCACACTCAGCCGGACGTGGCTAACTGGCTGGCGGTTGGTTACACGACCGATAAATTATTGGCCGCCGGCAAGCAGATCATCGACACCACGATGGCGGCGTTTCCGAATCAATATGTCACGCTCGCCATTAATGGCAATGGCCACGTTAACAGGGGTGTCAACCTTGACCCGAGCGCGACCTACGCAGCGTCGAGCGCCATTGCGACCGCGCGCGCCTCATGGCCCGGGCGGTTAGTCGCGCAGATCAACAGTCTCTCCACTTTCAATCCGGCCCCCCCTGGAACGATCGATACCGCTTGGAATCTTCTCTGGAACAGCCAGCCCGATGTTGGCGCGCAGATGGTGAGCTATGTCTACGGCGATACCGCTTACCGGGCGAACAATGGAGTGCCCGGCGATTACGCGACTATCCTCACCACCTGCGTAAATGCCGGCGTTAGTTACGGGCTCAAGTATATCGAGATCTACGAAACTGACGTGGTGAACTTGCCGACTGTCATCACCTACGCACGCCAAAAACTCGCTCCAACGCCCACCCCGACTCCAACACCAACTCCAACCCCGACTCCAACCCCGACCCCGACTCCGACTCCGACGCCTACAGCGACTCCGACACCTACTCCCACCGAAACTCCGACCCCTACGCCAACGGAAACTCCGACCCCGACACCAACCGAGACTCCAACACCTACCCCCACCGAAACGCCAACTCCGACTCCAACCGAAACTCCAACGCCAACGCCGACAGAGACACCGACCCCGACCCCCACCGAGACTCCAACGCCAACCCCCACCCCAACGGAGACTCCAACACCTACCCCAACCGAAACACCAACACCCACCCCAACTCCAACCCCTACCGAAACCCCGACCCCGACACCAACCGAGACTCCCACACC
>PNAA01000003.1 GCA_003169975.1 Spartobacteria bacterium | reverse complement strand
TTCCCGACCTTCGAAGCGCCAGCCTGGGTGATGAAGGTCTTTGTTACGATTATCATTCTCGGCTTTCCGGTTGCACTGGTTTTCTCATGGGCCTTTGAGATTACACCGGAAGGAATCAAGCGTGAGTCGGAAGTGGCGCCTGACCAATCGGTCACCGCCCATACCGGACGGAAAATTGTCGGAATCACCGTGGTCGTCGCAGTAATTGCGGCCGGCCTCATGATTTTTCAATTCCTTCGTCCCACCGCCTCGACCAAATCAGCTACTGGCTCCGCTACCTCCGGGCCGGTCTCGGAAAAAAGCATTGCGGTGCTGCCGTTCGATAATCTGAGCAGCGACAAGGACAACGCCTATTTCGCGGAAGGAATTCAGGACGAAATCCTCACCCGGTTGTCGAAGATCGCCGCGCTGAAAGTCATCTCCCGGACTTCCACGCAAAAATACAAGAGCGCCCCCGACAATCTGCGCGAGATCGGGAAACAATTGGGCGTGGCCAACCTCCTCGAAGGCAGCGTCCAGAGAGCAGCCGACGCCGTGCACATCAATGTGCAGCTCATTCGCGTCGCGACCGATGAGCATCTTTGGGCCGAAACCTACAATCGGAAGCTTAACGATATCTTCGCAGTCGAAGCGGAAGTCGCCGGCACGATCGCCGAGCAGCTGAAGGCCACTCTGAGCGGTAGCGAGAAGAACGAGATTACGATCAAACCGACGAACAATCCGGCGGCCTATGATGCCTACCTTCGCGGACTCGCCTTTGCCGGACGGGTCGATAACCTTTTTCCTAACACGCTTAATTCGATTCAGGCTTTCGAAGAAGCAGTGCGACTGGATGGGAATTTCGCCCTGGCTTGGGCGCAGCTGGCGCGGCAGGAGAGTTTCGCGATTAACCTGACGGATAGATCGCCGCAGCGCTTTGAAAAGGCCCGTCACGCTTTGGAGATGGCGATGAAGCTGTCGCCAAATTCCGCTGAAACGCAATTAGCCGAGGGCTTCTACCATTACTGGGTGGAGCGCGATTACAAAGCGGCCAAAGGTCTCTTCGAGTTGTTCAGGCAGGCCCACCCAAACGATTATTGGGCGCCTTACGCCCTGGCCGCTATTGCCCGGCGCGAAAATCAATGGGAACAGAGCCGGCGCTTCTTTGCCGAGGCTATCGCGATCAACCCACAAGACGTTTTCGTTTTAGTGGACGCTTCCCTGTCTGATATCGCCATGCGTGATGCTACCCAGGCTCAAAAACATCTCGCTCGAGCCCACGATCTCAACCCGGGGAATTCGGCCGTGATCTCGTTCCAGGCATTGGCCTTCCAGCTCACTGGAGACATCGCGCAAGCGCAAGCCGTGCTCGATCAGATTCGGCCCGCCGAAGGAGACGAAAATTTCATCAGCGCATCGGTCAATAACGCCATCCTCTCGCGCAATTATGCGCCAGCCGCTGCGATGATGAGGGCGCAGCTTCAACACCCCGAGGCGCTCGGCGGATCGCTGGGCAATTTCCGGATCTTTCTCGGTGATCTGCAACGTCTATCCGGGGATTCCAAGGCAGCGACAGCGAGCTATCAATTGGCTCTCGCCTTTTTTCAGAATTCCGTGAAGACGCAACCCGATAATGCGGCACTTTTCGCTGGTCTCGCCTTTGCCGAGGCCGGTCTCGGCAACAAAAGTGCCGCCCTGGCCGACGCGCAGAAAGCCGCTGATCTCCTCCCGGCTTCGAAAGATGCCTGGGTTGGACCGGGCAACGAGGAGATTCTGGCGCGCATCGAGGCCCGCTTCGGCGACAAGGAAAACGCCATCGCAGCCGTGGAACATTTACTCAGTGTTTCTTACGGCCTGCCACCGATCACGCCAGCGCTCTTACGACTCGATCCCGATTGGGACAATCTCCGCGGCGATCCGCGTTTTGAGAAACTGGCGGCGCAACCGCTTACGCAAACTCACTGATGAGCTCGCGCAACATCTTCGAAGAATTGAAGCGGCGTAATGTTTACAAAATCGCGGTCGCGTATGCGGTGGTCGCGTGGCTCACGATTCAGGCGGCATCGATTTTTCTTCCCGCATTCAATGCGCCGCAATGGGCGATGCAAATTATCATCCTCATTCTTGTGATTGGGTTCCCGATTGCGCTGGCGTTTTCCTGGGCGTTCGAGATCACGCCGGAAGGAATCAAACTCGAATCCGAAATCGAGCCGAGCCAATCGGTCACGCGGCGCACCGGGCGAAAGATTGTTGCCGTAACGATCGCGCTTGCGGTCGTCGCGGCCGGTCTGTTCGTGTATCAACTCGTGCGCTCGAAATTGACGGTCACGCCTCGACAGAGGGAGGCGGCTCCAGCAGCCCCTGACAAATCGATCGCGGTCCTGCCGTTCGACAATCTCAGCCGCGATCCGGACAATGCCTATTTCTGCGAAGGCATGCAGGATGAAATCCTCACCCGTCTGGCCAAGGTGGCCGATCTCAAAGTGATCTCCCGCACATCGACCCAGCATTTCAAAAGCGCGCCGGAAAATCTTCCCGAGATCGCGAAGCAACTTGGGGTGGCCCACATTTTGGAGGGAAGCGTGCAAAAAGCCAGCGATCAGGTGCGGGTAAATGTGCAGCTCATCAACGCTCTGACCGACGCCCATCTGTGGGCCGACACCTACGATCGCAAGCTGACCGACATTTTCGCGATCGAAAGCGAGATCGCGAAAAGCATTGCTGATACTTT
>PNAA01000021.1 GCA_003169975.1 Spartobacteria bacterium | reverse complement strand
GACATTCCGTCTGACACAGAACACCGTCGACGTGACTCGGCATGAAGTGATAGACCGGGAAAAACTCACCAAGCATTGCGAGTGCCGCAAATACGTCCAATGGCTCAGGAGGTTTTCGCTGTTGCTCTGGTTCATCAGGAGCCCGAGTCTTGGCCTCGTGCTTAAGTTGCTGGCTCTGGTCCCGAATTGCCAAGAATTCCTTATCGGCGACTTCGAATAAAGCGGCGAGCGCCCGAATTCGGCGATCCAGCTCCGCAGGTATGCTGTCGGTCGAAGTGCCGCCGTTGAGAGTCGCCCCGCGAAGAAGCAAGATTCCAGAAGCCTGCGCGTCTCTCGTTTCAGGATTGACATCGCGCGTCCGCCCAGCCTCCCTCTCCCCATGTTCAAGCGCGTCCTCAAATGGCTTCTCGGCCTCAGCGCCGTCCTCGTCGTCGCGTTGGCGATTTTTCTCATCAACCTGATCTACTTTCGTCCGTGGAGCCTGAATCTCTTTTACGAAAAGGTCTTCGCCGAGTTCATTTTTTCGGAGCCGGAATTGCTCTCCTCGCTTGGCCTGGTCGAACAGTTTGGGATCACCGGTCATAACGGCAAACTGGGTGACGAGTCGCCCGTGCATCAGGAAAAAGTCGCGGCACTCTGGCGGAAGGATCTGGCGCAGTTGCGTGCTTATCCGCTCTCACGGCAGAGCGAGTCGCAACGGCTCTCGACGCATGTTCTCGATTGGTTTATCGCACGAGAAGTCGAGGGGGAGCGCTTCCAATTTCATAACTACCCGGTGAACCAGCTCTTCGGCGTGCAAAACCAGTTCCCCACCTTCATGGCGAACACTCATCGGCTGCTCGCCCCGCGCGATTGCGATTACTATTTGCAGCGGCTCGGCGCGTTGCCGGTCAAGTTCGATCAAACTCTGGAAGGCTTGCGGCTGCGCGAAGGGAAGGGAATCATCCCGCCGCGGTTCGTGGTCGAAGAAGTGCTGAAGGAGATGCGCAGCTTCGTGGCGAAGCCCGCCGCCGCCAACATCCTCGCGACTTCTTTCAAAACTCGCGCGGCGAAAATCTCCGGTCTGAGCGAACAACAGCGGGCCGATTTCCAGTCCCGGGTGGAAAGCGCGATCACCGCCCAGGTTTATCCGGCCTATCAAAAATTGATCGACTATTTCCAGGCGCTGCTCCCGAAGACCACGACCGACGACGGCGTCTGGAAACTGCCCGACGGCGCCGCCTACTACGCCTATCTGCTGCGGTTGAACACCACCACGACGATGTCGCCTGACGAGGTCCACGAGCTCGGTTTGCGCGAAGTGGCCCGGATCGAGGGCGAAATGCACGTGCTCCTCGACGCCAACGGCTTTACCGGGCAACCGGTCGGCCAGGCCATGGTCTCGTTAGGCAAGGACCCGCGTTTTCTTTACCCGAACGATGATGCTGGTCGCAGCGCGGCCCTTGCGGATTACCAGCGGCTGATCGACGACGCCACGCGGCGCTGCGCGCAGTTGTTTCTCACCACGCCGCGGGCGGTGTGCGAAGTTCGGCGCGTGCCGGTCTTCAAGGAAGCGACCGCGCCCGGCGCCTACTACGAAGGCGCGTCGCTGGATGGCACACGTCCCGGCGTCTTCTACGCCAACCTGCGCAACATGAACGAAGTCGCGAAGTGGTCGATGCCCACCCTCGCTTATCACGAGGGCGTGCCGGGCCATCACTGGCAAATCTCCACCGCCCAGGAATTGAAAGGCCTGCCGCAATTCCGCAAAGTCATTCCTTTCACAGCCTACATGGAAGGCTGGGCGCTATACGCCGAGTGGCTGGCCAAGGAGGCGGGCTGGTATGCGAACGATCCCTTCGGCGATCTCGGGCGTCTGCAGGCCGAGCTCTTCCGCGCGGTGCGCCTCGTGGTTGATACCGGCATTCACGAGAAGCGTTGGACCCGCGCGCAGGCGATCACCTACATGCGGGAAAAAACGGGCATGAGCGAAGGGGAAGTCACCTCCGAGATTGAGCGTTACATCGTCGCGCCCGGCCAGGCCTGCGCCTACAAGGTGGGCATGCTCAAGATGCTGGAACTGCGCGCCCGCGCCCAACAGCGACTCGGAGAAAAATTCGACGAGCGCGAGTTTCACGACGTCCTGCTCAAGAACGGCGCCCTGCCGCTCGAAATTTTGGAAGAACAGGTCAACGCTTACCTGCAAAGGAAGAAAGCCTGAGCCCGGACGGGCGGTGAGGCGGAGTGTTATGCGAGGATGAAAGGCGATTTTTCCATCAGCCGACGGGAGGCGGCGCGATTGATTGGGGGCGCGGCGGCGGCGACGCTTTGCCCTGTCTCGTTGAGTGCGGCGAAAAAGGCCCCGGTGGCGCAACTGTCGCGAGCAATCCCTTCCACCGGCGAGAAAATTTCCGCGATTGGCCTCGGAACTTCCGGGACCTTCGACGTCGGGGTGTTGCCCGAGGACCGCGCGCCGCTCAAAGAGGTGCTGCGCCGTTTCGCCCAACTCGGGGGGCAGGTGATCGACACCTCGCCGATGTACGGCCGCGCCGAGAGCGTGGTCGGCGACCTGACGAGTGAATTGAATCTGCGAGAAAAATTCTTCCTCGCGACGAAAGTTTGGACGACCGGCAAGCAGGCCGGGATCGACGAGATGGAACGCTCGCTCGCACGCCTGCGGACGAAGCGCCTCGACCTCATCCAAGTGCATAACCTGGTCGATCTCGAAACCCAGCTCGCCACCTTGCGCGCTTGGAAAGAGGAGGGGCGGATTCGTTATCTCGGCATCACGCATTACGTCGAGTCGTCCTTTCCGGAGGTGGAGAAAATCCTGCTACGCGAGAAGCTCGACTTTCTCCAGATCAACTACTCGATCGCGGAGCGCGGCGCGGAGGAACGCATCCTGCCGCTGGCCCGGGAGAAGGGCGTCGCGGTCCTGATCAACCGTCCTTTTGCCCGGGGCGATCTCTTTGCACGCCTCCGCGCCAAGCCGTTGCCGGAGTGGGCGACGGAGTTCGATTGCAAATCGTGGGCGCAATTTCTTCTCAAGTGGATTCTGGGGAATGCCGCTGTGACCTGCGCGATTCCTGCTACGAGCAACGTTAGGCATCTGGAAGACAACATGGCCGCGGGGAAGGGCCGGTTGCCGGATGAAAAGATGCGCCAGCGGATGGTCGGATTTATTGCGGTTGCCTAACGAGATGAGTCGATTGCTGCGCCTCGCGATGTGGTCCGGGCCCCGTAACATCTCGACTGCGATGATGCGGGCGTGGGGGAATCGGGCCGACACGGTGGTCGCCGATGAACCGCTCTATGCGTTTTATCTCGCCCGGACAGGAAAGAAGCATCCCTTGGCCGAAGAGGTGATCGCACAAGGGGAGACGGATTGGCGGAAGGTGGTGGCTGGCCTAACAACGGGCGTCCCCCAATCGCCGCACAAAGGCGGCTCCCACATTTCCCACATTAGGATTTTTTACCAGAAGCAGATGACGCATCATCTGCTGCCCGAGGTGAGGCGCGACTGGCTCGCCGGCCTGACGAATTGCTTTCTCATCCGCGATCCGGCGGAGGTGATCGCTTCTTACATCAAGAAGAATGACGATCCGACGCTGGAAGATATTGGTTTTGTGCAGCAGGCTGAGATCTTCGACTGGGTCCGCGAGCGATCGGGAGTTGTGCCGCCGGTGATCGATGCGCGGGATGTCCTGCAAAATCCCGAGCGCATCCTGCGCCTGCTTTGCCAAGAGGTCAGCGTCGAGTTTGATCCGGCGATGCTCCGTTGGCCGCCGGGCTTGCGCGCGACCGATGGCGTTTGGGCGGAACATTGGTACGGTGAAGTGGCGAAATCGACCGGGTTCGAGCCTTATCACGCGCGGTCTGCAAATGTGCCGGAGCGACTGCGCGAGATCGAAAACCGTTGTCGGAAATGTTATGACCGGCTTTACCAATACCGCCTGCATTGAACCGCGGATTACGCAGATTTCGCTGATAAGATTGGAGTTATCCGCGAAATCCGTGTAATCCGCGGTCAAGAAATGCTGCAACAATTTGACGAGAAAAACCGCGACCTGATGGTGAACATCAACGGCCGGCTCGTGCACCGCGACGAGGCGGGCGTCAGCCCGTTCGACTCCGCGGTGCAGGGCGGCGATGCGGTCTGGGAAGGCTTGCGCCTCTACAACGGCCGCATCTTCAAGCTGCACGAACACCTTGATCGCCTCTACCGTTCCGCCACCGCGCTCGCCTTTGAAGGGATCCCGCCTAACAAAAAGATGATCGCCGAAATCAAGCGCACTCTGGCCGCCAACGAGATGCGTGACGGCGTCCACATCCGCCTCACGCTCACGCGCGGCGTGAAGATCACCTCCGGGATGGATCCGCGCCTCAACCAGAGCGGCCCGACCCTCATCATCCTCGCCGAGCACAAGGCGCCCGTTTACGCGAAGAGCGGCTTGACCTTGATCACGAGCAAGGTCCGCCGGCCTCCGCCGGAAGTGCTCGATCCGCGGATTCACCACGCCAACCTGCTCAATTCCATCCTGGCCAAGATCGAAGCGAACAACGCCGGGGCGGATGACGCCCTCATGCTCGACCTCGCCGGCCACATTGCGGAGACGAATGCAACGCACGTTTTCATCGTGCGAAAGGGCGAGGTGGCGACCAGCCGGGTCATTGCCTGTCCGGCAGGAATCACCCGCGCGACCGTGCTCGAGATTTGCACCGCGGAAAAGATCCCTCAGCACGAGATCTACCTAACGATCGAAGATGTCTACCAGGCCGACGAGGTCTTTTGCACCGGCACGATGGGCGAACTCGCCGGCGTCACGCGGATCGACGGGAACATCATCGGAAATGGCGAAGTGGGCCCGATGACAAAACGACTGAGCGAGCTATACGCGCAGCGCACCCTCGCGGAAGGCGTGAAGATATTTTAGGGATGGAGCGGGACTCCGCGGAGGAAAGACCGAATCGAAGAGGGGCCGTCGCGGCGGATCCTTCCCCTAACTCATTTTCCTATGACGCGCTAACTGTGGGCCTTGGGGTGGCGGTCGTGGGATTGACGGCCTTGCTCTATGTTCTCACCGCCGCGCGCGATATCGTGGTCGGTGATACGCCTGAATTGATCACCGCAGCCGTGACTTTAGGTGTGGCTCATCCACCGGGCTACCCGCTCTTTACCATGCTAGGGCATCTCTTCAGCCTGCTGCCCGTGGGTCCTATTCCCTTTCGGGTTAATCTTCTGCCGGTAGTCTGCGATGCGCTCACGGTCGGGATCGTTTACCTCACTGCGCTGCGCTTGTCCGGGTGCCGGCTGGCGGCGGCGGCCGGGGCGTTGCTTCTCGCTGTGACCCCACTGTTTTGGAGGTGGTCGCTGGTGAGCGAAGTGTTTCCGCTCAATAATCTGCTCGCGAGTCTTTTGATCTATTTCCTGGTCGCATGGCATGAGAGGCCGGAGCGAACGGGCGTTTTGGTGGCGGCATTCTTCGTGAGTGGGTTGGGGCTGACTAATCACCAGACTATTGTGCTTCTGGCGCCAGCTTTCTGCTTCATACTCTGGCACGGCCGTGCGGTCTTGCTGGCGCCGCCTCAGGTTCTGGTCCTATGTGCGCTGGCCTTTTGCGTCGGGCTCCTGCCCTACGCTTATGTGCCTTGGGCCTCGGCGCAGCACCCGCCGCATAACTGGGGGAATGTCTCTTCGCTGCGCGATCTCGCGCGTTTGATTGCCCGCAGGAGCTACGGCAGCGGTCAACTCGTGACCGTCGTGGCATACAGCGGCGGGTCGCATATCGCCAGAATGGTCGCGCTCCTTCTTTCATTTGGGCCATTGGCAGGGGCTTTGACGCTATTAGTGGCAGTTTACGCCTACGGAAAGCAGCGGTGGTATCTCTGGTTCAGCGTTATTGCTTTCGTTTTTGGCGGTCTTTTCTTCGTGTCCATCAGTGATCTCAATTTGGCAACGGCGCCGTATGCCTTGTTCGTGCTCGAGCGATTCTTTATTCTATCGCACGTTGTCCTGGCGCCGTTGCTTGCTTTCGGCCTGCTGCTGATCGCGAAATTCATTGCGTCGCCGGTGACGCGGCGATGGCTGATCCCGGGAGCCGGCCTGCTTGCGGTCCTGGCGATGGTGTTAATCAATTATCGCAGCATTGATCAGAGTCGGAATCATATCGCGCGTCTCTTTGCCGAAGATGTCTTCGCCACGGTTGCGCCCGGAACGATGCTTCTCGCCTCCGGGGACGCCGTCATTGATCCACTCCTCTATCTGCATACGGTCGAAAAGCTGCGCCCGGATGTGAGCCTGATCCTGGTGCCTCTTCTACCGGTAGATTGGTATTTGCAGCAACTACGCGAGCGGTATCCCGACCTCGTTATTCCGTTCGATCATTACGATGCGGAACGCGCCAATCTGAAAATGTTGATCGAGGCGAATAAGGGACGACCAGCAGCTGTCGCCGGCACGGTCCTGGAGAGCGACCGGAGCCTTGACGAGGGCTATCGACCTTATCAGTACGGCCTGGTCATGCTGGTCGAGCCGAAGTCCCAGGAGCATAGCCTGCCAGAGATGATAAGTGATAACGAACGTCTCGGCAGGCGCTACCGGCCCCCCTCGCCGAGGGAGATAAAAGTTGAGAGCTTTGAAAGCGAGATTTTATCTCTTTATGCCATCCCGGCATTTGAAATTGGTCATAGGTTCGAGCGGGCCGGCGCGAAACAAGAGGCCCGGGATTGGTATCAGCGCTCGATCGCTGCGGATCCTTATGTGCCGCTGACGCGCGAAGCGCTTGCGCGAGTAAGTCGGTAAGGCGATGGATTGGGCATCATTTAGCGACCAGGCCCTGCTGGAACGCCGCATCTCCAAGCTCGGCTTGCAGCTCGAGGCGATCGGCGGGACGGCCGAGTGGTTTATGAAACTCATTCCGTCCGCAATGCAATCACGGGATTGAGCCGGCTCGCGCGGCGGGCGGGGAAGAGGCAGGCGAGGAGCGCAGCCACGCTGAGGATCACAACCGTTCCTCCGAGAAGGAACGGACTGTGCGCTGAGACCTGGTAAAGCTGGGACGCGATCAGGCGGCCAAGCGCGAGAGCGGCAGCCAGGCCTGCGATCAAACCAAAGAAAACCGGTTTCATTCCCTGGCCGACGACGAGACGCAGGACATCGAGTGTTTGCGCGCCGAGCGCCATGCGCACGCCGATCTCACCGGTTCGCTGCTCGACCGTGTAGGCGACCGCGCCGTAAATCCCGACCGTCGCGAGCAACAAAGCCACGCCCGCGAAAACGCCGAGCAACATCATCATGAGGCGCGCTTCCCCGAGCGCCAGTCGAACGATTTCGTCCATCGATTGCGGCTGGGCGAGCGCCATCGATGGATCAATGCCGGTCAAGGCCCGCTGCACCAGGTGGGTGATGGCTGCGGGTTTTATCTGGCTCCGCACCGTGATGCTCATGAAGGGAAAATTTTCCTGCGCCCACGGCCGGTAGAATTCCATTTCGTTAGGCTGAGCCACTTTACCGGAGCGGACATCGCCGACCACGCCGACGATTTCCGCCGGCACGCTCGCGCTCGTTACCAGGAGCGTTCGGCCGATCGGATTTTCCTTCCCGAAAACCTTATGGGCGCCCGCCTCGCTGATCAGCATCACGCTGGGGTGATCGGCGAGGTCGTGCTCGTTGAAGTCGCGGCCGGCGACGATTGGAATTCCCCAGGTGCGAAAATATCCCGGCATGACGCCGTGCGAGGGCGCGGAGGCGCGTTCCGGGACTGGCAGCACGTTGCCATCGGGCCGTGCGTAAAGCGTAGCGCCGTTTCCGCCCGCGAGCGGGAAATCGCCGCTCACCGCAACGTTTTCGAAGTCTGGGAGCGCGCGCAAGGCGGTTTGGGTTTGCTCGGCGAAGCGTGTGCGCGACGGCTCATCGGGATAGCGCGTCTGCGGGAAAGTGACGAACGCAACCCAGAGATGATCGGGCCGGAAGCCGAGCGGCTGCTGACTGAGCCTAACGAAGCTGGCGATGAGCAAAGCCGCGCTTGCGAGCAACGCGACCGAGAGCGCGACCTGCGCCCCGACCAGAATCCTGCGGAAACGCTGTTGTCGCAGGCTGCCGCTGCTCCCGCGGCCGCCCTCCTTGAGTCCATCGATGAGATCGGCCCGCGAGCTTTGCCAGGCGGGATAGATTCCCATCGCCAGACCGGTGAAGAGCGACAGGCCAAGAGTGAAGAAGAGCACGGGCAGGGAGACGCTCACACTGGTTGCTTCGAGCGGGAGAAAGTTGGCCGTGATTTTCGGAACGAGCGGGATCAGTTGCCAGGCGAGGAAGGCGCCTAACGACCCCGCGAGCACGCTCACGAGCAGGCTCTCGAAAACGAAGAGCCGCAGCACGCTCCCGCGCGAGGCGCCGAGCGCCATGCGGAGGGCGATCTCGCGACGCCGCCCGCTGAAGCGGACGAGGAGCAGGTTGGCGACGTTGCTGCAAGCGATGAGGAGGACGACGCTGACCGCGGCGAAGAGGGTGGCGAAAGCCGGGCGCAACTTGCCGGTCGCGTCTTCCGGCAGCGGGACGATCATCGTCCTTAAGTCGGCGTCGATCTTGCCGGGATTCTGCGTGCGGTAGCTTTGCTCGAGCGCGGGCAAGGCGGCCCGGGCCTGTTCGATCGTTAGGCCGGGTTTCAATCTTCCCACGGTCCGGAGGAAAGCCGTTCCGCGCATCATGCGTTCGTGTGAAAATCCGGGAATGATGAACGGCTTCGTCGTCCAGACTTCGTTTCCATTCGGTCCAACCCACGGCACCGGCATGTTGGGGATGACGCCGACGATCGTATGCGCGACGCCGTCGAGTGTGATGCTGCGCCCAAGGATCTTGGGATCGCCGCCGAGCCGGCTCTTCCAGAAATGCTCCGAGACGATCGCGACATCGGCTCCTTCCTCTTCGTTAGGCAAAAAATTGCGCCCGCGCATCGGCCGCACCCCGAGGACATCAAAATAGTTCGCCGTCACCCGGAAGCCGCCGATCTGCACCGGATCGCCGAGGCCGGTCAGCGTCACGGCCACACCGTTATCGGCCGCGAAGCCGTCAAAGAGCGTCTGCCCTTGGCGATAGAGTTGAAAACGCGGCGCGGAGAGCGGCCACTCCAATGCCTCGGCCGTCTTTTCCCCGGAATAAAAATGGACGAGCCGCCCGGAATCTTTAAATGGGAGACCGCGCAGAAAAAGATCGTTGATCAAACTAAAGATCGCGGTGTTTAGCCCAATCCCGAGGGTGAGGATGATGACCGCCAGGAGCGTGAAGCCGGGCGATTTCAATAGCTGTCGCAGAGCAAAACGAAGGTCGGTGAGCATACGACTGGCAAGGTTGAGATGCACCGTCGGGCGCGTTTGGATTCAAACAAGAGACGCCGCTGCCGTCGAGCTTTGTCTAAAGCTGCGCCCAGATTCGTCGCAACGCGATCAAACGCGTCCGGGCTCTGCGCGTCGCGCTTATGCCGAGGCGTGACAGTATCCGGCGCGCACTGCTACCGTGCGCGCAATGGAAGCAGACGACTGGGCATCACTGACCGACCAGGAGCTGTTGGAACGCCGCATCTCCAAGCTCGGTTTGCGGCTCGATGCTCGAGGTCGAGGGAGGGAGAGCAATCTGATCTAAGCGTTTCGGACGAATTCTTCGACCGTAAGCCCCGCCGCCTGAATCAAACTGCGCAGCGTCCCGCGTGCGACTTCTTTGTGATCCGGAACTGAAAGCGTGGCGCGCGCTCCTTCCTTCACGAGGATGATGTGACTGGCGCGCTACCGGACGTTTTGCCAGCCGAGTTTTTCAAATACACGAACGACTTCGCGTCCGCTCATGACAGGGAGCTGCGGCATCTAAACCGCGACTTCAACTTGTGAAGTTTCGAAGGTGAGGGGCATGCCGCGCTCGGCACGAACCTCGAGGCAAAGCGCGATCGCTTTCTTGATGTTCTCCATTGCTTCTTCGCGCGTGCGACCCTGGCTCACGCAACCGGGAATGGCGGGACATTCAACGACCCACATTCCATCTTCGTCGCGGTCGATCACAGTTGAAAATTTCATAGGCTGTAAAGTATCACACTGTATGCCACAGGGTAAATGGTGCATCAGACGAAGTTCGTTTCGGCGGGACACCGAAACCAACACGCGAGACGAGTGCGCTACCCGGCGTGAAGGCGTGACAGCGGCCTGCGCGCACTGCTATCGTGCGCGCAATGGAAGCAGACGACTGGGCATCACTGACCGACCAGGAGCTGTTGGAACGCCGCATCTCCAAGCTCGGCTTGCGGCTTGAGGGCACGGCGCTCGAACCGCTCATCCGGCAGCTCTACGACGAACTCTTGGCGCGCGGACTGGTTTTGCGTCCGCCCTGCCACATCGGCGATGAATGGTTCGTGCCAGTTGGCATTCCGGCAATCTTCGTTCCGTTTTTTCTCGTCCACGACCGGCTGCGTGCGCTCGAGCGGACGATGATGCTCGAGGTAGAGGGCGGAACGCCCGAGTGGTTCATGAAACTCATCCGGCACGAGGCCGCGCACGCCTACAGCTACGCCTATCATCTGCCGCGCAAGAAAAAATGGCAGCAGACCTTCGGCCGCACGTCGCGCGAAGAGACACCGGACTTCTATCAGCCGCGACCGTTCAGCCGCAGCTATGTCGTGAATCTCGACGACTGGTATGCGCAGAGTCATCCGGACGAGGATTTCGCCGAGACCTTCGCGGTTTGGCTCACGCCGGGCCTCGACTGGCGCAAGCGATACGCAGACTGGAAGGCGCTGCAAAAACTCGAATATGTCGATGAACTGATGGGCTCGCTCGCCGGGAATCCGCCGCTGCATCTACCGGATTACCGCGTCGCTGACTACGATTGTCTGAACCTGAAGCTCAAGACCTATTACGCGCGCAAACGCAAACTCTACGAAGATACCTATCCCGATTTCTACGACACCGATCTACGGCAACTTTTTCCCGCAGCGGCCGGACCGGGGCGGATCACGGCCAGCGCGTATCTGCGCCGACGCCGGCGGCGACTGTTGAACTCGGTCTGCCAGTGGACGAACGAGAAAAAATTCCGGGTGAACAAATTCCTCGCGCGACTCATCGACCGCTGCGACCAGCTCGGGCTCCATGTGCTGAACGACGATCCGCAGCAGGATTTTCGCGTCACCTCTTTCATTACGACGCTGGTCATGAATTATCTCTTCACCGGCAAGTTCAAGCGCACCAAGTAACTTGAAGAAAAAACTCAAAGTCCTCGCTCTCTTCGACGCGATCGGTCCGACCACGATCGACCAGGACTTGAGCGCGGAGCTCAAAACGCCGGACTGGAAAACCGAGGCAAACGTCCTCGCCGCACTCGGAGCGCTCGCGCACACGACCGAGCATCTCGCCATCTTCGACGACCTCGATCTGCTCCGGCAAAAACTGGAAAGCTTCGCGCCCGACGTGCTTTTCAATCTCGCCGACCAGTTCAAGAACAACCGCGGCTTCGACCAGAACATCGTCTCGTTCCTCGAGATGCAGGGCCTGCCTTTTACCGGCTGCGGCGCGACCGGTCTCGTCCTTTGTAAACACAAAGGCATCTCGAAAAAGATCCTCAGCTACCATCGCATTCACACGCCGAACTTCGTCGTCATTCCGCGCGGCCAGCGGATCGCGCGGCCCCGGCAGCTCAAGTTCCCGCTTCTCGTCAAGCCGGTGAAGGAAGAGGCGTCTTACGGCATCGCGCAGGCTTCCTTCGTCGAGACCGACGAGCAGTTCCGGGAGCGCGTCGCTTTCATTCACGAGAAACACGACGGCGATGTGATCGCCGAGGAATACATCGCGGGGCGCGAACTCTACGTCAGCCTGATGGGAAACATGAAGCTGACCGTCTTTCCAATCCGCGAGCTAGTCTTCCGCGAAGTGCCGCCGGACGAGCCGAAAATTGCGACCTACCGCGCGAAGTGGGACGAGGAATATCGCAAACGCTGGGGCTTGGAAAACCAGTTCGCGGAAGGGCTCGACCCGGCGCTCGTCGCGCGAATCGAGCAGACCTGCAAACGCATCTGTCGTCTCCTCACGATCGACGGCTACGCGCGCATCGACCTGCGGCTCACGGCGGCGAACGAGGTTTATTTCATCGAGGCGAACCCAAATCCGATTCTCGCCGAGGACGAGGACTTCGCCCAATCAGCGGCCAAAGCCGGCCTGCCCTATCCGCAGCTGATCGACCGGATCATCCGGCATGGGATGAAGACGCTGCGGAGTTGATTGGCGATCTCTCGTTAGGCGCGGATGCAGGGCAGGGTAGCGCATGCGTCTCGCGTGCTGGTTTCTGCGTCCCGCAGAAACAGGCTTTGCTCACGTTGCCGCCTGGGGAAAAGTTCGCGACGGTGAGACACCGTCGCCAGCACGCGGGACGCGTGCGCTACCCTGCCTCGTGGCTGCGACGCGCTGACGATTTTTGTCCGCTAGCGCAGTAACCGGAAGTTTGCCGGAAGCGACACCGCGCTGGCTGGCAAATCGCGATCAGCCGAACCGGTGAGCATTCCGCCGCCGCCGCGTGGCTCGGCCTCATTCACCGCGACTTTCGCGGGCGGGGCTTCGATTGCGGGTTGGCCTTTCGCTTTCAGTTCATCGTTCAGTTTCGGCAGTTCGTTAGTCACCAAGCCTTCGAAGTCTTTCGCCACATCGTCCAGCTCGCGCCGGAGCGAATCGATCCGCGCGATCTGGTAATCGGCCGGCTTGCCTTCGTAGCTCAGGATCGCGCCGTAAAGCTTGTCGGTGTGTTCGCGCAGTCTTTCCTCGCCCGTGATCGCGCCACCCTCGGTCGTGGCCACGATTTGTTTGCGCACCGCATCCACTTTCCCTTCGAAATCGCTCACGGCTTTGCTGGTCTCCTTGTCCGCGGCGAGGGTTTGCTGACTTTTCGCCAGGCCGGCGCGCAAAGCCATGATGCGATCCATGAGCGCGCTTTCGTCACCGAAGAGATCCTTCACCTTCTGTGCCGCGTCGTATTGCGCTTTGCGATCGGCTTCGCTGAATTTATCCCGGCGATCGAGAGCCACGGTCAACTTCATTTCGTAAGGCTTGTCGTTCTTCGTCATCCGCACCGTGTAGGTGCCGGGGAGGACGCGCACCCCGTTGATGCCGGCGAAGGCGATCTGCGCTCCGGGCGGCACCCGCGGCGGCTTCTCATGCATGCTCCAGGTAACGCGATTGAGGCCCGGACGTTTGCTCGCCGGGAGGTTGTCCACCACTTTACCGGAAGGGTCGAGGATTTCGATCTTCAGTTTTCCGAATAGGTGCCGCGATTTTTGATAATAAGTAATGACCGCGGCGTCGGGCGGATTGTCTCCGCTAAAGGCGGCGGCGCCTTCAGGCCAACCGCCATTGGCCTCGATGCGCTGCTGTTGAACCGGTTTTGCAGCCACGAAGCTCGCTTCTTTCGTCAGGAGGTCCGGCGTCAGCGAACGCAGCGGAGTGATGTCGTCGATAATCCAGATACCGCGGCCGTGCGTGGCGAGCACGAGATCGTTCGTGCGGGGCTGGATGGCGAGATCGCGCACGGCCACGGCTGGGAGGCGGCTGCCTTTGAACTGGGCCCACGATTGACCACCGTCGATTGAGATAAAAAGTCCGAACTCGGTGCCAAGGAAGAGCAGGTTGGGTTGGACGAGATCTTCTTTGATGACTTGCGCATAACCGCGGATGCCTTTCGCATCCTGCGTGGTGACGAGCGGGGTCCATGTCTGGCCGTAGTCGGTCGTTTTGTAAACGTAGGGCGCGAAATCACCAAAGGTATGGCGATCGAAAGCGGCGTAAGCAGTGCCGGCGTCGAAGCTGCTCGCCTGCACGGAGCAGACCCAGGAGTTCTTGGGCAGGCCGGGCACGTTAGCGACGACGTTGTTCCAGGTCTTGGCCCCGTCGCGCGTGAGCTGAAGGTTGCCGTCGTCGGTCCCGACCCAGATGAGATTCTTATCCCTGGGCGATTCGCTGATCGCGAAAATGGTGGTGTGCATTTCCGCCTCGGAATTGTCCACCGTCACGCCACCCGATTTTTCCTGCTGCTGTTTTTCAGGATCGTTCGTTGTCAGGTCGGGCGAGATGCGTTCCCAGCTCTGGCCATGATCGCGGGAGCGAAAGAGAAATTGTGCGCCAATGTAGATCGTCCCTTTCTCGTTAGGCGAGGTAACCAGCGGGGTATTCCAGTTGAAGCGCAGCTTTTCCTTATAGTTCGGTTTTGGCTGGATGATGCGCGCTTCGAGGGTGTGGCGATTCACTCGCCCGACATGACCGCCCTGGTATTCGGCGTAGACGTAATCCGGATCAGCCGGATCGACGAAGGTGTAAAAACCGTCGCCGTTAAAAAGGTTCTCCCACTGCGAATTGGTGATGCCCCCGGGGTATTCCGATTGCCCGACCCAGCAGGCGTTGTCCTGTAACCCGCCGTAGACCTGGTAGGGATCGGCGTCATCCACACTCACGTGATAGAACTGCGAGATGGGCAGGTTGTTCGCTTTCCACCAGCGATTGCCGCCATCGTGGGCATACCAGACGCCACCGTCGTCGCCGGAGATGACGGTTTGCGGGTTGGTCGGGTCGATCCAAACTGCGTGCACGTCGCCATGCGCGCCGTTGAAGCCGCCGACGGTGGCGAAACTCTTGCCGCCGTCTTCGCTTAGAATGAGTGCGCCGTCGGTCTTGAAGACGCGATCGGGATTTTTCGGATCCACAATCAGGTTGGCAAAATAAAACGGGCGCCAGACCATCCACTGGCTCCTGTCCCGCTGGTTCCACGTTTGTCCGCCGTCGTCGGACACGAAGAGGGCGCTATCGGTTGATTCAACGAAGCAATAAACCCGCTTCGGATTCGAGGGCGCGATCGCGACCGCGAGCCGGCCGTAGGGTTTCTTCGGGAAACCCTTGTTCGCTTCCGGAGTGATTTCCTTCCAGGTGGCGCCGCCGTCCGCGCTGCGAAAGAATCCGCTGCCCGAGGGATCGTTAGGCGTTTCGCCGCCCGAGCGATAGGTCCAGCCTTTGCGCCGGAAATCCCAGAGCCCGGCAAAGAGGACGTTCGGATTCGAGGGATCCAGCGCGATCGTGGAAGCGCCGGTGGAAAGATTGGGGCCTTTGAGAATCAGGTTCCAGGTCTTGCCGCCGTCGGTTGTTTTGTAGAGGCCGCGATCGGGCGAATCGCTCCAGAGCGCGCCCGGCACCGCCGCGTAAACCGTCTCGCTGCTCTTCGGACTAACGATGATCTGCGAGATCCGCTCTGAATTGGGCAGACCGCTCTTGTTCCAGGTCTCACCGCCGTCGGTCGATTTGTAGATGCCGTCGCCGATCGAGACACTGTTGCGGACCCACGGCTCGCCGGTGCCGACCCAGACGTTTTTCGAATTCTTTGGGTCAAGCGCGATCGCGCCAATCGATTGCACCGGTTGTTCGTCGAAAACCGGACGGTAATGCGTCCCGCTGTCTTCCGATTTCCAGACGCCGCCGCTGGCCGCGCCGACGAAAATTGTCAGCTTACCCGAGGGCTCGCGGTTTGCCGCGAGAGCGGCGACGCGGCCGCTCATCGTAGCCGAGCCGATGTTGCGCGCGCCGAGACCGGAGATGGTGGCGGAGCTGTAGGGCACTTGCTGGCCGGCAGCGCCACTAACAAAACCGAGGGAAGCGAGAAGGAGAAAGGTAAAGAAACGCATGGCAGTAATTGATTGAATTATTTCGCGGCTTTGGCGGGGAACTCGAAGATCGAGTCGTCGACTGGAATGTTGGCCTCAGCTTTTTCGATGATGGTTTTTTGTTTGTCGGTCGAGCCTTTGCTCCCGGCTTCCTGGGAGAACGGAAAGTAAACACCGTTGACCTTTTCGTAATCGCCGAGGTCGGTCTCGACTTCGACCTGCGCGCCCTGCTCGACGCGCTGATCAATGACTCGAATTTCGAGGAAGTAATCCGGATCGAGATAGACGTAGCTGATGTCGCCGTTCTTGCGCAGCACCTTTAGCTTGTGCGCCGCGGTGCCTTCAACGTCTTCCGTCCCGAGATAAGTGACCGTCTTGCCCTGCGCCTTCCAATTCTCGAGCAGGCCACCGATCTCGGCTTCCTCGACTAACGATTTGGCCTCGTCGTTCGACATTTTCTCGGGATCCTTGCGGCCTTGGAGCGGAAAAATCTTCCAGCCGCTCTTGTCGTTATAGGCTTGGACCAGAGTCATCCCCTGCAAGATAGCGTCAGTCCGCACCTTGCCCGGGCGCTTTTTCGTCTCGGTGTATTTCAGCTCGATCTGGCCCTGGTTGACGAGCAACCGGCCCTCGAAGCGAATCGTCTTGATCGCCTCGAGCGCGGCCGCACCGCCTTTCGCTTCGAGGTTTTTCGCGACCAGTTCATCGACCGTGGGAGCAGGCGCGGGCGTTTGCGCGTTGATCGTCGGCAGGAGGGACGCGACGGCGAGTAAAAAGAGAGAAGAGCGTAGGTTCATAAAGATCGTCGGATGCGGTCGAATGTGATCGCGGCGCAGTCTGATGCAAGGGGCGTGCCAGCGCGAGTAATCCAGTCCGATTTCGTTGGCCGGGTGTAAGTTACAACTTAAAAACAAAATTGCCTAACGAATTCGAATTCCCGGAAGCGGGATTTTGGCGACTCGAATTTGGGATCGGTCGATCAAGAATCCGGACGTCTTGTTTTGATTTTCATCCTGAGCCGGCGAAGCGCGGTGAAGGACCTCGCATCTGCAATTTGCGATCCAGAATCCACATGACGATTGGTTGTTAGACCAATCTCCAACGGGAGCGAAGGCCGATCTACGCTTGTAAGGCCCTTCGCCGTCTGCGCGGCTCAGGATGACAAACGTGTGCGTGAGGAAGTTTCGTGCGTCCATCCGCGTGCGGGCTTTGAGATCGCATTTTGCGATCTCAATTGCTTCTATCTGCGCGGCTGAGCTTCGCGCCCATCGGCAGGAACGGCGCGGCCGCTTTACCCCATGTAATAGCCGCCGTTCACGTTCAACACGTGGCCCGTGATGTAGCTTGCCATCGGGGAGGCGAGGAAGAGCGCGGCGTCCACGATCTCGTGCGCGTCGCCCAGCCGGCCTAACGGAATCTGTTTCTTGAAACTCTCCGTCACTTCGTCCGGCATCCCTTTGCTCATCCCGACATCGATGAAACCGGGCGCGATGGCGTTGACCGTGATCTGCTGGCGGGCGAACTCTCGCGCCGAGACTTTGGTAAGGGCGATGATCGCCGCTTTGCTCGAGGAATAATTGGCCTGGCCGAAAAGGCCCATCTGGCCGCTGACCGAGGAGAGATTGATGATGCGTCCGCCCTGCCGCAAAACGGTGGCTGCCTTTTGCGTCACATTAAAAGTGCCGGCGAGATTCACGCGCACCACGCTCTCGAATTCTTCGAGCGTCAGTTTCTTGATCGTGCGATCACGGATGATCCCGGAATTGTTCACCAGCACGTCGAGGCCGCCGAATTTATCCGCGATGGTTTTCATCATCGCCTCGACTTGCGCGGGTTTGGTCACATCGCAATCGACGAGGAGAGGATTTCGCAAACCGCGCGCGACACTCTCGGCGTCCGCCTGGTTCGTGCCCTCCGGATCGCTGATGAAATTGACCACGCATTGCGCGCCGCGCGCGCCGAAAGCCTTGATCATTTCCGCGCCGAGGCCGCGCGAACTGCCCGTGACGAGAACGATTTTACCGCTGTAATCGAGAGGATCAGTCATCGCGCAAGGTGAACCGGTTGGCGAAACCTTCAACCGTGGCGTGCGCGGTTTCCCCGGAAGCGGAAATCTTGCCCGCTCGATGTTTGCCGTTAGGTTGCGCTCGCATGCCTTCACCCGTCCGTATCCTCACCGCCGTTCCGATCTGCGATGGACACGATAGCGCGATCAACACGATCAACCTCGATTTCATTCGGCACGGAATCGAGGTCGTTTATCTTGGCTACCATCGCTCGGTCGAAGACATCGTGCGGACGGCGATCCAGGAGGACGTCGGCGCGGTCGGGATCTCCAGTTACAACGGCGGGCACGTCGAGTTTTTCTCCGAAGTGGCGCGGGCGCTGCGCAAACAGGGCGCGGACGACATCAAGCTTTTCGGCGGCGGCGGGGGGACAATCACGGAAGCGGATGCGACGGTCATGCGCCGGAACGGCGTCGATAAGATCTTCTTCGCCGGCACGGCGCTGACCGAGATGGCGGATTTCGTTCGCCAGCATTACGGCAATACCCATCGCCGGCGGCGCAAGGCGACGCCGGACATGAAGTTGGCGCGCGCGCTGACGGAAATCGAAGATCGTTACGCGAAAAACAAGCGCGCCGGGAAGCCGGCGAAGAAGAAAGCGAAGTCGTTAGGCAAGACCCGGGTGATCGGATTCACCGGGCCGGGCGGCGCCGGCAAGACGACCCTGATTGATGAATTGGTCCTCCGCCTGCTCCGTCGTGCGCCGCAAGCGCGCATCGCCATCCTCTCGCACGATCCGAGTGTGGTCGGGGCCGGCGCGCTCCTCGGCGACCGCGCGACAATGATCAATTCGCAGAACGATCGCGTCTTCATGCGCAGCATGGCCACGCGCGGGCAAGCCGGCGGATTGTCGCCGGCAACGGGCGAATGCCTCGCACTGCTCGCGCGTTCGGATTTCGATTACGTCATTCTGGAGACGGTGGGCACGGGCCAGGAAGCGATGCCCTTCCAGAACGAACTCGTCCAAAAGAGGGTGCTCGTGATGAATCCCGACTACGGCAGCCGCTTGCAGCTCCAGAAAATCGTGATGCTCGATCTGGCCGATCTCGTGGTCGTGAACAAGAGCGATCAAAGTCGCGCGCGCGCCGCGGTTTCTGAAATCGAGCAGCGGCTTGAGCAAAATAAGCGTGAGCAGAAATTGCTTTCCACGGTCGCGAAGCGACATCGCGATGCGGGGGTGGATCAATTGTGCGATTGGGTAATGGATTAGGTTCGTCATGTCGAGCGTCGTCGAGACATTCCGTGGAGTTACCGTTAAGGTCACGCTCCGGGATCCCTCGGCTGCGCTACGCTTCGCTCGGGATGACGGCGCGGCGTGAACGTGGATAGCGAAGAGAGGAACGAATATGAGCAAGCTGGGACGAGTCGTTGAGGCGGTGGAGAATTATAATCGGTTCGTGCTCAAAGAAGTGAAGCGCGCGCGTTCCGAGAAAAAGTTTGGCCAGCAGATGATCGATCGCTGGAACGAGGTGAAGGCGAAAACGCCGATCGGAACCGCGCCGACGGGATTGAAGTTGCCGCGCCTCGCCCTGCCCGAGATCGACGAAGCCGGCGAGATCACACGTTATTTGTTAGGCGAAGGTCTGCCCGGCGAATTTCCCTACACCAATGGCGCTTATCGCGAGATGTACCTCGAACCGTTGCGCGAACCGGAGGTCGGCAGTTTCGTCAAGGCCGGACAGAACGGCAAGAATGGTCACCGCAAGAACAGGAAAAAAGCCCCCGCTCTCGAAAAGACCAAGCAGACCGAAGAACCGACGCGACTCTTTTCCGGTTTCGGTTTGGCCGAAGACACGAACAAACGGTTTCATTACCTCACCGGCCACCAGCGCAGTGCGCGCCTCAGCACGGCCTTCGACGGCCCGACGCTTTACGGGATCGACAGCGATGCGGACGGCGTTTTCGGGAAAATCGGCGAGGGCGGTCTCGCCATTGACACCTACGAAGACATGGTGCGGCTTTACGACGGCTTCGACATGGGTGCGCCGGATTTTTCCGCCTCGATGACGATCAGCGGCCCGGCGCCCATCATCATGGCGATGTATATCGCCGCGGCGAAAAAACGCTTCGGCCCGAAAGTTGTCCCGAATCTGCGCGGCACCATCCAGGCCGACATTTTCAAGGAAGTCCAGGCGCAGAACGAAACGATTTTCCCGACGGAGGCGTCGCTTCGTTTTCTCTGCGACATGATCGAATACACGACGCGCGAAATGCCGCGCTGGTACCCGGTTTCGATCAGCGGCTATCACATCGGCGAGGCTGGCGCGACGCCGGTGCAACAAGCGGCCTACACGGTTTCGAACGGTTTTGCCTACGCGGAAATGCTCGCGGCACGCGGCATTCCGGTTGATCAGTTTGCGCCGCGGCTCTCCTTCTTTTTGGATTGCGGGCTCGATGTCGAATACATCGCGCTGGCGCGTGCTTCGCGGCGGATTTGGGCGATTGGGATGCGCGACGTGTTCGGCGCGGGGCCGAAAGGTCAAATGTTCAAGCTGCACACGCAGACGAGCGGTCGCTCGCTGGTCGCGGCGGAATTCAAAAACAACCTAACGAGGACTGCAGCCGAGTTGATGCTCGCTTACATGAATGGCACCAACTCCTGCCACTCGAACAGCGCCGACGAACCGTTCACCACCCCGAGCGAAGAATGGATACGCCTGGCCGCGCACGGCCAGGCGATCCTGCTCGACGAATCCGGCATCTTCAAACACACCATGAACATGCTGACCGGTTCACCTGGGATGAAAGCGGTCGAGCGCGCCGTCGAGGCGGCGATGCTCGAAGAGTTCCGGCAGATCGAAGAACTGGGCGGCGTTTTGCCGGCGATCGAGCATCGCTATCAGCGGTCCCAGATTCAGACCGCGGCGCATCGTTACGAGGAACAAATCTACAACGGCACGCGGCCGATCATCGCCTTGAACAAATACAACGATCGCAAGGACGAGATGCCGGAAGTGAAAATGGTGCGCACGCCGCGGGCCAAGAAACAGTTGCAGGTCGATCGCCTGGCCAAGTTCAAGAAGAGGAATGCGGCGAAAGCGGAGCGCGCCCTCAATGAATTGACCGAGGTGGTGGAGAGCGGGAAAAATTTCTTTCCGATGCTGATCGAGACGGTCGAAGTCTGTTCGTTAGGCCAAATTACCGGCCGGCTGCAGGAAGTCGTCGGGCGCTTTCGCCCGATGGTGTAGCGCAGCAGCAAATGTGGGAGGGGCCTTTGCGCCCCGATTGGTCGCAGCATCTCAGACCCCCATTCAAAGAATCTGCGTCTTCACCGGCTGAAGGATGCTCCGTCCACTTTTTGTCACGAAGTCCCTACGACCGAAGAAACCAGTGCTCGGTCCTGAATTGCGGCAGATAATTGTCGACGCGTTCGCCTTCGCAGTGAAACATGAGCGCATCTACCTTCGCGGTTACGTGGTCATGCCCGACCATTGGCACGCGCTCCTTGGTTTACGCGAGCCGTGGACGCTGCCGAAGTTCATGCACGCGTTCATGAGTCATCTGAAGGAGCATAAGACCGGCTGGCAGGACGGTTATTATGAAACGCTAATCAAGACCGCGCGGCAGTTCACGTATGTCGCCATTTATGTCGAGGAGAATCCCGTGAAGAAGGGACTGGTGACGACCCCGGCGGAATGGGAGGAGAGTAGTGCCTCTAGGAAAGACTTGATCGCCGATCCCGGTCTGGCCAGTGGTGGCCATGACGACGACGAGATCGGCGGTGCGGCCGCTGGTGATAAATTTCTCCATCCCGTTGATCCGCCACTGCCCGCCTTCTTCGGTCCCTTTGGTCTCGATCCCGCCGGTATCGCTGCCTGCGCTTGGCTCGGTCAAAGCCCAGGCGCCGATCCATTCACCGCTCGTTAGGCGCGGCAGATATTTCTTCTTTTGTTCCTCGGTGCCGAACCGATTGATCTGGCCGACGGCGAGCGCGTTGTGCGCCGCGATGTCCATCGAGAGCGCGGCATAGGCTTTGCCCAATTCCTTGATCGCGAGCGCCGCGGTCAGGTTGCTCATCCCGCCGCCTCCGTATTCCTTGGGCGCGACCATGCCCATCATTCCGATCTGGCCGGCTTTGGTGAAGATCTCACGCGGCAGGTTTTCGTCGTGGTCCCAGTCATCAGCATGCGGCATCACTTCGTCGCGGGAAAATGCGGCGACACGGTCGAGGAAGGCGCGCTCTTCGTCACTCAGAGGATGTTCGAGAATCATAGGCGCAAGATGATCCGCCAGCGTAGCGCTCCCGGATGTTAGGAGCGAAGAGAAAAGCGCTACCCGGAGGTCAGCAACGCGCGGAGCGGAGTTCGCGCTCTTCGATTCGCATCAGCTTTTGAGCGCCACCTCGAACGGTGCGCCGGTCTTGGCGCGGATATCGTCGACCGTCGCGTCACCATGCAGCTCGGTGAGGACGAGTCCGCCGCCATCCTTTACCTCGAAGACACACAGGTCGGTGATGATGAGGCTAACGACGCCCAGGCCCGTGATGGGCAGCGTGCATTCTTTCAGAATCTTCGGGCTGCCGTCCCTGGCGCAGTGCTCCATCACCGCCACGACGCGTTTCACGCCGGCGACGAGGTCCATCGCTCCGCCGGGCCCCTTCACCATCTTTCCGGGAACCATCCAGTTTGCGATGTCGCCCTTATCCGTTACTTCGAAGGCGCCAAGGATGGCGAGATCGATATGCCCGCCGCGAATCATCGTGAACGAGTCGGCGCTCGAGAAAAAGGCCGAGCCGGGTCTCGTCGTGATGGTCTGCTTGCCGGCATTGATCAGGTCGGCGTCCACTTCGTCCTCGGTCGGGAACGGGCCGATGCCGAGCAGGCCGTTCTCGGATTGCAGGGTGACGCTCATGCCTTCGGGAATGTAATTGGCCACCAGCGTCGGGATGCCGATGCCGAGGTTAACGTAGTAGCCGTCGCGCAGCTCCTGCGCGGCGCGCTTCGCCATCAACTCGCGAATGGGGTTTTCTTTCTTGGCGGCCGTGCTGCCCTGCACGGTGCGGAACTCGATCCGTTTTTCGTATTTCGCGCCTTGGATGATGCGGTCGACGAAAATCCCCGGGGTGTGGATTTGGTCGGGGTCAAGTTCGCCGGCCTCGACGAGATGCTCTACTTCAGCGACGCAGACCTTGCCGCAGGAGGCGATCATGGGGTTAAAGTTGCGCGAGGTTTTTCGAAAAATCAGGTTGCCTGATTTGTCGCCCTTCCACGCCTTCACCATCGAGACCTCGGCATGGATGCCGGGCTCGAGCACATACTCCTTGCCGTCGAAGACTTTCGTCTCCTTGCCCTCAGTCAGTTTGGTGCCGAAGCCGGTGCGGGTGTAAAACCCGGGGATGCCCGCGCCGCCCGCCCGCAACCGCTCGGCCAGTGTGCCCTGCGGGATGAGTTCCAGATCGAGTTCACCCGCGAGCACCTGGCGCTCGAACTCCTTGTTCTCGCCGACGTAGGAAGCCATGACTTTCTTTACCTGCCGGGTGGTGAGCAACACGCCCATGCCGAAGTCATCCACGCCCGCGTTGTTGCCGACGATCGTTAGGCCTTTCACCCCGCTGTCGTGCAGTGCAGCGATGAGATTCTCCGGGATGCCGCAAAGCCCGAAGCCGCCCGCAGCGATCGTCATGTTGTCGTGGAGCAGGCCGGCCAGCGCGGCCTTTGCGTCGGAGTAAACTTTGCTCATGTGGAGAGAACTTTAACCACGGATTATACGGATGGGCACGGATGAATTGCCGCGACCGCGAGATGCGGAGTTGTAGACGCCTCCCTCAGGGAGGCGCGAGAGTTGGGATCGATCTTCACCCCGTCCTCGGCGCTCTCCCCCGCGCTTCGCAGAGCGAAGCGTCTACATTAGAGCAAAACAGACCGCCGCTCGGCGGGGCGTCCACAGTTGCCGTGCCGTAATTCATCGCCAGATTGCAGGCTCTCCTATGTTCGAATCTCTCGCCCACCGTCTCGCGGAATTTTCCTGCTCGCTAAACTTTGAAGATCTTTCGCCGGAAGTCGTGCACGAGGTGAAGCGGCGGGTGATCGATTCCTTCGGCTGCGCGCTCGGCGCCTGGCACGAGGAGCCGTGCGCGATCGCGCGCAAAGTCGCCTCCGATTTCTCGGCGAAAAATGGCGCGACCATTATGGGCACCGATCATCAGGCGCCACCGGATTGGGCCGCCTTCGCCACCGGCTGCTGCATTCGTTATTTCGATTACAACGATACCTATCTTTCCAAGGAACCGGCGCACCCGAGCGACAACATCGCGGCCGCGCTCGCCGTCGCCGAAAGCGTGGGCGCGAATGGTCGCGAGCTGATCACCGCGATCGCGCTCGCCTACGAAGTGCAATGCCGCTTTTGCGACGCCGCCAGCATTCGCGCGCGCGGTTGGGATCACCCGACCTACGGCGCTTTCTCCACGGCTCTGGCAGCCGCGCGTTTGATGAAACTCGACCCGGAAAAGACCCGCCACGCGGTCAATATCGCGGGCGTGAACTGCGCCGCCTTCCGGCAGGCGCGGGTGGGGGAACTTTCGCATTGGAAAGGCGTCGCCTTTGCCAACGCCGCGCGGCACGGCGTCTATGCGGCGCTCCTGGCGCGGGCCGGAATGACGGGCCCGGCGCCGATTTTCGAAGGGCAAATGGGATTCGAGAAGGAACTCGGGGTGTCGTTAGGCAACGTGGGAGCGGCCTTTGTGCCGCGATCGGCGGCGATGATCCTCAACACCAGCATCAAGTATTGGCCGGCGGAATATCACAGCCAGAGCGCGATCGAAGCCGCGATGTTTTTGCGCAAGGAGATCGGGGACCCGGCCAAAATTCAGTCGGTTCGGATCGAGAGTCACGATGCCTCGGTCGACATCATCGGGAGCGAACCGGAGAAATGGAAACCGGAGACCCGCGAGACGGCGGACCACAGCCTGCCTTACATCACGAGCATCGCGCTGCTCGATGGCGAGGTAACGGAGAAACAGTTTCAGCCGGCGCGTTTCATGGATCCGAAAATCTGGAAATTTCTCGAGAACGTAACGGTGGAGCGCAACGCCGAGCTCACGTCGCTTTACGCCAAGGCAGTGGCGAACATCGTCCACGTCACGCTGCAGGACGGCCGGGTGCTGACCAAGCGAGTCGATTATCCGCTGGGCAACGCCTTCAACCCGGTGAGTGACCAGCAACTCGAAGGAAAATTCAACGCGCTCGTCGTCCCGGAACTGGGCGAGGAGGGCGCACAGAAGATTTTGGCTGCTGGCTGGAAACTGGAGGAGGCATCCAGCCCTAACGAATTGATGAAGCTGGCGCGGATGCCAGCCTAACGAACTGCTTGGTTATGCCGCGGGATTCCTCGACTTCGCTCGGAATGACGAGCCGCTTGCGCCAGCTGATTGCGCGCGGCGTGGTTGCCCTGCCGGGCGTGCCAAACGCCTCGATGGCGCGCCAGGTGGAGCGCGCGGGGTTCGAGGCCGTTTATATCAGCGGCGCGGGGCTCGCGAATTGCACCGCCGGTTTGCCGGATGTCGGGTTGCTGACGCTGAACGAAGTAGCTACGCTCGCCGGCTTCATCGCCCACGCGGTGAAGATTCCCGCGATTGTGGACGCTGATACCGGTTTCGGCGGCGCCGAAAATGTCGGGCGCACGATCTATGAGCTGGAGCGCGCCGGTTTGGCAGGCTGCCATCTGGAAGATCAGGAATTTCCGAAGCGCTGCGGGCATCTGGCCGGCAAGCGGCTGGTCGAGACCGAGGAAATGGCGGCGAAAATCCAGGCGGCCGTGGAAGCAAAACGCGAGCGCGATTTTCTCGTCATCGCGCGGACCGATTCGCGTGCCCTGGAAAATTTCGATGGCGCGGTGCAGCGGTCGAATGCCTATGTCGCCGCGGGCGCGGATGCGATCTTCCCGGAAGCATTGCAAACGAAGGAAGAGTTCCGGGATTTTGCCAGGGAAGTGAAGGTGCCGCTGCTTGCCAACATGACGGAGTTTGGTAAAAGCCCGCTCCTCAACGTGAGAGAACTGGGCGAGCTCGGTTATCGGATGGTCATTTTCCCGCAGAGCGCCTTCCGCGTGGCGATGCGGACGACGGGCGAATTTTTCCGCGCCTTGAAAGAAGCCGGTTCGGCCGAGGGATGGCTCGATCGGATGCAGACGCGCAAGGAACTTTACGAGACGCTTGGTTACGATCCCACGGGGGAAAGCTGGCCCGGCTACGGAGCCCCGGCGGAACAGAAAACGTCCAACTCCGAAAGCTTTCGGGGTTGAACGCCTGCTCGCCAAGGCCTTCGGAGTTGAACGTTGGACGTTGGACGTTAAGAATGACCCGCACGCAGGAGAATCTATGAGCACAGAAACCAAACCCGCCTACAGTCCAGGCCTCGCCGGTGTCATCGCCGGCGAAACCGAAATCTGCTGGGTCGATCCCAATGCCGGCCTGATGTATCGCGGCTACGACATCCACGAGATGGCGGAGAAAGCGAGCTTTGAAGAGGTCGCTTATCTCCTGCTCCACGACGATCTGCCGACGATCGAACAGCGGCAGGAATTCTCCCGAGCCATTGCCGCGGAGCGCCCTCTTCCCAGGCAGGTGCTGGAGATGCTGCGTCTCATGCCGAAGAACACGCATCCCATGGACATGTTGCGCACCGGCGTGTCGATGCTCGCCCCGTTCGATCCCGACCTGAACGACAACTCGCACCAAGCTAACATTCGCAAGGCCATCCGCTTGATCGCGAAGGTCTCGACCCTGATTGCCGATGGCTACCGCATCCAGCAGGGCGAAAATCCGTTGCCGGAAAGGCCGGACCTGACGCTGGCGGCCAATCTCTTTTATAAACTAAACGGCGACGTGCCCCAGGCTTGGAAGATCAGAATGATGGACACGATTTTCATCCTCTACGCCGATCACGAATTCAACGCTTCGACCTTCGCCGCGCGGGTCACGGCTTCGACCCTGGCCGACATGTATGCCGCGGTCACAAGCGCCTGCGGGACGCTCAAGGGGCCGCTGCACGGCGGCGCCAACGAAGAGTCGATGAAAATGCTCGATGACATCAAGACGGCGGACCGTGCGGAAGGTTGGATGATGGACGCGCTCGCCAGGAAAGCGAAGATCATGGGCTTCGGCCATCGCGTTTACAAAAAGGGCGATTCGCGCGTCCCGATCATGCGCGAGATCGGGCGTGATCTCGGCAAACGAGTCGGCAAGGAGCAGTGGGTGCCGATTTGCGAAAAGCTCGAGGCCACGATGGAGCGCGAGAAGCAGCTCTGCGCCAACGTCGATCTCTACGCCGCACCCGTTTTCACCATGCTCGAATTTCCGCCGGAGCTGAATACGCCGATCTTCGCCGCCTCGCGCATCGCCGGCTGGTGCGCGCACGTCGTCGAGCAGCACGATCACAATCGTTTGATTCGGCCGCGCTCGCTTTACACCGGACCGGCGGCGCGTCCCTACAAAGGGGTGTCGCCCAACGGCGCGAAGTAATGGCCGCGCCGGATTCGCCCTCCCTCCAGGAACGCTACGCGCCCAAGAATGCCTGTTGGGGCTGCGGCCCGGCGAATGCGGAAGGTCTGCGCATTCGCAGTTTTCCGCGCGGCGAGGAAGTGGTCGCGGAATGGAAACCGGAGCCGCGCTACGAGGCATTCCCCGGTGTCTTGAATGGCGGCATCATCGGCACCTTGCTCGACTGCCACTGCAACTGGACCGCCGCTTACCACCTGATGAAGCAAGCCGGCGACGATCATCCGCCCTGTACCGTGACGGCGGATTACGCGATCAAACTGCTGCGTCCGACGCCGACGAACGACTCGGTTTTTCTTGCCGCGAAAGTGATCGATTCATCTGCCGATCGCGCGACGATCGAGGGGACGCTGAGCGCCGGAGGAAAAATTTGCGCGACCTGTCGCGGCACATTTGTCGCGGTGAAAGAAGGCCACCCGGCCTTTCATCGCTGGTGATGTAGACGCTTCGCTCTCCCCGAGCCGTAAGCTCTTCCGAGCCGGAGGCTGCGAAGCGCGGGGGAAAGCATTGTCTGCAAGAATTTTCCGTTCAGGCGACGCTTACACCCGCGTCGCCCAGAGGGCGACGTCTACAGGATTTCTCGTTAGGCCGGGAATTCGCCGCCCGAATTCCGTCGATGCGCGACCGGACGACCCGGCTTTAGGCTGGGCTCATGAAAACATCTGATTACCGTGTGGTTCCTTTACCTTCCGAGATCGCGGAAACGGCGCGGCGCGCGGCGCGGGCGGGTGCTCCGGATCATGCTGTCCTGACCGCCGACTCGCCGACCGGTTACCCGTGCCGGCATTGTTTGCAGTGGGCGCAGCCGGGCGAGGAAGTGATTCTCTTTCCTTATCAATCCGTTCCGCCAGGTCGGCCCTACTCGGAGAGCGGACCGATCTTCGTCCACGCCGAGCCGTGCCCGGCCTACGCGGCAACCGATAAATACCCAGCCAATTTCCGGAGCCACCGCGTGCTCCGGGCGTATAATGCGACGAACGATATGATCGACGCCGTCGTCGTTGAGAACGACCAACCCGAACCCGTGATTGCGCAGTTGCTGGAGAATCCGGCGACCGCGTATTTGCAGGCACGCAGCGTGACCCGGGGTTGCTACACGATGAGACTGGAGCGCAAATGAAGTCGATGGAACTTTTGCCGCCCCAAGAGACGATGTATCGCGCGCTCGTAAATCGCGACGCCAGCTTTGAAGGAATCTTCTTCGTCGGCGTGCGCACCACCGGCATTTTTTGCCGAGCAACTTGCAGCGCCAAAAAACCGGCCCGCGAAAATGTGGAGTTCTTTCCTTCGCCTAACGACGCGCTGCTGGGCGGATATCGCCCCTGCCTGCGTTGCCGACCAATGGATCCTGATCGGCGGCCGCCCGAGTTGATCGAGCGGCTGCGCGCGGAAGTGGAAAAAGCGCCGGATGGACGACTGACGGACAAGGAACTGTCCGCACTGGCGATCGATCCCTCGACCGCCCGCCGTCAATTCAAGCGGCATTACGGGATGACCTTCCAGGCGTACCATCGCGCCCGGCGGATGGGTCTCGCTCTGCGCAAGGTGCGTCGGGGCGGGCGGGTGGACGAAGCGCAAGACAGCAGCGGGTTCGAATCGGCTAGCGGATTTCGCGAAGCGTTTACGAAAATCTTCGGCGAACCACCGACCGCAGCGAAAGCGCGCGCGCCGATGTTGGCCGAGCGTTTCGACACTCCGCTGGGGACGATGGTGGGAATCGCGGATGACGCGGGTTTGCGTCTGCTCGAATTCGCTGAGCGTCGCGCCCTCGAGCGGGAACTGACCATCTTGCGGCGGCGTTTGAAGACGAACGTCGTACCGGGCGAGCACCTGCATCTCGATGCGCTCCGCAAACAGTTGGCCGATTATTTTTCCGGGAAGAAACTCGAATTCGATCTTCCGCTCGCGCCGATCGGATCGGATTTCCAAATGCGAACCTGGAAGATTCTACAGTCCATTCCGATCGCCGAGACTCGTTCCTACTCGTGGATGGCGGAGCAGCTCGGCAACCCGGGCGCGCGCCGTGCGGTCGGCCGGGCGAACGGCACGAACATGATTTGTCTCATCATTCCGTGTCATCGCGTCATCCGCGCGGACGGCACCCTCTGCGGCTACGGCGGCGGGCTCTGGCGCAAGAAGTGGCTCCTCGAGCACGAGCGGAAGTTCGTCTGAGAATCGAGACTCGTGACTCGGGGCCTTGCGCAGCATCGATTCACGATTCTACGAATTTCGAACCTCGGCGTGCCAGCGCGCGCCCAGGAGGACTCGAACCTCCGACCGTCGGATTAGAAATCCGATGCTCTATCCGGCTGAGCTATGGGCGCCATTCATAGGTAAACTCGCTTGAGATAAAAGATTCTTCTTGCGCGTTCTACGGTCAAGTTCTACGGTCAGGCTGTGAAACAGTGCAAAACACCGCAAACTTGGGAGAAAACGCGGCTCTCGAATCTCGTCAGGCACAAGCGATCTGGAGGCTACTATGCCAGAGCGTATGCGAACGGCAAAGAAGTTTGGCGGTCGCTCAAGACGAAGCACTTCAGCGTTGCCGAAGCGCGGCTCGCGGAGTTCCTCAGAGGTCACCGTGAAACGCGCAAAGTGCAGGCCGATGCGTCGAGCGCGAAGCTGACGTTCGGTACGGCCGCCGAGCTTTACGTGCAGCGCCTCGCTGAGAACGTGAAGATCAAGCGACGCACACGCGACTACTACGCCGAAGTTCTCGCCGCGCTGAAAAAGAGCTGGCCGGCGCTTTCTGAAATGGAAGTCCGCAAGCTTACCCAGGTGCAGTGCCGCGATTGGGCGGCACGATTCGCCAAGGGGAGCAGTCCGACGCGCTTTAACAACACTGTGGCGATCCTGCGGCACGTCCTGGACGTGGCCATTGAGTGCGGTGTGATTTACTCGAACCCCGCAGCGGCGCTAAAGCGCAAGCCGATCCGTCAAAAGGCGCTCACGCTGCCGAGCCGGGCGCAGTTCGCCGCGTTCATTCGCACGATGGAGACGGCTCAGAGCCGTGACTCGCGGAATTGCGCTGATCTTGCACAAGGCATGGCATTCACCGGCTGCCGGGTTGGGGAGGCGCGGCAAATTGAGTGGCGCGATCTTGAGTTTGAAACCGGAATGATCGCAGTGCGCGGCGATCCGCAGGAAGCAACGAAGAACAGCGAAGTGCGTCGCGTGCCGATGATCGCGGAAGCGCGAGCCTTATTCGAGCGTTTGAGAGAGAGCCGCGCTGACGAGCCGAGTGATGCGAAGGTGTTCCTGGTACGCGAGTGTCAGAAGTCGATGGATCGCGCGGCAGCGCGGGTCGGCATGGCGCGAATCACGCACCACGACCTGCGGCACTTGTTCGCGACGATCTGCATCGAGAGCGGGGTCGATGTTCCGACCGTTTCAAGGTGGCTTGGACACAAAGACGGCGGCGCGCTTGCGATGAAAACTTATGGGCATCTGCGGCAGGAGCACAGCGTTGCGCAGGCGTTGAAGGTGAGCTTCGCGCCGGTCGCCACCAAGCAGGCGGACGTGATTCCCTTCCCGGCAGCCACGGCCTGAGCGGGAATGGCGGACGTTAAAGCTGGTCCCCGGCGCCTAAGGAATCTATTATTTCGGCGGGCTGAGGGTAGCCGGCCCCAGCCCCCGGCATCCCGTTGCCTATTAAATTTCGGGGGCGCTGCATGGGCGCGCAGATTTTCGGATGAAAACCGGCGGAAAATATCAAAAAGAGTATCTGTTGGACGCCTCGGGCCGAAGTTCAAACAAGGCTCCGATCAAGACTGAAGAGTGGAACTTTGCAGCCTGCCCCCACCCCGAGCAAACAGAAGCATGTTACCTCTACGAATACAGTTGGGAGTGTGGAGAGGTGAAAGCAGAGATTGAAGTTGTGAGAGAGAAATGGGCTTTTCACCACGCGGATATGCCGGATTTCAGGAAATGGGCTCGGTCAAACCCGATGCCGCGCAGCGACGGTGCGAAGAAGAAGAGTTGGTGCGAAAGGGCACGGATCAAACACCCTAATTTGGTCGTCACGACCAAATTAGATCATGACCTCCACTTTCTTGCAGAGTGCACTCACTTTCCAGCGAGGCATTGGCTTGAAATACCCCCCGAAGAGCGCAAGCAGATGGCCGCATCTCTGCGCCCAGATCGCATGATATGGGGAACCGATGCTTTTCATATGGAACGACGCCCGCTAAGCATTTCCACTTTGGACGCCTATTTCAGCAGCCCCTGGTATTCATTGCAGCTCGACGTAAAAGTCCCGGAGCATAGCGGCCGGGCGAGTCCAACTGCCCGCTCTGCGCGATTGGGCACGGCGCGAACAAGAGCAGGATCTATAAGTTCGAGGAAATGGACGCCGACCACGTTTCCGCATGGAGCAAGGGCGGCGGAAGCTCGGCCAAGAACTGCCAGATGCTGTGCATTACCCACAATCGGGCCAAAGGTAATCGATAATATGGGCGTGCCATCGCCCGGCGCGAGGACGGGCTCGGCCGCCGAACCATGACGTTGCGCTTGACCGGGCCGGATCGACGCCCGGCGCTTCAAAGGCGACCCAGGCGCCCTTGAATTTCTTCGATGGCCTGACTTCGATGATTTTCAATTAGTTGGCCACTACATGAGGAGCCGACGCCAGTCTTGAAACCTGGTCGCTCACGTTCTGGCATGGGCACAGTTGATTTTAAGCTGCGAGAAGGCCGCTTCTTTGATCCATCGCAGCGGATTTTAGCGTTGACCGTGTCCCAGTTCCGCCCTCGCCAGAGCGCTGCCGTGTTTGTTAAATCCTCCTGCAACAAGGACCGTGCCGTTGTGTAGCAACGTCATCGTGGGTTCAAAGCATGCGGTGTTGAGGCTGCCTGTGGTAGTCCAGGTACGGCTCGCTGGGTCGTACAGTTCGGCGCTCGCCAAAACCACGAAATTGCTGTCATTTCCCGCTGCAACAAGGACGATGCCGTTTTGTAGCAACGTCGCCGTGTGCTGTTCGCGTGCGGTGTTGAGGCTGCCCGTGGTAATCCAGGTACGGCTCGCCGGCTCGTACAGTTCGGCGCTCGCGGAAGCATAGCCGGTGATATCCCATCCCCCTGCAACAAGGACCATGCCGTTTTGTAGCAACGTCGCCGTGTGATAAGCGTGTGCGGTGTTGAGGCTGCCTGTGGCCCTCCAGGTCCCGCTCGCCGGGTCGTACAGTTCCGCGCTCGCGGAAGAAACGAAATGGTCGATTTGTCCCCCCGCAACAAGGACCATGCCGTTTTGTAGCAACGTCGCCGTGTGACGAAAGCGTGCGGTGTTGAGGCTGCCTGTGACAGTCCAGGTCCCGCTCGCTGGGTCGTACAGTTCGGCGCTCACGGAAATGCCATTGCTGTCAATTCCCCCTGCAACAAGGACCATGCCGTTTTGCAGCAACGTCATCGTGGGGAGAATGCGGGCAGTATTGAGGCTGCCCGTGGCCGTCCAGGTACGGCTCGCCGGGTCGTACAGTTCGGCGCTCGCCAAAACCAAGATATTTCCGTTTTGTCCCCCTGCAACAAGGACCTTGCCGTCTTGTAGCAACGTCGCCGTGTGAGCATAACGTGGGGTTGTGAGCCTGCCTGTGGTCCTCCAGCTCCAACTCACCAGGGCGTTGTCAGAGCCGGTTGTGTTGCTGTCCAGCGCATCAACCCCCATCGCCGTATTGTCAGCACCAGTCGTGAGGTTGAAGAGTGCATTATCGCCCTCAGCGGTGTTGCCGTTGGGATAGCCTCCGTCCGGTGGGGGATCGACTGCTCGCGCTGTCGGCGAGATCGTAGCGAAGGCGAATGCGCCGATAAGACTCATAGTTCTGATGATTTTATTTGGTGAATACATAACGGTTGGTTCCTTTTACCCCGGGGTGGTTCATCTCCGACCGCAGGTCTGAAAGAGAGGTGGAGCCCCCAGGATAAACGTCCACGCCAGATCCAGATCTATTCGATAACAGCGAGTCTTACGGCTTCCATTTTTTCCCGCTCTGCGTCTCGTGCGAAGGACTGACCATTTCCTGCCCAAATGTTGATTTGCGGAGTCGGAACTGAGTTCGTTGCGAAATTCAGCGCGATAAACTGATTGTTGACGTTTGCTCGTTGGCAGAAGGGGTCAATCTCCTCCAGCTCGGCATTGCCTTCCTCGAACATTCCAAAGCTCGATGAAGCCGTGTGCAGTGCAGCAATAGACAAGCAAAAATCTTTGATGCTAAGTGTCGCTTACTGAATTCGGATATCTCCCCTGATTAGCGTACCGCTGACGGAATAACCGTCGCTCAGGCTGATCGAAATCGTGTCCGAGGTTCCGGGCTCTCCGTTGTCAGTCACATTCACGTTGAACCTGACTCTGCTCCCATTCTCCAAATGACCTTGGCCGCTGAACTGGGCGCTGTTGCCCGTGATCGAAAGGCTCCGAATTTTCGCGTTCGTTATGCAGACACCAGCAGCAGGATCGCAAAAGGAAAAATAACCGAGGGACCCGTCACCGCCCTGCCTCGCGCGAAATTTGAAGGTGACTTCATTCCCCTGGTTATCGATGGAGCCGCGGCCTTTGACCTGTGTGTCTTCGATTCCGGGATCGTAAAGTTCTGCGCTTGCGAGATCAAAACCGGCCTGAAAACCTGCTGCGACCAGCACCTTGCCGTTGGCTAGCAACGTCGCCGTGTGGAGGTACCGGCCAGTATTGAGGCTGCCGGTGACAGTCCAAGTTCCGATAACTGGATCGTACAATTCCGCGCTCGCGAGCTCGGGAAAGCTGGCCCCGACACCGCCTGCCACCAGCACCTCGCCGTTGGTGAGCAACGTCGCCGTGTGGTCTTCCCGAGCGGTATTGAGGCTGCCTGTGTAAGTCCAAGTTCCCGTGGCTGGATCGTACAATTCCGCGCTCGCGAGACGGACGAGGTCATTCCCAATACCGCCTGCGACAAGCACCTTGCCATCGGGGAGCAAGGTCGCTGTGTGCCCGATCCGAGCAGTATTGAGGCTGCCGGTAACGGTCCAATTTTCAGTAGCTGGATCGTAAAATTCTGCGTCCGCGAGATAGAGACCGCCGTTGTAACCGCCTGCGACAAGTACCCTGCCATCGGCGAGCAAGGTCGTCGTGTGGTCGCCCCGAGAAGTATTGAGGCTGCCGGTGACGGTCCAGTTTCCCGTGGCTGGATCGTAGAGCTCCGCGCTCGCGAGCCAGCCGCCGGCGTTTCCAAAGCCACCTGCCACCAGCACCTTGCCGTTGGCTAGCAACGTCGCCGTGTGGAGGTACCGGCCAGTATTGAGGCTGCCGGTGACAGTCCAAGTTTCCGTGGCTGGATCGTAGAGTTCCGCGCTCGCGAGACTGAGACCGGTATTGTAGCCACCAACGACAAGTACCCTGCCATCGGAGAGCAACGTTGCCGTGTGGTCTTCCCGAGCGGTATTGAGGCTGCCGGTGACGGTCCAAGTTCCCGTGGCTGGATCGTAGAGTTCCGCACTCGCGAGATAAACGCCGTGGCTATCGCCACCTGCGACCAGTACCCTGCCATCGAAAAGCAAAGTCGCGGTGTGGGTGTCCCGAGCAGTATTGAGGCTGCCGGTATACTGCCATTGGAAGGGAGTAGCGGCACACGGTTGCACGAGCATCAGCCCTGCTCCCAGAAGAAGCAGCGGGACTGCGAACTGCCACGCCGCTATCAAGGCAATGGATTGTAGATCCGTGAGCGCGTGCGCAAGTGAGGTTCTGATTGGATTCTTGGCGTTTGGCAGTGGAGCTGGACTGTTCATGGAACGTTTTCCTTTTACCCCGGGTGGTCCACCTTCGACCGCAGGTCTGAAAGAGGGGAAGAGGCCCCCAGGAATAAACGTCCGCGCCAGATCCAGATCTGTGATTCGCAGATTGACCGATTCGCTTTGCGTTTGTCGAGCAAAATCTTTCGACTCGAAAAGCCCATCATAGAAACGGCGGGCTCGACAATTCTGCCGTGAGTTTCCTTACTAAATTCGGATATCGCCCCTCCTGAGGGTGCCGCTGACGGAATAACCGTCGCTCAGGCTGATCGAAATCGTGTCCGAGGTTCCGGGCTCTCCGTTATCAGTTACGTTGACGTTGAACGTGACTCTGCTCCCATTCTCCAAATAACCTTGGCCGCTGAACTGGGCGCTGTTGCCCGTGATGGAGAGGCTCCGAATTTTCGCCTTCGTTATGCAGACACCAGCAGCGGGATCGCAAAAGGAAAAATCACCAAGGGACCCGTCACCGCCCTGTCTCGCGCGAAATTTGAAGGTGACTTTGTTCCCTTGGTTATCGATGGTGCCGCTGCCATCAACGTGTGTGGCGGCTGTGATCCCGGGATCATAAAGTTCCGCGCTCGCGAGAGTGCCGCCGGCGTTAAAGTTATAGCCAGCTGCGGCCAGCACTTCGCCGTTGACCAGCAACGTCGACGTGTGCCAGTACCGAGCAGTATTGAGGCTGCCGCTGTAAGTCCACGTTCCGGTGGCTGGATCGTAGACTTCCGCGCTCGCGAGAGCACCAACCTCAGAACTGTGACCGCCTGCGACCAGCACCTCGCCGTTGGGCAGCAAGGTCGCTGTGTGGGTGTCCCGAGCAGTATTGAGGCTGCCGGTGTAAGTCCACGTTCCGGTGGCTGGATCGTAGAGTTCCGCGCTCCCGATATCGACGGGGCCGAGGGCATAGCCACCTACTACGAGCACCCTTCCATCGGAGAGTAACGTTGTGGTGTGGTAATAGCGGCCTGTATGGAGGCTACCGGTGATAGTCCAATTTCCGGTGGCTGGGTCGTAGAGTTCCGCGCTCGCGAGATAGCCGCCGCCGGCTGCGACCAGCACTTTGCCGTTGAAGAGCAATGTTGCCGCGGTATGATCGCGGCCTGCATTGAGGCTGCCGGTGACAGTCCAATTTCCCGTGGCCGGGTCGTAAAGTTCCGCGCTCGCGAGATAGAAGCCGCCCCCGTTGCCACCTGCGACCAGCACCGTGCCGTCAGAGAGCAATGTTGCGGCGTGGCTGAAACGGGCGGTATTGAGGCTGCCGGTCATAGTCCAAGTTCCCGTAGCTGGATCATAGAGTTCCGCGCTCGCGAGAATGCCGCCGCTGTTATAGTTGTAGCCACCTACTACGAGCACCCTACCATCGGAGAGCAACGTCGCCGTGCCGTCAGTGCGGCCTGTATTGAGGCTGCCGGTGACAGTCCAATTCCCTGTCGCTGGATCGTAGAGTTCCGCGCTCGCGAGGTTATTCCCGTTATCGTAGCCACCTGCGACAAGCAGCTTGCCGTCGGAGAGCAACGTCGCCGTGTGGTCCCACCGAGCAACACTAAGGTTGCCGGTAAATTCCCATTGAAAGGGAGTAGCGGCACACGGTTGCACGAGGATCAGCCCCGCTCCCAGAAGAAGCAGCGGGATTGCGAACTGCCGCGCAGCAATCAAGGCAACGGACTGTAGATCGGTGAGCGCGTGCGCAAGTGAGGTTCTGATTGGATTTTTGGCTTCTGACAGTTGAGCTGGATTGTTCATGGACATTTCCTCTACCCCGGGCAGTTCACCTTCGACCGCAGGTCTGAAAGAGGGGTGGAGCCCCCAGGATAAGCGTCCAAGCCAGATCCAGATCTATTTACAAGCTTTCACTGCGCCTTCGATTTTCCGTCTGCGCTCCGTTTTTTGCGAAAGACTGAACATTTCCTGCCCGAATGCTGATTTGCGGAGTCCTAACTGGGTTCGTTTGCGAAATTCAGCGCGATAAGCTGATTTGTTGACGTTTGCTCGTTGCAATCGCCCGCGCCGGTCATTAAGTTCAAACGAACATGAACCGCATCCCCGCAGCAACCTGGGCGGAAATCCGCACCGCCTACGCCAGCGGCATCGGCCTGCGTGAGATCGCTCGCAACATGGGCATCCCAGCCGGGACGGTCCTCGCACGTTCCAAACGCGAGGGATGGACGCAGCAGATCGTAGCCGCGAAATTGCTCCAGCGCCCGGAGCTGGCCCGAGAATTGGCAAGACCCGATGCAATCGACGCAATCACGCCGATGCAATCAGCCGTACTCAGCACACAGGAGCGGAAAGCACAGCTCCTGACCAAGTCCCTCCGAATCGCCGACAAGGCCGCTGATCGAGTCGAGCACACAATCGACCAAGCCGGCTGTTCCCAAGCCGCCGTAGTTTACGGTATCGCAACTGAGAAAGCTTTACTGCTCGGTGGCGAGCCCACCCAATATGTCGCCGTCACCGTCAACCCGACAGACATCTATGCCGAATTACGGTTGATCCAGGCCGAGATCGTCGCTTCCGTCCAATCCCCTCCACCGCTGTCATTGGTCGAGGCCGAGGGTGTCGCATCCGCACCCGTGGCCCGGGATTGAAGGGCTCGGAATCGGTCTGCCGACGTTCCGGTCTCGGACTAAAAAATTCTACGGTCGTTTTCTACGGTCGGGCGATTTTTTGCTGCAAAACGCTGCAAAGCTGCGCAACGATTCCGCGGCATTGTTCCCTCGTGAAATGCCATTTTGCAACGCTGTGCAAAACAGCGCAAATTCGTTAGGCTCAATTAGAAATCCGATGCTCTATCCGGCTGAGCTATGGGCGCTGTGCGACCCAAGGTAATCGTGTGGCGCCGCGCTGCAATTGGCAGCGCCAATCGCGCGCCTAACGATTCAAAGGCGCGGGTGGAGAGGCGGGCGTGTCGCCCGCTGGGACGGCGCGTCGCTCGCGGGTTTCGCGGCGCGTTTTGAGATCGCGGCCGGCACGGCCTCCGCTACATCAGTCGCGAATCCCGTTCTTCAGCTCCCAGACGCGCAACGCCGCCAAAAGGAGACTCTTCGTGCGGGATAGCGTTCCCACCGCCGGCCGCGTTGGTTCGTCGTCCGCCGCGGCATCCTTCTTGAGTTGGGCCTTGCCTTTGCGCTGCACTTTTTTCTTCGGCAGCCGGCGAAGCGCCCTCTCGCTCGTCTTGAGATGTCCGCCTGAATTGATCGGTGCCATAATGTTACCCCCTTTAAAAAGCAGCTTCCAAGCCATTCCCGGTCCCCGCCCCGTTTACGAGGCGTTATGGGCGGGCGGAAAACGCTTGTGCCTCTGCGGTTCTTCGGCGATTTGATCCCGGTCATGGCGAATCGAAAACTGGGCTGTCTAAGCATCTTTTTATTCGTCGCTCTTTGCGCCAGTGTGCTGGTAAATTTTGCCCTCGCCGCCACCGCCTTTCGGCATTTTGAAGGCGTCCGGCGGGACGAGGAACTCCGGCCGCGATTTCGCGAGATGATCGTCGAGCGCGGCGCGCGCGGGAGCGAGAACAAGATCGCCGTCATCACGCTGCGCGGGCTCATCAGCACGAGCGTCGCGGGCAACGTCGGCGACTCGATGGTCGACGACCTGCGCTGGCAGCTGGAGCAGGCGCGGAACGACGACGAGGTGCGCGCCGTCGTGCTGGAGGTCGATTCACCCGGCGGCGAAGTGACCGCCTCCGACATGATCTACAACGCGGTGGTCAAGACGCGGGCGAGAAAACCGGTCGTCGTCTACATGGAATCGCTCGCTGCGTCCGGCGGCTACTACGTTTCGTGCGGCGGGAAGTATTTGATGGCGAACGAGACCAGCATCACGGGCAGCATCGGCGTGATCATTCAAACGCTGAATTACGAGCAACTCTTCAACAAGATCGGGCTCGCCTCCGTTGTTTTTAAGAGCGGGAAGTTCAAGGACATGCTCAACGGCGCGCGACCAATCACGCCGGAGGAGCGCGATTACATTCAGAGCTTCGTGATGAAGACTTACGATAAGTTTCTCGGCATCGTGGCGAAAGAGCGCAACCTGCCGGCCGATGCCCTGCGCAATGGCATCGCCGACGGGCGCATCCTTTCGGGGCGCGACGCGCTCGATAACAAGTTGATCGACGGCCTGGGCCAGATCGAGGACGCCTTCGCGAAAGCGAAGGAACTCGGCCACGCCCCGGATGCGAAGATTGTAGAGTACGGCCCACCCTTCAGTTTTGGCCGCTTTCTCCGGATGCTGACCAAGAGCGGCGATACCAAAATCGAGCTTTCGCTCCCCGGGCAGTTCACTCCGCAATTGCAGAGTGGGCGCGCCTATTTCCTGCCGAGTTTCTACGCTCCATAGCCGCGCCGCCGCGAGATGTTCGACAGCTTGATCAACTCGCTGCTCGTCGTTGCGGGCTTGTATGTTTATCTCTCGCTCTACCGGCAGGTCGCGGTGCGGCAGGACGGAGCGGCGGCGTTAGGCGAACGGCAGCTAGGTTTCCCGGAGGCGCTCGCCGCCGCGCTCCTCGTCGGCTGGTTTGCCCTCAATGTGGTGGCCGCTGCGAAAATGGAGCAGGCCGTTTTTCAGACTCGTGATCTCCTCGTGACCGGCGGTTTCTCGCTCGCGGTGATTTGCATCCTGACCGCGCTCTTGCAATTGCGCGGCTTCAGTGTCCTGTCGTTAGGCGGTTTCTCCCGGCTCGGTTTTGGGCGGATTGTCAGCACCGCAGCCGTTCTCCTTTTCGCCGCTTATCCGCTCCTCTTCGCGGCCGACGGCATCTCGCGCTGGCTGCTCGGTGGCGGTTCGAGCAAACAACAGATCGTCGAGATGTTCACCGGCTCGGAAACGCTGCAGCAGCGCGTCCTCATCATTGTGCTCGCGATCACCATCGCTCCGCTGGCGGAGGAATTTATCTTTCGTTTCTTCCTCTACGGCGTGCTCAAGCGCTATCTCGGGCGCGGGCCGGGTTTGCTCCTGAACGCGCTCCTCTTCGCCGCGGTGCACGTGCATCTCCCGAGCTTTGGACCGCTCTTCGTTCTCGGGGGTTGTTTGACTCTCGCCTACGAATGGAGCGGCTCCATCCTCGTCTCAATGACGATGCACGCGCTCTTCAATTTCCTTTCCCTCAGCGCGCTCGCCTTCCCCAATCTGATTCCGCAATGAAACTGCGCGAGTTGGGCGAGGAGCGGCTGGTTGCGCAGCTCGTGGCGCGCTGCAAAGCGGGCCGGAAGGTGATCGCCGGGCCCGGGGACGACTGCGCGGTGGTGGCCGGCCCGGGCGCGGGCCGGCTGCTCCTGCTGAAAACGGATTGCGTGGTTGAAGGAATCCATTTTCGGTCTAACGAATCGCCCTTGGCCATCGGCTGGAAGGCGATGGCCCGCACTTTGAGCGACTTCGCGGCGATGTCGGGCCGGCCGCAATTCGCTCTCGTGACCTTGATCGCGCCGGCCGGCCGGGAGGTGCGTTGGACGAAGGAGATCTATCGCGGATTGCGGCGGGTCGCCGATCGCTTTGCGGTCGCCATCGTCGGTGGGGAAACGAGCGAGATCGAGGGCCCGGCTGTCGTTTCCATCAGCGTCGTCGGCACGGTCGAGAAGGATCGTTGGGTTTCGCGCGACGGTGGAAAAGCCGGCGACGTGCTTTTCGTGACCGGAAAACTGGGCGGATCAATCCGGAGAAAACATCTGAATTTCATCCCACGCATCGACGAAGCCCGCTGGTTGACCGCCCGCTTCCGCATCCACGCGATGATGGACCTCAGCGACGGCATCGGTGCCGATCTCCCGCGGCTGGCCGCGGCGAGCGGGGTCGGTTTCGAGGTGGATTTGAAGGCGCTGCCGCGCACGCGAGGCTGCTCCGTTCCGCAGGCGATCAACGACGGCGAGGATTACGAGTTGCTCTTCGCCCTTTCGCCTAACGATGCTGGGTCACTCGAGGCAAAGTGGCGCAAGAAATTCCCGCGCCTCTCGCTCACCCGCATTGGCTCCCTCCAGCGGCGTTCAACCGGCAGCAAGCAGCAATTCGGCCGTGGCTACGTTCACTTCCAATAGCGCGGCTGAGACCATCGCTTTCGCGCGTGCCTGGGCGCAGGCACTCGTGCCGAATGACGTCGTCGCGCTCGTCGGCGACTTGGGTGCGGGCAAAACGCATTTCGTCAAAGGGCTGCTCCGGGGATTGGAAAGCACGGAGGAAGCGACCAGCCCGACCTTTACGCTGATCCACGAATATCGGGGCGGGCGGCTGCCGCTTTTCCATTTCGATTTTTACCGGCTGAACCAGCTGTCGGAGCTCGCGGAGATCGGATTCGACGAGTACCTCGACGACGGCGGCGTCGCGGTGATCGAGTGGGCGGATCGCTTCCCGGAAGCGCTCCCGGAGCGCGCGCGCTGGTTGCGGATCGAGGCCCCGAGCGCGTCGGAGCGCAACTTCACGGAGGAGGAAAAGTGAAGGTGCTGGCTTTGGAGCTTTCGTCGCCGGTCGGGAGCGTGGCGTTCCTCGACGAGACCGCGGCCCAGTATGGCAGCGTCTTTCCCGCCGACCGGAAGGACTCCGGGTTGTTCTATGAAAACCTCCGCGAGATTCATCAAACTTGCGCGTCACCGGACCTCATCGTGGTCGGGCTCGGGCCCGGGTCGTACGCCGGCACGCGCATCGCGATCGCCACTGCACTTGGCCTGCAGGCCGCATCGGGCGCGCGCTTGCTCGGGTTGCCGTCCATCTGCGCCTACGAGTCTGATGAGTACGTGGTCGTGGGCGATGCCCGCCGAAATTCCTTTTTCCTGGCCCATGTGATTCGCGGTCGATGTGTGGAGGGGCCGACGCTGGCCACCGAGGAAGAGCTGCGCGCGAAGCTGAGCTCATGGCCGGATCTGCCGATCCTCGCCACGCAGCCGCTGCCGCAATTTGCCAACGTCTCGGTGGCGCATCCGTCGGCGCTGCGGTTGGCCGTGCTCGCGAATCAAGCGAAGATCGACCCCGGCCAAACGCTCGAGCCGATTTATTTGCGCGAGCCGTATATTACAACACCAAAAAAATGAAGTCGTTAGGCATAGACCGCTGTTGGGCGGAGGTGGATCGCGCCGCGCTGCGTCACAACGCGCGTGTCGCGCGGGAGCGGGTCGGCCCTCAACCCGCCCTGCTCGCGGTCGTCAAAGCGGACGGCTACGGCCACGGCATGGTCGAGGTCGCGCGCGCTTTGCGCGAGGACGCGGAGCTCTTTGGGGTCGCGAACCTGCAGGAGGCGCTGGCATTGCGCGAGGGCGGCATCTCGCACCCGGTTCTGATCCTCGGGCCGGCGCTGCCGGAAGAACGGGCGGCGATCAAGGCCGGTGGATTCATCGCCTCGGTTTCGAGCCTGGCCGAAGCGCTGGCCTTCGAGGGGAGCGCCGCGGGGATCAACTTCGTGATCGATACGGGCATGGGCCGAATGGGCTGCGCGCCGGACGACGCGCTCGCGGAGTTGGAAAAAATCGCGCGCCTCCCAAATCTCACGCTCCATAGCGTCTCGACCCATCTGCCGGTCGCGGATGAAGACGAAGCCTTCAGCGAAATGCAACTCGTCCAGTTTGACGTACTCGTTAGGCAAATACGCGCCCGCGTGCCCACAGCTTTCAAAGTTCACCTCTTGCTGAGCGCCGGGATTCTCGGCTTCGCACACCATCGCTACGACATCGTGCGCGCGGGGCTGATGCTCTATGGCAGCTCGCCCCTGCTACGCGAACAGAAACTCCTGCGGCCGGTGCTGGCGTTGAAGGCGCGCGTCGCGCTGCTGCGCGATCTGCCCGCGGGCCGGAGCGTGAGTTACGGGCGGACTTTTATCACCGCCCGGCCGACGCGGGTCGCGACGATCAGCGCCGGGTATGCCGATGGTTACCCGCGCTCGATTTCGAATCGCGACGGGACGGTCCTGATTGACGGAAGACGGTGCCCGGTGCTCGGCCGCGTGACGATGGACCTCTCGATGGTCGACGTGACCGCAGTTCCGGAGGCCAAGCTGGGCGATGAAGTGGTGCTGATCGGAAAGCAGGGCGCCGAAGAGATCTTGGTCGCGGAGGTGGCGGAGCGCGCGGGGACGATCGCCTGGGAGATTTTTACCGGCATTGGCAGCCGGGCGCGGCGGGTGTATCTGTGATTCGAGATTCACGGACACCATGTTCCAGATCATCTTCAACCAACTGAGTGCGGCCGAGATGGCGGCGTTGCCGAAGACTCTCCAGCTCGAGTTGCTCGCGGAATTTCAAATTCTGCCGGAAGACCTCGACCACCTCGACGCCCGGCGCTTCGGCGTGATCGAGCGCGAGGGAAAAAAACTGCATCGTTACCGGGCAAAAGATTACCGGATTTATTTCGAGCGCAGTCCGGAAGGCGTGACGGTGCACCGCGTCCTGCACAAGAACACGCTGCGGGATTTTCTTTTCCGGAGCAAACTGCCGATGGCGGAAGACGATCAACTCGGGAAGACGAGAGAATTCTGGAAGTTGATCGAGCAGGGCGAACGGACGCGCAAAGCGTGAGCGCGGCGGGCGCCTCTCGGATGCATTGACTCGCGAGCGCTGCGCTGAGAAACTGCGGGAAATCCAGCTAAAGGGTTCGGCTTGCAACGCTCCCCCGATCACAGGGCGTTGATATTTCGGAGCGTTCCCTTTCTCTGCCAACACGAAAGGTCACCATGCAATCACTCATTCGAATCCTTGTTCTCTCACTCCTCGGGCTCGCGCCGGCCGCGTCGCTCTGGGCGCAGGACACTTCGCCCGCGTCGAGTCCCAAACGGACCGATGTCTATCACGTCTTCTTCGTCAAAGCGGCCCTCGGCAAAGCAGCCGAGCTGGCGGATTTCCTGAAACAACCGGATCCGAACGCCACCGGCCCGCAACACAGCATTCTCCTGCGCCATCAGGAAGGCGACGAATGGGACTACGTCGAGATTGAGCGCGCCTGTTGATGGAAAAGCACAACGACACTTTTGTGAACGGGCGTCGCGCAAACGAACAAGAAAGAGGGTGGTTTGAACTGCGCAACCATGCCGCTTTCCATAACGACACGTTGACCGATCGGATCGCTCCGTAATTCAGCACCAGCGTCGCCCGCCCTTTGGCGGGTGAATTCCAACCACGGCCGGATCGATCCCTCGCGATCCGGCCTCAAACTGGACATGCGGAAGCATGCCCCTCCGGAGGGACGCGCTTCCGCGCGTCCAGGAAGTGTGCGTGAAGGAAACCTTGGGCGACGCCAAGCAGATATCTTCGCGGAGCGAAGCGTCCAGGGGAGCGGGCAAAGCTCGACTTACTTCATCAAGAGCACCGAGCGGCTGCGCTTGATTTCGCGGGTGATCTTGCGGTGCATGTGCGCCGGCATTCCGGTCACGCGGCGCGGCAGAATTTTTCCGCTCTCGGTGACGAACTTGCGGAGCAAATCCGGGTTTTTGTAATCGATCGCCTCGGCCGCAATGTCGATCCGACGGCGAGGCATGGTGCGGTTGGCGCGGCGAAAAGCCGAACGGCGTTTGGCAGTTTTCGGTTGCATGGTTACTTGGTCTCGCGATGGAGCGTATGCCGCTTCAGGAAAGGATTATACTTTTTCTTTTCGAGCCGGTTCGGGGTGCGCGGGCTTTTCTTGTTCCGCGTGGTCATGTAGCGCGAAACGGGTGCCCCGGCCGCCTTGGCCTCCGTGCATTCGAGGGTGATGATTTCCTGGGCCATGTTCGTTATTCCTTCGTGTCTGCCGCCGGCTCTTCTTCCTCGCCTTCGCGCGCTTCTTCATCCGTTAGGCCAAAAAGCGAGGTGACTGACTGACGAACGCGCGACGCCTTGCTCTGTTTCTCGAGCTGCGACTGGCATTCCACGGTGAAGCGGGCAAACGGGATCGCCTCGAGCCGGGCGCGCAGAATCGGCTTGCCCGACATTTCGCATTTCCCGTACGAGCCGAGATCGATGCGCTTCAGCGCCTCGTCGATCTCATAGAGCGCGTCCTGTTCCTGGGACAAAAGACTGAGCGCGAAATCGCGATCGTATGCGTCGCTCCCCGCATCCGCCTGGTGCATTCCGAAAGCAGAAGCCTCGCTCCCCTCAGCGCGCGCGCGCAAGGTGTCCTGCGCGACACCGGCCATCGAATCCACCATCGCGTCGCGGAGCTGCAGGAGCTTCTCCTTTTGCCCACGGGTAAAGGGATCGAGCCGGCGCTCTTTTTTTGGCTTCACGTGATTGCCGATGATCGTGAGCGTTTGATTGGCTTTGCCCGCCTTTAGGGCCTTGCCATTAGCAGAACGGATGGCCGACGCGGCGGGCCTGCTCGACTTGATCGACTTGACCGGCTTTGGCTTGCGGGCGAGCGCCGGCTTCTTCTTCGCGGCCGGGGCTTTTCGCCTGGCGGCCTTCTTGGGCGCGGCTTTCTTCGCCGGCTTCTTGGAAGCTGGTTTCTTCGCTGGCTTTTTGGGAGCGGATTTTTTCGTTGAACGGGCCATAAGGTGATAGTCGGAGCTGCGTATCCTCTCGTCCGGACTAAGGGGAGGCTTAATTAAGGGCATTTCAATTTTGGCGCAAGCGGTTTTGGAGCGATTTTGGGGAGCGCGCTTGTCTCTGTAAACGGCGCCGAGGCTCAGGAACTGGCGCTCGAATAATGCCGGAGCGCCCAGAGCCAAAAGGCGCGGCTGAGCAGGGCCGCGATCGTCCCGGCGACGACGAGGTGAAACATCAGCCAGGCGGGCTGCCCGAGCGACTTGATGAGCAAGCGTGCCGGGATGTTCGCCACGATGATCACCGGGATGATCCACCCGAAAACCCAGCGGAAAAGTTGCGGAAAAATCACGTCGGGATAACGGGCAATGTTGAGGAAATTGAAATAGCCGTAAACGAGGCCCTGCGCGCGCACGATCCAGAAGCTGACCGCGGCGAGCGCGAGCATGATCGAGTAGTGGATCGCGACCCCAAACCCGAGCGCGACGAGATAGAGCGCGACGGCGAGCGGGCCGGGCACGACGTGCAATTGCCGCAGAGAGAAAATCACCACCGCCGCGCCGATAAGCGCGTTGATCACGCTGTCGAGGCCGAATTGCTTCGTCGAGACCGCGAACTGGCTGTCGATCGGCAGGACGAGGAGCGAATCGAGCTTTCCGGTTCGCACCAACTCGGGAATGTTCGCCACATTGACGAAGAAAAACGCCTGGAATAACTGCGCGATAATCTGGTGCGTGCCGACGAGCAGCACCACTTCCCATTTCGTCCAGTCGCCGATCTGATTGACCTGACCAAAAATGATGCTGAAGAAGAGAATCTGGCCGCAAAACCAAAGCACCTCCACGATCATCCAGAGGATGAAGTTGGCCTTGAAACTCAGCTCGCGAATGAGCGAGTTGCGCAGCATGATCGAGTAGATTTCGAGATAGCGGCCCATGATTATCGTGTAACTAGTTTCGGTCCGAGCGGTCTAAACAATAGCTGCCGACGTCTATTCGTCGGCCTTTTTTCATGAAACGAATCACCCTTATCGGCGGCGCGGTGCTGCTTGTCTTGCTGGCGCTTTTCGCCTTCCGCCGCTGCGGCGGGAACGGCCCGGCCGAATATCAGACCGTCACGGTTACGCGAGGCCCGATTACGCAGGCGGTCACGGCCACCGGCACGCTCAACCCGGTCGTCAACGTGCAGGTCGGCAGCCAGGTTTCGGGCAATATTCAAAAGCTGTTTGTCGATTTTAATTCCAAGGTGAAAGCGGGCGAGGTGGTGGCCCAGATCGACCCGACTCTGTTCAAAGCAGCTGTCACCCAGGCCGAGGGCGATCTGGCGAGCGCGCAAGCCGCCCTGGAGCTGGCGAAAATCAACGACGCGCGGACCCAGGAGTTATTCGAGAAGAAGAATTCCGCCCAGGCCGATGTCGACCAGGCAGTGGCGAATCTGCATCAGGCCGAGGCCAACGTGAAATTCAAACAAGGCGCGCTGGATAAAGCCCAGGCCGATCTCGATCATTGCACGATCACTTCGCCCGTCGATGGCGAGGTCATTTCGCGCAGCGTCGATGTCGGGCAAACCGTCGCGGCGAGCCTGAGCGCGCCGGTCATTTTTACGATCGCGAACGATCTCGCGAAAATGCAGATCGACGCCAACGTGGCCGAGGCGGATATCGGGACGGTGGAAGCGGAGCAGAAAGTCGATTTCACGGTCGATGCATTTCCCCAGCGGACTTTCCACGGCGAGGTCGTGCAGGTGCGCAACGCGCCGATCACGGTGCAGAACGTTGTCACTTACGACACCGTCATCGGCGTGAACAACGCCGATCTGAAGCTCAAGCCCGGCATGACCGCGAATGTCTCGATCGTCGGCGCGCAGCGGGACAACGCCTTGAAGATCAGTAACGCCGCACTGCGTTTTCGTCCACCGGATGCGACCCCGCGGCCCGGTGGTGCGACCGGGCATCGGGGCAAGCCGGGCGAACATCTCACCGAGCGGACCGTCTACGTCTTGCGCGGCTCCAAGCCGAGCCCGGTGCAAATCAAGACCGGGATCAGCGACGGGATTTACACCGAAGTGCTCGATGGTTTGCAGGAAGGCGATCGCGTCGTCACGGCAATGACCGGCAAGGGTGCCTCCTCCGCGCAGTCATCGAATAATCCATTGGCCGGCGGACAGCGCCGCTTTTAGCCGAATTGCGATGGCCGGGAACACTGCTGTCGTTAGGCTGGAGGACGTGCACAAGACCTACCGCACGGGCGAAGTGGACGTGCATGCCGTGCGCGGCGTTTCCCTGGAAATCGCGCGCGGCGAATTTGTCGCCTTCATGGGCTCGAGCGGCTCGGGCAAATCGACCCTCATGAATCTGCTCGGTTGCCTCGATCGCCCGACGAAGGGCCGCTACCTGCTCGACGGCTTCGATGTTTCGGGACTCGATCGCGACCAGCTCGCCGACATTCGCAATCGCAAGCTCGGTTTCGTTTTCCAGAGCTTCAACCTGCTCGCGCGGACTTCGGCCCTGGAAAATGTGGAGCTGCCCCTGCTTTACGGCGAGCATCGCCTAACGAACGCGCAATTGCGCGCGCAAGCCGAGAAGGTGCTCGCCGCGGTCGGCCTGACCGGCCGCGAGGATCATCATCCAAGCCAGCTCTCCGGCGGCCAGCAGCAGCGCGTCGCGATCGCGCGCGCCCTGATCAACGATCCGGAGGTCGTCCTCGCCGACGAGCCGACCGGCAATCTCGACAGCCGCACCAGCGCCGAAATCATGGACATTTTTCAAAAGCTCAACGAGCGCGGGATCACGATCGTGATGGTGACGCACGAGAGGGACATCGCGGCCTATGCCCGGCGCAACATCATGATGCGCGATGGTCTGGTGCAAATCGATCGCCCGGTGGCGCGCCGGCTGACCGCGGAAGAGGCAGCGAAGAAACTGGAGCCGCCGGCATGAGAGTCGACTCGACCTTCAAGATTGCTTTCCGCGCCTTGCAGCGAAACAAGCTTCGCTCTGTCCTCACTGCGCTCGGCATTATCATCGGCGTCGGCGCGGTCATCGCGATGGTCAGCATTGGCAATGGCGCCAAGGCGCAGGTTGAACAACAGATCGCCAGCCTCGGCGAAAATGTGATCCTGATTTTTTCCGGGAGCGTGACCTCGAGCGGAATTCGCACGGGCTGGGGGAGTGCCGGCACTTTGAAGATCGAAGACGCGGAAGCGATCCGGCGCGAGGTGCCAGGGGTCATCGCGGTGAGCGAGGAAGTGTTTTCCACCAGTCAGGTCTCGGCTGGCAATCAGAACTGGTTTACCCGCATTTACGGTGAGTCGCCGGAGTATTTCGATATCCGGCAATGGCCCTTGAGCGACGGTGCGAATTTCACTCCCCAGGACGTGCGGAGCGCGAACAAGGTGTGCGTGATCGGGCGCACGACCGCGAGCCAGATTTTCGGGTCGGAGAGTCCCGTCGGCCAGGTGCTGCGCATCAAGGGCGTGCCGTTTCTCATCACCGGCGTGCTTACGCCGAAAGGACTCAGTCCGCAGGGAACGGACCAGGACGACATCGTCATCATGCCCTACACGAGCGCGATGAAACGGGTCATCGGCGGAACGATCCTGCGCGGGATCAACGTGCAGGTCGCTTCGCCTAACGATCTCGCACCCGCGCAACAGCAGATCAACGAACTGCTCCGCCAGCGGCACAACATTCGCGCCGGGCGCGACGACGATTTTACCGTCCGCAACCAGCAGGAGATCGCCGAAACGGCGACCGCGACCTCGCGGATCATGACCTTGTTGTTAGGCGCGATCGCCAGCGTCTCGCTCGTCGTCGGCGGGATCGGCATCATGAACATCATGCTCGTGAGCGTAACCGAGCGGACGCGCGAGATCGGCGTGCGCCTCGCGGTCGGCGCGCATGGGCGCGACATTCTCACCCAGTTCTTGATCGAGGCGGTGACCTTGAGCGTGATCGGCGGCGTGATCGGAATCATGCTCGGTCTTGGCGCTTCGTGGATGCTCTCCGTCTTCGCGCACTGGCCGACCCTCATCTCGATTCCGTCGATTATCGCGGCGTTTTTCGTCAGTGCCGCGGTCGGAATCTTTTTCGGCTTCTATCCCGCGCGGGAAGCAGCGCGGCTCGACCCGATCGAGGCCCTGCGCTACGAATGAAGAATAAAGCAGCCGAGCCGTTTTCGAGAGCCTGTCGCGACCGCGAAGCGCGACATCAAGGAAATCTCGCCTAACGACGCCGCGCTGGAACTCGGTTGCGGGACGGCGACCCTGATCGACGTGCGCTCGGACAACGAATGGAAGGCGGGCCACGCGCGTGGCGCGAAGCATCGTGACCGGGGCGAAATCGAAGCGGAGATCGAGGAACAAGTGCCGGATCTCGGTCAAAGAATTATTTATTGTTGCGGTGGCGGCAGCCGTTCCGCGCCGGTCGCGGAGAGTCTGCAGAATATGGGCTACACGAACGTGCGCTCGATGACGGGCGGCTTTCGCGATTGGAAAGCGGCCGGTTTGCCGACGAGCCTGTAGACGCCTCCCTGTGGGAGGCGCGGGAGAGATTCGCGCGAGCACATTTCCCGAGGGACCTCCACCGCCGCGCTTCGCAGAGCGAAGCGTCTACAGCTGGTTCGCGACGATTTTGAAAATGATCGTGTTATCGAGGAAGCCGTGCAGCGTGTCCGTTCCGGGTCCGCTGCCGGCGGCGAGGACGTCGGCGACCGTATTGCGCGCCCATGGGGCATAGACAGCGGCTGGCTCTTGTCCGCTGGGCGGAGTTGGACGGGCTCCAGGCGGTGCGGGATCTTCCAGGGCTGAATCTGGCGGAGCGCTCCGCGTGACGATTCCGTTCGGCCCCGTCGCCCAGGTGAGCGCCGGTTCGCCGGACGAGTTGATGCCGAGCAGCGCGACGCCGCTGTCGCGCCGGAAAGGGAAGCCATTGAGCGAGAGTCCGCCAATGCCGAAATTGCCCGCCACCAGAATCGTCGCGTTATCGCCCGCGTAGCTGCGTGCCGCGGCGACCGCGCGATCCAACTCGACCGTCTCGGCCAGGGTGCGCTCCCCGTGATTCTGGCGCGCGGCGCTGCGCATCAGGCCGGCATCGACGATCAACAGGTAACCTCCCGCATTCCATTGCAGAAGTTGGATGGCCCTCCGTGTCATGTCCGCGATGGCGGGTTGATCGCTCCCAGACGCGATGTCGTTAGCGAAAGCCATTTCGCCGTCGCTGAAAAGACCGAGCAACTTCGGTCGCCGCCATTGCGGAATGCCTTCCAATTCGGCTTTCGTCCGCACGATCTCGAAACCGTTGCGCCGTAGCTCAAGGACCAGGTCGCGCCCATCGGTGCGTTGCCCGCCTTTGGCTTCGGGGAGAAAATCCGAGCCGCCGCCGCCGAGCACGATGTCGATTTTTTTCTCGTCCGCCAGTTGGCGCGCGACCTCTGAGGCACCGCCTTTTCCTCGGGCGTAAAACGCGGCCACCGTCGGATCGGTCAACCGCGCATTCGTGACCAATCCGATCGCGCGTCCTTTGTCGCGGGCGAGGTCGACGATGCTTTTCAGCTTTTCGCCGTCGGGGCCGAGGCCGAGGCTGCGATTGTTCACCTTCACGCCGGTCGCCAGGGTGGTGGCGGCGGCGGCTTCATCGGGCACGGCGAAGTCCTGCGAAAAATTGCTCAGCATGGCCATCGTCGGCAGCGACTCGATCGCTAACCGCGTATTCGCTCCACCAGCGTAGAGACGCGTCGCGGCGATGCGGTCGGGAGTCAATCCTTCGCCGATGAAAAGCACGATCCCGAACGGCTTTTGCACGACCCAATGACGAAAATAGAGGACGCCCAGCGCAACAAAAGCCGTTAGGCAAAGAAGCGCCAGGATCTGGTTACGCCATTTCATTCAATCGATAGAGGGAGCGACAGCGGGCCTTGTCAATCCCGCAGCCGCGGGAAACCGCTTGAGGGCACAGGCCTGCGCCGGGAGAATAGGCCATGGCGAAGCCGATCGTTTTGGTCATCCGCGACGGGTGGGGGATTAATCCCGGGGGAAAAGCGGAGCGCGAGAAGAACGGCGACGCGACCTTGCTCGCACAAACGCCCTTTCACGATCGGCTCTACCGCGATTATCCCTGCGCCACGCTCAGCGCGAGTGGCGAAGACGTCGGCCTGCCGGCGGGGCAGATGGGAAATTCCGAGGTCGGTCATCTCAACCTCGGCGCGGGCCGGATCGTTTACCAGGACCTGACCCGGATCAACAAGGCGATCGCGGATGGCGAACTGAAGGAAAACGAAGTCTTGGAGGAAGCTTTTGCGCAAGCGCGGAGCGGGCGGCTGCACTTCATCGGGCTGGTGTCCGACGGCGGGGTCCACAGTCATTATCAGCACCTCCTCGCCCTGGCCGCGGCCGCGAAGGAGGCGGGCGTGCAACAGATTCTTGTCCACGCGATCACCGACGGACGCGACGCTTCGCCGACGGGTGGGGCGGATTACCTAACGACTTGCGCCGCGCAGCTGGCGCAGAGCGAGGCGCGGATCATCACGGTCGTCGGGCGCTACTTCGCGATGGATCGCGATCGGCGCTGGGACCGGACGAAGCTGGCCTGGGATGCGATCGTTCTCGGGCGCGGCGAGGCTTGCAAGGAATCGCCGGCCGGGGCGGTTAGCCGGCATTACGCGGCCGGCAAAACGGACGAATTCATGCCGGCACTGATTTTCGCCGAGCCTAACGAGCAGCGTATCCGCGACGGCGACACCGTGATCTTCTTCAACTTCCGCGCCGATCGCGCCCGGCAGCTGTCGCAGGCTTTTCTGTGCAAGGATTTCGACGGCTTCGAGCGGAAGGTTTGGCCGCGCGTGCATTACGTCACTCTGACGGAGTACGACGCGACCTACGATTGCCCGATGGTTTTCGGACCGCAGTCCCTCAAGAACATTCTCGACGATGTGGTGAGCGCGGCGGGAAAGACCCAGTTGCGGATCGCCGAGACGGAGAAATATCCGCACGTCACTTATTTCTTTAACGGCGGGGTCGAGAAACCGGCTCAGGGCGAGGATCGCAAGATTATTCCGTCGCCCAAGGTCGCGACGTACGATTTGCAGCCGGAGATGAGCGCGGTGCAGGTGACTGACGAGGCCCTCAGCCGGCTCGGGCAATACGATTTGATCATCCTGAACTACGCCAATCCCGACATGGTGGGGCACACTGGAATCGTGGCTGCGGGAGTGAAAGCCGTCGAGACGATCGACGCCTGCGTGGCGCGGCTCGTCCCCGCCGTGTTGTCGTTAGGCGGAAAACTTCTGCTCACGGCCGACCACGGGAACTGCGAGCAGATGCGCAATCCCGACGGCTCGCCGAACACCGCGCACACCACGAATTTGGTCCACCTCATTTATGTCGCGGAGGACGCGAAAAACATTCGCCTCGAGAGCGGAATTCTGGCCGACATCGCGCCAACGTTGCTTTTCCTCCTCGGCTTGCCGAAGCCGGCGGAAATGACGGGGCATTGCCTGCTGGCGGAAGTCAGGCGTTCCGCCTGACTCGGCCGACGGCCTTCCAGCCCGTCGGCTCTTTGGGCAGGCTGGAAGGCTGCCCGCCGAGTCAGGCAAGATGCCTGACTTCCGGGAGCGCCGAACCTCCGCTAGGAGGAAGCGGTGGCGGGCTGGCCGCCGCTGCCTTTCCGCGTCGGGAGATTCGGATCGAGGAACCCGAGCATGTGGGCGCGCTCGATCACGCGCACACCTTCCTGCCGTTGCTGTTCGGCGATCTGCTGGTGGAACTCTTCGATTTTGGTCCAGTGCACCTTGGGCCGGAAATGATGTTCCGCGTGGTAGCCGTTGTAGAAAAAGAGCCAGTTATAAATCTTGCCATAGCTGCTCACGCCCCAGGCGATCGGCTTGTCGGGGTCGGCGCCGTAATGCCGAAAATAACCGTTCAGGTAGCTGAAGCAGTGCCCAAGGTAAAAGAAGGGCAGAAAATAAAAAATGACGTAGCGCCAGTTAAAGAAAAACATCGTCAGGAGCACGACCACGACCGCCGCCAATTCGATGTTGCCCCACCTCACCTCGAGCTCGCCGCGCTTGCGCAGCTCGCGTTTGATCGCCGCGGGATTGTCGCGAAAGAAACTGAGGAAGACATAGCTCCACGGATTTTCCGCTTCGTCATCGTGCCCGTGGCGATAGATCGAAAGCCAATCGATCGTCTCGCCCGCCTCGTTTTTCCGGTCGCTGTTTCCCTTGTGGTGCTGGAGATGGACGACGTCGTAATAGGTCTGCGAAAAGCAGCAGGCGACCGATTCGACGATGCCGAAAAGGCGGTTGAGGAGCGGCGCGCGAAAGAACGGGTTGTGGATAAAATTATGCGCCACCCCGTTGATGTTGGCGTTGATCATCAAGGCGTAGATGAAGCCGAGAATGAGCATCAGCCAGAGCGGCGTATGCGGGTAGAGAAAGAAGAGGGCGAAGAAGAAAGCGCTGTGAAAAAGGCCAGCCAGTGCCGGCAACGCGTCCCAGCGGCTGTAGGCGAAGATTTTCGAATCGGTCGTGACGCGTTCGACTTTAATGGGATCAGCGATCATGGAAAGCGCCGACGGAAATGGTCAGCGAGGCAAAAAGTCTCGCGAAACACGGCGGATAAATCAAGTGGCGCTAATGCGCGCGCTGACCGTAGGAGACGCCCGCTTCACCATGAACCTCGGTGTTTCCGGTTTGCTCGACGTGATAGGGATTGGCGTCGTGCGCCTGGCGATCAGTCGCGCAACCACCCAGCGCGCATCCCATGCTCACCGCCAGGGCGCAGAGGAGGGGGAAGAAAGTTCGTCTGGTCATCGCGTGCCCGCATGTTACCCGTTCCAGCGACCCGCGCAATTTAGCGCGCCGGCGTGGGCGCGGGCATGATCCCGGCGCTGCCGATCCCTTTCAGCACGTTGCCGAAATCGCTCTCGGTCGAGAACACGGCGGTCGTGCCCTGACTAAATCCGTAGCGCGCTACGTCGAGCCGGCGGACAAACGAATAGAGGGTTTGCGCTTCCGGCGAAGCGTAGGCCGCGGTGTAGATGCGCGCCGCCTCGGCGTCGGCTTCGCCCTCGATCTTCAGCGCGTTGCGGGTCGCGGCGGATTGAATGGAAGCGACATCGCTCTCTTTTTGTCCGTTGATGTTGGCCGCTTCGCCGCGCCCCTCGGAGCGAAACTTCGAGGCGATCTGGTGCCGCTCGCTCGACATTCGCTCGATGATTTTCTCGGCCACGGCCGGATTGTATTTGCTCCGCTTGAATCGCTCATCGAGCAGCTCAATTCCGAAGCCTTCGATTTTCTGTCGCGCGCGCTGGGTGATCTGTTCCTCGATCGCGCTGCGACCAAGCTCGATATCGGGCAGATTGCTCGGGAGCACGGTACCGCTTTTTTCCAGCTCTTCGTCGTGCACCGGCTGGCGTCCTTTCGTCACCCTGACGATCTCTACCAGGTCGTTTGACGCAACGGCGGTGCGGGTTTCGCTGCCGAGGATGTCGTCGAGGCGCGAGAGAGCGCTGCGCTCGTCGTTCAAGCGATTGTAATAGAGGAGCGGGTCGCTGATCCGCCAGCGCGCGAAGCAATCGACGATGAGGTAAAGCTTGTCCTTGGTCGGCGTTTCCGTCGGCGGGCCGTCCCAGGCGAGGATGCGATTGTCGAAGCGATGTACGGCGTCGATCATCGGCATCTTGAATTTCAAGCCTGGGGTGGTCTCCACCCGGATGGCCTTGCCAAAACGGGTCACGATTGCGGTCTCGTACTGATGCACGGTGAAAAGGAACGTGCCCCATTTCAGCGCCACAAAGAGGACGATGACTCCGATGATCGCGAGCACCGGATTCTGCATAAAACCCATGAAGCGGGTGGGAAGTTGTGGGCGATAAATGGTGTCCATGATTGGTTAGGTATTGTTAGGCAATTTCTTTCTTCAAGGTTGCGGCGCCGGCTTGGACGTGGGCGCCATAAGCGGCAGGGTTTGCAGCACACCTTTGATGCTGTCATCCACGATCACCTTGCGTTCGAGCGCCGGCAGGATCGCTTCCATCGATTCGAAATAAAGTCGGCGCCGCGTGATCTCCGGCGCCTTGGCATACTCCGTCAGGAGCAGCGAAAATTTTTCGGTATCACCCTTGGCGCCATTGACTCGGCGAAAAGCGTAGGCCTCGGCTTGTTTCTCGCGCTCCTTGGCCTGGCCGCGGGCGTTGGGCACGGCGTCGTTGTAAATCGCCCACGCCTGATTGATCGCAGTCTGTTTTTCCTGCTGCGCCTGGTTCACTTCGTTGAACGCCGCCTGCACCGCTGGCGGCGGCCGCACCGTCGCTAATTGCACTTGCTGGATTTGCAGACCGAGCCCGTATTCCGACGACAATTTCGCCAGCCGCCCGAGCGCCGCCGTTTCGATATCGTGCCGGCCGATCGTCAGGACCTCATCCACCGTGCGGTCGCCGATCACCTCGCGCATCACGCTTTCCGAGAGATCGCGCAAGGTCTGCTCCGGTTCGCGCGCGCCGAAAAGATACTGTTTCGGATCGGTGATCCGGTATTGCACCACCCAGGGCACGAGGGCGGTGTTGAGATCTCCCGTGATCATCGTCTCCGTGTCCTCCGGTTGCTGATCGCCTTGGAATCCGTTGGTCGCCTCCGGCGTGGTGAACCCGAACTCCAGCTTCAGCAAGCGCTGCGTCGGCACGAGCGTGATCTCATCCACGTAAGGAATCGCGTAAGCCAAACCCGGCCCTTCCGTGCTGTGATAAGCGCCGAAACGCAGTTTCACGCCGACCGAGTTGGTCGGGATAGAGACGAAGCCGAAGAGGAGCGAGAAGAGCGTGAGCAGGATTCCGATGACTCCGATGATGCCGAGCACAAAGCGGAACGGCCGGAACTTGAACCCGGGCGGAAAGGGCGACGCCGACGAACCGGAAGAGGTGGTGATTTGCATAACGTCAACGAACGAAGGGATCCTGGCACGGCGCCCAAGCGGGCCCGCCGATCAGCCGTCGAGAAAATGTGCTCTCTCTTCCGCTATTCCACCTCTACCTCGAAACCGCCGATCCAGCGAGCAACAAGATTGTAGAGCGCCGCGCTGACGATGCCGAGAATGAATCCCATCGCGGCGTAGATGATTGGGAAGAAAATTCCCATCCCAAGCAGGAGACCACCGACGAGCGCAGCCGGCGCCGCCTGATTCGGTTGGGCATGTTGCGCAAAAGCGCCGAGCATCCCGGCGAGGGCGAAGAAGGGGAGGAAAATCAACCCCATGCAGCCGTAAACCACGGCGAGCATTTTTCCGGCTTGGAACGGCGCGATTCGTTTAATCCGGCGAGTCATAGGGGGCCGAGTGTTAACTGCGCCCGTCCGTCCGGCAAGGACGATCCATTTCGCGTCTCGAAAGATGGCGTCTGAGCAGGTATCATCCCGCCGATGAATGCTGCGCCGCAACATCTCGACCAGCCGGTGAGCGATTTTATCCGGAAGGATTTTGCGCAGCTGCAGGAATCGATGACCGCGCGCCAGGCGCTCGACGCCGTGCGGGAGGAAGGGATCGGCGAAAAGATCGTTTATTTCTATGTCGTGGACGAGGAAAAACGGCTCGTCGGCGTGCTGCCGACCCGGCGCTTGCTGACCGCGGCGCTCGACCATCGGATCGGCGATTTGATGATCAAACGGATCATCGCCATTCCGCAGACCGCGACCCTGCTCGAAGCGTGCGAATTTTTCGTGCTCCACAAGTTTTTTGCCTTCCCGGTGGTGGACGCGGGACGGCGCATCCTGGGCTTGATCGATGTCGGCGTTTTTACGGAGGAGGTCTTCGACATCGCGGAGCGCGAACAACACGAGGATGTTTTTGAGACGATCGGCTTTCACGTGGCGCAAGTGCGCGGCGCGGGGCCATTCAAGGCGTTTCGTTACCGGTTTCCCTGGCTGCTCGCGACGATCGGGAGCGGGACGGCCTGCGCGCTCCTCGCGAGTGTGTTTGCGCTCACCCTTGCGCAAAGCCTGGTGATTGCATTCTTCCTCACCCTTGTCCTCGGGCTGGGAGAAAGCGTCAGCATCCAGTCGATGGCGGTGACGATCCAGGCGTTGCATGCGACCCGGCCGACCTTGCGCTGGTATGCCGAAACGCTCCGGCGCGAGGTGGCCACGGCGCTTTTGTTAGGCGCAGCCTGCGGCCTGCTCGTGGCGACGATCGTCTGGTTCTGGATCGGCGTTGGGTGGCCGGCAGTGGTGATCGGGGCAAGCATTTGGACTTCGCTCGTGATGGCGTGTGTGCTGGGGTTAAGCATCCCGTCGCTCCTGCATGCCTTGCGACTCGACCCGAAAATCGCGGCCGGCCCGCTCACGCTCGCGTTCGCCGACCTCCTGACGCTGCTTTTTTATCTTTCGATCGCGAGCTGGCTGCTCAGACCCGCCTAACGAAGATGAAAGATGTCCGCTCGAAATCAAAGGTTGGAGGGGGAGTGTCGCCCGCATTTTGGATTCCTTGTTGCGGCCGGCACGGCCGCCTCTACAAAGGGGTGAATGAGAAGGACGGAAAATGAAAACGCGACGCTTCGACCACATTGACCTGCGGGTAAACGACCTCGAGGCGGCGAAGCGCTTTTACGAGAAGCTTCTGCCCGAGCTTGGTTTCGCGATCAACTCGAGCGGCGATGAATGGTGCATCTGGCAGGCGGCGGGCGAAGGGCCGGTCGAATTCTTCGGCTTCACCGAGTCGGCCGAACATCAGCCTAACGACAACCGCATCGCCTTCTGGGCCGGGAGCCGCGCGGAAGTGGATCGGCTGGCCGAGATCGTTAGGCAAGCGGGTGGCCAAAACCTGGAGGGCCCGGCGCTCTGGCGCGAATATTCGCCCGGCTACTACGGCGTTTTCTTCGAGGACCCGAGCGGAAACAAGCTCGAGATCTGCTGCCGGCAGAGTCTCACCGCTTGAGATCGCGGTTGCTTCTGCGAGACGTATCGAGATGAGCGACGTCGCGCCAATCCCGAAAATGCTGCGGCCGCAGCGGCGCGTTCGTTACCTGAAAATCATTGCGATCTTCAAGATGTTGCAGGGCGCGATCCTCTTTAGTATCGGAATTTCGCTCCTCTTTTTGCATAGTCGCACGCGCTGGCTGGATGGAATCTCGGAGTGGGTCGACGGCGAGCTGATGGTCGCGCACAGCCGGGCGATGCTCTATCTCCTGAGCAAGTGGCAGGATGTGGTCGCGGGTGGCTTGCTCCAGGTGACCGGCTTGGTCGCGCTGGTCTCGGCGGCTGTCCTCTGCACCGAAGGGATCGGGGTTTATCTGCAAAAGCGCTGGGCCGAGCTGCTCATGGTGGTGGCGACCGGCGCGTTGATTCCTTTCGAAGTGCGGCACGTCTGGCGCAGTCCCGGCGCGGTCGCGCTCATTCTCGTGGGGGCCAACTGCTTCATCGTTTGGTTCCTTTACCGCGTGCTGCGCCGCGAAAAGCGCGAGGAACTCGCGGTGCCGGCGGACGATGAGCGGACGCCGGTGGAAAGTCGTTAGGCGTTAGGCGGGCCGCCGGTGAACATCGAAGCGCGCGAGCCCGGCGCGGGTCTTCTCCAATGGCAGGCCGATGACGTTGCTCCGTGAACCAATGATCCGCGCGATGATTGCGCTGCCGTGGCCCTGCGCGGCATAGGCGCCGGCTTTGTCGAGCGGGTCGATCAGGGCGAGATAATTATCGATCATCCGGTCGCTCAATCTTTTGAAAACCACGCGCGAGCTGACGGAGAAGCTCTCCGATTTTCCGCGGCGCAAATGCGCGATGAAAACTGCCGAGACGACGACATGCGTCCGGCCACTGAGCCGACGGAGAATGCGCGCCGCCGCGGCGCGATCCGCGGGCTTGCCGATGATTTGCTGGCCGAGGCCCACCAGCGTGTCGGCGGCGAGAACGACTTGCTCGGGATGAGCCCGCGCCACGACGAGGCCCTTGCGCAGCGCGTTCCAGCAAGTCGCCTCGCTGACGGTGAAGTTGGCGGAAAGGATTTCATCCACCTCGGGTTCGACAACGTCGAAAGCAAAGCCAGCATCCGCCAGCAACTGGCGGCGGCGGGGCGAAGCCGACGCGAGGATGAAACGCGGCGCGTCGCTGGTCATTCGTTCAGGGGTCGTCCGGTTTGCCGGGCGCTTGCGTGCCGCGAATAAAATCGGGCATCTTCATTTCAGAATAGCCGGCCGGGATGGCAAAGTCCGTGTCGGGGAGGGGATCAAGTTTCAGACTTTCGATCGTGCTCGTGATGTCGTCCTGCCCGGGAACCTTGACCTGGGTGCGCAGCGGAAGGCCCGGGAGGGCGTGGTAATCGGGCATGCCTTTGGTCAGCCCGGCGAAGGCGCCCTGCTGCATGATCGACATCTGCTTGAGGATGCTCTCGTAATTCGGGTAGCTCTTGGCGATCCAGTAGCTGGCGTGGTACTTCGGAGAATCGGTCACATACTCTTCGGTCTCGTAGCCGTTGATCGTCTCTTTCTTCCCTGTGGGTTTCGGCAGGGCCTGCGCCGGCGCCTCTTCCTTGGCGAATGCCTTGGCCACCTCCGCCATCGCTTTCGCCTTCTCGCCGGAGATGCGCATCACGGTTTTCTTATCGTTCAACAAGGTCGTTACTTCGCCGGTTTTCGCGTCGATGATGGTCGTGATCTGCGGGTTGACGTCGACGCGCGCTTTGTCACCCTTCACTTTCAGAGTGAGCTCGTGGAGGCCCCCGGCCCCCTCCACCTTCTGGACGATGGTCAGGTCGGCGCGGCTGGTGGCGAGAAGCGCGAGAGAAGCGATCCCGAACAGGTGCAGTGATTTCATATGGCAGTTGCTAGCTGGAGTCTGCGCGATTGGCAAGTTTGCGGAATGTGGGAGCCGCCTTTGTGCGGCGAAGATCGGGGCTCCCACATTCTCGGAAAAAACTTGGCAAGCAGGTGCGGGCGCGGCAGCTTAACCGCGCGCGGGCATAGCTTAATGGTAAAGTTCCAGCCTTCCAAGCTGGCCATGCGGGTTCGATTCCCGTTGCCCGCTTTCTGACGAGCGCGCAAAATAGTGATCATCGTCGCTTTGAGAAGCCGGACTCCTCCTCGCCTGCCGCGGAAAAAAATGTCCGCGGTTTCAACCGACGGGCTAGTCCCTGCGAGGATCGGGCGGAGCGCCCTCTTGCTCTTGTTGCTGGTCGCCCTGGCCGCCGGACTTTGGGTCGCCGCTCCTCCCGCGGCGCTCGGTCGCGACCAGACGCCGAAGGAGATGATTGAAGACGGTTTGCCGGCCGCGAAAACGATCAAGCGCGCGACCAAATCGGAATTTCTCGCGGCCGTCTGCGCCGCCGTGCGGAAGCATCGGACTGTGGCCGCGGCCATCACGGAGGTGGCGGTCGGGGCGCGCCGCGACTTCACCGGCGAAATTGTCGGAACCGTGCTGCGCTGCGGTAGGAAAAGCGATTGCAAATTTGTCGGGTCGATTGTGTCTGCGGCCATCTCTGCAAATGACAATGCGGCGACGACGATCGCTGATGCCGCGATCGCGACGGCGCCCGATTGCGCGGACGCGATTCAAAGCGCGGTTCCCCACGCGGCAAGCGGTGGCGGCGATCGTGCCGACTCCGACGCGGTTGGGCCAGACAATCAGAATCCATTATCCAATTCGACGAGCAAAGACACGGGCGAGGGATTCGATCCACATGAGCAGCTCATCCTGGTGTGTGATGATGGCACCCAGCGCACGGTCCGACAAAGCCAGCTCGACGAATATCTCCACTCGCATCAGGGAGCTGTTGTTGGCTCATGTCCCCCGACGCCGACTCCGGCGGCGAACAAGTAAGCGGGTGATCCTGCGTTGGCGGCGAGAGGCGAATTGCTGTAACCTCGCCGCTCTGTGGCCGGAAACGCATCTCTCATCTCTCGCGCCAGCGAGATGCTCGGCGCGAGCCTGGTGGCGATTGCTTTGGCCGGGATGCAGGTCTTCATCGGCGGCACGCGCCTGGCCTACGCCCTGCCGGTCTACGCGCTCCTCGGGCTTGGGGGTCTGTTCGCGGTCTTCTCTATGCGGCGCGCGAAGCCTTCGCCCGGCCGCGCCTGTCTTTTGTCTTCGGTGCTCTTCTTTGGCTATGTTCTCGTTCGCGCCTGGTTCTCGCCCGTCCCCTACCTTGCGCGGGCCGATATTTTCCCGGTGCTGGGCGGGCTTGTCGTTTATCTCGCCGTCGCGCTGATTTTCATCTCGTCTCGCTGGCGAATGGCCATTCTTTTGTTCCTCCTCCTGGTGGCGTTGGTGCAGGTGGTGATCGGTGCGATTCAGTTTCGCAACGGGAACAATTTCATGCTGATCCCGTTCTTACAGCGCTTCGATTACGGCCGGCGGGCGAGCGGATTCTACGGCTGCCCGAATCACCTGGCGGGGTTGCTCGAAGTGCTCGGCGTCTTTTGCGTCACTCTCACCTGCTGGAGTCGTTGGCCGCTCTGGACCAAATTGCTGATCGGCTATGCCGGCGCTCTTTGCTATGCCGGTCTCGCCCTCACCGGAAGTCGCGGCGGCTACTTGAGCGCAGGCGTGAGCCTGGTCGTGGTCGCCGTTCTGACGCTGGTCGCGTTGCGCAAAGCCGGGAGCGAGATTTTCTGGCGCACGGCGGTCGCGGGCGGCGTTTTCGCACTCGTGCTGAGCGCGGCGCTCTTCTTTGGATTCAAGAAAAGCGATTACCTCAGCGGCCGGGCGCAGAATCTACTCGATACCGGGAACATTCGTCTGGATCTCTGGCAGGGGGCGATCGCGCAGTGGAAATTGCAGCCCGCCACCGGCGCCGGGAGCGGGACTTATCTTTATTACGGAAGACGGTTTCGGACCTCGCGCGTGCAGCTGGATCCGGTCGAAGTGCACAACGATTACCTGCAATTGCTCGCCGAATACGGCGCCGTCGGCGGGGCGGCCTTCCTCTTTTTTCTCGGCGCGCATCTCTGGCGCGGTGGGATCGCTTTTCAAAAATTAGGGCCACGGCGGGTGGCGCTTTCTTCCCAGTTGCTGAGCAACAACCTGGCGCTGAATCTCGGTGCGCTCGGCGCCGTGACCGCATTCGTGGTTCATTCGTTGCTTGATTTTAACCTCCACATCCCGGCCAATGTTTTGTTGCTCGCCTTCGTCTTTGGAATTCTGGCCAACCCCGGGTTCGAACGTGAAAGCGAGGCTGCCGGTGCCATTTCGCGGGTGGCCTCCGGTCGGCTTGCCCTGGCGCTGCTCGCTTTGCTCTTGGTCGCCGGCTCAGTCCGCTACACGCGAGCGGAGTTTTACGCCGAGCGATCGCGGGTCGCTTTGCGGGATGAACGCCACCTGGAAGCGATGCGCTGGGCGCGCCAGGCCATCGCGCGGGATGGGCAGAACCCGGAGACATTTTTTTATCTGGGCGAAAGCCGCGTGCGGCGCGCGGAGGATATCACGAACGCGGCGGCGAGGGATTCTTTCTTCCGCGCGGCGCTGGAGCCGTTCGAGCGGGCGCGGGCGCTCGCGCCTAACGATGAGACATTCCTCCTCGCGCTCGGCCGGGTTTACGATGCGCTGGGACGTTTCCCGGAGGCGGAATGGATGTATGGCAGAGCGCGGGACTGGGATCCGAAATCGACCGTCGTCCAGAAATCCTACGCCGCACATCTCGCCCGCTGGAGCGCAACAAGGCCCGGCGTGGACTCCGAGCCGAGATGGGAGTTGCCGGATAAAAACGCGCCGTTGCCAGAGCCGCCGGCGGCTCGCCCCTGACTGATTCCGGGTCTCCGTGCTGAGGGGGAAGCTGACCGTTGATTGTCAGAGGAAAGAGATTGCCGCGATTTCTCCCAACGCCTACTCTTCGCCGAGATGGCCCGAAGAAGACCGCTGCATCCGCTCACATTTTTTTGCGCCCGTCTTTTCCAGGGGACGCCAGGTCGCAGGCCATTGGCGGCCGGGTTGATCGTTTTCGTCCTGGCGCTGGCCCCGCTCCCACTTCGCGCCCAGCAGGAGGATGGATCCAGCAAGACATTCAGCGCTGCTTCCAGTAGTACGGGCAGCGGCGAGGTCGAGGCGGCAGGACCGGATCTCGGCACGGGAAATTTCGCCCGCTCGCCCTTCCACATCTCGGTCTCGGTGCGGGAGGGTTACGACGACAATGTTTACACGACTCACCAGGATCCAGTCGGGTCTTTTTTCACTAATGGCAGTGTGTCCCTCGATTATAAGTTTGGCAGCGCACGAACCAATTTCGACCTGCAGGTTTTCGGCGGAGCCACCTACTATTACTCCCGACCTTCCGGGCAGAGCTACGATATCAATAGTGGACTAACGATTAGCGCGAGTCATCAGGCGACCCCGCGTCTTGGTTTCGCCGCCGCGGTTTACCTGGCGTATCAGTCGGAGCCGGATTTCAGCACCGGCTTCGGGATCAACCGACGAAGCGGAAACTACTTTTATACCTCGGACAAGTTCTCGACCTCCTACCAATGGGCGCCGCGCTTCTCGACCGTGACGAGTTATACGTTAGGCGTGATCAACTACGAAGACAGCGCGATCGGCGCTTATGAGGATCGCTTCGAACATACCTTTGGGAATGAGCTTCGCTTCCTCCTTCTGCCCACGACGACGCTCGTCGGCGAATACCGTTACCAAATCATCGATTTCGATACCGCGCCGAGCGATTCGACGACGCATTTCGTGCTGGCTGGCGTGGACCACAGCTTCAGTCCGCGGTTCAATGTTTCACTGCGCGGCGGCGTCGAATTTCGCGAATTCGATAACTTCGGCGAAAAGACTTCGCCCTATGGCGAGGCCACACTTAAGTATTCGCTCGGAGAGCGCACCTCGATCAGCTGGACAAATCGTTATGGCTTGGACGAACCCGATGTGCCCGGCACTCCCTCGCGCACGACCTTCCGCACCGGCTTAAACGTTGCCTATGCCATTTCTCCCCGATTCAGCACCACGATGGCACTCTTCTATCAGCACGATCAGAACGATGGCATCGCGACGCCGACCTTTGTCGTCCCGGGCTTCAACGAAGATTCGATCGATCTCAGCCTGGGCCTGCGCTATGAAATCAATCGGACATTCGCCCTGCTCGCCGGCTACAGCCACACCGAAGTCTTTTCGGATATCAATCTCCGTGACTATGCGCGGAACCGATATTATCTGGGCCTGAACGCGTCCTTTTAGCGGGCCCGGGTTTACCCCGTCGACCTTTTGCTTCAGGTCAATCTTCTGGTAGATTCACCGCCCGTTCGCACCGGAGAATCCATGGCACACACCGAAGAAGTCAGGCTTCATTTCCTCGACTATTGGCGCGTCATCCGCGTCCGGTGGGTGCTCATTCTCCTGGCCTTCCTCCTCGTTGTCATCACGACGGCGGTCGTCACCTACTTTCAACCGCGTGAGTATCAGTCGTCGGTCTTTATTGAAGTAAAATCGACCGCCGAAACTCCCCGGATCTTCGGAAACGAAGGGAACATTCCCTATCACGACCCGCAGCTCGCGCCGACGGTTTATCAAATCATTCAGCGGACGGGCATTCTTTATCCGGTCATCGAGGATCTGAAGCTCCAGGACAAATGGGCCCGGGATGGTAATCGCCCGTCGCGCGAACAGGCCTATCAGATCCTGCGCGGCAAGCTCGATCTGGATGAAGTCCGCAATACCGACCTTCTCCAGATCAGCGTCTTCGACACCGACCCGCAGGAAGCGGCTGATATCGCCAATAAGATCGTCGCCGTTTACCAGGAGAAACGTGTCCAGGAAGAGAGGGAAATTCTCAATCGCGCGGTCGAGACGATGAACGAGGAGGTGGCGAAGGAAGAGCAAAAAGTGGAGGCCGCTTCCAACCAAGTGGCGCGGATTCGCGATGAAGAACACATCATCGATCTGAACCCGGAAGGGACCGAAGATTCGCTCACCGCGGCCAACCAAAACGTCGTCAAACAGGAGGGCGAAGTGAACGACGCCGAGACGAACGTCGCCACCCTCACCGCCAAGCTGCAACAAATCGAGTCCCTCAAGGGCGACGATCTGATGCGGATGATGCCGACGCTCAACATCCAGGATCCGACCATCCAAAAAATCCTGCCTAACTATCAGGAAGCGGTCGCCAACGAAGCACAGCTTTTGAATTCCGGGCTGGGAGAGAATCATCCCAGGGTCAAGGCCTTGCGGGCGACGAAGGAAGTTTACGTGCGGCAACTGGAACAGCAGGTCGCGAGTGTGCGCGATGGGCTCCAGCGCAACCTGAATTCGGCTTCAGCCACCCGCGACGAATTGCAAAAACATCTCGGAGCGATCAACGAACAGCAACTCGTTTCCAAGAATCTGAGCGCCAATTACACCCGCGCGAAAAACGCTTACATCAAAGAAAAAAGCCTGCGCGATGGCGTCCGCCTGCGGGCCCAAACGCAAACGATGGAGATGGCGATGCCGCGCCAGGCCGTGAGCGTGAAGCAGGTGGCGGAACCGCCTTCGACCGCTGCCCGTCCGCGCGTCGCCCTCAACCTGGCGCTCGGCGCCCTCGTCGGCCTGGTCCTCGGCCTCGGGCTCGCCTTTTTCATCGAGTATCTCGACACCAGCGTGAAAACGATGGACGACGTCGAGACCCTGCTGGACGTGCCGGTCCTGGCCATCATCCCGCAGAACATCCGGCTCCTTTTCCGCGAAGGCGGCGATACGCCCGATGCCGAGGCCTACCGGATACTGCGCACCAACATCGAGTTCAACCGGAAAAGTCCCGACGCCAACACCATCTCGCTCGCCAGTGGCGGACCGGGTGAGGGCAAATCAACCACCCTGGCCAACCTCGCTTTTATCTCGGCGCAAGGCGGCTATTCCACCTTGATTGTCGACGCCGATCTGCGCCGGCCGGTGCAACACACCCTCTTCGACGTCGACAAGAAAATTGGCCTAACGAACTATCTGACGACCGACCTGGCGATCGAAAAAGTGATTTTCCCGACCTCGGTCCCGAATCTTTCCCTCCTCCCGAGCGGCGTTCTGCCGGCCGACGCGGTCGGAATTCTTAATTCGCAGCGCATGTCGGACCTGATCGCCGAGTTAAAGACTCGCTACGACATCATCTTCTTCGATTCCCCGCCGATGCTCGGGGTGAGCGATGCTTCCGTCCTCGCGAGTGAAGTCGATCAGACGATCATCGTCGTGCAGCATCGCCGCTTCCCGCGCGCGATGTTGACCCGGGTGAAACAGGCCATCGTGGGAGTCGGAGGCAGCGTGCTTGGCGTGGTCCTGAACAATGTCGACCTGAGACACGATCAGAATTACTATTACTACACAAGCTACGCCAGTTACTATCATCCGCGGACGGGCGAGCTGAAAGCAAGTCGCCGTCAGAAAACGACCGCCCCCACGCGCAATGGCGCGGCTGGCCCGGAAGAATACTAATGCGCACCTCGCTCCTGGCCTTGCTTGCTCTCGCCGCGCTGTCGCCCACGGCCTTCGCGGATGCCGTCCTGCGCGCCGGCGATCCCGTGGAAATGAGGATCAGCGGCGTCCCAACGGACGAGCAAACCCAGGTCAACAACGTCTATACGGTGGATGCCAACGGCATGGTCAACATGCCTTACATCAACAAAGTGCGGGCCGAGGGCTTGACCCCGGCGCAACTCGCCAGTGCGATCGAGAACGGCTACAAGTCCGCGAAGATTTTTTCCAACCCGACGATCACGATTATGATGCAGCCACAGACGCGCTTCGTCAACATCGGCGGCGCCGTCCGCGCCCCCGCCCGCATCTCTTTTACCGAGGATATGACGCTGCTGACCGCGATCAGTGCGGCGGGCGGCTTCAACGATTTTGCCGACCAGAAGCGGGTGCGCCTCCTTCGCGGCAGTGAAGCAAAGGTTTATGACGTGCGTCAGTTCCGGCGTGAGCCGGGGCTCGATCCGAAGCTGCAGCCCGGCGACAAGATCGAAGTGCCGCAGAGTTTTTTCTAGTGCCCTGAGTGATTGCAAAGTGAAGACGCCGTTTCTCCGAGAGACTCGCCGCGGCGCGTCCTGAACATGCGGAAGCGTGTCCCTCCGGAGGGACACGCTTCCGCTCGTCACGGGTCGGGCGCGCTGATCGCGTACTCTTCAGGGGATACAGGACTCCGCAAGCGCTGTCGTTAGGCACGGGCCCCCGTGGGCAGAATGAGGGCGCGATGCCGCCAGAGATAGCCCAGCCCGGAGTAGATCGTGAGGCCGATCGTGATCCAGAGCAGGGCGTCCCCCCCATAGCGCCAGGCGTTTTGCCACCAGGCGGTTTCCTCAACCGTGGGCCCCAGCTCGCGCGTCGAGAGGAGGAGGAGAAAAAAGAGGACCGTCGCGATTTGCCACGAGGTCTTGTGTTTCCCAAGCTTCTCCGCCGCGAGGACGGTTCCTTCCGACGAAGCGAGGAGGCGCAGGCCGGTGATGAGGAAGTCGCGCGCCACGACGATCGTCGCTACCCAGGCGGGCACCGCCCCGAGCGGCACCAGACAGATGAAGGCGGCCGCCATCATCACCTTGTCGACCAGCGGATCGATGAGTTTCCCGAAGTTCGTCACGATCCCGTAGCGCCGGGCGATTTCGCCGTCGAGATAATCGCTGATCCCGGCGAGAATAAAGAGCAGGAGTGCGATGGTGCGGCCGTAAACCCAGGTGGAGCTGAGCGCGAGGACGAAGACAATCGTCAACGCCAACCGGCCGAGAGTGAGTCGATTGGCCCAGTTCATTCCGCGGTCGTGGTCTGCTCTTGCCTAACGAAAACAGGGCGCTTCCAGATCGGCACTTTTTGCTTCAACTCGGCCACGATCCAGGCGCTTCCCTGGTAGGCGACAGCGCGATGCGCACTGGCGACGCGGAGGAAAAGCGACGCTTCGCCCGCGCCCACGAAGCCGATCCGATGCTCCAGAATCACCTCCTCCAGGCCGAACTCGGCCCGCGCGGCCTCCGCGATCGTTTTCATCTGGTGCTCCGCCATCGCCTGGTGCGCTTCATATTCGATCCCGGAGATCTCGCGTCCCTCCTCCCGCGCCCGCACCACGCCCCAGAAATCGAGCGTCGCGCCGGCTCGACCGCTCCAGTCATTCGGGCGTGCTTGCAACGGGGTGGTTGTGATAAGGATTCCCAAATGCCAAGTTGCCATCTGCTTCAACGCGTCCGCACGCTCACGCTACGGCATGGTGACGCATTCCGGAGAAAACGAAAATGAAAACGAATCAATGTGATATTGGCCTGATCGGCCTCGCCGTCATGGGCGAAAATCTCGTCCTCAATATGGAGTCGAAGGGCTTCCATGTCGCCGTTTTCAATCGCACCGCCGCAGTCACCGAAAAATTTGCGGCCAATCGAGCGAAAGGAAAAAACATCCAGCCGACCACCACGATGGAGGAATTCGTCGGCGCGTTGCAACGACCGCGCAAGGCGATGATCATGGTCAAGGCCGGCGCGCCGGTCGACGCGGTCATCGATCAGCTCGTCCCGCTGCTCGAAAAGGGCGACGTCATCATCGACGGCGGCAACTCCCTTTTCACCGATACGCAACGGCGCTGCAAGGATCTGGAAGGGCGCGGCATTCATTTTGTCGGCTGCGGCGTTTCCGGCGGCGAAGAAGGCGCGCTCAAAGGTCCCTCGCTCATGCCCGGCGGCCCGCGCGCCTCGTGGGAAATCATCGCGCCGATTTTCCGCAAGATCGCCGCGGTGGTCGATGGCGAGCCCTGCTGCCGCTACATGGGGTCGGACGGCGCCGGCCATTACGTCAAGATGGTGCACAACGGGATCGAGTACGGCGACATGCAGTTGATCTGCGAAGCCTACGCAATCCTGAGCGGCGTCCTCGGGCTCGATGCCGCTGCGCTGGCGGACATTTTCACCGAGTGGAACCGTGGCGATCTCGACAGCTACCTCATCGACATCACGGCGCAGATTTTCCGCAAGCGTGATCCGGACACCGGCAAACCGATGGTCGATGTCATCCTCGACAAGGCGGGCCAGAAAGGCACCGGCATTTGGACGCTGCAATCGGCCATCCGCCAATCGGTCGTCATCTCCACGATCAACGCTGCGGTCGAAGCCCGCGTCATTTCTTCGCGGAAGGACGATCGGGTCAGGGCCTCGAAGATTCTGCCCCAGCCAAAGGTTGAAAAATTCAGCGGCCAGCGCGACGCGCTCATCACCGCGGTGCGCGACGCCCTTTACGCCTCGAAGATCGTCTCCTACGCGCAGGGGATGGAATTGTTAGGCGCGGCCAGCAAGGAGTTCAACTGGAACCTGAACTTCGGCGACATCGCGACCATCTGGCGGGGCGGCTGCATCATCCGGGCGAAATTCCTGAACCGCATCCGCGAAGCCTACGAGCGCGATCTGGCCTTGAACAATCTGCTCCTCGACTCCTACTTCACCGACATCATTCAAAAGACGCAGCATAACTGGCGGATCGCGGTCGCGACCGCGGTGCAGCAGGGGGTGGCGGTCCCGGCCTTCAGCGCGTCGTTAGGCTACTTCGACAGTTACCGCCAGGCGCGCCTCTCCTCCAATCTGCTCCAGGCGCAGCGCGATTTCTTCGGCGCCCACACCTACGAGCGGGTCGACAAGCCGGGCGTTTTCCACACCGAGTGGATGCAACCGGGCGAGCATCCTAGCGAAAAAGCGGCCGAACCAAAAGAACCATCCCGGCGGCACGCGGCCGAGTAAGTCACCCCATTCGTTATGCCAACCTACGTTTACGAAACAACCGATCCGTCCAAGCCGGCGCGGCGCTTCGAAGTCAAGCAGAGCATGAAAGATGAGCCGCTGCGGGTTGATCCGGAAACGGGCGAACCCGTGAAGCGCGTCATCTCCGGCGGCTATGGTGTCCACGTGCCCGGCGGGTCAACCGGTCCGTCGGTCGGTTCCGTCGGGAATTCCTGCGGCCCCGGCTGCGGCTGTCATTGAAGCGCGCCTAACGAAAATCGTGCGACTCGCTTCCGGCGAGTTGGGCGTGGGCCAGCGGGCGAATGTTCCGCGCCTTCACGAGCACCACGTTCTCCGTGTTTTGCACTTCACCTTCGATGAGCAGAAACGGCTCTTCCGTAATCACCAGGCGAATGCGTTCAAACAAATCGGGCGTGACAATCGCATTCGCGACCCCGGTTTCATCCTCCAGGCTGATGAAGACAAACCCCTTCGCCGTCCCGGGTCGCTGCCGGCAAATCACGTTCCCGGCGATCTGCACCGTGGCGCCATGACGCGCTTGCGCCAGATCGGTGGCCCGCGAGATGTTAGGCAACTGTTCCCGCAACAACTTCATCGGATGCGGGCCCGTCGTGAGGTTCATTCGTGCGTAATCGGCCTGCACCCGTTCCGGCAGCGTCATGGGAGCGAGCGGTCCGTTGTAGCCGGGGGCGTTGAACCCGGCGGGGAGAAACGGGGCCACAGAGGAGCTGGGGTCAACGCCCCCGGCTACAGCAAAGAGCCCGTTCGGCGCCGGTTCTTCGACGTTCCAGAGCGCGGCACGCCGATGCTCCGCGAAACAATTGAGCGCGCCGAGTTCCGCCAGCGCGCGCAGCTCGTCTTTTGTTAATGCAACGCGCCGCTTGAAATCCTCCAGCGACCGAAAGGCACTCTCCCCGCGTCGCCTAACGAGTTCTTCAGCATGCTCCTGCCGCAAACCATTTACGACACAAAACCCCAGCCGCACACTCTCATTCGACTCGACCGCGCAACGCCATTGCGACTCCGCTGCACAAACCGGGCGCATCCGGATGCCATGGCGGTGCGCGTCCTTCACGATCGTCGCCGGGGCATAAAACCCCATCGGCTGATTGTTCAACAGGCTGGCGTAAAACTCCGCCGCGCGATGCACTTTCAGATACGCGCTCCCGTAGGCGAGAATGGCGAAACTGATCGCGTGCGACTCCGGAAATCCATAGAGCGCAAACGAGCTGATCGCTTGAATGATCTTCACGATCACCTCAGGCGCGACGCCATTTCTTTCCATCCCGGCGCGCAGCTTGACGCTCACTTTTTCCATCCGCTCGGGCGAGCGATGGAAACTGAGCGCGCGGCGCAGCTCTTCCGCTTCCGCGCCGGAAAAATCGGCCATGATCATCGCGATCTTGAGCATTTGCTCCTGAAACAAGGGCACGCCTAACGTCCGCTCGAGGATCGGTTCCAGCCGCGCGTCGAAATAGGTCACCGGCTCGCGCCCCGCGCGCCGGTTCAGATAAGGATGCACCATGTCGCCCTGGATCGGCCCCGGGCGGATGATCGCGACCTCGATCACCACGTCGTAAAAACATTTCGGCTGCATCCGCGGCAGCGTCGCCATCTGGGCGCGGCTCTCGATCTGGAAAACGCCGATCGTGTCGGCCCGCTGCATCATCGCGAAAGTGGCGGGGTTATCCTTCGGAATGTGGGCCAGGTCGAGCGGCCGCCCGCGCGCGCGGCAAAGCTCGAAGGTGTCCTGCATGACCGACATCATGCCCAGGCCTAACAAGTCGACTTTCACGATCCCGAGATCCTCGCAGTCATCCTTGTCCCACTGCGCGACGACCCGGCCGGGCATCGACGCGTTCTCCAGCGGGACAAAGGAGCTTAGTTTGTCCCGGCAGATGATCATCCCGCCGGAGTGCTGCCCGAGATGCCGTGGCAAGCCGTAAATCGATTGATAAAGCCTAACGAATGCCGGCATGCGCGGATGCGTCTTGGGCAGACCCGATTGCTCGATCTGCGCCTGAAGCTCAAGGGTGTGCGGGAAATCGCCGTGGGCAAAGAGGTGCGAGAAACGGTCGAGAATGTTCGGCGCAAAGTTGAGCGATTTGCCGATCTCGCGCGCCGCGCTCCGGCCGCGATAAGTGATTACGTTCGCCGTCATCGCGGCGCCGTGTTTGCCGTAACGCCGATAAATTTCCTGGATGACGCTTTCGCGCCGGTCGCCGCTCGGGAGATCGAGATCGATATCCGGCCAGCCTTTGCGTCCTTCGCTCAAAAAGCGTTCGAAGACGAGATGGTTGCTCACCGGATCGACTGGGGTGATGCCGAGACAAAAACAGACCGCGCTATTCGCCGCGCTGCCCCGCCCCTGCACCATGATGTTGTGTTCGCGGCAGAAATTGACGATGTCCCAGACGATCAAAAAATAACCGGAGAACCCGAGCTTTTGGATGAGCGCCAGTTCCTCGTTGAGCTTTGCCTGTACCGCGCGGCTGATCGCGGCGTAGCGTTGTTGCGCGCCGAAGAGGGTGATCGTGCGCAGAAAGGAATCCATCGAATGGCCCTCCGGCACGGGGTAAGCGGGGAAATCGTAGCCGAGGTTCGCGAGGGAAAACTGGAGGCGTTCCGCGAGGCGGAAGGTGTTCTCAATCGCGTCCGGCCGATCGCGAAAGAGCGCTTTCATTTCCGCGGCGCTCTTCAAATGGCGTTCCGCATTTGTCGTTAGGCGGGTGCCGGCGGCGTCGAGATGGGTGTGTTCGCGGATGCAGGTAAAAACGTCGAGCACTTCGCGACCCAGAGGCGTGGCGTGTTGCACGCCGTTGGTCGCGAGCAGCGGGAGACTGTGGTGCTGGGCGAGATCGATCAGCTGGCGGTTTACCCGCTCTTCACCGCGCACGAGGTGCCGCTGCAACTCGACGTAAACCTGGTCCCGGCCAAAAGCGTCGAGCAGTCGTCGCACGCGGTCTCCTGGCTGGGTAGCGCACGCGTCTCGCGTGCTGGTCGCGCTGTTCCAGCGCGACAAACTTTTCTGCACGCGTCGCTTGCCTTGAAATCGTCGATCATCAGAAAAGTTCGCGACAGCGAGGACGCCGTCGCCAGCACGCGAGACGCATGCGCTACCCAGCAGTGCGATCAACCCCGGGGAGAATTCGGCCAATTCTTCCCACCGCACCGCGCAGCTTCCCTTTGCGCTACGCAGATGCGCCTGGGTGAGGAGGGAGCAAAGGTTGGCGTAGCCGACGCGATTTTCCACCAGCACCGGCAGAACTGCGCCGCATTCCATCGTTAGGTCGCAACCGACAATCGGCCGCACTCCATGCTCGCGACAGGCGACGGAAAAACGCTGCGCGCCGTAGACGCCGTTGCGATCGAGCAGCGCGACAGCCGGTAGCTCCAACTCCGCTGCGCGCTCCGCCAGCTGCTCAGGAAAAGAAGCGCCGCGGAGAAAACTGAAAGCACTGGCGGTGTGCAGTTCGGCATAGGACATGGGGCGGCAATCTCAGTGTGGGGTTGTAGCGGCGGTCTGTGACCGCCGAACGGGGCAGAACAAAGTGGTTCGGCGGTCATAGACCGCCGCTACAACAAAAAAAACGCTGGGCTCAGTCATACATCCCCTCGACTTCCCATCCGCCGGCCCGTTCCTGCACGCGGCAAACCACGCCGTCCGCGAGCTCCAAATCCCACTCCGCCCGCTGCCACTTCTTTTCGTCCCACCAATCACCCGAGGCGAGATAAGGACCCTGTCGTGCCATGACCGTCTCATCGCATGAGGGCAAAAATTCGGCGCGAAACCGGCGAAACGCCGGACCGATCATCATCGGTAAATCGTTAGGCGCGGGCGCCAACTCCCAGGAAAACGCCTCGAGATGAAAGGCATCGGGCCGATGCGAATCCTCCAGGATCGGCGTCCCGACCCGCTCTCGGCCTAACAATCCCGTGAGCCGGGTGAGCGTTTCGTGCAGCCGGCCCGGGTCGCGCAAGGGCGTCTCGAAAAAATGAAACTGTTGCCGCGCCGGTTGGTTCGCCTGCGCGGCGAGCCCCACGGCCACGATCGGGTGGTCCGCTCGAAAAGTGTCGAGATGGGTCTGGAGCAACCGAAATAAAATCTCCAGCGAGTTGGTCGGATCGGGAATGTGGAAGCGGTGCTCGTAGCGGGACTTGTCGGCAAAAGTCATTTCGAGCGTGATCTCTTGCGCGACGAAATAGAGCGCGCCGAGGCGCAGGTTTAATTGCTCGAGAAAGCGCCGGAGAACAAAAAGGAGCGGTTCCGCCGTCTCGATCTCGTGCTCGAATTCGAGCTGCTCGGCGAAAATTTCCGTTGGCCTGACGAGTTGCAAGAGCCGCGTTGCCCGGCCGTTGGCCTGTTCCCAGAGCCGCACCGCGACCGGGCCAAGGCGGGCGCCGAGTTCATCCGGCGCGAGGGCGGCGAGTTCGCCTAACGTGTGCACGCCCCATTTGTGGAGGATCGAGAAAATGTGCGAAATTTCCGCGGCGCGCTCGTCCTTCATGGCCGAAAATTAGAGCCGGAAAAGAATATGTTCAACAGAACATAATAATAGCCGGCCAATGTAGCGGCGGCCGTGTCGGCCGCAAAAGGTGGACTTTGCTCACCGGCGACGTCCCCCTCAGCGGGCGACAGCCCGCCTCTACACCTTTACTCGCCCGGATTCAGCAACCGCGCCTTCGTCTCGTCCGGCAACGACGAATTGGTGATCCAGGCGGAGGCGTTGTGCGGATCGCTTCTCAGCCAGGTGCGGACGGTGGATTCTACCTGGCTGTTGCGCAGGCTATCGTTGCTGATCGTCGCCGCCCATTGCACTGCGGCTTGCGGATCGGAGGAACTGATCCGGTTGGTGAAAACGCTCACCGCCTGGTCGCGCGAAGGGCCCTCGGATAAATTCCCGAGCCAGCTCGCGGCCGCGGCCGGATCACTTTGCGCCCAACGACTGATTAAATTTTGAAAAACCTGGACGCGCGTTTTTCCTTCTGGAAACGAGGCGGCCCACGTGCTGGCGGCCTGCGCATCGCTCCCCGCCCATTGCGAGATAATGGAAGGGGCCGCCGCGGTTTGCGCTTCGCCGGAGAGTCGCAGCGTCATCTGCGCGGCTCTCGCCGGATCGCTTTCGGCCACCGCGGAAATGATGTTCGGCAGGACGGCGGCGCGGGCGGCGGGGTCGGACAAATCTTGCGCCCAACCCAAGGCGGCTTGCGGATCGCTCTGCGCCCAGCGGCGCGAAATATCTTCGAGCAAATTCCGGCGCGTGTCTCCGCTGCTATTGCCCAGGACAAAATCCGCGGCGGCGGCCGGATCCGTTTCGCTCCATTGCGCGACGATGGGATTGAGCGCGTTTTGCCGCGTCGCGCCATCGGGAAGTTTTTGCGCCCAATGCAATGCCAGTTGCACATCGGCATTCGCGAGTTGCTGGGCGATCGATCTCACTGCGTCCTCCTGCGTTTTACCCGCGGGCAGCGTCGCCACGTAATCCGCCGCCGCCGCCGGATCGCTTTGCGCCCAACTGGTCAGGACGCTTTGCAGCGCGCGGCGTTGTCCTTCGCCAGTTGGAAGTTCCTGCGTCCAGGCGAGCGCGGCAGTGGGATCGTTCTGCGCCCATTGCCGCGCGACGCTGGCGGTCGCCTGATCGCGCATCGCACCGGCCGGCAGGGCCGCGGCCACGGTGGCGACGCGTTGCGGATCCTTATTTGCCCAGCTGGATAAAATGCTTTGCACGGCGTTGTTGCGTCCCTGGCCGGGCGGCAAAGTGTTCGCCCACGCGAAAGCGGCCTCGGCATCTTGATTCGCCCAGGTGGAGGCGACGACCTGGAGGGCGGTATCGTGCCCGGAACCGGGCGGCAATTGCACGGCGCGCGCCGCGGCTGTCACCGGGTCGGTGCTGGCCCAACGAGAAAAAATCGGCCAGTAAAAATTTTGCCGTCCGCTGCCGGTGGCGGGCAACGTTTGCATCATGTCGAGCGCGGCTGCTGGATCGTTTTCCGCTAACGAGGAGACCACCGCTTGCAGGGCGCGATCGCGGTCTTGGCCGGCCGGCATTTGCAGGACCCAGGCCTTGGCAGCGGTCGCATCTTTCTCCGCCCAGGAGTGGAGGGCGGCCGGGACCGCCGATTTGCGATCCGAAGCGCTGCCGGCGGTCTGCGCATAAGCGAGCGCGGCCTGCGGATCGCCCTCCGCCCAGCGCGCGATGAGCATCGCCTGGTAGTTCGATTTCTCGCGTTGGTCAGGCAGAGTTTGCAGCGCGTCGAGCACCGGACGCACATTTTTCGGGTCGGTGCCGTCGATCAATCTGCTCAGCTCGACGTAGTCGTGTCGATTAGGGGGCCGCGCCAGCGCATTTTTGATGGCGGCGATGATTGTTTCCGTGGGCGCAGGTTCGGCCACCGTTGTGCTGGAATGGCGCGGGGAGGAAGCGATCGCCGGAGAGGATGCGAAACCAGGCGCCGCCGTTATTTCGCCTAACGAATTGCCCGGAAAGGAAACGGGCGCGGTCGTTAGCCGGGGCTGCGGGAGGGTGTAACGCCCGACGGCCAGACCGACGAGAAAGGCTGCCGCGGCGGCAAGAACGAAACGCTTCATGGCAAGAAAAGTAACTGGTCACGGTGGGAAATCTGGGCACGCCGAACGGAGTTGAGCAAACCCCACCGTCTCACAAAATCTTCACCGGGCACTCCGGCAATGCTTTCAGAAACGCCCGCCCGTAAGTTTTCGTCACGACCCGGTTGTCGAGGATGACCACGATGCCGCGGTCACTCTTGGTCCGGATCAGGCGCCCGACGCCCTGCCGGAATTTCAGGATCGCTTCCGGCAACGAGTATTCCGTGAAGGCGTCGCCGCCGCGCGCTTGAATGAGTTCGAGCTTCGCTTCGATCAGCGGATGATCGGGGACGGCGAACGGAAGGCGCGTGATGATGACGTTGGAGAGCGCGTCGCCCGGGACATCGACGCCCATCCAAAAACTGTCGGTCCCGAAGAGCACGCTGCGCGGCGTCGTTTTGAATTGCTCGAGGAGCTGGCTGCGCGGCGCGCCTTTGCCCTGCACAAGCAAATTCATTTTGCGGCTCGCGAAAAAATCCTCCATCTCCAGCGCCAGTTGTTGCATCGCGCGGTAGCTGGTGAAGAGCACAAACGCGCGCCCCTCCGTATCTTCGACGAAGCGTGCCACCCATTCCGCCAGCGCTGCGCTGTAGGCTTCGTCGCGCGGGTCGGGCATTTTTCGCACGACGAACAGCTTCATTTGTTTTTGGAAATCGAACGGGCTGCCGAGCTGCAACGGCTCGGCTTCATCCGCCCCGATCCGTCGCCGGAAATACGCGAGATCCGGCCGGCCAACGGCGAGCGTCGCGCTTGTCATCACGCTCGCGCAGTTTTCGCGAAAGAGCATCCGGCGGAGGACCGGCGCGACATCGACAGGAGCGGCGTTGAGCGAGATATTCTGCGAAGTCTTCCCCGTGCGCTCGATCCAGTAGACGTAGTTCTCTTCGCTTTGTTGCAGAAAAATCCCGATCCCTTCGCGCGCCGCCGCGATGCGACGGCCGAGTTCCTGCAGCTCCGACTTGAGAAATTCGTCCTCGGTTTTCCGGACCACTTCGATGATGCGCCCCTGCAGCGCCATCAAGCGCGCGGTGATTTGGTCGTCGACAAAATCCGCTTCGCGCACGCGGTATTCGCGGCCTTTCTTGAAGTTGGCGCGTTCATCGATCGCGGCGAAAAAGCGGTCCGCCTCCTCGACGAGCGAAGCGGCCAGGGTCACGCCGGCCGCGTCGCGCGTCACGGTGAAAAGCCCTTTCTTGGAGCGCGCGTTATAGAGCCGCTGGATGGTGGCGCGCAATCCGTACTGCGAAATCCCGATCCCGATCTGCCGGGAAGCCACCTGTTCAATGGTGTGCGCTTCGTCGAAAATGATGAAGTCGTTAGGGAAAAGATAGCCTTCTGCGCGATCCTCCTGCTCTTCCGGGCTGCCGAGCAGCATGAAGAGGAGGGTGTGATTGATCACCACCACGTCGGCCGCGAGCAGCCGCCTCCTCGCTTGCTGGAAAAAACAGCGCGAATTTTGCCCGCAGGTCTTCTGCGTGCAGAGGTGCGCTTCACTGCAAACCTGGGTCCAGACTTTCGGATCGGGTTCGAGCGGCAGGTCGCTCAACGTCCCATCGCTCGTCGTGCGCGCCCAGTCGGCGAGCCGGGCCAGGTCGGCCTGCTCGGTGGTGTTGAAGAGTTCGTTCGCGTTTTGCAGGGCGCGCTCCAGCCGCCGGGGGCAAAGATAATTCTGCCGTCCTTTCATGAGCGCGGCCTCGAACTCGACCGGCAGAATTTTTTTTACGATCGGGATGTCCTTGTAGAGGAGTTGCTCCTGCAGGTTGATGGTGTGCGTCGAGACGATCGCCTTCTTCTTTTTCTCGACCGCGAAGAGGATCGCCGGCACGAGATAAGCGAGTGACTTGCCGACTCCGGTACCGGCTTCGACGACGAGATGGCGTTCCTCCTCCAATGTCCGCGCGACCGCCGCGGCCATCGCCTGCTGCTCGGGCCGATATTCGAAGTTGCGCGCTTTCGCCAACAGGCCGTCCTCGGCAAAAATCGTCCGCACGCGCTCGACAAAGTCGCTCTCAAGGGAATCTTTGAGCGCAATCATGAGCAATCGCGTTTGCCGGTTTGCGCTGGGCGCATTGTCTCGGAAGCCACCGGAACAATGGCGCGGAGCCGGAGTCAATTCGCAAATCGAAAATCGTAAATCGCCAATCCCGTGAGACTGCTCGACCGCTACATCATTCGAAATTTCCTCCAGCCGTACGTCTATTGCATCCTCGGCTTCCTTTCGATCTGGCTGATCTTCGACATCAGCGACAACAGCTCGACCATCTTCGATGAGCGCGCGCCGCTCGCGCTGGTGGTGAAATTTTACTGGACCCAGATCCCCCAGGTGATGGTGATCCTCTTGCCTGTTTCGTTGCTCCTGGCGCTCCTTTTCGCCCTCGGCCGGATGTCGCGCTCGAATGAGATCGTCTCGATGTTGACGGCCGGAGTGAGCGTGCCGCGAGTCGTCCTGCCGTTGCTCGTGATTGGTCTCCTCACTACCGGGGCGACGCTCGCTTTGAATTACTCGCTCGCCGCCCACGCCGAGCTGGCCCGGAAAAATTTCTTCGACCAGGTCAATCGCGGGGGAGTGCGCGACGTGATTATCTACGGACAGGTTTTTCGCAACCGCACCGACCATCGCACCTGGTATGTTTCGCGTTTCCGGCCGAACTCGAATGAATTCTTCGGCGTGCAAATCGTGCAGCAGGATGCGCAGGAGAATATCGTCCGGAACTATATTTCGACCGAGGCTTTCTACGAGCCGGCGATCAAAGCCTGGCGGCTGGAAAAGACGAGGATGGCGACCTACGACACGGCCGGCAACATTACGAACGATGTGGTAGTCCCCTATCTTCTGCTCACCGGCTGGAGCGAGACCCCCTATCGCTTGAGCAGCGCCAACGTCCGCCCGGAGTTTCTCGGCATCTCCGAGCTGCAGGATTATTTACGCTTCAACGCCGATTTTCCCGAGACGCTCCTCGCCCCCTTCCGCACCCAGTTGCAATACCGTTGGGCGCTGCCCTGGACTTGTTTCGTGGTCGCCATCATGGCGACGCCGCTCGGGATCGGTTTCTCCCGGCGCGGGATTCTGGCCAGCGTGTCGGTGGCGATCGGGCTCGTCTTCTCGATGAATTTTTTGACCCACTTGTTTCTCGCGCTCGGGGAGGGGGACCGGGTTTCGGCGTTCACCGCCGCCTGGGCACCGAACCTGATCTTTTTTGTGATCGGCCTTTATCTGCTCCATCTGCGCGCGACGAACCGCGAAGCGCCCAGCTTTAATCTGGCTGCGCTCTGGCGTAGTTTGCGCGCGGCATGAATCCTCTGGCGGACGAATGGTCGATCCAACACCGGGCCGAAGCGTGCGCGGTCACGGGCCGCCCGTTTGCGCCCGGTGAGAATTTTTACACGCTGCTCTTTCGCGAGGGCGCTGGTTTTCGCCGGCAGGATTTGAGCGAAGAAGCCTGGCAGCAACGCAACGAAAATTTGCAGCCGTTTTCTTTTTGGCGGGCCCGTTTCGAGCCGCCGCCCGCCGCGCCGCCGGAGCCGTTGCCGAAGGAAAATGCGGAGGAACTTTTTCGACGCCTGGTCGCGGCCGCGGATCGCGCGAACGCCAATGCCTGTTACGTGCTCGCGGCCATGCTGGAGAGAAAACGGATCCTCAAGCAGATCCAAACCGAGAACGGCGACCACGGCCGCGTCCTGATCTATGAGCATGCGAAAACCGGGGATGTCTTTGTCGTGCCCGATCCGCAGTTGCGCCTCGACGAACTCGGCGGAGTGCAGGCGGAAGTGATGGGTTTGATGACCAATGCCGAATGATGAATGACGAAGGAATGACCAATGCCGAATGACAAAACCGACTCATCCAACCTTCCGGCCTTCGGGCTTCGTCATTCCTTCGGAATTCGTCCTTCGAAATTAGTCATTTAATCCCTCCCATGCTTTCCTGGTTTTCCAACGGGCGTTTCCCGCTCTACCTCGCGCCGATGGCCGGCGTCTCGGATAAAATTTTCCGGCAGCTCTGCAAGGAGCGCGGCGCCGATGTTTTGGTGACGGAGTTTGTTTCGTCGGAAGGCGTCTTCCGACGCAATGCCCGCACCCGCGGCTACCTCGACTTCGACGCCATCGAACGACCGATCGGTGTCCAGCTTTTCGGTGGGAACGCCGAACACATGGCGGAGGCCGCGCGGGCGGTGGTCGAATGGGTGCAGCCGGATTTCATCGATCTCAACTTTGGTTGCCCGGTCAACAAGGTGGTCGCGAAGAACGGCGGCTCCGCCCTGCTCAAGGATTGTCCAACGTTAGGCACGGTGGCGGAAGCGGTCGTTAGGGCAGTCGCCCCGCTCCCGGTCACGGCAAAAATCCGGACCGGCTGGGACGACGCCACGGTCAATGCCGTGCGCGTGGCGCAACTTTTGGAATCGTTGGGCATCGCTGCTCTCGCGGTCCACGGTCGCACCCGGGCCCAGGGCTACTCCGGCGCCGCCGATTGGGACGTGATCGCGCAAGTGGCGGCCGCCGTGTCCATCCCGGTGATCGGCAATGGCGATCTCTTTTCCGCGGCCGACGTGGCCCGACGCCGGACCGAATCCGGCATCGCCGGCGCCATGATCGGGCGCGCCGCGATGAGTTCTCCGTGGATTTTTTCGCAGACGAAACATTATCTCGCGACCAGCGAATTGCTGCCGCCGCCGGAGCCGGCGGAAAAATGGGCACTCATCCAGCGGCATTGCGAACTGGCGGTCGCGGAATGCGGCGTCGAAGACCTCGCCATGCGTTCGATGCGCGGCCGCTTGATGGCCTATTCAAAGGGACTGCCTGGCAGCAAATTGCTGCGCGAAAGGTTTCAGCGCGTGTCCACTTTGCAGGAGGTGGAAGAAATCGCGAGCCTCCATTTGGCAACCTGTCTCGAAGCGGCGTAAATTCCCCTGTGTCCGCAGCCTCTCCGCCCCCGGGCGAAATCAAGTTCAAGATCGGCAACGAGCGTCTCGTCAAAGTGACCGAGAACGCGTCGCGCAAACTCACGTCCCTCCTGCAAAAGCAGGGTCGCGCGCATGGAGCGTTGCGCGTTGCGGTCATCGGCGGCGGCTGCTCGGGGCTGCAGTACAAGATGGATCTGGTCGATGGCCCCGCGAATCGCGACATCATCGTCGAGTCTTGCAACGTACGAGTCGTGGTCGATCCGAAGAGCGCACTTTTCGTCAGCGGGTCGGTGCTCGATTTCAGCGACGACCTGCAAAAAGGCGGCTTCAAAGTGACGAATCCGAATGCCGTCGCGCATTGTTCCTGTGGCGAAAGCTTCTCGGCATGACCGATTACTTCGCGCTCCTTGGTGAAGCGCGACGGCCCTGGCTCGATCCGGAAAAGCTGAAGGAAAAATATTTCTCGCTGGCCCGCGCGGCACCCGCAGATGCGGAATTAAACGAAGCGTTTCGCGTTCTGAGCGATCCGAAGCTGCGCCTGCATCATCTGCTCACGCTGGAAGGTGCCGAGCTCACCGCCGGTCGCCCGGTTCCGCCGTCGGTGGCGGAACTTTTCTGGAACAGCGGAACCTTGCTGCGCGAGGTCGAACGCTGGCTGCTCCGGAACCAGGCGGCGGGAAGCACCCTCGCGCGCGCGCTGCTCCAGCCGGAGCGGGGGAAGCTGGAGCAACGGTTAGGCAAGCTGGAGGAGCAGTTGCGGGCCACCTACCAGGCCGAGCTCGCGCAATTGCCGCGCGGCGAGATCGACTGGCCTAACGAGATGTCGCGGATGGTGGAGCGCTATGATTCCATCGCCTATTTCACCCGCCTCCTCGAGCAGACCGCGGAAAAGAGATTTCAGTTGGCTGCTGGCTAATTGGCTAATGTGGGATGGGCCTTTGTGCCCCGATCCGCGGTGGCTGCCTCTCCCCCTCGGGGCACAAAGGCCCTCCCACATTGCACCTTGCGCGCGCGGCGGTTTTCGCCAACATGTTCATATGCTCACGCCCGGGCAAAAGAACATCCTGCACTTCATCCAGGCCGAACAGCGCACCAAAGGGCTGACGCCGAGCACGCGCGAGATTCAGGAACACTTCGGCTTCGCGAGTCAGACCTCGGTCATGCAATACATTGCCGCGCTCGAGCGGAAAGGGTTTCTCCAGCGTCATGCGCGCAAGGCGCGCGCCTTGATTACCGCCGCGCCGCAGAGCCGGGTGGTCGACATCCCGATCTACGGGGAGATTCCCGCCGGTATGGCCACCCTCGCCGAGCAAAACATCGAGGGGCACGTCGCGCTCGACCTCGAATCGCTCAACGCCTCACGGAGCGCCCGCACTTTCGCCTTGCGCGTGCGGGGCGACTCGATGATCGGCGCGCATATTCTCGATGGAGACATCGTGATTTTGGAAGATCGGCAGACCGCGAAAAATGGCGACATCGTGGCGGCGTTGATCGATGGCGAGACGACCTTGAAACGTTATGTCATTGAGCGGGGGCGACCCTACTTGAAGGCGGAGAATCCGCGGTTTCCGGATCTGGTTCCGGCGCGGGAGTTGCGCATCCAGGGCGTGATGACATCGCTCGTGCGGAAACAGGTGGCGCGGTAGCACCTTTCCTTTGGGAGGGTTCTTCTCGGTCGGCCTCTTTGTGCTAGGGCACGACGGTAAGGGTTAGATCGTTGCCATCGCCCCCTTCGTAGCTGGCTTGATAACGATTGCTAACGGCGATGACCGCTCGGTCCGGCAAATTAGCAAACGTCCCCACGATGGGACCGAGGTGTTTCATTTCAATCACCCGAAAGGTCGTGCCAATGGGAAGAATTGCTGTTCCCAGTTCAGTGAGAGAAAACATTGCGCTGCTTTGAATGATTACTTTCTTTGCGCTTACGACATCCGCTTTTGACTGATCCGTGTCTATCTCGCAGTCGTAGGTGGCATGGCGGGCGAACACGAGGTCTTTGTGCAACTCAAGCATGCCTACTCCAGTTATTCCGGGAGAAAGAAAGGCACTGGTGCCGGCGGCGCCGACCCGCACCCTGCCCTCAATCACTCCCGTGCCCCCGAGGGTTCCGGCATCGACGCGCACCCGCCCGGGACCGGTTGCGGAGCCGGTTTGGGTAGCGACAATAAGCTTGCCTTCCTGAACGACGGTTCCACCGGTGTAGGTATTCTCACCGGCCAAAGTAAAGGTTGCACTACCGGTCTTAAGCAAACTTCCGGCTGACGCTGCCTGGTCGATCCCATTGCCGATAACCCCAGAAAAGGTCGCATCAAGATTGTTCGTTCCGACCGTGAGTTGTTTCTCGCCAAAGCCCAAGGTCGTGATAAAGACAAGACCGTCGCCATTGAGGCTACCAATCGAAAGGTCGATACCGTCAGTGGTGCCCATCTTCATCGTCGCGTTCCCCAGGACGGTACACCGAGCGGTACCGCCCTGTGCTCCCAGAGAAAAAAACAAAATGCCGCCGTTGCCACCATTGCTCCCACCTGTCGCTGTGTAAGAAGCGTTATCGGCATTACCGAAGACCAGGATTTGCCCGCCAGCAGCTCCCGCTACGTTGCTCCCAAGGGCTGAGAAAGTGCCACTGGCTCCAGTGCCGTCGATTGTCATGGTACCCGGAAGCGCGCCGACAAAGGTGCCAGCCATGTTAACAACTGTCGCGGTATCCGCTGTCGCGCCCGCGGCGATGTAAACAGAGCCGTTGTTCTCAAGACCGCGCGTGGAGGCGTTATCGACGAAATAACCTTCACCGGCAGACGACTGATCGAAAAAGGAAATGCCGTCTATGGTGTGGTCCCGTTGGTCAAATCCGCCGTTGAGGAAAGTGCCGTGGTCGGCGCTGGAACTGCCATGAAACGCAATTAAGCTGGCGATGGTTTCAAAAGTTGCTTCACCGGCTGTGGCGTTGTCGTAAAAGCTGATCTGACCGGCTTGAAAGAGAGTCTCACTGCCAGCGGTCGCTTGGTTATAAAAATTGAGTTTGCGGATAGAGAGCAAGAAGCTTTGCAACTCCCCCGAATCATTTGTGATTCCGTCTCCGAAAAAGTTCAGCGTAGACCCAAGGGGAAGAGTGAAATTGTAGGCACTCGCTCCCGGATCAAAAATCATCGCGGTGAGATCGATGTCCGTATCGAGGATCAGGTCGGTTATGTTGGAAACATTGAAACTTGCAAGATCTTCCGGGCCATTGGGAACAGTAGCGGGAGTCCAGTTCTTGGCGGTGTTCCAGGAGTTGCTTCCCGGGTTGGTATTCCATGTCGCGCTACCAGCAAAAGCCCGTAGCGACAGCCCAAGGAAAAGCAGCGCTCCCAGTCCGACGATTCTCGGCCGGAGAAAGAGCAGCGCTGGGCGAAATGGAAATGCTGGAGAGGTTTTGTTTGGAGGCATGCCGGCGCTTATAGCAAATTCTGCCGCTCGTGTCACAGCTTTTAGGGGCGGAAGGTATCGAGCGGTCGGTGGAAATATGTTCTTTTAAACATATCATTCAATGTCATCTTTCGTGCATGGCGACAGGCAAGATCATCGATCTGCGCAGACTTCTGGCGGAAAAATTTCCGCAGGAATCCCTGCCTGCCGGGGATCCATTCGCCACCGGGCTGCCCTTTTTCGATCAAGCGCTCGGCGGCGGCCTCACGAAAGGGGCGATCACGGAATTGACCAGCGCGCCCCCGAGTGCTGGCAGCGCGTCGATGATCGCCGCGCTCCTGCAACGCGCCTGCGGTGAGCGCTATTTCATGGCGCTGATCGATGGCCGCGATTCGTTCGCCCCGCCATCCCTCGGCGGCGCCGCGTTGCGCCATCTCCTTTGGGTGCGCTGTCGGAAAACGAGCGAAGCGATGCAGGCGGCCGATCTGCTGTTGCGCGACGGGAATTTTCCGCTCGTCATCCTCGATCTCGTTCTCAATCCGCTAACGGAATTGAGCCGGATTCCCGCGAGCAACTGGTATCGCCTGCAACGCTTGGTCGAGCCGGCGCCGACGGCGTTTCTCGTTCTCACTCCGCGAAGCATGATCAGCAGCGCGCAATGGAAACTGGTTTTGGAAAATCGCTGGACGCTTCTACAGCTCGATGTGGCCGTGGCCGACTTGCAGGCGCAACTGAAGATTCGGTTACAACGCGCTCAGCCTAACAAATGGAGGAGCGATCCCAAAATCGCCCGGGCCGGCTGATGTTCGCCGCGCTTTATCTCCCGGATTTTGAATTGCAAGCGGCCTTACGGCACGAGCCCGAGTTGCACCGAAAGCCGCTCGCCTTGCTCGATGATGAGGCAGCGAAAGCGACCATCATGCAGCTCACGCCAAGCGCGGCGGAAGCCGGCGTAAGCGCAGGGATGACGCCGAGCCAGGGGCTGGCGCGCTGTTTGTGCCTGATCCTCAAACCGCGGGCGCGTGCGCAGGAGAAAATCGCCGGCGAAATTTTACTGCATCACGCGGCGACCCTGGCGCCGGAGATCGAGGCGACCGCGCCCGGCGTTTGCACGGTGCGATTTAGCTCGTCAAGAAATTGCCGCGAGAATATCGAACGCGTCGTTAGGCAACTTGCCCAGTTGCAATTGACCGCGCAGGCCGGCCTCGCCACGACGCCCGATCTCAGTTTTCTCGCCGCCTGCCTGGCGCGGCCGATCCTGCAGATCGATGATCCGCAAAAATTTCTCGCGCCGCTGCCGATTGAAACCCTGCGCCATCTGCCGCGCCTGAGCGGCGCTCTCTGAGCGCCAAATCGATTCTCCGGGTAGCGCACACGTCTCGTGTGCTGGTCGCCGCGTTCCGCGGGGACGAACTTTTCTGAACCGAACGCCACTCCCCAGATCGAGGACTTCCAGAAAGTTCGCGAATGCGAAACGCATTCGCCAGCACCCGAGACGTGTGCGCTACCCGGAAGACGACTCCTCGCGTCAGCCCGATTTAACCGCCGGCGTAATCGGGATATTTTTGATGCAGTTGCGCATCGACCCGCTTCGCTTCGTCAAGTTTGCCCGCTTTTTCGTAGGCTTTCGCGGCCTTGGCGAGCGCCTGGGGCGTGATCTCCGGGTCGTCGTAAAGCAGGGCGACGCTCATGAACGCTTTACCCGCGTCTTCAAATTGGTTGCGTTCCATCTCGACGTCGCCGGCGAGGAGACGCGCTTGCGCGTTGGTTCGGCCTTCCGGTTGCAAGGTCATGATTTCGTCCGCGATTTTTTGCGCGTCGTCCGGCTTGTGCGCCCCGATCTTGGCCGCGCCGAGGGCAAGGAGTCCTTTCGCTTTCGCCGCCGGATCGCTCGCGGTTTCGACAAACTTCTGGAGCGCAACCTCCGCCTCCGCCGGTTGATTCAATTTCATTTCTGCGTCGCCGAGGTAAAACCAGAAATCCGGTTTCACGCTGCTCACGATGGCGGCTTTACTCAGCGCGGTCAGGTATTTGGCCGCGGCGGCGTAGTCCCGGGCATTGTAGAAATCGATCCCGAGCCATTCGAGAATCTCCGCCGGCACCTGTCCGTCAGGCGAAGCTTCGTAGAACTGGTTCACCTCTTTGGCCAGTGCGGCGCGTTGCTTGAGATAGAAATACGAAGACATGATGCGCAACGCCGCGGGCGTCCCGTATTGCTCCGGGTTCAGCTGGCGCGCCTTGTTCATCTCCGAAATCGCGCTGTCGTAATCCTTTGCTTCGAAGGCCGATTTGCCGACATAGTAATACGCCTGTGCCGCGGCCGCGCTCTTCGGAAATTCCTTCAGCAACTGTTGAAACGTCGCGGTCATTCCCTGCGCGTCGTCGGTTTGTCCAAGGATGAGGGCTTTTTGCTGAAGCGCGGCCTCCCGCTCGCGCGCCTCGGGATACTTCGTCAGCAACCGGTCGAGATCGGCCCGGGCGCTCTCGTACTGTTTGTCTTCCTGGTAGGCGAGCGCGCGCTGGGCCAAAGCGGACGGGACCTGCGGATTATCGGGGAAAGCCTGGAGAAAATAAGCGAAAGCGTCGATCGCGTTGGCCGGTTCCTTCGTTTGCACAAAGCACCAGCCGAGTTTGAAGGCCGATTCAGCGCGCAGTTTGGCGGACAACTTCGAATCGCGCAGCCCGGTATAAAGCAGAGCGGCGGCGGCGAAATCATGCTCCTTGTAGAGCGCTTCGGCCTTGAGCAGCTTCGCCTGGTCGCCGCGCTCACTGTCGGGATTGTCCCGGATGAAATCGTCGATCTCATCGCGCAACGCCGGATCGTTGGCGTTGTAGAGACCGATCAAATGCTGGTAGCGCGCGTCCTTCGCCACCTCGCGGCCCGGATATTTTTGGATGATCTGCCGATAAAGATCTTGCGCTTCCTTGAAATGGCCGAGCTGCCGCTGGCTGTTCGCCGTGAGCAGCATCATCTCGGGCCGCACCTCCTCCGGAACCTGATCTTTGCTCCGCTGATAATCGGCGACTGCCTGCGCGTACTGACCCGCCTGATACTCGAGACGCAACAGCCCGACGGCCGCGATCCCGCTCCAGCGTCCGGCTCCCGGCAGGGTGCGGCCTTTTTGCAGCAAGGTGGTCGCTTTCGCCGTCATCGCTTTGTCCGGTTTGCCCTTGTCCGATTGCACGAGATCGACCGCGACCAAACCCGCACGCACTGTCGCCTCCGCCCTGAGCGACGGCTTGCTCGTCTCCTCGGCGAGCGCTTCGAATTGTTTCAGGGCATCGCCTTTGCGTCCATTGGCGAGGAAGATCAGCGCGACCGCGAAGCGCGAGTCATCACGATAGGGATTCGGATTCTTTGCTTCGACGACCTGCTGGTAAACGTCGCGCGCTTCATCTTTGCGTTCGAGATTTTCGAGGCAACGGCCTTCAAAATAGCGCGCCGAAAGCGCCAGCTCGGAGGCTTTCACTTTCGCCGCCGCGCGATGAAACAGGGGGAGGGCCGAGGCGTAGTCTTTCTCGTTGAAGGCGATCTCCGCGAGGCCATAGGAAGCGGGCCCGGCCAGATCGCCCTCGGGAAAATCCTGGAGGACACTTTGAAAGCTGGTGCGCGCGGCTGGGGTGCGACCGAGCGCGCGATACGCTTCGCCGAGGTAGAAAAGCGCGCTCCCGCGGTCGGGAGAATCCGGGTAGAGGCCGAGAAATTTTTCGTACTCCGGGACGGCGAGATCGTAGAGCTTACGGCCGAAAAGCGCGTTGGCGTAGTTAAGCTGCCGTTGCTCCGGCGGCTCGGCGCTTTCCGGCGGTGGACCGCCGGCGGACGACCGGCTCGGGGGCGGGGAGGGCGCAACCGGTTCGGTTTCGACCGGCACGGGTAGCGCTCGCATGATCGTGGGCGCGGGTGCCGGCGGCGGTGTTTCGACGGGGAGGGCGCGCGCGACAGGTGGCTCCTGCACCGGGATGGCGCGCCGGATGGGCGTCGGCGTTTGCCCGGCTGCGTCGCGCCGCAAAAACAAAACTGCGGCCGCGACGATGAGTGTGGCCGCGCGACGCCGCGGCTTCATTTTGCGGTTGCGAAGGCGACGTTGGTGACCCCCGCCTGGCTGCAAATGTTGAGCACGTTGACGACGTTTTTGTAGGCGCCGGCTTCATCGCCGCGAATCACGACCGCCTGGTCGGGATTGAGCTTCACCAGGCCCTGCAACATCGTCGTGAGGTCGGGTTCGGAGAGGGTGCGCCGATTCACGACCACGTTGCCGTTGCTTTTTACATTCACGATCACGTCGCCGATCGGGGCCGTTTTTTCCTTCGCGGCGCTCGCTTTGGGCACCTTGACGTCGAGCTCGTTTTCGTTGCGCGCCGCATTCCAGGTCATGAGAAAAAAGATGAGGAGCAGCAGGAGGACGTCGACCAGGGGCGCGAGTTGAATGCCCGGATGGGGCGAAGCGGTGCGGCTGCGGAAGTTCATCTGAGTCAACGTCCGGGAGGGACGCAAAAGTTTCGACGCCTAACGTCGCTCAAAATTCATCTTCGAGCAGCGCCGAGGCGCGTTCGCGGCGCGGGCTCCGTTGGAGCGAGAGGAGAGCCACGATGTGGGTGCTGGCGGATTCAAGGTCGGAGACGAGCCGCTGCGCGCGCCCCCGAAAAAAGGCGTAGAAGATCATCGCGGTGATGCCGATCCCGAGACCGCCGCAGGTGTTGATGAGCGCTTCGCTGATGCCTTTCGAGAGCAGGACATAGCGCATCGGGCCGAGCTCGGAGCCGAGCGCGCCAAACGAGCGGATGATTCCGATCACTGTCCCGAACAAACCAACCAGCGGCCCGATCGTCGCGATATCCGCCAGATAGGTGACCCGGTTGTTCAGGTTGGTGGCGACCCGGGTGCCTTCGGTTTCCGCGATCTCGCGGGCCTGGGCAAAGTCCGCCGCGGGATTTTTCGTCATGAAATCGAGCGTCTTCTGGACGACACGCGCGATCGCTTCGCCGTGCCGATTCGAAACCGCGAGCAAGCCGAGATAGTCGCGCTTGCGGAGGAGCGCGTCGGCGGTCGCCATGTAGCCGCTGGTGACGATCGCGCCGCGCCGGATGGTGAAAAAATAAACGATGATCAACATGACCGAGAAGACGGAAAGGAGGAAGAGCAGCAGCATGACCGGGCCGGCGGCGATCATGGCTTCGAGGATGTTGGTCGTGCGCGGGAGGATGGGTGGCTCAGACGCCGGAGCTTGCGCGAGGACGGAACCGGCGCTCGCGAACACGACGAGCAGTGAAAGGAAACTCTTCATGCTCAATTCGGACTTAGCATAGGCGCGAGGGATGACGATGCAACTCACCGGCGCTGAGACAGTGGTCTTAGTGCGATCGTTCATCTTCTTCTCCTGCATGAGTGGGAGTTACAACCGCCGCACCCGAAAAATATGCGCGGGCTGCACGCCCGGATGCAGCGCGACGTAGTTGCGCTCCCCGTGCCAGACGTAACGGGCGTCGGTCAGGAGGTCGTGCACCTCGTAACTCTCGCTCCCGATCTCGCCGAAATCTTCGATCGGCGCATGCACGAAGGTGGTCTGCGTGTAGCTCGGGTCGAGATTCACGACGATGAGAATGATGCTGTCGCGCGCCGGCGTCATCTTGCTGTAGAAGAGGATCGCGTCGTTCTCGGCGGGATGGAACCGGAGGTTATCGTAGAAATGGAGGGCGCGATTCTCGCGCCGGATCCGGTTCAGGCTCGTGATTAGTTCCTTGATGTTTCCGGGCGCATCCCAATCGCGTTCCTTGAGCTGATATTTCTCCGAATCGGCATACTCCTCACGTCCGGGGAGTGCGGCGTTTTCGCAGAGCTCGAAGCCGCTGTAGATGCCGTAAACGCTCGACAACGTCGCTGCGAGAACAGCGCGGATCTGGAACATTGGCCGGCCGCCGGTCTGCAAGTGAAGCGGCAAGATATCCGGCGTGTTGGTGAAGATATTGCCGCGAAAATATTCACGCATCTCGGTCTGTGTCAGCTCGGTGAAATATTCCGCCAGCTCCTGCTTGCCCGTGCGCCAGGTGAAGTAGGTGTAGCTCTGGGTGAAGCCGGCTTTGGCCAGCGCTTTCATCATTTTCGGCCGGGTGAAGGCTTCGGAGAGGAAGATCGTGTCCGGGAATTTTTCGCGCACCCCGGAGATGAGGAATTCCCAAAACGCGACCGGCTTGGTGTGCGGGTTATCGACCCGGAAAATCCGCACCCCGAGTTCGGCCCAGAAGAGGATGATGCTTTTCATCTCCTCCCACAGCTCCTGCCAGTTCGAGCAGCGAAAGTTGAGCGGGTAAATGTCCTCGTATTTCTTGGGCGGATTCTCGGCGTACTTGATCGTGCCGTCGGGCCGTTTGTAGAACCACTCCGGATGCTCCGCGACATAGGGATGATCGGGCGAGCAGTTGAGCGCGAAATCGAGCGCGATCTCCATCCCGCGACGGCGGATTTGTTTTTCCAGCCAGGCAAAATCGGCGAATGTGCCTAACGACGGCTCGATATCCTTGTGCCCGCCGCCGTTCGGGCAACCCAGGTTGCGATTCCCGATCGCGTAGGGCACGCCCGGTTCGCCCGGCCGGCAGCTGACGGAATTATTGCGGCCTTTGCGATTCGTTAGGCCAATCGGATGGATCGGTGGAAAGTAGATGACGTCGAAGCCCATCGCCTGCGCATCCTCGACCCGCGGAAGACAGTCGCGAAAAGTCGAGCCGCGGTCGGCCCGTCCCTCCGCGGAGCGGGGAAAAAACTCGTACCAGGCGGCGGTCCGCGCGGCGACGCGATCGACGATCACGCGCGGCGGCGGCGTGTATTGCGTCGCGCCGGAACGCGCGGCGTAGGTTGCCATCAGCACCTCGAGCTCGCCCGAATGCGCCAGGCGGTGGACGACCGCGTCGGTGCCGGCGCGCATTTGCTCGGCGAATTCGCGCAGGCGTTTGGTGTCGGCGCCGCGGGCGCGTTTGGCGGCGGCGGCGAGGAGCGCCGCACCTTCCAGTTTTTCGCTCGTCAGGTTGGCGAGGCCGGCTTCGAATTTTGCCGTGAACTCATGTTGCCACCCGGCGAACACATCGGTCCAGGCTTCGACCGTGTACTCGTAGGTCGCATTTTCGTAGAGGGAAATCGCCCCCCGCCAGCGATCGTTGTCGACGTGCTTCATCGCGGTCTCGTGCCAGCGCGCCTGGCCGGCGGCCCGCCACTTCAACGCCGCCGCCACGATGTCATGGCCGTCTTTGAAAATATCCGCCTCCACCACCACGTCCTCGCCCACGACGCGCTTGATCGGGTAGCGACCACCGTCGATCAGAGGTTCCAGGTTCTCGATGACGGCGGCGGGGAATTGGCTGGGCATCGCCACCAATCAACTGAAATCCACGGGTAGCGAAAGGGTAAATTCCCGCGTGCCGTCGCGCCGATGGCGGCCGCGACCGACTTGGCGAGCGCTCAGGTCGCGAAGTAAAAGGCGGCCTCGTAGAGGCCGGAGGTCCAGGTCTCTTCGCGCCGCACCGGAGTCTGGAGGAGTTTCTCGAACATGTCCTGTTCGAGCCGGCCGATGATTTCGTAACGCTCGATCAGATTCATGATCGGCGAGTGGCATTCCAGAATCTGGGTGCCGCCTTCGGTCGGTTCATTGACGAATTGCGACATGTGGCCCTCCTCGTCGCGAATGGCCGCGAGCGATTTCGCGCGCTCTTCGACGGTGTTTCCCTTGACCTTGTCCTTCAGCGCGCGCGTCTTCCGTTCGAAGAGATTGTAGAGCAGCTTCTCAGGAGCGTTGGTGCCGTGAATTTCCTCGATCGATTGCAACAGATCGAGCGTGAACGCGTTGCTGTCGGCCTGGAAGAGCCCGTGGCTGCGCCGGGTCAGACGGTAGACCATCTCGGGCCGGCCCATTTTCTGCGGGCGTCGCCAGGTATCGAGATAACCGTCGCGCTCGAGGGTCAGGCAATGCTGCTTGATCCCCATGTAGCTCATCTTCATTTTGGCGACGAGCTGGTTGACGGAGAGGCCGCGGGTTCGCTTGAGTGTGTTGAGAATTTCCAGGCGCTGGGTGCGGCCAATTTCGGCGAGTAATCGTTGGTTCACAGTGGTCTCCGGTTCGAGCATTTCCGGGGGAGGCTTTGCTTTATAAGTGAGGCGCGCGGCGCAGCGCAAGCAAATCTCCGCGCCGGAAAAGCCTCGGGCTGGCGTTGGTCGATTGTCATTGATCGGTTTGCTCAGGTGACGAGCCTGGGTTGTAGCCGGGATCGGTGATCTCGGCGGTCCGAACGTCGTCGCGACCGGGGTCAACGCCCCGGCTACAACCCGCGACAGCCCGTGACTGACAATCAACGAACACGACCAAGCCTCGGCGGCGAAGAGGTCGCTAGCTCAGGCGCTTGGTCGAGACGGGATCGAAAAGATGAGCCTTGGCCAAAGTCATTTCGAACTGAAGACGATGGCCGGCCTCGCGATGATCGAGCGCCCCCTGGCTTCGGCAGACAAGCGTGTGGGCGCCGGTCTGCAGATAGAGACTGGTCTCCGCGCCCATCGGCTCCACGATGTCGACGATGGCGGGAAATCCGGTGGCCGCCGCCCTGCCTTCCTTGCGGCTGAAGGTTGCCACTTCAATATCTTCCGGCCGGATCCCGAGAATCACATTTTGCCCGATAAACTCGCGCGCCGCGGGCCGATCCGCGGCCGGGAAGGCCACATCAATCGTTCCGCCTTCGATCTCGCGAAATCGAATCTTGTCGCCCTCTGGTTTGAGCGTGCCCGTGATGAAATTCATCGGGGGACTGCCGAGAAAGCCGGCCACGAAGAGGTTCACCGGCGCGTTGTAGAGCGCGAGCGGCGTGTCGTTCTGCTGCACCACGCCGTTATTCATCACCACGATTCGGTCGCCCATCGTCATCGCCTCGACCTGGTCGTGGGTGACGTAAATCATCGTCGCCTGGAGCCGCTGATGGAGCTTGGTGATCTCGGTGCGCATTTGCACCCGCATCTTGGCGTCGAGGTTGGAGAGCGGTTCGTCGAAGAGGAAAACCTTTGGCTGCCGGACAATGGCGCGGCCCACCGCCACCCTTTGTCGCTGTCCACCGGAAAGCGCTTTTGGTTTCCGCTCGAGCAACGCCTCGATGCCCAAAATGCTCGCCGCGTCGATCACCCGTTTCTTGATTTCCGCCTTCGGATATTTCCGCAGCTTGAGCCCGAAGGCGAGATTGTCGTAGACGCTCATATGTGGATAGAGCGCATAATTTTGGAAAACCATCGCAATATCGCGGTCCTTCGGCGCGACGTCGTTGACCCGCTTGTCGCCGATGTAGACATCACCCTGCGAGATCTCCTCGAGGCCCGCGATCATCCGCAGGGTCGTGGATTTTCCGCAACCCGACGGTCCGACGAGCACGACGAACTCGCGATCCGCGATCTCGAGGCTGACGTCTTTGACTGCGGTCACGTTTCCGCCCTTTTCGCCGGGATAGATTTTGAAAACGTTTTTGACGGAGACCTTGGCCATGAAGAAGAGGGGCCAAACTAGGGAGGGGCCCGAAATGGGTCAATCCACTTCTCGCCCGCGCTCCTCGAAGCAAGCGCAATCGCCGCGTTGCCTAACGAAACGGCAACTCGGCCACCTCGACCGCCACCGCGCCCGCCGCGTCGTCCGCTTTCCGCGCGGACAACCGCGTCCCGATTTCGTTCGAGCCGCGCTTCACAAAACCGAGCGCGACCTCCTTGCCTGACGATTCCATCCGTGTCGCACTCGTGATCCAGCCGACATCCTTCGCTTTCCGGCCGGGGTCAGCGCCCCCGGCTACATCCGCCGCGTAAAGCCGCATCACGGGCGAAAGCGGCAATCCGTCCACCGAAACCAAGCCGCAGAGACGCTTGTTCGTTTGGCCCGATATCTTCATCCGCGAAATGACCTCCTGGCCGATGTAGCAACCTTTCGCGTAATCGATCGCGCCGCCCTCGAGACCCGCCTCCACCGGGATAATCTGGCCGGTCAACTCCCGGCCCCAGCGCGGAATACCCTGTTCGATGCGAAACTGCTCGGCGCACTCCGGATCGCAAATCGGGTATTGCGCGGCCAGCAGTTGGCGCACGCTCTCGCGCTCCGCCGCCGGCACGACGAGATCCCAGCCGGCCGCGCCGAATCGTTTCCCGCGGCGCCAGCGAGCTTCGTTAGGCAAGGTCGGCGCGGATTCCCCGGTGACGTGAAAAAGCGCGAACTGCTCCGTCACGTCCTCGAGCGTGACCTCATCGGCGATGAGGTAACGCTCGAGCCGCGCCGCGAGCGCTGCCTTTAACTCCGCGTCGGCATCGACGAATAATTCATCCGGCCCCGCGCCGATAAAAATGAGCGCATCCATTTTCCCTTTCGCGCTCAGGACGCAGGCCGCCATCGACAGGTTGGCGTTCGCCTTGCGGACGTCATTCGTCACCTGCCCATTCAGGAACCGCACCCGGTCGTTCCCGGTCAGCCGCAGTTTAAGGCGATCGGAGAGATCAAACAGGGGCATCAGATTGGCCGCCGCGTTCGTTAGGACCGGCGGCTAAACCAGCCGCGAATTCCACCGGATAGATTGGGAGCTTCCGCGGTCTTTTCCGGTTCGGCCGGCGGCTCCGGTTTCGGTTCGGCCGGCCGCGCCCAGGCAGGTCGCTCGCGCCCAGCCGATTTCTCATCAGCAACCGCTTCGCCCGGCTCCTTTGGCTTCGGTTCTTCCGCTTTCTTCTCCGGCTCTGGCCTAACGACCTTGGCAGGAGCCGGAAAATATTTTTGCGCCACCGAGGAATAATCGGCGTCGCCGCGGCCCTGTTTCAGCTCGGCGAGCAGCATGTCGCTCGCCACTTCCGTCACCGGCAGATCGAGTGAATAATCACGGGCCAGGTGGGCCGCGATCCGGACGTCCTTGAGCATGTGCTTGACCGAAAAGTGCGGCTCAAAATCGCCGGCCAGCATCATCGGCACTTTCATCTCGAGGGTAGTCGAGTTGCTCGCATTGCTCTTCATCGCGCGGCCGAAAAGTTCCGTGGAAATTCCGGCTTTGCGGACGAGCGCGAGCGCTTCCGCCGCCACTTGCGCGGTCGCGGCGGTCACGATATTGGTCGCGACTTTCATGACGGTCGCGTCCCCGATTTTTTCCCCGATGACGACGATCTCCTTGCTGCTCGCTTCCAGGATCGGGCGCGCCTGTTTCAAGGCCGCCTCGTCGCCGCCGATGTAGTAGACGAGCTGCCCGTTTTCCGCCGCGACTTTGCTCCCGGTGAAAGGTGCCTCAAGAAAGCGCGCACCGCGCCTTTCCACCAGCTCGGCGGCCGCGCGCATGCTCTCCGGCGAGACCGTGCAGTGCGCGGTGACGATGTGTTGGGCCGTCAGGGCGGGGCTGAGTTGCCGTACGATCTCGCGGAGCGCCTCGTCGTCGGAAACAAAAATCTGCACCACATCGCAGAGCTCCGCGACCTCGCCCGGCGAACCGACAAAGTTTTGCTCCGGGCGCGGAGTTCGGTTCCAAACGAAGACTTGGAGCCCGCGCTTGCGCAGAGCGCCGGCCACTCGCGAACCGATGATTCCGAGTCCGATGATGCCGACGTTCTTGGATTTTGGGCGGGCCATCTTCTGTTGTCTCCTGGTGCGGGAAGCCGCGGGGGCAAGCTCAAATTGATTGGGCCGCGCTGCAATCAAGAATTGCGTCCTCGCACTTTGCGGATGATCCCCGCGGGGCGGATCATTCCCGTGCCGCGATCAAGTCGGCGACGGCGCTCGCTCGTTGTTGGTTCTCAAGACGCGCGCTGATTTCGGGCCGGGCCTCCTCGAAACTAAGCGCGCGCGCGGGTCGCAACTCCGTCAGGCGAATGATGTGAAACCCAAGGCGGCTGCGGACTGGGACGCTGATTTCGCCGGGAGAGAGCTTTTGCGCGGCTTGAAAAACCGCGGGCAACATGCGCTCCTCGGCGAAATAGCCGAGGTCGCCGCCCCGTTTATTGGTTGCGTCGTCCTCGGAAAATTCTGCGACGAGCGCGGGAAACGATTCGCCATTGGCCAGCCGCCGGGAAAGGGCGTCGCTCAGGGTGCGTTTCGTCGCGATCACCTCCGCCGGATATCCGTCCGGGGCGGCGAGGAAAAGATGGCTCGCGCGGAAGCGCAACGGCTCTTGGAAACTCCGGCGATGCGCGTCGAAATAGCGGCGGCACTCCGCCTCGTTAGGCTGAATCCTGGACGCGATTTGCGCCTCGATCCATTGACGATCGCGCAGATTGGTGGCGGCTTCGCGCCGCAGTCCGCGCAGATTGAGCCCGACGCTTTGCAGGATCGCGGCCCAGGCTTTCTCGTTGCGGAACTGCCAGCGGAGCACGTCCATCTCATGGGCCAGCGCAGCGGGGAGGATCGGTTGCCCTGCGGCCGCTGCATCGAGCCGTGCCTGCACGATCAATCGTGGGAGAAGGGCGCGCTTCTGCTGATCGGCGATCGAGCGTTCGATCTCCTGCGGATCCCCGCCGCCGGCGAAAACCTCGGCCTGCCACGCGCGCTCGAGGTCGGTGTCGTAAATTCCGCGCCGGCCGACGAGTGTTTCGAGTTCGCCGCGGTGCGCCACCCGCGCGATCCAGCGGCGGAAGGGCGCGTCGCGGGTGAGGAATTCCCCGGTCGCGACGCCGAGCATGAGCGCGACGGTCGCAGCGAGAAGCATCCGCTTCATTTGAAAGCCAGCTCGGACAGATAATAGAGCGTGACCGCGCCGACGGTTTGCAGGCTCTGCGCGCTCAACTTGTCCATCGTGTCGCCAGCTGTGTGCCAGGGAGGGTAATCGAAATCGATCAGGTCGATCGTCGGGATGCCGATCGCATCGAGCGGCGAGTGATCGTCGAGAATGTCCTGGCTGAAGTAGGTGAAATGGTTGCGCACCTGCAGCGCGTCGGCGGCGGCGAAGATGTCACGCGCCAGATCGGCTGGCGAATCCAGCGGCAGCGTGATCGTCAGGTCGCGGTCGCCCATCATGTCCCAGAGGATGCCGCCGCGATACGTTTTCCCGGTTTTCGCTTCGCTGATCTGCCGGGCAAAATAGCGGCTGCCGTAGAGGCCATCCGTGGCACTGAAGGTATCGTAAGCTTCCTCGCCATCGAAAAAAACCAGTTCGATCTGCGCGGCCAGCGCCAGATGCAGACTCAGCACGCGTGCCATCTCGAGCAAAGCGCCGGTGCTCGAGCCGCCGTCGTTCGCGCCGACGAAGCGGATCGATTCGAAAGTCTTGGTGTCGTAATGCGAACAGAGAAGAAAATATTTGGCGTGGCGCGGTTGGTTAGGCCGGCGCGCGATTAGGTTGACGAAGGAGATCGAACCGCGCGGGGTCTGGTCGGTGAAAGGTTGTTCTTCCACCTGCCAGCCGGTTTCTTCGAGGTATCTGCGAATGTAGCCGCGCGCTTTTTTGATGGCCGCCGACTCTGGCGGCCGCGGTCCCAGATCAACCAGTGCCTGGACATGGGCGAGCGCCTTTTCGCCGGAAAATTCGTTCCAGACCGCTCCGTAGCGCGGGCCGGTGCTCCGGAAGACGAGGAACAGAAAAACGAGAAAAAGCGCGAGCGCGAGCAACACGAAGCCGCCCCAGCGCCGCCACTTCGCGGCGAGACTGTCAGCCCGCCACCATTGCCATCCAGCGTCGCGCCAACGCCGCCACGATTTCGCTGCGGCGCCGCGTCCGCGCCGCTTCTTGTCGTTAGGCATCGGGCGGCAGACCGAGGACTCCGATGACGCGCTGGAGATCGTCGTTGCCATAAAACTCGATCTCGATCCGGCCGCGTTTCTCGCCGTGATGAATGCTGACGTGGGTGGCGAAATGTTCGCGCAGGCGATTTTCCAGATCGCTCAAGACTGCCGAGCTGACGGTGTCGGCGCGCTTGCGACGCCGCGTCCCGCCGAGCTTGCCGAGCTGGCGCGCGACCATTCGCTCGGTGGTGCGGACGGTCGAGCTTTGCCGTAAAATTTTCTCGGCAAGGAGCCGTTGCTCATCGTGCGCTTTCAAGCCGAGCAGCACTTTGGCGTGGCCCACGGAGAGAAGATTCTGCACCACCCAGGTCTGCACCTGTTGGTCGAGATCGAGCAACCGCATGGCGTTCGCGATCGAGGCGCGGCTCTTGCCGACCTTCTGTGCGATGTCGTCCTGGCGCATGCCAAATTCACCGGCGAGCCGGGCATAAGCCTGCGCTTCCTCGATCGGGTTAAGGTCGGAGCGCTGGAGATTTTCGATCAAGGAAAGCTCGAGCACCTCGAGATCGGTCGCTTGCCTAACGATCACCGGCGCCTCGGTCAGGCCGACTTCCTTGGCCGCGCGCCAGCGGCGCTCGCCCGCGATGAGCTCAAATTGGCGGTTCACCGGCCTAACGATAAGGGGCTGGATGATGCCGCGTTGCCGGATCGAGTCGACCAGCTCCTCGAGCGCCTCGCGCCCGAATTCCCGGCGCGGCTGGAGCGGGCTCGGCACGATACTGGCGAGGCTGACCAGTTGCACTCTTTCGCCGGCTTCCGGCTCGGCTGATTGCAGGGAAGGGGCGACGCTGATCAGTGCGCCGAGACCTTTGCCGAGACCGGATTTTGCCATCGCGGGCTCAGGCTATCGGAAGCACTGGCGCAAAGCAACTGTCGCCGGGGGCGTCGACCCGGCCGCATCTCAGCAGCGAGACCGCGTCCTCACCGGGGTCGACGCCCCTGGCGACAACCGCGTCGATTGCACCACGCAACGCCCCCGGTTAGCATCACCGCCATGCAGGCCAGCGACGCGCGCGTTTTCACTCTTGGACATTCCCCCGATCCGGATGATGCCTTCATGTTTTACGCGATGGCGGAGCACAAGATCGACTTGCGCGGCTACCAATTCGAGCATCGGCTGGAGGACATCCAGAGGCTGAACGAGCGCGCGCTGCGGGGCGAACTCGATATCTCGGCCATCTCCATCCACGCCTACGCTTATGTGAGTGACCGCTACGCGCTGCTCCCGTGCGGCGCGAGCATGGGCGACGGCTACGGCCCGATGCTCGTGGCGACGGACCCGGATGCGCCGCTGGGCGGTATGCCTAACGAACTCTACGAGTGGCTGCGCGGCCGCCTGGTCGCGGTCCCGGGCAAAATGACGAGCGCCTACCTCGCCCTGCAGCTTTTTCTCGGCGAGTTCGAATCCGTGGTCGTGCCGTTCGATCAGATTTTCGCAGCCGTCAAATCGGGGCGTGCGGCGACCGGCCTCATTATTCACGAAGGCCAGCTCACCTATGCGGCGGCCGGCTTCAACAAGCTGGTCGATCTCGGCGAATGGTGGAAAGCGAAGACGAGCCTGCCCTTGCCCCTGGGCGGCAATGTCCTGCGCAAGGATCTCCCGCCGCAAGTGCGCCGCGACCTTTCGCAAATCATCCGGGAAAGCATCGATTACGGACTGGCTCATCGCGACGCGGCGGTGCGCCATTCGCTGCCCTATGCCCGCGACATGGACGCGGTGCTCGCCGGTAAATTCATCGGCATGTATGTGAACGATTTTACGCGCGATTACGGTGAGACCGGGCGGGCTGCGATCCGGGAATTTCTGCGTGCCGGGAGCGAGCGCGGGCTGGTGCCAGCCGCGGGCGACTTGGAGTTTGTCGAATAACCCTCGCCCCGCGGCTAGGGAGTGGTGTTCTTCTTCTTCGTCGCGGGGTGGGCGGCTTCCTGCACGAATTTCGTCACGCGGTGAAATTCCTTTTGAAAGCCGGAGACGAAGTCGGTCGTCCCGTATTCAAAAAGGACGACAAAGCTGAAAGTGAAGAGCACAAACAGCACGAACCAGAACAAACTCCGGATGACACCCACGCGCGGAGAGTAGCTTACCGGCTCTCTGCGGTCAATGACCGGAGCACAATCCTCCGCGCGCGGGTAATTCGATGATTGTTAGTCGCGCTCTGTGGCGCCTTGTAGCCGGGATCGTTGATCCCGGCAGGGCGAGGCTCGTGATGTCTGCGTGCGATCCGGTTCACCGACCCCGGCTACAACCCCGGCTCGCCCAAGTAAGCGAAACCGACCAGTCTGAGAATCGACGAACACTACCTCGCCCTCGCCAGAGCCCGTCCCCCATGCTTCGGTAGCCCATGCGCGTGCCGTTGCTCGATCTGAGCGAACAATACCGGGTGCTGGCAGAGCCGATCCGGCGGGAACTGGACGACATCCTCCGGACACAAAGTTTTATCCTCGGGCCGAAGGTGGAGGAATTCGAGCGCGCGCTCGCGGAATATTGCGGCGCGAAACATGCGATCGGCGTCTCTTCGGGGACGGATGCGCTGCTCGCAATCCTGATGGCGCTCGGGATTGGCCTCGGCGATGCGGTGGTCACGACCGCCTACACGTTTTTCGCGACCGGCGGCTGCATCGCCCGGGTCGGCGCAACGCCGATCTTTGTCGACATCGACCCGGCCACTTTCAACATCTCGCCAGCGACCATCGCGGATTTCCTGGCGAACCATTGCCAGAGAAATGCGCAGAACGAACTGGTCGATTCCGTGGGACGCATCGTGCGGGCGATCATCCCGGTGCACCTTTTTGGTTTGTGCTGCGAGATGGATGCGATCAACGAACTCGCCCAGCACTCCCAACTCACGGTGATCGAAGACGCGGCGCAGGCGATTGGCGCGGAGTATCCGACGAAGAAGGGCGGCGCGCGACAGGCCGGCACGATGAGCGCGGTTGGTTGTTTTAGCTTTTACCCTTCAAAGAATCTCGGCGCCGCCGGGGACGCGGGCATGATCGTTTGCGACGATAACGAACTCGCCCGGCACTTGCGCAGTTTTCGCCAGCACGGGATGGAGCCGCGCTATTTTCATCACGTGATCGGCGGCAATTTTCGGATCGATGCGATGCAGGCCGTTATCCTGAAGGTCAAGCTGCCGTACCTCAACGGATGGTCCGCGGCGCGCCGGGCGGTGGCGGATATCTACCGCGAGGAATTCACCCGGCGCGGCCTAACGAATCGCGTGACGTTGCCGGCGGAGCCCTATCGGGAGCGTGGCCTGACGAATCATCACATTTATCATCAATACGTCATCCGCACGCCGCAGCGCGACGCGCTGCAAACACACCTTGCGCAGCGCGGGATCGGGTCCGCCATTTATTATCCGCTCGGATTGCACGAACAGAAATGCTTCGCCCAGCTCGGCTATCGTGCCGGTGATTTGCCGGAGACCGAACGGGCCGCGCGCGAAACCTTGGCCCTGCCCATCTACCCGGAGCTGACGCGCGCAATGCAGGCCGAAGTCGTGGGCGCGATCGCCGCATTTTTTGCGGACAACGGTTGATCGACCGATGAGCAGCGAACTCGATTTTGTCCACCGATTCGTCCCCGGCTCTTCGGATCGGACCCTGCTCCTATTGCACGGGACCGGGGGAAATGAGCATCAGCTCATCCCGCTCGGCCGCGAGCTCGATCCGGCGGCGGCCTTGCTCAGTCCGAGGGGCAAAGTTTTGGAGAACGGCCACGCGCGATTCTTTCGCCGGCTGGCCGAAGGGGTGTTTGACCTGGAGGATTTGCAGCGACGCACAGACGAGCTGGCCGAGTTCGTTTTGGCCGCGGCCGCCCATTATCAGTTCGCGGTCGAGAAAATGGTGGCGGTCGGTTATTCCAACGGCGCGAACATCGCGGCAAGCATCCTGTTGCGCCGGGCGGGCGTCCTGCAAACCGCGGTCCTTTTGCGCGCCATGGTGCCGTTCCTGCCCGAAAAGCTACTGGATCTTTCCACGGTGCGGGTCTGGATTGCCGGCGGAAAACAGGATGTGATCATTGCGCCGGCCGAGACGCAGCGGCTGGCGGATCTTCTGCAGGCAGCGGGCGCGAACGTGAGCGCGCATTTCTTCGAAGCCGGTCACGGCCTAACGAACGAGGAATTCGTGTTGGTGAGCCGCTGGCTAAAAAAGCTGGGGCCGTAAACCATTGGAGCGCTGGGCTCCGCTTCCCGGGAAAACGCTGTTCACGGCAGGTTCGCTGGCGGCTTGAGCCGCACTTCCTCCAACGCGGCGCGATCCCACTTCCCGAGAATCGAAGCGGCGTCGTAGACACTTTGCGCGAAGGCGAGCAGCGCGTCATCGGGCGAAGCAGCCCTGCGCACGGCGTCGTAGGGCAGAACGAATTCGTGCAGCGGCGCGTAATAGCTCGCCTCCGCCGGTTGGGTCTGCGCCTCGGCAAACCCCGGCGGCTCGGGATAGGCGTAGGAATAATAGAGCGGGGTGGGACTGGCCGCGCTGCCCGGCCAGAAGCCAACGCTGCTCACCTCCTGCGCGTAGGCTTCGCGCGTCACTGTATCGGGCAGATGCGGAATGCCGCCCGGATGCGGCGGGGCGGCGCGGCCGGAAAAGCGCGTCACCGCGAGATCGAAACTGCCCCAGAAAAAATGGACCGGGCTGCACTTGCCGCAGAAGCGGGAGCGAAATTTCTGCAAGACGCGATCCGATTGCAGGAGAACGCGCCAGAACCGGTTGGCCTGGGCCGGATCGTACGCGCGATGCGTTTCGTCGCGAGCGAACGGAATCGGATCGGTGATCTCGTTAGGCGTGAGGTCGATTCTGACCGGCAACTCCAGCTCGCTCAGCGCCGCCATCACCGCGTGATAAAAAGTCGCGACCGACTGCGCCTGGAGCGGGAGGACTCGGAGGGCCCCGTCACTTTTCAAAACGCGCAATTCATGACTGATGAAATCGAATCGGATCTCGAAGGTATGCAAGCCGTGCGGGATTGGCGAAGTCGTTAGGCCACGCGCCGTGAGATAAAGCGTGACGTGCCATGAATGGTTGATCCACGGAGTGAGCGCGAGGCGGACCTTGCCCACGATCTGCGTCCACAGGTGGAGCGTCTCGGCTGTCGCCTGCCACGCGGCGAAAGGAAGCGGCGGCCAGAATTGTTCGCGATCAGCCTCGGAAAGAGTCGGAAGAGCAGGCGGCGTATTCATGATTGTCCCGGAATCTACCTCACCGGCAAAACAGTTGCGACCGCCGGCGAGCGAGCCTATATCAAACGCTCGCGGCGCGGGTAGGTACCGAAGTGGTCAAACGGGGCGGACTGTAAATCCGCTGGCTTACGCCTTCGCTGGTTCGAATCCAGCCCTGCCCACTCCTATCGCACTCTATCGGACTATACGGAAACGGTCAAAAAGTGTCCGCCAATTGTCCGCCATTTTTTGTCCGCCGATGGCCAAAGAAGAATCAATTGGAGGGTCGATCCCCAGCTTTTTCAAAAAGATCGGGTTTGCGGCCACTTGGGTAGAAGCCGCCAGTCAACTGGCTTGTCGCGCCAAGCCTGCATTGGATCGACCGGATTTTTGGCAAATCATCGCGCCATCCACGTTCACCCATTTGGCCGAGATGGTTGACAATTGCGGAGGCAATTGCAAAAGATCGCGCATGGATTTAGGCGGTCGGGTTCGAGGAAAATTGCTGGAAATCGAGCTGGCGCTGAACCGAGTCGCTGAAGCCAAATATCCAGTCGAGAGGCTGCTGCAGTTGACGAATTCCGACGACAAAGGATCAACGAAGAGGAACTGCGAAGCCACTTGAACGCAATCAAGTGCGGTTTGAAGGGGCTCGCGGGAATGGCAGAAGACATCGCTGCTCGCCTAAGTGAGTTGGCTCCATCATCCGTCCGTAAATATCGTCCCAAGGTGTTGAGGAAATTTTGAAGCGAAATGCCAGTTCAGATTGTAAATACTTCGCATGGGCATGGATGCATTGCCATTTTGTCGGGCAACACTATATGGGATTCGTTGCCCCCAAGGACCGCATTACATCAACGTAAAACGATATCCGCTCCAGCCAAGATCAATCGGCGAAGCCATCCGCAAGCGCCGGCTCGATTTGAATCTTCGGCAAGTCGATGCTGCAAAGTCAATCGGTTGCAACGAAATGACCATCGTAAATTGGGAAAAGGGACATACTCGTCCCCGGCGTAAGAAATATTCTGCCATCAGAACGTTTTTAGGCCCGCTGGCGAAGGAATTGGCTAGTGTGGTTCGGAGCCTAGGGTGTCCGTTCGCCCTTTTGTGAAATCCGACTGAAGTGGACAAGAAATTTATGTAAGAAGTTCTGATTTCTCGAGGGTTGAACCCCTGCAATACCTTTTTGTGAGTGTGCGGCTGTTCTCTAACTCTGCTCTTACGTGCGGCCACGCGATCTGGAGGCCAGGCTTAGCTATATTGGCGTGCTCGACGGTTGGTACGGGTGGCCGAAAGGCTGATGCGCCATCGGGCGAAGGGTGATTGCGCCGGCTCCGAGCGCCTGCGCATAGAGGGCGTCGGCGTTGCGCGGATTTCTGCCTTCCATGACGGAATCAGAGGGACCTGGGTTGATCGTGCAAATCGGTATTACTCACGGTTGGTATAGATGCAGGTTTATTTTCGTCAAAAGAAACAAAACCAGGAGAGCGCCGAGGATGGAAAAAATAATTCCGGCCGGATGGAAGGAACTTCCACTGCGTGGGCGGACGAACAAGTGAGTCACAAATCCGCCCACCAGCGAACCGATGATCCCCAGCGCCAAGGCCCAGAGGAGCGTCAGATGCGTATGCATGGCGGAGTTGGCAACCAGCCCCGCGATCAGACCGACAATGAGGTACCAGATTAAATGAAGCATATGTTTTCTGTTTGAGTTGTGCAGATCGTTGACGAAACATTCGCTAAGCGCGGCCCAAGGCCTTTTGATGATTTGGAAGCGACGTGTTTTCGGCGCTTATCTACCCCCCTTTGGTTTGTTCATATCCTCAAATTAACCTAGCACGCGCTTTCTGTAAACGACGTATCATTACTTCGCTCATGTTCTGTGTCAGACGGAATGTC
>PNAA01000046.1 GCA_003169975.1 Spartobacteria bacterium | reverse complement strand
TACGGAGCCTGCGCTCCGCTCCGACTCAGCAAAAAATGCGGTGTCCTGGTTTGATCGCACAGTGTCCTGCTTTGCTTGCCCGGTGTCCTGCTTTGCTCGCACCACGACAGACAAATCGTCCTGCCGGGGGTCCGGGTTGTAGCCGGGCTCGCTGACCCCGGCCTCTTGCAGACGTGACCACGCGCGCGTCGCCGGGATCACCGATCCCGGCAACAACCTGCCGCGCGCGCTCCGGCCCGCGGGCCCCAGCGCCTGCTGTGGATCGGTGAAGCCTGGCGTTTCGAAAGTGAATCATCGCATTCCATCCATCATTTTGCGTCTGGCACTTTGCCTTGTTTTTGCGGGCCGGGCCCTGGCCGGAGACGTGGCCGTTACCGCCGTCGCGGCGCTCATCGATCCGGCGAAGCTGGCCACGCTCCACGGCGAGCGTGCCGCGAATCGGCGCGTTTTGAAATGCGTTTACTGGCTGAACGATGCTCGTGCTCGCGGGCTCGCGCCCGAAACGGTGATCGACGAGGCGCAAAAGCTGGATCTTTCCGCGAAGCAACTCCGCGCTCCGCTCGTCGAGGCGGCTCTGTTGCGTGACCTCGACATTGCCGGGAAACTGGGTTGCCTCACACCGGACAATCTCGCTCGGATGCGGCATGGGACCTCGCCCGTGATCAGTCGTGGCCCTTACACGGGCGAGCCCGCCGAGGTCGATCATATCGTCCCGATCGCGGTCGAGCCCTTGCTGGGAAAGGAGATCGCCAACCTGGAGTGCTCCCGCGGACATTGAACCGGCGCAAGGGTGCCAGGGTCGGGGAACGGCAGAGGGATTACCTCGAGAAGTTTCGCGCGGCCGAGCTTTTGGAATCTGATTCGCGGTAGCGTTATTCGGCGGACCTCCACTCAATCTCGCGTCCTCTTATCGTTAGGAGACCGAATCTCAAGAGAGCTATCGCGATCTGCCGGCGGAGAGCTGGAGCGACGCGCTTTTGATTCCAGATCAATTTTCGCTTTGCGGGCAACCGGATTGCGGATTCATATTCCTCATGAACCGATTGGTTTTGGCTGCCTCTCTTTCCATCGCCGGGCTTCTTTTGCTCACGAGTTGCGCATCGGACGATGATCCATTCCCAGTCCACCCTGCGGCTCGGACCGACGCCGAGGTCCCGGTGGCCGGTGCGGAAACGCCACCGCCAAATGGTAGTGGCAGCTGGAAATGGTGATTCTGGGAGATCCTGCTGCCTGGCGGTCGTTGGGAACGTAGGCGACCGGACAACTACGGCATGCGACCTTCCTCGACCTCGAAAAGCTGGCCGAGCGTCTGGATATCGTCCCGGTCGCTCAGGCCGGCTTCCGCTTTGCACTCCGCCAGGTAGTCCGAGGCGAGATCGTTCCAGCCCAGTTTGGATATGAATCCATTCCAGATTTCGATGTCGTTCTTGTCCAGCCGCCGGCCATTGGCGAAGCGCCACTCCAGTATTTCATGATCCGTCCCACCCTCCTGCGCCCGGGCCCTCAGCTTGTCATAGTCGACACGAAGAAAGTTTGTCAGTCGGCCGTCGGCCCCGCGGCCCATATTGGAGTGATAATCGGGATCCAGTTGCCCCTCGGCGTGGAGCCGAATCTTGTCCAGCATCCGGGCAAAATAGCGTAACCTGTCCGTCTCATCCTTGGTGCTCTTTGGTTTCATGCTGTTTGCCTCGGGTGTGAGTATAACCCGATCACAGGTCGCCGCTACCGTAACTCTTCGCTGCTTTAAGGAGTTACGATCTCCGCCGTGCCACTGACGAATGGCCGGCCGATCCCGCCGGCGATGAGGATTCTCCCATCCAGCAGCTGGGTCGCGGTGTGGTTCTGGCGCGCCACCGTCATCGTGCCAAAATAGCTGAACGAAGCGGTGGCCGGATCATAAATCTCGACTGAATCGAGGGCCTGCTGTGCGCCGCCAAAGATCGCACCACCGGTGACATCTCCTCCGATCACCAGCACCTTGCCGACCAGAGATCCCCAGGCCGGGTTCGACAGCAGCAGTGAGACGTGTCGCCCACGCGCCTGAATCAACTTACCAACTGAGGAGAAGCTACCCAAAGCCGGCTGATACAGATCGCTGACTGCAGGCCGAAAGACCCCGCCTGCAACGAGAACTGTGCCGTCGGGGAGCAGAGTTGCACTGTGCTCCGACCGCGCGACTCTCATGTTCTGGACGCTCGAGAACGTGCCAGTCACAGGGTTGTAGACCTCCGCCGTGTTCGTTTCCCGCCCGGTGCCCCCGTCCGAATTCTTGAGATAATTTCCACCGGTCGCCAGGACGGTGCCGTCTGGCAACAACGTTCCGGTATGACGTTTCCGCTTGAGCATTAAAGATCCGGTATAGGTGAAAGTGCCAGTCGCGGGATCGTAAAGCTCGGCCGTCGCCGTCTCGTCGCCGCCTGCGACCGCGCCGCCAATAAGGACGACTTTTCCGCTGCTCAGCAAGTTGGCAGTGTGGAGCGCGCGGCCTTTGTTAAGCGAAGCGATGGTGTGAAATAAGCCCGTCGCAGGGTTATACACTTCCGCGCTGACCAGGGAGGCGATGGCACTCTTGCCGCCCGCGATCAGGACAGTGTCATCCAAGAGTCTCGTCGCTCTATGGCTCTTTCTTGCCACGGCCATGGAACCAACCGTCGTGAAGGAATTAGTGGTTGGGTCGAAAACTTCGGCGGACTTCAGGTAGACGGTGTCCAGGCTACCGGCGGCCAGCAGGACTTTTCCGTCGGGCAGGAGCGTGTCGGTATGCTCGTTGCGTCCAGACTGCATACTGCCTAACGATGTAAAGGTCTGTGTCACTGGATCCAGCATCTCGGCGGTGAGCAGCGTCCGGTTGCCCGTGATTCCACCCGCAACAAAGATGGTCCCGTCCAAGAGCGTGGTGGCCGTGTGTTGGCTTCGGTTTTCCATCAGGATGCTGTGCACCGACCATGTTTTGAGAGTCGGATCATAGACCTCATTTGTATCCAGAAAACCGCTTTCAAGAGTGGTCCCGCCGATGACTAGCACCCGGCCGTCGGCCAGCGGCAGTGCCCGATGACTGGAGCGGTGGAAGAGCATCTTTTTGCCGCTGGTAAACGTCTGATTGAGCGGATTGTAGATCTCCGTTTCATCATGTGGGCTGGTGCCGGAAAATCCCCCCGTGATCAATATCGTCCCGTCGGGGAGCGGCGTCATCGCGTGGTTCGCGCGTGGGATGATCATTCGGCTCGACAAGAGGCCGAAGTTCTGGGTCAACGGATTGAAAATCTCCGTCGTCTTCACCGCGATCGCATTGACGTAGCCGCCGGTGATGAGAACGGTTCCATCGGCCAGAAGCATCGCTCTATGATTCTTGCGATTAACCGGCGTCCCAGTGGCAGCGGTAAAGGTCTGGGTCACCGGATCGAAGAGATCAGCCTTGCTCCCGCCGACCAATAATACCCGGCTACCGAGCAGCGAGGTGGCGGTGTGCTTGTTGCGCGCGACGCTCATTTGGCTGGCCAGCTGCGTGAAAAGACCGGTCGCCGGGTCATAAATCTCCGCCGTTTTGAGCAGGACATTATTTATATCTCCTCCCGCGATTAGAACTTTTCCGCTTGGCAGCAGGGTGGAGGTGTGATTGGCCCGCGCCGAGGTCATTGCCCCGGTGGCAACCAGATTTCCGGTCGCTGGGTCGTAGAGCAACGCCGAATTAAGCGTGGCCGTTTCGTTCACTCCGCCCGTAATCAGGACCTGTCCTGAGTTAAGAAGGGTCGCCGCATGGTTCGTCCGCAACGGGTCGAGATTAATGTTGTTCGCCTGCGCTTGGAGCGCGCTGAGTCCCAGCAGAGCGAGGAGTAGGAGGCCCAGCCGGCCGGGAAGTTTCTTCATCCTGTTTGCCGGGGTTTTCATAGGGAGGTTCCTTTGTGCTGGTTTCGCCAGGGGCCGGGCGAACGCTCGGCAGGGAGCGCGGAAAAGGAGGCTTGCTTGGGGAGGTCACTCATATCCATGGGGCGGCTGCCATTAGGTCTAACGCCGCGGCGCGTCGGGGGTCAAGAAAATACGCCGCCGCTTATGAACTTTTTTTGGATCATCCGCGCAGGCGGCCGGAGCGCACGCTACTTTGCTGGTGGACGCGGCCTTTGCATCAGGCAAGAGACCGTTGCGCCGCCGGCGATCGATTAGTACATAACCACATGAAGCTTACCTATTACGGACACGCCTGTTTTGCGGTCGAGGCGGGCGGCAAAACGCTGCTTTTCGATCCGTTCATCACTCCAAATCCACTCGCGGAGAAAATCGATGCCGGAAAAATCCCGGCGGATTTCATCCTCGTTTCGCATGGCCACGGCGATCATGTCGCCGACGTGGTTGCGATCGCCACGCGCACCGGGGCGACCGTCATCGCGCCCTACGAAGTCGGCTGCTGGTTTGAAGCAAAGGGCGTCAAGCGCGTGCAGTCGATGAACCATGGCGGCGGGGCGGAAATGCCTTTCGGCCGCGTGAAGCTGAGCGCCGCCGTCCACAGCAGTTCGTTGCCAGACGGAAGCTATGGCGGGAATCCCTGCGGCTTTGTCGTCGAATCTCCGGACGGCAGTTTCTATTACTCAGGCGACACCGCGCTCACCTCTGATATGAGATTCATCGGCGAGCAAACGAAACTGCGCTTCGCAGTCCTCCCGGTCGGCGATTTTTTCACGATGGGAATCGACGACGCATTGCGCGCGGCGGATCTCGTCGGCGTCACGAGAATCGTCGGGGTCCACTACGACACCTTCCCGCCGATCAAGCTCGACCACGCCGCGGCGCTGAAGGCGGCTGAGGCCGACGGCAAGGAACTGCTCCTGCCGAAGATCGGAGAGACGATCGAGATCTAACGCGCCCTCAATCCTTGCCGGCGGTCTGATATTCTACTGAATCGTAACCCGCCTGGCTTTGGACGAAATGCCGTTGGCGACTACGGCGATGGTGCTTGAGCCTGCCTCGGCCGTGGCCGGGACATCGATGGTGGTGGAGACAATCGTGCTGCCCGTGGCGATGCCCATCGTGCTGTGGTCATGAGTGCGGGCGTAGAAGACATGGCCAGTGGCCGTGTTAGTAATCCTAACCAGCGGGTAATTGCTGGCCATGGTGACGTCATCACCATAATCGGACCCACAGGACAGGCCGTTGAATTGCGTGCCGGAAATCTGATAGGAGTTGCCGCGCGTCAAGGTGCGCGGGACAGAGGTAATGGTCGGCGCCCAGGCGGCGTTTGGTTTGCCATTTGAAGTGTAGATTTCCACATCGATCGTCGAGCCATCGGCGACCAGCCACAACACCTGGCCACTCGGCAGGAGCAGGGTCCGTCCTTCGTAGGATGTGAGCTGGCCTGCACTTTGGGTGGACGGAGCCTGGGTGAAGGTGCTTCCATCAAAGACGTAGAACATAGCAGGGGTCTGGAAGACACCGGGGCTTACGAAAACAAGCACGTTACCACTCGGCAGCAGACTGGCCGGGGCGTCGGCCATATCGTTTCCGCCTGGGAAATCAGGCCCTGTGGCCCAAGTCCCGGTGGTGGGGTTGTAGATCGCATTGTGGACCGTTCCTCCAAAGGCGACAATCGTGCCGTCGGGACGCTGTATCTTGGGCCCGATCTCGAGGCTGCCGGCATCGGCCAGCTTCACGATGGTGCTGCCCGCCGTGGCCCACTGGCCAGTCGCGGGATTATATAGCTCCGAGTTGGTGCCACTCGCAGTATCCACAAGTAGAACTGAGCCACCAGGTGTTAAGGAAAAACCTTCCTCGGAGTAATTGTCGGCCTTCCCGGTGCCGACGGCGGTCCAGGTCAGGGTCGCGGCGTTAAACAGAACCTGCTGTTTCGATGCGTTCCGACCCATCATGAAAGTGCCGTCATTCAGGACAACACAGGGAGAGTCTCCGATCGTCGACCACCCGGCGGGCGGGCTGACCGTCGTCCAGGAGTTGGTCGTGGGATTGTAAATCGCGCCGAGATTGGTTTCGACCGGCGAACCGAAGTTATATTCTCCACCCTCCACGAGGACGCGCCCATCCGACAGGACAGCGGATGCGAAATAGAGCGGCCCGTAATTCGAAGCCATGGAAGCGATCTGCGACCAGGTGCCGTTCAGATAGCTGCCGTTAATATCGGGAGTGAGGCGCCACCAGTTTTGGCTGCTGTATTGGTGCACCATCACTGTACCGTCGGTCAACAAGAGGGCGGTGTCTGTATTGAAGGACGGTTGATTGGTCAGCTTCTGCCAGCGTGCGTTGGCCACCTCCTGGAACCCGGTCGGCGGATGCGATTGGCCTCGGGCCGCGTCAGTCGGCACACAAAGTGATAATGCTGCAGTGGCTCCGGTCACGACCGGAAAGGAAAGGTGGCGCAAGGCCATGGCGATGGAATGAATGGTGCGTTTCATGGATAGTTGGTAATTGGCGCGCCGATCAATTGCGGGTCGCGGCGGGATTGTCAATCCTAAAAGTTGCTGCTCCTCTATTTCGGTAGAGTTCGTCGATTGCGGAGGGACGTGCTTCCGCACGTCCATTCTCAACGCTTGCGCGCAAGGTGCAGTCCGTCCGCGATCGGCAGCAGGACCGACTCGACGCGCGGATCGTGCGCCAGCTTTTGATTCAGGCGATCAATCGCCAAACCATCCGGATCGGTCAGCGGCTGCTCGATCACGCGACCGCCCCAGACCATGTTGTCGAAAATAAAGAGGCCGTTCGGTTTCATCTTCGGCAGGAGAATCTCGAAATAGGTCTCATAGCCGGGCTTGTCGGCATCGATAAAGGCGAGGTCGAGCGGTTCGGGTGGCATCCAATTCAGCAACGCCTGCTTCGCATCGCCCAGCTGGAGTTCGATGCGGCTCGCGACGCCTTCTTTCTCCCAGTAACGCTGCGCGATCGCGGTCCATTCCGCGTTGACATCGAAACAATGGAGGCGGCCGCCATCGGCCAAACCGCGCGCGAGGCAGATGGAGCTATAGCCTGTAAAAGTACCGACCTCGATCGCGCTGCGCACCTCGAGAAGCTTGGTCAGCAGGGTGAGAAAATCGCCCTGCTCCGGGCTGATCAGCATGCGGGCGGCGTCGCCTAACGACTCGGTCTCGGCGCGAAGCTCCGCGAGGAGCGGATCGACCACCCGCGAGCGGTGACGCGCGATGTAGTCATAAAGCCCGTCGCTCAGCGCGACGTATTTGGCGGGCGGGCTCGACTGTGAATTCGACGGCTCCATTTTCTACCGGGTCCCTCCAACATTCATACTCGCATCACTCATATCCTTTTAGATCGCGATGGCAATGCCAGGTCCAAGTAAAAGAATCGACGCGGTCGCTACGATTGCGGCCGCAACCACCCATGGCACGGAAAGGGCAATGGTGGCGGCTGCTTCGCCTGCGGACCGTGAGGCCGTTGCTCTTGCCGGGACGAAAAGAAGACCAAGCGAAAGGACGAAAGATTGCGGCGCGGCATGCCGCAATATTGCCGCAACCGCGTGGTGATCGAACGCCGCCGTCGCACAGGCGAGCGCGCCGGCCGTCAGCCATGCGGTGAAAACGATTGTCCTTGCGCGGGCCGGCGGATTTGCCAAGGGCGCCATCTGGGCGGCGATGGAACGTATCGTCAAAAGATAGGCCAGCGCGCCCGTCGCGATCATGCCGTATCGGACCGGTTCCGTGACGTGAAACTCATGCATAGGCCACGCCCAGTCATCGGTCCTCGTGGCCGCGCTGAAAGCAAGTTGCAGCGAAAACCACAAGAGATTGAAGGCGGCAGCGAGAATGCAAAACACCCGAGTCGTTGACGACGCGCGGCTCGCGCTGCGCGCCCCGAGCAGCGCGACCACGCCCAGCACGAGATTCGCGCATGGGCCGGCAAGGTCAATCGTTGCGCCGCGCAGGGAGCAGTTCACGAAGATCGAAGAGAGCGAAATGATCCGGCCGCCAAGCCCGAGGCAGGCGGCGCCGTGCCCCAGGGCATGGTGCGCGATATCGGCCGAGGCGTAAGCGAGGAGCCCGATGGCCGCAATCGTTAGGGTATTGTCTCTGGCTTGGGTGTCCATGTTGAAATTCTAACCCGTCTAACGAAAACAAGATCAGTTAGTCCGTAATCTTTCGCGAGCAGGCGCGGTCGCGACGCGCGTCGACCACATGCGAGAGAAGGCGCGCGAAGTAGTCATAGCGCGGGTCGGACAATCGAATCAGCTTTGCAGAGATCGCACCAGGTCCCGCACTCTTTCAGCCTCAGGAGTGTTCCAGAAGATCACGTCGGCATCGTCCGTGGCGGCGGATGAGAACTCGACCGTGCCGATGCCAAGCAGGCCGCTGACCCCGGTCTTCCTCAAGTTGATACTTCGCACGTCCTGAATCCGAACCTCGTTCGAGGTCTTATTGACGATTCCGTATTCCACGCTCACCCGTCTGTTCGTCACGGCGTACTTGCGCCGGCTTCGATCCAGTTGAATCCACAACACTTGCACGATCGCCAGGGCCAGGAGCGCCGCACGGCAGCCCCACAGGAGATCGGCCGAATTGGGAAAGTGGAGAAGGAAACTACCGCCCAGGGCGGCGACCAGGATCACCACGAAAAGCCATTTCCCCAGGTAATGGAGATGGGAAACCGTCCCTCGCCAGAGTGTCTGTTCGTTGGTCGTCGGAGCTGGATTGTTCATTTTTGGTAGAATCCGGGGAACCTGGTTTTAGTCAACTGCCGGAAGGTTCCAATGATGTTTCATCCGCGCATAGGTTTGAGCCGGCAACTGGACGAGTAACGGCTTTTTCTGCCGATCCAGCCAGCGCACGATGCCCTCCATTTTATCCTTTGGCATGGCAGTGCAACCTGCCGTCCCTTGCCGAGGGCCGCGCCAGACGTGCAGAAAAATACAGGAACCAGCTCCCGGCGATGGCTTCCAGTTATTTTCCACCACAACTCCCCATTGATAAAGGTTGTCCGGCCGCAACATGATCTCGGAACTCTTCCAGTCCTTGTCGCTGATCAGCGCGGAATCCACCACTCGATTGTAATACTTCGAGCGGACGTCATCCACTCCTTCAGTGCTCGGTGTTAACTCTTTGTACGGAAAGGCAACAATCTTTGCTTCTGTCGCCGTGGCGTAGCCAAAAATCTCGTTTAGACGGAAGACTCCGGCAGGCGCCCGTCCGTCACCCTCTCGCTTGATCGGTTCCGCTGCGGGATGCGTCCCATGGAGTCCTATGCCCCATGCCATGCCGTTCCGGCCAACCACCACCTCGGTCGCTGGACCCAGCGCAGCCCAACTGGCCGCCGCATCGGCTCGCTCGAAGCGCTGGAGGCGCGCGCCGACCGCATTCCAGTCGCCAGCCGTGACCACAATGAGTTGCCTCGACTCGGCAAGTGCCGGGATCTTAGACCTGAGTTCAGCAGCCAATCCGGCTCCCGTTGCGCCCGTCTCGTTTCCGACTGCGAGTGTGAAAAGAATCACCAGGAATACGCAAAGATGCAGTCGCTTGTGCATCGTGGTGGGTTGGATCCGGTCCTTTTCAGCCTTCCGTTTGCTCGATATTGAAAACCAGACCGAACTGATCGCGGATGTAACAGCGGGGGATCGAGGCATTCTCCTCTACGATCTTGCAACCAGCAGCGAGTAACCGGGTCTTGGCGGCCTGCATGTCCGGCACCAGAAAATCGAACACCGGTCCAGGACGATTGCCTTTCTCCACGTAGAGACGGAATGCGCCGGTTTCAAATTCCACCAGTTTTGCGCTTCGATGAGTCACGGAGAACCCGAGCGTCGTTTCGTAGAACTCGATTGCTTTGGTCCAATTATCGGTTTGGATAATCACGTCGCGTGAGGATTCAAATACTTTTTTCATGTGTATTACAATGGAAGGTGGCACTTCGCCCAAGGAAAGCAGGCTTAGTGGGGCGATTCATCGCACAGGATCGGGTGAAGGGAGCGGTTGGAGCCCGCTACTCGTATTGGTAATAGACTTCGTTGACGTAAACCTTCGTCAGATCCTTGCGAATCAAGACGAGGAGCGCGGGGACAACGGCATTGCGACCGGCTGGAAGGTCGCCACCGTTTTCGCTTTTTGCTGTGAGTAGCTGTTGGTAGATATAGGTCACACAAATAATGTCCTTATCGGCCGGCGGCGCATCGGCATAGAAGCGGTGGGTCACGCCGGCGAGTTTGATCTTCTTGAAATCCAGCTCTCGGTAGCGCTGATGCAATGCTTTTTTGGCTCGCTCGACATATTCGGCGGGTTTGAGCATGCCTGGCTCGGCCTTGGGATAATCTTTCGAGCGAAAGCGGGACACGTCTTCGCTCGAATATTGGACGAGCGCCGAGGCGTGCAGAGTCAAGATCGCCGAAACGAGCACCGCCAGAATGGTTTTCATCCCTGGCCGATAACATCCGGGCGGGTCGCAGCGGCGCAAGATTTTTTCCATTTCCCCTGAGATGCCTGCCCAAATCTTTGGCCTCCGCCGGCTCCGTTCAGCTTTCCGGCTTCCGACCTCTGTCCTCTGAATCTCCCCGCTCCCGGCTTCCACTCGTCACCCGTCACTTGTCACTCGCCACTCTTTTTGCTTCCATCCTGCCCGCGAGCGCTTTAGAACTTGCTCATCCATGGCCCCTGTTCTTTCCTCAACGAACAAACTTCTTCCTTCTTCATTCATCCTTCAACCTTTCCAGCGCTCCTCCTCGCAGAACAACATCGGCGCCCCCGCCGATCAGCCTCTCGAAGCCCCGCCGCCAGTCTCCCATCGCTTCAAAGAAATCCTCGGCCGCGTCTACGAAGACCATCCCGAACGCGCCCAGTTTGCCGAATCGGCCAGACTCGAAGCGGCGATTCGCGCCAACTTAAAAGGACTGGGCTATGGCGCGTAAAAAAGCTGCGGCTTCGGAAGCGGTCGCTGTGGAGCGAGTCGAGCCGCTCATCCATGAAATCCGTGGTGAGAAGGTGATCCTGGACTCGGATTTGGCGCGACTTTATGGCGTAACCACCAAGCGATTGAACGAGCAGGTGAAACGGAACCAGGAACGGTTCCCGGATGATTTCATTTTTCAGCTTACCGTGAAAGAGAGCGACGCTTTAAGGTCGCAATTTGCGACCTCAAGTGAGCCGAACCGATCGCAAGACGCGGCCAGTTCCAAATCCCGTTCAGTCTTGAGGTCGCAAAATGCGACCTCAACTTCCCACGGCGGCAGGCGTTACCGCCCTTATGTTTTCACCGAGCACGGCGCGATCATGGCCGCAAACGTATTGAACAGCCCGCGCGCCGTGCAGATGAGCGTCTTCGTTGTGCGCGCCTTCCTCAAAATGCGCGCCCTACTGGGGGACAAACACGAGCTGGCCAAACAACTCGCCGCGCTGGAAAAGGAACTCAAGCAGCGACTCGACATTCACGAAGCCGCCATCGTCACGATCCTTCAGCGCGTCATGGACATCATCGATCCGCCGGCCGAGCCGCCGACGCCGGAAAAACCGAAGATCGGATTTAAGCCATGAGCGCTTGGGGTCTAGAGCAAGAGCGGGGCAACGCCATCCGCCTCAGGCGGATCGTCTTGCCTTCACTTCCGCATTCCGCATTCCGACTTCGAACTTTGAAGTGCCTCGCACCCCACACCGCCGTGCGCGTGAGCGCAATCTCGAAAACCAAAGCTAAACCGCAGGTCGTGAGCAAAGGGAAGGACAACATGGCCGGCTTTGACTCCGTCTATGTCCGTTTCTGGTTTTCGTTAAAATCGAAAGCCGCGCGCGGGATTAGGAGTTCAGATAATTCGACGCCGGATAGCTTTCGAGAACGCCGCCGCGAGATTACGAAAGGTGAAGGCAAGAACAATAGAGGTTTTTATTTCAATAAACGCGATCGTCTCACGCGCAGACGACGCGGAGAAAAGATGTCCGCCATGATCGCGTGAATATACTACCCGCGCATGGTTAACCCGTTCTTCGAACACCCGATCCTGTATTCGCCGTATGAATACCCGACGAAGCATTGGGAGCTGGACGATACTGGGCAACCAACGCAGCGAACCATCGACAAGAGGCGCCGCGCAGAATTTATTACGCCGATTCCGAAGCCAAAGAAGCGAAGAGGCTCCGCCGACCAGCAACAAATCATTTTTGACGAAGGCAAAGGCCTTTCGACCAAGGAGCAACAGTACGATCCGACTTCGATCATCAACGAACTGCGTCAGCAGGTCGACCAATGGCGCACTCTTCCGAGCGCAAACCAATGGCAAGTGACGCCCGAGACCGCGCGCCTGCTTCAGCATTGGCGTCATCACAAGTTTAACAATCAGCGTCCGTTTTTTTGCCAGGTTGAAGCGGTTGAAACCGCGATCTGGCTAACGGAAGTCGCACCGCATGCGGGAACCACCGGCAAACGGCTTCTCGATCTCCTCGCGAGCGCGAATAAGGAAGCAAATCCCGAGCTGATGCGTCTGGCGCTCAAACTCGCAACCGGTGCCGGCAAGACGACCGTCATGGCGATGCTCATCGCGTGGCAAACGATCAACGCAGTGCGTCGATCGCAGAGCAATCGTTTCTCCCGCGGCTTCCTTGTCGTCGCGCCCGGCCTAACGATCAAAGATCGTTTGCGCGTTCTCCAGCCGAACGATCCAGATGCGTACTACGCAAAGCACGAATTAGTGCCGGCGGACATGCTGGACGATATCAAGAGCGCGAAGATCGTAATCACGAACTACCACGGCTTTAAACTTCGCGAGCGAATAGACCTCGCGAAAGGAACGCGGAGCTTGCTCCAAGGGCAAGGCCCCGAACTAAACACCCTTGAGACGGAGGGTCAGATGCTGCAGCGCGTCATGCCCGACCTGATGGGCATGAAGAACATTCTGGTTCTCAATGATGAAGCTCATCACTGCTATCGAGAGAAGGTCGGTTCAGATGAAGAGGAGCAACTGAAGGGCGACGAAAAACAGGAGGCGGAGAACAACAAGAAGGTCGCGCGAATTTGGATTTCCGGGTTGGAATCGGTGAAGCGTAAGCTCGGCCTTTCCCGCGTGATCGATCTCTCTGCGACTCCATTCTTCCTGCGCGGTTCGGGCTACGCAGAGGGAACGCTCTTCCCATGGACCATGAGCGACTTCTCGCTCATGGACGCAATCGAGTGCGGCATCGTAAAATTACCGCGCGTTCCCGTTGCTGAAAACATCCCAGGCAACGAGATGCCGATGTTTCGAAACCTTTGGGAGAACATCCGCAAAGATATGCCGAAGAAAGGTCGCGGCAAAGCAGCTGTGCTTGATCCGCTCGCGCTGCCGACACGCTTGCAGACTGCTCTTCAAGCTCTTTACGGGCATTACGAGAAGACGTTCAAAATCTGGGAGGACTTCAAGGTCAAGGTGCCGCCGTGCTTCATCATTGTTTGCAATAACACTTCAACTTCGAAACTCGTTTACGACTTCATTTCAGGCTTTCATCGTCAGAATGACGATGGCTCGACCACGCTTGAAAATGGGCGCTTGGCGTTGTTCCGAAACTTTGACGAGCACGGGAACCCACTGGCGCGGCCGAACACGCTGCTGATCGATAGCGAACAGCTCGAGGCTGGCGATGCGCTCGATGACAACTTCCGCAGCATGGCTTCGGACGAGATCGATCGATTTCGTCGTGAGATCATCCAACGAACGGGCGATCCTCGTGGCGCCGACAACATCACTGATCAAGACTTGCTTCGCGAAGTGATGAATACCGTTGGAAAGCCTGACCAGCTTGGGGCCGCTATTCGCTGTGTCGTATCTGTTTCGATGCTCACAGAAGGATGGGATGCGAACACCGTCACCCACGTTCTTGGAGTTCGCGCATTTGGAACACAGCTTCTGTGTGAGCAGGTTATCGGTCGCGCGTTGCGTCGGCAATCCTATGATTTGAATGAGGAAAACCTCTTCAATACCGAATATGCCGATATCCTCGGTATTCCCTTCGACTTCACCGCGAAACCCGTCATCGCGCCGCCGCAACCCCCTCGTGAGACAGTGCAGGTCAAGGCGGTTCGCCCAGAGCGCGATCAGCTCGAAATCCGTTTCCCGCGAGTGGTGGGTTACCGAGTAGAACTGCCTGAGGAGCGTCTCACGGCTGAGTTCAACGAAGACTCAATCCTTGAATTAAGTCCCGACTTGGTAGGTCCATCGATCACGCGAAACCAAGGCATCATCGGCGAAGGCGTCGACCTTAGTCTGGAACATCTTGGAGATATGCGGCCGTCGACGCTCTTGTTCCACGTCACGCAACGCCTGCTTTACACGAAGTGGCGCGATCCAGGTGAAGCGCCCAAGCTCCATCTTTTTGGCCAACTCAAGCGCGTTACGAAGCAATGGCTCGAAACTTGTCTTGTGTGCAAAGGCGACACCCACCCCGCGCTCCTCATGTATCAGGAACTGGCCGACATGGCCTGCAACCGCATTACGGCCGGAATCACGAGGGCCTTTGCGGGTGAACGCCCGATCAAAGCTTTGCTCGATCCCTACAATCCGGTCGGCTCGACCAATTACGTAAACTTCAACACGTCCCGAAAGGATCGTTGGGAAACAAACTCTGAGCGCTCTCACATTAATTGGGTGATTCTCGATAGCGATTGGGAAGCGGAGTTCTGCCGAGTCGCGGAAGCACATCCGCGCGTGCGCTCCTACGTGAAGAATCATAACCTTGGGCTGGAAGTTCCCTACCGCTACGGATCGGAAACGCGCGTTTATCGGCCCGATTTCATCGTGCAGGTTGATGACGGGAACGGTGACGAAGACCCGCTCAACCTTATCGTCGAGATAAAAGGCTATCGGCGCGAGGATGCGAAAGAGAAGAAGTCCACCATGGACACTTACTGGGTTCCCGGCGTGAACCACCTCGCTGCACACGGACGCTGGGCCTTCGCCGAGTTCACCGATGTTTATCAAATCCAATCCGACTTTGCCGCGAAAGTAGAAAGCGAGTTCGACAAAATGATCGAAACTGCCGTGGCCCTCAAGTGATCGACTCTATGCAACCCGACTCTCAAGAAATGGTCCGGCGCTTTAATGAAGACGAAGAGGTCTGGCGCCGCTTCGAACAAAAGCGACTCGAGCGTCTCTTGCTTGGACCACGCTGGCCGCTGGCCGAGGAAGAGCTGGATCGGCTGGATTGGCTCGAAGCAGAAAGCGAAGTCCGCCAGACGCGCTGCATCGGGAGCGAAGAGCCATGAAACGAGCGACGCCGATCGAAGCGCTGATTCGGACTATCAGAGGACAAAGGATCATTCTCGACAGCGACCTCGCTGCTCTCTACGGCGTCACGACCAGGCGGCTGAACGAACAATTCCGCCGGAATCGAAAGCGGTTTCCGGCAGATTTCGCTTTTCAACTCACAGCTGAGGATCTGGTGGACATCCGGTCGCAAATTGCGACCGGATCCCTCGAACTCAGTGGTATGCGGTCGCAAATTGCGACCGCATCGAAGCGTAATATCCGCTACCTTCCCTACGCCTTCACTGAGCACGGCGCTCTCCAAGCTGCGAACATCCTCAACAGCCCGCGCGCGGTCCAGATGAGCGTCTTCGTCATTCGCGCCTTCGTCAAAATGCGCGAGACGTTGCTTGGCACGCATGATCTCGCAAAGAAGCTCAAAGCGCTCGAGGAACAACTCACGGGCCGGCTTGATTCGCACGAAGCTGCCATCGTTCATGTGCTCCAGGAATTGATGTTAATTCTCAACCCCTCGCCACCGCCACCCGCGCCGCCAAAACCCCGCATCGGCTTTAATCCCTGATTCATCCCATGGCCAAATCCACCAAGGCGAAACCAAAGAAGAGCGTGGAGACGCTCATCCACGACGAATCGAAGCGGAGGAATATTCCCACCGCGGAGTATCAAGCCGTGGTGCAAAAGGAACAGGAGCATCCAGTCGAGACGCGTTATCAACGCAACCGCGACCTCGATCCGCAGCTCGTCTGGCGCGGCAAAGATGAGCAGGACTGGAGCGATCTCGTTGTCAACGCCCCGCCGCTTTACATCCAGGAAAAAGTCCACCCGAAAGCACTCATCGACGACCTCCTGCGCCAGACCCGCGAGAGCCAGCACGACGCCGGAAAGCTTACGCCCGATCTCTTCGCCGACTTCAACGGCATCCCGCTCGGCGTGGACAAGACCGAGTTCTACCAGCACGACCAGAACTGGTCCAACCGCATGATCCTGGGCGACTCCCTCCAGGTCATGGCCAGCCTGGCCGAGCGCGAGGGTCTGCGCGGGCGCGTGCAGTGCATCTACTTCGACCCGCCCTACGGCATCAAGTTCAACAGCAATTTCCAATGGTCCACTACCACTCGGGACGTGAAGGACGGCAAGGCCGACCACATCACCCGCGAGCCCGAGCAAGTCAAAGCCTTCCGCGACACCTGGCGCGACGGCATCCACAGCTATCTCACCTACCTGCGGGATCGGCTCACCGTCGCGCGCGATCTCCTCACCGATTCCGGCTCCATCTTCGTGCAGATCGGCGATGAAAATGTCCACCGCGTCCGGGCGGTGATGGATGAGGTGTTTGGAGTGGACAACTTCGTCATTTGTATCAACTACAAAACATCCGTTGGAATGGACTCAACTTATTTGGATGGCGTAACTGACTACATCCTCCTCTATGCGAGGCGTCGAGAATCATTGAAATATCGCCAGCTTTTCAAAGTTCTTCAAAGAGGCGACGAAGGAGCAACTAGGTACAACTACGCGCAATTACCGGACAGATCGACTCAGTCACTTGGCGAGAACTTCGATGAGGGTTCACTCCCTAGCGATGTCCGATTCTTCACGGACCAGGGTCTCACCTCTCGAACTGGGACAGCGGCCGATCGATTTAGTGTCGAGTTTGAAGGAACTGAGTTTCTGCCGAATGTCGGGAAATGGCGGACGAATCCAGATGGGTTCACTCGGGTGCTGGCATCAGACCGTGTGATGCGTGCGGGCAAGACGATCCGATTCAAGAAGTTCTTTGATGACTTTGGAGCAATCGCACTGACCAATTTCTGGACGGATGTGGGCGGCGGAATTGCTAGTCGTGCTGATCCAAAAGTGTACGTAGTGCAAACAAGTGCGACCATTATTGAACGTTGCCTCCTCATGACCACGGACCCCGGTGACCTCGTGCTCGACCCGACCTGCGGTTCCGGCACCACCGCCTTTGAGGCCGAGCAATGGGGCCGCCGTTGGATCACGATTGACACCTCGCGCGTGGCCCTCGCGCTGGCCCGTGCCCGCATCATGGGCGCGCGTTATCCCTTTTACCTGCTAGCCGATTCCCGCGATGGCCAGCTCAAGGAAGCCGAAGTCACCCGCAACGCGCCGAGTTCGCAGCCCGCGCAGGGGAACATCCGACACGGCTTCGTCTATGAGCGTGTGCCGCACGTCACCCTCAAGTCCATCGCCAACAATGCGGAGATCGATGTCATCTGGGACCAGTGGCAGGCGAAGCTGGAGTCGTTGCGCGAGAAGCTGAACGCCGCCCTCGGCACCAACTGGCAGGAATGGGAAATCCCCAGAGAATTCACCACAGAGACCACGAAGGGCACGAAGTTAGAAAAACTGGATTCCTCTTCGCGATCTTCGTGTTCTTCGTGGTTGAAAGAATGGTGGCACGCCCGCATCGCCCGGCAGCAGGAGATCGACAAGTCCATCGCTGCTAAGGCCGAGTTTGAATACCTCTACGACAAGCCCTACTCCGATAACAAGAAGGTCCGCGTGGCCGGTCCCTTCACTGTGGAAAGCCTGAGTCCGCATCGTGTTCTTGGAGTCGATGACGACGACGAATTGATCGATCCCAATGTCGCGGAATCCGCGTCCGACTACGCCGAGAAGCAGACGTTTCCCCAGATGATCATGGAGAACCTCAAGACAGCCGGCGTGCAGCAGGCGCACAAGAAGGACAAGATCACTTTCACCGCGCTCACGCCCTGGCCGGGCGCGCTCGTCTGCGCAGAAGGCCGCTACCTCGAAGGCGATGAGAACACGGGCACAGAAAAACGTGCGGCGATCTTCATCGGCCCGGAGTTTGGCACCGTCACGCGGCCCGACTTAGTTTCTGCCGCGCGTGAAGCGGGCGATGCCAACTTCGATGTTCTCATCGCCTGCGCCTTCAACTACGAAGCGCACACGACCGAGTTCAACAAGCTCGGCCGCATCCCGGTGCTCAAGGCCCGCATGAACGCCGACCTGCACATGTCCGCCGACCTCAAGAATACAGGCAAAGGCAACCTCTTCGTCATCTTCGGCGAACCCGACATTACGCTCCTGCCGGAAGGCGACAAACTGCGCGTCAAAGTAAACGGCGTCGATGTCTTCAAACCGCAAACGGGCGAAGTCATCAGCGATGGCGCCGACGGCATCGCCTGCTGGTTCATCGACACCGACTACAACGAGGANNTTCTTCGTCCGCCACGCCTACTTCCTCGGCGCGAACGATCCCTACAACTCACTCAAGACCACGCTGAAAGCCGAGATCAACGAAGAAGCCTGGTCAACGCTCCACAGCGATACATCACGCCCGTTCGAGAAACCGAAATCCGGTCGCATTGCGGTAAAGGTAATTAATCACCTCGGCGATGAGGTTATGAAGGTGTTTCGCGTATAAAGCTGAAACAACTTAAGCCAAAACCGATGGTTCAGTCTCCTATGTCTTTTAGCGTGTGAAGCTTCGAACCATCTATCTCCAGAAATTGCTGTCTATGAACGGGCGCAATGCCCTTTCCGGCAGAGTACTCTACGACCGCTTTAAGGATTTATCCGACGAAATCCTGCTGGGTCACTTAGTCTACGATGACGAGCCGTATTCGAAAGTGACCGAGGACGACCTAAAGCAAGACATCTTGAGTCACGATCTCCTCAGACAGTTCCGTCCGAACATCATTTATGTTGAGGGAGGCCTCTTCGCCAATGAAGGCGGATTGTGGAAAATTCCGAGAAAGATAGCTGAGGAGTTCTGTGCAAACGGCGGTGTGCTGATTGTTGCTGATGTAGACCAGAACCTCCTGTACGAACAGAAAGACCAATACCGGGAAGCCGGTAGTTTTTTTAAGGCATTCGCCAAGTACGGGGAGAAGGATAGCCGCCACCCCGTCTACGCTTCGGACGAAACATCATACTGGAAAGGCTACAGGCAGATCTTGTGTAAGCCAGACAAGATGGTGTTATCGGATTGGCTTCGGCCGATGTACGAAGGAATTCCGGCAGTGCTAGCTGGTCTTCCAGTTCCTCTAGTCTCATTCGAGTCTATCCTCGTTTCCTGCAACCGCGACACAACAGGAACTCTACATCTGGACAGGTGGGTTGATACTCTTGATCCCAGTCCTTTTGGCTCGGTCGCCCAGCGCGGGAGCGGCTTCGCCGTCCTCATAACCGGAGCAGTTTCGAGCGACGTGTGGCTTGAGGGCTGCCCTCACAACACAACGTGGTTAACGCGAATCGCGGAATTCTTAGTTGAGCAGGCCAACCGGGACCGTGACCGCAGGACTTCACATCGACGATCACCACATTTACTCTTTTTGAGCCATCGCTCGACGGAAAAGGCGGTGGTCCGTCAAGTCGCTTCGGCGATCAAGGCGCAGGGCGTCGGCGTTTGGTTCGATGAAGAACAGCTTGTCCCGTCGCAGTCTCTTGTTGAAGAACTAGATCGCGCCCTTCAAAGTATGACCCATTACGTGATCTTCTGGTCGCGCAGCTGTGTCGATGCGCCTTGGGTGAATAGAGAGCTTCGCTCGGCTGTCTCTCGGCTCGTTGAGAACAGCATTCCTTTGCTGATTATACGGTTGGACGAGACCCCCGTTCCGACAATCATCGGTGACATTTTCCGCATTGAAGCAGTGGGATGTACTCCAGAGGAGATAGCCTTTAGAATCACCGATGCAGTTAACCGTCTGGTGGGAAGGAAATGAAAGAGCTAAGACCACCCGAGACAAAAAGCGAACCCCTTCTGGCAGCGCTGCTCGACGGCAGCCTCGTCGTCTCGCGCGGTAGAAGTCTGTATGGACTTTCTTATTGCTGATACATTCACCGACAGCCTTGCGCGGCTAACGGGCGACGCGCAAAAGGCGGTGAAGACAACTGCCTTCGATTTTCAGATGAACCCGGTCAATCCGGGGATGGCATTGCATCGGATCGACAACGCGAAGGACAAGAACTTCTGGTCTGCTCGCGTCAGCCGCGACATCCGGCTGATAGTGCACAAAACCCAGGCGAGTTTTCTCCTCTGCTACGTTGATCACCACGACGCCGCCTACGCTTGGGCGGAGCGGCGACGATTGGAGACACATCCGAAAACCGGTGCAGCGCAGTTGGTGGAGATCCGAGAGCGAGTTCAGGAAATTGTTATTCCTACATATGTTGAAGCTCCGCCGCAGATTCAGGCGAAAGGAAAACCTTTCGCGAATCTGTCCGATGAGGCGCTACTCAGCTATGGCATTCCCGTAGAGTGGCTCGATGACGTTCGCGACGCCGACGAAGACACCATTCTGACAGTGTCTGAGCACTTGCCGGCCGAAGCTGCGGAGGCGCTCTTGGAAATTGCGACTGGTGGGAAACCGAGGCCGAGAGAAGTCGCGGCAGCAGCGCCGTTCGAACACCCCGATGCGCAACGGCGGTTTCGCGTTATCAATGATGTCGAAGAACTCGCCCGTGCCCTGGAATTTCCATGGGACAAGTGGACGATCTTTCTTCACCCTGCACAGCAAGACCTCATCGAGAAAGATTATGCGGGGCCTGCCCGCGTTGCCGGCTCGGCTGGCACGGGTAAGACAATCGTTGCATTACACCGCGCCACATATCTGGCCCGGACCAATCCAGACGCTCGCGTGTTGCTGGCGACGTTCTCTGACACGCTCGCGAATGCCCTACGGGTGCGACTGCGCCGGCTGATCAGTAACGAACCGCGCCTTGGCGAACGAATCGACGTGCATTCCATCGATGCAATCGGCATCCGGCTTTATCAATCTCGGTTCGGGAACGCAAAACTCGCCTCGTCCACAGATATCGCACAGTCGCTTCGCGAAGCCGCGAGCGAAATCCCTGACCACAAATTCCACCAGCGATTCCTCGTGACGGAGTGGGAACAGATCGTTGATGCATGGCAGTTGGACAGTTTGGACGCCTACCGCAATGTCAGTCGGCTCGGGCGAAAAACGACAATTCCCAAAAAACAGCAGGCAATCCTCTGGTCGATCTTCGAACGCCTTCGCGAGAAACTCGCTGCGCGCGGTCTGATTACGACGTCTGGGCTTTTTACCAAGCTCGCCGCAACGATCGCGAAGGAGAAAGCATCGCCATTTGATTTCGCCGTCGTGGATGAAGCACAAGACTTGACCGTGGCGCACCTGCGCTTCTTCGCCGCGCTCGGCGGAAACCGGCCGAACAGCCTCTTTTTCGCTGGCGATCTCGGTCAACGGATTTTTCAACAACCTTTCTCGTGGTTGGAACTCGGAGTCGACATCCGCAGTCGTTCTCAAAACCTCAGCGTCAATTACCGGACATCCCACCAAATCCGCACTCAATCTGACCGGTTGCTCGGCGCCGAAATGTCGGACCTCGATGGCAACCTCCAGGATAGAAGTGGCACCGTCTCCGTCTTCAACGGACCAATCCCATCGATACAGGTTCTCAAGAACGAGCAGGAGGAAGTCGACACTGTCAGTCGTTGGATTTCAGATCGCGCAAAGGAAGGCGTGGTATCGCACGAGTTTGGCATTTTCGTCCGCTCATCTGCGCAACTCTCACGCGCTCGTGCAGCCGTTGAAAAAACGGGAATCCCTTTCAAAATTCTGGACGACACCGTCGAAGGCACCAGCAATTACGCATCGATCAGCACCATGCATCTGGCGAAGGGGCTGGAATTCCGGGCCGTCGTCGTAATGGCCTGTGATGATGAAGTTATTCCGTTGCAAGAGCGCATCGAGACCGTCGGAGATGACGCGGACCTACAGGAAATCTACGATACTGAACGACATTTGCTCTACGTCGCCTGCACCCGCGCGCGAGACCACCTGCTTGTCACGGGTGTCGAACCGGCATCGGAATTTCTGGACGATTTAAAGGCCTGAAGGCGAGATCATCGACGTCTTCAGCGCCGCTGGCCTCAAGTAACCCGACATCAGCATTCTTTCCGACCAGTTCCTGGCCGAAGTGCGCGGTCGGAGAGAAAGTCAGAAGGATAAATGAAGAAGGAAGAAGTCCGACAGCCGCTATTCTTAACTCATCATTCTTCCTTTATAGTTGGCTCCCCATCCCCCTTCCTGATCCCGGCCGCGCCACTTCACCAGCGCTAGCGGGCTTTGCCGGAGAGGGCGCGCTTTACTTCGGGGATGATTTTGTCGTAGCGGCTCACCATCGCGGGCTCCAACTGGTTCACGTCGATGAGGTAGAATTCCATGGCGGGGGCCAGGCCTTTGAAGTCGTTGCTCGAAAGACCGGCCGGGGTAAAGGCGGAAGCGAGAAAGCTATCTTCCAATTTCTGAAATGCGTTTTGCTTGGTGTAGACTTTGGAGATATCGAAAACTAAATCCGGTTTGAGGTAGGACAAGGCTTGCGTGGCCAGCGCCAGATCCCAGGCGGTGTGCTCGAAGATCACCGGGCGCATGCCTTCGAAGTGGATGCTCTTATTAAAACGATCGTCGCTCGGCGCTTCCTTGCTCGCGAGAAATGCGTGCAGCTCGCGCGCGAGAGCTTCGTGATATTGGCGGTTGCTTTGCGTGGCCTGGCGATTCTCTTCCATTTCTGCGGCGAAATTGCGCAGGGCGGCCTGAGCCTGCGTACGATGCTCGCGGTCCTCATGCCAGTTGTTCGCCCAGAGGGCGAGAAAAACGCCGACCGCAATCAACGCGACTTCGAAGAGCAGGCTGAGGAACGACTTTCGATGTTCTCCGCCGAGCAGGCTCATGCGCGAGAGGATGCCCGAGGGGGCGGGCATTTCAAGCTTTCCGGGATCAAAAGAATTCTCGTTCTTATGACAACACATTTACAATTCCTGATCGTTGTATTTTGCGCGGCTACGCTTTTGTTTGCAGGCGCAGTCCTGGCGCAAGAACCGAGTTCGGGGGGGCACCGACCCCGGCTACAGCGAGCGCCGCTCCACTGATTTCTCCCTTGTAGGCACGCAGGGGGGCAGGAACAGCGGCAAAAAAAAACAAAAAAGAGTTTGCCAATGAGCCTGTGTTGTAGTGAACTACAACACCATATGAGGCGCCCGGGAACATAGAATGGATAGTGCGTGGAACGACCGTCAGCCAATTTACCGCCAGCTGCGCGACCGGGGCGTCCACATGATCCTCGATGGCGTGCTCAAGGAAGGCGATCCGTTGCCGTCCGTGCGCAATGTCGCGGCGGAATTTCGGGTCAATCCGCTCACGGTTCTCAAGGCCTATCAGCAGCTGGTCGACGAGCAACTGGTCGAGAAGAAGCGAGGCCTCGGGATGTTCGTCAAGGCCGGCGCCCGGGATCTTCTGCTGCGGGGCGAACGCCAGAAGTTTCTGGCCGAAGAATGGCCCCGGGTCGCCGCGACGATCCAGCGGCTCGGTCTGACGCCGAAAGAACTGATGAAAGCCGCCGCAACCCGCCGGTCGGCGGCGAAGACCGCGAAGGGGGAGCGCTGAAGGCATGGCCTGCATAGAAGCACGCGGTCTCCGCAAGGTCTTTGGCACAACGATCGCGCTGGACGGCGTCGATTTGCGGGTCGAAGAGGGCCGCATCCTTGGACTCATCGGTCCCAACGGCGCAGGCAAGACGACCGCGCTCGACGCGATTCTCGGCCTCACCCCGTATGAGGGAAAATTGACCGTGCTCGGACGCGATCCCTGGGCCGAGCGCGAGCAACTCATGTGTGATGTCTCTTTCATTGCCGATGTCGCGGTGTTGCCGCGCTGGATGCGCGTTTCGCAGATGCTCGATTATGTCGCCGGGGTGCATCCGCGATTCGATCGCGCGAAGGCGGAAGGTTTTCTGGCGAAGACGATCATCAAGCGCGCGAGCAAGGTGCGGGAACTCTCGAAGGGGATGGTGGCGCAGTTGCACCTCGCGCTGGTGATGGCGATCGACGCGAAGTTGCTCGTGCTGGATGAGCCGACGCTTGGCCTGGACATTCTGTATCGCAAGCAGTTCTACGATTCACTGCTGAACGATTACTTCGACAAAAGCCGCACCATCGTTGTGACCACGCATCAAGTGGAAGAGATCCAGGACGTCCTCACCGATCTCATGTTCATCGACCGCGGTCGGATCGTGCTCGAGTGCAGCATGGAGGAATTCGACTCGCGCTATCTGGAAGTGATGGTGAATCCGGAGCAGGTCGCCGCGGCGCGGGCACTGAAGCCGATGCACGAGCGCCCGGTGTTCGGCCGTAGCGTGCTGCTTTTCGAAAATGTCGATCGTGGCCAACTCGCTGCGCTTGGCGAAGTGCGCCGGCCGAGCATCGCGGATTTGTTTGTGGCGGTGATGGGCCGGCCTTCGCACGAGGCTACGGCGAGCCAGGGAGACGCAGCTAGATGAATACCGAATCGAACACTGCGCCTGACACTAGCGGAAATGCCGGGGTCACCGACCCCAGCTACAACATTTCCGCGACTCGGCCACTTTACTGGTCGGTGCGGCGTGAGTTGTGGGAGAACCGTTCGATCTACATCGCGCCGCTGATCGTGGCCGGCTTGGTGCTGTTCGGCTACGCGATCAGCGCAATTGGCTTGCCGCATCGCCGGCGCGCGCTTCTCTTGCTCGATCCGGTTCGGCAGCGGGCGATCATCGAAGGGCCCTACGATGCCGCGGCCCTGATGCTCATGCTGGCGGCGTTTCTCGTCGGCATTTTTTATTGCCTCGACGCGCTCCACGGCGAACGCCGCGATCGCAGCATCCTCTTTTGGAAATCGCTCCCGGTTTCCGACCTAACGAGTGTGCTCGCGAAAGTGATCATTCCGATGCTGATTTTGCCCGTGATCACATTCGTGCTCATCGAAGTCACGCAGTTGATCATCCTCTTGCTTAGCACTCTCACCCTCGTGCCCTTCGGCCTCGGCGCCACGACATGGGAGCGGCTGCAGTTTTTCCAGCTCTCGGTCATTCTCCTCTACAGCATCGTCACGTCCGTCCTCTGGGGGGCGCCGGTCTATGGCTGGCTGCTGCTCGTTTCCGCCTGGGCGCGGCGCGCGACTTTTCTTTGGGCGGTGCTCCCGTGGCTCGCGGTCTGCATCGTCGAAAAGATCGCTTTCAACACGACGCACTTCCTCCACCTGCTTGGGCACCGCGTCTTTGGCAGCTACGAGGACGCGTTCGTCCTCGTGCCGCCGCCGCATCATGCGGTCATTCCCGTGGTCGATTGGCTCAGCCAGCTCGCTCCGTTGAAATTTATCAGCACGCCCGGTCTTTGGATCGGGTTCGTCTTCGCCGTGGCCTTCCTCGCTGCCGCAGTGCGTCTCCGCCGTTATCGCGGACCGCTGTGATCAACCTGCACACCTAACAAACTGACAAAGGAGAGAAATCCATGCACCCACTCAAGAAAGCCGCGCGCATCGCCGGCGCTATTTATCTCTCGATGGTAGTCACCGGGCCATTCAGCCTAATGTATGTTCCGAGCAAACTGATCGTGCGCGGTAATCTGGCCGCGACGGCCAATAATATCCTTGCTCACGAGACCATGTTTCGTCTTGCGATTCTCGCCGATCTCATCGGGTCGGTCATTTTCATCTGTCTCGCGGTCGCTCTCTATCGCTTGCTTAGCGGAGTAAATAAAACCTGGGCCGGCCTGATGGTCGCGTTCGTTCTGGTTTCGGCCGCGGTAGGATTTCTCAACGCGCTCAACAATATCGCCGCGCTAACTGTCTTCCGGGGCGCGGATTTTCTCGCTGTCTTCGACAAATCGCAACGGGATGCACTGGGTTATCTTTTTGTCCGGTTGCACAGCCAAGGGATCTCTATCGATGAAATGTTTTGGGGGCTATGGCTCTTTCCCTTTGGCCTCCTCGTCTTTCGCTCCGGTTTTCTGCCACGATTCATCGGTGTCTGGCTAATGATCAACTGTTTCGGATATGTGGCTCTCAGCGTGACAGCATTATTCTTCCCAGATTACTACGGGGCCGCTTTCCGCTGGGCACAGCCGGTCCTGTTTGGAGAGTTGGCCATCATGCTTTGGCTTTTGATCATGGGCGCAAAGGTGCCGACCGTTGTTCCAAGTGCGGTTCAACCGGCCGCGGTTGATTAGGCGCATGAAACGGATTCTAAAGTGGACTGGAGCCACGATTTTACTCGCGTTGATCTTGTCAATCTTCGCGGGGTTTGGGTGGTGTCTTAAATTAAGACACTACCGGGGTTTGTCGCCTACTGGAAGTCGACGAACGAATGTGATCGCAAAACCGGCACTCTGAGCAACCCTATGAAAGCTATTGTATACTGCGAGTATGGTTCCGCTGACGTTCTCAAATTTGAAGACGTTGAAAAGCCTGTTCCGAACGACAATGAAGTCTTGATCAAGGTTCGGGCGGCTTCACTCAATGCGCTGGATGCGTACATGATCCGCGACGGATGGTTTAATCGCTTGATTTTCGGACTGCGCAAACCAAGAGACACGCGGCTCGGCCGTGATGTCGCCGGCCAGATTGAAGCGGTTGGCAAGAACGTGACGCAGTTTAAACCCGGTGACGAAGTCTTCGGCATCTGTCGCGGCGCGCTGGCCGAGTGTGCAGTTACTTTAGAGCGAGCGTTGGTCATGAAGCCAGCAAACGTCACCTTTGAGCAAGCGGCTTCGATCCCGCTCGCCGGACTCACAGCGCTGCAGGGCCTGCGCGAGGGAAAGATTCAGCCCGGGCAGAAGGTTTTGATCAACGGCGCGACCGGAGGCGTAGGAACTTTCGCCGTACAAATCGCCAAGTCTTTTAGCGCAGAGGTCACGGCGGTTTGCAGCACACGCAATGTCGATCTTGTCCGATCAATCGGCGCCGATCACGTCATCGATTACACCAAGGAAGATTACACCAAGAGCGACCAGCATTACGACGTGATCTTTGATAACGTTTGCAACCATTCCTTCTTCGAACGCCGTCGCGTGTTGACTGCCAAAGGCATTTGCGTTTTGGCCGGCATGGGCGGAGCCGGAGTAAAAGAAGGTCAGGCCCTCGGACGCATCGTGGGTAATCTGTTCATTGCGCGAGGATTGTCATCATTCACCGATCAAAAGTTCGCCCAGTACATGACCAAGGTGAGCAACGACGATCTCATCATGCTCGGCGACCTCGTTCAGGCGAGAAAGGTCAGGCCGGTCATCGAGCGGATCTGCAAATTAAGTGACGCCCCCGAGGCTTTCCGCGTTTTCGATCAAGGACACGCGCGAGGAAAAATAGTAATCACTGTGGAGTAGAACTCGATCTAACCACGGAAACGCAATGCAATGAACTCACTAAAGAAACAATCCAGGATAGCGGCCGCTCTCTATTTCTTAAACGGTCTGCCCGCTCCCTTTGCACTTCTCTATGTCCCCAGTGTGCTCATTGTGCGCGGAGACGCCGCCGCTACGGCCAACAATGTCCGCAATTCCGAAGCCCTTCTCCGGCTCGGCATGGCCGGCGAATTGTTCTCCTCGACCATCGTAATTTTCGCCGTCCTGGCTTTCTACAGCTTGTTCAAGGCCGTGAGTGGGAAACACGCTCGGGCGATGCTGGTCCTGATGCTGATTTCCGTTCCTATTTCCTATCTCAACGTCCTGAACGATCTCGCCGCGATCACCTTCGCCCGTGGCCCCGAGTTCTTATCCAGCTTCGCTCAGCCTCAGCGCGACGCCCTAGTCCTATTCTTTCTCCGCTTGCACAGCCAGGGATTTGTCCTCGCTCAAATCTTCTGGGGACTGTGGCTATTTCCCTTCGGCATACTTATTTGGCGATCCGGTTTTATCCCAGGTGTCCTCGGTGTCTTTGCAATAATTGCCGGCTGCGGCTATGTGATTGGCTCCTCTGCGTCCCTCTTTCTGCCAACGTACGCGGGTGTGATTGGCCAGTACGCGATGATTCTTCAAGCGGGCGAATTGTCGTTTATCTGGCTTGTGATCTGGGGCGCTAAAGATCAATCACAAAAGGAGCAACCTGCGCTCCCGGTCGCGCCCGCGTAATGATCTCTGTCTCGCAATTTATGACGGTAAAGCGTGTTCTAAAGTGGAGTATTCGCGCGATTTTAGTCGCGCTAATATTGGCGTTCCTGGTCGGGTTCGTCGCCTACTGGAGATCGACTAACGACTGCGATCGCAACGCCGGTCCTCCGGCAAATCCGATGAAAGCCATTCGTTTTTGCGAGTATGGTTCACCTGACGTTCTCAAGTTTGAAGACGTTGAAAAGCCTGTTCCGAATGACGATCAAGTCTTGATTAAAGTTCGCGCGGCTTCCCTCAATTTTATCGATCCGGGCGTGATGCGAGGGCCGTGGCCGCTTCGCCTGATGTCCGGGCTGCGCAAACCAGAGAAGACAGGACTAGGCAACGATGTGGCCGGCCAAGTTGAAGCGGTTGGCAAAAACGTGACGCTGTTCAAGGCGGGCGACGAAGTTTTTGGCGTGGCTCGTCCTTCTCTTGCGGAGTATGCGTGTGCGCGCGAGCGAGCATTGGTTATTAAGCCGGCTAATGTGACGTTTGAACAAGCGGGCTGTGTGGCTTGGGCGGGATTCACCGCCTTGCAGGGTCTTCGCAAAGGTAACATTCAGCCGGGGCAAAAGGTCCTGATCAACGGCGCAACGGGAGGCGTCGGCACTTTCGCTGTCCAGATAGCGAAATCATTTGGCGCGGAGGTAACGGGCGTATGCAGTACGGGGAAAATGGATCTTGTCCGATCAATCGGCGCAGATCACGTCATTGACTACACCAAGGAGGATTTCACCAAAGGTGACCAGCGTTACGACGTGATTTTTGACAACGTTGGCAACCACTCCTTCTCAGATCGCCGGCGCGTCTTAACTCCTAATGGCGTCTGCGTCCTTGCCGGAATCGGAGGAGCAGGACTACACTCGGAAACGTGGGGGCGTATTGTTGGGAATTTCAAAGCGGATCTGTTGTCGCGGTTCGTCCGTCAGAAGTTCGTCGGGTATGTTACGAAACTGGACAAAGAGGATCTGAAGTTGTTGAGCGACCTCATGCAAACGGGGAAGGTGACACCCGTCATCGACCGAACCTACAAGTTGAGCGAGACCGCGGAGGCGATGCGCTATTTCGAAGAAGGACACGCGCGAGGAAAAATTGTAATCACTGTGGAACAGGACAACAAAAAGTGAAGCGGCTATCCGCAATCAAAGGAATGTTTAGTCAGATCTCTTATGGAACCGAGTGAAGCTCTGAGCGCGGCGTCACAACTGGCACTGGCGCTGGCGGGATTCGCCAGCGTAGTCGTCGCCTTCCGCAGCGGTGCGCTGCACGAATGGGCGCCGATCGACAAATTGCGGCTCCGGCTTTTGCTGGGCAATTCTGTGGTTCCGCTGCTTGCCTGCCTCGCGGCCATGCTGCTTCTGAGCGTGAAACCTCCTCTACCCTGGATCTGGCGCGCGTGCAGCGGTCTCTCGGTCGCTTTTGCGGTGCCGTTCGGCATATCGACGGTGAAGGGGATGCGTGCGATTCGATCTGGCGGATTGGGGATGGCCGACACATCGCGGTTGCTTTTCTATGGGCTGGGAATTGTTGGGATGGCCGCAGCACTGCTGCAAGTTTACAATATGGTGGCCCTCAACGCGTTTTGGGCGTTCTTCGCGACGATCGTCATGCAGCTCGTAGCCGGCATCCTCCAATTCGTTAGGCTTATTCTTCTGCCATTGGGGCAAATGACCTGATCGTGTGCGCGGTATGGGTAACGACGCCGGAGGCCAACTTTAAAATACAACAAAACTCTGACGACCGGTCCAAGCACGCCACGGCGCATCTTCGACCGGACTGGCACAGCACCATCATTCTTATGAAAACACATCTGCAACTCTTGATCACTACATTCTGCGCGGCCGCGCTTTTGTTCAAAGGCGCAGCGCTGGCCCAGACACCGAGTCCGAGCGTTCCCCCGCTGATAGCCGGTGGATCGGTCCTCTGGCTCGCGCTCTCGTATTTGTATTGAATTGTATGATCGCGATGCGCGATGTATCTAATTTCCTTCCTATGAGCGGCTTTTTCGAGGAGTTGCAGCGTCGAAAAGTTTATCGAGTCGCGGCCGCCTATGTCATTGCGGCAGGATTCATCATTCAGATCGGATCCGCAGTTTTCCCGGCATGGGAATTGCCGAATTCGATATTCCGCTTGGTGGTGGTGCTCTTACTGATCGGATTTCCCATCGCATTGATTCTTGCCTGGGCCTACGACGTCACTCCACAAGGAATTCAAGCGACAAAGAGCACCGCAGCCGAAACGCACCTTCGCCGCAACATGATCGTCCTTACTGCAACCGGCGTGATCGTTTCGGCAGCCGCAGGTTTTTTCCTTTTGCCACGGGGCTCCGCCCGCAAGATCGACAAGTCAATCGCAGTGCTTCCCTTCGAAAATCTGAGCGATGAAAAGGAAAATGCCTATTTCGCTGACGGCATGCAGGACGATATTCTGACAAACCTCTCGAAGATCGGCGATTTGAAGGTGATTTCGCGGACGTCGGTCATGTCGTATCGCGGCAGCGGGACGCGCAACGCCCGTGGCATTGGCAAAGCGCTTGGCGTAGCCACGCTTTTGGAAGGCAGCGTTCGCCGCATCGGCAATCGGGTGCGCGTCAACGTGCAGTTGATCAATGCCAACAACGACGAGCACATTTGGGCGGAGGATTACGACCGCGATTTAACCGACGTATTCGCCATTCAAACTGATCTCGCGCAAAAAATTGCTTCTGCTCTTCAGGCAAGGCTTTCTCCAAATGAAAAAGCGCGTCTGGATCGCCGTCCAACCCAAAATCCGGACGCCTATCTGCTCTTCGTCCAGGCACACGATTACGCCAGCCAGAAGGACATGTTCCGTGATACATCGTTGAAAGCCGAGCCGCTTTTCGAACAAGCGATCAAGCTCGATCCAAACTTTTCCCTCGCCTTTGCCGGTCTCTCCATGGTGGAGAGCTGGGTGTATCATAGCTTCGACCCGGTACCAGCCAGGCGGGAGAGAGCGCGTCTCAACGCTGATGAGGCTCTGCGATTGCAGCCGGACCTTCCCGAAGGTCACCTTGCTCTCGGTTTCTCCTACTACTATGGCGACCGTGATTACGAGCGCGCCCTGGCCGAATTTGACATCGCCAGGCGCGGCCTGCCGAACGAGTCCCAGGCCTATCTGGCCATCGGCTCCATTCAACGGCGTCAGGGCAAGTGGGCGGAATCAACCGTGAATTTGGAAAAGGCCGCCACCCTCGATCCGAAAAACCAAAATGTCCTTCTGAACCTTAGTTTCAGTTACATGGCCCGGCGGGATTTCGAGGCCGCCGACAAGATTGTTGATCGCGTCATTGCGGCATCGCCGCAATCGTTTCAGGCGCGAGCAATTAAAGGATTCGTGGCGATCCAATGGAAAGGCGATCTTAGCGTGGCTGAAAAAGTTTTTCCTGCAGTCCCGCCCGGAACCGATCCGGATGGTTTAATGACATTGGCTCGGTTTTGGGTTCTGCGGCTAAAGCGGGAGTTTCCCGAAGCGCTTCAGGTCGTGCAACAATTTCGCGGCGAGGTATTGTCGAACACGACCACTGCGCCTTGCCCGAAAGCTTTCCTGGAAGGCCAGATTTACTTGCTTCAGGGCGATGAAGCGAAAGCTCGAACGGCTCTTGAACACGCCCGCGTCGTCTCAGACCAGCTGTTGCGCGCGGCCCCCGCCGATCCAGCTCGACACGGGCAGCACGGCCTCATCCTTGCGGCGTTGGGTCAAAAGCAGGAAGCTATCGCCGAAGGCAAGCGCGCAGTCGAATTGTTACCCGAATCCCAAGACGCGTTTGATGGGCCGCAAGGAACCGCTGCGCTCGCCCAGATTTACGCCTGGACCGGGGAGTTCGACGAAGCATTTCGACTGCTCGATCATTTGCTGGTTGTTCCAAACGGTCTCACCGTCCCAATGCTCAAGCTCGATCCAAGCTGGGACCCACTGCGCAAAGATCCTCGCTTCCAGGCTTTGATCGCCAAGTACAGTCCAGCAACCTAACTCCAAAGCTTAACCAATGAAGCACTTCACGCCGCACAATTTTAAATTGTTAGACCACAAATCCTCAGTCTTATGAAAACACATTCACAAACTTTGATCGCTACAATCGCGGTTGCGCTTTTGCTCACAGTCGCGGCGCTCGGCCAGGAACCGAGTCCGGGGTCACCGCCCCGGGCTACAATGAAAGCCATCGTATATCACAACTATGGTTCTCCCGATGTTCTTCGGCTGGAAGAAATCGCAAAGCCGGTTCCGAATGACAACCAGGTCCTGGTCAAAGTGCGCGCGGCTTCGGTCAATCCGCTTGACTGGCATTACATGGAAGGCACGCCCTATCTCATTCGCATATTTGGGGCCGGGCTATTCAAACCGACGGTCACACGGCTCGGTGTGGACTACTCAGGGACGGTTGAAGCGGTCGGCAGGAAGGTCACGCAGTTCAAACCGGGCGACGAAGTATTCGGCGGAAAGACCGGGGCCTTCGGCGAGTACGTGTGTGCGCTTGCGGATCGAGCGATCGTGCTGAAACCGGCCGGCGTGACGTTTGAGCAGGCGGCTTCTCTCCCCATCGCGGCCATCACCGCCTTGCAGGGTCTGCGCGACAAGGGACACGTTCTGGCGGGGCAGAAGGTCTTGATCAACGGCGCGTCGGGCGGTGTGGGCACGTTCGCGGTGCAGATCGCCAAGTCGTTTGGCGCGGAGGTGACCGGCGTGTGCAGCACGAGGAACCTAGACATGGTCCGATCGATCGGCGCGGATCATGTCATCGATTACACGAAAGAGGATTTTACCAGGAGCGGGCAGAATTACGACGTGATTATCGACAACGTTGGGAACCATTCGATGCTGGAATGCAGGCGCGTCTTAAACCCCAAGGGGAAATACGTCCTGATCGGCGGCGGAGGAGTGAACGACAGTCCGTGGATCGGTCCTCTGGCAAGTGTCATTAAGGGACTCGTGCTGGCGCCGTTCGTAAGCCAGGATATGGGCATGATGCTGGCGGACCTGAACCAAAAGGATCTGACCGCCCTGGGCGATCTCATACAGACCGGGAAGGTGACACCGGTCATCGACCGGCTTTACCCGTTGCGTGATCTCCCGGCGGCGATCCGGTATCTGGAAAAAGGCCACGCGCGAGGAAAAGTGATCATCATGGTGGGAGATAAGAACGAAATCCCGCCGATCGTTGGCAATCCGAGCGCGAGTTCTGCGAGCACGATCCCACCCACTCTCATTATTTTCGCGGTTATCGCCCTCGTTCTGATCGCGCCAATTGTCCTCGCCCTGGTTTTCAATCGTCGTTTCCAGCAGGGCAATCCCGGGAAGAGGCCATACCGCTGGGGATATTACTTCAGCATGATGACCATCGTCGGCGGTCTTATTCTTGGCCTCATGCTTGAAGCCGGCAGCGGCGCCGTGATCGTTTGCGGCCTCATTTACGCGGTCCTCGCCTGGTTCTTCGCTCAGCGTCACCACTGGGCCTGGATCACACTCACGATTCTCAGCTTTAATCCGGTCGCATGGATCATCAATGGTATCTACCTTTGGAAGCGTTGGGCGGAGGGGGCTGTGGCCACCTCCTGAAAGGATGAAGGATGAAAAGGAAAACTCGCTTTCGCCGGCGCGCCTGCTCGCCTAACGAACGGTCGTGAACGTGTTCAGAAGGGTGAGATCGAAGGTGGCGTCGACTTTGGCCCCGTCGGCCGCGGTATCGTCGATGTGCAATTTGCCGACGAGGTGGTTTGGCTCACTGGTGGTGAGGGTGAAGGGTTCGCCGTCGGTGCCGCCGGAGTATTGCAGGAGTTCGCCATTCAACCGCACGGCATAGGCGAGATGGCGGGCATCACTGAAGTCGACCATCGCGCCGTCATGCATTGCGTTGTCGGCGCAGGAGAGAGCTTTGCACGCTTTGATTTTCGCGCCGATGTCGACGCTCGAGAGGTAAATCCGCAGGACGGTTTTGCTCGGATCCATCTCGTCCGGGCCGCGCACGAGCCATCCGTATTTCACCGCGCCCTTGCCGGTCTTGAAGGTAATCGACCCGCTCGCGCTGTCGCCCGCCAATGCCATGGCGGAGGTGGCGAGCCAGATCGCGGACACAGCCAGAATATTTCGTAGCGACATCATGCCGGCAGTGTGAGCCGCCGCCGTCAATCGTCAAGCGTTCCGTTCAGACCGAAGTTGAAGGAACCCGCGGTACGACGTATTCTTTAAGCGATGAAAACTCACTTCTGTTTCGCAATCGCATTAGCTGGCGTATTGGGCACGCTGGCCGGCTGTCAGACGCAGGCGCCGACCGCCAGGAACGGATCGCTCACCAACGACCCGACGAAAAGGGTTTACACCCAGGCCGACCTGAATGATACGGGTCGTGTCTCAGCGGGCCGGGCCCTCCAGCAGCTTGATCCGGATGTCAGCCGGGCCGGTGGTCAGTAGCGGCTAGTTCATGAAGCAACAGGGCGGGCGAAGCGAAGGCTTCGTCAGCCGAATGGCTTTTCCCAGATCAGGAGAGCTGGGCTACAGCCCGAAGGCGTGGAGCTTGCCGTCCCAGGCGCCGACGAAGACCTGCCCGTTGACGATCGTCGGCGCGCCGTAAATCCCGCCGCTGATGGTCGAGCCGCTCGACCAGAGCTGCGTCCCGGTCGTCGCGTCAAAGGCAAGGAGCTGGCTGTCCGGCCCGTCCCCGTAGTAGACGACGCCCCCGGCGACGCTCGGCGGCGAGACGGACGCGAAGTTCGGTCCTACTTTCGTCTGCCAGGCGAGTTGCAACTGGCAGCTCGCGTCGACCGAGAAGGCCAACATCCCATGCTTCGTTATGTCCGAGTTGGAATTTGAAGAGTTACCGATGTAGAGCAGATGGGTCGTGTCCGACCACGCCGGGATGCCGTTGAACTGATAGTCGCTTATGTTCGCGACCTGTAGCCGCTGGGTGGGGCCGGCCGAGACGTTGCCGCGGTCGTAGGTGACAAGGACGCCGGTCTTGTTCTTCGCAGCCACCTGGGGCGGACAACCCGGCGGCTGATAGAGAATAGGAGTAGCCCCGAAGTCCACGTCGCTCCCCGTCAACCCGGGGTAGTTCGAGCCGAGCACCTTGAGGTGGGACGAGAGTTCGACCACGTCCTCACAATATCGATAGCTCTCCGGATTGGTGAGCGCGTTGCCTGTTGCGGCGAAGACGTGTCCGGTCGCCGGATCGATCGAGACTCCGCCCGGGCCCCAGATCCCGCCGCCGCTGACGCGAGGGCCGGCCGGAAAGAACGTTGCCACCGACTTATGGGTGGCGATGTTAACGGCCACTACCTTGCCGTGATACGGCGTGATGTCGCAGTAGCTGGCGATCTCCGCGTAGGCGATGCCGTTGCTCACGTTGACGGCGCCGTAGCAATGCTCGTGGGCGGGATCGGTGGTAATGGCGACCGGCCAGCCCGGGAGAGTGGCGCCGGTCGAGAGGTCGAGCGCGTACATATTGCCGTCGCCGCCCATGACGAACATCCGGTTGTTGATCCGGTCGAGGGACGGTGAACCGCTGACTCCGAAGACGGCGTCCGGAATGTCGTGGCAAGTGGTGTGCTGCGATCCGAGGTTCTGGTGCCAGACCATCGTGCCAGAGGTCACGTCGATCGCGTAGAGGTCACCGTGCTCGGCCCCCATGTAGACAAGGTCTTTCGACGATCCGTTAACGATGACGCCGACCGCCATGACTGGCTGCATGATCGTGACCGCACCCAGGTCGAAGTTCCACAGTTCGTGAAGTCCGCCGACCGTAGCAGGAGTGAGGACCGACTCGAACGGGTTCTCGCCGGTCCGTTGCAGGTTGAAGCCGTACATTGGCCAGTCGACGGAAGCGGCGGCCGCTCCGTTACCGAGTGCGAGGCCAAGGATGGCGAGCGCGAACAGCAGCATCCGGCTGAGTTGAGATACACCGCGATCCCGGCGAACTTGAGTTATCATATTGATAGGGTCTCAAATTGAGACCTCGCTTGTCCAGTCGAAAGCCCGGCCCGAGGGCCCGTTAACGAAGAATTAAGAGAGCTTAAAGAGCAGAGCCTGGACATGCGGAAGCATGTCCCTCCGGAGGGACGCGCTTCCGCGCGTCCACTCCGCTGACGGATGGCGGCCTCGGTCCAAGTGATACACTGCACTAGAATGTCTGCGCGACGATGCGGGCGACGTCGGCAATCGCCGCGCCACGAACCTTCGGGGAAGCGGTCGATCCCACAGAGTAAACGGCGAGCAGGATGGGCGGCTTGCCGGGCGGACGGATGAGAGCGATATCGTTGGTCGCGCCCGCGCCTCCGTGGCCCGTTTTGTCGGCGATTCGACAATCGTTAGGCAGACCGGCCCGCAGCATTTCGCCGCCGGTCTTGTTGCCGGCGAGCCAGGCTTCCAGTTGATCGCGAGAGCGTGGGGACAACGCTTCGCCGAGAAGAAGCGCGCGCAGGTCGCCCAGCATCGCGACGGGCGTGGTGGTATCGCGTTCATCGCCGGAAACGGCGCTGTTCAGATATGGCTCAAGGCGATCGAGCCGCGTCTCCTGGTCGCCGAGCGAGCGTGCATAACGAGTCAAGGCGTCGGGACCCCCGATGGCTTTGAGTAGAAGGTTGCCGGCGGTGTTGTCACTGTAATCGAGCGCCGCGGCGCAGAGCGCGGCGAGCGTCATGCCGCCTTCCTTGACGTGTTCTGTCGTCACCGGGGCGTACTCGAGAAGATCTGCCTTGGTGTAGGGAATGACGCGGGTAATCTGCTCCTGCTTTTGGTCCACCCGATGAAGGACGGCGGCCGCGGCGAGCAACTTAAACGTGCTGCACATTGGGAAGCGCTCGCTCGCGCGGTGCTCGAGGCGCCGGCCGCTCCCGGTCTCCAGTGCGGCGACGCCCAGCCGGCCACCGACGCGGGTCTCGATATCCGCAATACGCTTCTCGGCCGCGTCACTGGCGGGTGGTGTCTGATCGGCTGCCCTTGCATTGGTCGCGACGAGGAGCGCGATCGCGGCGAGCAATGACGACGGCGAAAGGCGAATACTCATCCGTCCCATTTAAGCGGGCAGCAAATCGGGCAGACCAAGGAAGAGTTCCTCCTCGGCTCGTTCTTCGATCGTGGTTAAGGGCGCAAAGCGATCGGCGCGGAAACCGCGCTCGATACCGTGCGCATTGAGCGGTCCTTTGATTTCGCAAAGGTAAACCGCGATCTCGCCTTCGTCGCCCGTCAGGCCAATCCCTGGAACGATGTCGCGGATTGTGTAGGTGCTGCCCTCTTTCGGCAGCTCAGCATAGAGCTTCTCGATCCCGAGCGGGAAGTAACCGTTCACACAAACGACTCTCTGATTCGGCAGAAACATTTTTTTGTCCTTATGGGTTCGTGCTACTCGAGCCGCCGTTTGCCGGGTTGCGATTCGGGAACGGCGGGATGGGCGGCAACTCGTAACCCTTGGTCTTCATCTCGGCCTGGACTTCCTCGATCCCGCGATCCAGTTGCTGATCCTCGCCGCGAAACTCCTTCGCCGGATCGTTATCGACCACGATATCGGGGTCAACGCCGTGGCTTTCAATGATCCAGCCTTTGCCTTCTTTCGAATAGGGCGCGAACTCCGGTTTAAAGAGCTGGCCGCCATCGGCGAGCGGGAGCGGGTTGCGAATGCCGATCACGCCACCCCAGGTACGCTTGCCGATCAATTTACCCAGACCGAGTGACTTGAACCGGAAAGGGAAAATGTCGCCGTCCGAGGCGGAGAATTCGTTGATCAGGGTGACCATCGGACCGAGGAAAGTGTTAGGCGGATCCGTGCGCGCAATACCGTTGCGCGACATCTCCACCATGACCAGAGCGCGGCGGAGCCGGTCGATGACCAAGGGCGAGACGAAGCCGCCGCCGTTGCCGCGCACGTCGACAATGAGTCCTTTTTTGCGGATCTGCGGAAAGTACAGCTTGGTAAATTGGTTCAAGCCCGGCTGGCCCATATCGGGGATGTGGACATAGCCGACCTGGTCGCCGGTTTTTTTGTTCACATAATCGATATTCTTCCGGACCCAGGCCAGGTAATAAAGAGGCGACTCGTCGTCGATCGGGACCACCGTGATATCGCGAGCCCCTTGGTCGTTAGGCTGGGAGTTGACCCGCAAGATGACCTGTTTGCCGGCAGTCCCGATGAGGGCGTCATAAAGGTTTGGCAAGGAAGCGACCGGCGTGCCGTTGATGGCAAGGATGTAATCGCCGGCTTTGACGTTGAGGCCGATCGCGGTGAGGGGCGACTTCGTGTCATCTTCCCAATTCTCGCCCGGCAAGATCCGGTCGATGCGATAAGCGCGGGTGGCCGCGTCACGGGAAACCTCGGCGCCGAGTAATCCGAGCTTGATCCGCGGAGTCTCCGGGCGTTCGCCGCCCGCCACATAGGCGTGACCGTTATTCAATTCACCAATCAGCTCGCCGATAAGATAGGTGAGATCGTTGCGATGATTTACAAAAGGCAGAAGGGCGGCGTATTTGTCGCGCATCGCCTTCCAATCGACGCCGTTCATGGTGGGCGAATAGAAGAAGTCGCGCATCTGACGCCAGGCTTCGAAGTAGATTTGATTCCACTCGGCGTGCCGATCGAGTTGCATGTCGAGGCCGGTGAGCTTGAGTTCGTGGTCCTTGGTCTCAAGCTTCTCTTTCGGCAGGTCGATGATGGCGTAATCCTTCTTGATCTTGACCAGCATCTTCTTGCCATCGGCGGTAATCTCGTAGCTGTTCACGTCGCCGAGAACGGTCTCTTTGCGGTCTTCCAGGCTGTAGACACAAAGGTGCGCATTGCGATCCCGGTCACCGCCATCCTCGTTATCGTCCTCCTTGTCATCGGCAACCGTGCGTCGCAGGTAGAAAAGACGGTCATCGACCATCCGCAGATCGCTATAGTTACCCGGTGTAATGCTGAAGGCGTCGATCCGATTCTGGAGGCCCTCGGGATCGACCTTTACCACCACCGGTTTCTTCTTCTCGTCTTTGCCGTCCTTTTTCTTCGTGGAATCGTCGGGCTTCTTCTCCTCGGCGTCCTTGCCTTTCTTCTCAGCCTTGCCCACCTCGTCGCTGCGCGGGGCGAGGGGAGATTCGGTGTCCTTGGCCAGAGTCACGAGGTAGATGCGCTCCATGTCGCGATAGACGTCGGCAAAATCTTCCTCGCCGAAAATGGGTTTGAAGTCGCGACTGGAGGTAAACAGGAGATATTTCCCATCGTCGCTAAACTTGGATTGGCCGGCGGAATACCAATCATCGGTGACGGGCACGGTCTTCTTGCTGGCGCTAGAATAGAGATACACCTTGGAGAGCCCATTGTCCTCCGGTCGAGACCAGGCAATCCACTGACTGTCGGGCGACCAATCATAGGACCCGACTTCGCCATATTTGTCCTGGTCGACCTGGGTGACTGCCTTGCTCGCGACGTCGACGTAGCGCAATCTTTGCAGGCGATCGCTCCAGAGCAGCTTCTTGCTGTCGGGCGACCAGACCATCCCGTAATAATAGGTGTCGGCGCCCTTGGTCAGTTGTTGGGGCTGGCCTTTTCCGTCCTGCGCACGGACATAGAGCTCGTTCTCGCCGGTCGCATCGGAGTTGTAGGCGATCCACTTCCCATCGGGCGACCAGACGGCGTCGCGCTCGTGCGCGTCGGAGGTTTTCGTCAGATTGCGCGGCGTGCCGTCCTTGGCCGGCACGGAAAAGAGATCGGCGCGCGCAACGGCGATCACGCGCTGGCCATCCGGCGCGAGGCTGACGGATTCGATGTGCTTCGACGCATCAACCAGGGCGGAGCGACCGGAAGCAAGGTCTTCCTTGATCTCAATCGGCACCGGCGCGCACTGCCCGCTGCCCAGATCGTAGCGCCAGATATAGCCGGCCTGTTCGAAGACGATCGCGCCATTGCCGATCGACGGGAACTTGATGTCGAAATCTTTGAAGGTGGTGAGCTGTTTCGTTTCCTTGCTCGCGAGTTCGATCGAGAAAAGGTTCATCCGGCCGTCGCGATCCGAGACGAAATAAATATGGTTATCGGGACCCCACATCGGGCAGATGTCCTGCGCGGGATCGTTCGTCAGGTTCTCGGTCGCGCCAGTTTTGAAATCGTAGATCCAGACGTCGTCCGCCATTCCGCCGCGGTAATGTTTCCAGGTGCGGAATTCGCGAAAGATGCGGTTGAACGCCATCTTCGAATCGTCGGGTGAGAAGGAGGCAAAACCGCCGCGCGGCACAGGCAATTGCTGCGGCAACTCGGCATCGAGGCCGACGGTGTAGAGTTCGCCGACGAAGGAATCGAACGACCTCATCCGGGAACGAAAAACAACGAACGGCCTCTTGTTTTCCCAGGTCACGACGAGGTTGTTCGGTCCCATTCGGTCGGAAATATCGTCCCGGCCCAGGGTCGCGCTGGTGGTGAGGCGCTTCGGCACGCCGCCATCGCCGGGCATGACGTAAACCTCGGTGTTGCCGTCATACTGGGAAGTGAAGGCGAGTTGCTTGCCATCGGCCGAGAAGCGCGGGAAAGAGCTGTAGCCGGGACCACTCGTCAGGCGACGGGCGACGCCGCCCTCTTTCGGAACGGTGTAAAGTTCGCCCGCGTAACAAAAGACAATCTGGTCCCCGTTGGTCGCGGGAAAACGCAGGAGACGCGTGGTTTCCGGGAGCTTCTGGGCCGAGGCGAAACTGAGCGGCAGGAGACAGGCGGCCAGGAGCAAGAGTGAAGCGGCGAGGCGTGAAGGAATGCGCATAATGTGATGAATGAAGAACGAGAAAGCTGCGTTTGAATCGGCCGGATGCAACCGTCTTTCATCCGAGCGAAGGCGAAGCAGCAGATGGATCGCTGGCCTGAGCCTTTGCGGTCGTCACGAGGTCGTCACGTTGACAACGAAATTCCCGGGTGATAATTTCGCGCCAATTCGAGCAGGCGAAAATGGTTAGGCCGCGCGAAGCAAACTCTGCACACCCTACTGAACAGTCAGGTCCTGGTGCTCAACCGCCTCTGGCAGGCGGTGAATATCTGCTCGGCGCGTCGTGCTTTTACGCTCCTTTACCAGGGGCACGCACAGGTTGTCTCGGCCGATCAGCAAAATAATTTTGCGACCCACGATTTCGCCAGCTGGCTCGACGTCTCTCTCACTGCGCCCGAGGCCGAGCACGAAATGGTCACGACAATCTCATGGAAGATCCGGGTGCCACGCGTGATCGTGCTGCTGCTTTTCGATCGGTTGCCGAAGAAGGAAGTGAAGTTTACCCGGCACAACGTCTTCGAGCGGGACAACAACACCTGCCAATATTGCGGGAAGGTATTCGAGCGCAGCGACCTGAATCTCGATCACGTCCTGCCGCGAGACAAAGGCGGCCTAACGACATGGGAAAACGTGGTCTGCTCCTGCATCCCGTGCAACACGCGCAAGGGCAACCGGCTTCCGCATGAAGCGCACATGACCCTGATTCGCAAGCCGAAGCGGCCGAAATGGCGGCCGTTTGTCCACGTAACTTTCAGCGGCCAGCAGCACGAAAGCTGGCGGCATTTTGTCGATCTCGCCTACTGGAACGTCGAGCTGAGCGACTAGGTTCCGACGTCGCGCAGCGCGCCGTAGCGTTGCACCCATTCCTCCGTCAGCGCATCGGCCTGGCGAATCGTCCGCGGCGGTCGGAGGTCGAACCGGCGTGGCGGACGAATACGCAGGAAATCGAAAACCTGGGTCACCGTTCCCGGATAATCGGCGCAAAGTTCCTCATAGGTGATCGCCAGTGGATCGAGCTTATTGCGGGCGAAAAACCCGGACCACAGCTCTTCCGCTTGCGCAGCGCAAGCGAGGCACTGGTCGATTAACGCCGGATCGAACTTCGCTTCCCCGATCACGTTTTGTTCTTTGCCCGGGACCCAGAGGTTGGTTTGCATTGCGCGGACGGTGGAAATCGCCTGGCGGAGTTTATCCTCCCGCGTCAGCTGGATGCAGCGCAGGCGCGGAAACGCGGCATGCAGCAGTTCTCGTTCGCCAGTTTCGTCGTGCCCAAATTCTCCCGTAGCCCGCAGGCGGGAGACCAGTGGCTGCAAATCCCAGGATTCGATACGGAAACCAAAAACGCCGTTGGTCGTCGAAGCGCTCGCGAGGAGACCGCGCAGATACGGGACAAAATTCCGGGTCGCATCGAGACCGTAGCGGGCCGCATACTTCTGGGCGAGCCGGTGGTGGAAATACTGCAGCGGCCGGCCCGCGAGGTGAGTGGCCTGCAACGCGCCCGAAAGGAGGTGGGCCCCGGAGCGCGCCACCGCGCAGAGAGCGTAGCACTGGGTGGGGTGAAAGAAGTGTTGCAGCAGGCCGAACATTCCGAGCGTTCTCCGACGGCTTCGCGCCTAACGAAACATCGAGATGGTGGCACGCGCCGCCGGTTGGTCAAGCGCATTCAGAATCGGCTGCGGATAAACACCCAGGACGAAAATCGCCGCGATTAAGAGCGTCATCGTGAGGCGCGAGAGCGCGCTCAACGGCACTGGCTGGGAGTCGGCGGGCGGGGTCAGCCAGTACATCGCGCGCACCACTTTCAAATAATAATAGAACCCGCAGCCGACCGTGATCACGCCGATCACAACGAGCATGGTCTGGTGTTGCCGGATGGCCGCATCGAAGATGAAAAACTTTCCGAGGAAGCCGGCGGTGAATGGAACACCGGCGAGGGAGATCATCCCGATCAACATCGCGAAGGCGAGGAAGGGCGAACGTTTCGCGAGGCCGGCGAAATCCTCAATCTGGTCGCTTCCGCCGCTGTTTCCGACGACGACGAGGACAGCGAAGCAAAGCAGCGTCATGAGCAGATACGCCACCAGATAATACGCGACCGCCGCGCCAGAAAACGTGACGACGCCGATGAGCAAATAGCCGGCGTGCGCGATGCTGGAGTAGGCGAGCAGCCGTTTCAAATTCGACTGCGGGAGGGCGGCGAAGTTCCCGTAGATCAAGGTGAGAGCAGCCACGCCGACGAGCAACCGACCGACTTGCGGGAGCATCAAGAACGGCGTGAGCACGCGCAGCAGGACGACGAATCCGGCGGCCTTGGAGCCGACCGAAAGGAAGGCTGTCACCGGTGTCGGCGCACCTTGATAAACATCCGGCACCCAAATCTGAAACGGGACTGCGGCGATTTTGAAACCGAGCGCGACGAGGACGAGCGCGATGCCGAAGAGAAGCGGAATCTTGTCGATCTCCTGCGTGGCCAGAACAGTCCCGATCTGCGTTAGATTGGTCTCGCCCGTCACGCCAAAAATCCAAGTAATGCCGTAAACGAGAAAGCCGGTCGAGAGCGCGCTCAGGATCAGATATTTCACCCCGGCTTCGAGCGTCGCGGGGTTTCGTCGAGTAAAACTCACCAGCACGTAGAACGACATCGTGACCAGCTCGAGCGAGACGAAGATCATCACGAAATCGATCGCCGACGCCATCCACATCAGGCCGACGCAGGTGAAAATCGGCAGGGTGAAAAACTCTCCGAGTCCGGCGTGCGGATTGGCCGCGGGCACACCCATGCGGATGGCGGGCGCGTAGTCGATCGCCATCACAAGGACGAGAATCGTCGTCACGAGGGCGAAACGTTTGAAGAAAATCGCGAGTGGATCGGCGGTGTAAAAACTCCAGAAGCCGCTCGCGGCAGCGGGCGTGGGCGGAGTTAGAAAGAAGCTGGCCGCGAGCACCACGAGAAGACCGAGAATTCCCGCGATCGCGACGCCGCGCCGATCAGTTTTGCCCGCGAAGGCGTCCACCATCAGCAGGATCAATCCCCACGTGAGGACCGCAATTTCGAGGAACGGGGCCGGGATCATGGGTGAGCGGCGGCGACCGGCGCCGGGAAGGTCGGGCGCAGAACGCGCAGGGTGGTGTTGGGAAAGAAGCCGACGACCAGTGTGGCGGCGACGAGCAGGATAATCGGCAGGCGCAGCGTGCGCGAGAGATCGGGCAGGTTTTTCCATCGATCGTTTATTTCACCCATGAAAATCGACCGATAGGCGCGCAGCATGTAGACCGCTGAGATCACCACGCCCCACAACGCCAGTAGCGTGGCGGTTTGCAAAAGATGGAACCCCTGCCAGTCCGCGCCGACGCGGAACGCACCGAAGAAGACCATCACTTCGGCCGCAAAATTGGCGAAACCGGGAAGTCCGATGGCGGCAAAAGTCGCGACGCCGAAGGCGAAGCCGGCGAAGGGCATGACCTTGCCGAGCCCACCGAGATCGCTCAGCACCAGGGTGCCGGTGCGCCGGCGAATCTCTCCGGCCAGGGCAAAAAGCAGCGCGATCGAAATGCCGTGGGCAAACATGAGGACGGCGGCGCCGTTCAGACCGATCACGTTGGCGCTCGCGATCCCGAGAAAAATGTAGCCCATGTGCATCACGCTCGAATAGCCGAGCATCCAATCGAGCCGCTTCTGCGCGAGGGTGACGAGGCCGACATAGATGATGTTGCCTAACAACAGCACGATGAGAAGCGTGTTCCAATGGTGCGCGCCGTCGGGCAGCAACGGCAGCGCGACGCGGAGCAGTCCGTAAAGACCGAATTTTTTCAGGACACCGGCGTGCAGCATGGCGGCCGGCGCGGGCGCGGAGGCGTAGGCTTCAGGCGCCCAGGTGTGAAACGGGAAAAGCGAAATCAAAACGCCGAACCCGATGAGCAACAGGAAGAAGATCTGGCTTTGCGCGCGCAGGGTAATCCCGCCACCGGCGGCCGCGGCCTGCAGCGCGCGCAGATCGAAGCTGCGCAATTCAGGCGGCACGCTGCGGTAGAGCAGGATCAATCCGAGGAGCAAAACGAAGCTGCCGATACCGAGATAGATCGTCACTTTCCAAGCCGCCGCGAAACGGTTGCCCGATCCCCAGATGCCGATCAGAAGAAAAGTCGGGATCAATGCGAGCTCATGAAAGGCATAGAAGAAAAACAGATCGAGCGAAGCGAAGGCGCCGATCGCGCCGCTCGCGAGGAAGAGAAGACAGGCGTAGAACAAGCGCTCGGATTTTTCGATCGGCGGCGTAAACCAGACGGCGCAGAGCAGGACCAGCGCGGCGAGGAAAAGCATGAGCAGACTGAGCCCGTCCGCGCCTAACAAGAACTGGAGCCGCCAGCTTTCGCTGATCGGAAACGAACTGACGAACTGGAACCCGCCGCGCGCCGCATCGTAAAGGAAAAGGCCGGCCAGGGCGGCCACCGCCGTCGCCGCCGCACCGAGCAAGGCGGTCAGCCGCGCCGGTGCGCCGAGGAGAATGAGCAGCGCGGTGACCAGCGGCGCGAAGACGATGAAGAGCAGCATCAGTGGAAAACGGTGAAGTAGATGAGCCCGATGATGCCGAGCCCGAAGAGAAAACCGTACGCCTGCAGGTTGCCAACCTGGAGCAACCGGAGCAGGAATCCGCTGCCCCACGTCCCGCCGCTCAATCCGCGGACGATTGCGCCGTCGAGAATCCAGCGATCGATGAACGCAGCAATGGCCGCCAGCAAACCCTGCGTTGATTTGATGAGCGCGGTGTAAAGTTCATCGAAATAAAACCGGTTCCGGAACAGTTCGATTTCGACCGGCTCGGTGGTCCGGTTGCGATAAAGGAGGAGCGCACTGACGACTCCAATGAGCAGCGCCAGAAGGGCGATCACCGGGACGGCGACGACCGGTTTCGTCTCGTTAGGCAAGCTGAGGAAATTCCGCGCAAAAAAACCAAAGCCGCCGATCGCCGCCGGGACACTGAGGAGAATGAGCGGGAGCGTCATGACGATGGGTGATTCCGCGCCGCGCGCGGCGTGCGGGCTGCGGGCATCGCCGAAAAACGCGACCACTACGAGCCGCGTCATGTAGAAAGCGGTGAGCAGCGCGGTGAACGCGGCGAACGCGAAAATCGGCAGGCTGCGCTCGTAGGCGAGAGCGAGGATCGCGTCTTTGCTGAAGAAACCGCTGAAGCCGGGGAAACCGATGAGCGCGAGCGTGCCGACGAGAAAGGTGAGGAAGGTGATCGGCAATCGCTTCGCGAGCCCGCCCATCCGCCAGATGTCCTGCTCGTGGTGCAGCATGTAAATGATCGAGCCGGCGCCGAGGAAGAGGAGCGCCTTGAAGGCCGCGTGAGTGAAGAGATGAAACATCGCCGCCTGGCCGGAGGCGAGGCCGACCGCCATCACCATGTAGCCGAGCTGCGAAAGTGTGGAGTAGGCAAGGATGCGTTTGATGTCGTTCTGCTGGGTCGCCATCAACGCGGCAAGCACGGCGGTAATCGTGCCGATCCAGGCGATGACATGGAGCGCTCCTGACGATGCGTCGATGAGAAAGCCGACGCGCACCAGCATGTAAACGCCGGCCGCGACCATCGTCGCCGCATGGATCAGCGCCGAGACCGGCGTCGGCCCTTCCATTGCGTCCGGCAACCAAACGTGGAGCGGGAATTGCGCCGACTTTCCGACGGCGCCGCAAAAAACGAGCAGCGCCGCGGCGGTCAAATAGCTTGGATGCGCCGTCAGCTTCGCCATCCCGGCCGCGATCTCGGTAAAGACTAACGAACCGGTCCCGGTCCAGACCATCAAAATTCCGAGCATGAAACCGAAGTCGCCGATGCGATTGGTGATGAACGCTTTTTTCGCCGCCTCGGCCGCGGCGGGGCGCTCGAACCAATGCCCGATGAGCAGATAGGAACTGACCCCGACCAGCTCCCAAAAGATGAACATCATCACAAAGTTGTTCGCGAGGACGATCCCGAGCATGGCAAACATGAAGAGCGAGAGCCCGGCGAAGTAGCGCGACTTGCCCGCGTCCGCGCTCATGTAGCCTAACGAATAGATGTGGATGACGGCGCCCACGCCAGTCACCATGAAAAGCATCGAGCGGCTCAACGGATCGAGCGTCAAACCGAGGGGCACGGAGAAAAGCGGCGCGAGGTCGATCCAGCAAATCGCGGCCGCGGCGGACGTTTGCTGGAAGAAGATAAGACAGCTGCAAACGAAGCTCCCGAGCACGGCCGCGACGGAAATGAATGCGCTCAAAGTGCGCAACGAGCGGGTCGCAAGCAGGATGACGAACATCGAAGCGAGCGGCAGGAGCAGCGCAATCCAGGGCAGGAGCGAAGTCATCGCGCGGATCTCCGGCTAACGAACTTACCGGCGGGTTGGCCGCCACGGCCTGGGTAGCGCACGCGTCCCGCGTGCTGGTTGCGGTGTCCCACCGCAACGAACTTTTCAACCGCCGCAATCACAAAATGGCAGGCGGATTTGTGTTCGACCCGCCACGGAAAGTTCGTGCTGGCGAGGACGCCATCGCCAGCACGCGAGACGCGTGCGCTACCGAGAATGGTGCATTCACGTTTCTTCATGGCTCAAAATTTCAAACTGTTGATATCCTCGACATGGGTCGTGCGCCGGGCCCGGTAAAGCGCGACGATGATGGCGAGCCCGACCGCCACCTCCGCCGCCGCCACCGTGATGATGAAGAAAACGAAAACCTGGCCGTCGTAATTCGGTTGGCCTAACGAGTTGGTGCGGAAACGGGAAAAGGCGACGAGCGAAAGATTGGCCGCGTTCAGCATCAGCTCGAGCGACATAAAAATGATGATGAGATTGCGGCGCAGCAGCACGCCGGCGAAACCGAGCGTAAAAAGCAATCCGCTCACGAAAAGGTAATCGCCGAGGGTAACCATCTTCGTTAGTGCAGCTCGCGTTTGCTCAGCACGATCACACCGATGGTCGCGACGAGAATGAGCACGCCGATGATTTGGAAGGGCAGGTTGTAGCTCCCGAAAAGGAGCAAGCCGATGCGATGCACGTCGTCCACTTGCATCGGGGCGAGCGGGGCGAAAGGCAGCTTTGCCTGATGCAGGTGCCCGATGACGAGGTAAAGCTGCCCGAAGAAAATGACGGCCACGGCCGCGCCGCCGGCAAAGGCGACGAAGTTGATGCGGCGCCGTTCTTCCGCGCGCAGATCGAGCAGCATGATGATGAAGAGGAACAGGACCATGACCGCGCCGGCGTAAACGAGCACCTGAATGATGCCGAGGAAAAACGCATCGAGCGACATGAAGAGCGCGGCGAGACCGAGAAAGGAAACGACCAGGCTGAGGGCGCTCGCGACCGGGTTTCGATTGATGATGACGGCGGCGCCGAAGACGAGCATCAGCGCGGAGGCGGTCCAGAAAAAGAAGGGAGACATAATCGTTAGGCGCGGCGTTCTCCCTTTTTGTCATGTTGAGCGGAGCGAAACATCTCTGGCCATCTCTGGCTGCGAGCCGGCCAGCAAATGGTCAGAGATCCTTCTCCCGCGACTGCGGGATCAGGATGACAGATAGTCATTTTTTCTCGTTCCATTTCAGCACTAGCCCATGCATCACGCCGCCGATCTCGATTAGTTTTTCCTTGTCGTGCACCATCTCGGCGCGGGTGTAGCCGGTGATGGCGTAGTCCTTGCGGAGGAAAATCGCCTGTTCCGGGCAAACCTCCTCGCACATCCCGCAGTAGATGCAGCGGATCATGTCGATGTCGAATTTCTCCGGATATTTTTCCACCTTGGCGAAGCGCTCGCCTAGCGGGATCTCGCCCGGCACGATCCGGATCGCGCGCGGCGGGCAAATAAATTCGCAGAGCTGGCACGCGACGCAGCGGACGCGGCCGCCTTCATCTTTCACCAGCGCGGGCGCGCCGCGATAATGATCCGGCATCTGGCTATCCCATTTCTGCTCGGGGTATTGCATCGTCACCTTGGTGCGGCCAAGGAGCATGTTCTTTAAATGGCCAAACGTAATCGCCATGCCGCCAAGGATCGCCGGCAGGTAAAGCCGCTCGGACCAGTTCAGTTTTGGGCGCGAGACCGTGATGGCCATGGGAAATTAGACAGGATTTACAGGATTATCAGGATTGAAGAAAGGCCGCGAGTAGGTGCTTTGCGGTTTTCCCCAATTAATCCTGAAAATCCTGTTAATCCTGTCCGTTTCATTGCGGCAGGCAGGCGATGATGATCGCGGCGAGGAAAATGTTGACGAGCGCGATCTCGAAAAAGAAAACCCAGCCCAGCCGCATCAATTGATCGTAACGAAAACGCGGCAGCGTCCACCGCACCCAGATAAAAAAGAGGAGCAGGACGGAGACTTTGCCGAAGAAGACAAAGATGTTGAAGAGGCCGCCGATGACGCCGCGCCAACCGCCTAACGAACCGTCGATCAGGAGCCAGTGAAAACCGTGCGCGTGATTCCACCACGGGACCGGCAGATGCCAGCCGCCGAGGAAGAGGGTCACGATGATCGCCGAGCCGGTGATCATGGCGGCGTATTCGCCGAGGAAAAAGAGGGCGAATTTCATCGAGCCGTATTCGGTGTGATAACCGCCGACCAACTCCGTCTCCGCCTCGGGCAGATCGAAGGGGAGGCGATTGGTTTCCGCGAAAATCGCGATGGTAAAGACGACAAAGGAAATAGACATCGGAATGGCGAGGAGCCATTTCCAGCCGTCGGTCCAATGGCCAACAAAGGGCGCGATCATCCAGCCGTTCTCAATCTGGTAACGCACGATGTCGGTGAGGCGCAGTTGCCCGACGAGCAGGAAAATCGGGATCACGGCGAGCCCGAGCGAGAGCTCGTAGGAGATCATCTGCGAGCTGGAGCGGACTCCGCCGAGAAAGGGATATTTTGAATTCGACGACCAGCCGGCGATGACAATCCCGTAGACGCCTAACGACGCGATGGCGAAGACATAGAGAACGCCAACGTTGATATCCGCGATCACCATCGGCACGCCGAACAAGGTGCTGCCGAAAGGGACGACGGCGATCGTCATGAGCGCGGGCACCATTGCCAGACAAGGAGCGAGCCAATAGTAGAACTTGTTCACGTTGGCCGGTGTGAAATCCTCCTTCAGGATGAATTTCATGGCGTCGGCGATCGGCTGGAAGAGGCCGGCGGGACCGACCCGATTCGGGCCGAGCCGATCCTGGATGAGCGCGCTCACACGGCGCTCCGCGTAAACGCTGTAGGAGACCATCGGAAGGATCACGACGAAGACGATTCCGACAATCTTGAGCAGGGAGGTGAAAATGAGAAAGAGCGTGGGGTTCATAGGTCATCCCGAGCGGAGTCGAGGGATCCCGCGGAGGAACTGAAAGGTTGCGCCACGGGATTCTTCGACTCCGCTGCGCTCCGCTCAGAATGACGAATCATTGCGGCTGCTTCTCCGGTTCGCGTTCGCGCATTTTTTCCGGCGCAGAATTTCCCGGTTTTCCGTCGCCGTTGAGCACCTGCACCCCAAGATCGCTGATCCGGCTCAGGGTGAGACCGGCGAACTCCGGCACTGCCTCGCTCATCTGGCGGAAGACGTCCTCGATCGTGTCGAGGCGGCCGGAGCGCGCATGACTTTCGGAGTTTCCGCCCGAAATCGCCTGCACCAGGTCGCGCAAAATCTCCCAATCATCGCGCGCCTCGCCCGGGCCGCGCACGGCGCGATTGAGCCGTTGCAGTCGACCTTTGCCGTTGATCATCGAGCCGCGCTTTTCGGCGAAGCCTAACGACGGCAGCACGACACTGGCCTGAGCCGTCGCGTCGTTCGCGAGCAGATCCAGCACGACATAAACCGGCAGTCGCGCGAGGTACTCGGGCGTGATTCCACAGCGCAGCGGATTTTCGCCCAGTGTGATGAGGGCCTGAATCTGCCCGGACCAGACCGCCTCCTTAATCTGTTGCAAGACGGTTCCCGACCCGGACGCCAATCGCAGGAGACGGGCGCCGTTGGTGTTCGGGTTGCGGTCCGCGCTCAGCAAAATGTCGTCGGCTTCGCCGGTCCGCGGGACGATGTCGATGAGCGTCACGCCTAACGACTCGGCGAGCCGCCCGGCGAGCCACAATTCTTCGTTGGTCATGCGGCCGGAGGCGAGGATCGCGGTTTGCCAGCCGACATACGGCTTCAACTGCGTAGCCGCGCTGGCGATGGCGTGCGGCCAGGTCGCCGGCTGCAGCTTGTTCTCCGTGCGCACCATCGGTTCCAGCAACCGGCGGTCCCTTTCGAGGTAGGCGAAATTGAGCCGGCCGTAATCGCACATCCAGGTGGAATTGACGGCGTCGTTCTCGCGCGGCGTCTGGCGGTAGATCACGTCTTCCCGCGTGCCAATGATCGTGTTGCAGCCGGTCGCGCAGCTCGTGCAGAAACTGTTCGTCTCCTTCAAAAACCAGACCCGCATCTTGAAACGGAAATCCGATGAAGTGAGCGCGCCGACCGGGCAGATGTCGACCGTGTTGAGCGAGTAATTATTCTCCAGCCGCTTGCCCGGATGCGCGGTCAGCGTGGTATGGCTGCCGCGATCGACAAACCCGAGGACGTCGTCGTGCGCGATCTCCTTGCAGAAGCGAATGCAGCGCGAGCAGAGGATGCAGCGCTCGTCATCGAGTGTGACGCGCGGACCGAGCACGACGTTCTTCGGCTTTTTCACTTTGTGCTCGAGGAAACGCGAATCCTGCCGGCCGTACTCGACGCTGAATTCCTGGAGCCGGCATTCGCCCGCCTGATCGCAGATCGGACAATCGAGCGGATGATTGATGAGGAGGAATTCCATCACCCCGCGCCGACATTCCTCGACGAGCGGGGAAATGGTGCGGACGCCGAGACCTTCGGAAACATCGGTCGCGCAGGAAATCTGCGGCCGCGGCATCCAGTTGATCTCCGGTTTGCCGTCGGGGCCGAGGATGGGTTTTCTGTCGGGCCCCATTTTCGGCATGCCCATTTCGATCAGGCACATGCGGCAGTTGCCGGGGGAGGAGAGCTTCTTGTGGTAGCAATAGCGCGGCACATAGCTCCCGGCCTGCTCGCAGGCTTCGATCAGGCGGGTGCCCTTGGGAAACTGGTGCCAGACGTCGTCAATCTGGACGTTGACCAATTGCGGTTGAGAATCGTTAGGCATGAATCTGGAAGCCAGAAAACCAGGAGGTTACAGGCTGATCTCCTCCTCATCATGTGGGTGGTATTCGCGTCCGACTCTTTTCACGACCAGTCGAGTGCCGGCAAAGTTCAGAAGCAAAGCATCACAGAGTCCGAGCGCCTTCAGATATGATCGGACGACCGCGAAATGAATATTCTCCAATGCGCCGATCGCTTTGAGTTCGACGACGACCTTTGATTCAATCAGAAGATCGAGCCGATGCTCGCCAACCGGCTGGCCTCGATAGAAGATTGGCACCGGCTTCTGACGTTCAAAGGTCAATCCGAGCAAACGTAACTCAACCGAGAGCGCTTCTTCGTAAATTGACTCGAGGAATCCGGGCCCAAGTTCTCGGTGGACGCAAACCGCTGCTCCGATGATGCGCTCGGTTAGCGCGCGATTCCCTAACTCTTCTCCTGGTTTCCTGGTTTCCAGATTCATTAGACGGTTCCGGCGGCGCCGGCTTTTTCCCAGCCGGGATCGTGGGCGAGGGGGACACTCGGGATTTCGGTTTCGGCGATCAATTCCTCGGCCGTGTATTCCGGCGGAAGCGGCGGTGGGACAGGTTTCTTCGCGCGCGCAGCAAAATCGTCGGGGAACTTGTCGACGAAACTTTGCGTCGGCCAGGCGCAAGCTTCGCCGAAGGCGCAGATGGTGCGGCCAGCGATGTTGTCGGCCACATTTTTCAGGGTCGCCGGATCCTGGGTAACGCCTCCGCCCGCCAACATTCGCTCGGTGATTTTCTTCATCCAGAGCGAACCTTCGCGACACGGAGTACACTGGCCGCAGCTCTCGTGCGCGTAGAATTCATTGATGTTGTTCAGCGCCCAGACCATGTCGCGCGAATCGTCCAGCACGATGACGCCGCCGGAGCCGGCCATCGAGCCGACCGCGGCCAAGGTGTCGAAATCCATCGGAATTTCGTCGAACGAAATCTCGCGGTTCTTCAGTTTGAAGGTCTCATCCGCGCGCAAGACTTTCGCCGAGCTGCCGCCGGGAATGACCGCCTTCACTTTGCGACCCTCTTTTGGTCCGCCCGCCATTTCGTTGATCAGCTGACCCATCGTGACGGCGCCGACCTCAATCTCGAAGTAACCCGGCCTAACGACGTCGCCGCTGACACAGACAATGCGCGTGCCGGTGTTGTTCGGCCGGCCGAGCATGGCGTATTCCGCGCCGCCCATGGCGATGATGTGCTTCACGTGGCAGAGCGTCTCGACGTTGTTCACGATCGTCGGGCACATGTAGAGACCGAGGACCGCGGGGAAATAGGGCGGTTTGATGCGCGGATAGGCGCGTTTGCCTTCGAGCGATTCGATCAGGCCCGTCTCTTCCCCACAGATGTAAGCGCCGGCGCCGCGATGAAGGTAAATCTCGACGTCGAAGCCGATGCCGAGCGCATTGCGGCCGAGGAAATGGTGGGCGCGCGCTTCTTCGATCCCGCGCGCGAGGATTTTGGCGCCCTCGGGAAATTCGCCCCGGATGTAGATGTAGGCGGTGTGAACGTTGAGCGCGAAGCAGCTGATCAGGATGCCCTCGATCAGCTGATGCGGATCCTGATGAATGATGTAGCGATCCTTGAAGGTGCCCGGCTCGGATTCATCGGCGTTGCAGATGAGGTAGACCGGCTTTTTCTCGTCCGGCTTGATGAAGACCCACTTCACTCCGCACGGAAAACCGGCGCCGCCGCGCCCGCGCAAGCCGGAGGTCTTCACCTCGTTCACGATCTCGGCGCGGGTCATTTTGACCGCGGCTTTGAGCTGCTCGTAGCCGCCGTTTTGCAGATAACAATCGATGTCGGTCGTATAACCTTCGCGTCCGATGTTCTTGAAAACCAAACGGCGCTCGAGCGGATGCGGAGGCGGATGCTGCGTGCCTGGGGACAGTGAACCGCCGAGAAGTTCGGGGGCGGATTCTGGCGCGACGTTTTCGTAGAGGACGTCGTCCACCATACAGACCGGCGCGGTGCCGCAGCTCGCGAGGCATTCGACGAACTCGATGCTGTATTCGCCATCGGGACTGACCGCGACCGAATTGTGCATCCCGGCGCCCTGATGCTCCCGATCGATCTTCGTTAGGCGAGCGAGGTTCTCCATCAACGGGTACGCGCCCGCCATCGCGCAGCTCAAGGTGCGGCAGACCCGCAGATGCTTCCGCCCAGCCGGCGCCTGCCGGAGCATCGGGTAGAACGTGATGAGCTCAAAGATGTTGATCGGCTCGAGGCCCAGCTTGGTCGCGATCCAGTTCACCCCCGCGTCGCTGATGAACCCGAAATGCTCCTGCCACAAATGGAGCAGCGGGAGCGACGCGCTCCGTCTTTGCTCGGACGGATAGTGGCCGATCTGCTCGTCCATTTTCCGTTCCAGATCGGGCGGAACGTTTGTCGTCATCGTCGCCTCCACGGATGACGGCTAATCGTGCAGGCTGCTTTCCTTCGACGCCACCTCGTCGTTGAAGAAGACGATCGTGACCGATTCGTTTCCCTGCCGATAAATGTAGGTCACCTTTTTCGTGATCAACAGGTCGGTGCTATCGACCGAGGTCGGAGGCCCAAGAATCGACTCCACCTGTTTGCGGCTCATTCCTTTGGCGACTTCATCGACATTGGCGCGCGTCAGGCGCTCCGCGTGGCAGCCGCTGAAGGCGACGAGCGCGGCCGCGAGCAGGGGCAGCACGCGCCACGATTTCGATAGTTTTTTCATCAAATTGAAATCGCGTCCCGGTTACGGTTCGCGTCCCAGATTGGTGTCCTTACTGTCGACCTCGTCGTTCTTGAAAGTGATGATCGCGAACTTCTTGCCATCCTCGTAACGGAACGTCGTCTTCTTGAAAATGAGCACGTCCTTCGAATCGATCGAGGTCGGCGGGCCGAGGATGGTTTCGACCTGCGCCTTCGACATCCCGAGGGTCACCTGGTCGTAGTTCGCGCTCGTGAGCTTGGAGCCGGAAAGCATGTCGCGGCTACAGCCGCCTAACGACAACAGCACGAACGCAGCAAAAACGAGTCCGAGGAGTTGGGGTTTATTCTTCATAATTGGAGCTTGTCATCTGTCGCATTCACCCATGACGAAGTCCAGACTGCCGAGGATCGCGACCACGTCGCTCATCATGCTGCCGGGCAGGAGTTCGGGCAGAATGCTCAGGTTAACGAAAGACGGGGCGCGAATCTTTAACCGATGCGGCACGCCGCCGCCCTTGCTATGGATGTAAAAGCCCAGTTCGCCTTTCGGATTTTCCGCCGCGAAATAGACTTCGCCCGGAGGCGCATTTAGCCCTTCGGTCACGACGATGAAGTGATGGATCAGCTCTTCCATTTTCGTCATTACGTGCGACTTCGGCGGAAGCATGTTTTTCCAATCGACCACATTGATCGGGCCGCTCGGCAACTTGGCGATCACCTGGCGTAGAATGCGCACGCTCTGCCGCATCTCCTCGATCCGCACCAGATAGCGATCGTAGCAATCGCCCGCGCTGCCGATCGCGACCTCGAAATCGTAGAGCTCGTAATCGAGGTAGGGGTGCTTGCGCCGCAAATCGTGATCGACCCCGCTGGCGCGCAGGTTTGGGCCGGAGAGCGCGTAGGCGATGGCGCGTTCTCGCGGGATGACACCGATGTCGCGCGTGCGATCGATAAAGATGCGATTGCGCGTCAGCAGCTTGTCGATCTCGTCGAGTTGTGGAATGAAATCGTCCAGGAAGCGCTCGAGCTGCGGAACGAACGTCTCCGGCAGATCGCGAATCTGTCCGCCGACCCGGGTGTAGGAAGTAGTGAACCGTGCCCCGGTCAGGAGCTCGAACAAATTGTAGAGCTTCTCGCGTTCAGTGAAGGTGTAGAGGAAAACGGTCATCGCGCCGAGATCGAGCGCCATCGCGCCGAGCCCGAGAAGGTGGGCGGAAAGGCGCGCAGTCTCGCAACAGATGACGCGGATCGCTTTGCCGCGGGGCGGAAGTTCCCAGCCCATCAATTTTTCCACCGCGAGCGCGTAGGCGACGTTGTTGGCCAGCGGCGCGAGATAATCCAGCCGGTCGGTGTAAGGGACGAACTGGTTGTATTGCATGTTCTCGGCGATCTTCTCGTCGCCGCGGTGCAGGTAACCGACATGCGGCGTCGCCTTCGTCACCAGCTCGCCATCCAGCTCCAGCTCGAGGCGCAACACGCCATGGGTTGCCGGGTGCGACGGCCCCATGTTGAGCACCATCTTTTCGCCGAAATCATCGGCGGGCGCCGCGTCCGCCTGCGTTTGCAGGGTGCGGGCGAGGGGATCGGGCGCTTCGATTTCGCGGGTGCTTCCAGCCATATCAAATTGTCGTTACGCTCGCGACCGGAGATAACCGCGCAAGCGCAAATTGCCAGCTCTTCCAACCGCAGACATGCTGTCTGATATTCCCCCGCCAGTTCTCGAGGAAATTGCATGTCTACCCAACAAACGCGGAGGCCGAAGCTCTCCCGCCTCTCGAGGGTCATGGCGATTGCACTACCCCTGCTTTGTCTCGCGGCACCGTCGTTCTGGTTGATGACCAGCGTCCCTCCGCTCTGGCGGGACGTCGATGCGTACATTCAAGTTTCCTCGTCGCCCGGCCCGAGCACGATCCTGCTCCATGGCCCGCTCTACTGCCAGTTGGCGCGCGTGCCGTTGTGGATCGGACAGCTGACAACGGGCGAGTCGATGGGATTCGCGGGTTTCATGAAGCATCCGCGCCTGACCGATGCCGGCGTCTACCTTCTCCTTTCCATTCAACACGCCGGACTGTGGCTGGCGGCGTTTTATTTGCTCAGCGCTCTTTCTGCATCGCTCCTGGTGCGGGTCGCGCTTGCGATTTTCTTTGCCAGTCATCCGATGTTCTACGGGTTCGCCCATTGCGTCGGATCGGAAACGCTGAGCATGATCCTGATTCTGCTGCTGGTGGGAGTTGGGCTGAGAATGGTCGCGGCTTACCCGGCGGTCGAGACAAGGTGGTGGTTGCTCGCCGGGTTTCTTCTTTGGTGCTGCATCCTCACCCGTCACATCAATGGCCTTCTGATCGGGCTCCTTCCCCTGACCTTTGTCCTGCTCGCGCTTGGCCAATGGTGGCGCTCCTCGCGGACAAGGTTGGAAAAAGGGACGGACGCGCCTCGATTTGAAATTGCGCAGCAGGTGCGCGCTTGCGGCTTGTCGATCGCGACCGGCGTCATTGCGCTGCTTCTCGCGAGCGGATACACCCAGTTGCTTTGCCGGAAGGCTCACGTTCGTCCGCGGTCGGAAGCAGGCTTCACCTTCCTGTGGCGTCTCAACTTTCTGCCCACGCTGCCAACCGCCGCACGCCACGCTCTGGTTGAAAGGATCGCCCAACGAACCAGTCTGCCGGATAGCAGGAGGCTGCTTCGTTTCCTGCAAGACTGGGTCGATCACCACGCAATCTGGGAACCCGTGCAATTTCTAGCGTCGGCGCGGGCGGGTTTGGACTTCGCCAGCCCCAAGGTACCGCGCGAGCATTTCGACCTGGTGCTGAATGACGTCGCGGCCGCTTTTCTTTCGCCACCGCCCAGTCCGCTGGTTGCGATCGCTCGCGATGACTTCGCCCAATCCACGAGCCTGACCGAAAGCGACATCGCGCGCTATCTATTTTCCACGACTGACTACATCAACATCCATCGCCTGCAGATGCCGCAAGCCGCGACGCTGATCACCTTTCGGAATCCCGCTGATCGGGTCATGAAATTCGAGAGCGCGGCCTATTTCCGTCTTTGGGATTTGGTGTCGTTCAGGGGGTGGTCCGTCGTCTGGTTAGGCGCGGTCGCGCTGGTCTGGGGGGTTGGAAGACGCGCGACGCAGCCACCAAGCCGGATCATCTCCTATGCGGTGGCGCTCTGCGGGGCGGGCGTGCTGCTGACGCTCGTGAATTGTTTCTTCGCTCAGATTTTGCCGCGCTTCGCGCTGCCGATGATGGAATTCATGCTCCTTTCACTCACGATCCTGCTCGGGTCGCTGCTTTCGAGTTTTCTCACGAATCGGTCCGCTGGCTCGGATGCCCTTGAACACGAGCGTGACCGGCGTGCGTCTTCGGCATGAGGAACGCGAATTCCCGTTTGCGAACCGGCGATTTTGGTGTGCTTTGTTCGGCGGCGAATGAATCGCAAGATCGCATTGTTATTTGCCGGGCAAGGCGCGCAGGCAGTCGGGATGGGACAGGACTTCGCGAAGGAGTTTCCCGAGGCGGCGGATTTGTTCCGGCGCGCGGATGAAGTGCTCGGTCGCAAACTGAGCGAGATCGCCTGGCACGGGCCGCTCGATGACCTGACCAGGACCGCGAATTGCCAGCCGGCGCTTTACGTGCACGGGCTCGCCTGTCTCGCGGTCTTGCGCAAGTTGGCCGGTCCTTTTCCGGTCAACGCGGCGGCCGGCTTGTCGTTAGGCGAATGGACGGCGCACGCTGCCGCGGGCACTTTTTCGTTTGAAGACGGACTCCGGCTGGTCGAGCAGCGTGGCCGTTTCATGGAAGCGGCCTGCGAGGCGACGTCCGGCGCGATGGCCGCGCTCATCGGCGGCGACGAATCGGCCGTGCGTGCCCTCGCGGCCGACACCGATGTCGATGTCGCGAATCTCAATGCGCCCGGCCAGATCGTGATCTCGGGAGAGCGTGCGAAAGTCGACCTGGCGGTCGCGGTCGCGAAGGAGCACGGCATCCGGCGCGCCACGCTTCTCAATGTTGCGGGCGCGTATCATTCGCGCCTCATGGAAAGCGCTTACCTGCAAGTGGGTGAAGCACTTCTCGATGTTGTTTTGCAAAAACCAAATTTTCCCGTGATGAGCAACGTCACCGGTGAAGCGGTGGAATCGGCGGACGAAATCCGGCGAACGCTGCAGGACCAAGTGACCGGAACCGTGCGCTGGACCGATTGCATGGAGCGGATGTTGGCGATGGGCTGTGATCTCTTTCTCGAGCTGGGCCCCGGCGGCGTGCTCGCGGGTCTGCTGCAACGAACGCGCAAGGGGACCGAGATCCTCAGCATCAGCGATGCGGCGTCGCTCCAGAAGGGCGTCGAAAAGTTGCGGGAACTGGGGATCTGCGCTCCCGCCTGATTGCCTTGGTGATGCTCTCGGCAAACGACCGTCCCGGCTTGCGCTAACGATTAGTTCTGCTAAGACCGGGATTCCCGCAATGAATTTGCCGCTCCTTAATTCGCGCTCACGCGTGATGATGTTCGCTCCGCACCCCGACGACGAATCGCTCGCCGCGGGCGTTTTCCTCCAGCGTGCGGTCGCGGCGGGGGCGGCGATTCGGGTCGTTTACGCGACCGACGGCGAGCGCAACTGCTGGCCACAGCGCGTGCTCGAACGCAAAGTCCTCATTCGTGACCCGGATCGACGCCGCTGGGGTGCCCGGCGCCAGGAGGAAGCGCTCGCGGCCTTGCGCACCCTGGGCATCGGGCCGGAGAGCGTCGAATTTCTTGGCCTGCCCGATCAGGGCGTGACCGATCTCTTGCTCGCTGGTTGCAGTGAAACCATGCGCCGTCTCGCGGACACCATTATTGCCTGGCAACCGACCCATCTTCTCGTGCCGTCCACGCTCGACACTCACCCTGATCACAGCGGGCTCGCGGTTCTGCTTGGAATTGCGGTCGACGATTATCTGTCTCGGTATGGCATTGAGCGACTTCAGTATCTCGTGCACGGAGCGAGCGAATCCTTCGCGCGCCGGGCGCATGAACTTCCGCACAGTCCGAGGGAAATGAAAGCGAAGCGGCGCGCCATCGTCTGCCACGTCACCCAAGTCGCTCTCTCGCGCCGACGATTTTTGTCCTACGCGAAACGTCCGGAGAGCTTTCTGCGCGGCGACGAAAGGATGATCCCGGCTGGCGATGGGCCGATCCGCGCTTTCACGCGCGACCGCGCCGCACTGCGCCTGCACGTCGCTTTCGCGCTCAAGCCGTTGCGCGCCGAAGATACTCCCCTCTACCTTCTCGGTCGCGACCTTGTCGGCCGCCTGCGTCGGCTGCGGGCGACACTTCCCGGACGCAGCGCCAGGATCGATCTGATCGATTGCGCGACCGGCGCGATCGCGAGCGTTGGACGCTACTTCGGGGACGCCTTTCGGGCCGAAATCCTGCTGCCCACCCATGGCTTCGCCTTCAGCCGCTCCCTTTTCGTCAAGCTTGATCGGCGGGTTTGGTTTTTCGACGAAGCCGGCTGGCTCGAGGTGGGTGCGATCATTCCCCAGATGGCCATGCAGCGCCCGCCGGCGATCGGGACCCGCGCGCTGGCGGCTGCCTAACGAATTGGAATTAGCCTCTTTACCATGACACTCGCCCAACGAATTGACACCGACCTGAAGGACGCGATGCGCGCCAAGGAAACGACCAAGCTGGGCGTCCTGCGCATGCTGAAATCGGCCCTGAAGTATGCTGCGATCGAAAAGTCCGGCGCGGAAGCCGAGCTCGATGAGGCCGAGACGACGCAGGTCATTCGCAAGCAGGTCAAGCAACGCCAGGACTCGATCGAGAGTTTCGAAAAAGGCGACCGCGCCGAGCTGGCGGCCAAGGAAAAGAGCGAGCTCGCGATTTTGCAGCAATATCTGCCGGCCGCGATGAGCGCGGAAGACCTTGCGCGGATCGTGCAAGAAACGATCGCCGAGGTGGGCGCGACTTCGCGCGCGCAGATGGGCGCGGTGATGAAGGCGCTCGGGGCGAAAGTTGCCGGGCGGGCGGATGGCAAAACGCTCAGCCAGGAAGTGCAGCGGCAGTTGGGATAGCAACGAGAACCGAGATTCGTGAATCGTTACGTCGTTAGGGCATTTCCCCGCTTCACGCTTCACGCTTCACGCTTCACGCCTTAACAAGCCACCATGCTCACCGCGATCATCGTCGCCGGCGGCAGCAGCCAGCGGATGGGGTTCGATAAACTTTTCGCCCTGCTCGACGGCAAGCCGGCGGTCGCGCGGTCGGTCGCCGTCTTCGAGCAAACCGCTTGCGTTACTGACATTATTTTAGTCGGCCGGGCGGAACGTCTGTCCGAACTCGAAGCGCTGGTTCGCGCCCAGGGTTTCCGCAAAGTCTCGGCGGTAATCAGCGGCGGCGCGCGGCGCCAGGACTCCGTTCGCTGCGGGTTGGAGCAAGTCGGCGCGGCGGCGGAATTCGTCGCGGTTCACGATGCGGCCCGGCCACTCGTTAGGCCGGAAATGATCGAACGAATTTTTCAAGCGGCGCGGACCTATGGCGGGGCCGCGTGTGCCGCGCCGGTGATCGATACGCTCAAGCGCGCGGACGACGATCGGTTTGTGACCGGCGGGGTGGAGCGGGAAAATCTTTTCGCCGTCCAGACGCCGCAAATCTTCCGCCGCGACTTGCTGTCCCAAGCCTACGCGACTGTGTTCGACGTCGGGGTCGAAGTGACCGACGAGATTTCGGCCGTTGAACGGCAGGGCGGCAAAGTGGTGCTCGTGCCTAACGAGGAACCGAATTTCAAAATCACCTGGCCGGCCGATCTTCCGCTGGCGGAATTCGTCCTGCGAACGCGTGGCCGGAGCGGCTAAACCGAGAATTCAACTCATCGGGGTCCGCCTGCCAAGTTCGAGTGCACGGTCGCAGATGAAGCGAGACCGCCGGGGACAGAGCCTGGACATGCGGAAGCATGTCCCTCCGGAGGGACGCGCTTCCGCGCGTCCGGTTTCCTGCCGACCGGAGGTCGGTCTCAGTTTAGCCGCTACAGCGCGCTGGGGAGAGGTGTTGCCTAACGAGCGGGAGAAGCTGTTTGACATCCGCCGGCTTGAAGGTGCGCTTCTTGGCGCGCTTCGGCGGTGGTGGCAGATCGCGCATTCGGAGCAGGTCGCCGTTTTTCCAGACCCAGGCTTCTTTGTTATAGGGGCCGACCTTGCGCGGGTCGCTCCAAGTGTGAATCGAGACGAGGCGGTCGGTGATGGCCGCCGCGATGTGCATCGGGCCGCTGTCCACGCTGACCGTACAACGCGCTCGGCGAATGAGCCAGATGAGCTGCAGAATGGTGGTGTGATTGAGCAGGTTGACGCAGTTCTCCGGCACCGGCATTTCCCGTTTCGTCAGGCCGACGAGGACCACGCGATGGGGTGCGAGCGCATGGCAAAATTCCTCGACCGCCAGATCGCTGAGCGATTTTCGCTGGCCGCGTGCAAAGGGATGGAGGAGGACGAACGGTTCGTCCTCGTCGAAACGCGGGACCGGGTCGCCGGTAGGGAGGGGAAAGCGGAGCGGATGGCGGATGCGTGCCCCGAAATGTTCCGCGAGCGCGAGGTAACGTTCGACCGCGTGGGCGCTCCGATCGACCGGCGTGACGTGATCGTAAAACCAGCGCGCTCCTTCCCTGGCGTCGCTCATCCCGTAAAACTCGCGCGGGTGGCTTTTTCGTCCGATGAGCGCGCTCCGCAGCAAACCCTGGAAATCCAGCGCGGCATCCGGTTGCAGGCGTGCGGTCTGCCGCAGCCATGGGAGCAGGTGTTTCGACATGCCGAAACCGCGCAGTTCGCCCCGCGGAAAAATGTGGACGTGATCGATGGATTTGTTCCCGCGCAGGAGCGGCGCCCATTCGGGATTGATCACCCAGGTAATGTCGGCCTCGGGGTAAGCGTCGCGGATGAGCGCGGCGGCCGGCAACGTGTGCACCACGTCGCCGAGCGAACTCGGCTTGATAATGAGGATGGACTGAATTGCTGATTTCGAAGACATCGCTCGCCGGGCGGGTGGATTGATTCCTAATCGGCAATCAGAAATCAACAATCAGCAATTCTGCCTAACGACCCATCGCCAACCGGTCCGCGAGGCGATCCGGCAAGCCGGCGGCGCGAATTTTTTTCTGGGCGGTCTGCAGGTCGTATTTGACCCGGCGCTGCTCGACCACCTGGCGGTCAGTGTGAAAAATGCAATAAGCGGCCCGCCAATCGCGGTCGCGCGGCTGGCCGACGCTCCCGGCGTTGATAAAATATTTCTTCCCGGCGGAAAGGACGATCTGCCCTACCGGGATGCGACGCACGTTGTCGTCGCGGACGAAGGCGGTCGGCCAGTGGGTGTGGCCAAAAAAGCAGAGCGCCGTGTGCTGATAGGTAAAGCTGGCGATCGCATCGAGGTCATTGAAGACGTAGCCCCATTGCCCCGGGGTATCGAGGGTCGCGTGCACGATCGTGAAGTCGCGCACCTGTCTCGTTAGGCGGAGATCGGCCAGCCAGGCTTTGTCGTCCGCGGAAAGGTTTTCGCGCGTCCAGCCGATCGCTTCCTCGGCCAATTCGTTGAAGCCTTCGGTCGAGGCAACAATCGAGGCCTGCTCATCGTGATTCCCTTTGACCACCGGGCATTCGAGTTCCTGGATGAGCTTGACGCACTCGCTCGGGTTCGCGTTGTAACCGACGACATCGCCGAGGCAGACGAAGTGGGTGCAGGCCTGCGCGCGCGCGTCCGCCAGCACCGCCTCGAGCGCTTCGAGGTTGGCGTGGATGTCGCTCAGGATGGCAAAACGCATCGGAACAATCTACTTCGCTGGTTCGGCGATTCGCTGATCCAACGGGATATTGAGCTCGTGTTCGAGAAATTTTAAGCGCGTGAGCAAAGTCGGCAAACGCTCGTGCTCACCGCGGTCGTAGAGACTGCGCAGCGCCTTATGAGCCTCGCGCTCCTGTCCCGGCGCGGAGGAAAGTTCGTAGGCGGCGAAGCGTTTGTCATACTCCGGAGCGCCCGGGAGCGCGGCCGCTTTCGCGTAACACCTGGCCGCCGCGGCGTGATTGTTCAGCTTCTCTTTGTAAAGGCGGGCGAGCGATTCGTAGAGCTTCGGACGGTCCGGATTGTTCTTGATCCCGCGCTCGAGAAAATCCTTGCCGAGCGCAACATACTCGCGCTGCGCCTTGCGGCGCAGGAGGTCGTTAGGCTGGGCCGGGTCGTGGAGCGCGGCGACGCTCGCATTCCAGGCCATGTGCCAGGCCGCCATGTCCCAGAAGAGGATCGAACGCGGCTGCAGCGTCGTCGCTTCGCGAAAGAGCAGAAGCACCCGGCCCCACTGGGTACGTTCCCAGGCGACGTGCGCTCGGATGAAGACGACGTCCGCGACGAGCGAACGAAAACCACTCAAGGCCGCGAGAAAACCGAGCTGACCAATTTGTTCGCGCAAACCGAGCCCGAGTTCGGCTTCGTGAAAATGGGCGCTGCGGTGTTGCTGTGCGAGAGCGGACTCGATCGGCAAACGGAGCGCACCGAAGGCCAGGAGAAGAAGGAGGAGGATGGCGCCGCGGGTCATAGTTCCTTCCCGTGAAAAGCGACCCAGGCGAAGAAGAAATAGATCGACGTGTAAACGCAGCCGAGGACCGCGGTCTGGGCAAAGAACGCCATCGGGATGGCGGTCCCGGCGACGATGTCATCGATGAGATTGAAGAGTTGCAGATCGGGGAAGGCGAGGGTGACAAGGGCGACAAAAGTTTTCGCGAGCCAGCCGCCGCCATGTTGCTGGAGCCAGTATTCGCGCGCCGTCGACTGGAGATGGCCGATGAAGTAAATGAAAACCATCACCACGATCGTAAAGATATTGGAGGTCGCAAAGGTGGAAATAAAGAGGGTGAGCGACGCGAGCAAAGAGGCTTTCAAGTAAATGATGACGATGCCCGGGAGCAGATTGGCGTTGAAGGCCGAGGCTTGCAGGCTGCGGACCGCCTCCTGGACCTGCGCGGGACGCAGGCCGGCGGTTTCGCGAAGCGTCGCGTTGATCAGCATGTGCTCCCGGATAAAAAGGACGGCGAGAAAGAGCGCGCTCATCGCGAGCAGGCTGATCGCGAGCAGGAGCAGGACACCGGCGAGTTTGCCGAGGAGGTATTCATAACGCCGGACGGGTTTGGCGAGAATGGTGTAGATCGTGCGATCTTCGACATCGCGCGGCAGGAGCTGCGCGGTGGCCACGATCGCAAGGAGCGAGGTAAAAATGCTCATCGCGCCTAACGAAACATCCTTCAGCACCTGGAATTCCTGCTGAAAACTAAGCGAGGCCATGAAAGCGGAATTTCCAATCAGGAGGAGGGCGAAGAGGAGGAGGAAATAGAAAATCTTTAGCCTAACGAGCTCGGTGAAGGTGTTGCCGGTGATCGCAGCGACCCGGGAGAGCGAAAACGGACGGTGCCCGGGAGTCTTCATTCCTGGTGGGGCGGCGCGGAGGTCGCCTCGAGAAAGAGTCGCTCAAGGGTCGTCTGCGGCTGACGCTGCGCGACGAGCCGGGCGTTTGATCGGCCGAGCAAGGTCGTGATTTGCGCGAGGAGTTCCGGCGTTGCGTTCTCGAGGATCAGCTCGGTCTGGTTTTCGATCGCGAGCAAATCTTCGACGCGCCCTTCGCGGACGAGGACCCCATGGGCGAGGATGCCGACGCGATCGCAAATTTCCTGCACCTGTGCGAGGAGATGCGACGAAAGCAACACCGTGATGCCCCGTCGTTTCAAATCGAGAATCAGATCGCGAATCTCACTCGAACCGGCGGGATCGACCCCGGCCGTCGGCTCATCGAGAACGAGCAGTTTGGGTTCCTGGACCAAAGCCTGGGCAAGCCCAATGCGCTGGAGCATGCCTTTCGAATAACCGCCCAGCCGCCGCGCCCGCGCGTCCCGCAAACCGACGAGATCGAGCAACTCATCGGTCCGCGTGCGCAACTCGTGACCGCGAATCCCGCACAGTTTTCCGTAAAAGCGGAGCGTCTCTTCGCCCGTGAGATATTTGTAGAAATAAGGATTCTCCGGCAGGAAACCGACCGCCTCGCGGCTCCGCACTTCGCGGCTGTCGCGCCCGAATATTTTGCTCCCGCCTGTGGTCGGCGAGATGAGGCCGAGGATGATTTTCAGCGTCGTGCTTTTGCCTGATCCGTTAGGCCCGAGGAGACCGTAGACTTGCCCGGACGCGACCTCGAGATTCAGTCCACGCACCGCGACCAGTTTCGTCCGCCGGAAGGGGATCGGAAAAATTTTCGTCAGGTTCTGGACGGAGACGGCAGGTTCAATCATGACGGATCTCGAACCCATGTGCGCGCGGCGGCTCGGACAGGACGGATTGGGCTTGTTTGCGAATGTGCGCCCGCAGCTCGCTGGCGCCGATCGCTTCGAGGAAGGCGCGCACTTCGGCTTCCTCGCCGCTCGCCTGCAACTCGACACGGCCATCCGGGTGGTTGCGCACCCAACCGACGAGGTCGAACCCCTTGGCCAGGTGCTTGATCGACCAGCGAAAGCCGACGCCCTGGACGTTGCCTTCGAAAAAAACCTGGAGCGAAATCATAAGGGAATCTTGGCGCAAGGTAGCAGCTTGCGCGGAGCCGGGGGAGACGCAAGCCGGGTGTTTTGTCAGGGAATGTCAGGCGCGCGCGCCACCTTGTCATCCCGATCCGGCGAAGCACGGAGAGGGACCGCGCAATTGTCAGGCGCGCCTGCTGGCGAAAAGAAAACGCCGCTTGCAACTGTGAGGTCCCTCTCCGTCTACGCGGCTCGGGATAACAATTCTGGGAACGCTCGATCCTGCGCCTAAGGACTCACTGCTTCGCGCAAGTCGGATCCGCGGTCGCGACCCTCAATACCGAAATTCGGGGATCGGGGTCGGCTCGGGCAGCGGCTCGGGCGGCGCGATCAGGCGCGGATCATTGGAATTGAGTTGAAACTGCTCGCCTTGCCCGGCGAAAGTCGGCGCCGGCGTGGCCGGCGGCGCGAGCTTCTCCGCCACGAGCGTGGGAGCAGCGGCCCGGATATCTTCACTCGCGACGTAGCCGCTCTCGCCATCCTGCAACTGCACTTTGACGTAACCAAACGATGGGCGGATCACTTTCATGATCGAATCCCTCGGCAGTTGCGAATCCGGCCCGCTGCCCTGTTGCGGGCCATAGCGGTAAAACGGTGTCTGGTTGGCCGCGACCGAATACCACGTGTTGGTCGTCCCGGAGAGCGCGTTCAGCTTGATCGACGAAGCACAGCCCGCCGCCAGCAGAGCAACGGCTCCAATCGGGGTGAGGCAGCGGAGTTTCATTTGTAACTGTAAACGAAACAAACTCCCGCCGGCTCGCCCTCGTCGAGGCGCACCCTGACAAAATACTCTCCGCTATTGGTCACGGATAATCCCGCAGCGGCTTTCGTGCCGGAATTGAATTTTTCCGTCGTCACCGGCGCGCCGGTCTCATCGAAAACGTCGATCGCCAGCTTTTTTGCCTTCTCCGTGGCGCCGGCGGAAAACCAGTACTCATTCCCGGCGTAGAGATTGACCGCGACCGTTGCGCCCTCGTTAGGCGCGAGGGTTCCGACCCAATGTCCGTCGCGCAGCTTGAAGCCGTCGTTGGCGAACGCGCCCGCCAGCTCGAGCGCCACCTGTCGCGCCGCGACTTCCTGGTCGGTCTCCGCCAGCGCCGGCAGGCACAGCGCGAGCGTGCAAAGGATCGTGAGCAAAAAGCGAGAGCAGGCGCGCATGTCAGTTCTTTTTTTGGATCTCCTCCATCAGCTTGTTCACGCTCTCATTCAGCTTCGTCACCTCCGCGAGGGAGAGCGAGCGGCCGAACGGCGTGGCCACAATCTGCTCGATCGCGTTCAACTGGTCGTTGACGCTCTTGACCAGCGGATCGTTCTGCAACTCCGGCGAGATTTGTCCGATCTTCGAACGGATGAAACGCAGCAACTCCGGCTGGCGCAGGACCTGCCCGAGTTTCTCGTCATAATTCTTCGCCACCACGCCGCTGACGACCTGCGTGCCGCGGATCCAGCCGCCGAGGCTAACGAGAATGACAAGGTCCTGATCGCGGTGCGATTGCATGGAACCTTTGACTTCGTTCTGGGTCGACTCCAATTCCTCCTGGAGCGCGCTCCACTCGTCGTTCTCGGCGAACTGGTTGATGCTGTTGCCGCGCGCCAGGATGTTTTCGCTCACCCCCAGGGCCTTCGCCATTTTCACGATGTCGCCGCCGATGTTTTTTACCTGCTGCGTGTCCTGCGCCTCGACCGCGATGAAGCCGTCGGCAATCAAGCCGCCGAGGTTGAGCGCGATCTGCGCGCGGGTCTTGTAATTCATCGCGATTGGTCCGCGGTAACGCGCGGCCCAATCCGGCTTCGCGGGTTTGGCCAGCGCGGCGAAGAGCTCGCCCGGGGTCGGGATGGTGACCGAGTCGGTCTTGATCGCCTGCGCGATCTGCTCGTGGGAAAGGCTGGCGGGCGAGGGCGAGGCGGAGGGCGACGGGACGGCGACGACGGTGCCGGCGAGCAGCAGCCAGAGAATTGTCCCGCTCAGATTCCGTACGAACATGACGGCAGATTAACCATGCCGCCGGGCATTACCAGTCTGAATTGGAGGAAGGAAAATGGCCTGGACCCAGAGGCGCAAAGCGAAAGAGCGTTTGCGATTTGGCATAAAACTGTTGTAATCCCTAACGATATGTCCGCGACCAGCATCAGCAAAATCATCGGGCGCGAGATTCTCGATTCGCGCGGCAATCCAACGATCGAAGTGGATGTGCATCTTGATGGCGGCGGTTTCGGGCGCGCCGCCGTGCCGAGCGGGGCGAGTACGGGCGAACACGAAGCGTGGGAATTGCGCGATGGCGACAAGAAACGCTATGGCGGCAAAGGGGTGACCAAAGCGGTCGCCTCGGTCAATGAAACCATCGCGCCAGTCCTGATCGGCTTCGACGCGCTCGAGCAGGCGAAGCTCGACGCCCAGATCATCGAACTCGACGGCACGCCGAACAAAAAGAAACTGGGCGCCAACGCATTGTTAGGCGTTTCTCTCGCCACTGCCCACGCCGCGGCTGATTCCGAGAAACTTCCGCTTTTTCGTTATCTCGGTGGGAGCGAGGCGCAGGTGCTCCCGGTCCCGATGATGAACATCCTCAACGGCGGCGCGCACTCCGATGCGCCGATCGATTTCCAGGAATTCATGATCATGCCCAAAGGCGCGCCGAGTTTCCCGGAAGCGGTTCGTTATGGCGCGGAAGTTTTTCATGCGCTCAAGAGCGTGCTCAAGGATCGCGGCCTCTCGACCGCGATCGGCGACGAAGGCGGCTTCGCACCTAATCTCAAATCGGTCGAGGACGCGCTCGAGTCGATCGCCGCCGCGGTCGAGAAAGCCGGCTACTCGTTAGGCGAACAAATTTTCATCGCCCTCGATCCCGCCTCTTCGGAATTTTACGATGCGGAACAGAACGCCTACATCTTCAAGAAATCCGATGGCTCGAAGCGGACGGCGGCGGAGCTGGTCGATTATTACGCCTCGCTTTGCGAGCGTTTCCCGATCATCTCGATCGAAGACGGTTGTGCGGAGAACGACTGGGACGGTTGGAAGAAGCTGACTGATCGCCTCGGCGAAAAGGTGCAATTGGTCGGCGACGATTTGTTCGTGACCAACGTCCAGTTCCTTCGCAAGGGCATCGACCTCGGCGTGGCCAATTCAATCCTCGTGAAAGTGAATCAGATCGGCACGCTGACCGAGACCTTCGCCACGATCGATCTCGCCAAGCAAAACGATTACACCGCGGTCATCAGTCATCGTTCCGGCGAAACGGAGGACACCACGATCGCCGACATCGCGGTCGCGACCAACGCCGGCCAGATCAAGACCGGCTCGCTCTGCCGGACCGATCGGGTGGCGAAGTACAACCAACTGCTGCGCATCGCGGAGGAATTGGGTGACAAGGCGGTCTTCGGAGGTAAGATGCGCTAGTGGACGCCACCGGTTACGGCGATTTTCGCGCACGGCGCGAGGCCACCATCTGGCAACGGATGAACCACGTCCTGCGCGTGCTTCTTTTTGTCGCCGTGTGGCTGCTTATCATCAGCTTCTTTCTGCCGCCCTACAAAAAGCTGAATCAAAATCGCGGGGAGATCGACCAGCTCCAGGCGCAGCTGAACGAACAACAGACGCTCCTCGCTCGCCAAACAAAGCAGGTGACGCTGCTGAAATCGGATCCGACCTATCTCGAAACCATCGCGCGCGACAGCCTCGAGTTGATGAAGGAAGGCGAGACGATTTTTCGCTTGGAATCGCGCCGGACCGAGCCCAAGCGTCCGAGCCCGCCGTAACCGTAATTTTGTCAGGGGGCGCCGTGCGGCGTCATCCCGAGCGCAGTCGAGGGATCCCGTGGTGAGGGCGGAAAGGTTTCGCCACGGGATCCTTCGACTCCGCTGCGCTCCGCTCAGGATGACAGTTCCCTCGTCGCGTTTTCGTTAGGGGGACGGCAATGGTTTCGGCGTCGGCGCAGGATTGAGTTGCTGCTCGATCTTGCGAAGCAGCGCCGTCGCGGGTGCATCCGGCACCAGCTGCACGACGCTGCGCACCAGGGCCAGCGCCGCCTTCTCGTCGCCCGCCTTGCTCAACGCATCGGCCTGCTCCAGGACAGTGCGCAGAATGTCATCGGGTTTCGTGTAGAGCGAGCGCGCCTGTTGCAGGTAGCTCACGGCGGCGGTGAAGTGGCCTTCCTCTTTTTCCATCAGACCGAGATCTTCGATTGCCGGCCCGTTGTTCGCGCGGGAAGCGGCCGCGCGCGCCGTGGTCCGGTAGTCCGCCGGCTCGCGCTGGCTATTCTTGACCGCGAAGTCGTGATACATCCGCCAGTCGCTCTTCTTCCGGTTGTCGCGCTTCGCGTCCAGTTGCAACCAGGAGGCATAAGGCCGGTAGAGCGGGTCCCCCACCGCGACGCCCATCCACGAGAGCACCCGGATCGACATGTAGGCGCTCTCGGCGAAAGTAAATCCGTGCAGAAGGCGATCGTTGAAAATGTCGAGGTGCGCGGTCAATTGCAGATACGGCTCGTAGACGTTGCCTAACGACGCGGCGGCTCCCTTGCTCAGAAGCGGCGCGACCCAGCCGGGGGTCGCCGAGCGCAGCGTGCTCGCACTATAGGAATGGATGTGCACCGCGACCGCGCCGCGGGTGAGGGCGAAACCCGGATCGTTGAACGGACCCGAGACCCCGCCCGCGTACCAACCGTAGTAGAGCGCGCAGTCGTTCATCGGGAAGCCGGACGGGAAAAGCGCGGGCTCGGTGTCGTAGACCACCGGGATACCGACGCGACGCAGATCCTTGACGATCGCCGCCAGCCATTGATCGCCTTCGGCCAGCCCGCCCGAGCCGTGGTCCGCGCCATCGACATAGGCTCGACCCCAGAGCCCGGACTTTTCGGTCTCGACCGCGTCGGTGATCATTCGCCTAACGATCCCCGCGGTGGGCGCATCGAGCCGGCAGACGAGCATCATCGGTGATCCCTCGAGGTCCGCGATCGGCCGAAAATTCTGGAAGTAGGGATTGACGGTCGCGCCCGAGATTTGGCGGGAGAAGAAGCCGAGGGTTGCCAGTTCCGAATCGACCGAGGCCTCGTTGTGTTCGCCGATTGGGTTGTTTTCCTTCTGGTCGCCTGGATAGGCGACGGTCGCGCGAATCTTCAGTGGCATGCCGCGCATCAGCGCGACAAACTTGATGCTGTTCGCGGTCACGATGGTGCGCTGGTCGGCGTCCGTTGGCAGAGTCCACCATTTTCGTTCCGCGAAAATCTTTCGAAGCGGTTCGGCGATCGTCTCGTCGTATGCCTGGCGGCTGATTTCCTCTTCAGTCGAGCATGCGAGACCGATCAGATGATCGTTAGGGATGTGTCGCGCCTGCGCGTAAAAGCGGGCCAGCCCGGCCGACTCCGGCGCGGCGGGGTTGTAGATCACAATCGTCGCCGGCGCGAGATTCGTTCCGCTGTCCGCGGCATCGGCCCGCACGCCTAACGAGACGAAGACGATTGCGCAAAGGAGGCTTCTCATGCCGGGAAAGCGATCTTCAACCCGTCGTAGGCGATGCCGGTCTGCGGCGGCAATTCCGCTTCCGCCGCCTGCGCCAACTCGTGGCAGATGTGAGTGAAGAGGGTTCGTGCCGGTTGCACGCGTCGCGCGACTTCCAGCGCCTGGGCGATGCTGAGATGGGTCGGATGGGGTTTGTGGCGCAGGGCGTCGATCACGAGCAATTGCACGCCTGCGATCTGGCGCGCGATTTCGTCCGGCACCGCGCTGCAATCGCTCAGGTAGACGAGCAACCTGCGGCCGTGGCGCGAGAAAAGGTAGCCGTAGGTTTCGGAGCCGCCATGCGGCACCGGCAGCGGCGTGATGGCTGTCTCGCCTAACGAAAACGGACCATCAATAATATGCGGCTCCGGTTTCAAATAGCCGGGCGATGGGTTCGCCGCCTGGAAAGCGAAGGCGTAAACGCGCTCCAGGTCGCCCATCGTTTCGGCCGAGGCGTAGACCGGCATGCGGCCGCCGCGCGGCGCGGCGAAACGCCGCAAGTCATCGAAGCCCATCACATGGTCGGTGTGCGCATGCGTCATGATGACGGCGTCGACCTGCCAGATGTTTTCGCGCAGACACTGGGTGCGGAAATCGGTCCCGGTGTCGACAACGAAGGCGCATTCCGGTGTTTGCAGATAAATCGAGGCGCGGGTACGATTGTCACGCGGATCGGTTGAGCGGCAGACCGCGCAGGCGCAACGAATCATCGGCACGCCCTGCGAGGTGCCGGTCCCGAGGAAGGTGAGGGAGAGTTGAGAATTGTTCGCCGTCAGAGGCCGCAAGTTTCATCTGGCAAACCTTCGGCCTCAACTGTCAACTTCCCGGAATGGCTGCGGTCCTGAGTTTGCTGCGGATCAAGAACCTCGCCCTAGTCGAGGATCTGGAGTGGGAACTGACTCCGGAGTTCACCGCGATCACCGGCGAAACCGGCGCTGGCAAGTCGATCATCATCGGCGCGCTGCAGTTGCTGCTCGGCGAGCGCGCGGATAAATCGCTCATCCGCACCGGCGCCGAAGCGTGCACGGTGGAGGCGATTTTCACCGGCGAAGATTTCACCGCCCTCAACGCCCGCCTCGAGGAATCCGGCATCGAGCCGTGCGCGGGGGAGTTGATTGTAAAACGCAGCTTCTCGTTAGGCGGAAGCAACCGGCAGTTCGTCAATGGCTCGCCCACGACGCTCGCCCTCCTGAAAACAATTGGCGACGAGTTGGTGGATTTACACGGCCCGCACGATCACCAGTCGCTTCTCTCGCCGGATCGTCAGCTGGCCTTGCTCGATGGTTTCGCACACGCCGAGCCGGTCTTGCAGGAATATCAGCAATGCTTCCGCCGCCTGCAGGCCCTTCTCGCCGAGGAGCAGTCGCTCAGCACGGCGGAATCGGCGCGCGCACAGGAGCTCGACCTGCTCCGCCATCAGGTGAACGAAATTACTTCAGCGAAACTCCAGCCTAACGAAGAGGAGGAAATTGTTTCGCGCTACAAGCTGGCGAGCAATAGCCGGCGCCTGATCGAGCTGGCGACCTCGGTTTCACGGCAACTCTCGGAGGCGGATAACGCCGTGCTGAATCAGCTCGCGGAAACCCAGCGACTTCTGCGGGAACTGGAAAAAATCGATCCCGGCCTGGCCGAAAGTTCCCAGGCGCACGCCGCGGCGGTCATCGAGCTGACCGAAATCGCGCGCACCCTCGATCGTTATGCCGAACGGTTCGACCTTGACCCGGAGCAGCTCGCGCAACTCGAACAGCGAGTCACCTTGCTCGAATCGTTGAAGCGAAAATATGGCGGCTCGATTCCGGAAGTGATGGCTTTTGGCGAGCGCGCGGCGGAGCGGATGCGCAAGATCGAAGGGCGCGATGCAGAGCTGGAACGATTGGCGGAAGAGATCAAGCAAGCGCGAGTGGCGCTCGAGCGGTCGGCCGGGGCGCTGCGCAAGGCCCGGGCGAAGGCCGCGCCCAGGCTGGCCGAGAACGTCCGGCGCAACCTGGCCGACCTCGGGTTTCGGCAATCGGAGTTTGCCGCCACCCTCACGCCTAACGAGGAGCCGCGGCTCAACGGCACCGATGCGCTCGAGCTGCTTTTCTCGCCCAATCCGGGCGAGCCGCCCAAGCCGCTGCGTTTGATTGCTTCGAGCGGCGAAATCTCGCGTCTGATGCTGGCGATCAAATCCACGCTCGCGATGCAGGATGCGATTCCGCTGCTCGTCTTCGACGAGATCGATGCCAACGTCGGCGGCGAGATCGCGAACGCGGTCGGGGCGAAGATGCGGACGCTGGCGGAGAAGCACCAGGTGCTCTGCATCACGCACCTGCCGCAGGTCGCGGCGGCGGCCGCGACGCATTTTGTGGTGACGAAAGAGGTGGCGCACGGCCGAACGTTCTCGGAATTGCGCGAGGTGAAAGGCGAAGCACGGCAGGAGGAAATTGCGCGGATGCTTGGCGGCAAGAGCGAATCGGCGCTCAAGCACGCTGCGTCGTTGCTCAAGGTGTAGAACCACGGATTACACGGATTGCACGGATGGGAAAGAGCGGTAGGCATTCGCCCCGAGCAGACGCATCCTCTCTTTTTCCCATCCGTGAAATCTGTGTAATCCGTGGTTAAATCGCTTTTCCGCGGCTGTTGACCGCTGCTAGAGACAAGGCGTGCTCAACTACATCTGGCTCGCCCTCATTCTGCTCGCCGTGACGCTCGGCGGCGCGACGGGTCATCTCAAGGAAGTGACCGACGGCGCGTTCGATGGCGCGAAGACGGCGGTCACCATCGCGCTCGGGCTGATCGGGATCATGGCGCTCTGGCTGGGCGTGATGCGGCTCGCGGAACGCGCCGGGCTGATCCAAAAACTGGCGCGCAGTATGCGTCCCGTCATGCGCCGGCTATTTCCCGGCGTGCCTAACGATCACCCGGCGATGGGCTCGATGTTGATGAACATGGCGGCGAACATGCTCGGGCTCGGCAATGCCGCCACGCCGCTCGGCCTGCGCGCGATGCGCGACTTGGAGCGCCTCAATCCGCATCCCGGCACGGCGACGAACGCGATGTGCACTTTTCTCGCGATCAATACGAGCTCCGTGCAATTGATCCCGACCACCGCAATCGCGATCCTGGTCGCCGCGGGGTCGAGGAATCCGACCGCGATCGTCGGTACGGCACTGCTCGCGACCTTGTGTGCGGCGACGGTGGCGATTGCTTCGGTGAAGCTGCTGGAGAAACTGCCGTGGTTCCGCGTGCGCGCTGATTGCGTTGTAGCCGGGATCGGTGATCCCGGCTCAGCGGAGAACACGAGCGCTGATTCGAATGTTCAACCCGCAAATCCGGAATTATCTGGCGCGGCCGGGATCACCGATCCCGGCGACAACGAGCGCGTGTGTCCGTGGGGGAAAGCGATTCTCACGCTCTTCGCACTTTTCTTTCTTGCGCTTTTCGTTAGGCAGGTTTTCCCGGAGGCGCTTGGTTTGCCCTTGGGAGAGTCCGCGCCGACCAGCTTCTTCGTGCGCAGTGTAAGCGCGCTGTCGCTCCTCGCGATCCCGCTGCTGCTTTCGTTTTTCGTGCTTTATGCCGCGCTTCGCGGACTCAAGGTCTATGACGAATTCGTCGAGGGCGCGAAGGAGGGCTTCGGCGTCATCCTCAAAATCATTCCGTTTCTCGTCACCATGCTGGTGGCGATCAACATGTTTAAGGGCGCCGGGGGAATCGAGTTGCTCGCGCGCGCCCTTTCACCGATTCTCGCGCCGCTCCATTTCCCGATTGATCTGCTCCCGATCGCGTTAATGCGTCCGCTGAGCGGGGGCGCGACGCTCGCGCTTTTCACCGACGTGGTGCATCGGCTCGGGCCGGACAATATCGTGAGCCTGATGGCGGCAACGATCTACGGCAGCACGGAAACGACCTTTTACGTCGCGGCAGTCTACTTCGGCTCGGTCGGGATCAAACAGACGCGGCATGCCATCCCGGCAGGCTTGCTGGCGGATTTCGCGGGGGTTGTCGCGTCGGTCATCATCTGTCGCGCGGTGTTTTAGCCGCTTATCTCTTGCTCGTAATCGTCTTCAGCGCCTGGCAAAATCGATCACGAGCGAGAGCACGGACAGGGGCACGAGCTTAAGAAAGAAACTTTTCCCTCGCCATCCCGTTATCACATTCTCTATCGTCCGATTTTCCCAAATGATTCAACGCGACTATCTCGTCATCGGCAGCGGCATCGGCGGCAGCAGCGTCTGCGAAGGCATCCGCCAGTTCGACAAAAAAGGTTCCGTCACGCTCGTCGGCGGCGAAACTTATTACCCCTACAAGCGCTGGATGCTCTCGAAGCAATTCCTCCGTGAAAAGACGCCGGCGCTGAAGAAACTGCCCTGTCTCGAGGAGCGCTGGTTCGATGCCCACAAAATCGAGACGCGGTTCGGCACGGTCGTCACCCAGTTCAACATCGACCGCCGGCTCGCAGTGCTCGGGAACGGCGAAACGATTGAGTTCAAGAAAGCCTGCCTCGCGATGGGCAGTCGACCGGTCCGGCCGCTGGTCGCCGGGATCGGCCTCGGTAATGTGATTTATCTGCGCACCATCCGGGACGCGCTCGCCTTGCGCGAGATGGCACAGTCGGAAAAGGTGATCGTGATCGTGGGCGGCGGATTGCTGGCCTGCGAAGCGGCGGCCAGTCTGCGCCAGGCAAAGCTGAAGATCGCGATCATGCATCGGCATCAATCGCTCTTGAATCGCTATCTCGACCCGGACACCTCGACCTGGGTGACCGAGCAATTTGCGAAGAAGGGCATCACCCTGCTCCTCGGCTCGAGCCTGAACGGTTTCGAGGGCAAGACCGTCCTGCGGAATATTCAAACCAAGAGCGGCGAGCGGGTGGCGGCGGGCGTCGCGGTCGTCGCCTGCGGATCGGAGCCGAACCTCGAGATCGTGCGCAACACGCCGCTCTCCGGTCCGCACGGGTCGCCGGTGACCGATTACCTCGAAACGGAAGAGAAGGGGATTTACGCGGTGGGCGATCTCGCTTTTTATCCCGACCGGCTGATGGGCGGGATGCGGCGGCAAACCCATTGGGAAAATGCGCGCGAGCAGGGCCTCATCGTGGGCGCAAATATCACCGGCAAAAAGCGGCAGCGTTACGAGCAGATCCCGTATTTCTGGACGGAGATGTTTGACCTCAAATTTGATTTCGTCGGTGACTTCAACGTGCCGGCGACCCGTGTGCAGCTGAGTGGTTCCTATGCGAAAGGGCGCTTCGCTCTGCGTTATTTCCAGGGGGAAAAATTACGCGGGATCGTGCTCTGCCACCACAGCGCGGGCGAGGTCACGTCGGCCAAAAACGAGCTGCGGCAGGCGCTCGGCAAGTAGACGCGGGCGGAATTCAAAAAATCTCGCCGGATATTTCCAGCGAAGGATTGCTCACCCCGATGAGCTTCCAATCCCACGGCTTCCAGCTTTCACGGCGCCAATGGAGCTCGCAGGGTTTCGTTAGGCTGTTGACCCGGGCGATGATCTCGGGCGCAAATTCTCCGCCCGTGCCGCCGATCTGAATTTTCGCGCTCCAGTTGCCCGTGGGCGGGTCGAGGCGCACCTGCGGATTGGTCGCCGTGATCGTGAGCGACGAGAAGGAACGCAAGACTAGGCGCAGGCGATCGAGCAGGCGCGCGCGGTCGTCGCCCCAGTCGTCGCGGTAATCGCCCGCCATGAAATCACCCGCCCCCGCCCAATTCCGTGCTTCGATCTTCCGGAGGAGATGCTCGCTATGCAGGCGGACCTGATTTTCCTCCTGCCAAAGTTGCGCGAGCCAAAGGCCGAGCGCCGCTGCGACCATGATTCCGGCGTAAAGGCCATTCCGAAACGTTGACTGCACGGCTCACCAGTTGCTGTCGAGCGATCGCGCCGCCGCGATATTCGTTTGACGGGTTATGCCGGCTCGGGCATGAAATGTGCGCACATTCGGTTGCTCTCGCTCATGCTCTCTCTTGGCTCATTCTTCCTCATTTTCTGCGCCCTGATCGCTTCCGTCTGGTGGGCCTGCGCTGAAGACAAGAACCAAACCTGAAGGGGAACCACCAACGATGCTCGATCACGATGACTTGAAATGGGTCGCGACCAACGCGACCGAACTCAACCGCCTCTTGCAGCAGGTGACGCGACTCTCCGAGCAGGCCCGCCAGCACAAAGGGGAAGAGCATTATCTGGATCTGCTCAACGAGCAGGTCGAGCAGGCATTCAGGACGTCGCAGGCGCTCTTCGACCGCATCACCTCGCGCATTCTTTATCGGGCCGGGTCCGAGGTGAGGACGGCGGAGCCATCTCCCAGACTGCCCGGGACGGCGGCTCCGCCTGCGCGGACGAATTTCTCGGAAAAAATTCCGATCGGCGAAATGAAGATCGCAGCCCAGTCAGATGATCCTCCGATTCGAAACCCCAAGGGCAAACGCGAACTCATTCTCGTGGTCGACGATGACTTGGAGCTCCTCGAAGTCGCGTCGGACATGCTCGAGTTCGAGGACTACCGCGTCATCCTGGCGAAAGATGGTCTCGAAGCGCTGCAAATTTATCGGCAAATGGGCAAGAAGATAGCGCTCATCGTGCTCGACTATTTTCTCCCGGTGATGGATGGCGACGCGGTCTTTGACGAGCTCAAGGCCATCGATCCCGGCGTCCGGGTCGTGCTGAGCAGCGGCTTCGGCGAACAGGCCAAACTGGGCAGTATGCTCGCGCGTGGTCTGTGCGGCTTCCTGCCCAAGCCATATACCCACGAAAAGCTGATCGGACATATTCAGTCGATCATCGAGGCCTAACGAGCGCCGGTCTGTGGGGCCGCAGGTTGCCTCACCCGCATCTTTCCCGCGAATTCGCGTTCGCTGGCATCAATTTAGCTTTCATGAAGGGCACGCTCCATGGCCCGCATCGACGCATTCTTCAAGCTGATGTCCGAGGAAAAGGCCTCGGACCTTCACCTCGCCACCAACAACCCGCCGATGCTGCGCATCAACGGCGAGTTGGTGCGGGTCGATTATCCCCCGCTGCAGAACGACGAACTCAAAGCGATGGTCTACGAGATCGCGCCGGAAGTGAAGATCAAAGTCTTCGAGGAAACCTCCGACGTCGATTTCGGCTATGAAGTTCCGGGCGTGGCGCGTTATCGCGCCAACTTTTTCCAGCAGAAGTACGGCATCTCAGCGGTCTTCCGCTTGATCCCGTCGAAGATCTTGACGGTCGAGGAACTGGGGCTCCCGCCGATTCTGAAAAAGTTTCCGCTCCTGAAAAAAGGCCTCGTCCTTGTCACCGGCCCGACCGGTTCCGGGAAGTCTACTACGCTCGCCGCGATGATGGACTACGCCAATCTCCAGCGGCACGACCACATCATCACGGTCGAAGATCCGATCGAGTTCGTCCACCGCAGCCAGAACTGCCTCGTGCAGCATCGCGAGGTCGGCGTCCACACCCGCTCCTTTGCCTCCGCCCTCCGCGGAGCGCTGCGCGAGGATCCGGACGTGTTGCTGGTGGGAGAAATGCGTGACTTGGAGACCATCGAACTGGCGCTGACGGCGGCCGCGACCGGTCACCTTGTCTTTGGGACGCTGCACACTTCGAGCGCGCCCAAAGCCGTCGATCGCGTGATCGATGTTTTCCCGACCGACCAGCAAAACCAGATTCGCACCACGCTCGCAGAATCGCTCAAAGGGGTCATCTCCCAAAATCTCTTCAAGCGCATCGACAAATCAGGCCGCGTCGCCGCGCTCGAAATTCTGGTTGTCGACACCGCGATCGCAAACCTCATCCGCGAAGCGAAGACCCACCAGATCCCCGGCATGATCCAGGTCGGCAAGAAGAAGGGCAACCAACCGCTCGACGACGCGATCATGGAGCACCTGCGGCAGATGCGCATTTCGCCGGAGGAAGCTTACGACAAAGCGATCGACCGAAAGAAATTCCGTCCCTTTCTCAAAACTCCGCCGCCGGACGACTTTGAAGATTAGAACGTCCCGCCATGCGAGTGCCTGATCTCGACCGGATTCTCTCCGCGATGCTGAAAACCTATGACGGCATTTCCGATCTTAATTTTTCCGTCGGTCATCCGTTGCAGGTCGAAGATTATGGCGAACTAAAGCCGGTTTTCATCGATCCTCCGATCGAGCGCCTGACGCCATTCCAAACCGAACAATTGGCCCTTGTCCTCATGCAAGGGGACCGCCGCTTGATGCGCGACTACCTGGTGGAAGGCTCGTGCGATTGCAGTTATTCGCTCGGCGGAGAAGCGCGCTTTCGAGTGAATATTTTCCGGCAGCGGGGACATTTCGCGATCGTGATGCGGAAACTGGAGGCGATCGTCCCGTCGTTTCGCTCTCTTGGACTGCCCTTGATCTTCGAGGAAATCGCCAAGGAGAAAGCGGGCCTCGTGCTTGTGACCGGAGCCACCGGCAGCGGCAAGACAACGACCCTGGCTGCGATCTTGAACGAGATCAACGAGAAGCAATCGGTCCATGTCGTGACCCTCGAGGATCCGATCGAGTTCATTCACCCGTCCGCGCGCGCGACCTTTAACCAGCGCGAGCTCGGCCACGATTTCGACAATTATCCCAACGGCTTGCGCGCCGCTCTCCGCCAGTCGCCGAAGGTGGTGTTTGTGGGCGAAATGCGCGATCGCGCCACGGTCGAAGTCGCGCTCATGGCGGCGGAAACCGGCCACCTCGTTCTGAGCACTCTGCACACGGTGGACGCCGGCCAGTCGATCAACCGCATTCTCGGCCTCTTTTCGTTAGGCGAAGAGCAGCAATTGCGCATTCGTCTGGCCGACAGCCTCCGCTATATCGTGAGCCAGCGACTCGCGCCCAGAATCGGCGGCGGCCGGCATCTCTTGACCGAAATCATGGGCCACAATCTGCGCACCCGCGAAACGATCGCGCTCGGCGAAGCCGATAATCGCAACTTCTACGAAATCATCGAAGCAAGCTCCCCCTTCGGCTGGACCACTTTCGATCGGTCCGTCCTGAGCGCGTATGAAGCGGGCATTATCAGCGAAGAAACCGCTCGCGGGTTTTCCTCGAAGAAGGGGAAGGTGACCCGCGGGATCGACCTGATCCAAAAGGGGCGCGGGATCGAGAACGAAACCGACGGCGGGCTGCGACTCGATCTGCCCGTCAATGCTTTTCGTTAGGCGGCAAACATGAGAACCGATCAAGACAGCAATTTTTTTGACCTCGGCGACAAGACCGCCCTCGTCTGCATTGATCATCCGCAGTACCAGAACATGATCGTGCCGCAGTTGACCGAGCTAAATTACAAGGTGCATCTCGGCCTCTTCGAAGAAGACGTCCTCCTCAAACTCGCCACCTACAGCTACAATGTGGTCGTCATCTACGAGAACTTTAAGCGCTCGAAGGTCGATGATAATCCGATCTTGCGCGAGATGGTGAAGCGGACCAACTCGCTCCGACGCGAGCATTTTGTCATCCTTGCCAGCCATCGCTTCGCGACGAACGACGCGATGAGCGCCTTCGTCCAGAGCGTCGATCAGATTATCAACATCACTGATATCGCGAACTTCAAGCCGATCATGCGGCGGGGCGTAGCGCAGCAGCGCGACCTCTATACGCCGTTTCAGGAGACGCTGAAGGCTGTGCGGGCGTTGTAGCGCACCGAAATTTTCCAGCGTCCGCAGCGCGCGGCGCGATTTTTTGGAAACGTCAGTTGCGGGTGCGCGATCCCGCGTGGTAATTTCCCGACGCGCACACATGAAGCTCGTTCAATGGGTTCGATTCAGCTGGGATTTAGACACGCTTCCACCCCTCGGCGCGGCGCTTCCCGAGCATTACCACTTCGTCGTTGCGACCGACGCTGACGAGAAGGAACTGCGCGCCGTCATTACCCGCTCCTTTGCGCACGACACCTCCTGGGGCGACGCGATCCACGAGGTCAACGACATGATCGACGGCTGGCTGCTGCGGGCTTTTGCGCCGGGAGAGGGCGGCATCTGCCTCGCGTTGCGGCACGGCCTGCGCATGATCGGCGCATCCATTTTGATCCCCGCTCCGGCGGCCGAGAACCATCTTTCCCCCGGACCCTGCGTGCTGATGGAGTATCGCAACCGCGGCCTCGGCACGGCGCTGCTCGGGGAATCGCTCCACCGGTTGCGCGAGGTGGGGTTGGCCCGGGTCACCGCCCACACGAAAAGCAACGCGCCCGTTGCCAAATTCCTTTACCCGAAGTTCAACGGGATTTTGACTCCGGGGGACACGCCGCTTCTCGCCGCCTGATCGTTAGGCGAGAGGCGGAGGGCGGCGGACCTCAGCGAATAATGCCGCGCTCGCTCTCCGCGATGAATCGGAGAATGGAGCGCACGTCTTCGCTCGCCCCCACCTTCTCGCGCACCGCCTCCAGCGCCTGACCGGTGTTCATCTTCGCCCGGTAAATCAAGCGAAACGCTTCCTTGATCGGCTTGATCCTTTCCGGCGAGTAACCGTGGCGCTCCAGACCCACCTGGTTGATCCCGCGCACCATCGCTGGGTTGCCATCGGCAATCATGAACGGCGGCACGTCCTGCACAATCTTGGAGCAGCCGCCGGTGATCGCGAAACGGCCGATCCGGCAAAATTGATGGACCGCCGTCAAGCCGCCGATGACCGCGTGATCGCTCACCTGCACGTGGCCGGCGAGCGTGCCGTTATTCGAGAAAATAACGAAATCACCCACCGTGCAATCGTGCCCGATGTGGGAGTAGGCGAGGAAATTTCCGCCGCTCCCGACGCGCGTTTTGCCGCTGTCCAACGTGCTGCGATTGATGGTGACGAACTCGCGGAAGCAATTCTCGTTACCGATCTCGAGATAAGTGGGCTCGCCGCGATATTTCAAATCCTGGGTCTGCTGCCCGATCGAGCAGTAGGCGTAGAATTTATTTCCCCGACCGGCGATGAGCGGTCCGTCGAGCGTGACATGGTGCTGCAACCAGCAATTTTCCCCTAACGAAACCCCGGCCGCGACGATGCAATAGGGCCCGACCACCGTGCCCGCGCCCAGTTGCGCCGCCGGATCGATAATCGCGGTTGGGTGAATCTGGAGTTCGGACATGTCAGGATGAATGACGAAGGACGAAGGACGAAGGAATGACGAATGACGAATGACCGAAGCCCGGTCGCTGGCTTCCATTTCGCCATTCGGAACTGGTCATTCCTTGGTCCTTCGTCATTCGTGCTTCGGCATTCGGAACGTCATTTGTCCAGAAACGTGAACATCAACTCGCCTTCGGAAACGACCGCATCATTCACCACACACCGGCACATCGCTTTCGCGAGACGGTTGCCGCGCGACTTCGTCAGCTCCGCGTGAATGAAGAGCGTGTCGCCGGGGAAAACCGGCTTGCGGAATTTCACTCCGTCTGCGCTCATGAAATAACCGACCCGGCTCGCGCTCTTGCTGATGCGCATCATCAGCACGCTCGCGACCTGCGCCATCGCTTCGACTTGCAGCACACCGGGCATCACCGGATGACCCGGGAAATGGCCCTGGAAAAATGGCTCGTTGATGCTGACTGATTTCATCCCGACGCATTTCGTTTCGCCCTCGAAAGAGAGAATACGATCGACCATCAGGAAGGGATAACGATGCGGCAGGATGTTCATCACCTCGTTGATATCGAGGCCGCCTTCGCCTTGCGGGAAGGTGCGCTGCGGGAACATCGCGACCGTCCTCTCGTGCGCCTTCGCCAGCGCGCGGGCGAGCTCCGTGTTGGCGCCATGGCCCGGTTTGACCGCGACGACGTGACCGCGAATCGCCCGCCCGAAGAGCGCGAGATCGCCGATGATGTCGAGAATCTTGTGCCTAACGAATTCGTCGGGAAAGCGCAGCGGTTCCTTGCTCAGGACGGACTCGCCCCGCACGACAATCGCATTTTCCAGGCTGCCTCCCTTGATCAAATTTTTCTCCATCAGCGGCTGGACGTCCTCGTAGTAAACAAAGGTGCGCGCGGGGGCGATTTCGCGCTCGTAGATGGCGGGTGTGATCGGCGTCGACATGAACTGCGTGAAGCGCCTGTCCGGCCCGGCCTGGGTGCAGGAGATGCGAAATTCGTCGTCCGGCAAAAGCACGAGGAGCGAACCGGTTTTCGTCTCGATCGAAATCGGTTCGCGCACGTGGAAGGGCAGCCGCGGCGTCTCCTGCGGCACCACTCCGGCTTTCTTGATCGCCTCCACATAGGCCAGCGCGCTGCCGTCGCCGATCGGCGGCTCATTCGCGTCCATCTCGATGACCGCGTTATCGACCCCGAGGGCGGAGAGCGCCGAGAGCACGTGCTCGACGGTGTGCACGCGCATCGAGCCTTCCCCGATCGTGGTCGCGCGCTCGACCGTTTTCACGTTGGCGATCGTGGCGTCGATCGTCGGCTCGTCCTCGAGATCTTTGCGTTTGAATTTGATCCCGGAATCGGCCGGCGCCGGCTGGATTTTCAGCGACACCCTGGCGCCGGTGTGGAGTGATGTGCCGCTGAGTGCAGCGGCTTTGGCGAGCGTGTGCTGAAACTCGGCGGAAGGCATGGAGCGCTACCTAACAGAATTTCATGCCGCTGACCAGTGGCGCTTTCGCCGGACGAATGCTGCCCTGTAGACGCTTCGCTCTGCGAAGCGCGAGATGAGACATCGACCGAAGATCAACGGTTGCCCCGGCGTCGCCCAAGCTTTCCTTCCCGCGCGATCCCTGGACGCGCGGAAGCGCGTCCCTCCGGGGGGACACGCCGCGGCGTGTCCAGTTTGAGATCGGCCGGCTATTGGCCGGTCGCCATCCCCCGCGTGTACCACGACCCGCCGGGCCCGTCGTAGCTGGCGCCCTCGCCCCAAATCACGTGATTAACTCCCGCCCTGTCCACCGAGAGACTGAGGTAATCGCCATAGGGAAACGCGTAACCCGCGGGATTCTTGTAGGGTGCGCCGGTCGTGCGATCGGAAAGCTGGGCCGTCTCGCTCCAGGTTGTCCCGCCATCGGTCGTCCGTCGGTAAAAGGTGTTCCAACCGCGCGGATCGCCATTCTTGTTTCCCTGCCAGACAACGCGGAAATCTCCCGCCGTCGGGCCTGCCGCAACCGAAGGAAAGCCGTTGTCGGCCGCCGGGTCCGGTTGCGAGATCTGCACCCGCGCCGTCCAGTGGACGCCGTTGTCCGACGTCGTGATCCACATTTGCTGAGGACCCTTCGCGATGTCACCGGCATGATAAGCGAGCACCATCCGGCCATTGGCATCGATCGCCAGCCCCGCGGTGGTGGAGAGGAAACCGTAACCGCAGCCCGCGGCTCCTTTGCAACCGGGCGGCGGCGCCGAGGTGTCCACCAGGGTCGTTTGCCAGCTCGCTCCGTGGTCATGCGAACTGACGATGTTGACCTCGGACGGCCCTTCGTAGTTGAGAAAAAAGTTGATCACCGCGTAGTAAATGCCGCCGTCGGGAGCGATCGCGGCGCCATTGGCATCCCACCAGTGACCGGGCGTCGGCACGGGATTCGTCCTGATCGGGGTGAGGAAGGTCGCACCGCCGTCATGTGACGCGACGATGAAGCTGTCGTCCTTGTTCAGGCCGACATAAACATCCTGGCCATCGGGCGAGACGACCAGCCACGGGTGATCGGTCCAGCGCAGCGCCGGAGCAATCACGATCGGCGCCGTCCAAGTCGTGCCGTGATCGTAGGACTTCACCAACGTGCTCATCCAATACGGGCCGTCGAGCCAGACGGCGTAGACCGTCCCGTTCGCGTCCACCTGCACCTGCGGATCGGCCTGCCAAACGTTTATCGGCGCGATGAGCTGATCCGGTTCCCAGGTCTTGCCGCCGTCCGCCGAACGTCGAATGAAGATTCCCGAGAGCCGCGTGTTGAAGCGGGTCGTCATTTGATAGACGTAACTGGAAGAGCGATCCGCGGCGACGAACGGTTCCCAATCATCGTGCCCGCTCCAGACGCGCTCCGAGGCCCAGCCGGGCGCGGTGGCTGACGCGCGCGGATGCAGTTGCACATCGGTCTGCGCGGCGAAGTCCCGTCCGGTCGAGCGCTCCTTTCGCTCCCCGTGCGGCCGGTCCACGGCCCCGAGACCGTTGAACTCATAGACCAGAAGAAGGGCGGCGCTCACGCAGAGAGGCAGTCCCCAAAACCATTTTGGGACCAGGCGACCAAGCGGTTCGATGATTGAATCCATCACTCTGGGGAAGCCGCTGTAGTTCTTCATAAAGTAGTTTTGATCGGCAGGTAAATGTAAACCATTTCGACCGGCAAACGCGAGCTTTTAAAGCGCGCCGTTCGCTTCCCTTCGTTCCCAAAGAGACTTTGGAAACGAGGGGAACCCAGAGGACCGGACGGTTGCCCGCCAGTCACGCTGACGGAGTTTCGGCCAGCAAAGAACGCAGCTGATGGAAATCGAACGGCTTCGTCAGATACGCGTCGAATCCAGACCGCAACCCAAGTTCCTTCTCTTCGGGCTGCGCGTGGGCGGTTAACGCCACCGTCTTCTTCCACGGCTGACGCCTCTTCGCTTCAGCGAGCAACTCCAGTCCGCTCCCATCGGGCAGGCCGATGTCACTCACCAGCACATCAAATCGCAAGTCGCCGAGCAAGATCATCGCTTCCCGGAGGTTCGCGGCCATGAGTACCTCGTGCCCGCAGTGGATCAAAAGATTCGAAAGGACCGTTCGACTCTGGTCGTGATCCTCGACCAGCAAGATATTCACACAACTTGAATCGGACTGAAGGCATCAAACGCGTCCCCCGACCGGAACAAAGGAAGTGAGAAACGAACCGGCGACCCCGCGCCGCTCAGATCAGCGACTGCTCAACGTCCGTCTCGGCTTTCGCCTTCTTGAAATTCAGGTCCGGCTCGTAATCGGGATGCCGGCGCGTTGCGTGCCGCCGAAGGCAGACGTCATGACTTGGCGGCGTTCACGCGCACGCTGTTAGTTCAATAGCGATAAGACCGGCGAACGCAGAGGATGCGAAAGGAACCGGTGACCCCGTCCAAATCACAGCAAGACCCGCTCACGCGATTTTTTGCCAATCTTGGACCGGGCCTCATCACCGGCGCGGCCGATGATGATCCATCAGGCATCGCCACATATTCAACGGCCGGCGCTCTCTTGGGCACCGGCCAGCTTTGGACCGCGTTGATCACCTGGCCGCTGATGGCAAGCGTACAAATGATGTGCGCGCGCATCGGAATGGTGACAGGTCGGGGACTCGCCGGCGCATTTCACCACAAGTTTCCCAAGCCGTTGATCGCCCTATTCGCGATGGCATTGCTCATCGCCAACACGATCAACATCGGCGCAAACCTCTCGGGAATGGCGGATGCGGCAGAAATGTTGTCCGGGCTCAGTTCCCACTATTTCGTTGTTCTCTTCGGCGCCGCCATCGCCTTGGCGACAGTCCAATGCCGCTACCATCAGATCGCCCGGATACTAAAGTGGCTCGCCCTAACGCTCTTTGCCTACGTTATCACGGCGTTTGTGATCGGATCCGACTGGAGCAAGGTCGCGCGCGACACATTCATTCCCTCGTTGCCGAAAGGGCACGACGGGTGGGCCATGCTCGTCGCCATTCTCGGGACGACGATCAGCCCCTATCTCTTCTTTTGGCAAAGCTCGCAGGAAGTCGAAGAGGAAAAGGCGATCGGACGAAGAATGCTCGCCTGGCGCAAAGGAGCGAGCCGGCGTGAGATCGCGGTTCGCAAGATGGATGTTGGGATCGGGACATTTTTTCGAACCTCGTCATGTATTTCATCATTCTGACCACGGCGTTGACGTTGCATGCGCACGGCACAACGAACATTGAGACGACGAAGCAAGCGGCGGAGGCATTGCTACCCCTTGCCGGAAAATTCGCCTATCTCCTCTTCACCGTCGGCATTATCGCTGTGGGCTTTCTCGCCATCCCGACCCTCTCTGGCTCGGCAGCATATGCGTTTGCAGAGACATTCGGCTGGAAACAAGGACTCGATTCAGAGTTCACATCCGCACGCGCGTTTTATGGCGTCATAATTCTCTCGACTCTGACGGGCGTCGCGCTTGATTTCGCCGGGGTGAATCCGGTGAAGGCACTTTACTGCACGGCGATTATCAACGGATTGCTGGCGCCGTTTTTGCTCGTCGGCGCTTGGCTCGTCGCCTCCGATCGCAAGATCATGCAGAACCAACCGAGTTCGCCGCTCGGATTAGTTTCGGTTGGAATCACGACGCTCTTAATGTTTGCCGCTGCTATCGGCATGTTCGTCTTTTAACGACATGCCAGAGACGGTGCCTGGGCCGCGGGGCTCAACAGCAATCACACTCGCCACGAATCGCCGCACGCGCTTCCTTCACGAGAAAAGGAATGAGCGCGAGCGCGGCGACGCTATCCAGCCACCACCAGCCGAACAATCTGGTCGCTGCGAGTCCCGCGATCAAAACGATCGACAAATAGCCGCAAGTGATCGCTTCCATCGCATCGGCCCGCAATGCTCGCGAGTTCAAGCGTGCCGCTACTCGCAATTTGTAGCCCGCGAGGATTGGCATACCGACCTTGGCGATCAAGCCGATGACAATTCCCCACGCGCTTTCATGCGTGTCGGTTACACGTTCGACGACAAACAATCCGTAGGCAGAATTGAAGATCACATAGGCAACCAGAGCGTAGAGCGAGTAGCCGACCCAGCGCGCGGCGCGCCGTTCAACAGCTTCCACCCGCATTTCATTGGCGAGGCCGCTCGCCTCGACTTTCAGCCGCCACAAGAGCACGCCGGCACTGAACAGCTCTACGAGGCTATCGATTCCGAACGCTTCGAGCAGCAGACTCTGCGACGCCCATCCGAGCAGCAACGAAGCCGCTCCTTCAATCGTCATCCAGCCGAGCGTGATGTAGGTGAGCCAGAGTGCAACGTGGACATCCGCCCTACGATCCGGCGAAAAGGCAATTGCCGTCGCGCTCATTCTTCCTCGCGCTGTTTCAGGCATTGTTATGTGGGGGTGAACGTGTCGAATTCCTACTCGCCCGCGACGTGCAGCAGCTCAGGCTGGGAACATTGCTGCGTCTCGATTGTGACGTGCACCAGCTCCTCGTGCTCCTGAAGCAGTGCGCGATACGCTTCGCAGCTCTTCGGCTCGTGCGCGACAATCGAAACGATAGCAGCGAACTTGCCGCTGCTGACCTGCCAGATGTGCAGGTCCGTCACGACTGAATCTCCGTCGCTCTCGATCGCGCGCCGGATCTCCTCCGGTAGATCCGAAGTCGCCGGCGTCACGTCGAGGAGAACCGTCCCGGTGTTGCGCAGGAGCGTGTAAGCCCAGGAAAAGACAACGCCGCTGCCGACAATACCAACCGTTGGATCGAGCCACGCCCAGCCGAAGAACTTGCCCGACGTTAGCGCGCTAATCGCCAGCACGCTCGTGAACGCGTCCGCGATCACATGTACATAGGCCGCGCGCAGGTTGAGATCGTGGTGATGACTGCCCGTCGATTGCGTGCCGTGATCGTGTGCGTCGTGATGATGTTGATGGTGTGGATCGTCCTTGAGCAGGAAGGCGCAGACGAGGTTCACGCAGAGGCCGAGCGCCGCGATTCCGATCGCCTCATTGAAGTGAATGGCTAGTGGCGAGAAAAGCCGATGCACCGATTCGCCCGCCATCGCTAGAGCGATAATGGAAAGCACGATGGCGCTGGAGTAGCCGCCGAGGACGCCGATTTTCCCTGTGCCGAAGCTAAACCGCGCGTCGTCCGCATGCCGCCGGGTAAAGTGATAAGCGATCGCCGCCATCACAAAGGCGATGACGTGGGTGCTCATGTGCCACCCGTCGGCCAACAGCGCCATCGAATGCGACAGGATGCCGGCGGTAATCTCCAACAGCATCATCGCGGCCGTGATTCCGATCACCACGCGAGTCCGTCGCTCTGCGCGTGAGAAATCGTGCACGAAATCGTGCGAATGCTGGAACCGCGCGTGTTCGGTCTGGTGCATAGGCAAAGCCTAGCCCCGAATGCTGAATTTCAAATCAACTCCCGCTGCTCCGCGTCCATCTCCGCTTTCGCCTTCTTGAAATTCAGGTTCGGCTCGTAATCGGGATGCTCGGCGCGCTGCGCGCCGTTGAGTAGGCCGTCGATTGTGAGGAGCTGCACGCCGCGAAAGTTGACCGCTAATCGACACGTCGCTAATCTGCCGCGCAATGCCAGCCGAGCGCAACCGACCGAAGCGCGACAATTTCAATCCTCAGGCACAGCTCCCATTCCAACTTCGGCTCGAAGATTTCGAAATCGCGATGCCACCAAAACTTCAAAGTGTGCGTCGGTCGGCGAAAATGAAGCGGTTTGTCCTGCAGTTGTTTAGCATAGGTCGGCTGAGTGTTGCCTCGAAGGAATTGCCGGACCAGTGCAAAGGATTCCCATGGTCACCCTTGTAGTTCGGCTTGCCGATCTGGACTTTCTTTCTCCGCTCGATTTGAGTGGAGGGCTTTCGACTGCCGAAATCGTCGACGTGATCCGCAAGCAATTCGATTATCTGCCCGGAGAAGTCGACGTCGAAATCAGCAATGGCGTTGCTACCATTCAGTTCGAGGAAGCCACCGAGCAGAAGCAAACGGAGGCGCGTCGACTTCTCGAGAAGGCGGCAAAGCGGGCGAAGAGCGGTGAGTTCCGAAAAGCGAAGGAAATTTACGAGAGAGTCCTCGAACTCGATCCGGCGATGGCTGACGCGCGGCGCGAGTTGGCAATGACATTCTTTGAGCTTGGCGACATGTCCGCGGCGAAGGACCAACTTATCGACGCGCTACGGCTCAAGCCGGACGACGCTTGGAGTTACGTCGTGCTCGGAAATATCTACGTGAAGCACGACCGCGATCTCACGACGGCGGCGCGTTTCTTCACTCGCGCGCTGGAGTTGAAGCCCGGCGACCCGTATGCGCTGAACAGTCTCGCGGCCGTTTCACAGGAACTCGGTGATCCGGCAAAGGCACTGCGGTGTTTCGACGAAGCCATCGCGTCGCACCCGGAATTCGCCAATGCCTGGGTCGGAAAAGCCATGCTCCTCGACGCGCAGGATCAACCGGTGCAGGTTGTCGAGGTGCTTGATTCGATGTTCAGCCGCGCGGAGGTGATGGACGCACGGTCGCAGCCGATCTTCGCCGAGGGTCGGAAGCTCTACTTGAGCGCGCAGCGCCAGCTCGCAGAGGCGCAGGGCTCCGACGTTTTCAAAGCACTCGAAACCTACAAGGCGGAGGTCGCCGCGCTCTCCGGTTATCCGGTGGAAGTGCGTACGGAAGCGGTGCCGGGACTACTCAGCGGAGTCGCGCAGGTGGCGTGGAAGCGCGGTCGGGATCATCACATTGTGCAGGTCAGCGACCGGCTACCCCCCCCCGATGCACAACATATTGGGGCGCATGAGCTCACTCACATACGACTTGAGTCGTTAGCCAGAAACGTAAGCCGGAATCGTTGGTTCGCGACCACGGCTGCATCGCGGGAAGTGGCGATCCGCTCTCTCTCGCCGGACATCAAGAAGTTGGAGCGACAGGGTTACTCTGACGATGCGATCACGCGTGTGGTGCTCGATCTCGTCGGCGGTCTCAGCGCGTGCATCTTCAATACGCCACTCGATATGTGGATCGAGACGCTGCTCCACCGCGAGATGCCGGTTCTACGCCCCGCGCAGTTTGTTTCGCTCCATCGCCTCGCAGGTGAAGCGCTGGCCGCCACGATCCATCCAGAGATTCGCAAGCTCACGCCGCCAAAAGTTCTCCGAGCTCTCACCGCGCTCAATGGAACCATGGCGCTCTTTCTCGACGACTTCACCCACGGTGCCACCGAGTCGTGGTCGGCCTATAAGCAGCTCGACGGAGCGAATCTATCGCCACGTCTTTTCCAGCTTTGGAAAGATCGTCGCGACGCGCTCCAGCCAGGCGATGAATATGACCTCGTCGATACCTTCGCCGATCTGCTCGGCCTGCGCGGCTGGTATGAATGGAAGCCCGACCCCGGCACGCACGAAGTCACGGAACCACTAGCCAAGGAAGGCACGACCAACCCCGAACTGCTGCGGGAGAAATACCCCGCTGCCGTTTGGTTTCTGCTCGACGCGCTGAAGCGCTACTCGTCGATGGACGTTGAGGAAGTTCGCGCCATCTCCTTCGAGATCGGAATGCTCGGTCGCAGCGGCTTGGACTACGCGAGTCCCGAAAAGAAATACACGCTGCGGACAATCCCTGGTGAAACCTTCTCGGGCCTACACCTCATGTCCCTGATGCATGCGGGCTTCAAGCGCATTGCGCCAGACCTCGACTCGGGCATGGACCTCGAAGAGCCCTTCCTGCAGGCGCTCGAACTTTTTAACGCAGGCCACGGGCAGGAGTAAAAAACACGTGCACACCTTCGAGCCTGCGTCGGGTGCGCATTGGGCCGGGCCGCCATACAGCTTGGGCTCGATCCTAGATAACGCCTAGCGCTTCTGACTTCGCGCGAAATACGTCAACCGATAAGCCCGCCTCAGCTCCACCGAAAAAGTCGTCGATTTCATTGACGTTTTCGTAAGAGAGATAACGAACCTTCTCATGAATCCCGAGATGTCGAAAACTAGGTCGCGTTAGTTGCTCGCGCACCCGGTTCCTCCGCTCTCCTGGAGCCACAATAAACATCGGATAGATCGTATTCGGTGCGACCATCGTGAGGTCTGCGAAACGCAACAAGCCCGAGTAAATCGACGTGCTGTTTTCAATTTCGAATGCAGCATCGATCCGGAACTCCTCTTTCCAAACGACGTCGATATTCTCGATATACTTAACCTGTGTATCCAGACCGGCTGCAAAGGTTTCCGCGAAGTCGCCGAAATTGTATTCCGAGGTGAGTCTTTGCTGATCATTCCGCGGTGCCCAGACCTTCTCGCCGGCCTGCCGTCCCATCTTCAAAAGCAGCCACTGCATTCGGAGGTGTTCTGACGCGTCTCGCGGTGGAATGGGTGAGGGTTCCTCGTCCCGAATGGGCTCCGCCTTGTACGCATCGGGTTCTGGAACTTCCTTGATACCGCGCCCTTGTTTTAGACTGATCAGGATCGAATACAGATCGTCATACTGCGCGTAGAAGGCTTCCAGTCGTCGTCGCATGACGCTCGTAAATCCGCGCAGCTGGAGGTTTTCTTTATAGCCGAAGAGCCTACAGAATTCGGCGAAGGGAAGATCGATCTCGCGGGAATTGGCGATGAAGTAGATGAGGTCCCAACCTGCGACAACATCGCCACGAAGGTTCTTCCATAGCTCGACGGATAGCGGCGGGCTCACGAGCTTTCCAGCGACGCGCCCCAGCAACTTGATGGTGCTGCCTTCGACGATCAGGATTTCATCCCCCTCACACATGCGATCGAACTTGGTTCGATTCGCGGGAGAGTCGCGTGATCCCCAGACCGCTATCGGACGGGAACCGAACACCTGCTGTAGCTTACGGCCAAGGGTCGGCGCGACGTGCGGCGCAATCCGCTCGAAGGCAACTTTGCTACGGATTGTGTCCTGGTAGTGGATCATCGCTTCCGCATTGCCTGGCGGGATGTAGAGAAGGAAAATGTTCCGCATGTGCGACTTTCGTGGAGCGTACGAGGTATGCTAGCGGCTGTAAAGCTGCGGTGGATCGCCAAAGCGGAATTACGACTGCGGTTCAAAGTCAGCGCGCCGGAATGCGAGACATTGAACGTCTGCTTCGATTCGGTCGCGATGGAGTTTCGCTAGTCACCAGACGGGCGATTCAATTGGAACGACCTGATGTTCGAGCCAAAGGCGTGCATCGCGAGGTTGCGCATGAATAGTTGAGACGGAATTTTAGATCTTCTTCAATGCCTCATCTACACCATTCATGTGCTGCCTTGAGGATCGGCGGGGATTCGCTCAAGCCCGATGCGATTTCGCGGCTCCTTGGCTGCAGCCCGACGCTGGGCTATGTCAAAGGTCAAATCGAGCCATCGAAATGGAAGGCCATAGTCCGTAAGACCGGGGGTTGGCATCTGGACGCCGCTGAGCAGCAGCCCGGTGACGTTAATGCTCACGTCGCTGAATTATTCAGGCGAGTGAACAACGATTTGTCGGCATGGGCGACGTTATCCGGTGAATACAAGATTGATCTATTCTGCGTGTACTTCATGAGCGAAGCAGGAGAGGGTGTGGAGGCGTCAGCACGGACACTGAAGGTGTTGGGAGACCGTGGTATCAAGCTCGGACTTTGTATCTATGCGCCCACATAGCTACAACGAACCTTGTTTTCTTTAGTCTGTGACTCATCCGCGCGGCGGCCTGAGCGCATTAGCGCGAGTTACTTCCGCCGCTTGTCCGGCTCTTTGGCGACGCCTATGAAGGGTGCGTAATCGAGTCACAGAGCCGGAACAGCGTGCTCTTTTAGCCAAGTCGAGACGAAGCCCGTGTAATCCCGGAAAGTGAGATTCTCTTTCGGTTGACCGAGCTCGTGGCAGAGCGCAGGTAAAGCGGCTGAGAACCGCAAGTAGCGTTTATAGATCTTAGCGCCTTCGGGGATTATCACGTTCGACGGGGCGGCACTCCGTAGGAAGTCACGGACAGCGCGCATCGCCCGTCCAATGTTGCGGCCGTGGGTGCTGATATCCTGTCCAGCAATATCGGAGCAGAATTTTTGGTAGCGATGTGGCGATCGGTCGAGCACCAGGCAGATCTTTCGCCGCTGCTTTGCTGACCCGTATTCCTTCGCCGCCAGGAACATTCCCAGTTCCAATGGCATGTTAAACCGCGGCAGTTTGGTTTTTGAATCCAGCTCAGTGCGAGAAATATCGTGGAGGCCGATCTGGCACTCGGAGATGATCCGCAGGATCTTCGTTATTCGGACCTGGCTTGTATCGCTCAGCTCCAGAGCGCTGCGAGCGATGTAGCCGCAGTCGTGAACAGTGAAGACGATCGCATAAGGAAGTTTCCGATATGCACTATCGAAAGGGCAGTTGATGAAGACGCTCAGCTCATATTCGCTGCGCATCTGCGGAACAGGCTACCGCTTTGCGGATGCCTTGCGTTTGGCCGCAGATTTCGAGGAAGCGCTCTGGCCTTTGCGCATGTAATCGCCACGAGCCGAATCTCGTTCAACAACGCGAACTGCGTGTTCGATCTGCGACCGCGTAAAGGTACCCGTGTATTTTGAGTCCATCACCACCCGGAGAGTCTTTGTCGCCATGTTTCCAATGAATCAGCACAACTCAAGCCTGTCACGTTTTTTCGACATGTCCCGGGGTTGAATTCGCACTTCGCCTGCTCGTTCCAATGCCACGTATCCTCACGCCTCGATCTGTGCCTCGCTCGTCACGCCTTTCGGTGACTTGAAGAGCAGGTTGTAATCGCGCTTCGAACTAAGCGGCGGATCGAGATAGATCAGGTCCACCGACTCATCCGCGACGTGCTCCCGCAGCACTTGCAAATTATCTCCGTAGTAGAGCTGATTCAAGGATTCGTCAGTGACTATCAGGTCTTTTCGCAAAGATCGGGACCGTAGGAAGGGAGTGACCGGTGGCCGCTACGGATTCGCGCGGCGCGATTTCACCCTGGTCGCTTTGCGCACCGGCACGGGGGTCGCTTCGCCTTCGGGATAATTCTTCGTGCTCGGCCAGACGAGTCGCCACGGCTGGCTGCGCAAGGTGGCGGTGAAGTCTTTCGTGTTGCGCAAAGTGGCTTCGATGTCCGGGCCGAGGCTGTCGAAGGCGGCCTTCAGCTTCTCGGAGGAGTCGCGGAAATTCGCCAGGGTCACGGTGATGTTGTCGTTCTTCGTCAGTTGGTTGCTCAGGTCTTCGATGTGGGCGAGCGATTTCGAGAGGGAACTGTCGGGGGCGGTGATCTGGTTGAGGTGTTCGGTGAAAATCTTGAACTGGCCGAGCGCGAGGGTGAGGGGAGCGTTGTCGTCGGTGATCTTGCTCAGGTTGGTGACGGTGTTTTGCAATTCCTTCATTGTCGCGGTCGCCTGAGTCGCGACTGGCCCAATGATCCCGAGCATTTTCGCGACCGCCTCCGAGAAATCGGGCACGCGGTTGCCGGCGAAGACCTGCCCGCCCTCGGATTTGCCGGAGTGATCGTTGCCGCCGGAGATGTCGATCGCCGTATCGCCTAACAATCCCAGGGTCATGAGGCGAACGTTGGCGTTCTTGTAAACGATGGCGGCGCGATCGACCTCGACGTCGATCCGCACTTCGAAATGGGGGAGGGTGCCGGCCGGTTCATCCACCGTGCCGAGGTTGCCGGCAGCTTCGAGGGCGGCCGCGGCTTCATCTCGCGAGACCGGCGAGGTAAGCGACTTGACCTGGCCAACTTTGCGGCCCGCGAGGAGAACGGGAGCGCCGAGCTTGATCCCGGCGGCGTTGTCGAAGTAGAGCTTGTAAACAACCAGCGGACGGAACAATCCCGGCGCGCCGAGCAGGATGAGGATGAAGGCGAGGATCCCGACCGTGGCGAGCACGAGCAGGCCCGTCGTGATTTCATTTCGTCGCAACTGCATCTTTGCTTCCTTCCAGGATGGGACCTTCGGTGCTGCCGCTCAGGAATTGCTGCACGACTGGATTGTCCGATTTCTTGAGCCGCTCGGGCTCGGCGTCCGCGATGACTTCGCCTTGGTAGAGCATGGCCATGCGGGTGGCAATGCGAAAGGCGCTGTCCATTTCATGGGTAACGATAACCGAGGTCACCTTGGAACGCTCGGTCAAGCTGATGATTAATTCGTCGATCACCGAGCTGATGACCGGGTCGAGCCCGGCGGAGGGTTCGTCGAACAGGATCAGTTCGGGATCCATGACGAGCGCGCGGGCGAGGCTGACGCGTTTGCGCATCCCGCCGCTCAGCTCGGAAGGCATCTGGTTTTTGGATTCCTGCATGCCGACGAGTTCGAGCTTTTCATCCACGATCTTGTCGATCTCGGCGCGGGTCTTCCGCGTCAGCTCCTCGAGCGGGAGGGCGATGTTGTCGCGCACGTTCCGTGAGCTGAGGAGCGCGGAATATTGATAGACCATCCCGATCCGACTGCGCACTTGTTGCAGCTTCCGGCGCTGCAGGCGCGAAATCTCAAACTGCTTGAAGAAGATCTCGCCTGCGTTCGGCTGCAGAATACCCAGAATCAGGCGCAGGATGGTGCTCTTGCCGCTCCCGCTCTGGCCCATGATGACGAGCCGGTCGAGCGGCTCGACTTTCAATGAAATACCGTTGAGCACCTTCTTCTCGGCAAACGCGAGCTGCACGTCGCGCAGCTCGACGATGTGTTGGGGCGCGTCGCTCACGGGAAAAAGACGATGTAGACGATGTTGAAAAGCGTGTCGAAACCGATCACGACCGTGATTGCGGTAACGACACTCGACGTGGTCGCGTTGCCGACGCCGGCCGCGCCGCCTTTCACCGTCAGCCCGCGGTAGCAGGCGATCGCGCCGATGAGCAGCCCGAACATGAAGCTCTTCAGGACGCCGGTCACGATGTCGCGGATGAGCAGGCTGTGCAGGACGAGATCCTGGAAATAAATAAACGCGATGTTGAAATAGGCGCGCGAGATCAGCGCCGAGGCGAAGATCGCCGCTACGCTGGAGATGACGCTCAAACAAGGCGTCAGGGCGAAGAGCGCCAGGAGACGCGGTGCGACCAAAAACCGCAGCGGACCGATGCCCATCGCTTCGATCGCCTCGACTTCCTCCGAGACCTGCATCGTCCCGAGTTCCGCCGTGTAGGAGGCGCCGATCCGCGCCGCGAGCATGATGCCGGTGAGCAACGGCCCGAGCTCACGGGTGAAGGAGATCGCCACCAGGCCGGGCACGAGCCGCTCCGTCCCGAAGCGCTCCAGTTGATAACCGGTCAGGAGCGCCATCGTTAGGCCGAGGAAAAAAGAAACCATCGCGACCAGCGGCACCGAGCCGACACCGGCCCGCTCGGTATAGCGAAAGAAACTCGCTGCCCGGAAGGGCACGCGTCCGCGGCGCATCCGGTCGAGTGTTTCCCCAATCGTATGGATGACGAACCAGAACATGCTCCCGACTTCCAGGAGCATGGAGCGGCTCTTCTCACCAACCCCGGCCAAGAGATCGCCCGGGGCGCGGACGAGCGTCGTCTCGGTCCCTGGCGACGGGGAAGCGTTGTCGGGCATAAGCATGGTGAAGTTGCCCCACTCCAGATGAGCGGCAAGTATTAGGCGTCGAAACGACCACTGCTTTACGCCGGCCGCTCGCCACCACCTGGATCGTACCTCATGCTTCAACTCCATCTCGCGATCTGGCTGGGCGGGTTCCTGCTGGCCGGCACCAGCGCGGCGGAGCAGAAAGATAACCCAATGAAATTCGGCATGGTGATCCACGGCGGCGCGGGCACGATCGAGCGGCGCGAGATGACCCCGGAGAACGAAGCAGCCCATCGCGCGGGGCTCGAACAATCCCTCAAGGCCGGTTACGATATTCTGCAGCGCGGCGGCTCGAGCCTCGATGCCGTCGAGGCCGCGATCCGTGTCCTCGAGGACAATCCGCTCTTCAACGCCGGCAAAGGCGCTGTCTTCACCCACGAAGGAACGAACGAGCTCGACGCGTCGATCATGGATGGCAAAACGCTCAACGCGGGGGCGGTCGCGGATCTCCAGCACATTCGCAACCCGATCAGCCTCGCCCGGCTGGTTATGGAGAAATCGCCGCACGTCATGCTTGTCGGCGCTGGCGCGGAGGCGTTCGCCAGGAAAATGGGAATGCAATTCGTCGACCAGAAATATTTTTACACGGACGAGCGCTGGCAATCGCTCCAGAAGGAGAAGGCGAAGAGTTCGCCCGTCCCGGTGAGCGACAAGGACCGTCACGGCACCGTCGGCGCGGTCGCGTTGGACAAAGCGGGGAATCTTGCAGCCGGAACTTCCACCGGCGGGACGACGAACAAGCAGTTCGGTCGCGTCGGCGATTCACCGATCATCGGCGCCGGAACCTACGCGAACAACCGGACGTGCGCGGTCTCCTGCACCGGTGACGGCGAATATTTTATTCGCTCCGTGGTGGCCTACGACATCTCGGCGATGATGGAATACAAAGGCATGCCGGTGCAGGCAGCGGCCCAAGCCGCGCTCGACAAGGCCTTAAAACTGGGCGGCACCGGCGGTCTGATCGCGATCGATAAGGAAGGTCATTTCGCGATGCCGTTCAACACTTCCGGCATGTATCGCGGCAAAGTCGGCCCCGACGGCAAAGTCACTGTCGAGATTTACAAGTGATCCTGGACATGCGGAAGCATGTCCCTCCGGAGGGACGAGCTTTCGCTCGTCCAGTCTTTACTCGACGATATCGAGCGTCGCCTTCTCGCCATGACGCGCTGCGGCGCTTGAGAGCAAGGCGCGGATGGCGCGGATCGTTTGCCCATTGCGCCCGATAATCCGCCCGACATCGGTCTGCCGCATTTGCAGCCGGAAGATCGTCATGCGGCCATTCGGAATTTCCGAGAGCATCACTTCGTCGGGGAATTCGACAAGTTGCCGAACGATAAACTCGAGAAATTGTCGCACGCGTTCGAGCTTAGCGAGGTGCCCGAGTCTTGTCCAATCGGCGACGACTAATCCGCCGCTGCCGCAGGCGCGGGTTCTGCCGGCACGGCCTCGACTGGAACCGCCGCGGCGCGGGCCTTGTTCTTCTTCAATAGACTGCGCACCGTGTCCGACGGCTGCGCGCCGTGCGCGATCCAATGTTCGGCGCGGTCGACTTTCAGCGTGCTGTTTTCATCCGGCATTTTCGGGTCGTAGGTGCCGATGATCTCGATGAATTTGCCGTCGCGCGGGCTGCGGCTGTCGGCCACGACGACTTTGTAATAAGGGCGATTTTTCGCGCCTTCTCTGCGTAATCTGATTGAAACGGCCATTTTGCGGAAGTTGAGAGCTGAGAGTTGTTAGTTGATCCGCCTCAGGCGGATTGAGAGCTCCGAGGGAGCGAACGAATCGCCCAAATCGGGAAAATCGCAAGTCAGCTCTTCATTTTCGACATCTGCGCCATCATCCGCTTCATCTTCCCGGCGTTCTTCATCATCTTGCGCATCTGGTTGAAACGCTGAAGCAGATCGTTCACCTGCGTCACCGTGCTGCCGCTGCCGCGCGCGATCCGCTGCCGCCGACGGGCGTTCAGAATGTCGGGGCGTCGGCGTTCGTGATCCGTCATCGAGAGGACGATCGCCTCGGTGCGCTTGAGCTGGTTCTCGTCCACGTTGAGGTCCTTCATATTCCCCATCCCGGGCAGCATCCCGAGGATGCTCTCGAGCGGCCCAAGTTTCCGCATCATCTTGAACTGGGCGAGGAAATCGTTGAAATCGAAGGACGCGGTCCGGAGCTTCTGCTCCATCCGCGCGGCCTCCTCTTCGTCGATCGCTTCCACCGCTTTCTCGACCAAGCCGACGATGTCGCCCATTCCGAGAATCCGGCCGGCGAGGCGATCCGGGACAAAGGCTTCGAACTGATCGAGCTTTTCGCCCACACCGGCGAACTTGATCGGGCGCTGCGTCACCTCCCGCATGGAGAGCGCCGCGCCGCCGCGCGCATCGCCGTCGAGCTTGGTCAGAACGATGCCGGTGATGCCGAGCGCTTCATGAAAGTGCGTCGCCACGCTCACGGCCTGCTGACCCGTCGCGGCATCGGCCACGAGCAGCACTTCCTGCGGCTTGAGGAATTCCTTGAGTTGCTTGATTTCCTCGATCAAGGCCGCGTCGATCTCCTGGCGGCCCGCGGTATCGAAAATCTGGACGTTGCCGTTTTGTCCCTCGGCCCATTTGAGGCTCGCGGCGGCGGCACGCTTCACGTCTTTTTCGTCAGGGGAGGGGGTATAAACCGGCACGCCGACCTGTTGGCCTAACGTTGCCAGTTGCTCGATCGCCGCCGGCCGCTGCAAATCGCAGGCGATGAGGAGGGGCGCGCGACCCTGCTTCTTCAAGTACGCCGCCAGCTTGGCGGACGACGTCGTCTTGCCGGCGCCGTTCAGGCCGACGATCAAAATGCGTGCGGGCTTATCGAGATTGAGCGGAGCGGCGTCGCCACCGAGCAGGGCCGTCAGTTCGTCGTGAAAAATCTTAACCACCTGCTGCCCGGGCGTAACGCTGCGCAGCACTTCTTCGCCGAGCGCCTTCTCCTTGATCCGCGCGACGAAATTCTTCGCCACCTGGTAATCGACATCCGCCTCGAGCAGGGCGAGGCGCACCTGCCGCATCGCATCGCTGATGTTCGTTTCGCTGATCGAGCCGTGACCGCGCAGGTCCTTGAAAATGTCCTGCAGTTTGTCGCCGAGTTGTGAAAACATGAGTCGTTAGGCCGGGCGCGCCGCCCGGGCCGTTTCTCTAGCACGAAGTGGCGGTCGTTTCCACTCTGCGGCGACCGTGGTAGACGCTTCGCGCTGCGAAGCGCGAGAGAAAACCATGCTTCTTCTTGCGGCGACACGCAGACCCGCACCTCCCAGCGGAAGGCGGCTACAGCACCGATTCGCAAATCGACCGCGTTCGCTTGATGTTGAACGCGATGACCTCCACGCGATGAACAATTCCGTCCTGCTCCATATCGTCGAGCGTCTCGAGACCTTCCTCGGCCGGCTCCCGGATTCGATTCAAAAACCGGTTCTGCACGAGCTGACGCCCCTCAAGGAGCTGTTCCTCCAGCAGCGTCCGCCCCGTTTTGTGCTCACCGGTTCGCACCCGATGCCGCTGCTCGATTTCGTCGCTCGCATCTTTAGCGATGGCCCACCGGAGACGCCGGCGCGGGTCACGTTGACCGGTCTTTATCGCTGGCAAGAAATAATCATCGGCCAGCACGGCTCGATTCAACTCCTCGATGCCCGCGGGGCCGACGAGGCCGCGCTCGCACTCGTCCGCGAAGAGTTGCGGGAGCACCCCGCGGATCTGTTCTTCTCTCTTCCGGCCGCGCGCGAAGCGAAGGGCGCGCGGCAGAAGGAAATGGAGGGATTGGAAAAATTGCTCGCCTGGAATAACGACTTCAGGGTCGGCGCGAAGCTGATTGAGCTGCGCGCCGACGACCCGGGCTCTCCCGCTCTTCCGGACGAGACGATGAGCCCACCCGCGATTCGCGCCAGTTTGATTGGCGTCCACTTTTTAGACGGAACGATCCGCAGCACCTTGGCGCGCGAGCTGCCTAACGAAGCCCGGGTCGAGATGGTGCGAATCGGCGGCGACCGCCAGGCGCAGACTGAGATCGCGGAATTGCTCGTCAAATCGACCACCGCCATCTGCACCGCGGTCGGGGCCCAGCCGATCCCGCTCGCCGACCTCCCCATCCTGACCACCCTGCAGCTGGTCATGGTCTCAGGGATCATGTACATCAGCGGCCGGGAACGGAGCATGCGTGCCGCGACGGAATTTGTCGGCGCGCTCGGCGCGAATGTCGGCTTCGGGATGATTTTGCGAGAAGGGACGCGAGCCGCGCTGAAATTTTTCCCGGGCTGGGGGAATGTGGTTTGCGGAATGGTCGCCGGCGCCGGCACCTTCGCGATTGGCCGCGCGGCCACCGTCTATTTTGTCGAAGGCGCCACCTTGCGGGACGCGCGCCGAGCGTTTGCCCAGAATAAGAAATCGTCCCTTTCACGGCCCGCAAAAAAACCAAAAACGTTACGGGAGCCGAGTTCGAAACCATAGATGCTGGATTTAATGAAATCGACCGTAACAGCGGGTATTTTTGACCACAATATGCGGTTGAATAACTTGTGAACAATTGCGCAGCAACGAGGAGAATTGTTCACAAAGATTTGTGAACAAACCGCCTCTCTCTCGCGGCCATTCGAGCCTGCTCCTTCTCGGTCGATGAAGCTTTCCGAAATCGGAAACACCCTCCGCGAAATCCGCGTCACGCCGGTCAAGACGCTCGGTCAAAATTTTCTGCATGATCAGAATCTGGCGCGCTGGATCGTACAGCAGGCGGAACTTTCCTCCGCGGATTTCGTTTTGGAAATCGGACCCGGCCTGGGCGCGATGACCGAGCCCGCGCTTGCCACCGGCGCAGAAATTTTGGCGATCGAGAAAGACGGAAGATTGGCGGATTTTCTTCGCGTTCACTTCGCCGGTCGGCGCCTGCAGGTGATTCATGGCGATGCGCTGGAGTTCGATCCCCGGCGCCTTTTCCAACACGGACCGGTGAAGTTGTTAGGCAACCTTCCCTACTACGTTTCGACGCAAATATTGTTGCACTTCCTCGCGCAGCCAACACCTATCACCGTAGCGTTGTTAATGTTACAGAAGGAAGTAGCGACGCGTTTGTCGGCGCAGCCGCGCTCGAAAGATTACGGAATTCTCACTCTCATCGTGCAAGCGCAGTATCGCGTCGCCTATTTGCGCACGGTGCCCTCGAGCGTTTTTCTTCCGCAACCCGACGTTGATTCCGCGTTCGTTCGTCTGCTGCCGCGCGCGCCCGATGAGTTGCCGGCGCACGATCACGAGTTGTTCGTTAGGCTGGTACGACGGGGATTTTCCCAGCGCCGAAAACAACTCGGAAAGTTACTCCGGGAAGAGCTGACGGACTGGCCGCGCGCGGCGGCGGAGATTGGCGCCGCGGCGCAGGCGAGAGCGGAAGAGTTGTCGCTTGAGCAATGGATCGCGCTGACAAATTTTGTTCAGCCGGCGGGTCCGCCAACCGCGGGCACGGACCTGACCGAGCGGTTTGCCGTGGTCGACAAAAGGGATCGCGTGACCGGGGCCGCGCCCCGGGACGAAGTGCATGGGAATAACTTGCGCCATCGCGCCGTGCACATCTTCCTTTTCAACCGCGCGGGTGAACTGCTTTTGCAGAAGCGTTCGCGCTGGAAAGATCGGCATCCGGGCCTGTGGGACTCAAGCGCCGCCGGGCACGTGAACGCCGGGGAAGAGTATGATGCCACCGCCGAGCGCGAGCTCTTCGAAGAGCTGGGCGTGACGACCAAACTGGAGCGCGTCGCGAAACTGGCGGCGTCCGAGCGGACCGGCCAGGAATTCATCTGGCTCTACCGCGGCGAGCACGAGGGACCGTTCGTCCCGGCACGCGCGGAGATCGACAGCGTGCAGTTCTTCCCGCTGGATGCGGTCGCGCAATGGATCGACCGGCGGCCGGACGATTTTGCGCCCGGCTTTATCGAATGCTGGCGCGCCGACCGCTCCCGGAACGAACGCGCCTCGCAAAACAATCCAGCCTAACGCTTCTTCTTGCCCTTCTTGACGGGTTTCTTGGCGCTGGATTTTTTCGCCTTTGCCTTGCTGCGCCCTTTGGCCGTCGCCAGCGTGGTCCGCGGCGGCAGGTCGCCCATTACTTCGCGGCGATATTTGCGGGCCGCTTTGCGGGCGGGTTCTTTGCCCCCGTAGACGGCATCGCTGAACATTCTCGTGCCGGTCGATGAACCGCGCACGAAATGCACCTGGAAGCCGTGCGTCTGTTTCTTGGCGCGTGGTTTGGTGTCGATGCGCTTGATGTTTTGCTCGGAGTCGGGATTGGATCGTTTCCTCATAAGTTTTTGGCCTAACGAGTTGAGCGTAAGGTCAACTTTTCTGTTATGCAAATGTCCCTTGCAGAAATTTCAAAATTTTTCGCCGACCGCGAAGAGCCCGGGCGCGGGCATTTTCCAGGCCTCGGCTTTGCCGCCGTAGACGTTCCGGGGCAGGAGCACGTAACAGGGATGGCTCTCCGCTCGCAACCAGGTGATCAGCTGCACCAGATCCGGCTCCGCCATCGTGGTGCAGCCGGAGGTCGGGCGCGCGCGTCCGCGGCGGATGTGAAAAAAGATCGCGCTCCCCTCGTTAGGCACCGGTGGATCCGAGTTGTGCCGCACCTCGACCAGCCAGCGGTAGGCAAAGTCGTTATGCCGCATTTTTTCCTTGGCGAACCAGGGCGGCGGATGCTCCGGATCGTCAATCGTGACCAAACGGTTGTAATCCCGGCGCGTCGGGTCGTCGATCCAGGCATCGGCCTTGGTTACCTGGTGAAAGGGAAAATCCGCGCCCTCCGGCAGCGCCGGGTCGTAGGTGTAAATCTTGCCGATGCGAAAAACTCCCGCCGGGGCGCGCCCGTCGCGCTCTTTTTTGCGCAAGCCGCTTTCCTCCTGGCCGGCCAGGCCGCGGCCCCAGGCGAGACCGTTTTTGCCGAACAAGACGGGGGTCGGCCCGCCGGTGCGGCGCCACGGTCCGCTGCCGGAACGCTCGAAGCGTTGCAGTTCGCCCCGCATCGAGTTCCAGCTCGGCGCGAGCCCGACGATCAATTGCTCGCAATCTCCCGGGACGCCGGCGGCATGCGCGCTGCTGGCCATGGGGAGCAATGCGAGCCCGAGGACGAAGCGCAGAAAGAAAAACATTTCCAAACTTACACGCGCAGGCGATTCGATCTGTCCAGTTGAATCCGAAATGAAAAAGATCGTCGCGCCGTTCCTGCTCCTCCTGCTTGCGCTGGCCACCTATGCGCCGGCGTTGCGCAACGGATTCGTCTGGGACGACCAGGCGCTCATCCTAACCGATCCACTGATTCGCAGCTGGCGGCTGATCGGGGAGGGATTTCAGCACTTCCTTTTCACCGACGCGGCCGCCTCGGATTTCTATCGGCCGCTGCAACGGCTCAGCTACACGGTTGATTATGCGGCATTCTTCCTGTCGCCGGCCGGGTATCACCTCGTCAGCATTCTCTGGCATGCGGCGGCGGCGATCGCGCTGTTTTATTTCGCGGAAGAATTTTTGGCCCTGGGCAGGATGGAGCCCAGGCGTCGCGTCACCGTCGCCCTTTTTGCCACGCTCGTCTGGATGCTGCATCCGGTGCAGAGCGCCGCGGTCATCTACGTGGCGGGGCGGGCCGACCCGCTCGCGGCGGCCTTCGGTTTCCTCGCGCTCTTTCTCGCCTTGCGCATGCTGCGCGCGGACGGAAATCGGAAGTGGGCCTTTGGCCTCGGCGCCGGCCTCGCTTTTCTTGGCACCGCGCTGAGCAAGGAAATGGGGCTGATTTTTTTGCTCGCCTGGCTGATCATCGCCTTCGCCCAACGACGGCGCACGGCCTCGTTAGGCGCAATCGGCCTCATCGCGTGCGTGCTGGTTGCTTATCTGGGTTTGCGCCTGCCGGCAGAGCATATTCCGCCGCCCCCGGCGCGATCCATCCCGCTCCTCGTCCGGCCCATCGTCGTCGCCCGGGCGGTAGCCGAGTACACCTGTCTCGTGATTTTTCCGTGGCATCTCCACATGGAACGCGACGTTGAGACGCATCCGAACGGTTTCGGCGCCGCGAGCATGAACGCCGCCGCCTGGCGCGAGCTGCAAACGCTGCTCGGCCTCATCCTCGTCGCCGCCGCGATGTACGCTTTCTGGCGCGCGCGCCAGCGGCCGGCGATCTTCCTGCTCCTGCTGCTCGCCGCCGCTTGCTATTTGCCGGTCAGCGGAGTGATCACTCTCAACGCCACGGTCGCCGAGCACTGGCTTTATTTGCCCAGCGCCTTCTTGTTCCTTGCCGCCGCGGTCGCGCTCGATTCGTTAGGTTGGATGGCGGGCAAGAGTCTTCTCTCCCGCGGTCTGACGGTCTGCCTAACGATCTGGCTGCTCTTTCTCCCGGTGCGCACTTTTGCCCGGACCTTCGATTGGAAAGATCAGCGCACGTTTCTGACCCGGACAATCGCGGACGGCGGCGACTCCGCCCGGATGCTGATCAATCTCGGCGGATTGGAGCTGAGCGAAGGCCATCTCGAAGCCGCGCAGAAGGCGCTGGAGCAAGCGTTGCAGAAGGAGCCCGAGAGTCCTCTCGCCCGGCTCAATCTCGCCGCCGTCGCCATCAAAGAGCGCGATTTCCCGCGCGCGCATACCTTGCTGAATGGACTGACCGACCCGCCCGAGATCCGGGCGCGCGCGGAGGAAAGTCTGGCCGTGCTCGAAAACCGGGAGAGCGGCGAGGTCAATTTGCAGCGGCTGCGCCTCGCGGCCCGGATCGGGCCGGCGAATTGGTCGATCGAGAAGCGCTATATCAAGGCGCTGGCCGACTTCAACTTTCCCGACCGGGCGATCATCGAACTGAAAACCTGCCTCGTCGCCGCGCCCTATCGCGCGGAGAGCTGGCAGATGATGAGCGAGTTGTTGGGCAAGATCCGGCGGCCTAACGAAGCCGCGGCGGCGCTCGCCGAAGCCGAAGCGGACGATGTGCATCTGCACGATCGCAGCTCGGGCAGTCCGCTTCCCTGATGACGGTTTTCCCCCGCGCTGCCCGGAGGACAGCGTCTACAGGGGAGCAGCGGCGGGGCCTTCGACGCGCAGCGTGTCGGGACCGAGGAATTTCATTCCGGCCAGCCAGATGACGCCGGAAACTAGCATCATTCCCGAGATGACAAGGAAACCGATATTCATCGTCGAGTGACCCGAGATATATCCAATCGCGGGAAAGGCCAGCGCGTCGCCGAGAGCGTGGATGACGAGAATATTCAAAGCAAAAGCCGTCGCGCGAACGGACGGGAAAGCCACGTTGGCGAGAGCCGTATTGGACGGGCCGGTATTGAGAAACGCGAAGAAGACTGCCCCGAAAAGGAAACCCCAAGCGGCGGGAAACGGAGTGAAAAGCATCGCCACAAACATGGGCGCGGCGATCAGCATGCCAATCCCCGACACGAGAAAATAGGATCCCGAGTAGCGGGGTTGAAGCCGATCGGCGATCACTCCGCCGACCAGGGTCGAGAGAAGTCCGGCGATGGCGGTGATCAAGCCAAAGATGGCGGTCGCCGACGCCAGCTCACCTCGATAGCGTAAGTAGGCCGAGATCCAGAATGCGAGGCCACCAATAGCAAAGGTCATCGCCGTCTGCGCGAAACAATTGATGACATAGGAACGCGTGCGCAAAAGGGCGAGATAGTCATTCCAGGTTGCGCGCTCCGCCTGTTGGCGGTCGGTCCCGCGGCCGCGCGGGTCGCGCTGGGTGAAGCAGAGCAAACCGAGGAGCAACCCGGGCGGAGTGACGAGATAAAAAGCCCAGCGCCAACCGAGATGGGTATTAATCAAACTGCCAAGCACATAACCAAGCGCGCCCCCCACTGGAATGGCCGCGCAAAAGACCGAGAGCACGCGACCGCGCATCGCGAGGGGAAAGAGATCCGCCAGAATGGTGGGCCCGGCCGGCCCGTAGCCGCCTTCGCCGATTCCAATCAGGACCCGCGTGAACAAAAGGAGACCGAAGGTCGCTGCGAGGCCCGACGCACCGCTCGCCAAACTCCAGAGAATGACCGCCGAGCCGACAATGAGCCACCGGGAAAAACGGTCCGAGAGCCAGCCGAGCGCTGGAGCAGAGAGCATGTAGGTGACAAAAAAAGCCGTGCCTAACAATCCGCTGATCGCCATCGCATTCGGATCACCCGGCGAAAAAAATGCCGCGCGGATTTCCGGCTCCACCGCCGCGAGGACGTAGCGATCGATGTAATTAAAAAGATTGATCCCGAGGAGCAACGCGAGGGCGGTGTAGGCCCCGGGCTTGATTTGAGATTCACTCTTCATCGAATTGCCGATTGCAGTAGGCGACGCGCAGATTGTAAACCATAAAGCAATGCCGCCCATTTCTGCCGCCGAGCGCCTTCTGCGCTTTTTTGGAATGCCGTTCGCGCGGCTGATTTATCGCGTCAAGGCGGTCGGCACGGAGCGACTTCCGCCCGGCGGATTTTTGCTCCTGCCCAATCACATCACCTGGGTCGACGCGATCGTCCTTCTGCTCGCCTGTCCGCGGCCGATCCGTTTCATTATTGATCAGGAATATTACGCGAATCGCTTGCTGCACCCGATCTTGCGCACCGTCGGTTGTATCCCGATCACGTCGCGCCGGGCGAGAGCAGCCATGCGCCTCGCGGCGGAAAAAATTCGCGAAGGCGAGATTGTCTGCCTCTTTCCGGAAGGGCAGCTCTCGCGTTCGGGGACGCTCCTGCGGTTGCGGCGCGGCTACGAAATCATTGCCCGGGAAGCCGAGGGCCCAGTGCTCCCGGTCTGGCTCGATCAACTGTGGGGCTCAGTCTTCTCCTTTCAGGGCCGGCGCTTCTTTACCAAGTGGCCGCGGCATTTTCCCTATCCCGCGACGGTGGAATTTGGGACGCCACTTTTGCCTAACGACGCCGATATCGCGACCGTGCGCGAGGAGTTGCTCAAGCTGGGGGAACGTTGCTACAGCCGGCGCCCCGTGTTGCAAGGTCATCTCGGGGCGGCGGCGGTGCGCGGTCTCGCGCGGCGGCCGTTCCGCACCGCGGTCATCGACGGGCTGGACCAATCCATGCTCAGCCGGGGAAAGCTCCTCGGCGCGGCGGCCGCGTTGAGTCGCTACCTACGCCGGGAATTTCCCGACCAGCGGATCGGCATCGTCCTGCCCGCGAGCAAGGGCGGCGTGATCGCAAATCTCGCGGTCGTCCTCGCGGGCAAGGTGCCGGTCGGATTGAATTTTACGAGCGGGAAAGACGCCTTGCAGCGCGCGCAACAGATCGCGGGATTGAAGATGGCGATTTCCGCGACGGCCTTTACCCAACGCCTTCCGGATTTCCCCTGGCCGGAGAACGTCGTGCGACTCGATGAGCTGTTGCCCGGGATGAAGAGGAATATTTTTCTATGGTGGATGGCGTCCGTGATCCTGCCCGCGGCCTGGCTCATCCGGTTGCTCGAGATTCCGCGGGCAGGGGACCACGCCGAGGCGGTCCTGCTTTTCACCAGTGGCAGCTCGGGCGATCCCAAAGGCGTCGTCTTGAGCCACCGCAACCTGGTGGGCAACGTGTCCCAATTCAGCGTCCTGCTCGATGCCGCGCCTAACGATCTGATTCTCGCGTCGCTCCCATTTTTCCACAGCTTCGGCTGCACGGTCACGCTCTGGTTCCCACTCATCGATGGCGTGCGCATCGTGACCTACCCTAACCCGCTGGACACGGCGAAATGCGCGGAATTGATCGAACGGCATCGTGTCACGATCGTGCTCGCGGCGCCGACTTTTCTCCGCGGCTACCTGCGCAAGGCGGAGGGACCCCAGCTGCGGAGCGTGCGCCTGACGATTACCGGCGCGGAGAAATTGCCTCGCAGCTTGGCCGAGGCGTTTGCGCGGCGCTTCGGCAAACCGGTCTACGAAGGCTACGGTTTGACGGAGACTTCACCGGTCGTGAGCGTCAATCTGCCCGATCCGGAACCAGGCCAACCGGGCGATCCGGTGCAGCCTTCGCAACGGCCGGGGTCGACGGGAAAAATGGCGCCTGGCATCGCCGCTGAAATCCGCGAGCCGGAGACGGGAGAAAAGCTTTCGCTGCACGAATCCGGCATGCTCTGGCTGCGCGGCCCGAATATTTTCGAGGGGTATCTGCACGACCCGGAGCGGACGGCCGAAGTTCTGCAAGACGGGTGGCTGAAGACAGGCGATCTCGGGCGCTTTGACGAGGACGGTTTTCTTTTCATCGAGGGCCGACTCTCGCGTTTCTCGAAAATCGGTGGCGAGAAAGTGCCGCATGAAACGGTCGAACAAAAAATTCTCGCGGCGCTCGAACTCGGCAACGAAGGCGACCGCACGATCGCCATCATGTCGGTCACCGACGCGCAAAAAGGCGAAGCGCTCGTGCTCCTGAGCACGATCGAGATTGACGCGGCGCAGTTGCGCGCGCAGTTGCGCGATGCCGGCGTGCCCAATCTCTGGATCCCGAAGACGATTCGAAGGGTGGAGCAAATTCCGGTGCTGGCGACCGGCAAACTCGACCTGCGAAGATGCAGTGAGATCGCCGCAGCCGCGGACCCGGAAGCCGTTAGCGAGAAGTCGCCGGCGTAATCACGCAAGCGCCGACGAAAGAGCCGGGATGAGTACTGAGGTAATGGTTGAGCTGGCTCGCCCGTATCGCACGTTGCCGGCCGTTGTCGCAAACCTCGACGGTTGGTTCCTGGGGATTAAAACCGCCGCCTCCGATCGAGTCGAGCAACGGCGTTTGGTTACTCGGGGGAGCGCCCTGGTTGTCCGGGCCTTCGCCGGGTGGCAGAACTTCTTTTCCGTCGAGAACCTGTTTCCCGTCGTAGCTAGTGGCGCTTTGAATCGCGTCGGCACAGTCCGGTGCAACGGCGATCGCCGCATCGTCGATCACCGAAGCGGAATCGGGCCAGGCAGAGATGGCCGCAGCGACGATGGATCCGGTGAACTGGCAGTCGCCGTTGGCGCAGCGCACCGCCGTGGCAACAATATCACCAGCGTATTCATGATGCGCCGCGACCGCGGTCTCGGTGATCGCGGCCGCTGACTTGCGGTGCGCCTTGATCGCGGCGCAGACCGCCGTCAAAAATTGCGGCTTGCCCGCCGTCTTGATCACCACGCCAGGCGGCAGGCCGGCCTCGATCATTTCCGTCGGCGTCATCAAGCGCGCTACCGCCGCGGGGATAGTGGCGAACCAGAAAGCACCAGTCAGCCCGAGGCCCACCAGAAGGGTCAGAGCAGCCTGGGCCCAGCGCGTTTGTTCCCGCGAAACGATCAGCAACTTTTTCATATGGTTCGGCCAGCCCGCGCACCTGTATGAATCATTCGCCGGGAATGGTCAAGCATAAGAATGATGCGTTGCTTTTTTGTCACAGGCGGTTGGCCGAGCTCACTCTGAAAAACGCGGCGCGAAGCCGGATTAAACCGGCCGACGATTCTCAGATGTCGGCGAGCTGCGCCACCAATTCGCGGTTGCGCGGCACGGCCGCCTCGATCTCGCTCTCGCTCGCTTCCAAGGCGCGTTCGTCGTGCGTCCGTGCGATCAGCACATAGAGCGAGGGCACGATGAACAAGGTGAAAATGGTTCCGATGCTCATCCCGCCGACGAGCACCAGACCGATCGAGTTACGCGCTTTCGCCCCGGCGCCGGTCACGAAGACGAGCGGCATGTGGCCCGCGACGGTCGCGATCGTGGTCATCAGAATCGGCCGCAAACGGGTACGCGCGGCTTGAGCGGCGGCGGCGACTTTTGAGTAGCCCTCGAGTTGCAACTTGTTGGCAAACTCGACCACGAGAATGGCGTTCTTCGAAATCAGGCCGACCAGCGTTACGAGGCCGACCTGCGAATAAATGTTCATCGTCGTGGTCCAGCCGTTGGTGAAGAACGGGATGTTGGGGTTGGGCATTTTCAGGAAGGTAAAAATGAGCGCGCCGAACATGGCCAGCGGGACCGAGCCGAAAAGGATGATGAGTGGATCGCGGAAGCTATTAAATTGCGCCGCGAGGACGAGAAAGATAAGCACAAAGGCGAGTCCAAAAGCGGGCAGAAATTTGTCGCCCTCGACGCGCAGCTGGCGCGACTCGCCGGTGTAATCGATCGAGTAACCCTTCGGCAGAATCTTGGCGGCTTCGTCTTCAAGCACCTTGAGGCCCTGATCGATCGGCACGATCGAAACGCCGCTGATCGTGACGGCGTTGAGCTGTTGCAATCGGTTGAGCGAGCGGGGGACCACTTTGTTGCGAATGGTCGCGATCGTGCTGAGCTGGATCAATTTCCCATCCGGTCCGGTGACGTAGATGTCTTCCAACTGATGCGGGTTGAGCCGATCGACGCGCTTGATTTGCGGGATGACTTTGTAGGCGCGGCCGGCGATGTCGAAGCGGTTGACGAAGTTGCCGCCCACCATCGCGGAGATATCCGAGCCGACTTGCTGGAGGTTGAGGCCAAGGGCGGCCGCCTTGTCGTGATCGATCACGATCTCGGCCTGCGGCTGATCGATTTTCGTGTCGATGATCGGCGGGAAAGCGAACTTGCCGCTCTTCATCGCCGCCGCCTGCAGTTGCTTGGCCAAATCCAGCATCTGCTCCGGCTCGGCGGTCGAGAGGATCACGAATTCAACTGGAAATTGTCCGCCGCCGGGCAGGGCAGGGGGCAAGACCGGAAACATCTGGATGCCCGGAATCGTACCGAGCTTTTGTTGCGCCTGCGGCAGGAGTTGGAAGACGGTTTCCTTCCGCTGATCCCACGGTTTCAGGACCATGCCGCCAAAGCCGCTCGAGGGAAACGTGAGCTGAAAAGTGAACTTCGTTTGTGGGAAATCGAGGAAGGCCTTCCCCGCCGCGTCCGCGAAGGAAGCGGTCTGCTCGATAGTCGCGTCGGCGGGCGCATCGACGATGCCGAAGATGACGCCCTGGTCTTCGGTCGGCGCCAGCTCGCTGTTCATCGAGATGGAAAACTTGAGGAGAACAAGCGCGAGGATCGATAATCCAATCCAGGCGATATAAACCACCGGGCGCATCTGCAGGCTGCGATCGAGAGCGCGGCCATACGCGTCGCGGATGCGATCGAAAGTCCGGTTCACTTTTCCGGCGAAGCCGTGCTCCTCGGCGCTGGCGCGCAAAAGTTGCGCCGACATCACGGGCGAGAGCGTCAGGGCCACGACGCCGGAAATGGTGACGGCGCCGGCGAGGGTAAAGGCAAATTCGCGGAAGAGAGTTCCGGTAAGGCCGCCCTGGATGCCGATCGGCACGTAGACCGCGGCCAGGGTGATCGTCATCGCGATGATCGGCCCGATCAGCTCGCGCGCACCGATCAGGGCGGCGTGGAGCGGGCTGAGGCCTTCGCGCAGGTGCCGCTCGACGTTTTCCACCACCACGATCGCATCGTCCACCACCAGACCGACCGAGAGCACGATCGCGAGCAGCGTGAGCAGGTTGATCGTAAAACCAAAGACCTGCATGAGAAAAACCGCGCCAATGAGCGAGATCGGGATGGCGACGACGGGAATGATGACGGAGCGCCACGAGCCGAGGAAGAGGAAGATCACGATCACGACGATGAGGAGCGTCTCCATCAGGGTGCGAAAAACGTCGTGAATCGCGGTGTTGATGTATTCGGTGCCGTCGTAAGCGATGCGCCCCTCGAGACCGGTCGGGAGTTCTTTTTGGATGTCCAGCAACTCGGCGCGGACCCGCTTGATGACGTCGATCGAGTTCGCGTTCGGCAGCACGAAGATGCCCATGAAAACGGCGCGCTCGCCGGAGAAGCGCACCTCCGAGTTGTAATCCTCGGCGCCGAGCACCACGTCCGAGATGTCGCCCAGCCTAACGAGAACGCCCTTCTCCTCCCGCACGACGAGATTCTTGAAATCCTGCACCGAATGCAGATCCGTGTTGGCCGTCAGGTCGACCTGCACAAGTGAACCCTTGGTGCTGCCGACCGCGGAGAGGAAGTTATTGGCGGCAAGCGCCTGGCGCACCTGCGACGGGCTGACGTTGAGCGCGGCCATGCGGTCCGGCTTGAGCCAGATGCGCATCGCGAAGGTGCGGCCGCCAAGAATTTCCGCCCGCTGCACGCCCGGAAGCGCGGTCAGGCGCGGCTGCACAATGCGGGTGAGATAGTCGGTGATCTCGTTCGCCTTCAGGATATTCGAAGTGAAGCTGAGATAAGCGGAAGCGAATTGTGAGTCAGCCGGGACGATATTGATCACCGGCACCTCCGCTTCGGGCGGCAGATCGTTGCGCACCTGGTTGACCTTTGAGCTGATCTCGGAGAGCGCCTTGTTCGAGTCGTAGTTCAGCTTGAGATGCGCGGTGATCGTGGAGACGCCCTGCGAACTTTGCGATTGCAAGTAGTCGATGCCATCCGCGGCGGCGATCGCGCGCTCGAGCGGCGTGGTGATAAAGCCGCGCACCAACTGCGCGCTCGCGCCCACGTAAACCGTCGTGACGGTCACCGAAGCAATGTCGCTGCGCGGATATTGCCGGACGTTGAGCGAGGAAATCGCCTGCAGCCCGGCGATGATGATCACCAAGCTGACGACCAGCGCGAGGACCGGCCGGCGAATAAAGAGATCGGTAAAAGATTTCACGCTCGCGATCGTTCGTTAGGTATCGCTTGGTGTCGGATTGAGCTGCGCTTTCGGGGCGAGCTTGTTGTCGATCAGCACATTCATCCCGTTGCGCAGCTTAAAGGCGCCGGTGCTGACCACTTCCTGTCCCGCCTTTAAGCCTTCCGCGACCGCGACGAAATCGCCCCGCGTCTCGCCCAGACGAATAAACTGCTGACGCAGCACCTGCTCGTCTTTCTTCGTTTTTTCGTCGTGCTTTTTCTCGATCACGTAGACCGAATCTCCGTACGGCGCGTAGGCCACAGAAGTTGCCGGAATGTAGAGCACGGAGTTCTTCTCGGGCAGTAACACCTCGACTTTGCCAAACATTCCCGCGCGCAGGGCGTGGTCCTTGTTGTCGAGCGTCGCCTGCAACTTCACGCTGCGCGTGGCCGGGTCGACCGACGGATTGATCGCGCTCAGCGCGCCTTTGAATTCACGGCTGGCGACGGCGTCCGTCGTGACCCGCACCGGCAGGCCGGCGGCGACTTTCGAAAGATCTTTTTGCGGCAGGGAAAAATCGACGAATACGTGGTCGAGGGTTTGCAGCGTGACGAGCGGATCGCCGGCCGCGACCATCTGCCCGGGATTGACCGAACGGATGCCCGCGACGCCATCGAACGGCGCGTGGATTTCTTTTTTGTCGATCACCGCCTGCATGTTATCGACCATCGCTTTCTTCTGCGCGTATTTGGATTCCGCCGCATCGAGCTCGGCTTTGGAAATGACTTTGCGGCTCGCGAGGTCCCGGGCGCGATCGACGTCGGACTTCGCCAACTCGGCGTCGGCCTGCGCGGAACGCAACTGCGCGATCTCGGAAGAAGCATCGAGCTTCAGGAGCAGATCGCCTTTCTTTACCGGCTGGCCGGATTGAAAATCAATCGCCGCTACCGTGCCGGGAATTTCCGCGCTCATGGTGGCGCCTTGCACAGGTGAGACGGAACCGATCGCGCTCAAGGTCGGCTGCCAATCCGCTTCCTTCACGATCGCGCTGGTCACGGTGGTGGGCGGCGGGACCATCTTCCCGCCCACGGAGACCATGGTGTAAATCTGCAGGACCTTGATTCCTCCGAGCAAGAGCAAGATACCGATCAGGCCGAAAATGACCCAGAAGATCGGGCCTTTCCGGCTCCGTTTCGGGGTGGACGAGGACGAACCGGTGAGCGGATGGGAAGGAAGTTTAGTTGTGGCCGTTTGCATGGGAAGTTCGAGTGAAAAGGAGTCGCCAAAGTGTGCGGGCGACATCTAATTGACGTTCACGCTGCTTCGCGGAGGACACCCCGGAACGTTGCAGCACGCTGCGCATCATCAAGCCGTCGTTCACCGCGAAAATCATATCGGCGATCGCTTCCGGCCCCAACTTGTGCGCCGCATACTTGATCTCCGGCGAGCGGGCGATGAGATCGGTCACGCCTTTCGTCGTCGTCCGCACGACATCCCGGACGATCTTGGCCACGGTGGGGTTGCGGCTCGCTTCCGCGAAAAGATCGACCACGAAAGCGGAGAGGACCTGCGGCGAACTCTCGCAGCAATTGGAAGTAAAAAGAATCTCGAGCGATTCGAGCAGAGTCGGCGCCTGCCCGGCGCGCTCGAGCAGCTCGGCGATGTGTTTCTTGTGCTCCGCCGCCATCGCGGAAATCACTTCGTCCTTGTTCTTAAAGTAACGATAAATCAGCCCGACACTGATCCCGGCCTCGGCGCTGATGTCGTGCATGCTCGCCTGGTGAAACCCGCGTTCCGCAAAGCAGATCATGGCCGCATCGAGAATCTGGGTGGGGCGGTCGAGCGTGGTCTCGGCGCGTTTGGTGGACATCGAGCGGAGACAATGAATGAACGTTCATTCAAAGTCAAACGGAGGTTCTTTAACAGAGCAAATGGAGTGCCAGGGGGGAGAGTTGAACTCCCGACCAAGGGCTTATGAGTCCCCTGCTCTACCACTGAGCTACCCTGGCGTTGAAAAACCAAATTATCTTGTTGCGCTACAGTGCGACGACCAACCCCGAAAGCTTTCGGGGCTGCTCTACCACTGAGCTACCCTGGCGCGCGCGAGCCGCTATAGTTGAATGGCGCGCCCTGTGTGTCAACGAGCCCGGTGCATGGCAAAGGCCGCCGCGTCGCCTCCCGAAACCGCTTCGGCGCTATCTCTTCCGATCCGTCAGATACGACCGCAGTTCCTCCTCGGTTCCGCGCATCGCGATCATGAAGCAGACCCCGTCGTGTTCCTCGACTGCGCCGGCCCAGCCCTCACCATCTACATAACGCCAGACCGGTGGGCCGGGCGTCCCGCTCCGCCGCGTCTCCATCCTGTCCGCCGGATAGAGAAAAAACTGTATGCCGCTTTCCGCCAGCATCACCTGCGCGATGCGATGGCCATCCTCATCCTCAAAAACTCGCGACCCGCTCGCCCGGAAATCGGCAAATTGAATCGGAATGTCAAAGTGCTCGAGCTGGAATTTCATGAAAAAATAGTCGCCGAGATTGATCGCGTCGGTGTTGAGCGGCTCGAACTGCGATCGGCGAGCGGAGTTGGCGGCCATGAGCATCTTTTTCGCCGTCGCCGACCCTGGGAATTCGTGCAGCCGCTCGACGAAAAAGAAAATCCCGATGCCCGCGAGGACCAGGATCGCCAGCGCTGTAGCGAGGATCGCGGGGTGGCCGGCCGTCTTTTTCCAACTGCGTTTCGCTCCCTTGATCAGCGCGGCATTGGTCGACCACTGCGCCACCTCCTCCGGGATGGGAATCGTGCCGGCCAGTTTGGCGAGCGCGTGGTCGAATTGCTGCTGCGCCGTGAAGCTCGCCGCGGCCTCGGGAATCGTGCGCGCGCTTTCCAGCGCCGAGCGCATCGCGCGATCGCTCGGCGGCGCATCGCTGATCGGCGCGACCTCGATCAGGTCGCGTTTGCGCCGCGAGAGCCAGCGTTTCACTGCCCCTCCGTCACGGTATTCAGCCAGGCCTGGAATTGCGACCGGCCTTTCGAGATCAAGTTCGCCAGTTCGTTCATCTTCACATCGAGCAAATTCTGCATCTCGCGATGTGAAAATTCGTTCACGTAAAAGAAGGCGAGAGCACTGCGCTGCGGTTCCGGTGCAGCGCAGATCCAGGCGGCGAGCTGATCGGCATCGAGCTGCGCCACGCGCGCCGCGGCATCGGTCGCGATGGCTTCCTCCGGCATCTCCGTGGTCTCCGGTTGAATATCGTTCTCCGCGATGACGAGGCATTGATGCCGCGCCTCGTGATACGCCCAGAGTCGATCCGGCGGCAACTGTCCGCGCGCCGCGAGCAGGGCCGCTTCGCGCACGGTGTTTTGGAAAGACTCCAGCGCTTTTGCCGCGTCGCCGGTCATGAGAAAACAAAACCGGTAAAGCTGCGGCACGCTTTGCGCGAGAGACCGTGATCCTTCTTTTTCCAAGGCGGTAAGTTGTAGGCCGCGCCTGCCGCGCGCAAGGTCTTCCCTCTACTGTGAATCCCGAGCAGGATTAGGAAAAGGAGGCCGCTTCCAGCCTCCGGGCCACTTCCTCGGCGTTCGCGCGACTGTTGAAGGCCGAGATGCGGAAATATCCTTCGCCCTCCGAGCCAAAGCCGCTGCCTGGTGTGATGACGACGTTTAGATCGTGCAGCATCCGATCAAACATTTGCCAGCTCGTTAGGCCGGCCGGCGTCCGCACCCAAATGTAGGGCGCGTTCTTTCCGCCGTAGACGCCCAGCCCGGCGCGCGCCGCCGCCGCGCTCAGGATGCGCGCGTTGCCCATGTAATAATCTATCAACCCGCGCACCTGCTGCCGCCCTTCCGGGCTGTAGAGCGCCTCCGCCCCGCGCTGCACCGGATAGCTCACGCTGTTCGTCTTCGTGCTCCAGCGCCGATGCCAGAGCCGATGGAGCGGCAGCTCGCGTCCATCGCTGGTCTGGAGCAGAAGCTGTTTGGTCATCACCGTGAATCCACAACGCACCCCGGTGAACCCGCCAGTCTTGGAAAAGCTGCGAAACTCCACCGCGCACTCCGTCGCGCCGGGGATCTCGAAAATCGAGCGCGGGATTCCCGGCTCGCTGATGTAACCCTCGTAAGCCGCGTCGTAGAGCAGAAGCGCGTGGTGCGCCTGGGCGTAAGCGACCCACTTCTCCAGTTGCGCGCGTGTCGCCACCGCGCCGGTCGGATTGTTCGGGAAGCACAGGTAAACAATGTCCGCCTGTTCGTTAGGTGGCTCCGGCACAAAGCCATTCTCCGCGCGGCAGGGCAGATAAATGATTCCTTCGTAGCGGCCCGACTCGTCGGCCGGCCCGGTGTGCCCCGCCATCACATTGGTATCGACATAGACGGGATAGACCGGGTCGGTAATCGCAATGCGATTCCGGTCGCCGAGCACGTCGAGGATGAATCCGCAATCGCTCTTCGATCCATCGGAGACGAAAATTTCGTCATCCGCAATCTCCATCCCGCGATCGCGATAATCGAGCTGCGCGATCTTGCTCCGCAGGAAATTGCCACCCTGTTCGTGACCGTAGCCGCGAAAAGTCTCACGCACCGAAAGCTCATCTACCGCCTTCTTCATCGCGCTCACCGCGGCCGGGGGCAGCGGTTCGGTCACATCGCCGATCCCGCAACGGATCAGCCGTTTTGCGGCCTCCGGATTGGCGGCGCAGAATTCCTGCACCCGCCGCCCGATCTCGGGAAAAAGGTAACCCGCCTGCAGCTTGAGATAATTTTCGTTGAGGTAAGCCATCGGCGATTCGGAATTTTTCGGTGCAGTCGTCGTTATGCAACAGGGCGCGGTCGCGCTGTCAACTTCCGGTTCACCAGCCGCACCACCAGGCGCAGGGCGGACCAGGTCTCGTCCACCGCGCAGACTTTGGTATCGACCAGCCCGAGCGGCAGGGCTAATTCCCGGACCACATCCTCCGTCACTGTCGTCGGCACGCCGGCGCTTTTCTTCGGCCACGAAATCCAGAGCATCGCGTCGTCGCGCATCTTCTCGCGCAATGTCGGCAGGTCCTTCGCCAGCCGTGCGCGTTCCGTGCAGAAATAATGAATCAATTGCGGCTTCCCACTTACCGCGCAGAAACGCACCCCATTCGGCAGTGGCCCCAGCAGCTCGCGATAATTCGACGGCGCCGCAATCGCCGCCATCGCGGATCGCGCGACGATTCCCAGCTTTTGCGCCAACGGTTTCCCGGAATAGCCAGCCACGATCCAGCTTATCACACCGCGATGACCGCGACACTGCCGCTGCAGCTGTAGCCGGGGTCGGTGACCCCGGTCGGGAACAACCGTCGCAGCCCCACTGAAATTCCCTATCTTTAGTAGAACTCGATGACCGCGCTGTCTCACCCACCGACCGTTGTGGTCTATGGCGGTACCGGATTTTTCGGCAAACTGGTCGTGGATGATTTACTCGTTAGGACAACTGCCCGGATTATTCTTGCGGGCCGAAGTAAGCCGCGGACCGCGTCGGTGAATCCGCGCGTGACCTTTACGCCTTCCGATCTGAACGATCCGGCCTCAGTGCGAGCCGCGCTGGTTGGTGCATCCGTAGTCGTGAATTGCGCCGGCCCCTACCAATCGCAAGGGCCCGCTCTGATGCATGAGGCAATCGCAAGCCGGGTGCATTACATCGACCTGGCGGAAGACCGGGCGTTCGTCCGCGAAGCCCAAAGGTCCCACGAGGCGGCCAAAAACGCGGGTGTCACCCTGCTCAGTGGTCTGTCGGTTGTCCCGGGACTGGCTGCACTCCTTGCCCGATCGATCAGAGACGATTTCGACGAATTGCTTTCCATCCGCACCTTTGTCGCGCCGGGCACACGCGGCTCGCGGGGTGTGGCTACGGTGCGCTCGCTGCTCAGCGGCGTGGGCCGAACGCTGCGTCTGCTCCGCGAAGGACGCGAAACGATCGCGCGCGGTTGGAGCGAACCGGAATGGATGGAGTTTCCGCCGCCGATCGGATGGCGGCTGCAATATTTGGCGATCGAAAACGCCGACCGCGACGTGCTCGCGCGCGAATTCGGCGCGCGCCAGGTGGAGTTCAAGGCCGGCTCGGAGTTTCCGTGGCTCAATCGCGCGCTGGCGCTCGCCGCGCGCTGCCGGTCGCTTACCGGGTTTCCGCGTTTGGATCGTTGGGCAAGCCTGCTGCGGACTTGCTTGAGGTGGCTCGGCCGGTTTGGGACAGACACTGGTGGGGTGCTCGTGGAAGTAACGGTAACAAAAAGCGCACGGACGGTCACACGACAAATCGCGCTGGTGGCTGATGAGCAGGGCGAGCGGATCCCGTCGCTGCTGGCCGCAATCGCCGTCGGCGCGCTGCTGCGCGGCGAACTTACGGCTCGTGGTGCTGTTCCGCTTTCATCGTGGATTGCCCCGCAACAGCTTTTCCATGAACTTCGATGTCGCGGACCTCGCTTGTGGTCGAAATCAGCGCTCGATGCGAATTGGCAGCCTGTGCCCGATAAGACTGAGACTAACGAATGATTAGCGCCTACCGAGCAAAGCTCTATCGTTTGATTTTCGCCCTGGCGGCGATCTATAACATCGCTTTTGGTCTCTGGGCGTGCCTCTGGCCGCGCGCCTTCTTCACCAGCTTGGAAATGGCGCCCCCGAATTATCCCGGGCTCTGGCAATGTCTCGGCATGGTCGTCGGTTTTTACGGAGTGCTTTATGCGAGCGCAGCCTGGCGCCTCGACCGGGCGAAGCTGATCATCGCCATCGGCCTGGCGGGAAAAATTCTTGGACCGATCGGTTTGATCATGACCATTCACTCGGGCGAATGGCCATTGCGCGCCTTAAGCCTGGTCGTATGCAACGATCTCATCTGGTGGCTCCCTTTCACCCTCTTCCTGCTGGAAGGCACGCGCTCCGCCGAGCGCCTCCGCGCCGCCGCGCCGTGGCTTTGCTTCGCGGCAAATACCGCTGCGGCGATGGCGATGGGGCTCGTTCTGCGCGACGGCACCGAAGCCGCGCCAGGGTTCGTCTCACGAGCGACCTATATCGCGGGCCACCTTGTGGCGTGGCGCATTGGGTGGGGGATCTGGATGCTGGCGGGAGTGAGCCTGGTCGCCTTCTACGCCTGGTGGGGCGCCTGGCTATCGTCGTCGCGGCTCGCGATCGCTGCTTTCCTCGTCGCGACGGCAGGCCTTGTTTGCGATCTCTTCGCCGAATCGCTTTTCCTCGGCTGGCTGCCCTTCCGAATCGAATCGATCGCTCCACTCGCGTCGCTTCTGACCGGCGGCGCGGCCAACGCCTGCTACACCGTCGCGGGCGCGATGCTCACTCTTGGCACACCCTTCTTGCGCGGACCGCTCCGCGTCTGGGCTTGGGCCATTTGGGCCAGCGGCCTCGCCCTAACGATCTTCACGCTGGCGGGCGGCGTTTCCGGGATGATGATCTCGACCGCCGCCTTGCTGACGTTGCTCTGTCCCTGGGTCGCCGTCTTCGGATGGAAACTGCTGCATAACGAACAAAGGAGCGCCGTTTGATCCGGAGCGACTCAACCCTGCTGCAGCGGCAACACCTGCCACAAAACAAGGAGCAGGCTTAGCAACATGCCGATTGCGCAAATCACGATCCCGATGATCTGGAGCACCATGCGTCCGAGATACGGGCGCGAGAACATGATCCGGCTCCGTGAGTAATCCGTGTCCGGTTGCAATCCATTAATCCGCACGAGATACGCGCCCGGTCGTTGTACCGTGATGCGGCCCAATGGAACACGCATCGTGGTCACGCCGTAGACCGCGCCTTGCGCGTGCACGAAATCGTAGTGCAACTTCGTCGCCTGCCCGGTCGATTTCTCGACTACCTCGAAGGCAAGCTGGCGAAAGTCCGAACCGAAACGGGGTACCTCGACCACGAGCAGGAGTGCCGCCGGTTCGCGCAGCACGAACTCTTGTTCCGCTGTCATAGGCCCGGTGGCCACCAGCTGTTCACGGTTGCTGCGCAACAAGCGCGCCACCACCCAAACCAGCAGGCCACCCAACACGAGGAAAGCGGTGCTCGCCGCGACCAGAAGAGGCAATGATTTGACCACCATGGGAATCGTTAGGCCACTTCGATGGCCTTTTCGAGCAGCGGCAGCACGGAGGCCAACGCCCGGTCGGTGCGGGCGTGCACGTAGAGCAGCGGTTCGTTAGGTTGGACGCTCTCGTCGACCTTCCTGATCCGCGAAAAACCGACCGCGAAATCGATCGCGTCGTCGGAGCGGGCCCGGCCTGCGCCGAGGAAAAGCGAGGCGCGGCCAATTGTCTCAGCGTCCATCCGCTTGATCTCTCCGCCGCGGGACGCGGGGAGGGGATGGATGATGGGAGCGGCGTGGATAGCGGCGATTTTGTCCAGGGCGGGGGCGTCGCCGTCCTGTGCTTCGACCAGCTCGATGAATTTCTGCCACGCGCTCCCGTCGCTCAGCCAGCACGCCAGTTGCGCGCGCGGCGCGGTCGCGACTTCCGCGGCGAGATCGAGCGTAAGTTCGACGAGATCGTTAGGGCCGCGGCCCTGGAGCGTCTCTACCGCTTCCGCAACTTCCAGGGCATTGCCCACGGCGCAGCCTAACGGTTCGTCCATCGGGTTGAGCAGAAGGGACAACTTCACGTCCATTCGCTCGCCCACGCTCGTCATCGACTCCGCCAGTTGGGTGGCTTCCGCGCGCGTTTTCATAAACGCGCCGCTCCCGAATTTCACATCGAGAACCAGCCGATCGAGATTTTCCGCAAGCTTCTTGCTCATGATGCTGGCGACGATCAGCGGTTGCGACGGCACCGTTCCGGTCACGTCGCGGAGCGCGTAGAGTTTCTTGTCCGCCGGGCAGATGTCGGCGGTCTGGCCGATCATGCAGACGCGGATCTTCTCCAACTGCCGCAGAGCGCGCGCCTCGTCGAGGTTCACGTTGAACCCGGGGATGCTCTCGAGTTTGTCGAGCGTGCCGCCGGTGATGCCGAGCCCGCGTCCGGAAATCATCGGCACCCAGACCTCGTCGCAGGCCAGCAACGGCGCGAGCACAAGCGAAACCTTGTCGCCGATGCCGCCGGTGGAATGCTTGTCCACTTTCGGCGGTGAGCCCTCGGGGTAACGAAGCACCCGACCGCTTTTCATCATCGCGGCGGTCAGGTGCTGTGTCTCGTTAGGCGTCATTCCGCGAAAGAAAACCGCCATCGCGAAGGCGCTCATCTGATAATCCGGGATCTCGCCGCGGGTGAAGCCATCGATCAGCGCGCCGATCTCGTCCGGCGCAAGCTCGTCTCCGTCGCGTTTGCGTTCGATCAACGTCGGGATGTGCATGGGGCTAAAGAGGCAGAACTTCGGCGCTGGTTTTCTTCCTTCTGCCTTCTTAATTCTTCCTTCTCCTACAGCCCGATCGGGTGCCAGGCGGTTTTCATCTCGACCGTGTCGAGAATCCAATACGGATTCTCCGCCGCGGCGGTGCGCCAGTCCGCCACTTTCAGCGCGCGCGACACGTAGCGTTTGACGTTGAATCCGCCGCCCTGCTGCAGCGCCAGGCCGATTTTCGGATCGCCGGCCGCATCCACGATCGCGTTCACATCCATGTGGCCGGCAATGTGCGGCGCGAGCTCGGCCGGATCGCCGGAAAGGATGTTGATCACGCCGCCCGGCAGATCGCTCGTCGCGATGATCTCCGAGAAGGTGAGAGCGGGGAGGGGCTGCGTGGTCGAGGTGAGAACGACCGCGGTGTTTCCACTCAGGATAACCGGTGCGACCAGCGAAACCAGCGCGAGCAGCGGCGGTTCGTTAGGGCAGACCACCACGACCACGCCGGTTGGCTCCAGCATGGTGAAATTGAAGTGCGAGCTGGCGACCGGATTTACCGCGCTGAAAATCTGGCTGAATTTGTCCGTCCAGCCCGCGTAGTGCACGAGACGCTCGATCGTCAGGCTGGCCTCATCCGTGGCTTTGCCGTTTTTCCGAGCCGTCGCGCGGGCGAGTTCCGCTTCCAACTCCGGCCGGCGCATTTCCAGCATCTCCGCCGCACGATAGAGAATCTGGCCGCGCAGATACGCGCTTTGTTTCGACCAATCCCCGGTCGCCTTGCGCGCCGCGGCGACCGCATCGCGGAAATCCTTGCGCGAGGCGCGGGAATAATTCGCCACCATCCGGCCGCCGGTCTCCGCGGGCGCGACCCGGCCGCTCTCGCTCCGGACAAACTTTCCGCCGATGAAAAGTTTGTACGTTTTTTGAACCCGAAGCCGCGTTTCCTTTTTTGCCACGTCGGCAGCATTGCCTAACCGCTTGAAAAAGGAAACGCTAAACGGATGCTGCGGGAAACTTGATGGAAAAGAACGACTCGATCTTCATCGCCGGCCATCGCGGGCTCGCCGGCAGCGCCATCCTGCGCCGGCTCACGGCGGAGGGCTTCACTCGTTTGCTCACCCGCACCCGGGCCGAACTTGACCTAACGAACAGCGCGGCGGCGGAAGAATTTTTTGGCCGGGAAAAGCCCGCGATTGTCGTCGTGGCGGCAGCGCGGGTGGGTGGAATCAAGGCGAACAATGACGAGCCGGTCGAGTTCCTCATCGAAAATTTGCAAATCCAGAACAACTTGATTCGCGCCGCCCACGAAAGCGGCGTGCGCAAGCTCCTCTTCCTCGGCAGCTCCTGCATATACCCGCGCCTCGCCCCGCAGCCGATCCCGGAAAGCGCATTGTTAGGCGGCCCGCTCGAGCCGACGAATGAGGCCTACGCGATCGCGAAGATCGCGGGCATCAAGCTCTGCCAGGCCTACGACCGCGAGTACGGGGCCAACTTCATCTCGGCCATGCCGACGAATCTTTACGGACCGAACGACAACTTCGATCTCGTCACCTCGCACGCGCTCGCGGCGCTCCTGCGCAAGGCGCACGAGGCGAAAACTTCCGGCGCGCGCGAGCTCGTCGTCTGGGGTTCCGGCAAACCGCGACGTGAGTTTCTGCATGTCGACGACCTCGCCTCGGCCTGCGTTTTCCTCCTCCAGAAATACGACAGCCCGGAGATCATCAATATCGGCACCGGCGCGGACCTGACGATCCGCGAACTGGCCGAGCTGATCTGCGAGGTGGTCGGGTTCACCGGCGACCTGGCCTGGGACGCGAGCCAGCCCGACGGCACTCCGCGCAAGGTGCTCGATATTTCGAAGATCCGGTCGTTAGGCTGGCTCCCGACGATCCCGTTGCGCGAGGGCCTCATCCGGACCTACGACTGGTTTCGCCAACAAGCTGTGTAGCGGCGGCCGTGTCGCCTGCACCCCGGGCGGTTGCGGCCGACACGGCCGCCGCTACACCCTCACCAGCACGCGCATCAGCTCACGCTGTTCGCGCCCGGGATGGGTTCGTGCCGGGATCCATTCCCGTTCAACGGAAAAATAGCCGCCGAAATATTTTTCGAGTTCCGCCGGGCTCACCCGGTAGGGCGGCCCCTCTTCATCATGATCCGGGTTGATGAAAAAGATGGCGAGCAACCGGCCCTGCGGGCGCAGCAGCCTAACGATGGTCGCGACATACTCGTCCCGCCGGGCGGGATCGATCGCGCAAAAGCAGGTGTGCTCGAAAACCCAATCAAAGCGTCCATCCAGCGCCGCCGGCAGCGCAAACAAATCCGCAAGGGAATATTCCTCCCGGGCGATTTTGCGCCGAGCCATTGCTTTCCTAATCGCGAAGGGAGCGAGATCGACGCCGACCACCCGGTTGTCCGGCGTGCTGAGAGCGCGCACATCCTGTCCGGATCCGCAACCGGGCACGAAAATCTCCCCCACGAGCGGTCCGTTCTCCGCCAGGAAATCGACTAGCCCGGGATGCGGTTTGCCTTTTTCCCACGGCGTTTCCCGGCGCTGGTAGGCGTCCTCCCAATCAGTTTGCGTTTGTTTCATGGCTGCGGTTCACTGGCAGCTTCTCGCATGTTCGCCGAATTTTCTAATCTCGCTCGTCAATGAAAACTCTCCGCGTCGGAGTCGTTGGTGTCGGGCATATCGGGAAAAATCACGCGCGGCTCTATGCCGAAACGGAGACGGCCGACTTCACCGCGATTTACGACACCGACGCCGCCAACGCCGCCCAGATCGCGGAGCAATACAAAGTCCGCGCGGCCGCTTCGCTCGACGAATTCTCCGGACTGGTCGACGCCGCCTCGGTGGCCACGCCGACCAATACCCATTTCGCGATCGCGCGGCCACTGTTGGAAAAGGGGAAACATCTGTTGATCGAAAAACCGATCGCCGATAACACCGCCGAGGCGAGTGAGCTGGCCGAGTTGGCGGCGCACCGGCATCTTGTTTTGCAGGTCGGCCACGTCGAGCGTTTCAACCCGGTATTGAGTGCGCTCGAGGCGCGCCTCACCCATCCGCGTTTCATCGAAGCGCATCGGCTCTCGCCGTTCCCAAATCGCAGCACCGACATCGGGGTCGTGCTCGATCTCATGATTCATGATCTCGAGATTGTTCTCCATCTCGTTAGGTCGCCCGTGCAGTCGATCGATGCCGTCGGCGTGCCGGTCCTGAGCCGGCGCGAGGACATCGCGAACGCGCGCATCCGCTTCGAGAACGGTTGCGTGGCCAACATCACCTCGAGCCGCATCAGTCCCGAGCGGATGCGGAAGATTCGCGTCTTTCAAGAGGACGCGTATCTCTCGCTCGATTATCAAAACCAGACCGGCGAGATCTATCGCAAAGTCGGCGGCGGAATCGAACGCGCCGAGGTTGAGATCGAGAAAGAAGAACCGCTCAAGCGCCAGATCCTCTCCTTCATCGAATGCGCGCGCACCGGCGTGCGGCCGAAGGTTTCCGGATTCGAGGCGACCGCCGCGCTCGAGCTGGCGGTCGAGATCACCAAGCGAATCAGCGAAACGCCATTCAGCCAATGAGCGGCGACGACAAACTGGACTCGCCGAAGCGAGTCCCTCCGGAGGGACGTGCTTCCTTACGTCCAGTCTCAGAACGGTACCGGCGCAATCCAATTCATCTTCCGCCCTCTGAACGACACAACCGCGCCATCATCATTTTCGTCACTGCTTGTACGGCCGGGCGCCGGAAAATCCTGGCATCGCCTTTCGCACACGAAGCGATTGTTGGAGCCTGGCATTTGGCGACGAAATGGCTGGTGGGTCGATACGCGATCATGCCTGATCACGTCCATTTCTTCTGTGCACCGGGCGGCCTCGACGCGCCCTCTCTCGAAGTTTGGATGCGACATTGGAATTCGATTGCCACGCGCAATTTGGGCGAGCCGGGCGCCAGTGTTTGGCAGCGTTATCATTGGGATCGTCAACTGCGCAAAGGCGAAGGCTATGACGATAAGTGGGAGTATGTGCGCAGCAATCCCGTGCGACACGGATTAGTGACAGACGCAGACGCGTGGCCGTACCAAGGCGAACTGAACGAATCGCGATGGTGAGCGTACAAACTGGACATGCGGAAGCATGTCCCTCCGGAGGGACGCGCTTCCGCGCGTCCCGTTTCCTAGACCCGCCGCGATGAGCAGAATCTACTTCGTCGCGGGCGAAGCGAGCGGCGATAATCACGGCGCGGCGCTCATGAAAGCGCTGCGCGAGTTGCGACCCGACATTCAATTGTTAGGCCGCGGCGGTTCGCAGATGAAGCAAATCGCCGGCCCGGATTTCAAAGATTGGAGCGATGAAGCGGGCGTCGTCGGGCTCTGGGAAGTGGTCAAGCACTATCCATATTTCCGTCGCGAATTTCAGAAGGCGCTGGCCGAAATTGCGGAGGCGAAACCGGACGCCGTCGTGCTGATCGATTACCCGGGCTTCAATCTCCGTCTCGCCCGGACCCTGCGTGGCCGCTCGTTACGCGGAAAAATCATCTACTACATCAGCCCGCAAGTCTGGGCCTGGAATCGTGGCCGCATCCCGCGGATGGCGCTCTGGCTCGACCTGATGCTCTGCATTTTTCCCTTCGAGGCCGAGCTCTACGAAAAGTCCGGCCTGCGCACAATTTTCGTCGGTCATCCGATGATCGAGAACCTGAAAGCGAAACGGATCGACGCTGAACGGGATCCAAAGCTTGTTGGTCTCTTTCCCGGAAGTCGCGCCCGGGAGGTGCGGAAGCTGATGCCGATTCTGCTCGGGGTGATACGCGCATTGCACGAGAAGCGACCAGATTTGCATTTCGAGATTGCCGCGGCTTCCCCCGCGCTCGCGACCGTGATCCGGCGCGATCTTGCACCGTCCGCTGATTCGTTAGGTAAAGTCACGGTCAGCGTCGGGCAGGCGGCGGCGACGATGCAGCGGAGTGCGGTCGGCGTCGTCGCTTCCGGCACGGCGACGCTCGAAGCGGCTTTTTTTCGCCTGCCTTTCGTGCTCGTCTACAAGGTGGCGGTGCTGACCTATCTTGCCGGCCGGATGTTGATTCGAGTAAAACATCTCGGCATGCCGAACGTTCTCGCGGATCGCGAAATCGTTCCGGAATTCATTCAGGGAAAGGCGCAACCGTCCGCGATCGCCGCGGAAGTGATGACGCTGCTCGATGACCGCGCCCGCCGCGAACGGATGCTCGCCGTTTTCGAAGCGGTCATCACCAAACTTGGAAAGGGCGGCGCGAACGAAGTGGCAGCGCGCGCCATTCTCGAAGCGGTCAGCGAAAGATGAACACGATCGAAGAAAGAATTTCCCGCCTTCACGCCGACCGGCTGATCGATCTGCACTTCGATCTGCCGCTCATTCTCTTTCTCAGTCGCCCGCGCCGGAACATCATTGCCCCGGATTTTCTGCCGCAGTTTGAGGCGGGGGACATCGGCCTGCTGGGCGTCGCGCTCTATGTGGCGGACCAATACCTGGGCGAACAAGCGCTGCGCGTGGCGCTCGACCAGGTGGCGCTGCTCAAGGCGGAGTTGGAGACGACGCCGCGCCTCGTGCTTTGCCGGACGTTTGTGGAAATTGAGCAAGCCCGGCGGGAAGGACGTATCGCATTTCTTCTCACGATGGAAGGAGCCGAGCCATTGGGCGACGATCTCAACCTGCTGCACATTTTTCATGAGCTAGGGCTGCGCGCTATTTCGCTCACCCACGCGAGGGAAAACGCGGCCGCCTCCGGCGGAATTTTTGCCGCCAGCGGCTCACCGGCGACCGGCCTAACGAGCTTCGGCCGCGAGCTGGTGCGGGAGTGTGAGCGCCTCGGGATCCTGATCGATCTCGCCCATATCAATCCCGCCGGCCTCGAGGAAATCTGCGCGCTGACCAGCAAACCGCTCATCGTTTCCCACACCAACGCGCGTCGTTTTTACGACATCGAGCGCAACATCAGTGACGACCAAATCCGGATGATTGGCGCGCGCGGCGGGGTCATCGGGATCAACGCGATTCTGGTCAGCGTGCAAAAGGAAGAGGCGACGCTCGATCGTTATGTCGATCACATCGAGCACGTCGCGGGTCTCATCGGAATCAATGGCGTGGCGATCGGTTTCGACTTTTGCGAACTCCTTCTGGGGTTATTGCCGGCCGCCGAGCGCGAGAAGCTGGAGGCCAAACTCACCAAGCCGCATTATCTCCCGGACCTGGGCAATCACGCCCACGCTCGCAACCTGACGCGGAAGTTGATCGAGCGCGGCTTCAGCGACGACCAGATCGAGAAAATTTTGCGCGGTAACTGGCTGCGTGTTTTGCGGCAGATACTGTAGCGGCGCGTGCCATGACTCAGCTCGACCAGATTCAAAACTTCATCGACGGTCAATTCGTTCCGCCGATCGGCGGCAAATATCTCGACAACATCGAGCCCGCGACTGGGAAGCCGTACTCGTTAGTCCCGGACAGCGACAGCCGCGATGTGGAAGCCGCGGTGGCCGCGGCCGAAAAGGCTTTCCCCGCATGGTCGCGCACGCCAGCGGCGGAACGTTCACGTATTCTTTTGCGCATCGCCGAGCTGATCGACCGCGATCTCGAGAAGTTTGCCCGCGCGGAATCGGTCGACACCGGCAAGCCGCTCTCGCTCGCGCGCAGCCTCGATATCCCACGGGCTTCGAGCAATTTTCGTTTTTTCGCGACGGCCATTCTGCACACGGAGAACGAGGCCCACATGATGGACGGCGTGGCCTTCAACTACACGCTGCGCCAGCCGCGCGGTGTCGTCGGTTTGATCTCGCCTTGGAACCTGCCGCTTTATTTGCTCAGCTGGAAAATCGCTCCCGCCATCGCGGTCGGAAATACCGCCGTCGCGAAACCGAGCGAGTTGACGCCGATGACGGCTTTTCTACTTGGCGAAGTCTGCCGGGAAGCGGGTTTGCCTAACGGCGTCCTCAACATCGTGCAGGGGACCGGGCCTAACGTTGGCTCAGTCATCACTGCGCATCCGAAAATCGGCACCATCTCCTTCACCGGCGGGACGGTGACCGGGCGCAAAGTGGCGCAAGCGGGCGCACCACTCTTCAAGAAGGTGTCACTCGAGCTCGGTGGAAAAAACCCGAACATCATTTTCGCCGACGCCGACCTCGACGCCGCCATCGCCGGCAGTGTGCGTTCGTCTTTTGCCAACCAGGGCCAGGTCTGCCTCTGTGGCTCCCGCGTTTTTGTCGAGCGGCCGGCCTACGATGAATTCGTCAGGCGCTTCACCGAGAAAGTGTCGCAGTTGAAACAGGGCGATCCGCTGGAAGAGAAGACCGACCAAGGCGCGATCGTTTCCAAGATGCAGCTCGAGAAAGTGACGTTTTACGTCGATCTCGCAAAGCAGGAGGGTGGCAGGATCGCGCTCGGCGGCGCCGCGCCGCCTCCGCCTAACGAGCGCTGCCGCGACGGCTATTTCTTTCCGCCGACCGTCATCACCGGCCTGCCGGTTGGTTGCCGGGTCAATCGCGAGGAGATCTTCGGACCGGTTGTCACGATCACACCGTTCGACAACGAGGACGAAGTGATCGGCTACGCCAACGACACCGACTACGGCCTCGCCTCGAGCGTCTGGACACAGAACCTGAGTCGCGCGCATCGCGTCGCGGAACAAATTCACACCGGAACCGTCTGGGTGAATTGCTGGCTGGTACGCGACCTCCGCGTTCCGTTCGGCGGCATGAAACAAAGCGGCGTCGGCCGCGAAGGCGGCGAAGAAGCGCTCCGCTTTTTCACCGAACCAAAGAACGTCTGCATCGCAAAGTAGCTCATGCTCGAAATTGCCTGGCGGCAGCATGCACATCATTACACGGAAGCGGCTGAACCAATTCACAGAAAAACACCCGAACACGACCTCGGCGCTGGCCCATTGGTACGCCATCATGCGAAAGAACCGCTTCGCGAATTTCGCCCAGTTGAGGGAGAGTTTTCCGCATGCCGATCAAGTGGAGAAATTCACCGTCTTCAACATCGGCGGCAACAAAGTTAGACTGATCGCGGCGGTGCATTATAATCGAAACAAGATTTACATCCGCCACGTGTTGACTCATCAGGAGTACGACAAGGGCGAGTGGAAGAAATAACATGTCGATCGCTGAACTCGAAAAGGTAACAAAGGCCTGGCCGCCGATCTCGCGCGCCGTGCGTGTGCCTCGTACGGAAGGCGATTACCGTGAGCTGGTGGAATTGCTCGATCGGATCACCGATGAGGTTGGAGAAGATGAACATCATCCACTCGCGTCGCTAATGGATGTGCTCGGAGTGCTGATTGAAAAATATGAAGACGAGCACGTGCCCGGACTGACTGAATAAGTCGCGCAAAACGCAATCGAACCTGCAGAATCGTGATTTTATTCCCGCCAATTCGAGGTTTGATACCGGACAAAGATCGGTCGCTATCGGTGTGGTGGGTTGAAACTCCCTAGCATGAGCCAATCCTTCGAAAGTCAGCGCGCTGCGGAACCGGTCGGCGCATTTCCGCACGCGAAGCGGGTGGGGGATCTTCTCTTTCTTTCCGGCATCGGACCGCGGGTCCGGGGGAGCAAGGAAATCCCCGGTGTCACGCTTGATGCGGAACGCAATATCGTCAGTTACGACATCGAAAAACAGTGTCACGCTGTCTTCGAAAATGTTCGGCTTGTCTTGGAAGACGCTGGCGCAACTTGGAACGATATCGTCGACGTCACCGTTTTCTTAACCAACATGCAGAAGGACTTCCCAATCTTTAACCGTATTTATCCGGAATACTTCGCCGGGCCCGGCAAGCCCAATCCGACCCGCACCACTGTCGAAGTAGGCGCCCTTCCCACGCCTATCGCGATCGAGCTCAAAGTCATCGCGGTAGCGAAGTAGCAATGTGGAGGGGCCTTTGTGCCCCGATCGGCAAAGCCATGCTCTCACTCATCGGGGCGCTCCCACATTCGGTCGGCCTTGTAATCGCCCACCCGATCACGGGGAAGATCGCATCTATTCGCGCTCGAAGCGCTCGATTTCGTCGAGCACAGATTGCGCGCGATGCACTGCCCGTCCCGCCGAACTCTCTTCAAGACGCTCGGCAAACCTCTCGCTTCCGGGGCGCCACGCCCAGCGTACGATCCCATAAAAAATCCCGAGGCAAACAAATCCGCTCAAGACATTCCAGCCCACCACGGCAGGATTCCGGACCCAGACATCGGCGCCCAGAGCATAGAAGATCACGAACAGCAGCGGGATCCAGATGAAGCAACCTGCGATCCCGAACCAGAGCGCGGACTGCAGGTGCCAGCGACGCAGCTCGGCGACCTGCTTCTGCAGCGTGAGCACCGGCGCGGCGTAATCCAAACGCCGGATTAGGAACAGGTCGCGCGCGGCGAAGATGATCAACATCAAGCCGTAGAGGTGGAGCGAGATCCCGTAGATCATGAGATGCGCGACGCCGAGATGACCGGCCCAGAAGCGAGCGGCAACAATTGAGAGGAGCACGCCGCAGGCGAGCTGAATGACCTGTCCGGTGACAAGAGGCCGAAAGCCCGAGCGGAAACGGGTGAGTTTGTTTTCCCGGAGCTGGTGCAAGGTAAGCGCGTTTTGCCGTTCGAGGTTGCGGCTGAGCGTTTGCCAGGCCGATTTGAGGTCGTCGAGTTCGGAATAGGTCATATGGTTTGGCGGTTGAGTTTCAGCATCTCCTCGCGGACACGCTGTTTGAGGCGGTTGAGTTTGGTCGCCACATTTGTCTCGGTGATGCCGAGGACCGCGGCGATTTCGCGGTAGCTGTGGTCATCCAAATAAAGAAGCAGCAAGCCGCGATCGAGGGGCGGCAGCGAAGCGATGACTTGCTGCAAAAGCGCGACGCGCTCGTCGGGCTCCACGCGTCCGGCGGTTTCATCGACCGGCTCGATTTCGTTTTCCTCGATTGAAATCGTTTGCCGCACCGGGTGGGTGTGGCGGCGCAGAAAGGAAATCGCGACGTTGAGCGCAATGCGATACATCCAGGTCGAGAACGGGCGGTCGGGCGAGTAGCGCGGAAAAGCTCGCCAGAGTTGGAGCGTGATCTCCTGCGTGAGATCATCGCGATCGGCAAACGTGCTCGTGTAACCAAACGCGACATTGCGGATGATGCCGGCATGCTGCTCCAGAAGGCGGGTGAACATTTCCTCATCGGCAACGACGGCGGTCATGGTCGTGGAAACGGCGTGCATCGTGTCGGGCAATCTGAACTCCTGTTGTGAAGGTGATTCGCGTGCACGCCTAAAAAATCACACTCGAAATTCAGCCTCGAAGCGAGCAGAAGTCCGCGCCGGGCGCGAGCCGCGGTTGAAATCGCGCTGAGGACGACTTAAGCGATGCGTTAACGAAGTGAGCTCGCCACCCTTTCACATCATCGCCGCCGATCACACCGGCATCACGGTCGCGAATCTCGAGCGTTCGCTCGCATTTTGGCGCGACGTGCTCGGCTTTGAGCTTTCCCATCGACCGCACCAGACCGGCGCACTGGCGAGCGAAATCACCGGAGTCCCCGGGGCCGAGATTTCCATCGCGGTTCTTAAAGGTTATGGCCACAAGATCGAGTTGCTCGAGTATCTTGCGCCGTCCGATCGGCAACACCTCCGCCCCCGGCCCTGCGATGTCGGGTCAGTCCATGTAGCGTTTGCGGTCGATGATCTGGACGCGGTCCTGGGCGCCATCGCCGCCTCCGGTTGGCAGGCGGCGGGAAAACCGCAGACTCTCCAGGCCGGCCCGAACGCGGGAAAGCGCGTCGTCTATGTGCGAGACCCCGACGGCGCCACGATCGAATTCATGCAACTGCGTCCTAACGAGGGTTAATCGTCCGCAGATGAACGCTGATTTTATTTTCCCTTGGATTGCATTTCCTGCCTTCCTGCGTTCCTGATTCATTCTTCCTCATGGCTTCCTGGCTTCCCGATTCCTTCTCCGCCGACGAAGTTTTTGCCCTGGAACAGGATCGCGCGGATTCGCTCCGTGCCTTTCGCGATCGCTTCCACATTCCGGTTGGCCCGGATGGTAAACCGCTTATCTACTTAGTTGGAAATTCGTTAGGCTTGATGCCGAAAACGACGCGGCAAATCGTCGACCAGGAGCTGGATGATTGGGCTCGGCTCGCGGTCGATGGGCATTTCGACGCCGCGACGCCCTGGTATTCCTATCACGAGACCTTGCGCGAGCCGGCGGCCCGGCTGGTGGGCGCGCAGCCTAACGAAGTCGTCTGCATGAACAGCCTGACAGTGAACCTCCACCTGTTGATGGCGACGTTTTACCGGCCAACGAAGGCGCGGAGCAAGATCCTGATGGAAGACCCGGCCTTCCCTTCCGACACCTACGCGATCAAGTCACAGATCGCGCATCACGGTTTCGAACCTACCGAGTCGCTCCTGCTCGCGCGGCCGCGGGAAGGGGAGCATGCCATCCGGCAGGAAGACATCGAGGTGTTGATCGAGAAACACGGCGACGAAATCGCCCTCGTCCTCTTCGCGGGTGTAAACTTCTTCACCGGCCAGCTCTTCGACATCGCGAAGATCACCAAGTCAGCGCAGGCCCGCGGCTGCACCGTCGGGATCGATCTGGCACATGCGGCTGGCAACGTTCCGCTCGCCTTGCACGATTGGAACGTCGATTTCGCCGTCTGGTGTTCCTACAAGTATCTCAACTCCGGTCCGGGCGCGGTCGCCGGCGCCTTCGTGCACGAGCGGCACGCGACCAATCCCAACCTGCCGCGCCTCGCCGGCTGGTGGGGAAACGATCCCGCGACCCGTTTCCGGATGCAGTTGGAGCCCGAGTTTGTGCCCGTGCCCTCGGCCGATTCCTGGCAGTTAAGCAACCCGCCCATCCTCGCGATGGCGCCGTTGCGCACCTCGTTCGCGATCTTCGATGAAGCCGGCGGAATGACCGCGCTCCGCACGAAATCAACCCGTCTCACCGGCTATCTCGAGTTCCTCCTCGATCGCGCGCCTTCGCGGCTCCTCACCGTCATCACGCCACGCCAGCCTAACGAGCGTGGTTGTCAGCTTTCAATCCTTGTCCACGAGCATCCGAAGGAGTTGTTCAAGAAACTCGAAGCCGCGGGTGTGAAAACCGATTTCCGCGAGCCGAACGTGATCCGCGTCGCGCCGACTCCGCTCTACAACACGTTTCACGAGGTCTGGCGTTTCGCCGGAATTCTGCTCGTGCACCAATAGCCCGGTGGCCTAGCGAGACATTTCCCGCACGCAGGAGATCAGCCCCTTAATCGGGAAAGGTTTCACGAGGAATTTGACCTCGTTCTCAATCAGGAATTGACGGATGTTAGGATCGGTTGCGTAGCCGGTGATGAAGATGAAACGATCGGACAGGGTGGGACGCATTTCCCTTGCCTGGAGATAAAACTCGTCGCCCCGCAGGTGCGGCATTTTCAGGTCGCAGATGACCGCGTCGTAATCGTGGGCCTTGACCTTGAGCAGGGCTTCGTTGCCGTCAAAGGCTACGTCGACGAGAAAATTTGCGTCCGCCAGAATCCACTGCAAGGCCGAGGCGAGCTGCTTGTCGTCGTCCACCAGGAGGATGGCTTTAAGCTCAAAAGTCCCGCCGCTGCGTTCGTTTTGGTCCGGGTCGGGCTCAGGTTTCATCGCGGTGAAAGCATACTTTGAGCAGCCATAGTGCCACGCGCGGCGTTTGCAACCGTAGGATCGCCAATCGACGCGCGCCTTCCGGGCTTGGCAAATTACCGGAAACGGCCACGGTAGAGCCCAATGGGATCAAAATTCACCCTCATCGGCAGCGGACTCGCCGGCGGACTGCTCGCCGGCTACCTCGGCCGGCGAGGTTACGAGATCGATCTCTACGAGCGCCGCGCCGACCCGCGCGCGGGCAACACCGTCGGCGGACGCTCGATCAATCTCGCTCTCTCCACCCGCGGCATCCACGCCTTGCAACAGCTCGGCATCGCCGATGAAGTCCTCCAGCACGCCATCCCGATGCGCGGCCGCATGATCCATGACCGCTCGGGCGACCTGCATTTCTCGCCCTACGACCGCGACCCGAACAAATACATCAACTCGATCGGCCGCGGCGCGCTCAACACCGTCGTGATCGAAGCCGCGCAGCGTTATCCCAACGTGCGGGTGAGATTCAATCACCGCTGCACCGATGTCGACCTCAACGCGCCCACCGCGCAACTGCTCGACACGGAAACCAACCAGTTGGTCGAGGCGCGGGCCGACGCCGTCATCGGGGTCGATGGCGCCTTCTCCGCGGTGCGCGGCGCACTGCAACGGCTCGACCGTTTCGAATACAGCCAGAGCTATCTCGCCCACGGCTACAAGGAACTCACCATCCCGCCCGCGGCCGACGGCTCCTGGCGGATGGAGAAAAACGCCCTTCACATCTGGCCGCGCAAGAGTTTCATGATGATCGCGCTGCCCAACCCCGACGGCTCCTTCACCTGCACCCTCTTTTGGGAATTCGACGGCCCGCGCAGCTTCGCCTCCATCCGGAGCGACGACGATTTCCGGCGCTTTTTTCACGAGGAATTCCCCGACGCCGTCCCGCTCATGCCGGCGCTGCTCGACGACTTCAAGGAAAACGCGACCGGCTCACTCGTCACCATCCGCTGCGCGCCCTGGCACTACGAAGACAAGGTCGCGCTCGTGGGCGACGCGGCCCACGCCGTCGTGCCGTTCTACGGGCAGGGGATGAATGCCGCCTTCGAGGATTGCGTCGTCTTCGACGAATGTCTGGCCGAGTTCCCTAACGAGCGTAAGCGCGCCTTCGCGGAGTATTTCGGGCGGCGCAAGGAGAATGCCGACGCCCTCGCCGACCTTGCCGTGCACAACTTCATCGAGATGCGCGACAAGACCGCCGCGCGCACCTTCCGGGCGAAAAAGAAACTCGACCACGCGCTCGAAGGCTTGCTCCCCGGCCTCTATCTCCCGCTTTACACCATGGTAAGTTTCACCCGCATTCCCTACGCCGAGGCCGCCCGCCGGGCGCGAAGGCAAGACGCGGTTGTCTACGCCAGCTTGATCGCCCTGGCCCTATTCGTCGTCGCACTCATGTGCGGCCTGGTTCGCGCAGTGTCCGGGTAGCGCACTGCCTGCCCGCCGTGTGCGGGCGCCTCGCCGTCGCGAACTTTTTCCCCGACGTCCCGATGCTGGCCGCCGCTGCGTTTGGATATTTTCTGGCCAGGGCATGCGGCAAATGCACGCCGGCCAGACCGCTCTCGAGGTCTTCTTCAAACTGCGCTTTCACCTTCTGCCGCTGACGCTGCAATGCCGCCGTCAGGTTGAGCGGGAGCATGATGACGCGATCTTTCGCGCCTTTGCCGTCGCGCACCGTGATCTTCGCGTAGCCAAAGTCGACATCTTTCACCCCGTGAGATATTTGCTCAGTCGGGCCTTGAGGTAACGTTTACCCCAAGCCGTCTTTAGGTATTTCTCACGCCGGGCCGCGTCGCCTTCGTTGAGGCAACCTTCCCAGTAAATAAGCTCCAATGGTACGCGCTTCTTGGTGGACGTAACCCCGCCGTCATTGTGTAAAGCCAGCCGAGCCGGCAAATCACGTGTCAAGCCCACATAGAACTTTGCATCAGCCAAAGACCGGAGAACATAGACGTAACAGTGACTCATCTTATCTCACGGGGTGAACCCGCAGTCGCACGCATTCCATGAGGCGCAGTCCGCTCCCGTAGAGCAGCCCCGCCAGCAGGCGCGGCGTGCCCTGCAAATGGGAAAAGAGTTTGTCCACTTCATCTCGCGTCAGGACCACCGGGAGGCGCGCCGGTTGCTTCGCCCATTCCACGTTTCCGAGCCACCCGATCTCCTCTTTAAGCACCTGTTTATAGAGAGCCGAGCGGCGAGGGTAGCCGCGAGTCAGACGGGAAGGCCGAGAGGCCGACTGAGCCGGGGGGGCGAAGGAGTCAAAAAGCAGGGCACTGAGCGCTTGATTCTGGGTGGAAGGAGCCACCCTGCCCTCCCGTGCCAGATGAGTGAGCAATTCGCCGACCTCCGCTTCCCGCATCTCGCGCGGGTGGCGCATCCCGTGGAAACCGATGAAGCGCTCCGCCCAATCGCAGTAGGATTGCTCGGTGCGCAGGCTGTAGTGCTTCAGCCGCATCACATCGCGCAGTTTTTTTTCCTTGCCACCCCTCTGGTCGGGCCCTACAAAAGCATCCATGGACTCGGCTTTTAGCGGCTCCCTTCACCCGAAGCAAGCCCGGATTAGGCCGAATCATCCCGCAAAAAAAGGCGGGATTTTCCGACCCACTCCTCGTTAGGCCCCTACCTATGGACCCACCTACTCAATGGACGCAAATCAGCGCGATCGCTGCCTGCATCGGTGTCGCCGTAACTTCGGCTGGCGTCATTGTCGCTCTTATCTTCCACAGCAAGAACCTTAAACATACGCGCCTCTCCACTTCTGCTAAAATGGTGTCGGACCTTGTGAGCCTCTTTCATTCGGAAGAATGGCTTGCTCATCGGAGCCATTTTGCGAAGATGTTGCTGCAAGATCGGTCGAGCATCGACCCAAGTGGAGATTCACCGGTGCTCGAGTTTTTCGAGGAGTTGGCTTACATGACCAAACGTGGGATTCTCGATAAGGGCATGGTATGGAACTCGTTCTTCTGGGTGATAGAGCGTTACTACCCCGCGGTTACAGGTCCACCTAACTTACTTGAGAAGGCTCGTCTCGATAGTCACTCGTTCACGCTTTATCGAGAGCTAATATGGCTTTACAAGGAGCTTTCCACCCTGTGCGCCAAGGAGGAAGGCTCTTCTGTCTATATGCCCCCGAACGCGGAGGACGTTAAACACTTTCTAGAGGGTGAGATTAAGCTCGGAAGCGTCGGTAGCCGTAGCTGATCTTATTTTCGTTAGGCCTTCCGAACGCATCAGATGAAGCAATACTCTTATGGATGAAATACCTGGTGGATTCTGGCGGGCTGTGGCGGAAGGCTTTATTCACGGTCAGCTTAACAAGCGCTTTTTTGGCCGTCCTTACCTGAAACTCGGTCAATGCCTTGCTGGCCTCTGGCCTTATCTCTTCGAACTAGGTGGGATTCTCGGGGCAAAGCACGCCGCCAAACCCAATGCATTCGTGCCTGCGTTTCTGGGGATGTCCGGCGACGCTGGTGTAGCGAAACGGGTTTTAGTTGAGCAAGGAAATAGTATGCTCGGACGGCACTCGCTAGGTTCGATGAAATTTTCGGATTATGTTGGAGCGGATTTCGCTAATCGCATCGGTTATGAAGGTGATGGATGGCATACTCTTGTCAGCGAGCGGGGTACTCAAAAGGTTCCACCTAAGGTTGCCCTGACAAATGGGTGGGAATACTCATCAGCTGGCGCTGCTTTAGGCACAACCCATCCTGATGTCCTGCGAGCAATGTTTGAACGAACATATGTACGAGTTCCAGAAGAAGAGTGGCGACGGGCGTACGCTGCTGGGCTGGACATCGGACCAGAACAACCCCGAACCAGCTATGGGGAAGCTGACGAGACTGAGAATAGAAATTTCATGGAATATTGCCGAGAATTTCGCCCAGATCTCTATTCAGTTTTAAAAGACTAACGCACTGATCTTGAAACGACAAGATAGGCCTAACCAATCGCGAGGGCGTGTGATAAGTCGGGATTAACAGGGGCGATTGCAGGAGTCAGAGAGATGGATCGTTGGGAGGAAGAGTTTTTTGGGGGTTCGCGCTGAGATCCTTGGGAGAAGAGTCGGAATTGGCTTGACCTACCTCTGACCAACGGGGTTGGCTGGGAGAAGAGCGAAGAAAAGAAGTCCCCGCTTAGACTTTTTAACTGAGCGCGGCGATCAGGTTGGGCACGCCGACCAGGTTGCAAACACGCTTCAGGTTGTAGGCCAGGACAGTCAGATTGACTTCGGTTGTGACCTGCCGTTTTCCGCGACAAAGAAAGTAGTCATAGCCGAAGGAACGTTTGATCGTGCAACCCCGAAAGCTTCCGGGGTTGCGCCGCCGCATGAGTTCCGGGCGCCGGGCCACTCGCGCGGCCATTTGCTCCTGCGCTTCTTGAATGGTGGCGTACGGTGACGGCACTTGAAGAGTCCTGGCATTAACGGCGGCACAACAGATGGCAAAAAAGATGACGGAACGTAGTTTCATACACGGATTTTGGCAGAATCAGAGTTCGGTAATTAAAAGGCTGAGAGCTACAATGACAAACTACTGTCATTTACCAACCGGCAACGGGAGCGCTTGACTCCAGTTCGTCGTTGTCAACCAACAAACCTTCAAGAAAAGTGATCGACATCCGCCCATTTGTTTGGCGAATTAATGCGATGACCTTCCACGTCGCGCGAAATGGCGATATCATCGGCGAATTCAGTGAGGAGGACTTTCGCGACAGAGTCTTCCGGGGCGAGGTCCGGGCGGACGACTACTACTGGACAGAGGGGATGGCTGATTGGCAGCCGGTCGCGGAGTATCGGGCTGGTGCAAGGACCCAGGTGATCCGGCGCGATCTTCCGCGAAACGACCCCCTGGGACACTCTTGAACAGGAGTTAGGACGGGGAGTCGAATCGAGCGCGGGCTTGTGCGTGTCGCTATCGCGCGACGGAAGCGAGGGCGGCCAGCTCGGCGCCGTTGTGGCTCGGCAGTTGATTTGCTCCCAGCCAGGTCGTAGTGGTAGCACGATTCTCGACTGGTGAAGATGTTTTCTCGACGGTCTTCCAGGCTGGCGGCGATGGTCGCCCTGGCGGCGGTTTATTTTGTCGCTGGCAAGCTGAGTTTGCAGCTCGCTTTCCTCGAGGCAAGTGCTTCGAAGCCATCTCATAAATGTCT
>PNAA01000051.1 GCA_003169975.1 Spartobacteria bacterium | reverse complement strand
TACTATTTATGAGATGGCTTCTACTAGTCTTGAAAAGTTCTCCTATTAGATCAGGCGGGCCACGCTTTGCCCTTGGTTAAGCCTGCCGCCTCGAGCACGCCGCGGTCGATACCACGGAGGACTTGGCGCATAAACTCGATCGTGCCGTCCGTGACGAAGTAGGCGCCGTGGATGTCGGGGCCGCTAACGTTCGGCGGAAAGAAGCTGGAGCAGTCCACGTCCCAGACATTGTCGGTGGCGGGAAGGGTGGTGACGAGCGGCGGGCGGTTAGCCAGGCCGCTGCGCCCAAGGCGGCGGGTGCCGAAGTGCTTGAGTCCGGCGGAGGCGCCGAGAACGGCGTCGCGTCCGCTGTAAAGGGCGGTGATGCGGTAGGTGAGGTTGGCGACGGCGGAACCGTCGTCGTTGTCGGGCGCGCCGGTGTCGAAGAGGTCGTTGTCCACATCGGCTGCGACCATGAGGAGCTGGTTGATCAGGCTGACGAGGAGCGGTTGGTTCTTGCGCGTCCAGGCGGCGGCCATGGCTTTTTGCAGAACATAGTTGCCCATGCTGTGGGCGATCACGGAGACTTTGGCCTTACAAGATTTCTGCGGGTCGCCGGCGGACTTAATGGCGTCCTGCTGTTTCTTGATGAGCCAGTCGAATAGTTCGGAGAGGATGTCAGTGAGGTCACCGGCACAGGCACGGGCGCTGGCGCGGTCGGGTTCGTAACCGACAACGGTACCCAACGACGGCCAGTCGTAGAGAATGCAGAGGCCGAGGCTATCGGGGCCACTGAAAAGTCGGCCGGAAAGATCTTCGTAAAACTTCGTCGAATGGTCGAAGCTGACGTTGAAACCGTGGACGAGGAGGGTGACGTGGCTTTGGTTTTCATTCTCGCCTTGCGGGAGCGCGGGAAAGGCATCGGCGGCCGCAGCGAGGAGGGTGCGGAATTGGGTCGGGGTAACCTTCTGCCAGTTGCCGATGTCATTCAGCGGGCCGCCGTCGCTGACGAAGTAGGTGAGGCCGGCGACGTTGCGGCCTGTGCCGGTGCCGCCATTGTTGCGGTCGCTGATGAGCCAGTATTTAGGCATTTTGGAGATTGTCTTGTTGAGGCTCTAGTGTTCTATAACTGAATACGGCGAACGGCGGGCGAAGTTCGCATTCCTGTCAAAGCGCTTTTATGAACGGGCTGGCAGCCGTCTCCATGCACCGCTTTTTTTGTTCTTCTTGCCGGGGGCACGGCGTCTATCGAAACAGAATACGCGAGTTCCGCCTATCGGGCGGCGTCCCCGAATTCGCATTCGTCTGGCAAAGCTCGCATGAACCCCGGTGAGCCATCGGGGATTCCTCCACAAGCTGCGAACGGCGCTCTCCGTTGCAGACCCGGGATTTTATGATTGCGCTTCGTTCCGAGTTTGATAAAAAGCGCAAAACACTCTCTGTAATCAGCCCAATGAGTTCCCCGAACAAATTGTCAGTGTTAATCGTGCACCACGCGCCGCTCATGCGTTTTGGCCTAACGAAATTGGTGCAATCGAACCGCCAGTTCAGGGTGATCGGCGACACCGGAGAAGCGCCGGTTGCGCGGCGGTTGTTCGCCGAACTGAGGCCCAACCTCACGGTGCTCAGCCTGACGCTGCAGCACGGCGACGGCATTTCATTGTTAAAGGATTTCCGCAAGCTGAACCCGGCCGCCAGTTCCCTGGTTGTGACCGCACGAAACGATTCACTTTCAGTTCAACGGGCTTTAAAGGCGGGCGCGCGCGGCTATGTCGTGGCGGAGGACGAGACGGCGGAAGTACTGCACGCGCTGGAGCGAGTCGCGGCCGGCGAGCTCTATGCCAGCGGGACGGTCGCGCGCGGCTTGCTGCAAATGCTCGCGAACGGTTCGGTCGAAACGCCCCGGGACGCCTGTGGGCAATTGAGCGACCGCGAGTTGCAAGTGTTTCGCCTCATCGGGAGCGGATTCGGCACCTCGCGGGTCGCGATGGAATTGCAGTTGAGCGTGAAGACGATCGAGACCCATCGGCAGCGAATCAAACAGAAGCTTGGCCTAACGAATGGCACCGAGCTGACGCGGCGCGCCACAGAATGGATGATGGAGGCGGCGCGCAGACGCGGCCGGCCCAACGGAGTCAAGTCCCCCTCTTCTCGGGCCAGCTAGATGCGGATGGCGTTTCGGATTCTCAGCGCGGCCGCGGCGGTCTGTTTGGCCGAGCTGGGTTTGGCGCAAGAAACAAAGCCGGTTGATCGGCTCATCCCCTGGTTGCTCCAGGAGGACGCGGAGCTGCGCGCCCTTCCCTTTGCCGAGGTGATCTTCGATGCCACGGGCAAGAAAGTGATCGCGATCGATCCGCGGAGTGATACGGACCGGCGCGTGCTCAAGCAAATCTCCGGCGTGCTCGGCGAAGTCGTTAGGCGCCTGAACGCGCCGGAGAGCGTGATTCAAGGCATCCCGCGGATCAACGAGGTGAGCAGTCATTTCGAAGATCTGATGCGCGCGCTGCTGAACGCTGCGCCGGGACTGAGCTGCGATTTCCCCCGCACCGCCGACGGTCGCGTGCAGCGCTCGGGTTATCCCGATTTGCGCCTCGTCGATCAGGAGACGAAACGCGTTTTCTATCTCGATCCGAAGCTCTACGCGGCCCGGAGCCGGGAAAGCAGTTTCCGGACGTTTTATTTCGAGCCGAAGAAATCGACCAACAAGGTGCTCGATGACGCGGTGCATCTCATCGTCGGCTTTGAGCACGAGCCGCGGAAGGACGAACACTGGAAAATCACCCGCTGGGACCTGGTCGACCTGGCCCACTTTCAGGTGAAGCTGAAAGCGGAGTTTCAGGGCAGCAATCGCGACATGTATCGCCCGGAGGCGATCGTCGCGACGAGCGCGAAATAAATTCCGGTCCGGAGGGACGTGCTTCCGCACGTCCAGTCTGCCGCGCGGCCGTTCGCAAGAATGGACGCGCAGAAGCACGTCCCTCCAAGGTCATTCGCGGCGCACTATGCGCGGTCAGCGGTTAATTCCCGTTGCCGAGGGCGGGCGCGACGGCAATGGTAACGGGTGATCATCCAGGCGCCGGAAGCCTTTCAGTTCGACACGATTGACGACGTGCTGCGCGATATCGCGGCCGGCAAAATCGTGATCGTGACCGACGATGCCGACCGCGAAAACGAGGGCGACCTGATCATGGCGGCGGAGAAGGCGACGCCGCAGGCGATCAATTTCATGACCCTGCACGGACGCGGACTCATCTGCGCGCCCGTCTCAAGCGAACGCGCCGACCAGCTCGGGCTGCAACGGATGGTCGCGCAAAACCGGGAGATGTATCGCACCGATTTCACCGTCTCGGTCGACGCGGCCAAAGGCGTGACCACGGGAATCAGCGCCCACGATCGCGCGGCGACCATCCGCACGATCGCGAAACCAAAATCCGTGCCGGAGGATCTCGTCCAGCCGGGTCACATCTTTCCCTTGCGCGCGAAGGAAGGCGGCGTGCTGCGACGCGCGGGTCACACCGAGGCGGCGGTCGATCTCGCGCGGATGGCGGGCCTGCAACCGGCTGGCGTGCTCTGCGAAATCCTGCATGACGACGGGACGATGGCACGCCTGCCGGAGCTGATGCAGTTCAAGAAAAAACACAAGCTGCGCATCTGCACGATCCAGAGTTTGATCGCGCATCGCCGGTTGACGGAGAAACTGATCGAGCGCGAGCAGGTGGTGAAGTTGCCGACCGATTACGGCGATTTCGAGTTGCACATGTATCGCTCGACGGTGGACAACGCCCATCACCTCGCGCTCGTGAAAGGGAAGATTTCGAAAACCAAGCCGACCCTCGTGCGCGTGCACAGCGAGTGTCTGACGGGTGACGTCTTTGGTTCGCGCCGCTGTGATTGCGGCAACCAACTGCACGCAGCGCTCAAGCAGATCAGCGAGGCCGGCGGGGTGCTGGTTTACATGCGGCAGGAAGGGCGCGGGATCGGACTCGCGGCGAAGATTCACGCCTACAAGTTGCAGGAGGAGGGACTCGACACGGTGGAAGCGAACGCCAGGCTCGGCTTCGCCGGCGACCTGCGTGATTACGGCATCGGCGCGCAGATTCTTTACGATCTCGGCGTGCGGAAATTCCGTTTCCTGACCAATAATCCGAAGAAAGTAGTCGGTCTGGAAGGTTACGGAATCCAAATGGTCGAGCAAGTCCCAATTCGGAGCAAACCAAATCCGCATAACGCCAGGTATCTCGAAACCAAGCGAGTAAAAATGGGACATTTGCTTTAATGACGAATGACGAAGGAATTCCAAATGACGAAGTCCGGTCCGCCTCAGGCGGATGGGAGTGTACCGGCCACCGCCTTGGTCATTGGTGTTTCGTCATTCCTTCGTCATTGATCATTGGTCATTCGTCATTAAAGCCCTTATGTCACAAATCGTTCCGCCAAGGCCGCGCATCATCCAGGTGAAGCGCGGCTTCGCGCTGGTCGCGAGTCAGTTCAACGCGCAATACGTGCAGGGCCTGGTGACTCATTGCACCGATGAGCTGCGCATTCTTTCGCCGGCTTCCAATGTCGCGCTGCACCTTGTGCCGGGCGCCTTTGAAATCCCGCTCGTCGTGCGCGAGGTGGCGCTCAAGAAAGAGGTGGACGCGATCGTTGCCCTGGGCGTGATCCTGCAAGGCAAAACGGCCCACGCTCGGTATCTGGGCGACGTCGTCACCCACGCGTTGCAGCAAATTGCGCTGGAGTACGGCGTTCCGGTAATTCACGGGGTGCTGAGTCTAGACGACGAAGAGCAGGCGCGGAAACGCTGTCTCGAGGACAAAATCAATCGCGGCACCGAAGCGGCGCGCGCGGCGTTCGCGATGGCAAACCTCGTCGCGGAACTGCGCAAATAGCCATGGGGAAACGTCGTGCTGCGCGCCGGGCCGCGCTTCAATACCATTTCTGGCGCGACCTCCACGGCGGCGACGGGCCGGAGACGATCGAGGAATTCTGGGCGCTTTGCCCGGCGAAAGCCAGTGTGCAGCAATTCGCGCAACCGTTGATCGAAGGGATGCTCGCGCACCTGCCGGAAATTGATGAACGCATCACGCGTTACTGCGAGAACTATGAGTTTAAGCGCATCTCCGCAGTCGATCGCAACGTGCTGCGGCTGGGAATTTTTGAGATGTTCTACCGCGACGACATTCCTCCGGTCGTCTCGATCAATGAAGCGATCGAACTCGCGAAGGAGTTCGGCGGATCGGATTCCGGACGGTTCGTCAACGGGATTCTCGACCGGGTGAAAGGTGATCTTTCCAGACCGCTACGCGAGGCAGCTGAAAAGGCGCCGCCTCTGTAAATCCTCCAAATATCAGCTCGCGGTCGCTCGTACGCGCAACCGCATTCGCACCTCCAGTCCTCTCCCCGGCTGTGGGAAAGGCGGGAGATGAAGCTGCGGATCGACGCCCGTGACTTCGATGCAAAAGGGATCGAGCGAGCGGCGCAGACAATCCCCTAACAATGCAATGGAATCGAAAGTCGCCGCGTTTTCCGCCCGATAAAGCGGCGCCCCCACCTCCGCGTGGACCTCGATCACGGCGATCTCGATCATCGTTAGGGGACTGTAAAAGTCGATGCGCAATCCTCTGATCGGCGTCTCCGTCGGCAGTTTGACGGCCACATCCTTCCACTCTTCGTGCCCAATGCGGACATCGGTCGAATTTTCCTCCGCGTAGCTGCCATCACTGCTCCAAAAGAACTGAATGACGGTTTCGCGCGCCATCGGCGCCGAGCGAATGGTTCCATCGCGCCATTGAGTTGCGATCCTGGCCTGCAGTTCGGCGTTGCACTGCCGGTAGGATTGCAGCACGGCTGCCCTCTCTTCATTCGCCGGTCCAAAAAGCGTCTCGAGCAAAGGGGGTTGCTCTCGCATCGGCGGCTTCTCCCAAATTCCGAGGCCGGGCGGCTGGGCGAAAGTGAACGATCGACCGCGAGCCGTCAGCTCCTCCCATACTTTCCAAACCCCAAAGTTACGCCCCCTCACTGTCACATCGTGCATGAGCAGAATGCCGCCGGAGCGCAGCTTCAGCAGCCACGCCTCAACGTCATGCCGCACCGCTTCCTCGGTGTGATGTCCATCGATATGCAGCAAATCAATGCTCTCTGCCCCGAAGCGCTGAAGCGCCTCATCAAAGGTCGTGCGAAGTAAGGTCGAAAAGCCCTCGTAATGCAGTCGATTGTGGGCGGTCACATCGGCAAAGGTCGTTTCATCATAACTCCCGGCATGGCTATCTCCCTGCCAGTGGTCGATCGCAAAGCAACGGGTGCCGGTCCGGTTTTCCAAGGCCGATTGGCAGAAGGCAAAGTAACTCTCGCCACGATCGGTCCCAAGCTCGACGACGAGCTGCGGCCGCAACTGCGCCACCAGGTCATAGGCGCAGAAGATGTGTTCCGTCCAGGCGCCAAGCGCATAACGCAAAGCCTCGAAGCGGCGGGAAGACAGTTCTTCCAAAGCGGCTCCTTTTGTCCCCCATACCTGGACGAAGTGGTCGACCTCGCGCGCGCGAATATCCCTGAATCCCGCCCGCCGCAGGTAGGTCTTGAGCTCGTCCACCGTCGAATGCTTGGTCATGTGCGGCGGCCTTTGGTCCGGCGGAATCTGCCGATGACTTTCAAACACCTTCCAGCCCTCCTCCGAACAGAGATTGACATTGTCGATATAGATTCTGCCGCCCGGCCGGAGCACGCGACAGGCTTCCAGGACATAGTTATATCGGTCCCATTCCTCCAGATGCATAAAGACGACAGTCGAATAGACGACGTCCGCCGATCTGTTCGCCAGTGGCTGAAGGTCAAACCCACTGATTTCATGCAGCTCCACATTCGGGAATCCCTTAAGCCGCTGGGCGGCCAGGCTAAGCATGTGCGGCGAAACATCACAGCCGACCCACTTCTGGCAGAGCGGCGCGAGCTGCTTGCCGACCCGGCCTACTCCACACCCTATCTCAACGAAGGTATCTGTCTGATGGATGCCAACCGTGCTCGTCAGCGTTTCCTTTGTTGCCAATCCGGTAGCTTGGAACCACGCCTCTTCATTCACGCCCCCAATGTGCCACTGGGCCGAACTCGCGGTTTCCGATAGTGCCGTCCAGACGGCTTTGTACTCAGAGCGTCCCGGCTGTTGTGGCTTCTCCGGCAAAGACTCCAAACGCGCTTCCAGCTTTTCCACTCTTCGAGCCAGCCGGTTTCGCTCACTCTCAAGTCGTTCGATCTTTTCGATCCATTGCCGCGCTCCCGGTATGCGCCTTAGTATCGGGTGTTTCATGAGCCTGAATTACCGCAGGGCCCTGCCGAGTATCCTTTCCGATTCGGGCACATCTTTTAGCAAAATAGCTTCGATTTGCCGCGCGGATTTGCGCCAGCTCATGGTCCGCGTTCGGCGACAGCCGTTTTCGACGATGCGCTGACGCAAGGCGTGGTCTTCCAGCAAAACGCAAATTCCATCCGCAATCCTTTCCGGATCGAGTTCTACCAGCCAGGAATCTTTGCCGTGAGTCAGGATCCCTTCGAAACGTTCGCTCGCCAGTTCCACGACCGCACAGCCGCAGGCCATCATTTCGAGCGGCACAAAGGAAGGATTGGTAAGCGAAAAAACGAGACCTGCATCGCAACTCGAGAAAAGCTTCGCGAGATTCTCGTGACTAAGCATCCCACGATTCATGAACCCAGAGGGCGGCGCCGGTGAGAGATCCGATGTTCCAAACAACTCGATCTGGACTCCGGGAAGCCGCGCTCGAACCAATTCGAGGGCTTCGAGTCCGACGCCATAAGCGCGGCGTGGCGTCTTCGGCCGGGCGTAAAAACAGACCCGCTGTTCCGGGCCGCGGAGGCCAGGGCGAGGCCAGTAAACTCTGTTGTCGATGGCAAAGTCGAAATAGTCCGCCTGGATGTTGTAACGTTGTTGTAAGACCTTCGCCACCCAGGGGCCCAGAGTGATGCAATGGAGTCCGGCGAGATAGGTCTTTTCTGCGCGATCGCGATGTTCCTCGTGATCAGGATAAAAGATCGGCTCCCAGTCCTGCACGAGATAGTAGCGTTTGCCACCGTTTGGGAGAGGCAACAAGCTTTCAACCGTCGGCCAAAAGGTGGCGAAAGTGCAATCCGCGTCGCCGATTCTTCCGGTCCATTGGTGGTACTGCGCGCGCGTGGGTCCGAAGTGTTCGCGGATATAAAAGCGGATCTCTTCGGTGGTCCATTCGTTCATCAGCTCGTAGTGAATGACATAAACATTGCATTCGTGCCCGAACTCCGCCAGATAGCGGGTAAGTCGAAACAACCCGATGTCGCCGCCGGCGCCGGGAAAGGGCTCGGGCACGAGCCAGTTCATCAAAAGTGGGACCCTCAAACTTTCTCCAGCTCCGGCAGGATGAGAGCGAGATCCGCGGCGCGGGCCTGCGGGCTGTAACGTTGCAAGATCGTTTCTCTTGCGTGCGCGCTCATTTCTGTTCTGCGCTCGGGATTTTCGATTAATGAGGAAAGCGCTTCGATCCAATCCTTTTCGCTCGCTGCGAGGAGCCCGTCTTTGCCGGGAGTGATGGAGTCGCGGTACGGATCCACGTCCGACCCTACGATCGGCACGCCGACTGCGCCCGCTTCGACAAACTTGATCTCGCTCTTGGCCCGGCAAAAAATGTTTCCCATTTCCAAAGGCGCCAGAGCTATATCCATCTGACTCTCTAATTCAAACCAGCGGGGCCAGTCCGTCAGCGGAAACCGGCGCACCCGCTGGCCAAAGCTTTCCAAGGATTGCGAGATAGTGAGTGGACCCACAAGCCAAAGCTCCAGCCGAGGAAACCTGGTAAGCAGTTGCACGAGCGCGTTGGCCGCCTCCCTAAAGTCCACATCGTGCGTGTGCGTCCCGCTGCCATAGCCGATCACGACGGATGGGGTTCCGGCATCCCTGGGCCGTTTTTCGTATAACTCACGCCCGAGCGCCAGCATCTCAAGGCCAAGACTGTTGCGATGCACGAAAGCTTTCTTTCCTCGCCGCCGCGCCAATTCTGCCAGGACGGGGGTGGATGTCATCACCGCATCGCTGGCTTGCAAGCTCATCAAGTAACGACCCACACCCTCGGCGTAAAGCCTTTGGTCGGGTTCGCTGAGATCCCGGACCGCCCGATGCGCTGAAATCAGGTCAGGCTCGAAAACAAGGTCGTCGGTATCGAAGATAACCGGCTTGCCGAGGCGCTGCGCCGCTGTGATCAAGCGCTCCAACGCCGGAGATATCATCAGGCGATAGAGAACAATGATGTCGAATTGAAGCGGCCTCTCTGGGTCGACCTTCGTTTCGTCCCACCAGTCCACGATCTCCGTGCGATGGCCGAGCATCTGAAGTTGCTCACTCAAGTGCAGGCAGCGATAACGGGTGGTCATCGGGATGGGACTGCCGTTAGCGATAAAAACGTGGAGAGACACGAGGTTGGTTTTCCGGTTCAGATTCCGCCCGGAGGTTAGCGAAATAAAGAGTCCGATCCACCAGAATCACTCGGCGAAAACGAGCGCTCGAAACTTGCGCGCCGGGCTTATATATTCACAGTTCATGTCCGTGCAACGATCTGTGGATGCGCCGTCGCCTCGGTTCGGAGCCAGAGCACTTCCGCGCACCCTTTATGTTTGAGAAGCTACCCAGCCTGCATGAATTTCATCCAGAGTGGTACACGGGAGGACCGACCGCGTCTTATTTGCCGCTGACTTATGATCTTGTTTCACTCACGAAGCCGAGTTCGGTCGTTACTCTTGGGTTCGGCGAAGGGCAAATCCATTTCGCGTTCTGTCAGGCAGCCAGGGAAGCGCGCCTGACCACCCGTTGCCTCGCTCTGCGGCGAGACGTGGAAGAGAACCAGGACGACGAAGACGCCTGGGTACGCGGCCTTGAATCCGGAAACGAGTTGTACGGAGAAACGAGCGAGCTGGTTTCGGAGCCTTGGACGAACTTCGCGTCGAGGCTGACCGCTCGCGGGGTCGATAAGGTCGATATTTTGTTTATCGACGAGATCGATTCGGGGGCTGAACTCGAGCGGCTTTTGTCGAGCTATGAGCCGGTTTTGTCACGGGACGGGCTGGTTCTGTTTCACGGAATTTCTCTCCAACGTTCGGACGCACCCGGGACGGTGTGGGACAAATGGACAGCCAGTCGCCATGCGGTCAGGTTTTCCGCCGGCCTTGGTTTGGGCGTGGCGACGGTCGGCCCAAAGACCAAACCGATCGGCCCGCAATACGACTGGCTTTTCCCGCAAGAGCGGGCGTCATCGCTCGGCTACCTTTACCTGCTCGCGGCGGAACGGACCGAAGCGCAAAAGCTTGCGACGAAGGCGACGCGGGAAGTTGCCTCGCTCAGGGCGCGTCAGGTCTGGATCGATTCCATTCTGGCCGATCGCAGGGAAGCACAAAGAGTCATGGATGAGCAGGCGCGAATGATCGGAGATCTCCAACCGCGAGTCGAAGCCTGGCAGCGTGATCGCGAATCCTTGCAGCGCGATCGCGCGAAAGCGCAGTTCGTGATGGACACGCAGCTCGAGCAACTACAGCGCTGCGAAACCGAGCGAAACACGCAGATCGAGCAACTACGGCACTGCGAAACCGAGCGAAACAAATACAAGCTTCAGGCGACGGAGCAGAAACAGATCTTGAAGATTGCGAGAGAGGCGTGCCGGAAAAAGGGAAGATGCTTTCAACTGCCTAACGAGAAGGCGGCCAAAAAACAGCGCCCGATCTCCGAAAGAATCCTGCGCGAAATCAAGCGCGTCCCGGGGAATCTCCTGGGCCGGAAAGCGACGCCGCCGGCTGTGGCCAAGGCCGATTCGCGAAACAAAGCCCGGAAACAGGACACATGGGGAAGCGCGAACGCCCATGAACGCTATGCGGCGTGGATCGCGCAATATGAGCCGGACAAGGCGGGGCTGGAGGCGCAGCGGCGAGAGAACACGCAATGGCCGAACGCGCCGACGATCAGCCTGCTCCTGCCCGTGCATAATACGCCGGCGAAATTCCTCGAGGAAATGATCGCGTCGGTGCGGGCGCAAACCTACGCGAACTGGCAGCTGTGCATGGTCGACGGCGGGTCGACCGACGCCGGGACTCTGGCGGTGCTGGAGCAACAGCGCGCCGCTTCCGATCCGCGAATCAATATCACCCGCCTTCCGGCCAATCTTGGAATCGCCGAAAACACGAATCGCGCCCTCGAATTGGCCACCGGGGATTTTTTCGCGTGCGTCGACCACGATGATCTGCTGGCACCGTTCGCGCTCCACGAGGTCGCGCGCACGATCATGGCCTTCCCCGAGAGCGATGTGTTTTACAGCGACGAGGATCGCCTCGGCGTGAACGAGCAGCGGCATTCACCTTTCTTCAAACCGGAATGGAGCCCCGAGTTGCTTCTTTCCTGCATGTATCTCGGCCATCTGACGGCTTATCGGCGAGGTTTGGTGGATCAGGTGGGTTCGTTCCGAAAGGAGTTCGATCTCTCGCAGGACTATGACTTTGCCCTCCGCGCGACGGAAAAGGCGCGCGCCATCTGTCATATCCCGCGGGTGCTCTATCACTGGCGCGAGCATCCCGGCTCCGGCTCCGCGGGAGGCAAACCGCAGGCCCGCGCGACGAACCTCGCGGCCTTGGGCGCCGCGATGCAACGCCGGGGTCTCGACGCAGAAATCATTGAGCTTCCGACCGCCAACCGCGCCCGCCTCAAGCTCGCCGGCACGCCGCGCGTCTCGCTCGTCATCCCAACGGATTCGGAGGAACGGGCGCGCGCCTGCCTGGAGCAGCTGCCGCAAATGACGAACTACCCCGACTACGAGATCATTCTCGTGACAAATAGCCGGCTGGCCGATTCACTCGAATCGGTCGCGGCGCCCCTGGCGCGGCTCGTGCGCTACGACAAGCCGTTTAATTTCTCCGAAAAGTGCAATCGCGGCGCCGAAGTGGCGACTGGAGCGCGCCTGATATTTTTTAACGACGACGTCGAGAGTGGGCAGTCAGATTGGATCCAAAATCTGATCGAGCCGCTGGAGAATCCGGAGATCGGCGCGGTGGCGCCGAAACTTCTTTATACAACCGGAAATATTCAGCACGCGGGCCTGGTCACCGGCGTGCGTGGTTTGGTCGGGACCGCCTGCCATCAATGGCCGGCCGCCTCCAGCGACCACACAAACTTCGCGCAATCGTTCCGCGACGTCTCTGCGCTCTCAGGCGCCTGCCTGGCCGTGCGCACCGACGACTTCCGGCGAGTGGGCGAATTTAACGCCGTCGAAACGCCGATCCTCCACTCCGACATCGATCTTTGCTTTTCGCTGCGCGCGGCCGGGCTCCGATGTGTTTACACCCCCTTCGCCACTTTGCGACATGTCGGCCATGCTTCGTTAGGCGCGGAGGAGGAAAAGGCGGAAGCTCCCGCCAAGCCCGACAAGTCTGTGATCTATCTGTTGAAACGCTGGGGGGGCGACGCGACGCACGATCCTTTTTTCACCGATAACATGCGCGATTGGCTCTACGCCGATTCGCCGACACCGATCCGGATGTTTGCCCGCAACCGCGCGGAGGCAAAGTCGCAACTCGATCTTCTCTTCGTCTCCCACGATCTCAGCCGGAGCGGCGCGCCGATTCTGCTCCTCCACCTGGCGCGCTGGTGCCTGGCGCACGGCTTTTTCGTCACGGTGATGGCGCCAGAGGATGGACCGCTAAGGGCCGCCTACCAAACCGAAGGCATCCCGCTGATTATCGATCCACTGATCATGAAGGGACACGAATCGTTTCAAGATTTCTTGCGCCCTTACGACGCTCTGCTCGCGAACACCATCCGCGGATGGCCGGCGGTGCGCGCGGCAAAAAAGCAGGGAGTGCCGGCGCTCTGGTGGATGCACGAGACGCTGGTCGGCGAACATTATCTCCGGGAGGACGTGAACCTGCGCCTCTCGGTTCGGGAGGCGGATGTGATCTTTACGCCTTCCGCAGCCACCGCGGCGGTGTATCGGCCATTTACCGAGCACACGCCGCGCTGCATTCCCTACGGCATTCCCGATCTTCTCCCGAGCGGCGAGCATGCGATTGCCCGACAGGACGGTGAACTGCGGTTCCTGCTTTTGGGCAGCATCGAACCGCGCAAAGGGCAGGACGTTTACACGGAGGCACTGCGGCTCCTGCCTAAGGCGCTGCAAAAGCGCGCCCAATTCCAAATCGCGGGCCGGGTGATGGATCCCTCCTTTGCGGTCGAAGTTTACGCGCTTGGACGGGACGTGGAGAATCTGCAAATCTCCGGAGAAACTGACCATGCCAAAGCGCTCGCTCTCCTCGCAGATGCCGATGTGCTCGTCTGCGCCTCGCGTGATGAAGCCATGCCCGTCACAGTTCTGGAAGCGATGAGCCTCGGGAAGGCGATTTTAAGTACTGCCGTGGGCGGCCTGCCGGAATACATCCGCCACGGAAAAAATGGGCTGCTCGTGAAGCCGGAAGAGCCCGCGGAATTGGCCGCGGCCATCGAGCGCTTGATCAAGAATCCGAGCGAAGCGCGTCTCCTTGGCCAGCAGGCACGCGCGACGTTCGAGGAGCAATTTGAGATGGACCGTTTTGGAGAAAATTTCATCGGCCTCGTCCGTGAGTTGGTCGCCGAGCCCGCCGGGGTCTAAGAGATGGAGGCGACGTTTGCAGAATGGATCGCGCGCTACGACACGCCGTCGCCTGCCGACCGCATCGCGCTTCGACGGAAGTTACGCATGCTGCTCGAGCAGCCGCGCATCTCGATTCTCCTGCCCGTCTTCAATCCCGATCTGAAATTGCTCCGTTCCGCGATCGATTCCATCAAAGCGCAGATCTACGAGAATTGGGAGCTGTGTATCGCCGATGACGCTTCGACCGACGCCGAAACGCGACCTTTTCTCGAGTCTCTGGCGGCAGGCGACCCGCGGATCCACCTCACCCTGCGCGAGAGGAATGGCTACATCGCGGCCGCTACCAACTCGGCCCTCGCGCTCGCCACCGGCTCATGGTCCGCGCTCGTCGATCAGGATGACACCCTCGCGGAAGACGCTCTCGCCTGGGTTGCGCTGGAGATTGCGGCCCATCCGGATGCCCGGCTCATTTATTCCGACGAAGACAAGATCAACTCACAGGGCGTGCGAGCAGACCCTTTCTTTAAGCCTGACTGGAATCCGGAGCTGTTTCTCGGACAAAACTATATCAATCATCTCGGCGTCTATCATACCGAAATGCTGCGAGAACTCGGAGGGTTTCAGGAGGGCTTTGATGGCTCGCAGGATTACGATCTCGCCTTGCGCTTCATTGAAAGACTGCGCCCGGATCAAATGCGGCACATTCCGCGAATCCTTTATCACTGGCGGGCAATCCCGGGAAGTGTCGCGGCCGCAATAGATGCCAAGCCTAAGGCGACCGAAGGCGCGCGACGCGCCCTCGCCCAACATCTCGAGCGTCGCGGCAGCGCCGCGCGCGTCGAACCATCTCGCGAAAATCCCGATCGGCACCGTGTGATTTACGAGTTGCCGTCTCCGGCACCTCTCGTTTCGATTATCATTCCGATGCGCGATCGTGTGAATTTGCTGAAACGGTGCCTCGACGGTATCCGCCAGCGCACCGATTACGAGCAAATCGAAGTGATTGTGGTCGACAACGGTTCGACGGAAAGACCAGCGCAAGAATTCCTGACTCGCCTCAGGTCCGAACAGAGGACGCAGGTCCTTGATGAGCGCGGTCCCTTCAATTTCAGTCGATTAGTTAACCGTGGCGCGGCCGCCGCACGTGGAGATGTTCTGGCCTTGCTCAATAATGATACCGAAGTGGAAGACTCAGGTTGGCTGCAGGAAATGGTCGGTTACGTTCAGCAGCCCGATGTCGGCGCTGTCGGAGCGCGGCTTTGGTACCAGAATCGCACTCTCCAACATGGTGGCGTAGTGCTCGGTCTCGGCGGAATCGCCGGGCATGCTTTTGCGGGCGCGCCGCGGGGATCTCCCGGATATTTCGATCGCCTCCTCTTGCCCCAGGACTGTTCCGCTGTTACCGGCGCTTGTCTGCTCGTGCGTAAAGATGTCTTTCAAGAGACGGGCGGCTTTGACAAAAAAAACTTTCCCGTGAGTTTTAACGACATCGATTTTTGTTTGCGCTTGCGCCACCGGGGCCTGCGCATCATTTGGACTCCTTACGCAAATTTAATTCACCATGAATCGGCCTCCCGCGGACGCCAGCGCACCCCGCAAGAGGAAGACCAATTTCTTCGGGAAGCTGCCCGTTTCCGGGACAAATGGGGCGCGCAACTGCTTGCTGACCCCTATTACAATCCCAATCTGTCTCTAACCGGCTCTGGCTACAAGATCGCCTTCCCGCCACGGATCGCAGCGCCTACCATTTCCTCATGAAAGCAGTCATCCTCGCCGGGGGAATCGGCACACGTTTGAGCGAAGAAACGTCGGTCCGGCCAAAGCCCATGCTCGAGATCGGAGGCAAGCCTATTCTCTGGCATATCATGAAATTCTATTCCGCTCATGGCGTCACTGACTTTGTCATCTGCTGCGGCTACAAGGGCTATGTCATCAAAGAGTATTTTGCCAACTACTTCCTGCACTTCTCTGACGTGACCTTCGATCTTTCCAACAATCGGATGGAAGTCCATCAAAAGTTTGCCGAGCCCTGGCGCGTGACCCTTGTGGATACAGGCTTCGCCACTCAAACCGGTGGACGTCTTAAGAGAGTGAAGTCTTACCTTGGTAATAAGGACTTTTGCCTGACCTACGGAGATGGCTTGTCCAACGTGGACATCGGCGCGCTGGTGGATTTCCACAAAAGAGAAGGGAAACTTGCCACGGTTACCGCGATCCAGCCACGGGAGCGCTTCGGCGTCCTCAACATCGCTGGTTCCCAGGTTCGTAGTTTTTCGGAAAAACCCACGGGCAAAGGCTCCTGGATCAATGGCGGCTTTTTCGTGCTTTCGCCCAAGGTAATCAATTACATTGCGGGCGATGAAACGCCCTGGGAATGGGAACCAATGGACCGGCTCGCGCGGGAAGGACAAATGAACGCCTTTCTTCACAAGGGATTTTGGCAATCGATGGACACGCTCCGCGACAAACAACACCTTGAGGCATTGTGGCAGGCTGACAAGGCGCCCTGGAAAGTCTGGTGATTGCAAACGTTCACTGCCATTAGACGAAAGCACCTGCATCATTCTACAAGAGCGTCCTTGTGAACCTTAATCCAATCGTTCGCGACGACCTACGGTCTATTCATGCGGCAGTGGGCAACCGTCCTGCTTGGGACGGCGGTATTTTACTTGTGACCGGATGTGCTGGCTTTCTTGGCTTTTACCTAATCCAATACTTCCTCCATTACGCGGAGCAATTAGGCATTCGCAAGGTGATCGGACTTGATAACTTTCTGTTCGGAAAGCCTTCGTGGCTCCTCCAGCTTACGGAGACCTATCCCAATCTTTTGTCTCTGCGCGCTTTCGACGTTTCACGGGATCGAATCGAGGAAGTAGACGGAGCCAGGGACGTCCGTTACGTCATTCACGGAGCCTCGATTGCCTCGCCCACGTTCTATCGCCGCTATCCCCTCGCAACGATCGACGCCAACATCTGGGGTCTGCGTCGTCTGCTTGATTTTTACCACGATTCCAAACAATTGCGGGGTTTTCTCTTTTTTTCATCGAGCGAGGTCTACGGGGAGCCCGATCCTCGGTTTATTCCGACCCCAGAAGAGTATCGCGGCAACGTCGCCTGCCTAGGTCCGCGCGCTTGTTACGACGAGTCTAAGCGTTTTGGAGAAACGTTGTCCTACGTGTTCGCCCAGACCTACGACATGCCTGTCATCATCGCGCGGCCCTTTAACAACTACGGCCCCGGAATGAGGCCCGATGACCGGCGCCTGCCGGCTGATTTGGCGGAGGCTGTCGTGTCCGGGCGCGATATCACGCTTTTTTCGGACGGATCGCCAACACGCACCTACTGTTATGTCTCGGACGCAGTTGTTGGTTATCTCCTCTGCCTTTTACACGGAAAATACAATTATTTTAATATTGGCGCAGACATGCCGGAGCTTTCCGTTCGTGAACTGGCGGAACTTTACCGCGTCGCCGGAGCGGAGGCGCGCGGATACGCTGGAAAAGTTCACTACGAAACGAGCCGTGACCCAGAATATCTGGCGCACAACCCAAACCGAAGGTGTCCTGATATTCGCAAAGCGCGCCGGGAACTCGGATACGATCCGCAAATTGACGTCGAACACGGTGTGCGGCGCCATCTCCAGTTTCTCGGTTCCGCGCAGACGAGCATATGAAGGTGACCATCGTTGGAGCTGGCTATGTCGGCCTCGTCTCTGCCGTATGTCTGGCAGCTAAGGGACACGATGTCACCTGCGTGGATCTTAGCTTCGGTTTGGTGGAGCAACTAAATAAGGGCAAACCGCATATTTACGAACCCGGTTTGGAAGAACTGCTCGGATCCGTTCTTAAATCAGGACGGCTGCGAGCGAGCACAAACTTGGAGACCACGCTTGATCAGTCTGATCTTGTCTTCATCGCGGTCGGCACCCCGTCGGACAATGGGATCATCGACCTCCGTTTCGTTTCCGAAGTATCGCGCTGCATTGGCTTATATCTGAGTCATCACGACCGCTACCTGTCAGTCGTGCTGAAAAGCACCGTTATCCCTGGAACAACCGATACGGTGGTGCGATCGCAAATTGCGCAGATCGCGGGCAGGGATATTCCCAGCTTCGGTCTCGGTATGAACCCGGAGTTTTTGCGGGAGGGCGACGCCATCGCTGACTTCATGGAGCCTGATCGCATTGTTCTTGGCTACGAAGACGATCGGACGCTCCAACTGCTCGAAGAGCTTTACGCACCCTGGAATGTAGACAAGATCCGAGTGAACACGCGCTCTGCTGAGTTCATCAAGTATGCCAACAACGTTTTGCTGGCGACGCAAATTTCGACCATGAACGAACTTGCCAATTTGGCCACCGTGTTGGGAGGTATCGATGTGATGGACGTTGTCGAGGGTATTCAGACGGACAAACGCTGGAATCCCATCATCGAAAACCGCAGAGTCTCCCCACCGATTCTCTCCTATCTGGTGCCTGGCTGTGGCTTTGGCGGCAGCTGTTTCCCAAAGGATCTCAAGGCACTGCGATCACAAGGCATGCAAAACGGCCTGCCAATGCACATGGTCAATGCCGTCCTGAGTGTAAACGACTTGCAACCCTTCCAGGTGGTGAATCTGATTGAAACCGACGTCACCACCCTGGCGGACAAAACGGTTTTGCTCCTCGGCCTGGCCTTCAAACCAGGTACTGACGACGTGCGCGAATCGGCTTCTCTCAAAATCGCCCGATGCCTTGTGGAAAAAAATGCTCGCGTCTTTGCTCACGATCCGGTGGCAGCCGATAATTTCAGACTCGCGCTCGGGGCGACGGCGAAGTCTATCACTTTCGTTACTCAATGGACTGACTACGTCGGTTCGGCCAACGTGGTCATCGTCGCCACTTCCTGGTCGGAATACGGCCGACTGACGCAGCTAAACCTGACAGGCAAGGTCTTATTTGATGCTCGTCATATGTTCCAACCGTCCACTTTTTCCACGGGCAAATATCTATCAATCGGGCGGCGCCTTGGCGTGACGAAGTGAGAAAAACTTCTGCAAGTGAGTTACCTTCTCTGAAGGAAAACTCCAACCGGACCACTTTTCACGAGATCCATCGCTGCGAAGTTTGCAAAAACGAAGATCTTATTTCGGTCTTCAACCTGGGCCTGCATCCGCTGTGCGATGACCTTGTGCCCGTCGGCGACATGCGCATCTGCCGTGAATATCCGATCGAAATATTGCTTTGCGACCGCTGCTACACCGCCCATCAACGCTTCCAGGTTCCCAAGCGCGAGTTATTTCCGGCCTCCTACCATTATCGTGCGCGCTTCACCGTTGATGTTCTCGCGGGCATGGCCGCCTTAGTCGACTCGTGCGAGTTACGCTTTGGTGGGCTTTCCGGCAAAAAGGTCATCGACATTGGATGCAATGACGGCTCCCTCCTCGATGTTTTTCGAGCTAAAGGGGCCGTTACCCTTGGAGTGGAACCTACAGATGCCTACTGCGATGCTGAACAAAAAGGGCATCCTACATTCAACGACTACCTTTCTACTGCGCTCGCCGACAAAATTGTGGCGGCGCATGGCCAGCCGGATTTCATAACATTTACCAATGTTTTTGCGCATATCGACAATCTCGGCGGTGTGATCGCTTCTGTTAAGCGTATGACAGGTGACCAGACCGTCATCGTCGTCGAGAATCATTACCTGGGAGCGGTTCTCGATCGCTACCAGTTTGACACTTTTTACCACGAACATTGTCGCACCTATAGTTGCACGTCTTTTTTCCACATCGCGGACGCTTTAGGCGTTCAGCTATTGGACGTCGAATTTCCTGCCCGCTACGGCGGCAACATTCGCGTGTTCCTGGGCAATACCGGAAGGACAGGCGCAGACAAGAGCTGGCGTGATGATTCACGTCTTCGCGAAGAGCAGTTGCCGGCGAAGTTTACCCAACTGCGGCATGGTGTGGAACGCTGGCGCGAAGCGACGACCCGTTTCATCGAGGAGCAGGTCCGTACCTTTGGGAGACTTCCGGCCAAGGCCTTTCCCGCGCGCGCCGCCATTTTGATGAAACTGCTTGGATTGGATGAAAACTCCCTTTCGGCGGTTTATGAAAAACCCGGCTCATTAAAGATCGGAAACTATGTCCCCGGCACGCGCGTGCCGATTCTTTCGGACGAGGAACTTTTTGCACCGCCCCAACAAACGCGACCGATTTTGAATCTGGCCTGGCACATTCCAAACGAGATTCGCAGCTACATGGCGGAACATGGCTACAGGGGACCAATCGTGGATATTTTGACTGCGGACAAATTCACTTCCGGACGATACGAATGATTGCGATTCTCGGCTCCGGGTTCGGTCTCTACGGATACCTGCCGGCTCTGACAGGAGGTTGCGGCCAAAACGTCGTCCTACCCGAAAAATATCGCTCTCGCTTGAGCGAGCGACCGGAACTTTCGCCCTTCGCCGATCGCGTGCAATGGGCGGAGGACGAGGCCGCAGCATTGCGTTCTGCGGATGGGGTCGTGATCGCTCTGCGGCCATCGGATCAAGCTGAGTGGGCCTCTGAATGCTTGACACTTTCTAACCTCAAATATCTGCTTCTTGAAAAACCGCTGGCCAGTTCTCCCGAAGCGGCCGCAACGTTAGACTGCGAACTGGATCGCTCTCGCAAAGTCATTCGCGTAGGTTATACCTTTGCCTACACAGCCTGGGGACGACAATTGTTGGATGCATGCCCGAGAGCCAGAGAGAAAGCGAGGCTTTCGATCGAGTGGAGCTTTCCTGCCCATTACCATACTTTTGACTTGCGCAATTGGAAGCGCTTTACCGCTTCCGGTGGTGGTGCGATCCGATTCTACGGCATTCAACTCATCGCGTTACTCGCGAAAATTGGATACTGCGATGTTATCTTTTCCCGAAGTTTTGGTCCCTCAGCTGAGGAACTTTTTAGATGGACCGCCCTTTTCGAAGGCCCGACCTTGCCACCGTGCGAAATCATGGTCGACACAACGGCGCCAGTTGGGAAGTTCTGCGTCGACTTGCAGCCACGCAATGGCCCTGGGCTCGATGGCTTCATCCTGGAGCAAAGCGATCCCTTTGCGTCGCGAGCCGAAGCCGGGCAATCGGAAGAACTTGATCGGCGGGTTCCAATTCTCGTAGAGCTATGCCGCACGGCTTGGCAACCAAGTATGGACGAATCTTCCTGGTACAAAGCCACAATCGACCTTTGGAGGGTTACCGAGGAAAAGACTCGCTTTGAGATGAGCGAAGAAAAGATGGTTGGCACCTAGTTTTGGAAGACCCTTGAAGCCCAAATTTTCGATCATCGTCGTCGACTGCGACCGCCATACTCCCAGAGCATCAGCGAAATGGGGGGTAGAAAGTCTCTTGTCTCAAACCTTCCGGGACTTTGAGGTCATTTTTGTTCATAACGGTCTGAAGCAACAACCTTACGAAGAAGAGTTTGACCTGAGCAGCTTGGAGAAGGTTAAGACGATCTACATCAAGGAGATTTGCGATGATTGGGGAAACACCTCGAGACATTATGGATCGAGAGTCGCCGATGGGGAATATTTTCTCCATTTCAATATCGATAATCTCCTTTACTCCACCTGCCTGGAAAAAGTGAATGAGTTTCTGCAGAAGGACAATGTAAGAAAAGACATGGTCGTCTTCTCGATCATTCATCATAAGAACGCCGAGCGCGTTTTGACGGGGAACCCCGTGCGTCTCCGCCACATCGACTGTTTGCAAGTTGTCGCCTCCAGAAAGGCCTGGGAATCAATCGGCTTTTGGTATCGCTACGAATATGAGGCCGATGGTCACCTTTTTGCCGAACTGAGCTCAAAGTTTCCGCCTTTTTATATCGAGGAGATATTGGCGGAGAATTTTTAAGGCGAAGCAAACGTGCGAAAGCGACCGGGCTCCTGCGACGCAGCGCCAAGCGTCGACGGCTCGATTGGGCGAACGCTCGCGATAAGGTATCAAGCAGATGGTTTGAGAACCATCAGGTATCTAACGAACAAGCCACCGCTCCAGATCGCGCCGCCAATGTCTTAGAGTGTTCTCGCGCGGTTTGCGTGCCACGAGGACAGAGTCGTGCCACTTGTTACTCTCGTTGTCGTACTGTGGACGATCTTCCCATTGCGTCCAGGCCTCCAGAGTCTCGAGGCCGGCCGAGCGGGCCAGCGCACGCAGCCCGTCCGGATAAACCCGCCAGCAATCGACCGGATAACGATGTTCGTCTCCGGCGGAAGGCGCGATGATACACACCAGACCGCCAAGCTTTAGGGCCCGCGCAATTTCTCGCATCGATAGCCAAAAAAATTCCGTGTGCTCAAAAGTCTGTCCGGAGACGATTAGATCCGCGCTTCCGGCCGTGATCTCCCGCCAGCGGTAGGGATCGCGCAAGACGATGTCGACATTTTTCCCCGCGGCCATATCGACCCCGCGATAACGCCACGGCGGTTGGTCAAGGAGCGGCCGATAGGATCCGTTGAAGTCCTGGCTCCCGAGATCGAGAATGACGAGCGCTTCCTGCCGGCGCGCGTGCAAATACTTCTGAACGAAGTCAGCCATCTTATCGAAGGAGCTCGGATGCACCGACCTACTGAATGCCCCGCAATCGGTTCGCGCAATGCCTTGTTGTTGTCGTCACAAAGTCGACCTCGGTAGAAATCGCCTTGCAATTGAAAGCCACGGCGGAATTCTGGAGGCCGATGCGCAAGACCAAGATCATCTGCACGCTCGGCCCGGCCTCCGAAAGTTCCGAGATCATTGAAAAAATGATCCTCGCGGGCACGGACGCATTCCGGCTCAACATGAGCCACGCGAAACACGACTGGGTGCGCGACATCGTCCCGCGGGTGCGCGCCATCGCGCGCGGTCTCGATCGCAGCGTCGGTCTGCTCCTCGACACCCAAGGGCCGGCCATCCGCACCGGCGCGCTGGAGCGCGATCTCGAGTTGGCGGTCGGCGACATTTTGGAAATTACCGTCCGCGGGGCGGAAAGCACCGAGCCGAAATCGATCACCGTGAATTACGACGACCTGATCGACGACGTCTCGGTTGGCAACGTGGTTCTGCTCGACAACGGCCTGATGCAGGTGCGCGTCCTCGCGAAAGAAAACAACCGAATTCGCGCCGTCGTGCTCACAGCCGGCACGCTCGGTTCGCGCCGGCACATCAATTTGCCGGGGGTCGATGTGAATCTCCCCGCTTTGACCGAGAAGGATCTGGCCGACGTGGCGCTCGGGATCGAACTGCGAGTCGACTTTGTTGCACTCAGTTTCGCTCGCAAGAAGCAGGACCTCGACCAGTTGCGTAAGCTTCTGCGAAAAGGCGGGAGCACCGCCGCTGTCGTGGCCAAGATCGAGAGTCAGAGCGCGGTCCACTCGATCGATGACATGATTTGGGCGACCGACGTGCTCCTGATCGCGCGTGGGGACCTCGGGATCGAATGCCCGATGGAAGAGCTGCCGATCATTCAGCGCCGGATCGTGAAACGCTGTCTGCGGATCGGCAAACCCGTGATCGTTGCGACCCAGATGCTGGAGTCGATGATTCACAATCCCGTTCCTACTCGCGCGGAAGTGACCGATGTCGCAAACGCAGTCTTCGAGCAAGCTGACGCCATCATGCTGACCGGCGAAACCACGAGCGGCCGCTACCCAGTCGAATGCGTGCAGGTGCTCGATCGGGTCGCGCTCCGAATCGAGCGCAGCGGAGGCGCCGGCTATGGCGAGGAAGCGATCCTGGAGGACGCGCGCCAAAAAACCGTCGCAGCCGCAGTGGCCCTCGCCAACTCGCTTGCCCGCGCCAAACTCGTCGTCTTCACCCGCCACGGCACGATGGCGCGTTATGTTTCGAACCTGCGCCCGGAACGTGCGCCGATCTTCGCTTTCACGCCGAGCGAAGAGATCTGCCGCCATCTCGCCGTCTGCTGGGGGACGCTTCCTGTGCAACTCGATTTTGCCGATGATCCCAATGCGACGATCGAAGCGGCCGAGCAACAGTTGCGCACCAGAAAGCTAATCTCACCGAAAGACAATCTGGTCGTCCTGAGCGATGTGCGGGCAGGAGATGCGCTGGTCGATTGCGTGCAGTTGCGAGAGGTGAAGGTTCCGTAGCAGTGGGAGGTGGCCCACGAAAACTGGCCTGGACGCGCTCGGTCGGATGCCGAAAAACGCACGCGAGTGGGCTGCCCTCTCCGGAGCGGCGCACGACCTAACAAAAGCGCGCGGACGTTTCCATCCGCGCGCTTGGAATTCGTTAGGCTGGCGCGGCGCTTAGACTTCCGCCGTCAGTTCGACGTCGACTGGGCGCTCTTTTTTGCTCAGCGCGCGGCGCAATTTCGAAAGCGCGATGTTCTGTAACTGCCGAATGCGCTCCCGCGTCACACCGAATTTCTTGCCGACTTCCTCGAGCGTTTTCGGCTTCCCGCCGTCGAGCCCGAAGCGCGAGAAAATGATTTTGCGCTCGCGATCATCCAGCACGTCGAGCAAACCGCCGACCTCGTTGCGCAGGTTCTTGTCCCGCAAAAGTTCAAACGGCGTCTGCGCTTCCTCGTCGCCCACGATCTCGCCGAACTCGGTCGAGTCATCGTCGCTGATCGGCGCATCGAGCGAAGCCGGACGAATCGAAACGGTTTTCAGTTGCGAAACTTTGCCCGCCGCAATGCCGATTTCCTCGCCGAGTTCGTCGTCGGTCGGTTCGCGGCCGAGCTCTTCGCTCATCTGCAAGGAGACGCGGCGCATCTTCGAAATTTTATCGACGAGGTGCACGGGCAACCGAATCGTCTTCGACTGATTGGCCAGCGCGCGCTTGATCGACTGCTTAATCCACCACGCGGCGTAGGTGCTGAGCTTGCCGCCCTTCGCGGGATCGAAACGTTCGACGGCTTTCATCAAACCGATGTTCCCTTCCGAAACCAGATCGAGTAGCGGCAGACCGAGGTTGGCGTAATCGTGCGCGATCTTGACGACGAGACGCAGGTTCGAGCGAATCATCAAAGCGCGCGCTTCTTTGTCGCCTTTCTTGATTTTCGCGGCGAGCTCGATCTCCTGCAAAGGAGTGAGGAGCGGGATTTGCCCGATCTCGCGCAGGTAAATCTTAATTCCAGTATCGCTATCTTCAGCGGCCATATAAGTTCTCATGAATTGGGTCGAAAGTGGGGTGGCAAAACGACAAGCTGCCAGATGTTACGAACTCTCGGCAGTCGTAGGATATGTGTTGTAGCATTTGGAAAACTACTTAACAAGGTTAAATATCGGAATTGAGACAGTCTCTGGTTGGTTGTTGTTCATTCTTTTAAGCCTGTCGAGCACCAATTTTCCAGGCAAAAAATCCAGTCGGTTCGAAACAGTTCAACCGTCTAGGGTTCAACAGCTTAAAGTTGTCATCTTCTCGTCATCTGGGATCACTCCACTTCCTCGCCCACGGCCTTCAGATTTTGCCCGCTCGTTTTTCTTAGAACGGACAGAATTTCCGCGATCACGCTTGACCGCGATTTCAACCGGAGAATCAGCTCGGTTTCGCCATTGCGAATGACGGCGAAATCATTTACGGGGAGCGCGGATGCTAACGCTCGACGAAGTCAATGCCTTCGATCCGGAGACGTTTACCGTTCGCATTCGTCCGGTCTTCGAGCATTCTCCCTGGATCGCGGCGCGGACCGCGGCGGGGCGACCTTTCGCCACCCGCGAAGCATTGCACGCCGCTCTCTGCCGCACTGTCAGCCAGGCGAGCGACGACGAAAAGCTCGCGCTCATCCGCGCGCTTCCCGACCTGGCGGGTCGCTCGGTCCTGACCCGCGAATCGCAGGCGGAACAGAAGAGCGCCGGCCTCGATCATCTCTCGGCCGAGGAGATCGAGCGCTTCACTGATTTCAACCGGCGTTATCGCGAAAAATTCGGTTTCCCTTTCGTCATCTGCGCGCGGCGCAACAAGAAGGAGACCATTCTGGCGGCCATGCCGGTGCGGCTGCAGAATTCGCGTGAAAAAGAAATCGAGACGGCGCTGGCGGAGGTCTGCCAGATCGCCGAATTGCGTTTGCGCGACCTCATTCCATAGCCTAACGACTCACGCGCGCCATCCGAAGAACGGCCAACGAGTTGCCTCGCTTTTTGCCGGTGAAATCAGGTGGGCAGACGCTGCGACGCGACCGCTTCCCAGGAGGCGACATCAGCCGGCGTGGCGACCGGCAGTCGACATCGGACTACTTGCAGCGCGTCAAACCAGACGATCCGGAACGGGAGCCTAATGGCGGCCGCGATTCGCGCCTGATTCTTCGCCGGCATTTTTTGGTAAAGCAGGCTGACGTGAGGATCAAGCGCGTCGCCGCTCGCCAGGCCTAACGAGTCGCGCAATTTCTCGAGTGGCGGGCTGGAGTCGAAACGGACGAAGAGTGTCCGGGTATATTGTGCGGTAAAATGGACACCGGCCGCGGGCAATTCGATCGGCCCGGCAGCGGCATCGTGCAGGCGGCGGCGCGCTTCGTCCACCGAATCGGATCCGATGCCGAGGGTCAGGTGCGGCTCGAAGACGGGTGCATGGAATTCCGCGGCAAGGCGGCCAATCGTCTCCCGGAAAAATTTCCGGGCGGGGGCCGCGGGCAGCAACCAGTAGGCGATCACGAATCGTGGCTCCATTATCGATCGACTTCGCATGAAAATCTCTGTGCGGCGAGTAGCGTCTGCCATGCCGACGAACGTTCTCGGGACGGAGTTGCGTGCTTGTTGCAGCGACCCGGCTACCGGATTTTACCGCGACGGTTACTGCCGCACCGGCCCCGAAGACACCGGGCTGCACACCGTTTGCGTAGAGATGACGCGCGACTTTCTCGATTACTCGGTGCTGATGGGCAACGATTTGGTCACGCCGCATCCGGAGTGGGGTTTCGCCGGTCTGGAGCCGGGCGACCGGTGGTGCATTTGCGTCACGCGCTGGAAACAAGCGCTCGATCGCGGGGTAGCGCCACCGGTCGATCTCGAGGCGACACACTCGTCGGCGCTGGAGTTTGTCTCGCTCGAAGACTTGCAGGCAAACGCGCTGCACTAAACGCGGCGCTCCTTGCCTAACGACGACCGCGGACTCCCATCGCTCCGAGGAGGGAACGCGTCAGGGTGCCGGTAATGTTGACCGCCGCGCTTCGGGCCACGCTACGCGCACTCGGACTGCTGAAAATTTCGCCAAGGATGTTCGATTGCGGCGCGGCGGGAGCGGCCGGCTTCGGATAGGGCACGCCCACCGGTTGTGGCGCCGCCTGACCGACATCCAGCGCGCTCGAGAGTTCCGGGCTGGGGGCCACCGCCGCGCCCGGCGCGAAGGTTCGCCGCGTTGCGGCCACGACCTGGGCGCGCTCGGGCGAAGCCGCGGCCGCAATCTTGCCGCCGAGAATTTCGTAGGCGCTCTGCGGATCGAGCGTGGTGTTGTATTTTGCGGTCAACTGCGAGCGACCGACCGCGGTCTGCAATTCGTCGGGCGTGAGCGGCCCCAATGCGGGAGCGCGGCGCGCAAAGCAAAGTCGCGGCCAGCGGGGTCGGCGTGCCGCGTTCATCCAGGACGGTGACGAGCGCTTCGCCAATGCCGAGCTCGGTGAGCAACTGTTCCGTTTTGTAGAATGGGGTCTCCGGATAATTCTGGGCCACCAGATGAATGGCCTTGCGGTCGTTGGCGGTGAAAGCGCGCAACGCGTGTTGCACCTTCATCCCGAGCTGCCCGAGCACGTCGTTCGGGATGTCGGTCGGCAATTGCGTGCAGAAGAAAATCCCAACGCCTTTGGAACGGATCAGTTTGATCACGGTCTCGATTTCATCGAGGAGCGACTTCTCCGCATCGTCGAAGATCAGGTGCGCTTCGTCGATGAAGAGGACGAGCTTCGGCTTCTCCATGTCGCCCACTTCCGGAAGCGTGGCATAGAGCTCGGCGAGCATCTGGAGCATGAAGGAGGAGAAAAGTTTGGGGCGATTTTGCATGTCGCTCAGGCGCAAAATCGAGATCGCGCCGAAACCGTCGACGACGCGCAGGAGATCCTGCATTTCAAAGGAGGGCTCGCCGAAGAACTGTTCGGCGCCTTGTTGCTCGAGCTCGATCAGCTTGCGCAGAATCAGCGCGGTCGACGTTGTCGGGACGAGCCCATATTCCGCGGTGACGTTCGCCTTCGCATCGCCGGTGATGTATTCGAGAACTTTCTTGAAATCCTTCAGGTCCAGCAGCGGCAGGTGTTTGTCGTCGCAAAATTTGTAGACCAAGGCGACGAGGCTCGATTGCGTTTCGTTGAGCCCGAGCATCCGCGAAAAAAGCAGCGGACCAAACTCGAGCACGGTCGCCCGGAGACGGGCGCCGGGCTCATCGGAGAGAGTGAGAAATTCCACCGGGTAGGCGCTCGGCGACCATTCGGAGCCAATCCTGGCGTGACGGTCGATGATGCCGGCGGACGGCGTGCCCGCCATCGCGAGACCGCTGAGATCGCCTTTTATATCCATGAGCAGGGTGGGCACGCCGGCTTCGGAAAGTTGCTCGGTGATCATCTGCAACGTCTTGGTTTTTCCCGTGCCGGTCGCGCCGGAGATGAGGCCGTGACGATTCATGGTGCGCAACGGCAACCGGACGGGCGCCTCGGCAAAGACCTTGCCCTCGCGGATCGCCGCGCCGAGCAAGATTGCGTCGCCCTTGAATGCATAGCCGCTCTGGATGTTGGAAACGAAATCGTCGTTACTCATGCGACGAGATTAGGTTTCGGTCGGCGTTGGCGCAAGGCTGCCGCTCAGCAGTTTGTCAGGCAGTCGTAATCACGAATTAGCTGGTCGATTCCAGCGGACTTGGTAGAATGATTACTCAAGGTGGTCGCCCGCCTTGCGAACACAAAACTACCAATGAAAAATTCGTCTCTCGCAGTGGCCCTTGCGGCTCTCCTACTCACTCCACTTTCCGGCGCGCGCGCGCAATGGAGCTCCGACCCGATGGTGAACCTGGCCGTTGCCCCCAAGCCCGAAATGCAAGTCCAGCCGAAGGTCCGGCCTGCGTTGGACGGCGGTTGCTACATCAGCTGGTTCGACGATAACCCGAAAGGGCATCCTCCATACGGCTACGATGTCTACATGCAACGACTCGATGCGAGCGGCGTAGCGCAGTGGGTGGCGGGCGGCATTCGCTTCGCTGATTTGGGAATGAGTTCAACCCAGGACTACGGACTCGACGTCGACGCCAGCGGCAACGCTCTCCTCGCCTTTCTCGACGACCGCAATCGCCATGGAATTTCCGTCACCGTCATGATGGTGGACCCCACCGGCGCACAGTTGTGGGGCAACGGAGGCATTATGGTTGGGAAGGGAACGCAATTCCTTGGCAATCCCAAGATCACCGCGACCTCCGATGGCTTTGCCGTCGCCGGTTGGATCAATGGAAATAATCTGACCCTCCAGAAAATGGATGCGGTTGGTAACCGGCAATGGGGCCCGGCCGGGATTACGATCACCGCACCAGCCGGTTTGACCTACTCCATGGCCGACCTGCATGCGGGCGACAATGGATCCGTCATCGTCTCGTTCGTTTCCGCAGCGGGTTTTTCCGGACCGAAATACTTATTGGCCGATAAACTCAGCAGCACTGGCGCCGTGGTGTGGGCGGCCACCGTCTTTGATGGCGGTTCGCTTCAGTTTGGAAACTTCCCGGCCTTTGTCACCGACGGAGTGGGCGGCGCAGTTTTCGGCTGGTATGAAGTGAGCCCGTTGCAGTCCCGCGCGCAGCACATCCGCGCGGATGGCAGCGAGGCCTTCCCGCACAATGGCACACCCGGTTCGACCAACACGGCTGACAATCAGGTCAATCCAAGTGTCTCCTACGACCCGGCCACCGGTTCCACCTATCTTTTCTGGGACGAACAACTTCCCGGTCCCTTCACTAACGAAGGAATCTCCGCCCAAAAATTCAACACGGCCGGCGCCGTCCAGTGGGGCGCTACCGGTATCGTCGTGCAGCCGTTCACATCCTCCGCCGTGATCAACGTGACGAGCGTCTTCACCGCCGCTGGTCCGTCCGTCGTTTGGTCGTCGGAGCCGGCCTTTGCCCAGGACACGATCATGGGCGCCAAGCTGAATGCGAGCGGCGCGTTGATTTGCCCGCCTTTCGCGGTCTCGTCCTTTGTCTCATCGAAGTCGCGCCTCGATCTCACTCTCTCCTCCAGTGGCGTGACATTTGCCGCCTGGAGCGACGGCCGCACCGCGAACGGCAACCCCAACATTTACGCGCAGGATATCAAGGCGGACTGCACCCTCGGGCAGTAGCTCGACCGATTGGAACGCCCCGCGTTCCCTTTTCGCCTCGAAAAAGTGCGCGAGGCTGACGATGTCTGTTGACGAAACTGGCAAAAGAATTGCATTATCATTACAACTGGTTCTGGAAATTCAGACGGCTTCGTATCATGGCGCACAAGAAACATCCCGTTATTAATCTCGGGGGCGGGCCGGCTGGCGCCGCTACCGCGATGTATCTCCTCCGGCACGGCATCACGCCGGTAATTGTCGAACGGGATGATCATCCTCGCTACCACGTCGGCGAGTCCCTGACGGGAGCCACGGCACTCGCCCTGAAGGATCTCGGGCTCGGACCCGCCATCGAGGCCCAGCGCTACCCAATGAAACACGGCGCCATCTTCTACGGCCCGGATGGAAAGAACGACTTCTGGGTTGGGACTCGTGAGGCGCAACGAAAAGGGCGAGCAGGTCCCCAATTTCACTTGGAATGTTCATGCGGAGCAGCTTCGATAAGATCTTGTTCGAAGCCGCCGTGGAACGCGGTGCCATCTGGATCAAGGCCACGGCCCTCGCCCCGATCGTCAAGGACGACGCCGTGATCGGTCTGAAGATTCGCACACCCGAAGGAGCGACGGAAAACGTGTATTCCGAGGTGCTGATTGATGCCTCCGGCTGAGCCACCTTCCTGGCCAATCATCGGGTTACCGGCCGGAAGGTCCCGGGCAACTCCGACAAGCAGATCGCCCTCTTCACCCAGTTCGCCAACACCGTGCGCGACAACGGTCCTGAGCTTCATCAACAGCCTGGGAACACCCTGCTCTATTACCAGGCGAAACATTACTGGGCCTGGTTCATTCCGGTGAGCGATGAACTCACCAGCGTCGGGGTCGTTTTTCGGACCGAGCATTTCAAGAAAGCGGGGATGTCGAGGGAGCAAATGATGCTCCACGAATGCCGGCACATGACGCCCGTCCTTTCCGAACGGCTCCCAGATCTCACGCCGCAGGAGCCCATTCATGCGATCCCAAATTTTTCCTATCGTGTCCACAACTACACCGGCAAAGGTTTCGTCTGCATCGGCGATGCCCACCGCTTCATCGACCCGATCTTCGCCTACGGGATCTACTTCGGCATCCAGGAAGGCGAATTTGCGGCCGATAGGATAGCAAAATTGCTCTCGGGCGAAATCCGGACCGATGGGAATCCGTTCGCCGATTTTGAACGCCACTGCGACGAGGGAAATGATGTCGTCGAGGATGTCATCGGCGTGCTTTGGGATTTCCCGCTCGCTTTCCAAAGAATCCTTACCTGGAGGGACCGCGTCTCGTCCCTCGACCTCTTGTCCGGTCGAATCTACGGCGAAATGGGAGCGACCAACCCAGCCCGAATCGCCGTGCGCAGGTTGATGGCCTCCAAGGAAAAGGCCGAACAGGACGCGAAAACCACGTCATCGCCGGAGTCGGCCGAGATCGCCGTGGCGGCCGGCTGAGTCTTCTCGCGGTCGAGAGCACCCCGCACTTGCGGAGGGAGGCGAGCGGGGTTTAGGTCTTAATCCCTGCGGTGCCTCGTGGTGTAATGGTAGCACGAGAGATTCTGGATCTCTTTGTCAAGGTTCGAGTCCTTGCGAGGCAGCCACTGCTTCAGGATGAATGACTTACGCTGCCTAACGAGGCCGCAAATCTCAAAGTCAGAACAGGAATCAGAACAGGTTTTCCCTTGTCCGCCAATGTTCAGCGATGCCTAATGACTCAGCATATTTGTCGCCCATCGACCAATTCTCGGCCGCACGACGGCAAAAAACTTGCATGCAAGACGGCTGCGCGTTTGCTTCGGCGGAGCCGCTAGGAAAGGGTTCCTGGGGGCCAAACCGGCCGTCCGTGTGAGTGTTCTGAAGCCGCATGCGAAAATGGTTCGGCGCGCATCCTCCGTTCCCGAGATCAAGCGCAGTCTGAACTTTGTCACAGGGGCGGCGGCACCTCGAAGCACTTCCTGCGTCCGATGACCCAACCGCGCCCCTGCATACGCGAGCCTACAAGATCGTGACGGAGCAAGAAGGGAAAACCGGACATCTCTCGAATCGATTCGCAGACCCTCTCGCCTACGCGGGCCTGCGCAGGAAAAAGGCACACCGTAAAGCGATGAGCTCAGGCAGGCAGACGCGTACTGGTGGCCCAGCCGAGCTGACCTTTCATTGTCTTCGACACACTGCGGTGACGATGATGAAGGAAGCCGGCATACCGGCGGCCGTCGTCATGGAGCTGGTTGGGCACGACTCAAAGCAGATGAGCGACGTCTACACCCACGTCGGAGTTGAGGCGATGCAGAAGGCCGCCGACTCCTTGCCAGATTTTGCAACCTAGCGGTTTGCGGCCTCCATTTCGCGCAATGGCTCCGCGACTTGGCAAGACTGACGTAGCGAGCTGTCAACTTGGAAACCAGCGAAGTCTTGTCACGAGCATAGGGGAGGACGATGCTACGTCTTTTGCCACTGGATGGTGCCGCGGCCGGCGCAACGTTCGGTCCGAATAATTCCACGCGCCACCCGAGAAAATCGAGGGCGGAGGACAGCAAATGCCGGGTTCGATCGCTCGATGAATTCCTCCTGCGAAACGCTTGTCCTCGCCAAAACGAATCGCTACACTCGGATTTCGTTAGGCATATTGTCTGTGAAATCGAACATCCCCAAGCTCGGTCTTTTGTGGATTTGGCTCTGCATTGCAGACGCACAGTCTCAAGAACCTGGGCAACTGCCGTCTTCGACTCCCGCCGAGCAGCAATCCGGGTCCGACCTCGAGTCGGTCGAGCCACCATCGCTCGTGCCGGAACCGATTTGGGAGCAAGCAACTCCGCCGCTCGGCCTGCAGCTTGGTCCGCCGCCTGTCATTGAGTCGGTCTTGCCAAAGATTGATCCTGAAGCGTTGAAACAAAATGCGCTTTTGTTGAGGGGAAACACTTTTGTAAAAAGGTTCCAATTCACAGGAAACCGAGCTTTCTCCAGTAGCACCCTTGAGAAGGTTGTCCAAAAATACACGGGCCGGAAAATTACCGCCGAAGAACTGGAGCAAGCCCGTCAGGATCTAACGCTCTTCTATGTCAATCGGGGTTACATCAACTCGGGTGCTATCATTCCCGGGCAAGATTTTGGGAACGAAATCATCACCGTTCGAATCGTTGAGGGCAGACTGTCCGGGATCAAGTTGACTGGAAATTTCTGGTTTCGATCATGGTGGGTGCGGAACGAAATTCGACGGTTTGCTGGGCGCCCGCTGAATTTTAACAAGTTGAAAGAAGGTCTGCAGCTCTTGCGACAGAACCCCTTGATCGCACGCGTCAACGCCGAGTTGAAACCCGGCGGCGTGCCAGGAGAAAGTTCGCTCGATTTGGACATTAAAGACACCCAGCCATTTCGGTTCAGTTTGCAGTTCAGCAACAAGAGGCCGCCGAGCGATGGCGCGGAGATTTTAGAGGCACAATTCGCCGATCTCAATCTTACGGGTCACAATGATCCGCTGCAAATCAACTACGGAATTGCCCACACGACACGGGGCAACGGATTTGATTTTTCGGGACTTGATAACATTGAGGGAACGTATGCTTTTCCCATTACCCCGTGGGCCACGACGCTGGAGGTTCATGCGAGCAAGAGCGACACCAGCATCATTGAAGAGCCGTTCACGACACTAGACATCAACAGCAAACTTGAGGAATACGGCGTCACCATCCGGCAACCTCTTTACCAAACGTTGAGCAATGATGTCGCCGTTTCGCTGACCGCTGACAAGCGTCGGGCGGAAACGTTTCTCCTTGGACAACCCTTTTCGCTCTCACCCGGTGCGGTGAACGGCGTGACCTCCGTCTCCGTCCTCCGTTTCACCCAGGAATGGGTTAACCGCAGCCAGCTCCATGTCTTGGCATTGCGTTCCACCTTTAGTCTCGGACTGGACGCATTCGATGCGACGAACTCAGGTTCCGAGCCGAATGCACGCTTTTTCTCCTGGCTCGGGCAGAGTCAATATGTGCGCCGTCTTTGGAACACCGACAACCTTCTTATTTTGCGCCTCAACGCACAGCTATCAGACAGTCCGCTGTTTTCGCTCGAGCAACTGAGTCTCGGAGGCGCGCAAAGCGTGCGCGGCTATCGTGAAAATTCGATCCTGCGTGATAACGCGATTTTTGCGTCGCTCGAAGTGCGTGTGCCGGTTCTTCGTGGCAAAGAGCACACGCCGATATTGATCTTGGCGCCTTTTGTTGATGTCGGCACCGGTTGGAACACACTCGACAACTCTACCGCTGGCAACGTAGGCGGAGCGACCTCGCAAAGCCGCAATACCGAAACACTGCCGAGTGCCGGGCTTGGTCTGATTTTTGATCCGGAGAGACATGTTCATGCGGAGCTTTACTGGGGCTACGCATTTAACCGGACGCTGGTAACCGAGCATAACAACTTGCAGGATTACGGTTTCCACTTTGTCGTGACGATCAATGCATTCTGAGTGCAAAGAGCATCCGCTTTAATTTCGTCGTTATGCCGAACGACTACTTGGTGTTGGCGAGTAGTTTCGACCCCGGTTTGCTCATTTCAATCGCGTCGCTCACTTTCTGGAGCTGGGCCGCCTGTGCTTTAAGGATGGCCATGAAGGTCTGAATTTCTTTCTGTTGCTCTGCGACCGTCGTGTTTAGTTCCGCAACACGGCGGTGCTCCTTCAGAAACTCATTCAGCAGCATTGCGTTTACGGCTTCGTAACGGACGGTGTATGGCTTGCCTGCCGCGTCGCGCGCGACCAGGTCCGGGTCCACCTTGGCTACTTGTTCTGCGACGAGGCCGAATTGTGGGATACCCTCAGGGTCAAGCTCGTGTTTATAGTGGAAAGTGACCGGTTGGAGTGACAGGATCGCTTCGCTCGCCTTGTCCATCGGTTTGATTGCATCCTTGAAGCGTTCCGAGGAAACTACCGTGCCGAGATGACCGTTGGTGTCTACCACCACTGTGACCCCTCCGGCCACGGTTTTCCCGCTAACGCCGGCGATATAGGTGGCCTGCTGAGTGCCCACCTTGCCGATGCGAATGGTATTGGACTCGGCGGCCAGACCAACCGCCGCGATATCGATATTGTTGCTCCCGGTAGTGAGACTGGAGCCAGCCGAAGCTCCCAATGCGATGTTATTGCTACCAACAGTGTTATGCAACAACGCATTTATGCCTTCAGCGGTGTTGCTGGTGCCGCTGGTGTTGCTAAAGAGCGCAGCGACACCGTTGGCCGTGTTGAAGCTGCCGGTGCCGTTACTAATGAGTGCGTTGTCACCGTTGGCCGTGTTGTTGCCGCCGGTCGTGTTGAATTCGAGCGCAAAAGAACCGGTGGCTGTGTTGCTAAGGCCGGTGGTGTTGAATCCAAGGGCAAGAGAGCCGTTGGCCGTGTTGTTGCTCCCGCTGGTGTTGTGATCGAGAGCGGAAAAACCAGTAGCCGTGTTGCTGCCGCCGGTACCGTTGCTGTTAAGCGCAGCAAGGCCGGTGGCTGTATTATTGCTGCCGGTGCTGTTGCCGATAAGCGCAGCTTCACCGGTCGCGGTGTTGCCGCTCCCGGTCGTGTTGCTGAAGAGCGCCGCAAAACCGGTGGCTGTGTTGTTGTTGCCGGTGGTGTTGGCTCCGAGCGCGTTGTCACCGTTAGCCGTGTTGTTGCCTCCGGTTGTGTTTCCGGAGAGGGCACCGGTGCCGGTGGCTGTGTTGTTGACGCCGGTGGTGTTGCTTTCGAGCGCGTCAGCACCAGTAGCTGTATTGAAGGTACCGCTGGTGTTGCTTAAGAGGGCATCGAAGCCGATTGCCGTGTTATAGGCTCCACTCGTGAGGTCGAGGAGCGCATCCTCACCCTCAGCAGTGTTTTGGTTGGCATAGCCGCCATCCGGTGGCGGACTCACCGCTCGAGCCGGTGACGAAAGTCCAAAGCATGCCAGCGCCGCGGTGGAAGCGATGAGGAGAAAACGGCGATGCCGCCGAAATAGATTTCGGAGTGGGTGCATGGTGTTCGTTAGCTGAATCGTCTTATTCATAGGAGCGCCTCGTATTTGGTCCTTGACCTGGAGTTCACTTCTGAAAGAGGGAGGAAACTCCCAAGGATTCAAAGCGTTCGCGCCAGATTCTAACCGCTGCCATTCCAGCGATGGATTCCGGTTTTGTCAAGATGGAAAACCCGGATGAACGCAGAGCGGGCCCGGTTCGAATTGCCGAGCTCAACCCGATATTTCGCGCGCTGCATAAAAGTCTTGCCGCAGGCTGGGAAAATTGCATGAATATCCCCGTGTCGCGACTAATCACGGTTGCATTGGCGCTTTGCGTTCAACCGCTCTTCGGCGGGGTCGTGCTCGATGGCAGTTTTGGAACGAGCGGGGCACTGCCGGGTCCGAACTATATGATCCAGGCAAGTTTCGGAAAGCAAGTCGGCACCAATCTTTTCCACAGCTTCAGCCAGTTTGATCTGATCAGTTCGGAATCGGCCACCTTCAGCGGGCCGAGCAATATCCAGAATATCCTGGCTCGGGTGACGAGCGGGAGCGCGTCTTCGATTGACGGACTGGTCCGCTCGGACATCGCGGGTGCAAATTTGTTTTTGCTTAATCCGGCTGGGGTGATCTTCGGTTCGCACGCGCAGATTGATGTGAGCGGTTCCTTTGCCGTTTCCACCGCGAATTACGTGAAGCTGGCCGACGGCGGCCGATTCAACACTAGCTTGGGTGGACAGGACGTGCTGACCTCCGCGCCGGTCACAGCATTTGGATTCCTTAATGCTGCACCGGCGCCGGTCTCTATCACCGGCAGCAGATTGAACGTTGCGCCGGCAAAGTCTTTCTCGGCGGTTGCTGGCGACATCTCAATCGATGGTGCGAACAACCCCCCATTTACTCCAAACATCGCTGGAGACGGGGCGCGGGTAAACCTGGTCAGCGTGAAGTCGGCTGGAGAGGCCTTGCTGGACGCGACCAACTTGGGTAGCTCAGTTGACGTGTCGCAATTCAGCACGCTGGGTGACATCAGTCTGACCAACTCTGCGAATATCGACACGACCGCGCTCTTTGGCGGTGGCGGTCCGGTAGTTATTCGTTGTGGGAATTTTATCTTGGACAATAGCTCGATAACATCGTTTACCGGAGGATCCTCTCCCGGTGGTGCGATCGACATCGTTGCAAGTGAAAACGCAACAATCACCGACGGTAGCCATATCCTTATCCTCACTGTCGGTGCCGGCAATGGCGGGAACTTCATGTTGACTGCGGACTCGATACAAATCTCAAACTCCGCATTTATTGACATAGCCACACTTGCAGGCGGTAATGGTGGCAATATTACAATCCAGACCGGCGATCTAACAGTAACAGACTCCGCAGGCATTGGCACAATGACGTTGGCAAGCGGCAATGCGGGAAATCTGACCGTGACTGCGAACTCGATAGATGTCAATGGCGGAGACCTTACGACAGGTACTCAAGGCAGCGGTAACGCGGGAGATATTACGCTGACTGCGAACTCAATAGGAATCCTCGGAGGTTCCGATGTTGGTGCAGGTAGCATTAGCTTTGGCAGTGCTACCGGCAATGCGGGGAACATTACCATCCAAGCGCGCGACTTGACCATCGCTCAGAGTACCGTCGACACATATGCATTGGTCTTTGGCGGGAATACGGGGAATGCGGGGAATATAACGCTGAACGCGGATTCAATTGTGTTGGATGACGCCCAAGTTACCGCTGAGGCAACTGGAAGTAATAGCAATGGTGGTAGTATTATGGTAGCCGCGTCGCGAGATCTGACGATGATTAACGACGCGGGCATATCAACAACCAGTGACGCGGCTCCCGCCGGCGATGTGACGGTCACTGCGACATCACTCTCAATCGACGGGGGAGGTATCTCATCGGCTGGTGCCACCGCCGGTAACATGACAATTCAAGCAGGTGACATACAAATCACCCATGGCGGTGGCATCTCTTCGGACACCTTTGGCAACGGCAATGGTGGAAATCTCACTATCACCGCTGATTCGGTTTTGGTTGACGGGTTTTTTTTAGTTTTTCCCGGTTTGTCTTATCCGAGCGAGATCAGCTCTGGGACGGAGGGCAATGGCAACGCAGGTGAGGTGACGGTGAACGTTCACGATCTAATAATCAGCAACGGCGCCGTGATTTCCACCAGCACGTCGGGTGGCTCCGGAAATGCAGGAACGATTCACCTGACAGCTTCTTCTCTCACTTTGGACGCAGGCTCGATCTTTTCCGAATCCGGCTCAGCGCCGCCAAACGGTGGTCCCTTCACGACTGGAAAGGCCGGCGACATTTTTATCACCTCGGACGTTTTGAAGGTCACCGGAGCCGGAAGTGAGATCTCGGCTTCCACATATACGAGTGGAGCCGCTGGGAGTATTTCCATCACCTCAGGGTCGGTGGTGATTGAGCAAAGTGGATTTGTCGCCACGGACACGTTCGGCCTTGGCGCTGGAGGCAATGTCACGATCATTACTGGCTCGCTTTCCGTTGACGGAACCGGGGGAGCAATGGACACAACCGGGATTTTTGCCGAGGCGTCCGCTGGCAGCGCTGGGAACGGTGGCGAGGTGGCGATTACAGCCGGCAGCCTGCTCATGCAGAACGGTGGCAGCATTTCCGCCACGTCATTAACAGCCGCGTCAGCTGGATCGATCAGCTTGACTCTCGGAACCCTAACTTTGGACTCGGACAGCTCCATCTCCAGCGCCAATACTGGCACTGGCTCTGCCGGAAGCCTCACCATTCAGACCACGGGGGCGATGGAGCTAAGCGGGGGAGGCAGCGTTTCCACGTCGGCGCTTTTCGGCGATGCAGGTGATGTAACGGTGCAGACGGGCGATCTGACCATTACCGATGGCAGCAAGATTTCCTCGACCACGTTTGGTCTAGGCAATGGAGGAAGCGTCAACGTGTCTGCTAACTCGCTTATTATTGATGGAGTGAACTCGAATCTATTTACCGGCATTACCGCCCAGGCAGAGCTTGGGAGCATTGGCAACGCGGGAGACGTAACGGTGCAAACCGGCGCTCTGACTATTACCGGCGGTGGCCAGATTTCTTCCAACACTTTCGGCCTTGGTGCTGGCGGCAATGTGAATGTAATTGCTGACTCGATTTTGATTGACGGAACGGGCGCGGATCCTGATTTGCAGACTGGCATTTCTGCTGATACAGGTTTTTCGAGCAGCGGTAATGCCGGCAATGTTACGGTAGAGGCCGGCGATCTGAGAATCGTCGGATTAGCATCTATTTCTACAGCGACGCTCGGCGATGGCAACGGGGGATTGGTCACAGTGAAGGCTGACTCAATTGTGATCGACGGCACGGGCTTCTTGTCCACGGGTTTGGGTGGTGGGATTGAAGCTTCTGCCCCTCTGGGTCATGGCAATGCCGGCGACGTGATCGTGCAGACCGGCGACCTGCAACTAATCAATGGGGGAACTATCTCTACCAGCACCGCCGGTTTCGGGAACGGCGGGAACATATTCGTGACCGCTCAATCTATTTTGATTGAGGGCCGCGGAAGCGAGTCACCTTTTCCCGCAGGTATTTTGGCAGAGGCATTAGACGTCTTCTCCGACAATGGTCGAGGAGGCGACGTGACCATCAATTCCGATAGCATGGTGTTGCAGGATGGCGGAACTATCTCGGCTAGATCACAGTTTGGCGGCCAAGCCGGCTCAATTGAACTGAACCTGGGGACCTTGAGTATGGATTCGGGCAGCACAATATCGAGTGCTGCGGTTGGAACTGGGGCTGCCGGAAGCGTGTTTATTAACGCGGCTCAATCGACAACACTCAGCGGTGACAGCAGCATTTCAACGTCGGCACTTTCTGGTCCTGCAGGCTCCGTCAGCTTGACCACCGGAACTCTGGAGATGGATTCTAATAGTTCGATCTCGAGCGCCAATGCCGGAGCCGGATCAGCGGGAAGCGTCATCGTTACCACAACTGGATCGATGGAACTGAGCGGCGGGAGCAGCATCTCAACGTCATCAAGCTTCGGCAATGCCGGATCCATCGAGCTCACCTCCAATGGAAT
>PNAA01000015.1 GCA_003169975.1 Spartobacteria bacterium | reverse complement strand
GACATTCACGCTGACGCAGTACAACGGGTTCGTGAAAGAATTAGTGGAACTGAAATCCGACGTTACTGATAAAGACTTTGCATCTGCTCATCGCAAACACATAGGCACGGTTGAACGCTTCGCTGAGTATGTGGAAGGATCGGTACACCGAAAGTTCAACCCATTCACACGTATGCGGCACGCGCTTTACCTCTTCGATCGGCGCGCATTCCGCGGCGTATTATTCGATCTGCAGCGCCAGTCGTTCGACAAATGGCTGGCCGCGCGCCAGCACAGAAAGTAGGGGCATCCACGCCAAACGGAATTTCACCCAACTGGGAGCTTCAACGGGTCGATCCTTTATAGGCACGACCCAACTCCTTCGCACTAGCTAATCCTTCGGCACTGAAGGGGGAACGCCATAGCGAATGACGGGGATCATTAGCTCTTGAAAATCCTGCGCCAACTGGATTGCGGCACGCAACCGTTCGAAGGCTTTTGGTTTGATGATCACGGGCGTTTTAGTCATGAAGATCCGGAGATTCGTCCTCATTTTCCGATGCTTGATGAATACATCAGCGTTTAGGTCAAGAACACGCACGTGGTAGCGTCCGGCGGGCGTAACGCCGAAAACTCTATGAGTCTTGGGGTCTTCAAGAATGTGAACGTCGTAATCGTGCTCCCGTGTGCAATCCAAAAAGCGGATCCCGGCTGCCTGCATTTCTTTCGTCGGCCAGGCATTCTGTTTCTTGCCATTGCAGTGCCGCGAGGCAGGAAAAAGATTCAAGTAGCTTTGCAGATAGTTGGACTTGAGTCGTGGATCGAAATGATCCACATCAAGGGCCGATTCGCCGCCCGCCATGTCCTTGTGAAGCATTGAATAGGCACATCGATTCGAAAAATCTACAAGCAGACACGGTAACGCCCGCTTCCGATAATTGAAGCGCGTAAGCTTTCCCTTCGGGAAGTTCCTACGGACGATTCGTGACGGCGTCTCGCTTGACTCCGATTTCTTCGACATACCGGGCCAACGCCTCAAAGACGCGGCTGATGCTCTGCCATTGCCTTAGCTCCTCAAGCAATTCGTTCGCGCTGACCGGCGGAGCAGTGTGCTTGCGGCGGACTTTGGTTAGCTGCTCCAATTCCACAAATTCCGAGCCGCTCAATGCTTCCGTCGCCTCCTTCACAGCGAGCGCCTGAAAACGCTTCTCTGCCCTGTTGTCCCATTCGATGCCGACAGGAACCGGCTGAACCGTAGTGTAGAATTCATCCGATGTATGAATGACTGACGCTACGTTCGGAGTGTGGGAAACATCGCCGGTTTGTTGCGCCTCTCCAGGAAGAACTGCAGAAACGGCTTGCTGCTGGAAGCCGTCGTTCACCATGGCTCCAAGATTAAGCGAGGTGGCGAGAATAGTTCCGGAAACGCTGATCTTCACGGGATCAGATCCTGGTATATGGCAGCGATGAGCTGGCGCTGCAACTCCAACGGAAAACGGATGAGCGCAAGGGGCTGGCCTTTGATCTTCCCGGGCTTTTCTTCACCTCTCTGATCCAGTAGATCGGCGATGGAATAAGCAAAAAGGCGAATCTCGCCCACCTCGTCCGCGCGCGCCAGAGTGGCAAGATTCGCCGATGCTACGCCCATCGCTAGTTTCTCCGGCGGGCAACGAAAGCTGGCGTCTCCAGCATGGCTCGGAAATTCAACTTCCGCGAGATAATTCATCCAAGATTCCTTGCTATTTTCGATCAGTTTTCTCTCGAAGACGCACGCCCAAGCTGAGAGCAGGAGGCGGGCAGGTGAGATCATGAGCCCGAAATGCACCAGTTTGTGTCCGTCGAGGCTCTCCAGCCCGAAGACATTGGCATACAGAACAACGGGAAACTGGCCCTGCGGAATCTCTATGGTGACCTGTTTGTCAGGCTTTTCCGCGAGCGGTTTCGATGGTTTTTCTTTGGCCATAGCGACTGACGACAGAGCGAGCAACGTGCCGCCTTAGGGTCATACAGGGTGATGTGCGAGACATTTTTTTGCGCGCTTCAACGGGTGGGGAATTCCGGGTTCAGCTTTAGAATTTCGCTGGTGAGCTGTCAACAAGAGAAAGAACGCTGTTTTACCACCGCCATTTCCGACTCCTCGATGACTTCGGGCGGCAGCGAAGAAAAGCTGAAAACTGAATGGAGCCTGCGGGGGCACTGCGACATGGACGGAGCCCGAAGGGTGAGCGAGGGGTTGAGCGAATCAAACGCTGAAACGCTGCCGTAACGGCTGCGCAGCAACGGCCGGGCTTTCAAATTGAAAAGCTCGTGATGCACGGTCACACTACCGCGGTCTCCGTTTCCTCGATCACTTCCGGGGATTTGGGTTTGCCGTAGAGGACCGCCCGCCGCGGCGGGTAAACTGAGGAGCACGCCCGCGATGACCAGCCTTGGAAAGGAAGAAGGATGAAAAAAGGCAGGGGAGAAAAGAGGTCGGCTTCATAATCTCGGGTCGAGCGTCATTGAAAAAGATCGCTATGCGTCCCGGTGCGCTCAAACCGCACGTGATCTTTTTCGAGTGAATAGATCAAGACCCAATCGGGCTCAAGGTGGCAGTCCCGGCTGCCGGCGAACTCTCCTCGCAATGGGTGATCCTGCAATTCAGGGGGCAGTGGTTTTGCATCGATCAGCAAATCGAGAACACGTCTCAGCCTCTGTAAGTCTTTTCCCCGCCGATCCATTCGCCCCACGTCCTTCTTGAACTGCGAACTGCGGCTGAAACTCCTCACAAGCCGAGATCGGCGTAAAGCTCCTTCTTCGTCGCGAAGCGCTTCACGCCTTTGCCGGCCTTGCTTTCACGCAGAGTTTTCGCCGTCAGCTCGTTGGGCATTTCGACCGCAAACGGAAGCCCCCGCCGCAGCTTGATCTGCCGGTAGAGCAAATGAATCGTTTCGGACACGGTTAGACCCAAGTGGGATAAGATCGATTCGACTTCCGCTTTGAGGGACGGTTCGATACGAGCGCGGATCGTGGTGGTTTTCCTCATGGCAAAATGTGGCACTAATGTGGCTACAATGCAAGGAGGCTTGGTTCTTGCAGAGCCTCGGAGTCCAGTCATACGACGGCCGTCTCCGTTTCCTCCATCACCTCCGGTGGCTTTGGTTTGCCGTAGAGGACCGCCCGCCGCAGCGGGTAAACTAAGCAGCACGCCCGCGACAACCAGGGAAATACCGAAGACCGTCTGCGCGGTGTAGTGTTCACCGAAAATCGTGACCCCGAAGATCAGGGCGTAGACCAAGCGTTCAAAATGCGGATTGCGGAATGCGGAATGATTTGCGGCGGTTCGCGATGCGCTCGGCCTGGAGGGATCTTCAGAGAAAAGCTGAGACGCTGAAAACTGAAACGCTGAAATTAAAGAAGACACCGAGTCGAAGTCGGGAATGCAGGAACAGCTTTTCAGAATCTCAGGGTTTCAGCTTTTTCTGAGGTGTTGCCTGGGTTTCCTGCAATTTTCGAAGCTGGCAAACTCAGCCGGCCGAGAAGAGTTGCCACTCCCCGGGGACGCCTTTTAATTCGTGCAGGCCGAGGTCTTGAAAATCGATGCCCGAACCAGCGACCAGATCCTTCACGGTGCGGGAAACGACGACCACGCCCGGCTCGGCTTTCGCCATGATCCGCGCGCCGGCGTGGACCGCGATGCCGCCGATATTGTCACCCATCAGTTCGCATTCGCCGGTGTGCACGCCCGCGCGCACTTCGATCCCGAGCTGCCGGACGGCGAGCGCGATCGCGAGCGCACAACGGACCGCCCGCGCGGGGCCGTCGAAAGTCGCGAGAAACCCGTCGCCGGTCGTATTGGTTTCCTTGCCCCGGAAGCGCGCCAGTTCCTTGCGCACCACCGTGTAGTAGGAGTTAAGGATATTGCGCCAGGCGGTGTCGCCGAGCGCTGCCGCGCGCTCGGTCGATGAAGCGATGTCGAGAAAGAGCACGGTCGCGAGGACGCGATCAAAGGTTTCGATCGGTCGTTCGCCGGTGATGAACTCATGCACATCGGAAAGGATGGTCTCCATGTCGTCGAGCATGATGGAATGACTGTTACCGGGATACTCGATGAATCTTGCTCCCGGAATCCGCGATGCCATGTCGCGTGCGGCTTTGACGCGAGCGCATGGATCGCCGGTGCGATTCATGACCAGCGTCGGCGCCTGGATCGAAGGGAGAATGGGACGGGTATCGATCTGGCCGTTCATCACCTCATAGGCATAGACGGCCGACGGGCTCGCCGCCGCGCGCATGTAGCGGGCGACAGCCTCGACCGCGGCCGGTGGCGCGTCCCGGCCCATGCCGGCACCAGGTCCGACGATGTAATCAATCGAAGGCCAATCGTCCTGGACCATCGCCAGCATCTCGTTGTGCTCCTCCGGCGTTTGTGCCCAGGGATGATCCTCGCACGCTATCCAACGAGCCTGGGCTCCCCAGATGAGGAGCGACTTTACCCGCTCCGGATGAGCGGCAGCGAAGAGACACGCCATCGAGCCGCCTTCGGAAACGCCGAAAATATTGGCGCTCTCGATTCCGACGTCGTCCATCACCGCGCGAATGTCGTCAGTGCGCTCCTCGAGGGTCGCCATATGCACCGGACGATCGGATAGACCGGTGCCGCGTTTATCGAAACGAATGAGGCGGCAGAACTTGCTGAAACGCTCGAAGAAAAGAGCGCGCTGCGGGATTTCCCAATCCAGATCAAGATGCGACATCGTGCCTGGCGCCCAGACCACGTCGAATGGCCCATCGCCAGTGATCTGATAGGCGATGCGCACGTCGCCGCTGCGCGCATACTTTGTCTTCGGCAACATTGCAGCCAGCAAATAGATCAGACCGCTTTTTTGCAAACCAGAACTTTGAAGGGCAGGGAGAGAGTCAACTCAAGAAGCAAAGGGAGCTTGGTCAGATCTCCAGCGCACGTTCCGGCCACGTAGCTGGCCAGTTGCCGAACGAGGCCGACCAGCTCTGCCCTCCGCGCATTTTTCAGCAAGGTCAGGAGTTTGCCGCCGCCAGCGGCGTTGCCCGCGACGACCCGAAACTCGTCGCGCGCCGCCGCGACGACCGCGAGGGAGGGCGACGGGTCCGGGGAATTTTCGTTGTTGGTGAGGGAACGAATGATTCCGCCGACCGGCACGAGGAGATGGGCGTCTGGGTCGGTGGAGAGGAAGTTGATCGCTGGCTTAACGATGAGTCTGGAGGGCATAATTGGCTATCGGGCAAGAGTTCAAAGAGCGTCCGGTCGACATCACGAAATGTTTCCCTGAATTTGGGGCGTATCTTTTGGAGTTCGCGCGACGCGGGCGTGAACTCTCGACAGCGGCTCACGAATTGATCGTGGCTGCAAATGAGTTCCAGGGACGCCAACCCGAGTTCAGGCGGTCGTTTCGTGAATTCTGGAACCGGCTCCGCGAAATGCTGCCGGCCATACTTGAATTCATGAGGGGCCCAGCCCGAATTCACGAAATCTTTTCGCGAGTTCTGAAAATGTCCTCCTGAACTCACGCGGCGCTCCGGCGTAGAAGCAGCGCACCCGCGTCAGGTATTTTTTGAACGGCTGGTCGTGCTCCCAGACCCGCCGGTTGTAGAGTCCGCTGTCCCAGCGGAAGGGCCGTCGCAATTTTCGGCTGAGACAGCCGACGCTACAATCGCGCTTTCGCTCAGGACGATTTGGCGATGATTGTTTTGAGCTTGTTCAGCTTCGGCCCCGCGAGCGGAACGCCGAGCATGGTGCTGGCCAGCGCCATCAGCAGCGTCGCGGTGAAGGGTATGGCACGGTAAAGATGATTGTCATCGCGATCAGGAAAACTTCGGACGTGCTCATGAAAACTAGGCCGACCAATCTTCAGCGGGTCACGGGCGATGACCGGCTCGGATTGCGGCGAGCTTCGTGGATTTTCCGTCCGACGTCAAACCACGGACGCAATTCGCCTGAGGCGGAACGTCCCGCCGGGAACCGGCGCGATCCGCAATTGCGCGCAAAGCCCTTTCGCTTTTGCGGCCGGTGCGGTATCGAGAGAAAAACGTGAGCAAACTCTGTCCGAGCATGCCGCCCAAGAATCTATTCTAATGGCGAACCGGGGTAGAAAACCGAAGGCAGCGATCCAGCGGTCGCAACTGTCGATCCCGCTCCTGATTCTTGCCGCCTTTGGCCTCGGCGCAGGTGCGACGTGGCTGGCGATGCGCGGAGCATCGGCTCCGCCGGAGAAACCGGCGATCGAAAGCTTTATGGCAGTGTCCAGCGCGCAATCGCCTAACGTTTCTCAACCCGCACCCGCTGCGGGCGCAGAACCACCGGACGTTTCGCAGCTTGCGCCGGCCGAGGCGGCGCGCACGCTGGCGAACTGGAACTACGATCGGCAGAACTGGACGCATGCGATCGAGCACTATGAGCAGGCGATCGCGCTTGGCGCCGACAATCCCGATGTGCGGACCGATCTCGGCAACTGCTTTCGCTTTCTCGGCCAGGGGCAGAAAGCGCTCGAACAATACCAGACCGCGCAAAAGCAAAACCCGCTGCACGAGAACAGCCTGTTCAATCAAATAAGCCTTTTCTCCGAAGTGCTGCACGACAAGGAGCGCGCCGCATCGGTCGCGCGCGAATTCCTCGCGCGGTTCCCGCAAAGCCCGCGGGCGGAATCGGCGCGGCAGCTCGTTCTCCCAGATCAGAAAACGACCAAGAGCGAGAAGTGATTTCCGGTGGATCCACGCGACCGGTTTCCGGCGTATTATAGACAATGAACGACCTCGTCACGGTGATCAAAGGCGTGATCAAGGCGGAAGACGGCGCGATCGCGCAATGCGAGAAGATCATTCGCTTGTGCGACCAGGTCGATTTTGTCAGGCAGGATCTTTGTGTGACTGTTCTCGGCGACGAGCAGGAACACCGCCGCGCATTCGTCGGTTACCTGACCGAGTTTGAGCGCAAAAGCAGCAAACACTAACCACTCCACCCACGACCAAAGGAAACATTATTATGCCAGCAAGAACCGGATCAGCAGTTTGGGAAGGCACCCTGAAAGAGGGCAAAGGAACAATGAAACTCGGGAGCGGCGCCTATGAGGGGCCGTACTCTTTTCAATCCCGTTTCGAAAACGCCGGCGGGACCAACCCCGAAGAACTCATTGGCGCGGCGGAAGCGGGCTGCTTTTCGATGGCCCTCTCTTCCAACCTCGAAAAGGCCGGCCATCCCGCGAAACGCATCAGCACGACCGCGAACGTGAAGCTCGAAATGGTGGACGGCGGACCGAAGATCACCACGATCGATCTCCAGGTGGAAGCGACCGTCCCTGGAATGGACGATAAAACTTTCCAGGAGCAGGCCGAGAAGACGAAAAAGACTTGCCCCGTTTCGGTTGCGCTCGCCGGCACCCAAATCAAGCTGACCGCGAAGCTCGCGTAGCTGCGCTTCAATCAAGCGCGAGGATCGAACGATACCTTGCGTGTGAGGGTCTGATCCGTTGCCTGAACAGATCGACCTCACTGCCTGCGCGTGCGATCGAACCGCGACCGTCACTCTCGGAACAGCCGCAAAGCCGCCGCATAAACGCAAAGCCACCCGTTAGCGAAAAACCAAGTCGCTTCCGGCGCTTCTTCTCCGTCCTCGGACCGGATTTGATCACCGGGGCCGCGGACGATGATCCCTCCGGCATCGCCACTTACTCGATCGCGGGCGCGCAACTAGGCACGAATCGATCACGTAATATTCGTCCGGGGCGTGCGCTCCGCTGCCATGGCCGAGACCGAATCCGAAAGCATTCTTTGTCGCCGCCGTCGTGACTGCGGCGGGTCTCACCCACCTTTGATGCCGTCCCGAGGCAAGGCTGGCAATGCAAAAACGATGACTTTCCGGCTGTGAGGCGCAGCGAGATGGAGTGGACGACGCGCGCGCTTCTTCGTATCAAGAGCTGATCGCATGGTCGCCGCACCGAGCCCAGGCAAAGACATCTTCTCGCTCAGCACGCCGGATCCCGCGCTTTGGACGCTTTACGTCATTCGCGCGGTGCTGACCGGGCCGGGCCTGATTTTCTTGCTGCCCTATCTTTACTTTCGTTACCACACCCTGCGCTACACTTTCGACGAGGAAGGCATTCACATGCGGGTCGGGATTCTTTTTCGGCGCGAGGTCAATCTCACTTACGCGCGCATCCAGGATATTCATCTCCGCTCCGGCGTGATCCAGCGCTGGCTTGGCCTCGCCGACATTCAGATTCAGACGGCGTCCGGCTCGGCCGATGCCGAACTCGTGATCGAAGGATTCAAGGAATACGAAGCGATCCGCGATTTTCTCTACACCCGGATGCGCGGCTATCACGCGCCCGTGAAAACAGCGCCCGCGCCGGCGATGAGCGCGGATCCGAATGCGGAAATGATTTCGCTCCTGCGCACGATCCGCGACGAGCTGCGCCAAACCCGGGAGTCGTTAGGCAAGCTGCCGCCGGCCGATCATGTTTAAGGCCTTCCGCGCATGGTGCGAAGAGGTGCTGCGTATTCCGGGCGATCCGGAACCGCCGCCCGGCGACGAAGCGCGCACCCAGCGCTTTCGGGCCGCGCCCAATTACTACAGATATCTCCTCGGACTCTGGGCCGTGAAAACGGCGGCCGTCTTCATCGTCCTGGTGACGATGGAAATGGGGGCGATCGTCGAACTCTTCAAGGCGCCCGAGCAAAAGCTGCTCGGAGCCCTCGTCGTCGGCCTTCCGCAAATCATCGTCCTGTTCTTTTTCATCGGCCGGCTCTTTTCTCTCGCGCTCGTTAGGCTCGATTTCGAGAAACGCTGGTACCTCGTGACCGATCGCAGCCTGCGCCTGCGCGAGGGCATCGTGCACGTGCGCGAAATGACGATCACCTTCGCCAACATCCAGAACATCTCGATCTCGCAGGGCCCGCTCCAACGCCTCCTTGGCATTGCCGACTTGCGGGTCGACACCGCGGGTGGCTCGGCCCCGGCGCGGCGGGAGCGCAAAGGGATGCCGCAAAGCCTGCATACCGCATTTTTTCGCGGGGTCGACAACGCCAATGCCATCCGGGAGTTGATCCAAGCCCGCCTGCGTGAGCTAAAGGATTCCGGGCTGGGCGACCACGAAGAAGCGGCGCGCGCGACGCCACCTGCAGCGTTGAGCGTACCTTCCGCGCAACTTCTCGCCGCCTTGCGCGAGGTCGCGGCGGAAGCTACCGCGCTACGGGAAGCGGTTTGCTGATAACAATGTGGGAGGGGCCTTGGTGCCCCGATCAGCAGCGCGCTCCCCCAGGGGATCGGGGCGCAAAGGCCCCTCCCACGTTAGGCACGCGGTCAGCGCAAATAGATCGCCACCAGCACACCCGCATAGGTGCCGATCGCGTTGCCTAACGAGCCAGCGAGAATGCCCGGCAACCGCAAATCGCCGCGCCCGATCGCGGTTGCCAGTACGCCGGCCGAGATCGCGCCGCCAATGTCGGCGTTGGAGGCCACGGCAATGATCGCCCAGTCCTGCTTGAACAGGCCGCCGATCGTGAAGAGCAGGATGGCGTGCAGAAAAACGATCGCCGTCACCCACGCGAGCAGGGTGCCCGCGACCGCGCCGTTGGCGATCAGCGCCGCGAGATCGCAGTAGGCGCCGACGACCGCGAGAAAAATGAGCACGGTGAAATAACCGATCACCTTGGCGCCACCCACTCGTTGCACGATGGGCAGTTGCGCCAAAGCGAGCGCGACGGTTGTCAGCGTCAGCACATAGGGAAGCGCGGGCCAGAATCGGCTAACGAGTTGCGACAGGAACAGGCTGCCGATGCCGAGCACGAGAAGGATGGAGAAATCGAAAACACTCGTCCGTTCCGGAATTTCCAGCTCAATCGCACCCACCTCATCGCCTGAGCCGAGCGGCACGGGCCGAATTCCAGCGCGACCGCGTTGAGATTGACGCTCCCGCCGATGTAGGTGCCAGTGAACATCCCGGCGACGGCGAACGCGTTGCCGACGCCGTGGTTCTGCGGCGCGATCAGGTGATAGCTCACGACCACGCCGACCACCGTGGTCAGCGCGCCGAGCGCGAAAAGCATGCGCATCGGCAGACCAGCCTGGCGCAGGTCTTTCAATTTCACGTCGAGGAGGAGGAAGAAAATCGCGAGCGGCGCGATGTAGTTGAAGACGCCGTCGTAAAGGGCGGGCGCATTCCGCGACGACGGCAGCAGTCCGACATTCGCCAGGACCGCGGCGACGAGAATGACAATCAGCGCCGAGCCGAGATAACGGAAGTGCTTCTTGCGCGAGAGCCATTCCGCCAACGCGACCAGAGCCAAAGGACCGCGACAACGTAAAGCGGTTCGACGACGAAGGACATGAGGCGCGGCAACGCTGCGCCTTGATCTCCGATTCGTCGCTTCTTGGCAAACTAAACCGCCGAATTCTGCTTGCCGTCCTCTTCAGTGCCTCTATAAAGCGGGCGCGTGCTCTTCAACTCACTGACGTTCGTCGTCTTTTTTATCGTAGTGGTGAGCGCGTATTGGTCGATGCGCTCCTGGCCGGCGCGCAAAAATTTGCTCGTGGTCGCGAGCTACATTTTCTACGGCGCGTGGAATCCGCCTTTCGCCGCGCTCCTCTTCGGTACAACCGCGATGGATTTCTATCTCGGCCGGATCATGGGGAAACAGGAACGCCCGGAAGCGCGCAAAGTCTGGCTGGTGATCAGCGTCGCGGTCAACCTCAGCATGCTCGGATTTTTCAAATACGGGAATTTTCTCCTCGAGAATTTCCAATGGGTCCTGTCGCGTGGCGGGATCGCTTACCACCCGCCGCATCTCGATCTCTTTCTCCCGATCGGCATCTCCTTCTATACCTTTCACTCGCTCTCCTACACCCTCGACATTTATCGCGGGGTCTTGAAACCGACCCGCTCGCTCCGCGATTTCGTGCTCGCGGTCTCCTTTTTCCCACAGCTCGTGGCCGGCCCGATCGTGCGCGCGGGCGATTTTCTCCCGCAACTCGCGGCCCCGCCCAAGCCGCAGCAGGGCCGATTCTTCTGGGGGCTGCTCTTAATGACGTTAGGGCTTTTCGAAAAAATCGTGCTCGCCGACACGCTCCTCGCCGGCCCGGCCGACACGGTCTTCGCTTATGGCGGCCCGCTCGTTGCGCTCGATTCGTGGGCGGGCGTGATGGCGTTTGCGGGCCAGATCTTTTTCGATTTCGCCGGCTACTCGATCTGCGCGATCGGCGCGGCCTTGTGTCTCGGGTTCCACTTGAAAAACAACTTCCGGTTTCCCTACGCCGCGATCGGGTTCTCGGATTTCTGGCGGCGCTGGCACATCTCGCTCTCCACTTTCCTGCGCGACTACCTTTACATCCCGATCGGCGGCAACCGCGCCGGCGCCGCCCGCGCCATGATCAATCTCATGATCGTGATGTTCATCGGCGGCCTCTGGCACGGCGCGGCCTGGACCTTTGTCGTCTGGGGTTTGTTGCACGGTTCCTATCTCGCGCTCGAGCACCTAACGAAAGTGATCGTCGGCGAGGCGACTTGGACGGAGCACTTGCCGGTCAAGTTGCTCCTCGGTCTGGGCACCTACTTTGCCGTCTGTGTCGCCTGGGTTTTCTTTCGTGCGCCCGATTTCACCGTCGCGACGCGCATGCTCAGCGGGATGTTCGGCGGCCATCCGCACGGCGACGCGCTCCTCGGCACGCGGGAGATTTTGCAGATCGGGATCGTGACCGTTTTCATGTTCGCCGTCCATTGGTCGCTGCGCGACACGACGATCGAAGCCGCCGTCAACCGCATGCCGGTCTGGGTCCTGACCGGCCTCTGGACGTTCATGGCCGCGGCCATCCTGCTCACGCAAGGCAACAGCAATGCATTTATCTACTTCCAGTTTTGAGCGGGTCATCCCGATGCGGCCGTGGCGCGGGATCACGGTCAGCGTCGTGATGATGCTGGCCGTTGCGACGGCAGCCTGGGAAATTTATTGCCGCTCGCTCGGTTACGCGCCGACGTTGAACGATACCGGCGATCTCTGGACCGAAGTGCGCCGCCGCGTCGAGCCGGAGTCGCTCGTCATCGTGGGGGACTCGCGCGCGCTCTTCGACTCCGACCTCGACGAACTCGAAAAAGGATTGGGCAAGCGTCCCATCCAACTCGCTCAACCCGGCAGTACCGCTTTTCCCGTCCTGGCCGACCTGATCAATGATCAAAGCTTCCACGGCACCATTCTCTGCAGCGTCGTCCCGCGGCTCTTCTTCGCTCCACCGGGCTCACCGCCGATGAATCGAGCCGAGAAATCGGTCCGCCGGGCCCACACCCAAACCTATGCCCAACGCGCGAGTCATGATCTCGGGATTTATCTCGAAAAATGGTTCGCCTGCATGAAGCAGGACGACCTGACGCTTGGCGCGCTGCTCGAGCAGTTGCCGATTCCGAATCGCCCTAACGCCCATGTCCCGCCGAAACTGCCGCCTTATTTTGCCTCACTCAATCGCGGACGCCGCGCCCGCATGGTCGAGCAATGCGCGCAGCCGGGAAAATTACAGGACCGGGTCAAGCACGGCTGGATTCCGCTCTTCACTCCGCCACCGCCGCCGAGTTTCATTCCACCGGAGAAGTTCGGGAAGATGATGCACGACGCTTTCGAAGCGCGCTTCGCCGATACCAAAGCACTCGTTGATAAACTGCGCGCGCGCGGTGGCAAGATCGTCTTCGTCCGCTTTCCGCTGAGCGGCGATCTCAAAGCGTTGGAAGACCGGACGACGCCGCGGACAACGACTTGGGATCGTCTCCTCAAGGAAACTGCCACGCCCGGAATCCACTTCGAAGATTTCCCCGAGCTGGCGGACTTCACCTGTCCCGAGTGGTCGCATCTTTCCGCGGGCGACTCGGTCGAGTTCACCAAACGCCTCGTCCCGCACCTCCGCGCCGCGCTCGGCGCGGGGTCGGTTGCGTCCTCTCGTTAACGAAAGAAGCTCTGCTGCATGACGCCGCCGCGTTTCGAGATTCGCCTCGCCGGCGTCTCCGATGCCGCGCTGATCGCAACCCAGCGCGCCCGGATGTTCCAGGAAATGGGACTGGTGCCCGAACCGCTCTTCGAGACCTACCGCGCCAGGTGCGAATCCCGCATCCGCGAGATGCTCGAGACCGGCGAATACATCGGCTGGCTTGCCTGGCCTAACGAGTCGCCCGATCAGATCGTCGCTGGCGTCGGGGTTCAACTCCGGAGCGTCCTGCCGCATCCAGTCGAAGGACCAGGCGGAGAGGTCAGCATTGCCGAAGGTCGTCACGCCATCATCATCAACGTTTTCACCGAACCCGAATGGCGCCGCCGCGGGGCCGCGAAACTCTTGCTGGAGCAAATCATCGCGTGGTCCCGAACCGAGCGCCTCGACCGTCTCGTTCTCCACGCCTCCGACGAAGGCCGCCTGCTCTATGAAAAAATGGGCTTCGTCCAGACTAACGAAATGCGTTTCAGCGGTACTTGATCTGCTCTCCATATCGGCTTATTATCGACGCGATGACGACTCTTTCTCCGACACAAGCCCGCACGAACTTGTCGTCTCTGCTCAAGCGCGCCGCCAAAGGAGAAGACATCGGCATCTTGCACGGTGATCAGGTTATCGCCTTGCGCCCAGTGACTGTGCACTCGGATGACTACGCGCTCCAGGAATACGGAGTGACGGAAGCGGAACTGGATTCCTTCGTTCGCCGGACGAAGCAACGCCTCGCGCGGCATCGCAAAGCCGGCAGGATGACAACCTTCAGTGGCGACATCGAGGCGGATATTGCGCGTTGAGCTAGCGCCCGAACTGAAGGCGGCAATTCGCCGCCTTCCGAAACGGCAGCGGCAGCAAGTCGGCGAAGTCATCACCGCGGTCCGCGACGGCTTCGGCACTCCGCACCTGCATTCAGGACTTCGCCTCCGCCGCCTGCGCGGCAGTTTGTTCGAATGTCGCGTCGGCCTGAAGCTGCGGCTCGTCTTCGACGCCGAGCCCGGCGTCCTCTCATTCAGCGACTTGGGATCTCACAACGAGATTCGTAAGATCCTAAAGAATCGTTGAAACCCCGCATCTTTCGCGAGCTTCGCCATGAACTCCGCGACCGCGGGAAAATTGAGAACACCCGTCGCGTCTCGACCGTGATTAGGCCGGGCGAGGTTTTTGCTCCGGCGACCTTGCTCGCGAAGTAGTCGGGCCCGTCAGGGGTGGAACTAAACGCCCCATCGGCTCATACTGCTCTGCATGGAACCCGCCAACATCAGCCGCGCCACTTTCCGCACGGCGTTTGTCCTCCTTCTGGTGCTGACGGTGTCGGCTCTGTTCCTCGCTGTGGTCCGGCCATTCCTGATGCCGCTCCTGCTGGGAGCGCTCTTCGCCGGCTTATGCGGGCCGCTCTATCGCTGGGTCGCGCAGCTGCTCGGTGGCCGGAAGTCTCTCGCCGCCTTGCTCACGCTGCTTATTCTCTTTGTGCTGGTCGTGGGTCCGCTCAGCGCCTTTGTCAGCGTGGTGGTGCGACAGGCCGTCGGCGTAAGCAACGAAGCCATCCCCTGGGTGCAACAACACCTCGGCGCGGCGAGCGCGTTCAACACTCATGACTGGCTCGTGCAGCGGTTCCCGTCGCTTGCTCACTATGTGCCCGACCAGACTCAAATCGCCGACGACGCCGCCCGCATTGCGAAAGCGGCCGGGAGCTTCCTCGTGACGGGGGCAACTCAGTTCACCGCCGGGACGGCCACTTTTCTCCTCAACCTCTTCGTCATGCTTTACGCGATGTTCTATTTTCTCCGCGACGGGCGCGAGATCCTCGAGAAGATCTTTTATTACACGCCCCTGAATCATGACGACGAAGTGCGCGTCGTCGAAAGGCTCATCTCCGTCACGCGCGCGACGATCAAGGGGACGCTTCTTATCGGCATCCTCCAGGGAACGCTCGCCGGGATTGGTTTCTGGGTGGCGGGCCTCGGGGGCGCGGCCTTCTGGGGAACGATGATGACGGTGCTCTCGGTCGTGCCGGGGATCGGCGCCGCGCTCATCTGGGTGCCGGCGGTGATTTATCTCTTTATTATCGGCCATTCGTTGGCGGCCACCCTTCTCCTCATCTGGTGCGCGGCCATCGTCGGGACGATCGATAATATGCTGCGCCCGAAGCTTGTCGGAAAAGATGCGAAAATGCCGGACCTGCTCATCCTCCTCGGCACACTCGGCGGGCTTTTCTTTTTCGGCCCGCTCGGGTTCATCATCGGACCGCTCGTCTGCGGATTGTTCCTGACCGTCTGGGATATCTACGGCGTGACGTTCAAAGATGTCCTGCCTCCCGTGCGCAGCCTCGTTTCCGGCCAAGCCAAAAAGCCTGAGGCCAATTTGACGGTCGGGAAAAAGAGCGAAAGCAAGACGCGGTGAAATGATATCTCAAATGTCCCAAATCGATTTTATCGGCATCGGCGCACCGAAATGCGGAACCACCTGGCTGTCCGCTCAGCTCGAAGCCCATCCGCAAATCGGCTTCGCCCCGGACAAGGAGGTCTACTACTTCGCCGACACGATCATGCGCCGGCTCGCCGGCAAGGAGCTGCATTGCTTTGACCGAGGCGAGGTCTGGTATCACGAACAATTTCCGGCCGCCAGGGGAGCAGTTTCGTGTCGGGGCGAATTTTGTCCTTCCTACCTTTATCTGGAGGAAGCCGCCGATCGCATCAAGTCGTATCGGCCCGATATCAAACTGCTGCTCTGCCTGCGCCCGCCGGTGGAGATGATCTACTCCTGGTATTGGTACAACCGCAACGCCGTGGTCGCGCCTTTGCCGGAAACGTTCGCGGGGATGATGGAGAATCCATTTCTGCGCGATCTCGGATGCTACGCGCGCCATCTCAAGCCATATCTCGACCGCTTTCCGGCCGACAATATTCTGATCGTTCAATTCGACGCCATCCGGCGCGCTCCCGATCGCGTGCGCGAAAGCGTCTACCAATTCCTCAACGTCGACCCGGCGTTTCAGCCTCAACTTGACGCTGGGAAAAACGAGGCCCGGGCTCCGCGTTTTCCCCTTTTGCAATCCGGCGCTCAGCGAGTCTACGAGGGAATCTCCGCGCTCCCTGGCGTCGGCAAAATCCTGAAATCACCCGTCGTCGCCAAAACGTTGCAAAGCGCCTATCACCGCCTCAACAGCAGGGCCCAGAAATACGAGCCGCTCACGCCGGAAGCGCGCCGCAAGTGGGAGGCGTACTACGCCGCCGACCAGGCAGAACTTTCGCAATTGCTCCGAAGTCTTCAGGTCGTCGATTAACCCGCGGCTTAAAGTGCCAGGCTCGCTTGCTTGGCGGAAGTGGCTTCAGTTGTGATGCCGCTGAACTTCTTCATCAAGTCGTCGAGCTTGGCGAGGTAGTAATCGACGTTTTCGTCGCGGTTTTGGGGATCGAAATCAGTCACGAGCCTGGCGGCTTCGTAGGCGGCGATTTTCTTCGGGGTCGCTCTGACGTAGTAGCTGATCTGGTCGCCCGGCTTGTAATAGCGCCCACTCGTTAGGGCGAGCTCCTAGGCGGCGGCGCGATTGCGACCTCCGCCAGCGATTTTCTGGCGATATTTTTCGAGCGAATCCTGGAGCGTGTCTGTTTTCATCAACATCTCGATTGGCCACTCGCGCTCGCGGATTTTGCGCTCGAACTCGTCGCGCAATCCGGGGATCGCTTCCGGCTTTCCCTTCCATCAGGAGCTTGATCATCTCCTCCAGGAAAACGCGCTGGAATTTCTCCAGCCCACGCGATTTGAGCGCGCCGCCCTTGATCACGACTTCGCCGTCCTTCGTCAGGAGCGCATAGTTCTTCGCGTTGTAGCTGAACATAGCGTCGAATTGCTCGTCGAACTCGACCTCGATCCCAGGCGGAAGTTCCTTCGCCAGACCGGTGCGCAGATTTTCGATCTGCGCGGCGAGTCGCGGTTCGTCCCGTTGAAAAGGCAACGGCGCGGCCGCAAGAATCGGGCGCTTGACCGGCGGGCATCTGCACAGGATCATGTCCAGTAGATGAAGTCGATCACTTACACCGCTGCCCGCGAAAGTCTGGCCGCAACGATCAACCGGGTGTGTGAAGATAACGCGCCGGTCGTCATCACTCGCAATCGCGATCAAGCGGTCGTGATGCTGTCGCTGGCCGAATATGAATCGCTGGAGGAGACAGCCCATCTTTTGCGCTCCCCGGAGAATGCGAAGCGGCTTCTGCGCTCGATCGAGTCACTCGAACTCGGAAAAGGTGTTCGCAAAAAGTTGAAACTGAACGCGTGAATCTCGTCTTCTCGGCTGATGCCTGGGAGGATTATTTTTATTGGCAGGATACGGATGCGCAGACGTTGAAGCGCATCCACCAACTCATCAAGGACATCACGCGCGATCCTTACCGCGGCATAGGCAAACCGGAGCCGCTGAAGTACGTCTTGCAGGGTTATTGGTCTCGTCGAATCACGAGCGAGCACCGGATCGTTTATCGCGTTTCAGGCGATGAGATCCGGATCGCCCAGCTGCGGCACCATTATCGCCGCTAAAGGGCCAGACTCCCCTGTTTCGCTGATGACGCTCCGGCGGTCACGCCCGCAAACTTCTTCACCAGATCATCGAGCTTGGCGACGTAGTAGTCGATGTTCTCGTCGCGGTTTTGCGGATCGAAATCGGTCACCAGTTTGGCCGCTTCGTAGGCCGCGACTTTTTTCGGGGTGGCTTTCACGTAGTAGCTGATCTGGTCGCCCGGTTTGTAATTGCGGCCGCTCGTTAGGGCGAGCTCGTAGACGGCGGCCTTGTTGCGGCCGCCGCCGGCGATTTTCTGCCGGTATTTCTCGAGCGAATCCTGGAGAGTGTCGGTTTTCATCAGCATCTCGATCGGCCATTCGCGGTCGCGGATCTTTTGCGCGAACTTGTCGCGCAACGGCGCGATCCCTTCCGCTTTTCCTTCCATCAGGAGTTTGATCATTTCCTCAAGGAAGACGCGCTGGAATTTCTCCAGCCCACGCGATTTGAGCGCGCCGCCCTTGATCACGACCTCGCCGTTGCGGGTCAGGAGCGCGTAGTTCTTCGCCTTGTAGCTGAACATGGCGTCGAACTGCTCGTCGAACTCGACCTCGATTCCGGGCGGCAATTCTTTCGCCAGACCGGCGCGCAGATTTTCAATTGTGGCCGCCGCCCTGTGCGCGGCGTCCGTGTTGGCAGCACCGCCCGACGCGTCCCGCAGGGACGCGGCTACAGGAGGCACGAAATAAATGCCATCCGTGTCGACTTCGATGACCTGCGCGCCCTGCGCTTTGAGCCATTCGATCATTTTCTTGAGCAAATCGCGCCCGATCTGCGTGACGCGGGCGGCGGCTTCGAAGTCGGCGAAGTTTCCCTGCGCGAAACCGAGGTAACCGTAGAAGCTGTTGATCAGAATCTTGAAGGTGTTTTGCAGCGCGTGGAAATAACGCCGCTGCGGCGCGTCCTTCGCGTCGCGCATATCGCTCTTCGCCTGGAGGCGAAAGGTGCGCAGGTCCGTGAGCAGATGGCGAAAGATCTGGAGCTGATCGTTCACCGGAAAACAATCGAACTGCAGCATGATCGACGGATAGAGCGAGGCGACGTCGCAATGCCAGACGTTGCGCGCCACGCCGCTGAAAAAGATGTCGGTGTAACCGCCCTCGAAACCGCGCACCATCGGCATCTCGGGGATGCCGTGGCGTTGCCGGAAATATTCGCGGAGGAAAAGCGCGTTGATTCGGGTGGCGTTGCCGCGCACGATCACGTCCTGATAGTTGTAGGGGAAAATCTGCGCCTGGATGAAGTAACTCGGGCTGAGCAGATCAGCGACCGCCCGCGTCTCGCGCACCGCGCAGAGGGCGCGTTCGCGATAACGTCTCGGATCATCCTGCCAGGCGCGCTGCAGTTCCTTGCCCGACAATTGCGAGATGTCGGCCGCGTTCGTTAGGCCAAAGTGCTGCGCGACATCGCTTCGCTCGAAGCCGGAGAGCGAACGCATCCCGACGTCGTAAAACTGCGCGAGCAGAAACGTGTCGACGAAATGCCGGCCGTCGAGCGTGAATTTCGGATAATCGATCGTCTTTTCCGCGATCTGCAGCCGCGATGGCCGCGAGCGAAGAAACCCGCCGCTCCTCCCCCAGTCCAGTTTCGTCTTCGCTTTCCGCGCGCGGGCGACGAGAAACGGAAGGTCAAACTTGAAAAGGTTGTGCCCCTCGATCACATCGGGGTCGCGCTCCTTGATCAGGCTCGTTAGGCGTTTGATCGCCGCGTGCTCGGACTCCTCGATCGCGCGCGGATCGACCGCGATCAGTTCCTCCCAGCCGGTGTTATCGCAAACGGCGATGCTCGTGAGGTGATCGCTGTCGCCGGGATCGATGATCCCGGCTTTTGAATCCTCGGCCGCGCTTCCGGGATCGCCGATCCCCGCGACAGAGGAGATGACCTCGATCTGCATCCGCTTCAGTTCTTCAAACGGCAGCTGCTTGAAGAGCGTCCGCCCGGTGTGCGTGAGATAATGCTGGATCGGATCGCTCAACGCGAAAAAATTGCGGCCCGCATTCTTCAGCCCGTTGCGGAGCGCGATCAGTTCCTTCCAGCTGTCGGTCGTGACCAGCCAGTTGTATTTCGCGTCGCCCGCCAGTTTCTCGGCGTTCGTTAGGCCAAGATCGGCCACGTCGCCATCGGCCCAGACAAAGGGATGAAATTCCTCGGTGTCACAAACCGTCGCGCCATCCTTCTCGCGCCGATAAACCCGCATCGTGCCGGTGTCGCCCAGCTCGAGCGCGACGATGCGCGGTGTCGGATCGAAGCCGAAGAGCAGGCTATTGTCTTCGAATCGCATTCGTCCTTAGTTTACACAGATCGCGCAGATGGGAAGGCACGCGAGTTGTCCCGCCGTGCTCGTTCTTCCTACCGAGGCAATAGGAAAGGCGGGCGTGTGGCCGCGCGCGCTAATCTCGATCGGCGCGATCGAATTCAACGGCCCGCCAGCCACCACCGGCGCGTCTATAGATGACTTTCACCTTGTAGACCTGGCGGCCGGTTGGCGCTTTCCCGTGCGAGTACTGCTCCCTTTGTTCGGGCGAGATCCAGGCGATGAGGCCTCCGACAATGTTTCCGCCCGGACTCGGGTTGAACTGCGCGTCTATGCTGACGTCTACTTCACAGGTCGATTCCGAAAAAGTGACTCGATTGATCTTAAGATCGTTGAACTTCAGAACCTCGACCGAAGCATCGTTCCCCGGACATTGAGGACAGTTGGTGTTTTCGCGGTTGGCAGGAACCGCTTTTGTCGCCCGCAGAAAAGCGACACAGTCTTCACCGATTTCTTCGGGGTCGGGCGCAGCCTCCGCTTCGCCAGGTGATTTTCTGGGCTCATTTTCTGATTCGGAGGCGCCCTCTGCCAAGTTCTGCCGTGGTGTTTCGCTCGCGTTTTTCGGCTTTTGGTCGGCGTCGGCCGCGGATTTTTTGGAACAAGATGCCGCAAGGAGGCCAACGACCGCGATAAGAGTGATGCGAAGAATCCTCACCGGGTGTGATCTCACTCCTATGGGCAAGGCCGCTGGTCACCGCATGCCGCTATCGCCGGTCCAATCGACCGTGGACATTTTGCCGGCCGCGACGTCGACTTCGAAGCGCCAGTGCCCAATCGCGGCTCCCGGGTCTTCCCGGCGAATAAGATAGTGGCCGGGCGGCAGGGAAACCTGAAAGTGGCCCTCTGCATCAGTTATAAAGGAGGCCACCTTCTCCTCACCTTTCATCACAACAAAGGCGGTTTTGGCCACGGGCGCCTTACTGGGAGCGTCTACTCGCTGCGGTCCCGGACGACTTGGTGAGACGGAGATAACGCCTGCGATTCCGCTCCCGTCGGCAAACGTTGTTTCTGCCATGGCGAACACGAAGAAAAGACTCACGAAAACCCAGCAAACCCAACTCAAGTGGCGGCAAAATCGATTGTTCATGCGAAACATATCGTTCGCCTAACGGCCGCCCGCCAGTGACCAAAGCCGCGGCCGTCACGGGCCGAGCCCGGCGAGCAGCGTCTCCCGCGCCGGAGGAACGCGCATTCGGCCGCCGGAGAGGACTTTCGACTTAGCGTCAAGAAGTCCTTCCGGCGGCCAAGCGCAGATTGCCTCTGGTTACAGGCCGTTCCCCGATTTTGACTTAACGAGCCCGATATCACCGGCGTTGATCGTGCCATCGTTGGTCACGTCTTCGCGGAAGTTGGAATTGGTAACCGGCATGCCCGATTGGGATTTCGTCTGGCCGATGTCGCCGGCGTTGACCGCACCGTCGCCCGTGGTGTCGCCGATCAGGAACCCGACGTTGACCGATCCCGAGCTAAGGATTCCGCCATTAGTTCCCGTGACGTTTGAGACCATCACAGTCGCAGTTTGCACATCGGTTACGCCCGTCAGTGGCACAGTCATTTGGTTGCCGGCAAAGGTCGGTGTCCCGGCGGCTCCGGTGCCCGTGAAGCTGGCACTGCCACTTTGGACTGGGCTATCGAAGGTAAACACGATGGAATAATTGCCGCCGCCGTTTCGATCTTCCACTCCCAAGGGGGTGGTGAGCGGGAGATTGACATCAAATGTCCCCGCCGGGCTGGTCAGGCGAGAAACGGCCGACATCACGACCGGGGCGGCCGGACATGGACCCGGGCCGGGGGTCTGATCGACGAAGCCCGAGATGGTGCCAGTGAAGACTGAGGAGTTAGTCGAGCCAGTGGCCGTGCTAACCACAATTACGAAGTTCGACTGTGCCGCCGCGGTAAACGAGAAGGCGCCGGAGCCCACCGTAGTTCCCAAGCCGGAGATTCCAGTGTCGCCGAGGTAATTCAGGCACAGATTTCCCTGCGGGTCGCCCTGAGCGATCGGCGGAGTATAGATGGTCTGATACGCGGCGCCGATGATGTCACCCCCGCCGCCTAAGGCCGCGTTGATTGTAGCGGTAAAGCACCTTGGCGCAGCACTCGCGTTAGTGAAGGTAAACGTCTTATAGTTGCGACTCCCGGCTGTGTTGATCGGGCCAGGGCAAGCCTTGCCAGCGCATGTGCTCGCAATGCCGGTGCGTCCCAGGCGGTCCGGCTGGGACGGATCGCTGGTGGTGACCGAGCTGGCAGGAATCGTCTGATCGGCTCCTCCTCCGCAGGTCGGCACAGTATATGTGACCGTCTTCGATCCGCTCGCATAGGTCAGATTGAGCGATAGGGCAATGGGCGTGCCGCAGGCAAAACTGTTCGAGGTCACGAGTTGGAACGGAGTGCTATTGTTGCCGCTCGCGTCGATCACCAAGTCGGGATAAGTGCTGCTGCCATTGACCACCGTCACGCCTGAGGTTGAGGTCGTGAGAGTTGCGGAAATTGCAGTCTCGGTGGCGCAACCGTTGTTCTTCACGTTGGCGTTCACCTTGAAACACTCATTCAGGTTGACGATGCCGTTGCCGTTCCCAGTGACTGAGTCGTCGACCGTGAAGCCGTTGGCCTCGAGCTTCGAGTTGCCCGCCATCGTGAAGTCTTGGGTCGTGCTGGCGCCGACGTTGACGCTCACCGGGACGGAGGCTGGCGACGCCACCGTGCAGTTGCGCGTCGCATCTGCCGCCACCGCCGTGTAACCACCGGCAGGAACGAGGATCGAGTAAACGCCGGAGCCATTGGTGGCCGCGGCAAAGCCGTTATCGAGCGATACCACAACGCCGGAAATCGGAGCACCGGTTGCCGCCGAGGTGATCGTGCCCGTGAGCGTTCCCCAGGCCGGAGCGCTGGTACAAGATGGGAAGTGATAAGAAGCAATGCGCACCGACCAGTTGAAAGCACCGGTCGTCTGCAAATACTCATTCGTGTAGTAGAAAGTACACTGGTCGACTGGATCAAGGGTCATCGAGCTGTAATCACCCCACCGGTTGACGCCAGTAGCAGTCTGGGAACCAGAGCCAGCCTGCATCAGCACTTCCGCACCCATGGTATTGATCGTGTCAGTGGCTAACCGGCCAGTGACCCAGATGGATGGAAACGTTGTTGCACTCGACTTACTGAAACCAAGCGCAATGTTCCCGTCCTTGTCCATAGCCGTGGAGCCCAGCCAGCGGAAGTCAGTATCGGGATCGTAGGTGGACTGCTGAAAGATCGTCGGCGTGGCGGTCGAGTTGCCGCTGTTTCGGAATTCATACCAGCGGATGGCATCGTGGGTGGTTGAGCCTTTTACAGGGATGCTAACCGTGAGGGATTCCTGGGGAGAAGCCTGAGTGCCGTTGTTGCGATAAGTCAGGCGATACATGAAATGGCTCTTGATGTTATCGAGGCCGGCAGTATTGGCCTGGCCAGATTGCGGAACACAGGCGCGGCCGCTACTTACGCAGGACGCGGTTGAATAGGTCGTGTTCGTGAGGGTCGTTTCGGTCAGCGTGATCGACGGGATGGCCCCCCACATCACCGCGACGCGAGTCGAAGCAGTCAACGACAGGGTGGTGGGGTGCGGTCCGAGAACGAACTCTGCCTCGCCCACTGGCGGCGGCGTCAAGCCATCGAGATCCGCCGGCAGGAAACCGTACTGAAAGCTGCCTCCGTAGGTGGTGAGATTTGCGCTCTGCATGCGCGCCGACTGACCGAGGATCATCGCCGCCCGTTCGAAGACGTAAACGCGCGAAGCGACGAGGGCGGTGCCAGCCGAATTGAAGACGTGGCCCGACATGTAATAGCCGTCTGGCCAGACAGCCATGTGGGGATAATCGACAAAATTCGCGGCGTCGGTCAGGAAGTCATAGGTATAGTATGCGCCCGTCGCGTCCCCCGTCACCGAGACAGCCACACACTGATGCGAGAAGCTGCCCGCCGGGCCGTTGACGACAAACTGGGAGAGGATCCAGCGACCCGAAAGAATATCATAAGAAACCACCGGATCGCCGTCGTTATGCGAGGCGCAAACGCCTCCGAGAGACTGGAAAAGCGTATTGCCGGCAGCGGGTCCATAGAGCAGCGCACCCGACGCCTTGTCGAAGACGGCGAAGCTGGTGTTGTTCCACTGCACGTACTGGGTCGCGCCTACCTTGCCCTCCACGTCGGGTGGATTGCTCGCGGGGACGAATCCGGCAACTCCCATCCCGACACCATCGAAACTCAGGCCCGTTGCGATCGGCGCCGATTTGACACGGCCCAACGTCGTCTGCCGCGCTGTATCCGGGCCGGCTCCTTGAGTCGGCGGTGGGGGCTGCATCGGTTCCGCGTGATCATGACCGGGCGCCATTTCCGGACGGATCGGCGTTATCTCGCGTAGCGGGCGGGTGCGAATCGGCGAAACCGGCCGCAGATCGTGGGGAGCCGGAGCGGAGAGGTTGCGGTCGGCGTTGGCGGTGTTCGGTTTCGAAATGCCCTGGGCTTGCACCGAGGAGCTGGTGGCTCCGTTAAAGGCAAAGAACGCTAAAGCGACGCCCAATAAGCACAACGCCAACCCGAGGAGGGCGCGTGGATTAAAGAAGGCGGATTGAGTCGAGTTTTTTTTCTTCATGTATGTGAGCGGAATTTTTCCGGCGCGAGAGAGTTGTCTTGGCCGCGAGGATTGTCACGCTTATTCTCAATTTATTTTTGCGGAGCCGGATTCTGGATTGATCGCCAACCTTAACGTGCTGGAAATTGGAATCATAGGGACGGCAGTTTTTTAACCTCCCAAAGCGACGGGCCCCGTTAGGCCACGGAAAATCCCGCACTGACGCTGGTCCTCGACCTGAATTAATTCCCCGGGGTCGCCCGCCGCTTCTCCGCGTTCGTTAGGCCAAGATCACCTGCGCGCGGTCAAAAAACGAACATGCCGATCGCGGCACCGAACATGACGACTGCGGTCACTCCTACCACCACCCGCGCGAGCAGAGGGCTTGGTTCTCCCCGCATGATTTTCCGATCCGAGGCGACGAGCAGAATGCCGAGGAGGAGAAAGGGCGCGATGAGCCCGCTGATGACGGCTGCCCAGTAGAGCGCCTTCATCGGACTGGTGTCGGTGAAATCGAGCCCGATGCCGACGAGGCACGAGAAAATGATCACGCTATAAAAGGGACGCGCGGCGTGGAACCCCCGGTGCAGCCCATCCTTCCAGCGGAAGGTTTCGGCCAGCGCGTAGGCGGAGGAAGTGAGCAAGGTCGGAATCGCCACCAAACCGACACCAACAATTCCGATGGTAAAAAACATCATCGCCAAGGGGCCGGCGAGCGGTTCGAGAGCGGCCGCCGCATCACGCGTGGTATCGATATCGGTGATGCCATGACGATGCAGCGTCATCGCGGTCGTCAGGATAATAAAGTACATCGCGAGATTTGAGCAGAAGGTCCCGAACGCGACATCGAGCCGGCGGTCGCTCAATCGTTTCGCCTTGGCCACGGGTGCATCGGAGTGCAGGGCGGGGCCGAGATCGCGCCTTTCTTCCTGCTCGAGCGAGGCCTGCCAGAAGAACAGATAAGGGCTGACGGTGGCTCCAAGGATGGCCACCAGACCGGCCCAGGCGGCATGCCCCGACGGCCATGTGGGCTGAAACGTATCCCGCAAAATCGTGCTCCAGTCCGCATGAATGACGAAGGCCGCCAGCCCGTAGGAAAACAAACTGAAGGCAAACCATTTCAAAAGATTCGCGATCTGGCGGTAGCGAAAGACCACGGTGCCCAGCCCGATGGTGACGCCAAAGAAGACGACGAAATAGTGCGAATTCAGGCCGGTGAGCATCTCGCCCGCATCCGCCATGGCGGAGAGATCGGCGCCGACGGTGATCGTGTTCGCGATGAGCAAGGCGAGCGCGATCGCGGCCACGAGGGGGCGCGGAAACTTTTCTCCCAGGGCGCGGGCCAGTCCCCGGCCTGTCACCATGCCGATGCGCGCGCAGACCATTTGGATGGCAGCGATGAGCGGCCAGGTGACGCACGCAGTCCACAGGACCGAAGTGCCGAGCTGCGCGCCCACTACCGCGTAGGTGCCGACGGATGACGGATCATCATCCGCCGCACCGGTGATCAAGCCCGGTCCAAGGATCGCGAAGAAGCGCCGAAAGCGACCTCCCTTGGAGCGAGGTCGAACAACCGGCCGTTGCGCTGGCAGCGCTGCGGTATTCTGCACAAGCTGATCGAGGCGCTGGGCCTCCCTCCCTTACTTATTCAGCCGTGAATTCCTCGATACACTGCGTCAGGGCAGCAAGGCTAACTGGCTTGGCGAGGAAGAAGTGCCCGGCAATCATCTTGCCATGGTCGGTTGCTTCCTCCGGCGAAACGATCGCGGTGAGAAAGATGACCGGGACATTTTTGAAGTCCCGGTCGGATCCGATTTGCGCGGCCAGGTGGCCGCCATCGAGCTCCGGCATCATCACGTCGAGGAAGATGAGATCGGGCTGGAAACGGCGCGCCGTTTCCAGGGCGCGAGTCGCGTGATTCTCCGCACACACGGAGTAGGCCCCGGAGCGCTCGAGATTCGTCTTCATCGTGCGGGTGATGCTCGGTTCGTCATCGATCACAAGGATGCGTTTGGTTTTCATGATATGGTCTTACTGGTGTTGGTAATTGGAATGTGAATCGTGACGCGCGCGCCGCCCTCTGGCCGGTTGGCCAAGGCGAGCGTGCCGCGGTGGAGTTGGATGATCTGCCGGGCGACGGAAAGGCCGAGGCCGGTGCCTTGCCCGATCGGCTTGGTCGTAAAGAAGGGCTCGAAAAGCTTGGTCTGATGCTCCGGGCAAATGCCGGTGCCTGTGTCGTCGATCTCGGCGATGAAATCGGAAGCGTGCACGCGAGTGCGCAAAGTGAGCGTGCCGCCCTCAGGGGTCGCCTGAATCGCGTTCAGGAACACATTGACCAGCACCTGCTCCATCTTGTTGCGATCGAGCAAGAGGTCCGGCAAGGGCTTGTAGCAATCGCGCACCAGGCTGATGCGCTTGCGGCTCATCACGTGTTTCACCAGCCCTAGCGCCCGTTCGGCAGCGAGGTGAAAGTTGTCCGCTTGGAGGGTCAGCGCGCCGGGCCGGGCAAACTCCAGCATTTCGCAGATGACCCGGTTGGCCCGCTCGACAGCCTCCCGCAGCGACTCGATCATGGCTTTGCCTTCGATCTCTTTCGCCGGGACAACCTCCGCGAGAAAATCAGCCACCATGGTGATGGTCATGAGCGGATTCTTCACCTCATGAGCGACGCCGGCCGCGAGGCGGCCGATCGATTCCAGCTTGTCGGCCTCGATGAAGTGCATCCGGGCTGCCTCCAATTCCGCGTGAGCTTCCAGGAGCGAGGCGGTTCGTTGCGCCACCCGGCTTTCCAGCTCGAGCTGAAATCGATGGAGCGACGACAGAAGCTCCACCACGATACCGTAAATCAACGCCGGCATGGCCGCGTTCCAGGCGGGCATCAACAGATGGTCGTTAGGATAACTCAGCGCGAGGTCGCCCACGAACCAGGCCAGCGCGCTTAAGATTCCAATAAACCACCCGCTCAGGCGGCCTGCGTACCAAGTGGCGAACCCGACAGGGACCAGGTAAAACACCGTCATCGAATAATCGCCCGTGACGTAGTCGGCCCAGCCGATCACCATCACGAGGACCACCGCCGCCACGGTTGAGGAGGTTGGGGAGATGCCGCCCGCCTTTGGGCCTATGCGATGCTTCATGAAAAGAGGAGCGTCGATCGCGTTCGCGGCAATCTGCATGTGCGGCACCTTACGGTCGCTCGCACCCCTCGCTATTGGTCGTGAAGCCAATCGCAAATAGGCGTTCCACCTAGTCGCCCGCCATGGCCGCCGTTTCGCGTTCCCGGTGCGATTGTGCCACCTTTCGCCAGTGCGTTTTCCGCCGCCCATCCGAATTACAGCCCCGCTGCTCGCGCTGGTTTTCGGACTGTTGGCCACGTTTTTTGATTTCCGGCTCAACATCGCGCTCGATCTCGCGCGCCATCTCAACGAGGTGCGCGAGCGCGCCGACTCGAGCGGTCTCCGCCTCGCCGCGGTGAGCGAGCGGTTGCTTGCTTCCGGCGCGCGCGATGTCTTGCAATCGGAGGTGGAAGCCATTCCCGATGTGCCGGAGGAGAAAGTGGTCGGCGTCGTCGATGGAGAGGGGCGGATTGTGGCGGACAGCACCGGCGCCTTGCGCGGACAACTCGCCTCCGCCACGCTCCTCGCGCCGGCGGCGGCGCTCATCAACCCGGCAAGGCAACCTGCCGTGCAGCACGGCGAGAACGGCGTGGCCGTCTTCAGCGCGCATCCTTTTCGACTCGGGAAAAACGGAACGGGCTGGGCCCTTTTACTTTTCGACCGCGGCGAGGCCATTGCCGCCGCGGAGGACGACGCGCACACCCAACTCGCCTGGATGGCTTCGGCGATGGCGCTGCTCAGCTTCGTGCTCTGGGCCGTGCTGCACTTCGGGTTCGCCGAGCGACTCGCCCGCCTGGCGCGCAGCGTGGAAGCGTTCGGCGAAGGAACGAGGGTGCCCGAAATCCTGCCGGGCGGAGATGAAGTCGCCGCGCTCTCCGAGAAATTCGCCGCCACCGCCGCGCGTCTGCGCGAACGCGAAACCCAGCAGCTGCGGCTAGAACGCGAGATTCTCGAGATCTCCGAGAGTGAGCGGCGCCGCATCGGCCACGACGTGCATGACAGCCTCGGACAGCGCCTCACCGCCGCCTCGCTGGCGACGAATGCACTCGTCGGCGCGCTGAAAAAGGATGTGCCGGCGCTCGCCGAGCGAGGCGAAGAAATCGGCCGGCAACTGCGCGATGCCATCACGGAGACGCGCGCGCTCTCGCACGGTCTCGCCCCGGTCGCGCTCGTCGCCGATGGCTTGATGACCGCGCTCGGCCTGCTCGCCGAGAACACCAGCCGCGGCAGCGGGGTGCGATGTATTTTCGAATGCGAGAAACCGGTGCAGGTGGCGGATCCGGAAGTCGCCGGCCATCTTTACCGCATTGCCCAGGAAGCGGTGAACAATGCTCTCAAGCACGCTGCACCCTCGGAGATTCGCATTGGTCTCGAGCGCCGCGTCGGCGCGCTTCATCTGGAAGTGGAGGACGATGGACCGGGATTTGAAGAAACCGCGCGCTCCGCGGATGGCATCGGTCTGCGCGTGATGCGCTATCGTGCTCGCCTGATCGACGGCGTGCTCGAAATTGGCTCGGCGCCAGCCGGCGGTGCGCGTATTTCCTGTTGGGTTAACCTGCCCGCATGAGCGCTGCAAAAACCAAGACGACGCTTCCGCCGAAGTCCCGCATTCTGCTGGTGGGCGATCACCGCTCCGTCCTCCGCGGTTACCAACTCATGCTCGATGCCGAACCGGACCTGGCTGTCTGCGCGATGGCGGCCAGCGCTGCGGAAGCGCTCACCTCCGTGGAACGTGCACAGCCGGACCTCGTCATTACCGATCTCACCTTGCCGGGGCGCGGCGGAATTGATCTGATCAAGGATTTCCTCGCGCTCTATCCGGAGCTGCGCATTCTCGTCTGCTCGATGCACGACGAAACGCTCTACGCAGAGCGCGCGCTGCGCGCCGGCGCCAAGGGCTATGTGATGAAGGACGCCGATGGACCGACCTTTCTCGCCGCCATCCGCCGGGTACTCGGCGGACAGGTTTATATGAGTGAAAAACTGGCCGGTCGCGTGCTTGATGCCTTTGCCGGGGCGCGTCCGCGGGGCAGCAACTCACCGCTGGAAAAACTGAGCGACCGCGAGTTCGAGGTCTTCCGGCTCTTCGGCGAAGGCAAGACGGCGAAGGAAATTGCCGGCCAGCTCAACCTCAGCCCGAAAACCGTTTCGGTGCATCGCGATCATATCAAGGAGAAGCTCAAATTTGCCACCAGCGCGGAGATGATTCGCCAGGCGGTGCGCTACGTGGAGACCGAGGACCTCGGCGGCGACGCCTAACGAGTTACCTTTTTCCCAAGCAACCGCCTTTTTCATCATCACCCGCCATGCCTTACTGGAGTACCCTCTATCTCGCGAGTGAATGGGCGATCCGCTTCGTCATGCTCGTTTACGTGCCGCAGCAACGCACGGCGGCGGCTTCGCGGACCTGGCTCCTCCTCATCTTTTTACTGCCGTGGCCGGGGTTAGTGGCTTACGCGCTCTTTGGCCGCATCCGCGTGCCCCGGGCACGCATCGAGCAACAGATGCTGGCCTCGCAGCGGATCGTGCGGGCACAGGTGCAACAAAAAGCGCACCTCGTCTGCATGCCGGAGCTTCCCTCTTACCTCGCACACATCCCGGGACTCGCCACGCGGCTTGGGGATTTCGCCGTCTTCGCGGGCAATGCGGTCGAATTGATCCCGGATTACGCGGGTTCGATCGCGCGGCTCGTGGCCGACATCGATGCCGCCACCCACCATGTCCATTTGCTCACCTACATCTTCGCGGCCGATTCCACCGGGGAGCGCGTCGCGGCAGCTCTGTCGAGCGCGGCCCGGCGCGGCGTGCAGTGCAGAGTGATGGCGGATGCCGTCGGTTCGCGCGCCGGGCTCGACCGGTGGGGCGCGCCGTTACGGCGCGCCGGAGTGGAAGTGATCCCGATGCTCCAAGTCGGATTTTTCCGCCACAACGCGGCCCGCTTCGACCTGCGGAATCATCGCAAGCTGGCGGTCATCGACGGCCGCATCGGCTACGTGGGCTCGCAGAACATCATCGATTCCGAGTTCGTGCCTGGACATCCGAACGAGGAACTGGTGGCGCGCGTCACTGGTCCGGTGGTCGCGCAGATTCAGGCCGTGCTGCTTGCCGATCGCTTCATCGAAACCGGAGCCACCTTTGACTTCGCGCCGCTCTTCCCCGAGTTGCCCGCTAGCGGCGATTCCGCCGCGCAATTGCTGCCGAGCGGCCCCGGCTACCAGCGCGAGAACGCCGAAGAGTTTTTCATCGCGCTCCTTTACGCGGCCCGGCAGCGCGTCGTCATCACCACGCCTTACTTTGTGCCTGACGAACCTTTTCTTTCCGCGTTGCGCTCCGCCGCGCGGCGCGGCGTGGAGGTGCGCCTTATCGTTTCGCTCCACGCGAATCAGCCGTTCACGCAACTCGCGCAGCGCTCCTATTACGGCGAGATCCTCGCCGCTGGCGTCCACGTCCATCTCTATCGGCCGCGATTTCTCCACGCGAAGCACCTGAGCGTGGATGATTCCATCGCACTGCTCGGATCAACCAACATTGACATCCGCTCCTTCGCGCTCAACGCCGAGGTGAGCTTCATCGTTTACGACGCGGCGACCGTCACCCAACTCCGCGCCGTAGAGGAGTGCTATCTCGCGGAGAGCGAACCGCTGGATCTGGAAACCTGGCGCCAGCGCCCCCTCCCCCAGCGCGTCGCGCAAAACCTCGCGCGCCTCGCGGACTCGCTCCTCTAAATGCGCGTCATCGCTCCCACGAAAGCTCGCCACAAGCTCCCGGCCGCGCCGATCGGATTCCCGCCGGCTAAGCAACCGATGAAGTAAAATTCCATGAGGCACCTGCCAACGCTCATCCCGCCCGCATCGCTCGCCAGGCCGGTCGGCAAGTCCATCCACTTCTCGCCCATTCTCGCGGAGACGTCTCCTCTGCCGAAGAGTGCGGTCTTCTCCCGAATGAAGTCTGCGCCGGAGGGGCTGAGCGAAGACGAGGCGGCCAGGCGGTTGGCGGAGGTCGGTCCGAATGTCGTGGCCGTGAGCAAGCATCGCGGCTGGCCGTGGCGCCTGCTTACGGCGATGCGCAATCCGCTCGTCATCCTCCTCATCGTGCTCGCGACGATTTCCTTCGCGACGAACGATCTGAATGGCGGGACGGTGATGACTTTGATGGTGATCCTCGGCGTGCTGCTGCGCTTCGTGCAGGAGACGCGAGCGGATGCGGCGGCCGAGAAGCTGAAGGCGATGATCAGCGTCACCGCGACCGTCGTCCGCGCGGGGAAGGAAGCGGAAATTCCGCTCCGGCAACTCGTGCCCGGTGATCTGGTGAAGCTCGCAGCGGGAGACATGATCCCGGCCGATGTGCGGCTCGTCGCGTCGAAAGACTTGTTCATCACGCAAGCCACGCTGACTGGAGAATCGCTACCCGTCGAGAAACTCGACGCGCCCGAAACGCGCGCGGGAATAGCGCCGCTTGAGTGCGCGAATGTCTGCTTCCTCGGCACGAGCGTGGAAAGCGGCGCGGCCACCGCCGTCATCCTCGCGACCGGCGCGCAGACTTACTTCGGCAGCATGGCGGGGAGCATGACGGGTCCGCCCGTGCAGACCAGCTTTGATCGCGGGGTACAGAGTTTCACCTGGCTGATGATCCGCTTCATGATCGTGATGGTGCCGCTGGTTTTCCTCATTAACGGCTTCACCAAACACAATTGGCACGAGGCGTTTTTCTTCTCCATCGCGGTCGCCGTCGGTCTCACGCCGGAAATGTTGCCGATGATTGTCTCGGTCTGTCTCTCGAAGGGCGCGCTCGCGATGTCGCGGAAGAAGGTCATCGTGAAACAGCTCAGCGCGATCCAGAACTTCGGCGCGATGGATGTGCTCTGCACGGACAAGACCGGCACGCTGACGATGGATCAAGTCATCCTCGAAAGGCATTGCGACGTGATGCAAAAGGAGAACGCCGAGGTGTTGCTCGACGCCTATCTCATCTCGTATTTTCAGACCGGGCTGAGAAACGTGCTCGATCGCGCGGTCCTCGCTCATCGCGACACGCACGAAGATCAAATCATCGGCTATCGCAAGGTGGACGAGATCCCGTTCGATTTCGTGCGGCGCATGATGTCCGTAGTTGTCGAAACGCCGGAGAAGGAGCATCAACTCCTGACCAAGGGTGCGCCCGAGGCGATCTTTCCGTGCTGCAAATTCTATGAGCTGGACGGCGAGACTTTCCCGCTGGAGCCGACGCGCGCCGCCGAATTGATCAAGCACTACGAGGCCCTCAGCGCGGATGGTTTCCGCGTCCTCGCAGTCGCGCACAAGCGCCTCGCGAGCGACGATCCACTCATTAACAAGGAGGACGAATGCGATCTGATCCTCAAGGGTTACGTCGCCTTTCTCGATCCGCCCAAGGACTCAGCCGCTGCCGCGATCGACGCACTGCAAAAGCACGGCGTCACGGTGAAAGTCCTGACCGGCGACAACGACCTCGTGACGCGCAAGGTCTGCCGCGAAGTAGGCCTGAATGCCGACGACATTCTGCTCGGCAGCAAAGTCGAGACGATGACCGACGACGAACTCGCCGAAGCGGCCGAGCGCACGCACATTTTCGCGCGCCTTTCGCCCGCGCATAAGCAGCGCATCATCCGCGCGCTTCAGCACAAAGGTCACGTCGTCGGTTTCATGGGCGACGGCATTAACGACGCGCCTGCGCTGCACGTCGCGGATGTCGGCATCTCGGTCGATTCCGCGGTCGATATCGCGAAGGCCGCCGCGGCCGTCATTCTCCTCGAAAAAGATCTCATGGTCCTGGACGACGGCGTGATCGAAGGCCGCAAGGTTTTCGTCAACATCCTCAAATACATCCGCATGGGAGCGAGCTCGAACTTCGGCAACATGTTCAGCGTGCTCGGGGCAAGCGCGTTCCTGCCCTTCATGCCGATGCTTCCCATCCAGGTGCTGACGAACAACCTGCTCTACGATTTCTCGCAGGTGCCGATTCCCACCGACACCGTCGGCCCTGAGCAAACCGCCAGGCCGCGCCCATGGCAGATCGGCGACATCAAGAAGTTCGTCCTCTTCATCGGCCCCATCAGCTCGATCTTCGATTACACGACTTTCTTCGTGATGCTCTACGTCTTCGGCTGCTGGGATCCCGCGCGCGCTTCGCTTTTTCAAACCGGCTGGTTCGTCGAGTCGCTCATCACGCAAACGCTGATCGTCCACGTCATCCGGACGAACAAGATTCCCTTCATCCAAGGCCGCGCGAGCTGGCAGCTAACGTTGACGACGGTGTCGATCATGGCCGTCGCCGCCTGGCTGCCCTACTCGCCGGTCGCGCACGCGCTTGGGTTCATCGCGCTCCCGCCGCTCTACTGGCCGATCCTGCTGGTCACGCTGCTTTGCTATGTCGTCCTTACCCAGGCGGTGAAGATGTGGTTGATCCGCAAGGCGTGGCTCTGAAGTAGGCGACGGCACGCGGGCACCGCTTTCCCCGAAGGAACAGGAGCGGTCGCTCAGAAAAGCATCGTAGGCCAGGCGCCTATTTGCATTCGGACCGAGGGCCGATACCGCACGCGCAGCGCCTTGTGATGCTCCCTGTATGAAAACAAACAGACGTCTCAATCAAATCACGCGGATGTCGCTGCTCGCGGCCTTGCTCTGCGCAACTCCTCTGGTGCGCGCGGGCGACAGGCGCGAAGGACAATGGGCATCGCCGCAGGAACAGACTACCCAACTCGAGGCTCGGAGCCAGGTCGCACCGGCCCGCGGCACGATGACGAAGGATTATATTCGGCAACGGCTTGACTGGCTCAAGATCAAAGATCCACGCCACTACAGGGTGTTTGCCTACTTCGATACGTTGCTCCTCGCCGGCTACGATCCGTTTCTCCTCGATGAATGGCTCGATGGTATCTACGATGGCGTCGTCATCGTCGGAATGCCCGATGAGCTCGTGCTGGACTACTGGGGCCAACCCGTATTCACCAACGCGATCGTCTGCGAGGGCTTACCCGCCCAGGTGTGGGGCGTCCGCCTCCTGCCGGGTCGGGTCGAAAAGGTCACCGTGGCTGGCGGGAAGGTCGTCAGCGTCCGCGGCTGAATCATCGCGGCGGGTGGCGAAGNNGCGCCACCCGCCGTTCCACGAATTTCAATTACGATGAACCTCCCGATCCCAGCGCTCGAAGCGCGGATCACCGCTCCGTCAGAAACCCGCGAGAAAGCGCGCATCCTCGTGGTGGATGACGATGACTATTTTCGCGGCCGGGAGGAAACGGTGCTCAATCGTGCCAGCTACCGGACGATGGGCGCTGCCGATGGCGAAGAAGCTCTCGCCCCTTTGCGAACAGGCGATTTCGATCTCGTGCTGACCGACTGGAACATGCCGAAGCTCGATGGCGTCGGGCTCATCCGGGCGCTTCGCGCCGCCGGCAACCGCATTCCGCTCATAATGATTTCCTCCTCGGTAATAACTGGGCGCGATCTGCCTGACGATATTCGCAGCGAAGTGGCCGTCGCGCTGCCCAAGGACGCGGACGCCAGTCAAATCCTGGCGGGTGTTGCCCAGGCGTCGCATGCGCTCTTGCCCCCGCCCGCCGCACCTCTCGGATCGCCGGTGCGGGTGCCGTTCGAGCGCGGCCTGCCTGGAACATAGGCCGTCCGCCTATTTGCATTGGGACACGGGGCTGATGTTCGGGGCTCTCGCGGCATCGTAGAGTGCTGCATCAATCAGACATTATGAATGCAGCCACTCTATCCAAGACACCCAGCAAACCACCTCTTCTCTTTCCAAAGGACCCGATGACTCCCAAGGCGGGAGGCCTTGAGAAAATAAAAAAAATCCTCTTGGAAACCGTCCTGGTGACCGAGTTCAGTCTGTTCTCGGCGCTGGTCCTGTTCGTCGCCGCTCTCTCCTGGCTGGGCATCGGTCTCCTGGAGACAATCGAGGCTCTCAAAAATCCGGGCGCGCAGGTTGGCTCCTCCCCACCTGCGCATGCGTCCACTTAGCGAGACATACCAGGCAGATGCCATGAAACAACTCCTTCGCCATGGTCCCGCCGCTCTGCGCGGACTCATCTCAGCCAATCTCGCCATCGTGCTCGCGGTCATCATGGCTGGCGCAGGTGCGCTCGCCTACGAATGGTGGCATGCCCAGGCAGTCAAGCGGGCGCAAACCTCCCTCGTGGCGCATCACCACAAAAGATATGTCGCAAATCCTGCCGCTACTCACTAGATCGAAGGGCGAGCCGCTTGGTGTGAGTACTGCAGCAAATCTCTCGCACACAAGTCCGGCGCCTCCGCTAAGTTCGAAACAAAAGCAGCCCATGCCAGTTCAACCACATTCGAAACGGCGCTGGTTCACCACGGGCGCAGGGTTCTTTGTTCTTCTCATTGCCCTGTGGATCTGGCATCGCAGCGGTAACCGTACGGAGCAACCGGGACAGGCGGGCACGAGTGGACCGCACGGCGCAGGTGGCCCGTCCGTGCCGGTGGTCGCGGGCAAGGTCGAGCAGAAGGATGTGCCGATTCATCTCGAGGGGCTCGGCACGGTGCAGGCCTTTAACACCGTGACTTTGCACACCCGCGTTGATGGCCAGCTCGAAAAGGTGCTTTTTACCGAGGGGCAAAATGTCAAAATCGGCGACCTGCTCGCCCAGATCGATCCGCGGCCGTTCCAAGAAACGCTCGACCAGGCGATCGCCAAAAAAGCGCAGGATGAAGCGCAGTTCGCCAACGCCAAAATCACACTCGTACGTAACACCGATTTGTTGGCCAAAAAGGTAATCGATCAGTCGGATTTCGACGCCTCAAAATATCAGACCGATCAGTTTCAAGCCGCCGTCCTCGCCGACCAGGCGGCAATCCAAAGCGCGCAGACCCAGCTCGATTACACGCAGATTACCTCGCCGATCGACGGCCGCACGGGCATCCGACTGGTTGATGTTGGCAACATCGTCCACGCGGCTGATCCGGGCGGCATCGTCGTCATCACGCAGCTGAAACCGATCTCGGTCGTCTTCACTTTGCCGGAGCAGGATTTGCAGGAATTGCTCAACAAAGGCGGCGCGTCCGGCGGTCTCCCGGTCGCCGCGCTCGATCGCGGCAATACCACTTCGCTCGGCGAAGGCACGCTCACCGTCGTCGACAACGAGATCGATCAAACAACCGGCACGGTGAAGTTGAAGGCGACTTTCCCTAACGATGATCTGAAGTTGTGGCCGGGAAAATTCGTCAACGCGCGGCTCGTTCTCGCAACGGAGAAGAACGCCATGGTCGTGCCGGCGAGCGTCGTTCAGCGCGGGCCGCAGGGCACCTACGCCTATGTGATCAAACCGGATAAGACCGTCGCGATGCAGACGGTGAAGGTCGGCGCGACCGAGGATGGCGAGACGTTGATCGAAAGCGGCCTGACACCCGGCCAACAGATCGTGGTTGATGGGCAATACAAGTTGCAACCCGGTTCGCATGTCGAGCTGACCTCCGCCACCGGCCAGCCGCAAAACTCAGCGGCGCCGATGGGCGGATCGCCGCATGGTAAATCGCGCAAGCCCGGGAAACCGTGAACATCTCCGAGCCATTCATTCGGCGGCCGGTCGCGACCTCGCTGCTGATGGCCGGCGTGATTTTGCTCGGCCTGCTCGGCTACAAACTGCTGCCGATCTCCGCGCTGCCGACGGTCGATTTCCCGACCATTGAAGTCACAACGATCTACCCCGGCGCGAGCGCGGATGTGATGGTGTCGTCGATCACCACGCCGCTTGAGCGCCAGTTCGGACAGATCAGCGGGCTCGCCTCGATGAATTCGACGAGCTCGTTTGGAACCTCGACCATCACCCTGCAATTCGTGCTCGATCGCCCGATCGACGTCGCCGCACAGGATGTGCAGGCGGCGATCAACGTCGCGAGCGGCTATCTGCCAACCGACCTGCCGAACCCGCCGAAATACAACAAGGTCAACCCGGCCGACACGCCGATCCTTACCCTCGCGATCACCTCGGAGAGTTTGCCGCTCGCGCAGGTGAACGATTATGCCGACACGCTCCTCGCGCAAAAGTTGAGCGAAGTCACCGGCGTCGGTCTGGTCACGATCGAGGGCAACCAAAAACCGGCCGTCCGCGTGCAGGTCAATCCGGCCGCCCTTTCCTCGTTAGGCCTGAGCCTCGAAGATATCCGCACCATCCTTGGCCAGGCGAATGTGAACGCGCCGAAAGGCAGCTTCAGCGGTCCGCGGCAGTCGTTCACCATCGGGTCTAACGACCAGCTCTTTTCCGCCGACGCCTACAAACCGATCATTGTCGCCTACAAGAATGGAGCGCCCGTTCGGCTCGGCGACATCGCCAAGATCATCGACAGCGTGGAGAACGATCAGCTCGGCGCGTGGGTCGGGACGAAGCAGGGCGAAAAGCCGGCCGTGCTGCTCGACATCCAGCGGCAGCCGGGCGCGAACATCATCCAGACGGTCGATCGCGTGAAGCAGCTACTCCCGAAATTAACCGGCACGCTCCCGCCCTCGGTCCATGTCTCGATTCTGGCCGATCGCACCGAAACGATCCGCGCGTCCGTCAGCGATGTGCAATTCACTTTGCTCCTCACCATCGGGCTCGTCGTCATGGTGATGTTCCTTTTCCTGCGCACGCTCTGGGCAACCGTGATCACGAGCGTGGCCCTGCCGTTGTCGCTCATCGGCACCTTCGGCATCATGTACCTCGCCGGGTTCAGCCTCGACAATTTGTCGTTGATGGCCCTGACGATCGCGACTGGCTTCGTGGTCGACGACGCGATCGTGATGATCGAAAACATCGTCCGCTACATCGAGGCGGGCGATTCGCCGCTGGAAGCCGCGCTCAAGGGCTCGCGTCAGATCGGATTCACCGTTGTGTCGTTGAGCGTCTCGCTCATCGCGGTTTTCATTCCGCTGCTCTTCATGACCGGCATCGTCGGGCGGTTATTCCGCGAATTTGCCATCACCATGTCGGTCGCGGTCGTCGTCTCGGCGTTCGTTAGTCTCACCCTCACGCCGATGATGTGCGCGAAATTGCTCCGCGCGAAGACGAACGAAGACCGCGCGCATGAAAACCGTTTTCTGCGCGCGACGGAGAAGTATTTCGATCGCTTCCGCAATTTATACGAGCGCGGCCTCCGCTGGGTGATGAAGCACCAGGGGTTCATCCTCATCATTTTCTTCATCACCTTCGTCTTCACGATCTTTCTCTACATCGTGATCCCGAAAGGACTGCTGCCGCAGCAGGACACCGGCATGATCATCGGCGTGGCCGACGCCGCCGAAGATGTCTCGTTTGCGGCCATGGCGGAGCACGTGCACGCCATCTCTGATATCGTGAGGCAGGACCCGGACGCGGCGAGCGTCTCGGCCTCGGTCGGCGCCGGCACCGTCAACCCAACGGTTAACACCGCGCGGCTCTACATCGTGCTCAAGCCGCATAACGAACGAAGCGCGAGCGCGCAGGAAATCATCGAGCGCCTGCGCAAAGCGACGCGCAACGTCGAGGGCATTTCGCTCTACATGCAGGCGGCGCAGGATTTGCAGATCGATTCCCGCGTCAGCCGCACGCAATACCAATACATTTTGCAGGACGCCGACGCGGCCGAGCTGGCGGAGTGGACGCCGAAGCTGGTGCAGAAACTCGGGCAGTTGCCGGAGCTCGCGGACGTGGCGAGCGATCAACAGGTCAACGGCCTGCAGCTCAATATCGATGTCGATCGCGCGAAAGCGTCGCGCCTCAACGTCCTCACCCAGGCGATCGACGACACGCTTTACGACGCCTTTGGGCAGCGGCAGGTCTCGATCATTTTCACGCAGTTGAATCAGTTCCGCGTCATTCTCGAAGTGGAACCGAACTTCCGCTCCTCCCCCGCTGTGCTCGACAAGATTTACGTCAAATCGAGCACCGGTCAGCCGGTCCCGTTGAGCGCTTTCGCCACCATGCACGAGAGCAACACGCCGCTTTCCATCCCGCACCAGGGACAATTCCCGGCCGCGACCATCTCCTTCAATCTGAACAGCGGCAGCTCGCTGAGCGACGCCATCCCGGCGATCGAAAAAGCGGAACAGCAAATCGGGATGCCGGACACGATCGCGACTTCGTTCAGCGGCGCCGCGGCGGAATTTCGCTCCAGCCTGACGAGTGAACCATTGCTCATTCTCGCCGCGATCATCGTCATCTACATCGTCCTGGGCGTTCTTTACGAGAGCTACATTCACCCGATCACGATTCTCTCGACCCTGCCAAGCGCGGGCGTCGGCGCCCTCCTCGCCTTGATCTTTTGCGGGATCGACTTCTCGTTAGTCGCGCTCATCGGCATCATCCTCCTCATCGGCATCGTGAAAAAGAACGCGATCATGATGATCGATTTTGCGCTCGAAGCGGAACGTCGCGAGGGCCTCTCGGCCGAGGAATCGATTTATCAGGCCTGCCTGCTGCGCTTTCGCCCGATCATGATGACGACCGCCGCGGCATTGTTAGGCGCGCTCCCCCTCGCGCTTTTGCACAACACCGGCAGCGAACTGCGCCGCCCGCTCGGCATCGCCATCGTCGGCGGCCTGCTCCTCTCGCAATTTCTCACCCTCTACACCACGCCGGTCATTTACCTCTATCTCGATCGCTTCGGCCGCCGGATCGAGGAGTGGCGCAACCGCGGACATCTCGAGCAGGCGCAACTCCCGCTCCGCACCGCGCCAGGAGCGGCACCGGCTTTCGCGGGCGCGAATGGCGAGGACGGTCACCGCAGTTTCGAGCGATGAACGCGAGCTCTACTCCGGGGAGCGCACGCGACCCGCGTGCTGGTTTCGGCGACTCGCCGAAACAGGCTTTGGTTCGTGGCGCGTCGCTGGCAGAGGAAGTTCGCGATGGCGGAGTCGCCATCGCCAGCACGCGAGTCGCGTGCGCTCCCCGGAACGGAACCGCCGCGCGCTGCTTTAGTCTCCGGCAATGAACGTTTCCGAGCCATTCATCCGCCGGCCGGTCGGCACTTCGTTGCTCGCGGCGGGGGTGCTCATCCTCGGCGCAGTCGCGTATCATTTTCTGCCCGTCGCGCCGTTGCCGCAGGTCGATTTCCCCACGATCAACGTCAGCGCGCAGGAGCCGGGAGTCGATCCGGAAACGGCTGCTTCTTCGCTGGCCGCGCCGCTCGAACGCCGTTTCTCGCAAATCGCCGGCGTCACCGAGATCACTTCCGTCAGTTCGTTAGGCGGCTCCAACATCACGATCCAGTTCGATCTCGACCGCGACATCAACGGCGCGGCGCGCGACGTGCAAAGCGCGATCAACGCCGCCGCCGGCGAATTGCCGAGCGGCCTCCCCAACCCGCCGTCGTATCGCAAAATCAATCCGTCCGATTCGCCGATCATGGTGCTGGCCATGACCTCGGATGCGCAGCCGCTTTCGCAGGTCTACAATCTCGCCGATCAGATCATCGGCCAGCGCATCAGCCAGGTCGAAGGGGTCAGCCAGGTGATCATCGGCGGCGGCGCGAAATCGGCCGTGCGCGTGCAGGTCAATCCGGTCCTGCTCGCGTCGATGGGCCTGAGCATTGAGGACATTCGCGCGCGCCTTTCGCAGGTGAACGTGAATGCGCCCAAAGGCGCGCTCGACGGCAAGCAGCAGCGCTTCGTCGTCACGAGCAACGACCAGTTGCTCAAGGCGAGCGATTACCTGCCCATCATCGTGGCGCAGCACAACGGCGCCGCCGTGCCGTTGCGCGATGTTGGCACCGCGATCGACGCGCAGGAAAACAGCCAGCAGGCCGGCCTTTTCAACAACAAGCGCGCCGTGCTCCTGATCATTTCCAAACAACCGGACGCGAACGTCGTGCGGACGACGGATCAAATTCATGCTCTCCTGCCACAGTTGCGCACCTGGCTGCCGCCGAGCGTGCATCTCGAGGTGATGTCCGATCGCACGAGCACGATCCGGGCGTCGGTCAACGATGTGCAAATCACGCTGCTCATCACCATGGCGCTGGTCGTGATGGTGATGTTTCTCTTTCTGCGCCGTTTCTGGCCGACGTTTATTTCCAGCATCACCATGCCGCTCGCCCTCGCCGGCACCTTCGGCATCATGTGGCTCTGCGGTTACAGCCTCGACAATCTTTCGCTCATGGCGCTGACCGTTTCGACCGGGTTCGTAGTCGATGACGCGATCGTGGTGATCGAGAACATCGTGCGCTTTATCGAGAAAGGGGATCCGCCTTTCCAGGCGGCGTTGAAAGGCGCGCGCCAAATCGGGTTCACCATCATTTCGATGACCCTCTCGCTCGTCGCTGTTTTCATTCCATTGCTTTTCATGGGCGGACTGATCGGTCGCCTTTTCCATGAGTTCGCGGTCACGCTGAGCGCGGCCATTCTCGTCTCCGGCGTTGTCTCGCTCACGCTCACCCCGATGCTTTGCAGCCGTTTTTTGAAAGCCGAAGTTCCAAATGCGAAACACGGCCTTTTCTATCGTCTGAGCGAAGGCGGCTTCGACGCGATCCACGGCTTTTACGCGCGGACGCTGAAGTGGGTGCTCGATCACGAATACACCATGCTCATCGTCACGGCCGCCGTGATCGTCGCGACGATCTGGCTTTACATCGTGGTGCCGAAAGGATTTTTCCCGCAACAGGACACCGGCCAGATGATGGGAACGACCGAGGCCGCGCAGGACATTTCCTTCGAGGCGATGAAGTCGAAACAGGAGGAGGTGGTGAAGATCGTGCTGAGCGACCCGGCGGTCGCGGCGGTCGGCTCGTTCTTCGGCGGCGGCAACGGCTCGGCCTTGAATACCGCGCGCATGTTCGTCTCGCTCAAACCGGAAGGTCACGGCAAAGGTGACCGCTCGGTCGATATCGGCACGGTCATCGCGCGCCTGCGCAAGAAGCTCGCAAAAATTCCCGGCGCGGCGCTCTTTCTCGTTCCCGGCCAGGACATCCGGGTTGGCGGCCGCTCCTCCAAGGCGTTGTATCAATATGCCCTAACGGATCAAAACATCACCGAGCTGAATGAATGGGCGCCGAAGCTGGTCGCCAAACTGAAGCAATATCCGCAAATCAAAGACGCGACGAGCGACCAGCAGTTTCGCGGGCTGCAGGAAAACGTCGTGCTCGATCGCGACGCCGCTGCGCGCCTCGGCATTCAGCCGCAGGCGGTCGACAGCACGCTCTACAGCGCGTTTGGCCAGCGGCAGGTCTCGATCATTTACACCCAACAAAATCAGTATCACGTCGTCCTCGAAGTCGATCCGCGCTTTCAGCTCTCGCCCACTTCGCTCGACAAGATTTACGTCAAATCTTCCAGCGGAACGCAGGTGCCGCTGAGCGCGATCGCACACTTCGAAACCACGAACACGCCGCTCTCGGTCAATCACCAGGGGCAGTTCCCCTGCGTCACCGTTTCGTTCAACACCGCACCCGGAGTGTCGTTAGGCGAGGCCACGCAGATCATCGAGCGCGCGGCGCGCGAGCTCGGCATGCCTTCCGGTGTCCACGGCAGTTTCGCCGGCACAGCGGCAGTTTTCCAGGACTCGCTCTCGACGCAGCCGCTCCTCATTCTGACCGCGCTCGTCGCCGTCTACATCGTGCTCGGCATGCTCTACGAAAGTTTGATTCATCCCCTCACGATTATCTCCACCCTGCCCTCGGCCGGCCTCGGCGCGCTTCTCGCCATGATCGTGACCGGCAACGAACTTTCGCTCGTCTCCACCATCGGCATCATCCTCCTCATCGGCATCGTGAAGAAGAACGCCATCCTGATGGTCGACTTCGCGCTCGACGCCGAGCGCCACGAAGGCCTGAGCCCGAAGGAAGCCATCTACCAGGCAAGTCTCGTCCGCTTCCGTCCAATCACGATGACGACGATGGCCGCGATGTTCGGCGCCGTGCCACTCGCCATCGGCATGGGCATCGGAAGCGAATTGCGCCAGCCGCTCGGCATTGCCATCGTCGGCGGCCTGATCGTCTCCCAGATCCTGACCCTTTACACCACTCCGGTCATTTATCTCGCGCTCGACCGCCTGCGCGTGCGAAAAAAGGCGGTCCCGAAATCAACGCCGAGCCAGGCGGGTTGGCCCTCCGCCGCACCCAGCCCTGCCATCGGATAGAAGTGACTAACGAAAGAGACAAGAACCATGAATAAAGATCAAAGACTCACTCGACTGGCCCTGCTTGGCCTGATCCCCGCCCTAACGAGTTGTGCCGGGACGACGCACAAGGCAGCGCCGTCCTTGTTCAGCGATGCGGACACCAACCGCGACGGCCGTGTTTCCAAAGCAGAATTCGCGGAAGCCAAATTACGGCGCGTTTTCAACAAACTGGACCTCAACGGCGACCAGAAAATCACCGCGGACGAATGGAAACGCTTCGACAACAGCCCACAGGCCGCGGCTCACTTTGCGGCGCTGGATGAGAACGGCGATCAATACATTACCGTGGCGGAGTTCCTCAAGCTCGCCCCGCAGCATTCCGACCTGGATCAAATCTTCCAGGGAATGGACAGGAATGCGGACGGTTCTCTCTCTAATGACGAGCTGCAACAGGATCCCGCCGTCCGTCTCTTCTCCATTTCTTTTTGACCGGACGATCCACGGCTTTGGAGCGGCGCCGAAGCGCAACGTGTTTCCTCCGAAACGCGCCGCGCACGATGGTGCTCCTTTACAAATGGCAGTGAGTTTCGCACTCTTGTTTTCTTGGGGATAGCGGCCAACTCATTGCGCGGAGGGAGCAGATGAATCCTGAAGAATTGAAGTCGCTGCAGGCGCCAATCAAAGCGAAGTATCGAGAGGAGCCGCAGGCGGCCATGGTCACCCTGTGCGCGGAAGGGCGCGGCAGATGAAGGCTTCACCTGCAAGATCGAGACCGGACGAGCACTTGTTGCCGCGGGCCGGCAGCCTGACGAGTCGGCGGCGGGTCCGACCCGCCTGTGCGCCCTAAGCGTTTGGATAGAAAAGCCGGTAATTCAGATACACAATGACGAGCGAAAGCACGAGGAGCGTGACGCAAGGCAGCATCTTAAACGGCGGATTCTTCACCCGCAGGTGCATGACGAACGCGGCCAACATCAACGCCGCGATCGCCACCCCGCCGAGGACCGCGGCGCGCGGACGTTGGATGCCGACGAGCAGGAGGATGGCGAAGGTGACCTTCAGGATCCCGACAAAATCACGCAGCCAATCCGGCAGCCGATATTGTTTGAATTCCTCGACGATGTTCGCGTAGCGCACACCCCAGACAAAGAAAATCGAGGCCGCTACGAACGCTTGGAGAAAGATGGCCAGTGCATGCATGCCGGTAGGCTATCCAATTCGTTAGGAGTTTGGCACTCAAATCTTACGTTGCCTCAGCCCAGCACTGGCACGCGCAGCCTGCGCTCCTCCACGTAAGGCAGGATTTCGGGCAGATGACCGGCGCGCAATTCCTCCTGCACGCCTCGCCAGTATTCAGGCCGAAACAAATCGCCGTGCCGCTCCATCAACGCCACTCGTGCCGGTTCCGGAAAGGCAAGGAAACGCGGGAATTCTTCCGGAAAGATATCGTTAGGCCGAACTGAAAACCATGGCTCGGCCGACATCTCTTCTTCGTAGCTCCGGGATTGCGGCAGCTCGCGGAAATTGCAATCGGTCAGCAGACAGAGCTCGTCGTAATCGTAAAAGACCACGCGTCCGCGTCGCGTCAGTCCGAAATTTTTCGTGAGCAAATCGCCCGCGAAAATATTCGAGGCGGCAAGGTCCTTGATCGATTGCGCGTAATCGCACGCCGCGGCGATCGCGGTCGCTGCGTCGCACTCGCGAAAAAGAAGGTTCAGCGGCCGGACCCGCCGCTCGACATAGGCGTGCGCAATCACGACATCGTCGCCATCCAGTTTCACCGTCTGGCCGGCGTCGCGGATCATGTCCGCGAGCAGAGAAGGTTCGAAGCGAAAGCGCGCGATCCGCAAATGCTCAAACTCGTGCGCTTCGACCAGCCGACCGGCGCGGTCATGCTCGAAAACCATCCGGTAGCGGCGCATCACGTCGCGACGGTCACTGTCTTTTGGCGCGTCGAAGCGATCGCGGATCAATTTAAAAACGACGTCGTAACTCGGGAGGGTAAAAACGAGCATGACCATCCCGCGGGTGCCTTCCGCGGCAACGAAATGATCGCGCGAGGTCTGCAGATGCCTAACGAAGTCGCGATAGAACTCGGTCTTCGCATGCCGGTTGTAACCGATCGCGTTGTAGAGATCGGCCACGCGCTTGCCCGGCATCAGTTCGCGCAGCCATTGCACCAGCCCGTAGGTCGCCGGCGCATCGACTCGGAAGTAGGCGCGCGTGTAGGAAAACAGGATCGCGAGGTCGCCCTCCCCGATCAGGACCGCGTCGAGCGTGAGTCCGCTCGCAGAGGGATGTCGTAAACAAAACGCGACCGGCGTCGCTTCCCCGTTGGCTCCAATGCGGCCGACGAGATACGCGCCCCGGCCCCGATAAAAGACGCCTCGGAAAATCTCGAGCGTGATCGCATCAGCCTGCGGGATCGCGGCCTGGATTCGGTCCGCCGCCGCGCGCGTGGCGCGCTCCATATCCTCCCAGCAATCGGCCGCGAACCCCGCGCCTTCCACATCGGTCAACGCCGTCGCGAGCAAATCGGGCAGGACCGCTCCCGTGTAGACCTGGCAGAGTCCGGTCTCCTCTTCGTTCGGCGGCGCGTCGAAGTCGGTATCGACAAACTCAATCGCCTGATCGACTCCCTCGGTCGCGAAAACGCGACGGGTCAGCGAGTTGAAAAAACTCTCGCCGACTTCCCAGCGAATCGAGCGCGCGATGAGCGCCGAATAGACCGCCTTGGTCGCGCTCCAGAGAGAGCGCGCGCGCCAGCGCGCGCCCATCAATTCCATCACTCGATTCGTTAGGCGAGCGAGCACCTCTGAATAAAGGTGCAGCCGCTCGGTCGCGTCATCCTGGGTCCCGCGCCAGTCGCGCGCCAGGAAGCGATCGCGCGCCCGGCGCGTGATCTCGTCGAAGCGGCTTTCGTATTCGCCGAGCGCCTTGCGCGCCTCCTCCGCGCAGAGCGCCGCCAGCCGGCTATCGGTCCGCGGCGGCGGCGACATGATTAATGAAACTGCTCTTCCTCGGTCGATCCCTCGAGCGCGGCCGTCGAACATTCCCCGCCGGCGATGACCCGGGCCACGTCGTCGAAATAGCCGGTGCCGACTTCGTGCTGATGTTTGGTCGCGCTATAGCCGTCGGCTTCGGCGGCGAACTCTTCGTCCTGGAGTTCGGAATAGGCGGCCATTCCACGGTCGCGATAGCCGCGCGCCAGCTTGAACATGCTGTAGTTGAGCGCGTGGAATCCAGCGAGCGTGACAAATTGAAATTTGTAACCCATCGCGCCAAGCTCGCGCTGGAATTTCGCGATCGTTAGGTTATCGAGTTTCGCCTTCCAGTTGAAGGAGGGCGAGCAATTGTAGGCTAGGAGTTTGCCCGGGAACTTGGCGCGAATGCTTTCGGCGAACTTTTTCGCTTCGGCGAGGTCGGGCTTGGAAGTTTCAAACCAAAGCAGGTCGGCGTAAGGCGCGTAGCTCAGCGCGCGCGCAATCGCTTGGTCGATCCCGGCCCGGACACGAAAGAAGCCTTCCACCGTTCGCTCCCCTGCGAGAAAGGGACGATCGCGCTCGTCGACGTCGCTCGTGAGGAGCGCCGCGCCCCCCGCATCCGTGCGCGCGATGAGAATCGTCGGCACATTGCAGACATCGGCGGCGAGCCGGGCCGCCGTCAGGTTCGCGATCGCGGACCGGGTCGGAATAAGAACCTTGCCGCCCATGTGGCCACATTTTTTCTCGCTCGCGAGCTGGTCCTCGAGGTGCACGCCGGCTGCGCCCGCCTCGATCATTGCCTTGATCAGTTCGAAAACATTAAGCGGGCCGCCGAAACCGGCCTCGGCATCGGCCACGATCGGCGCGAACCAATCGACGTCGTTTTTGCCTTCGCTGTGCGCGATCTGATCGGCGCGCTGCAGCGCCTGGTTGATCCGCCTAACGACCGCCGGAACGCTGTTCGCCGGATAGAGACTTTGATCGGGATACATCTGCCCGGCGAGATTCGCGTCGGCCGCGACCTGCCAGCCGCTGAGATAAATTGCCTTCAGCCCGGCCTTCACCTGCTGCACCGCCTGGTTGCCGGTGAGCGCGCCGAGCGCGGGAACAAACGGCTCGCTTTGCAGCAGGTTCCAAAGCTTCTCAGCCCCGCGGCGCGCCAGCGTCTGCTCCGGCACGAGACTGCCCTGCAAACGCTGGACATCGCCTAACGAGTAAGTGCGGGTGATGCCTTTCCAACGCGGCTCGTTTTCCCAATCCGGCGTCGAATTATTCATGTGCGTCTTTGGTGATAGCCTGGGTAGCGCACGCGTCTCGCGTGCTGGTTTCGGTGTCCCACCGAAACGAACTTTTCTTCAGCGCCCCGCGGCAGGGAAAGTTCGCGACGGCGAGGACGCCGTCGCCAGCACGCGAGACGCGTGCGCTACCCAGAGGTCTAGTCGAGTTTTTCATAGCCGGGCAATGTCAGAAATTCCGCAAAGTTGTCGTCGGTCGTGATCTTGTCGAAAAGTTCGCGGGCCACGCCGAATCGGTCGCCGGCGAAACGCTTTACCTTGGTCAGCTCTTCAGCGAGCACGCTGCGAAAAAGTTCCTTCGTCACTTTGCAACCATCGCTCAACTCGCCGCGCGGATGTCGAATCCATTGCCAGACCTGGGCGCGCGAGATCTCCGCAGTCGCGGCGTCTTCCATCAAATTGAACAGCGGCACCGCACCGTGGCCGCGCAGCCAGGCTTCGAGATATTGCACGCCGACGCTGATATTCTGCCGCAAACCGGCCTCCGTGATCGGCCCGCTCGGCCCGAAATCGAGCAGGTCGCGCGCGGAGACCTTCACGTCCCCGCGTTTGCGCTCGATCTGGTTTGGCTGCGGCATGACGGCGTTAAAGGCATCGAGCGCGAGCTGCACCATGCCGGGATGCGCCACCCACGTGCCATCGTGGCCATCGTGTGCTTCGCGTTCCTTGTCGGCGCGCACTTTGGCGAACGCGTCCTCGTTGGCCGCCGGATTATCTTTCACTGGAATCTGCGCCGCCATTCCGCCCATCGCGAAGATGTTTCGGCGGTGACACGTCTGGATACAGAGCAGCGAATAGGAACGCATGAAGTGCGTCGTCATCGTGATCAGCGCGCGATCGGCGAGCAGGAAGTCAGGCTTGTTCCGGAAACGTTTGATGCAGGAAAAAATGTAATCCCAGCGGCCGCAGTTCAGCCCGGCGGAATGCTCGCGCAGCTCGTAGAGAATCTCGTCCATCTCGAACGCGGCCGGGATCGTCTCGATCAGCACCGTGGCGCGGATCGTTCCCCGCGGAATGCCCAGCTCGTCCTGCGCGAGTTTGAAGACATCGTTCCAGATCCGCGCCTCGAGATGGCTCTCCATTTTCGGGAGGTAAAAATAGGGGCCGCTGCCGCGCGCGATCAGCTCCTTGGCGTTCTGAAAAAAGTAGAGCCCGAAGTCGAAGAGGCCGCCGGAGACCGACGCGCCGTCGACCAGCACGTGCTTCTCGAGCAAATGCCAGCCGCGCGGCCTAACGAGCAGGACCGCGAGTTTTTCCTTGAGCTGGTATTTCTTTCCATCCGGATTGGTGAAGGTAATCGTGCGCCGGATCGCATCCCGCAGGTTGATCTGCCCCTCGATCATGTTGGCCCAGGTCGGCGAGTTCGCGTCCTCGAAATCGGCCATGAACATCTTTGCACCTGAGTTGAGCGCGTTGATCACCATCTTGCGATCCGTCGGCCCGGTGATCTCAACCCGTCGGTCGCGCAAATCCGCCGGAATCGGCGCGCACGTCCAGTCGCCCTCGCGGATCTCTTTGGTTTCCGGCAAGAAATCGAGCGACCCGCCGCGATCGAGCGCCGCCTGCCGATCCTCGCGACGCGCCAGGCATTCCGTGCGTCGCGCAGCAAACGCGCGCTGCAACTTCGCGATAAACGCGAGCGCGTCCGGAGTCAGGATTTCAGCGAACGCGGGCGTGACTTCGCCGAGAACCTGGACGCCGTCGGAAGTCCGGGTGCGATCGGGGTTCGTCATTGCGGCTGATTAGGTTTCGTCGCGGGAGCCAATTCCGCGCGCATTTTATACGATCACGCTTTGGGGTAGGCCGCCAGCGCCGCTTGATAGATTATGCGCAACGGCTGTCCCGCCCGCTCGCTTGCGGCGCGGCAACTTTCGAACTCCGGCGCCACCTGCACGACCTCGCCCTTGAGCAGGCCGAGCTTGAGCGAGATCTCGCCGAAAACGGTCTGCACTTTTTCGAAACACCGCTCCAGTTTGTAGCGGCGTTTCTCGCTCCGGCGCACACCAAATGCGCTCGTTTCGGAGAGCAGGGCGTGCACAACTTGCGCCTCGAGCGCCAAGGCGCAGAGGACGAGCGCGCCCAGCGCGAGCAACTTTTCCATCGCCGCGCCGGTCAGCTCCGGCGAAAGATCGTCCAGATTGGTTTCGATCTCGACGATCGTGTCGGTTTCCAATTCGTTAGGGGCGAACGCGCTTTCCCGGCCGAGGACGGCGCGCAGAACATTTGGGACGCTCCTTCAGATCCCGCGTGCCGATGCCATAACCGACGCGCTCGATTTCCAGCCGCGGCATCGGCCCGAATGATTCGGCGAACTTCCCGCGCAATCGCCGCCCCGATCGGCGTGATCGATTCCTACGTTTCGTCGACCTGCTCAAGCGCGACGCCGCACAGGATCTCGAGGGTGGCCGGCGCCGGAAGCGGGAAACGGCCGTGCGCGCAATCGATCCAACCGCGGCCTTCGCGCAAAGGCGAAACAATCACCCGCGGTCGACCGAGCGCTTCCAGGGCCACGCAGGCACCAACGATGTCGGCGATGGAATCAGCCGCGCCAATTTCGTGAAAACCCACGGCCGCGACCGGCACGCCGTGGATTTTCGCCTCGGCCACCGCAATCCGTTTGAAGATGGCGAGCGCTTTTTGCCGGACGAAATCGGAGAGCGCGCCGCCGCTGAGCAAAGCGCGAATCTGTTCGTAGCTCCGCCCGTGCGCGTGGTTGTTCTCGGACACGGAAAACTTCAACCCACTGATCCCCTGGCGCGTTTCCCGCGCAAATTGAAAATGCGTTTCGCCTAACGACAACTTGCGCAACTCCGCCTCCAGCAAAGCCGGCTCGACCCCGAGGTCGCACAACGCGCCGACCGTCATGTCGCCGCTGATCCCGGAAAACAGTCGAGGTAAAGCGTGCGCTGCATGATTTGGCGCCAGCGTAGCACGAGAGAGTTGGCGCTGCTGTAGCCGCCGCCCTGTGGGCGGCGCAGGTGTCGGCCCGACTTCTCAGGCAAGTCTCCGCGCTTCGCACAGCGAAGCGGCTACAACAATTGCCTCCCGGGATTTCTGCCCTACGATGGAGGCATGAAATTTCTGCCGATCATTTCGCTCCTCCTCGCTCTCCTGGCCGCGCCCTTGACTCGCGCCGCCGACCAGACGCCCGCACAACTCGCTGACCAGGAACTGCCGTCGTTGCTGGCGATTTACAAGGACGTCCACCTGCATCCGGAGTTATCGACCCAGGAGAAGCGCACTTCGGAACTCGTCGCCCGGGAATTGAAAGCCGCCGGTTGCGAGGTCACCGATCACATCGGCAAATACGATGATCCGGGGCTCACCGGCTACGGCGTCGTTGGCCTGATGAAGAATGGCGATGGCCCGGTCGTGCTCGTGCGCACCGACATGGATGCGTTGCCGGTCGAGGAGGAAACCGGGCTGCCCTACGCCAGCAAGGTAATGGCGAAAAATAACGCCGGCGAAGAAGTCCACGTCATGCATGCCTGTGGGCACGACGTTCACATCGCGACTTTCATCGGCGTGGCCCGTGAGATGGCGAAGCTGAAGGACCAGTGGCACGGGACGATTGTTTTCGTCGGCCAACCGGCCGAGGAAGCTGTCGGCGGAGCCAAGGCGATGCTGAAGGACGGCCTCTACACGCGCTTTCCCAAACCGAATTACGCGCTCGGCTTTCACGACAACGCGCAAATGGAGATCGGCCACATCGGCGTCACCTCCGGCTACACTTACGCGAATGTCGATTCGGTTGACGTGACCGTCCCGGGAGTGGGCGGCCATGGCGCCTACCCGCACAAGACGAAGGACCCGGTCGTGCTTTCCGCCGAAATCATCAACCTGTGGCAAACGATCGCGAGCCGGGAAAACAACCCGCTTGATCCCATCGTCATCACCGTCGGCTCGATCCACGGCGGAACGAAGCACAACATCATCCCTAACGAAGTAAAGATGCAGCTCACGGTCCGCACCTACAAAGACGACGTGCGCGAGCGCGTGCTCGACGCGATCGCCCAGATCGCCAAAGGCTGCGCGATCGCGGGCGGCTGGCCGGAAGACAAGATGCCGCAGGTCCACGTCCGCCGGGACGAGTTCGTGCCCGCGACCTACAACAATCCGGAGCTGACCCAACGCCTCGTCGGCGTCTGGAAAAAGGCGTTAGGCGAGCAGAACGTGGAGATGATCGATCCCACGATGGGCGGCGAGGATTTCGCCGAATTCAGTCTGCCGGATCACTCGATTCCGGCGGTCGATTTTCATGTCGGCGCGGTTTCTCCGGAAAAGATGGCCGCCTCGAAGAAACCGGGCGCGCCGCCGCTGCCCAGCCTGCACTCGAGCAAGTTCGCGCCCGTCCCCGAGCCGACGATTCGCACCGCTTTAGTCGCCATGACCTGCGCGGTACTCGACTTGATGAAGAAATGATTACTTACTTAGGACTGACCGCGAATTTCCTCCGGATTGCCTGACCCCAGCCCCTCGAAAACTCTAAACAATATATGGCGGAATCACCCACAGCGGTCAAAAACATCGATCAGATTCGCGATAAATATGGCAAAGCCCGCGATACCATCCGCGACAAAATTGTTGACGCCAAGAAACCAGAGGCGGGCCTAGACATAACTACCGCGATAGATCGAAGTCGATTCGTGTTAGAGGCTGTCCGAAAAGTAGC
>PNAA01000038.1 GCA_003169975.1 Spartobacteria bacterium | reverse complement strand
TCGCGTTCATCAAGGCACCCATGTCACCGCTCCTGCTTTATGCATCTGCGGACGAATCTATGCCGCCTCAGCAAATTACTGACCTGATAGCCCAACTAAATAGTGTGCGGGCGAAGAATTACCAGCAGACGGTATACTCTGGACACGGACACGCTTTCGCCTACTGGAGTAAGATCAGCCCCGATGTGATCGAATTCTTGCTTGACGTATTAGCCAAATAATGGTCAGCCGTGAGGGACGCGAAGGGGAAATAGGCGTCAGGCATCATTTCTTGACAGCGAATCCATTCCCAAAGAAACCGCCGGTCCGCCTCGTCCTGCAAGATTGCTTCCTGTCAAGATTTGCCGGGCTGTTGCCCAAATGGAGGGGGTAAAAAATAATAGTACCCAAGAGAACTGGGATTTGATAAAGCACTGTTCCCATGATGGGACGGCATGCCAAACAGAACGAATTGTGGAGTGAGCCGGTGAACCTGGCCCGGCGGATCCCAGCGGATCATCCGCTGCGCAAGCTCCGGGAGACAGTCAATTTGGATTTCGTGCGCGAGGAGGTGGCGGGCTCCTACGGGCGCAAGGGCAACGTCTCAGTCGATCCGGTGATCGTGATGAAGATGATGCTCCTGCTCTTCTGGGACAACGTGCGCAGCGAGCGGGAGCTGATGCGGATCATCCCGCTGCGGATCGATTATCTCTGGTTTTTGGGTTACAGCCTGGAGGACGAGATTCCCAATCATAGCGTGCTTTCGAAGGCGCGGCGGCGCTGGGGGCGGAAGTCTTTGCCCGGCTTTTTCGTCAAAGTGTGGCGCAGTGTCTGGAGGCGGGGCTGATTGACCAGGAGCGGTAACGCCTGCGATCTCTGCCATGACGTCAGCGCGCTTAACAATATTTCTTTGCCTGCTGACGAGCATCGCCCCTGGGCAGACGGCAGATCTGCAATCCCCTCGGGACGTTTCGCAGAGGCCCGGACCACAGGCCACCCCAGCGCCCAAAGTCACTTACAGTTTTATTCACGTCCCCGGCCCCTACGTTGCGATGACATTCGACGATGGCCCGCACGCGACCCTCACGCCGAAGCTTCTCGATTTGCTCGCGCGAAAAAAAATCAAGGCGACTTTCTTCGTCCTGGGCGAGAACGTAGCGCGGCATCCTGAGATACTGAAACGCGCGGTCGCTGAAGGGCATGAGATCGGCAACCATTCGTGGTCGCATCCAAATCTGGCCAAACTGTCCAACGACGCGCTTCGCAGCCAGCTTCAGCGTACCGATGACATCATTGCGCAAGCGATCGGTTCGCATCCGACACTTATGCGCCCTCCATACGGCGAGCTGACGCCGAAACAGCGGCAATGGGTGAACCGCGAATTCGGCTACAAAGTGATCTTGTGGGATGTCGATCCAATGGATTGGAGAGAACCCGGCCCGTCGATAGTCGCGCAGCGAATCATCAAAGGAACGAGACCCGGTTCGATCATACTTTCGCACGATATTCATGCGCAGACCATCGCTGCGATGCCCGAGACTTTCGATACTCTGCTGGCGAAAGGATTTAAGTTCGTCACCGTTTCCGAGTTGCTATCGCTGGCCGTCAGTCCCCCGCCACCGCCGCCCCCGGCGGCTCCGATGCCGACCCCATAAGTCCCGGCTAATCCATGAAGCACGACGGCGGTAAAAAATCGCTCGCGGCTTCGAGCGCTTTTCGCTTCGTGCTCATTCTCGGCATCGCGAATCTGTTTGCCGATTTGAACTACGAGGGCGCGCGCAGCTCAACCGGTCAATTTCTCGGGACGCTCGGCGCGAGCGCAGCAGTCGTCGGATTCACCGCTGGGTTTGGGGAACTTCTCGGCTACGCGCTGCGCTCCGTCTCAGGAATCATTAGCGATAAAACTGGCAAGTATTGGGTCGTCACGGTTGTCGGCTACGTCGTCAACATGCTGGCCGTTCCCGCGCTGGCGCTCGCCGGAAATTGGCCGATTGCCGCAGGGTTGATTATTGCCGAGCGAACTGGCCGCGCAATTCGAAAACCAGCGACCGAAGCGATGCTTTCTTTCGCCGGCAAACAAATCGGGCATGGCTGGGTCTTCGGTTTGAACGAGGCGCTCGATCAGACCGGCGCAACGATTGGCCCGCTTGTCCTCGCGTTCGTCCTGTTTCGCCACGGGAGTTATCAGAACGGTTTCGCGCTCCTTCTCATCCCGGCATTGCTCGCCATCGCGATTGTTCTCATCGCGCGCTATTTCTTTCCTGATCCGCAACATCTCGAAGTCACCGAGTCCATCGCGCCAGGAAAATTTCCGCTCGCATTCTGGCTCTACATGGCCGCGAACGCGTGTATCGGCGCAGGCTTCGCCGATTTCGCGCTGATCGCTTTCCATTTCCAAAAAACAGCGGCAGTCGCTACGAACCTGATCCCGATTTACTACGCGGTGGCGATGGCGATGGGCGCGCTTGGCGCACTTATTTTTGGGAAGCTGTTCGACAAGATCGGCCTCACTGTCGTTCTCGTTGTCTTCTTCCTCTCCGCGTTCTTCGCGCCGCTCGTTTTTCTCGGTAGCGGCTGGATCGCATTGCTCGGAATGGCGTTGTGGGGAATCGGCATGAGCGCGCAAGGCTCGTTGCTCAGCGCTCTCATCGCCGGCGTCATTCATTCGAATAAACGCAGCACCGCTTTCGGCGTGTTCGATACCGGATTCGGCGTCGCTTGGTTCCTCGGTAGCTGGTTAATGGGCGTGCTCTACCAAAGATCAATTTCCGCCGTGATTATCTTTTCGGTCGTCATCCAGCTCCTTGCGCTTCCGATTTTCCTATTCGCAAAACGATCGGAGCGGCAGTAGCGATCCCGCTGCGGTTTTTCGGCCGCTACGGCTGCAGTTCGGCAGCCGGCTTGGGTTCGCGCATTGGCACTTCGCCGCCCGGCAGTTGCCACGGCCGCTGTTGCGCGAAAGGGGGAAACTAGGGGTCAGGCATCATTTCTTGACAGCGAATCCATTCCTAAAGAAACCGCCGGTCCGCCTCGTCCTGAAAGATTGCTTCGTGTCCAGATTTGCACATTGGCACCATATCTCCGCTCCAGAAAAACCGCACGAGACTTGGGACAGGCTTTTTTGCGCTGGTCGATCGCGCAATCTTTCGTTTAGTGTTGCGGGATGGAAGAACCTCAAATCCTTGCCGAGATCGCAGCGCAACACGCGCTGCTAATGGAATTGTTGAACGAGATCCGGAGCACGCTGGCGAGTGTAAGTGCCCTCGCCGAATTGGTGATCCAAATGCGCGCTAAGCAGACAGGCGATCGACGAAAAGTTGTAAAGTCCTTCGAAAAGCGCCGCGATGAAGCTTATTTGTTCTCGAAGGAGGAAGCGGCCGTGAACCTAAAGCGGGCGACGGCTGAACTTGAGAAGCAGTTACGGGGCGAATAAGCGATTTTCTGACTGCAAAGCGATTGCACGGCGTCGGCAGAGACAGAAGCTGTAGTGTATGGGAGGCCGGATGCCGCTCGCGGTGCCCCGCCTTTTCTTCGCGCCTGCAGGCGCGTTGCAAACGGCCTGCGGACGCCGAAAAAATGGGGAGTGTGCTAGGAAAGGAAAATAGGGGTCAGGCAGGCTGCCTGACCCCTATTTTCCTATTTTCCCCGCCGCATTTCGAATTGCATCTGGCGGGGATTTCATAGAGCAAAAAAATCCCCCGCCGATCCAGGCTGGGGCACGGGCTAAAGGCGTCTAGCGTCTTACTCTCTCTCCAGACTGCGAACAAGCCAGGCGGATTCACGCAAATGCGTGGATCACTGTCTTTGAATAATCATCCGAGGTGCGCTGAGGGCAAGCAAATAATTAGTCCGCTCTCACTCGCGACGCCTCCGACAAGTAGTCGTCGGCGATCCGCGGTTGTTCACCAAGTCATCAGCCGCGAGCGTGAATCTAAATGCATCTCTTCTGCCGCGCAGTCTGCGCGTCGAAAAGTCGCCCGAGGAAGTCATAGCACACCACTTCAAACGCCCGTTGCGCCGAGCGCAGCATGCGGTTGACGTGCATCTGAACGTAACCCGGCGCCAGCTCGTTCACCGGCCCGCCTAAGCGGCCGGCCTGATCAAGAGCTTTCAGTTTAGCGACGATTGGCGTCAATCGATGAGGTCGCGTAGGCATTCTACGCTTGATCTGCCAGGGGGATTAGCCCAAAATGATGAAGCGCCAATGACCGAATGCCGAAGCCATGAGGGCGAATATTGCCTGTCTGCCCGTTTTGGGACGCGGTTCGCGAAACAGTATTGGGAGAACCAGCCGCTCGTTCTAAAGCATCCTTTTGCTGCGCCGATCACGACTACGGCGCAGATATTCCGCGTGATCGTGGAAGTGCGTGACGAACTTGGCCGCGCACAGAAACGTTATCTACGATTTTTCGTCGATGATGAGATTCATCGCTCGGGTGTTAAACGCAACCTTCCGCGGCCCACCGACGGCAACTTCAAGGGGTACCGCGAAAGAATCCGGCAATCACTAAATGGCGCCCGGTTTGGCCTCGTGGTGGTGGATTATCCTGAGTTCGACGCGAGGATTCGCACGCGAATCCGCAAGTTTCTCCGAACGCTCCAACGCCTGGTTCGGTTGGATGTGCAGTCAAAGACGCTTTTGTTCCTGGGCGATTATGAACGCACACCGGTGGGCATCCATAAAGATCCGCACGGCACATTCGTTTTTGTCGTTGAGGGACGAAAAAGATTTCGGGCGTGGCCGAGCGCTTTCTTCCCCGATGCGGAAAAGATCACGGGTGAGCTAAGATACCGGCGGTTTCTGGCTGGAGCGATTACCCTCGAGGGCGCAGCGGGCGATCTCATTTATTGGCCGTCGAGCTACTGGCACATCGGTGAGGCGATGGGCAACTTCTCCATTAGCCTCAACGTTGGCGTCTTCAATTAACCAGCGTTTCGAAACATCCTGACGGCATTTGTGCCTGCATTGCCGCACGGCTGCCATAACGGCATTCGACATTTTAGGCTTGATCGGCGCAGGACTGAGCCTAATTATAGGTCTCATTCATGACGAAGCCGTTAACTAAGAGAAAGGAAACATGACAACGAAAACTAAAAAAACAGCAGGGAAAAAACCCCAAAAGAAACTCGCGCTGAACAAAGAAACGCTGCGTGATTTGTCGCCTGGAGCGAAAGGCCACGCGGTCCGCGGCGGTGCCCGCATCAGGCCCAACACGTACGAGACTTGTGTATGAACCGCTTTCGTTAGCGCGCTGTGCGAAGCGGAGCAGCCCGATTGGCCTGCATACGGGTCAGGCTAGCGGAAATTCGCCTAGCGCAACTGTCAATTTACTGCCTGCAGCCTCCTTTAATTTGGTGACAAGCGGAGTGAGCTGGGGGAGTGGGCGACGGATAATTCTAATCCCAGGCAGGAGGGAGAGAGGATTTTCTCTTTCGTACGGATCGAACAATGCTTCGACGTTGCGCTCATAACAGCGCGCTCCGCCCAGACAATAACAACATTCGGTCCCATTCCGGTTCGATAGGTGTGGCGGCAGCGAGCAGTGCGAGTGCGATGCCGGCGGCGCCTTCGAGAATGCCCGGCATGGCGATCCATTGTTTGTCGTTAGGCCGTCCAGGGTTCGGCATAAATGCGACAAAGCCGGCGATACCTTGCTTGGGTCGCCGCATTTCAAAAAGCCGCTTAAACCAGAAGCGCGCGGCGGTAGAGAAACATTTCTCCCCAGTGGCTTGAAACAAACGATTGAAAAGATGGCCGACTCCAGCCGCACCATGGCAAAGCCCGCAATCCACCACGCCCGATTGTTCCGCCGGGCGCGCTGCCACCCGACGGCCGATTAACAGCGCTTCCCGTTCCCAGCTTCGTTTGCTGACACAACGGGCCGCTCCCAGAAGAGCTACGGCGATTCCCAGGTCGCCATAACACCAGCCTACCCGAGCTGGAATAGAAGGCATGTCGGGAGCGATGTGGCAGGGGAAAGGCTGCGTCTGATCCGCTGGCTGTTGCGCCAGGAGCCAGGATACTGCCCCTTCCAGTAATAAACGGGCCTTAACACGGATCGCCCCAAGTCTGTTATCGTGAGTTGCGCAAACATGGCCGAGGAACGCGACCACTCCTGGCACGCCATGCGCCAGACCGAGGTTGTAGTACCCCAATGGGAAATCCTTGCGGGTAGAATCCGGAAGTAGCTCCGGCGCGGTGGGCCAGGTGACACCCGACTTAGTGTGCTCGGCAATCTCTTCAAGCCGGCTAACTACCAGCTTCAGACAATGCACTGCGCTATTTTGCGGCAAACGTTCCAGCGCGTAGACACCGTAACCAACCAGGCCACTTACCAGGTCGTAGTCTCCCCGCCAAGATGGCCGGCTAAGATAAATTTCAAGTGCTTCGTCAATTGCCTCGCAGGCATCTTCTCTCTCGGAATCGAGGAGCCGCTTTTCGAGATAGGCAACAGCCCAAGCTATGCCGGTGAATCCACCAAAAAAGGAAGGCCCCATTCTTTGCGCGGCCATGGCGTCGCTTGCTTTCTCCAGAAGCTTCGCCGATACTTCTTGATCGTCGCGACCAGATCGCGCTTGCGCAAGATATGCATACAAGAGCGCTAGCCCTGCCGTTCCGCCAGCGAGCGATGCCTCCTTGACCGCTCGCTTACAGAGGCTCTTGGCGATCGAGTCAATTACATCGAGGGCCTGGAAGCGAGAACTGTCTTCCAGGATGGGTGTCCAAGTGTCGTCTTTAGTCTTCGGCACCAGAAAAACTTATCAAACCGTAGGGCGATCTTCTAAATGTGCGACAAGCCTGAATCTCGGTGAAATCGGTATGGCAAAATTTAATCGCTAAGGAGAATGACGTGTTCGCTCGAAGAAAGGCATCCATGAGGTCTTGGGATGATCAAGATCGCTGAGTAAAGCCACGACCCCGGCACGGCCGCGGTAGAGCGAGTGATCTTCAACACCCATCGCCAACCTCGCGGAGCTTCTCGCTCTTTGCAGCCATAAGGCCTTGCCGGTCGCGCGATAAAGATTGAGATAGGCATATCCATCGCCGATCGCACCGCAGCAGAGACTCAAATTAGCGCTGCCGACTTGCCAGGTATGTTGTGCCGCCATTTCAGCTAACTCCAGATAGCCGGGGTGGGAAAGAAGACGCGCGGTCAGAGTCCAGAGAAAAACGTAGCCGGCGGTGCCATTGCACCAGCCGCTCCAATACTCGCCCTTCCCCTGCGTATGCTCCCAGCGGGCGGCGGAGCCTATTTCCTGACCCATCTCGGCAAGCTTCTTGAGTGCCGCCGATAGTCGCGGTGAGACGGGTCGCCCAGTTGCGTCGTGCCAAAGGAGGAGCGCGTAAAGAATGCCGGCCCGTCCATGGGCGATGCCGAGACGTTTTACCGGAAGGGCTGGACCGGCGGTTGGGAGCTTTATCATCTGGCGATAGATTTGCTCTCCTCGCGCCCGGACTTGTTTGCGCGATTGCCGGGCAGAATTGGGCAGGGAGTCCAGGAGCAATGCGCAGCCCAAAAGCATTCCCCCCTTACCGATGGTCAGTTCGTGGCGGCGTTCCGCAATTTCGGATAGTCGAAGAAAGAGGGCGACGGCACTGCGCGCAGCCCGCTGCCGCCCGAGTCCCAGAGCGATTAGTGCCTGGACGCACCGGACTCCGCTTTCGCAAAAAAGGAGCGACATCCGGCCGACCGACTTTTCGGTGATGTCCCAAGCGGGAGCCGGATTATAGAAAGCCTCCGGGCTGGCAACATGCCGCGACGTGCGCCTGACCCATCGCTCGGCCGAGGAAAGAAGAAATCGATCGTCGCGATCGTACCCCAGCTTGTAGAGAAGAAGGGCAATCCCCGCTGCGCCGTGATGGACGGAGCAGGTAGGAGGGGAACGGAAGGTTTGGCTGAGAGCTTCGCCGCCAGCTTCACAGTCACGGAGAAACGCCGCGATGAAGGTTTTCCCAGCAGTCAGTTTTCTCGCGGAAGGTTTGGAGTGCAAAAGGGACAGTAATAGCCAATACCAAGCATCCCTTGGTGTGGCCTTTAGATAAATTGACCCAGGTAAGGGGAATGAAGCCAGCTCGTCCTCCCGCGAGCAATCTCGGCCCAACCTGAGGAGTGCCACTTACAACTGCAAGCTCTTCGTAGCTGTCGAATCGTTCACCCGGCCTGACTCATCTCTATTATGTGTTTATGCCAGTGCTTAGGGCAGATAAGGGCAACTAGCAGTACCAGTATAGCATACTCCCGCCGTCGTTTACTTTCTGATTGTTATTTGGTCCCCCCGTAGCAACACATTATATTAGTCGGGCAAGCGAACGTCTCGTCCCGCGCGCCGGCTTTCAACTTGTTTGCCTGGCTTGGGCTGACCGACAAGTCCTTTACGGTCGCCTTGCTCAGTTTGAGCTTGTCTGGCTTACTTTTCGCTGGTTTTTTTGACATAGTTTCCCTTTCTTTGGTTCTACGATGCGTGCTAGAGCCGGAAAGCAGGCAAGTCAAGGGAAAAAATCAGGGTTGGCCACCCCCCGGGCACGGAGCGATTGGTAAAGGCGGGAGAGAAGTTCGTAAATCACCAATTCCTGCCTGCGGTGCGAGGAACGCAAGAGCCGGTTGACTGCATCTGATAGAAATTGGCGATGAAGCTATCGAGGGACGCGAGAAATCGCGCTCTCGGCAGACTTCAGAGATGCTCTAATTTCGCTAGCTACGAGTGGCGCAAGTCTCCCCACCACACGTAGGACCCGTATTCGCCATACCGCCCTTTAACTTGTCCGCCTGGGCGGAGCGGACGCTCAAGTCCTTCACGGTCGCCTTGCGCAGTTTGAGCTTGTCTGGCTTATTTTTCGCTGGTTTTTTTGACATAGTTTCCCGTTCTTTAGTTCTATGATGCCTGCTAGAGCCAGAAAGCAGGCAAGTCAAGAGATAAAATCAGGGGTGGTCACGCCCCCGGGCATTGAGCGATTGGTAAAGGCGGGAGAGAAGTTCGTAAATCACCAATTCCTGCCTGCGGTGCGAGGAACGCAAGAGCCGGTTGACCTGCATGTGAAGGAAGCTGGCGATGAAGCTATCGAGGGAAACGAGAAAGCGCCCCGCTTCCATGCTCGCTCTCAAGTCAGCCATTATGGGTGCCATCTGCGCGGATCGGCGGCGCAGGACCTCAAATCCGAGTGCCAACGGACTCCCGGCGTCGCAGGCAGGATCAAGAATCTCTTCCAGACTGGCGCGTTCGCGGCGAAACTTTTCCCCGAGCTCGACCCGCATCGCATGGTCGACCCGCGACATCTCGACAAAATACTTTGGCATCTCTTTGAAGAATGCGCATTTGCTCGTTAGGTCGAGGCCAAAGTCTGAAAGGAGGAAGTCGATTCCACGCAAGGCCAAGCGCCAACGTTCGTCCAGCCCGGCATCGCCGTATTCCAGCAGGGCCAAAATTTCCAGCACGGCCTCGCTATCTACTTGAAAAAAACGCTCGGCAATCAACATCCCTTCCGGACCGCCGTAGCGTTCCAGCTCGCGCTCGTAGGTGTCGAGCTGCCAGCGCCAAACCGGTCCGTTATCGGCCAGCGGAGAAAGCGCCTTTTGGAGGGCGGGCAGCACTTCGCCGTGCAGCCTTTCCGGCCGGCCCCGAAAACGCAGGCGCAAATGGGGATCCGGATCGGCATAGCGAATAAAGAACCATTGCTCTGCCGCGCCCGAAGCACCAACTTCGCGGACCAGGGGGGCGACGGTCTGGAGCAGGACATCGTCAGCCGCGGCATCTCCCAGGTAAAGCTTGGCAAAGAGCCACTCGGAGCCGGGCGGAAAACTTCGCCGGATAGCTTCGACGGGGACCGGGGAGGCTTTCGTCGGAACTGGAATTGATTCTTTTTGGTTCGCCCTGACGAACGGAACGATCAATTCATGGACGAAGCTGCCTTCCGGTCCATGGACGCAAAGTTCACCGGGGCCAGGAAACACTTCAATCAAGGTCGCTTCTTCGCGGTGCCTGACGAGGTGAACAAACATTTCCACACTGAGCACGTTGTCGAGATCGATCGGCAGAACGTTATCGGCGTCGGCCACGGCCACCCAGCGCGGTAACTGTCGCTCGCGACGCCAGGCTTGGATCGTCTGGAAAAGAGCGGCCCCGTTAGGTTCACGAAAGCGCTTCAATTCCTTTAAGGAGACGCGCCAGCGCGCGAGGCTGAGGATGAAGCGGCCGCTCGTTACCCGCGGCAAAAATTCCGCCGCCTTTAGGACGCCCCAATCCCACCCCAACTGGCTCGATTGATCCTGCTCCATGAGGGCACAGAGAAACTTGTAAACGCCGAGGCTGCTCTGCCCGTGGTTATGGGCGGAGGTAAGACGCGGAATGATTTCACGGCCCAGCCTCGTTGAGCGAAGGACCACGCGCTCTCTGCGCACGGAAACAGTGAGATCGGTGGCGGGAATTTGTTGCGCAGCGGGCAGACCGGAGTAGCCGAGATAAGGAATCTCATGGTCGCGGAGGGAAGGCCGGCAAAGGAAACCGAAATGCCGGCCCGGGAGGTGGACAATCTCGGCAAATATCGCCTCCGGTTGAAGCGCTTCTTCGGCCCGAAGATGCCGCTCCACAAGCGGCACAAGCTCCGGCGCGGAATAGCAAAATCGGCCGAGCCAGCGCGCCCCTGAAGGTCCAAAAACGTTGTGCAGCACGAGGCGAAAATTCCCGCGATCTAAATCGCTCTCCGTCGCCGCGGCAAGGGTAACCACCGCCGCAAAAGCATCAGGTAAAGGCGCCGAATCCTTTGGCCCAATTGCGACCTCGTCTTCCCGAGTCAGCACCATCTCCCGGTTCGCGCGGCGCAGAGTTTCGCCCAACTTCTCGAGCAGGAAATTTTCACGCGCGCCCCACGGCGCAACTTCGCCCTCGCCCGGAGAAACATTCTCTCCCTTCAGCAATGGACTGACATCGCGCGAGGACTCGAAGCCGATTCCCTCTTCCTCGTCCAGCGCCTGTAAGAGCGGAATTTCCCGCAACTCGTAACGCTGCTCGAACCGCTCGCGAAACCTTCTCAGCTCCTCGTCTCTCGGGCGCGCCTGAAGACGATGCAGTAACTGCACGCCGCGTGCCACCTCAGCGACCACCGCATCGCTGATCGTCGCCCGCACCATCGGCTTAATCAGCTCGGCTTGGAAAAGATGGTTTGCATCCATCTCCCCCGGGAGAGCCTCAAGCAGGCGAGCCACTGCCTGATAGCGTCGCGGCTCGACACCGAGCCCGGCGTGATCGAGGCCCGCGAGTGCCCGTTGTGCCTCGCCCAGGCTTTCCGCGATTTGATTCGTTAGGGGACTCTGCCGCAATCCCTCAACGAGAGAATCGACGGGTTCGCGTCCGCTTACCGTTAGCGGAATATCGGCCAGCAGAATCTGACTTTCGGTTAACTCAGCAATGTAGGCCTCGGCTTCGTTCTGAGTAACCTCCTCACTGACGAGTCCTTCAACTAACGAATCAAAGGTCGCGCCCGCTTCGGCGCAGGCCAGACTGGAAAGCAGAGCTTCCGTTTCCTCGGCCGAGACGAGGTGATAAGAGAGTTCTTTCTCCGTCGGACGCCAGGCTACATAACGAACGCGTCCCGCGGAACGATAGAGGCTGGAGTTTGGACGGTAGAGAAAGGCGGTCCGTAATGCCGGATCGCCCCGCAACGTATCGGTTAGGGCGAATAGATACTTTGTCGCGAGGTAAGTGTGACGCCGGTATTTCCTGCGCTCCCCCAGGAGGAGAAATGTTTTATCGCCACGCAATCCCACTGAACAACTGGCGGACAATCCGAAAGGCGTCGGGCGCGCCGTCATGCGGACAAAGTAGCGCAGCAACGCACGCTCAATTCCCGAAGCTCGCTCGCTTTCCGGGTCGCTTAGCCAGTGTTCGATCGCTTCATCGAAAGGCGGTGAAGCCACAAAAAGTGCCTCGCGAATCTCAGGTCGCCCGACGATGGTTTGCATTCGAGTCCGCAGCCGCGCCCGATCCCGGCCAATCGCCAACCCCAGTGCCGCGGGATTTTCGCATATAGCGGCTGCTTCCAATCCCTCGCTAAACGCAGCTACTTCATCAAACGGCAACAAAGGCGTTCGCAGAACGAAAAAGTCCGAACTCAAAAAATCCTGCATCTCTCCAGTATATCCATCTTACCGGCGCACCTTCCAGACATAATGCTCGTCGGCCCGGCGAAGTTAGGAAACCGTGTCCATGGTTGCGCACACTCTTCAGATCATCTGGAAATTGTGGGGCAGGCGCAGAAGCGGTCAAATATCCAAGGGTCGCAAAAACGGTCGTTTGTGAGACAGCGTCCGCTTTTACAAGGAATCGTTCGGAAGAGGCTCAAATGAGGCTCAAAACCAGCTTGTGGTAACAGGGGTCGCGTCTAAATGGGCGTGTTGCCCAAATCGGCTTTAGCCACAAACGTTGCTAAGTGAGGGGGTCAAATCACCCTGCCGCAAAATCAAAATGCGCTACAGGTCATTCTGTGACTTCGTCTTTTTCCCTCATTACAGAAAGGGCGTTTGAGCAACACGCCCTAAACATTTTGACATTGTTGCAACAGTTTTCTCAAATCACTCTGCAGCGATTTGTTGCGTTCCAAACGCCTGATTCGCTGGGCCACCGCGGCGTAATCCATCCCGCCGAAAATTGTGCCGATCTCCCGCAACGTCAAATCGCAAAGCTGCCACACCGCCCACAAAGCGACATTGCGCGCGGCCAAGCCATATTCCGGCGCCACCAGCAAAGATTCGCTCCCGCCGATTGCCCCGCGCCGTCAGGTGATAAATTGCGCCTTCGAACTCAAATCCGTGCGCTCGCACCATTCCTCAATCTTCACCACCTTGCCAATTGTCAAAATATTTAGACCCGACCCCAATTCCTACACCCTTCAAGGATGTTCCACTGCGACATAAGAGAATATTGCGCTGTTAAAAGAGCGCCATAATGTTCGTCACGCTGATCGGCTCGCTGCTGGCGGCGGCCAAGTCGATAAGCCGATAAGGAACCTAGCAGAGCGCCCATTGCTGCCGAGGCGAAGGCGACCACGTCAGTAAGAAGTTCGGTCGAAGTAGGCCAAGCGATGGACATAATTTAAAGGCCTAACGAGTGTTTGTATGATCCGCTGGGCAGCGGAGCTGGCCGCCCGCGAAACACGGGTTCATGTCGACCATCGTGCACGGCGCTGCCGCCCAAGGCAAGCCCAAAAAAATGCTCGATCAACTGCGCGATGTGATGCGCTCCAAAGATTAGGGTTGGCGCACCGAACGGCGGCGCGGCGGCCGACCCAGACACCGATGAGCCGACAGTCGATCGCTTAAGAATGCGCAGCGCCAGTTACGTTTCGAGCCTCCTCAACAGTGTCGAGAGCAAGCTCTGGTCCCCTCAAGTCCACTAGGGCGAGGGCATTCTGTTTCCGATGGACGCTGCTTGGTGATCCTGCATCGCTACAAATCCAATCGCCGCGATAATGCAAGCGCCGAGAACGAGCACACCAAACACGATCAGTCCAACGTGGTTCTGGCGGTTTGACGCAAGGCCTATCTGTAGCACCTCGAATCCCTTAACGACAAGGTAGAAGCCCAGGAGATAAGTTATGATCTGCAACATTCCAGCCATGTGTGCTTTCCTTTCGGTTCATTACATCTAACGAGAATAGGGTCAGCTGCGGGCGGCGGAATAAAGCAGCTTGGGGCAGCCGCCTGCTTCACGGACTTTGGGAAACCAAGGCAGGCGCCGACGAAATCGAAGCGGAAAAAGCAGCCTAGCTTTCGTTCTTCGGAGATCATCCCTTATTTCAGTAAGTGCCGCGTTCCAGATAGACACTCAGCGCATGCAATCCGTCATCTCGGAGTATGCGCAGCATGTCTTCCAGTGAATGTAGGTCGGCGGATATTGAGAAATGCATATCGAGCTCCGCTCCGCGATAGTTCATCGCGAATCCGCGGACGCGAAGCGCGTAAGCTCGCTCAAATAACTTTTCGCGTAGTAATGCATCCGCGCGTCGGGCGGAGATCACTCGCCAGATTGCATTGCGAATTTGCGCGAGAAATCCATTCAGCGTGTCGCTTAATCCGAAATCGGCTGGCTGAGCAGTGATCGCTTGCACAATGGCGTCTTCGACTTTCCGTTTACCGTGAAAGCGAGCGGAATGGCGCGCCATCGTGGCGAACTCGATAACGTCCGTCGGCATCGTGTCACCGACTACCGCACCGGTTAAATTAGGCACTCCGACCACCACAAAGATATAAGGCAAATGTTCACGCTCCTGCTTTTGTAGGGCGCTGTAGATTTTGTATGTCGCGAGGGCGAAGGAGTCTTCCGGCGGAAGTCCGACAAGCTCCTGCGCCTTCCGGAATTGAGAGCCATGGAACTTAATATTGAGTCGAAAAACTTGTCGGCCTTCTCCGTTGCGGACGAGATAGTCGGTATCACCGCCGCCTGAGCGATCATCCTCTAACTGTAGCTGTGTGCTCCCGACAGTGCGCCGATATGTATCCTCGAAAACCTGCTCCGCCAGATTCCCGATGATCAACTGTCCAATGGTAGCACGAACTTTTTGCTCTTTTTCCGGACGATCGCTTGCTGCCTCGCCCAGCAAGTGTACGACGGGATCAGTGGCTTGGACAAGCTTGTCGAGGTTTGCTGCGGTTGTTCGCGCGCTGCGCGCCGCGTCCTGAAGAGGGACGCCGGAACGAACTTCTCTAAGCGCCGCGAGAAGGTGTAACGGCTTCGGTCGCGCTGCCTCACCATAGATTCTACCGAGCAAGCGCTCCAGCTGCTCCAGCGTCATGAGAGCGTGTTGCCGCTCCTTGTGAGCGAGGAAAATCGAACGCGCGATGAAAGGAGATATTCTTCTTTAATCTCGGCGGAGATCCACCTCCGGCGCAGATTTTCCGCGGTCGCACCGGTCATATTACTTCCGGCGAAGGGATCGACCACGATTGCACCTTCATCTGTCAATAGTTTGATAAAGAACTCCGGTAACGCGCGAGGAAAACGCGCCGGATGTGCCTTGTAACCCGCCTCGGCGCAGGCGCGAATGTAATCCGAATTGCTTTCGTTGTTTCCACGTTCGATCAAGCTCGAAGGAATTGACCCGCCATGATCCTGACCGAACTTGGCCGTGATGATATGACCGCTCGGTCGCTGCTTTGGTTTGTAGCCACGTTTGAGCAGCCGTTTCATGTCGGCGCTGTATTCGTTCAGGACGTTTCGATTGTTTGCCTTCGGAAACGGCGTTTTGCTCAGCCACCAGATATACTCCACGGCATCTTTCACCCGTTGGCGACGGACCGTAACCCATTCGGCGGGCGACGGAAGTTTCGCTGGGTTATGCCAAAAGCATTCCTGCGCAAGATGAAAACCAACGTCTTCACATAACATCAAGAGCGCCTTAAAATGATAAAGTGAACGGGTGGGAGTACCCTGATTGTAGCTTCCTCCAATATTGATGACGAAACTTCCTTCGGGGTTAAGGATCCGGTGAATCTCACGCCCGAAAGGCTCCAACCACTTGACGTATTTGCCTTTGGCGACGTTTCCGTATTCTTTTTTGAATTCCAACGCGTATGGCGGTGAAGTGAGAACCAAATCGACGCTTTCGCCAGGAATCGCGCGAAGCACTTCCAAGCTGTCCCCGGCGTACGCAGCTCCCCAATTCGTTTTGTAGGCGGGTCTTCTTTTCCCCACAAGTTTGGCTACCGAGGGACCGATTGGAAGCTCTTGCCAAAGCTCTTGGTCGTCGGGGGAGGCTCGTCGAGCGATCATAAATTGTTTTTACCAGTTTGCGATCGATTCCGCAATGTTGTATTGCCCCAAAAAACTTCGTAGTTGCGGTTCGAATTGAAGGGCGGATCGATGTAGATCAGATCGACGCACGTGTCCGGCAGCTTGCGGAGCTGGTCGAGGTTGTCGCCGCAGTAGATGACGCGGGTGTCGATCAGAGCGGACGGCTTGGCGGGCACGGCGGAAAGATTAGCGGACCAAAAGCCGAGATGGCAAGCGATCAGCGATGCCGGACGCGAAAATGCCAGGCGTCATGGTTCATCGAAACAAATGACTGGACAAAGCCAGGAAGTCGAAGTTTGTTGCTTTCGTAATCTTTTGACGGCCAATCAAGGCCATAGCGCTCGTTGCAATCTGAGAACATCGCCTTCGCTAGGCGAACTGGTGATGGCATGTCTTGCCTCACCCCGACTCCTACCCGCTGCGCAAGAACAGGAAGCGGGCACTGGGCTCACAAAGGACGACGAAGAGCGGGACAAAAGCGCGCCGGAGGGCAAGCCTAACCTATGACCGGCAACGGAAAAATCGCTCGCCTGCCGCTCCTCATTCGCAACGAGCTCAATGAGCGTCTGCAAAACGGCGAGGAAGGCAAGGGACTCGTTCGCTGGCTCAATGGGCTGGAAGTCGTGAAGGAGATTATCGAGAAGAAATTTGGCGGCCGGCCTATTTCCGAACAGAACCTGAGCGAATGGAAACAGCGTGGTTACCGGGATTGGTGTCAGCGCGAGGAAAAGCGTGCCCTGCTCCGCGATTTTCTCGATGAAGCCGCGGAACTGGAAGAGGAGGTAGGCGAAATCCCCCTCACCGATCGTATGACCGGGACGTTGGCGCTTGCTCTCGGTCAATTATTGCGCGTGGAGCTGAAGGAGGGAGAGAAGGGCCCGAAGCAGTGTGCCGCCGTGGTGAAGATCACGCGCGAGTTCGCCCGGCTGCGCGACGGAGATCGCGCGATGCAACGGGCGCGTCTGCAAAACGATCGCTGGGAGATCGAGCATGAGCGAATGTTGGAAGAGGACCGCAAACGGGAGATCCAGGAGAAGAAAGATCAAATAACGGGACGGATATGGAGGGAACTCCAGAGGCCCGAGGCGGTCAAAATGTTCGGCGGCGGCGAGCTCGGCGAAAGGGTTGCCGATTTCTTCGATGAGATTGAGTACGGCCCGTCCCCGCCATGGGGTCCGGTGCGACCGAAGAGAGAAGCGCGTCCCTTGGCAGACGGCCCGGAGAAACCGAAGGATCAAACTGAATCCAACCAAATCCAACCAAATCAAACCGGGAAAATACGTGAACCAACTGGCGGCAATGCAAAAAAATAGCGTGGTCATCGGGATCACCGGTGGCATTTCCACCGGCAAATCCACTTTTTGCAATCGTCTCGGCCAGTTGCTGCGTGCGAAGTCCTTCGATGCGGATGGCGCGGCCCGACAGCTTGTCGAGCAGGACCCGGAAGTGCGCCGGCTTTTGCGCGAGCGTTTCGGCCCGGAAATTTTTTCTGCGGGCGGCGATTTGAATCGGGCCGCACTTCGGGCGATAGTCTTCGCCGACCAGGGAAAGAAGCGCGCGCTCGAGCAAATCCTGCATCCGCGCATCCGCCATCAGTGGGCCACTGAAGCGGAAGAAAGCCGCCAGTCCGGCGAGATTTTCCTGGCCGATATCCCACTCCTCTATGAAACCAAAGGTGAAGTCCTATGCGACCGCGTGGTGGTCGTCGCCTGCTCGCAGGAAATTCAGCAAAAACGGCTGATCTCCCGCACCCGTCTCACGCCCTCCGCCGCTCACGCCATGATTTGCTCTCAAATGCCTCTCCCACAAAAAATCTCCCGGGCCGATCACGTTGTTTGGAACAACGGCCCCGTTCCCATTCTCGAAGCGCAGGCCGGGATCCTGGCGCGTTTTCTGGCCGCCAAGTGATGGACGAAGAAAAATTTATAGCGCCGGAAAACGCCGGCCCGGCCACGCTTCCCCCCGGGCCTGAGGAAAAAGCCCGGCCGCTCGAGCCGCTCGATCTCGACGCGCTGCGAGACCTGGCGCCGGCCGCGCTCCAGGATTTGTTTGTCCGCTTCGGCCTGCAACCGCATCCGAGCCGGACGCGTCATCAGTTGATCCTCGATCTCGTCCGGCATGCCGTGACGCGGGGCCGGGAGGTCCGGACGAGCGGCTTCCTCGAGCTGCCTAACGACGCCCCCGCAATGTTGCGCTCGCCGGGTTTGAATTTTCTCCCCTTGCCGGAAGACGTCGGCGTGGCGCATCACCACATTCGCCAGTTCAATCTCCGCCCGGGGCAGTCGCTCGCCGGCACGATCCGGCTGCCGCGGGAGCGCGAGAAAGGGATGATGCTGGATCGCATCCTCTCGATCGAGGGCCAGCCCGCCGACACGTGGCAGGCGCCGACCGCCTTCGACCTTCTGACGCCGCTCTATCCGCAGGGTCGCATCATGCTGGAAAACGATTCGACTGATTCCGCCTGTGTGCGGGCAGTCGATTTGCTGACGCCGCTCGGTCGCGGCCAGCGCGGCTTAATTGTCGCGCCGCCCCGCGTTGGAAAAACGATTTTGCTCAAGCAGATTGCGAAAGCGATCCGGATGAATCATCCCGACATTGTGCTCATCCTTCTGTTGGTCGATGAGCGCCCGGAGGAGGTGACCGACCTGCAGCGCGAGGTCGATTGCCAGATTTACAGCTCGACCTTCGATGAACCGCCGACCCGCCATGTGCAGGTGGCGGAGCTGGTGAGCGAGCGGGCCAAGCGGTTGGTCGAGCAGAAGAAGGATGTCGTCCTCATGCTCGACAGCATCACGCGCCTGGCGCGCGGGTATAATTCGCTCATTCGCGGCAAGGGCCGCACGATGTCCGGCGGAGTCGACGCGAAGGCGCTGCTCAAGCCAAAGCGTTTCTTCGGCGCGGCGCGCAACGTCGAGGAAGGCGGCAGCCTAACGATCCTCGCGACGGCCTTGATCGAGACCGGCAGCCGGATGGACGAAGTGATTTTTGAAGAGTTCAAGGGGACGGGCAACATGGAGTTGCATCTCGATCGTTCGCTGGTCGAAAAGCGGCTTTATCCCGCGATCCATATCCTGCAATCCGGGACCCGGCGCGAAGACCTGCTTTACCATCCCGAGGAATGGGAGCGGGTGAAGATGTTGCGCAAGACGATGGCGGACCTGCCGCCGCTCGAGGCGATGGAATTATTGATCAACAACCTGCACGCGACCAAAACCAACGCGGAGCTTTTGCTGGCGGGCCTGCGGTGATCGCGTCCGATGCACAACTCGCGGAGATCCTTCCGCGGTTCCACTCGTTCGCGCGCGTCGCGGTCGATACCGAGGCCGACAGCTTGCACTGCTATTTTGAAAAGCTGTGCCTCATTCAGCTCACGTTCGACAGCCAGGATTACCTGGTCGATCCGCTCGCGTCAATCGATCTGCAGCCGCTTTGCACCGTGCTTGCCGAGAAGGAGATCGTGCTCCAAGGCATGGATTTCGATCTGCGCCTGCTCCGGCGCTCGTTCGATTTTGATGTCCGCGAAGTTTTCGACACGGTCATCGCCGCGCGCATGCTGGGGCTGATGGAGTTCAGTCTCGCCGCCTTGGTTCAGCAATATTTCGGCGTCACGCTGGCCAAGGGCTCGCAGAAAGCGAACTGGGCGCGCCGCCCGCTCCCGCAGGCGATGGAGGAATACGCCAAGAACGACACCCATTTTCTCCTCCCTCTCGCGGCCCGGATGGAGGAGCAGATGCAGGCGCTGGGCCGGACGGGATGGTTCCGGCAATCGTGTCAGCGCGCGCTCGAGCAGACGAGAGTCTCGCGGGAGCGCGATCCGGATGAAGCGTGGCGGATCGCCGGCAGCGGGACGTTGCCCGGCCAAACGGGCGCCGTGCTGCGCGCCATCTGGCAATGGCGCGATGGCGAGGCGCAACAGGCGGATCGGCCGGCGTTCCACATTTTGCAAAACAGCGCGATGATTGAGGCGGCGAAGCAATTTGTCGCCGGCGAGACGCCGGAATTTCGCCACTTATCCGAGCGCCGGCGGCGCGGTTTTCTCGCCGCGGCGCGGGCCGCGCTCGAATTGCCGGAAGCGGCCTGGCCGCAACGGCCGCCGCGCGGGAATCGGGCACGGACCCGCGACTTCGACAAGAAAGTGGAAGAGCTGAAACGCCGCCGCGATCAGCACGCGAAGGAACTGGCGCTCGACCCTTCGCTCATCGCGCCGCGCAGCGCGCTGGAAGCGCTCGCGGCCGACCCGAGCCGCGCCGAGACCGTGCTCGTGCCGTGGCAGCGCGAGTTGCTCGGCCTGTAAGTCGTTAGGCGAAGCTAATGCGAAGGCGGGAGCGGCCCTTCAGGTTGGGTCGAGCTTCCGCTCGCGGGATTGGTTTTCTTCTGCTGGAGCGAATGGCAGGGCCCGGCGTCCTCGCTCGGGTGTAAAGGTCCCGGCGGTTCGACAAGGTGGTGCAGGAAGTCGCGCAGAGCGCGCAGGCACACGGGAGCAGAAGAGGTTTCAAGCGGGCATCGAATCAGATCGACTCCGGTGTGTCCACGCAGCCGAGAAATTGATTGCGCGACGGTCTGCTTCACCGGACCTTTCCTCTCCGTCAGGGGCTATGGACTGAGGACTAACGAACCCCGCCAGGGCAGGAATGCAGCAACGGTAGTCTGATCCTCTTTGCCGTAGTCCTCTGGCGGACTTTTTCTTTTGGAGAGGCATCCCGAGGCCGGGTAGCGCACTCGTCCCGAGTGCTGGCGGAGGCGTCTCGCCTCCGCGAACTTTTGGACCGTGCTGCCGGAGGGAAAGCCTCTTTTGGCGTGACGCCAAAACCAGCACGCGGGACGCGTGCGCTACTCACGCAGGACGCTGCGGGCCCTGCTCCTGGGAAAGCACGCCAGCACCTTGCGCGCTCGGTTTTCTCCGCGATCCATTCTTCTCACTTTGAAAGTTCTCACGACAAAAACCGCGCGCTTCGCCGCTATGGTCGAGGCCTGCGGTGCGCCGCAGGTTTACACCTTGTGGCAGACGCCGAAAAAGGATCGACGCCTGCAAACCCAGATCCGGCAGTCGCGCATCATGACGATCCAGCGTTCCGACGGCGGCGCGGATTTTGGCTGCGTGGGCTTCATCGAGCGGAAGAACGCGATCTATCTCAATTTTCCGAAATCCTTGAAGCGTTTCGCGGATCAGCGGATCGTGGGCATCAAATGGGAACTGATGAAGAATTAGGAGCGCGCTTGCCTAACGAAAAGGCAAATCCCGGCCTGGGCGACGAGGAACGCCGGCGTTATGCGCGCCACATCATGTTGCCGGAGATCGGTGTGGCCGGGCAGGAGCGCCTGAAGGCGGCGCGCGTTTTATGCCTCGGCGCGGGCGGACTCGGCTCACCCGCGGCGCTCTACCTCGCGGCGGCCGGAGTCGGCACCATCGGGCTGGTGGATGACGATCGGGTCGCGCTTTCCAATCTCCATCGGCAACTTCTCCACGGGACCAAAGACGTCGGCCGCCCGAAAACGGAATCAGCGCGCGATCGTTTAGCCGAGGCCAATCCGCATGTCGCGATCCAGCTCCACCCGTGCCGCTTCGCGAGCGGGAACGCGGAGGAGATTTTGCGCGACTACGATCTGATCGTGGATGGCACGGACAACTTTGCCACCCGTTATCTTTCCAATGACGTCGCCGTTTTTGCGCGCAAGCCGAATGTTTATGGTTCCATCTTCCGCTTCGATGGGCAGGCGACCGTCTTCGCGCCACATCTCGGCGGGCCGTGTTATCGCTGTCTCTTCCCCGAGCCGCCGCCGCCGGGCGCGGTCCCGAGCTGCGCGGAAGCCGGCGTCCTTGGCGTGCTCCCCGGCATGATCGGCACGTTGCAGGCGACCGAAGCGCTCAAGTTGATTCTTGGCCTCGGCGAGACGCTGGTCGGGCGGCTCGTCCACTTCGATGCGCTGAAGATGAAGTTCCGGGAATTTAATCTGCGGCGCGATCCCGCTTGCCCGGTGTGCGGCGAGGACCCGACGATCACCGCGCCGATCGATTACGAAACGTTTTGCCATGGAGGACCGGACCTGACGGCCGCGGTGCCGCAAATTCAGGTGCGCGAATTGGAACAGAGAATGGCCTCGGGCGAACCCTACATTTTGCTCGACGTGCGCGAGCCTTTTGAGGTCGAGCTGGCGCGCATCGCCGGGGCGAACTTGATTCCGTTAGGCCAGCTCTCGGCGCGCTACCATGAACTCGACCGGGAGAAGGAGATTTTCGTGTTTTGCCATAGCGGCGTGCGGAGCGAGCAGGCGGCCGAGTTTTTGCGTTCGGCGGGATTTCCGAAAATCGCCAACGTGGCCGGCGGCATCGACGCGTGGTCCGAAGAAATCGATCCTGATGTGCCGAGGTATTAAGGTTCCTCCTCGTGATCGTGCTCGTGCTCGTGCCGTGATGGCTTTCCCGATTCGATTACGAGCACGAGGAGGAGCACGAGGGGAAGCGCTGGTTTTGCTGCTTTTGATCTCGTTAGGCGCGCTGACCGGTTGCGATCGGATGATCACGCAACGCCAGACGCAGTTGAGCAAGAATGCGGATGCGAAGAGGGCCGAAGGGAACTACGCCGAGGCGATCAATCTCTACGAGGCGGCGCTCGATGGCAGCCCGGGCTCGGCCGATGTGCACTACAAGCTCGCCCTCATCTACGACGACAAACTGAATGATCCGCTCAATGCACTGCATCATTTCAAGCGTTTCCTTACCCTCGAGCCGAGCGGGCCGCGGGCGGAAGAGGTGAAGGGCTTCATGAAACGCGACGAACTCACCCTGCTCACGAATCTGACCGGCGACTCGATGGTGCCGCGCTTGGAGGTGGTGCGTTTGCGCAACGAGAATCTCAACCTGCGCCAGCAGATCGAGGAACGCTGGGCGGAGAAGAAGGCGGCGAGCGCGACGGAGAAAACCGCGGGTGGAACGAAGAAGCAGCCTAACGAGAAGGAAAAGAAGGGCGGCCCGGCCCGCCGCTACACTGTGCGGCGGGGTGACACCCTGGCTTCGATCGCGCGGAAATTCTATAAGAGTTCGGCGCTCTGGCACAAGATCCTCGAGGCCAATTCCGACACGATTTCCAAGCCGGGCGATTTGAAACCGGGCCAGACGCTGGTCATCCCCTGATTCTTTGACAGGATTAACAGGATTTACAGGATTGACTAGAGGTGACTCCGAACGTCCTAGGTTGACTCTCTTCCATCCTGTTAATCCTGTCCACTCTCCGTTGCGGAGCGATTTACAGCAGGAAACGCCGCCGGTTTCGTTTTATCTTGGCGGGCGTTGCACCTCATGAAAGCGATCGAACGAATTGCTCCCGATGTCGGCTGGCTCCCGATCAGTTTCGTGAACAGTTATTTCGTCGGTCACTCTGGCGGACCCTGGGTCTTGATCGACTCCGGATTGCCCGGGCAGGGGGAGCAGATTTTCGCGGTCGCCGAAGCGCGCTTTGGCGCAGGCTCGCGCCCGGAAGCGATTTATCTCACACATGGTCATTTCGATCATGCGGGATCGGCGCTGCAATTAGCCGAGCGCTGGGATGTGCCAATCTTCGCGCACCGGATGGAGTTGCCCTACCTGACCGGGCTCTCGGCCTATCCGCCACCGGACCCGACGATCGGCGGGGCGATGGCGTTTCTCTCGCGCTTCATTCCTTATCGCGCACGCGATCTGGGCGAGAGGATTCGCGTTCTGCCGGAGGGCGAGCTGGAGGGTTTGCCGGACTGGAGATGGATCGCGGCGCCTGGTCATTCGCCGGGGCACGTTGCATTTTTTCGTGAATCCGACCGGGTATTGCTGGCGGGCGACGCGTTTGCGACCATGAACATGGATTCGTGGAGCGGGCTGATCAGCGGCCAAAAGAAACTGTCGCGGGCCGGCGCGCCGTTCACCATGGACTGGCGCGCCGCGCGGGAGTCATTACGGCAACTGGCGGAGTTGCGGCCTAACGTGGCCGGATGCGGCCATGGCGTGCCGATGAGCGACGCGCAATTGCCTGAGCGGCTCGAGCGCCTCGCACAACGCTTCCGGCCGCCGCGGCACGGCCGCTATGTGGATGCGCCCGCGCAGGTGGACGAGACTGGCGTGGTCGCGCTGCCGCCCGCGCCGTTCGATCCGGTGCCGCTGGCGACGGCCGGCGCTCTCCTGCTCGCCGGCATCGCGCTGGGGTCCGGTTACCTCGAAGAGCAGTTACGCGATTAAAATTCGTTAGGCAAACGGCGCTCGCAACCTAGCCGCCGTGGGTCGGCTTGAAGGGCGGCGCATTGCTGATCGGCTGCGGATTGTTCGCGCCCAGGCCGCCGAACATTCCGCTGGTGGAGCCGTTCCCACCCGAGCCGGTGTAGTTGGCGTTCGGCACCTCGCCGTTGAAGCCGGTATAAACGTCCGCCTTCGTCCCGGTGACGGTGACGGTTTTGGTGTTGTTAATGGTGACCGTGTTGCCGGCGATAATGGTGGCGCTGCCGCCGCCGATGGTGACGTTGTCGACGAACAGGATCTGGCCGTTGGAGCCGTTGGCGTAGAGCTGCAGCATGCTATCGGCCGAGAGCGTGCCCTGGCCGATGGTGAGGATGCCGTTGTTGCCGAGCGCGCCGATCTTCACGATGTCGCCGCGGATAAAGGCGGAATTAGTGCCGCCCACTCCGCTGATGTTGACCACGCCGCTGTCGCCGTTGTGATGGATATCGACGGTGCCGCGATCGGCCTCGATCGTGCCCTGGACGTTGGCGGTGCTGCTCGCGCCGGTGGCGACGATCGTGATCGTGCCGCCGGGGCCGGGCGCGGCCGCGTCGAGCAAGGCGAGGAGCTGGGCGCTGTTGGTGACGTTAATCGCGACGCCGGTCGCCTTGTTGCTCGTGAGGTTAATGTTGCCGCCTTTTGCGCTCCGCCGCAGCGACGTGCCTTCGACGTCGTCGGATGACGTTTGAATGGCGGAGCTGACGTTGATCGCCCCGGAAGTGGTGACGTTGACCGTGCCGCCGTCTCCGATCGTGTTCGCGCCGCCCGTGGCGAGGATGCCGGAGGTGGCGATGATATTTCCATCGGTCAGGTTGACGTCGCCGGTCGCGTTAATATTGACCGTGCCGCCGTTCCCGCCAATCGTAGAATCGCTCGCAAAAGCGCCGCCGCTGGCCGTGATCGAGGCGATATCGCCGGCCGAGCCGATCGTTAGGCCGCCGACCGTCAGGTTAAGTGTTACCATTCCGCCGTTGCCGGGATTGTCATTCCCAAAGTTTGGGTCGGCGGCGAAACCGTCAAAAATTAGACTTGCGATCGCGGGTCCGGCGCCGCTGATCGAACTAGCCGTGAGCGTGAATGGATCCGGGGTAAAGTTGATATCGCCAAAGCTGGAAAAAGTCTCGTCCTGGATGGTGCCGACATTGATGAGGCTAAGCGCCCCGCCCGCGGTGATGGTATTCGCGTCAATGAAATGCGCCAGGCCCGTGGTTTGCCCGATAGTCATATCGGTTCCCGCCTGCAAGGTAACGGCCGCAGCATCTGACGCCGTGATGGAACCGCCGGCCGTGATCGAGGTGTTGAAGTAAAAAGCTTCGAGGCCGCCCGCAGCAAAGATATTCCCGCCCGCGGAAATGGTGCCGATTTCACCGACCGCGCTCGGGGATTGAGTGATCGCGCCGGCCGAAGAAGTGATGTCGCCACCGGCCGTGAGTGAGCCGCCGGTGATCGTGATGCCGTTGGTTGCGCTAATGTTTCCGCCGGCGCCAACACTGCCAGCGACGATGATCTGGTTGCCGACGGTGATGTCGTTCGTCGCGTTAATCGTGACGCTGCCGATGTTGAAGGCGGTTTCGCCGTCGGCGATGCTGGCGGTGAGCGAGCCGCCGACATTAAAAGAGCCGGCGCTGGCCGTGATCGCCGCGCCGGGCATCGTTAGGCTGCTGCCGAAGATGGCAAAGGTCGCATCCCCCGTGGTGGTGAGCGCGCCGCCGATCGTAACGCTGATCGTGCTGTTGCCGCCGATCGTGCCGCCGGTGTTGTCGATCTGGGCAAGCAGGGAAGCGGCCGAAAGCGTATTCGCCGTCACGGTGATGGTTGCATCTCCGCCGACCGTTCCGCCACCGAATCCGGCGTCGTTATCGTCATTCAAGATCTCGAAGGTGACGTCGCCTATGCTCGTTAGGCCCTGAGTGATCCCAAAGCCGATCGTGGCATTACCACCGACGCTTCCGCCGCCTTCGTTGGTAATCTGGGCAAGAAGTGAACCGGCGGTGAAGTTATTGGCCACGAGCCCGATGGCGGCGTCGGAACCGATGGTGGAGGTAAGGGTTCCCATCGTGGTGCTATTGTCGATCTGGAAGGTGGCATCTCCCTGAGCGTTCACGTCGCCGGTAAAGAACGCTGCGAGTTCGGCGGTTCCGCCGATTTGGCCGCCGTCGAGGTTCGAGACGAGGCCGGCGAAAAAGTCGCCGATCGTGACGTTGTTTGCGGTGAACGAGGCGAGAGCATCCTGGTTGATCGTTCCGCCGCCCTCCTGCACCCCGAGGACTTGATCGAAACCACCGTTCTGAATGGAGAACTGGAGGCCGCTTCCAGTTGTGACATCGCCGGCCACATTAATGGTGGCCAGCGCGCTCGCCAGTTGTCCGCCGGCGGCTTCACTCATCCCCGCCAGGAAAAGCCCGCCAACGTTAACGCTCCCGGCTGTCACCACTACCGAGGCGTTGCCGCTGATCACGCCAGGGCCGCCGCCGTCGTCGCGGCCGGAAATGACGAACGTCGCGTCGCCGGTCGTGGTGATCGCGCCGCCGGTGCTGAGTGAAACCAGGCCGTTGCCGTCGATTAAGCCGCTATTGCGGTTGTTGATCAGGAGAGTGATCGCGCTGGCGGTCAGGTCGCCGCCTGCGGAGACTGTTAACGAAGCGTTGCCAACGATGTGTCCTCCGTCGTTGTTCGAAATCGTTAGGCCGAGACCGTTTCCGCCGTTCAGGGTCATATTTCCGCCCGCGACCAGGTTCACCCCGGCGTCCACGGCGAGGACGCCGCCAAATGAATTGTCGAGGGTTGTGGTGAAACCGTTATTGGCCGTGAGGTCGGCGCCGGCCTGAACATCGACAATCAGTTGCGAGCCCGAGACATTAGTCTCGGTCAGGCTAAACGCGTTATTGAAAAGGATGCTTCCTTCCGATTCCACCGCCAGGTCTGTTGTGCCCGAGATGGTCGAATCGAGCGTAAGAGTGGATTCGGCGCCGCGCGCGTAAATGCCGAGATAGGGGATGTCCTGGAAGGCGAGATCGGAGGTCAGAGTGATGGAGCCATTCTGCGTCGCGAGAAGCAGGAGATCGAGCCCGCTGAAAGTGAGAGTGCCCCCGGGTGGGCCGGAGGTGATATCGCCGACGCTGACGAGCGCGAGTTTCGTCGGCCCGCCGTTTGCGATCGAGATCGTGGGATTGCCGGTCAAGCTCAGGGCAATGAACTTCAATGCGGCCAGCGGTAAATTGGCGCTGGCGCTGAAGAAGGCGTCGATCCCGATTTGCGTATCGAAAGGTGAAGTCGCGGTAAACAACCAGGTCGAAACCAGACCGTCGTCGGCCGGCCCGCGATAGATCTTGCCGAAGTCAGTGACGCCATTGGTCGTAATGGTGGGATCCGTCGCGATGGTCGTTCCACTGCTGATCACGTAGGGCACAGGAGAGGAAATGGGAGTGAGAGTCCCGTATTTACCCGGGGTCGCAGTCGGTGAAGGGCTCGGGCTCGGCGATACAGTCGGCGAAGGGCTCGGCGTCGGTGATACCGTCGGCGAAGGGCTCGGTGTCGGTGATACCGTCGGCGAAGGGCTCGGTGTCGGTGACACAGTGGGCGAAGGGCTCGGCGTCGGTGACGCAGTCGGCGAAGGACTCGGAGTTTGGGTTGGTGCCGGTGTGGGCGTGGGCTGGCGTTCCGAGTTCGAGTTTGCCTGATTAACGACGTTGGTGTTGGTCGGGTCGAGCAATGAAACGACCGTGCCGCGGCCGAAGATGACGAGGTTGGTATCGACCAGGCCGCCATTGGATTTCTGGTCGAGCTGCGTCTGAATTTCCCGCGCGATGAGATCGCTGCTCCCGAGCCCTCCGAATTCGGTGATCAGCAGCGAAGTCTCCATCAGACGCTTCACGTCCACATCAACGGGATCGGGCAGATTCTTCGCCTTGGGATTGACGATCAGCATCTGACCGGCGTGCACAAGGACCGATTCGCCGACATGGTCTTTGCGAAAAATCCGGCCGGTGCCCTCGAGGACGATGAACTTGATGTAAGCGTTGGGGTGATACTCGAGCAGGATCGTCGTGCCGGTAATCGCGGCGGTCACGGCAGCGGTATTGATCTGGGCGCCGCCGGCATTTTTCGGGACGCGCAGGAGCATGGCGCCGCCGCCGAGATCGAGATTGCGGGTGCCTTCGTTGAAACTGAAGATGGTGTTGGCGCCGAGGCGGGCGAGCGTCTGGTCGGTAAAGGTAAGTTCGGCGCGGGACTCGACGCCGGTGCGCACGGCGGTGCCATTGCGCACCGGGTCACTCACCGCCGCGGGCCGCGGTGCGGCTTGCGCGGGGAGCAGTTTCACATCCTTGATCACCTGGCTGACGCGCGCCTCTTTGAGTTGCGCCGCATTCGTCGTGAAGGCGAGCGGCAGGACGAGCAAGAACAGGGTGAACGATCGGCGGAAAACCGGCGCGCTTGAAAAGAGGAGCCGGCGAGGGTTGCGGAGAGACTTGCCTAACGAATCGTGTTGTTTCATTTTTGAGGATCGTTTCGGTTGGAGATTGCGCTCGGTCTGGCGCTGAGCCGTCAGCTGCGGTCCGGCACCGAAACCGAACCAACTGGGGATAAGCGCGCGACTGATGCGCGACCGTTCTGACGGATCGCTGCGGAAGAGTCAAGCTTCGATTTTACGCCTTCTGTAGACGATCGCCCTTCGGGCGACGGGGGTTAAGGCGATGCTGCAACTGAGAGCGACGCTCGGCCCGCGCTTCGCAGAGCGAAGCGTCTATACATCGGCTCCAACGGCCGAAATGATTTAGCCTCCCGGAGGAAGGCCGAGCGGCGGAGCGTTGGAGAGCGGCTGCGGAGCATTCGCGCCCGAGCCGCCGAAGGTGCCGCTGGTCTTGCCGTTGCCGCCGAAGCCGGAGTAATTGGCTTTCGGCACGTTATCCAGGCTGTTCACGTAAACCGACGCCTTGGGTCCGTTAACGGTCACGAGGACGCCATTATTGATCGTGACGCTGTCGCCCGCGATGCTCTTGGTGGAGGTGCCGTTCAAGCTCACGTTGCCGACGAAGACGACCTGCCCGTTGCCGTTCGTGGCGTAGAGTTGCAGAGTGGTATCGGCGGAAAGACTGCCGCCTCCAATCTGCAGGACGCCGTTGCTCCCGAGCGCGGCGACTTTAAGGGTGTCGGCGTGGACGTCGGCATTCGTTAGGTTGACTTGGCCGCTGCTGCCGAAATTGCGCACGTCGACCGTTCCCCGGTCGGCCTCGACCGCGCCGCTGATGTTAACCTGCCCGCTCCCGCTCGGAGCGGTGGCCTGGATAATGATTTTCCCGCCCGGCCCCGGAGCGGCGGCGTCGAGGAGTGAGAGCAACTGTCCAGTGTTACTAACGTTGATTGCGACTCCGGAATTTCTTCCACTCTTGAGCGCGATCGTTCCGCCGGAAGCGCTTCGCCGATTAACAGTGTTATGCGAAACCTGAATTCGGTTGTTCACCGTCACCGTGCCGGTGTTGGCCGTGAGGCTAACCGAGCCGCCTTTGCCGCCAATGATATCGGCGCCGCTGGTTCCGGTCGACGCTTCAATATCGGCCCCGACCACGATGTCGCCGGTGGTGGTGGTGATCGCGAGGCTGCCGCCGTCGCCGCCGAGGAACGCGGAGCCAGCCGGGGCGTTGCCGCCGCTGAAGTAAGCGGCCGGAACTTCCCCGCTGCCGAGGCCGAAGGCGATCGAGGTCGTCGTTAGGCTGAAGCTGCCGCCGTTGCCGCCGTTACCAGTGGTTGAGTTCGACCCGGCGAAATTCCATGGCCCCAAAAGGTTACCAAGGAAATTCGATAGCACGACGTCGCTGCCACTGTAGGTGACAACAAAGGAGCCGAAACCGTCACTCGTGGTCAAACGCGTGCCGGAGGCAACGTTGCTGAACGACCCGGTCAAGCTGAAGGAGGAATTGAGAACCGTAAAAATGTCGTTACCGGTCACTGAATTCTGAAAGCCGTTCACGAAGGTCAGGACCAGCTGGCCGCCGAGCGCGACGGTGCCATTCACATTCAGGAAACCGTACTGATTGCCTTGAGTGAGACCGCCAAGCTGGAACGTTAGCTTGGAGGCCGAAAGCAAGGAGACGTTTCCGGTGACGGCGAGGCCAGTGCCGCCGAGGGCCGGTTGCAGGTTGGCATTGTTAGTAATTGCCGAGATCATGGTGCCCCAGGCGTCAACCAGGCCGCCTTCAAAATCGAGCGCGGTCGTTGAGGTAACACTCCCACCAGCGAGGCGAAAGGTTCCAGCGGTCTGGGTATAACTGCCGGTCACGGAGAGTGAGTCAGTGCCAACATCGACCGTTCCAGAAGAAGTAACTGTGCCGCCGAATTGCAACGTGCCGCCGCTCGCCTCGATCGTGCCGCTGTTGGTGAAGGTGCCGCCGCCGTTGCCATTGAGGAGCAGAATGCCGCCGTTGATGGCCTGCATCGTTCCCTGATTGAGAAGGCCGTCGGTGGAATCTGGATCCACATTCAAGGTCAGGCCGGAGACATTCGCCGAGATGATTCCGCCAGCCTGATTCACAATCCCGATTCCATTGTTTCCGAGGCTGCCAGAGTTACTGGTTTCTCCTTGGATCGTGTTGTTGGTGTTGGTCAGGATACCGCTGCCGTAGACGCGATCGGCGTTGACCAGATTGACGACACCGCCACCAGTCAGCGTGACATTGCTGCCCAAAACGAGATCGGTAAAATTACCCGCGGCATTAATCGAGATGCTCCCGGTATTAACGATTGCTCCGTTCAGGGTGGTGGTGGTGGTGTTAGGAGCATTGAAAGCGCCCGCCAGCGTGAGGGTATTGAGCGTGGCCGTGTTTAAATTCACGATGCTGCCGGTGCCAACTGCGCTCAGGGTGCCGCCGGTGATCGACACGCCATTGACTAACTGGATGGTTGAACCGGTTTGCGCGGTGATCGTCGCCCCGGTGTTAGTGAAACCGCCGCCGCCGTTGCCATTCAAGAGCAGGATGCCGCCGTTGCTCGCTTCCATCAGGCCATGGTTGACAAGGCCGTTGGCGGAGTTGGGATCGACGTTAAACACCAGACCATTATTGTTGGCGTTAATAACGCCGCTGGTTTGGTTGATGATGCCTATCGCGTTGTAGCCGAGTCCGCCGGTGTTATTGGTATCTCCTTGGATCGTGTTGTTGGTGTTGGTCAGGATACCGCTGCCGTAGACGCGATCGGCATTCGTCAAATTGATGGTGCCGCCGCCCGTCAAGGTGACATCTCCGCTCAGTATCAGGTCGGTGAAGTTGCCGGTTGAGTTGATCGAAATAACGCCCGTGTTGGTAATGGTGCCAACCAGAGTCGTCGTCGTGCTATTGTTGGCGTTGAAGGCGCCCGCCAAAGTCAGGGTATTAAGAGTGGCGGTGTCCAGATTGACGATGCTACCGGTGCCGAGCGTCATGAGGGTGCCGTTGTTGATCGTGGCGCCCGCAGTCAATTGAATCAGGGAGCCATCGAGAGCCTCGATTACGGCCCCCGCGTTGTTGAAGGCGCCACCGCCATTACCTGTCAGGCGTAGAATGCCGCCCGCACTGGCTTCGATCAGGCCTTGGTTGAGCAGGCCGTCGGTGGCGTCGGGATCAATGATCAGGGCCAATCCGTTGTTGTTGGCCATAATCACCCCGTTCGCCTGGTTGACGATGCCGAGCTCGTTGTAGCCGAGTCCTCCGGTGTTGTTGGTATCTCCCTGGATGAGATTGTTAATGTTGGTAAGAATGCCGCTGCCGAGAACGCGGTCAGCATTGGTCAGATTAATAGTACCGCCGCCCGTCAATGTAACGTCGCCGCTCAGTATCAGGTCGGTAAAGTTGCCGGTTGAGTTGATGGAAATAACACCCGTGTTGGTAATGGTGCCAACCAGAGTGGTGGTTGTCGCGTTGTTCGCGATAAAGTCGCCCACCAGAGTCAGTGTATTGAGGGTGGCGGTGCTCAAGTTCACAATGTTGCCGGTGCCGACCGTCATCAGAGTGCCGTTGTTGATCGTGGCTCCCGCGGTCAACTCTACTTGGGAACCGTCGAGTGCTTCGATCAGGCCGCCCGCATTGTTGAAGACCCCGTCGCCGTTGCCGGTGAGGAGAAGAATGCCGCCGCTGCTGGCTTGCATCGTTCCGAGGTTGGTCAGGTTGCCTCCCTGTCGGGGATCGACGACCAGCGCGAGGCCATTGTCATTGCCATCGACCGCGTTCGCATTGATCAGGCCGCCCGAGCGGTTGACGATCGCGAGTTCGTTATAGCCCAGGCCGCCGGTGTTGCTGGTTTCGCCCTGCACCGTAAAGGCTTCGCCATCGCTTCCTCCGATGTAAAGGGTCCCGCCGCCCAGCACTCGGGCGGCATTGGCGAGGGTCAAAGTACTGCCGCCGGTCAAGGTCACATCCCCGTTGATGACCAGATCGGTGAAATTGCCGGTGGAATTAATCGTAATACTGCCAGTATCCGTGATTGTGCCGCTGAGATACGTGATCGTGCTGTTGTCGCCGATGAAGGTGCCGGAGTTAGTCAGGGAATCGAGAGTGGCGGTGCTGATATTGTGAATCGTGCCGCTCCCAATCGTATTGAGCGTTCCTCCGGTGATAACAATACCGGCCGTCAGTTGGACAGTAGAACCGTCGAGCGCCAGGATCATTCCGCCGGTGTTATCGACTCCGCCGCCGCCGTTGCCGTTGAGCAGAAGGATGCCGCCATTACTGGCCTCGATGGTTCCCTGGTTGATCATCCCGGCGCTGGCGTTCGGATCGACGTTGAGAGCTAATCCCGCGACGTTGGCGTTAACCAGTCCGCTGGCTTCATTGATGAGTCCTATCTCGTTATAGCCAAGTCCGCCGGTGTTGCTTGTCTCACCCTGGATGATGTTATCGACATTGGTCAGCGTGCCACTGCCGAAAACGCGGTCGGCGTTCGTCAGGAAGATGGTGCCGCCGCCCTCCAGCGTGACGTCGCCGCTCAGCGCGAAGTCGGTGAAGTTACCGACCGAGTTGAGAATGAAGCTGCCGGTGTTGGCGAGGGTGCCGACGACGGTCGTCGTGCTGTCGTTATTAGCGATAAAGGTTCCGGCGTTGGTCAGAGAAACGAGGGTCGCGGTGTTGACGTTGTGAATCGCACCGGTGCCGAAACTGCTCAGAATGCCGCCAGTGATGACCGCGCCATTCACGAACTGCACTTGTGAACCATCGAGCGCGGTAATGGTGCCGCCGACGTTATTGAAACCGCCGCCGCCGTTGCCGTTGAGCAGCAGGATGCCTCCATTACTGGCCTGCATGATCCCTGTATTCGTTAGGCCAGGCTCGCTGTTTGGATCGACATTCAAAGGAAGTCCCGGGACGTTGGCGTCAATCACGCCGCCGGTCTGGTTGACGATTCCGATTTCGTTGTTGCCGAGACTGCCCGAGTTGCTCGTCTCGCCCTGGATCGTATTTCCGGCATTGGTCAGGATGCCGCTGCCGCGGACGCGGTCGGCATTCGACAGGGTGAGCACTCCGGAGCCGCTGAGGGTCAGGGCGCCGTTGAGCACGAAATCGGTGAAGTTGCCGGCCGAGTTCAGGACGACGTTGCCATTGTTGGTGATCGTTCCGGAGAGGGTCGTGGTGGTGCCGTTGCTCAACTGGATAATGCCGTCGCCGGAGAATTGCGCCCCATCCGTGAAGGTAAAGTTGCTCCCAAACTGCAGGACGGCGCCGGATGCCGCGGAGACAATCCCGGAGCTCGTGCCGCCGCCAGTTAGAACAAAAGTGCCGACCTCGGCGGAAACCGTGCCGGTGTTGCTGAGCGGAATGTTAAAGGTGACCGTCCCGTCGGTCGCATGAGCGGTGAGCGTGCCGGAGTTATTGAAAACGGAACCACCGCCGCTGAAAGCATTGCCGTTCAGGACCAGGTCATAGCTGCCGGAGTTATTGAGTGTCGTGTTGCTGACCGTCATGAGAGCGGACTGCGAGCTGAGGCCGGCGATATTCAGGGTGCCCGAAATGATGGAGCCGCCGGTGAATTGCAGACCGACCTCGAGGGTGAGCGGATTGGCCAGGACGAGCGTGCCGCCGCTCATGAAAAGCTGATTGATGATGACGCCCGCGACGATGTCCTGAGTCAGTGTGCCGCTGGAAAAGAAGACATCGTAGTCGGTTCCGTTGTTTCCGTTATTCGGCACGACTCCGGGAGTCCAGCTTCCGGGGTCGCTCCAATTGCCGGTGCCACCGTTATAGGTGGCCATGGTCGCCGGGGTAGGTGTCGCAGTCGGCGTCGGCGTAGGGGTGATAGTCGGGGTCGGCGTGGGGGTTGGGGTAATCGTAGGGGTGGGTGTGGGCGTGGGCGTGACCGTCGGAGTCGGGGTCGGCGTCACCGTGGGGGTCGGAGTAGGAGTTGGGGTGGGAGTCGCGGTCGGGGTAGGAGTGGCAGTCGCAGTGGGAGTCGGCGTGGCGGTCGCAGTGGGGGTCGGCGTGGCGGTCGCAGTGGGAGTTGGAGTGGCGGTCGCAGTGGGCGTTGGAGTCGCGGTGGCTGTTGGCGTTGGGGTCGCGGTCGGAGGCGGAGTCGGCGAGACCGATGGCCCGGAGCCGGTCGTCTCCGTCACGGCGCTTCGTTGGTCGACCGCTTGTGTCGCCGCCGTTAGAGTCACGGCGGTGCCTCCACCAAAGATCACGAGGTTGGTATCAACCAGGCCGCCGTTGGATTTCTGGTCGAGCTGCGTCTGAATTTCCCGCGCGATGAGATCGCTGCTCCCGAGCCCTCCGAAGTCGGTGATCAGCAGCGAAGTCTCCATCAGGCGCTTCACGTCCACATCAACGGGATCGGGCAGATTCTTCGCCTTGGGATTGACGATCAGCATCTGACCGGCGTGCACAAGGACCGATTCGCCGACATGGTCTTTGCGAAAAATCCGGCCGGTGCCCTCGAGAACGATGAACTTGATGTAAGCGTTGGGGTGATACTCGAGCAGGATCGTCGTGCCGGTAATCGCGGCGGTCACCGCGGCGGTATTGATCTGGGCGCCGCCGGCGTTTTTGGGGACGCGCAGGAGCATGGCGCCGCCGCCGAGATCGAGATTGCGGGTGCCTTCGTTGAAACTGAAGATGGTGTTGGCGCCGAGGCGGGCGAGCGTCTGGTCGGTAAAGGTGAGTTCGGCGCGGGACTCGACGCCGGTGCGCACGGCGGTGCCATTGCGCACCGGGTCACTCACCGCCGCGGGCCGCGGTGCGGCTTGCGCGGGGAGCAGTTTCACATCCTTGATCACCTGGCTGACGCGCGCCTCTTTGAGTTGCGCCGCATGGAGGGACGCGCAGAAAAGGCCGAGGAAAAGGAGGGCGCCAATGAGACGGAGGCGTTCGATGCAATTGCCTAACGAGGAGTGCTTGTTGCCAAGAGGATTCATTTAGCTTTAGAACTTCCAGGTGAGCGAAATGCCGCCGCCAATGTTGAAGACCTGATAATCGAAGACGCTGCGGTTCGACTGATTCGCCACGTACGTGCTGATGGCGCTCAACGTCAGCCATTCCCTGATCCGATAATTGGCGCTGAGCGAGATGATTTCGCTCACGTCGGTGCGGCCGCCGGAGTCGTAGGGGCGCACCGCCAGGCTGGCTGCGGCGTTGATCGAAAAGTAGCGGCTCAAGTTGGCCGTGTAGCCGACAAAAAATGAGAAATCGTTGCGGCGCGGCGGTTCCGGATAGGCGTAGAGGCTGATGTTGGTGTCGGCGCCGAAGGAAAGCTGTTGCGCGCGTCCGATGCGGAATGGCACTTCGGCGCTGAGGGAGAGGGCATAGTCGTAAAAGAAGTCGTCAAAATTATCGGTCCCGGTGAGGCGGTTGTAATCGATGTTGGCGCGCAGCGTCAGGTTATTCCACTTCGGGACATAATAGGCGAGGCCGGCGATCGCATCGAAGCTCGCGAAGTTGAAGCCAGTGAAATCGTTGTAATAAAAAAACTGCTGCCGGACCGTGAACTCACCGTAGAGCGTCTTCTGGAATTTTGGCGCATAGGTGAGGGCGACGACCGGTGCAATGATGACATCGCTGACCCGGCCGCGATTCACCAGGGCGACATTGGAGGTATAATAAATGGGCGTGCCGGTTTCGAGGGAGAACGGCTCGTATTTCTCGACCCGTTTCAGGATTTCCTGCTCGCCGAGATCGGTGTCGTTAGGGCTGGCGGCGGCGTAACCTTGGTCGACACCTTCGCCGGAGGCGGCGGCACTCCCCGTTGGAGGCAGCGTCGCCTGGCTTTGGAGCAGTCGAGCGCGATCCGCATCGCTACTTTGCGCCCGCGCGGACTGCTCCACGGCGGCAAGCGCAATCAAGAGGAGGATCGAGAGGGTGAGCGGATGAAGAGAGGACGCGGATTTCATGAAGGCGTCCCTTTTAGGGGCGGAGGCGACCCGGCGTCAAGCCTTTCCCGCGAGATGCGGGCGCAGCCGCCCTTGACTCTACCCGAACGGCAGGTTCGCCTTGATCCGTCGCAGGTCGGTCTTGTGGACGAGACCCGACTTTGCGAGCTGCCGTTTGCGCTTGGCGTTTTTGGTCGACATGAGATGCCGGCGCGTCGCGTGGGAACGCAGCACTTTCCCCGTTCCGGTAATCTTGAAACGTTTGGCGACTGCTTTCTTCGTCTTGCTCCGCGCGATGGGCTTCGGCATAAGGCGCGGAAGATAAGCACGCCACCCGGGGCTGACAACCGATTTTCTATTTACCACCCGGCTAATCCGGCGATCATTCGACGATGGAAACCCCAAAAACAGCCGGCCCTCACGTCGTGATTATCGGTGCCGGCTTCGGCGGCCTCGAGGCGGCCAAACACCTGGCCAACAAACCAGTGCACGTGACGGTCATCGATCGCACCAACTATCACCTCTTTCAGCCGCTCCTTTATCAGGTCGCGACCGCTGCCCTCTCGCCGGCGGACATTGCCGGCCCGGTGCGCGGTATTCTTGGAAAATACGAAAACATTGAGGTGATTCTCGCCGAAGTGCAGGCCGTCGATGTCGTAGCGCGTATCGTGCGGACGGGGGAGAGCGAGATTCATTATGACTACCTGATCGTCGCGACTGGCGCGCGCCACTCCTACTTTGGGCACGAGGAATGGGAAAAACTCGCACCCGGTTTGAAGAGTCTCGAGGATGCGGTCGAAATCAGGCGGCGTATTTTGATGGCCTTCGAGTTTGCCGAGAAAACGTCGGACCCGGCGGCGCAGGCCGCGGCGATGAACTTCGTCGTCATCGGCGGCGGCCCGACCGGCGTCGAAATGGCGGGCGCGATCGCCGAGATCTCGCGCGAAACGCTCGCCCGGGATTTCCGCCACATCGACCCGTCGACCGCGCGCGTCATTCTCGTCGAAGGAGAGAAGCGTGTTCTCTCCTCCTTCCCCGAGGATCTTTCGGCGAGCGCGCGCCGGCAATTGGAGGACCTCGGCGTCGAAGTGATGACTGGAGTCCACGCCGAAAAGCTGAACGAGAAGGGTCTGGAAGTGGCGGGAAAGTTCATTCCCTGCCGGGTGAAAATCTGGGCGGCAGGCAACACCGCCTCGTTCGTCGGCAAAACGTTAGGCGTGCCGGTCGATCGCGTCGGCCGGGTTATTGTGCAGGATGACCTGACGATTCCCGATCACCCTGAAGTGCAGGTGATCGGCGACCTGGCGAACTTCTCTGGTTCAAAGGACGGGAAACCGCTTCCCGGCGTCTCGCCGGTCGCGATCCAGCAGGGCCGGCACGCCGCGCACAACATTCTGCACATGATCGCGGGGGCGAAGCCGCAGCGTTTTTATTATTGGGACAAAGGCAGCATGGCGACGATCGGCCGCAACAAGGCGGTGGCCGATTTGAACTTCATGCATATCAGCGGATTCCCGGCCTGGCTCGCCTGGCTTTTCATTCACGTCCTCTTTCTCGTGGGATTCCGGAATCGGATTGCGGTGCTCTTCCAGTGGGCCTGGGCTTATCTCACCTTCAACAAAGGCGCCCGGCTGATCACGCGGAACTTTCAGGCGGAACAACGGCCGCTCGGATGAGAATGAGTTTATTGAGAGATTGAGTGAATGGAAGAAGGCCGAAACAAGCTTGACCGAGCCACTGAGTTGCAAGAGCGAGCGAAGACTTTTGCCATCGGCATCATTTGCGCCTTTACCGCGCCGCCCAAGTCCGATGAAGCTCGGGTGATCGGTCGGCAGTTCCTGCGGTCGGGCACGGCGGTCGCGGCGAATTACCGTGCGGCCTGTCGAGCGCGCTCCAAGGCAGAGTTTATCTCAAAGATGGGCGTGGTCGTCGAGGAGGCCGATGAAACTGAGTTTTGGCTGAAGCTTCTCGTCGAGACGAAATTGGTCCCTGCGGTTTCGATTGCTCCACTCCGAAACGAATGTGCAGAACTACTGAAAATCTTCTCGAGCTCACTGGCGACCGCGAAAACCAATCGCTAAATCACTCAATCGCCCGGTCACTCAATGAAGCACACGCTTCCAAACTTCCGAATCGCCATCGTCGGCGCGGGCGCGATCGGCCTTTACTACGGCGGAAAGCTGGCGCATTTCGGGCGCGATGTGCACTTCCTCTTGCGGCGTGACTACGCAGTCGTCCGCCAACGCGGACTGCGCCTGCGGAGCAAGGGCGAGAACATTCATCTCCCGAAAGTGCAGGCCCATCGCTCGACGGAGGAAATCGGTCCGTGCGATCTGGTCATCGTGGCGGTCAAGGCCACCTCCAATTCTGAACTCCCATCGTTGATCGCGCCATTGTTAGGCAGCGAGACCATCATCTTGACGCTGCAGAATGGGCTGGGCAACGAAGAGTTTCTCGCCCAACATTTCGGCGCGGAACGGATTCTCGGGGGGATCTGTTTCATCTGCCTGAACCGGACCGCGCCAGGCGTGGTCGAGCGTTTCGACAGTGGCCGTCTCGCGCTCGGGGAATTCAGCGGTTACCCGCGCCCCCGCCTGCACGACATCGCCTGGGAATTCAAACGCTGCGGGGTCGTCTGCAGCGTGGTGGCGGATCTCGCGCGCGAGCGCTGGCGCAAGCTGATCTGGAACATTCCCTTCAACGGCCTCTCTGTTGCGGCCGGCGGCATCGATACGGCGGCGATCCTCGCCGATGAGGGTTTGTGCCGGCTCGCTGTGGAGTTAATGGACGAGACGATCGCGATTGCGAAGGCCTGCGGACAGAACGTGCCGACCGCCCTCGCGCCCGAAGAGCTGAAGCGAACCAAAGCAATGGGCGAGTTCAAACCGTCAACCCTGATCGACTATCTCGCCGGCCGCGCCCTGGAGATTGAACCGATCTGGGGTGAACCCCTTCGGCGCGGCCGGGAAGCGGGCCTCGAAAGCCCGCGGCTGGAGATGCTCTACCGGCTGCTTGTTGCGCTCGATCGCGGGCCGCGGAAATGAACAAGGAATCTACTGCACTCCCGGAAATCTCGGTGCGAAACCGGCAGCGGAAGATCGCGCTCGATCAGGCGGCGCTCGAGCGGTTCGCGCGGCGGGCCCTGCCGTTGTGCGCCCGGGAGCGGGGGCACGGCCTATCGAGTTTGGAAGAGATCGCTGTGCTTTTGATTTCCGATCGCAAAATCAGCGCACTTCATCACCGCTTCATGCAGGTCGAGGGACCAACGGACGTGATCACCTTCCAGCACGGCGAGATTTTCATCAGCGTCGAAACCGCGCAACGACAGGCCGACGCTCATCACACTTCGCTGGATCACGAGTTACGTCTTTACCTCGTGCACGGCCTGCTTCATCTCCACGGATTTGACGATTGCGTTCCCGCTGGTCGCCGCCGCATGCAGGCGGTGCAGGAGAAGATTGTTCTAACGGCCGGCCGCGGGGTCTGAGAGGCACGCCGAGAGCCGTTTCCCCAAAGCCGCCGCCGGTTGAATCAACCCTGCCGTGTGATACGCTTTTGGTTATGCCAATGTTCGCCCGCCCGCTTTCGCGTTGCCCGCGACATCATCCCTAACAACCGGCACTTTTTCGAATGCACACTTCGCAGCTGACCACCGGCGCCATCGAGAGTCCGGCGATTACGGAGGAAACCAAAAGCAAGGAGGCGCTCGATCTTCCGTGGCAGGTGGTGGTGCATAACGATCCGGTCAACCTGATGACCTACGTGACGATGGTTTTCCAGCGGGTCTTCGGTTATCCGAAAGAAAAGGCGGAACTCCACATGCTCGAGGTGCATCGTAACGGACGCTCGATCTTGTGGAGCGGCGTGCGGGAACGGGCCGAGCTCTTCGTCCAGCAGCTGCACGGTTACCTGCTCCTGGCGACGATTGAGCGGGTCAACTAAAATGGACGTCCAGCGCAATAACGGCGCGCTTGAGATCAGCGAGATCGATCCTTTTCTGGCGGAGTTGTTGCGGCAAATCCCCGCGAGCACGAAACCCGATGCGGTGCCGGCGGCCGAGCGGCGCCTCTTCAGTGCCCCGGCCGGGCCTGACGAGAAGGAACTTTGCGCGGAGTGGAAGGTTTACGTCGAGCCGGAGTTGCGGCGGCTCTTCCAGAGCGCGACGGAAACCGTGGAGTCCGATCTGCGCCAGCTCGGCGCCAACGAGAAACCGTTTGCCAACAGTACGCTCCGGATCCCGCATGAACATTCCGATGCCTGGCTGAACGCGCTCAATCAGGCGCGGCTGGCGATTGCCGCGAAGTATGATTTTAGCGAGGCCGAACTCTGCGATCACTACCGCTCGCCGATCGGTTCGCGGCGCGATCTCAGCCTGTTCCAGGTGAACTTCTATGGGTTCCTGCAGGAGTTTATCCTGCGTGAGATGGATTGCGACGGCGCCGCTGCGCCTAACGAGTGATCCGATCGGCTACTGCCTACTGACTTTGCGGCTGCTCCCCGGCCGGCTGGCTCTGCTTGCGCGCACGCACCATTTTCATCAGGCGCTCCTTCAAGGCTCCAGATGACTTCGCCGGTCGCAGGCTGAGCGCGAATGCTTCGTGCAGTCGGTAGCACTCGGTGATGAAATCTTCCGCCTTCTGGCCGAATCCCGCCCGCGCCTTTTCGAATTCACGGCTCGCGCCATTTTCCAGCGCGCCGATCACGTAAAGTCGTGCCCGGTTCTGGAATTCCTTAAAGCTCATCTTTCAACTCTTTCAGGCCATCGTAGATTTTTTTTAGACCCAATTCGAGGCGCGTTTTTACGGTCCCCAATGGTGTATTCGTTTTTGCGGCGATTTCGCGCTGACTCATTCCGCGAAAAAATGCGAGATCGATCGCCTGTTGCTGTGCCGGCGGCAGGCTATTGATCACTTTGCGAATGAGCACCCGGGTATCGGAGAGGTTAATTTCCTCCTCGGTCGCGTTGTGCACCCAGGCGTCGGGCTGCTGTTCGGTCTCGTTCTGCAGCCGTTCCCCGGCGCGCATGTAGGCCTGCTTCTTGCGCAGGCCATCGATCGCCCTGCGCCGCGCCAGGGTCACCATCCAGCCCAGAGGTTTTCCTTTCTGTGCCGAGAAATTTTTCGCCTGGTTCCAAAGCTCCATAAAGATCTCTTGTAGCAAGTCGTCTGCCTCTGCCTCGTTGTGCACGACGCGCAGGATGAGCGCCTTAATAATGCCATTGTAACGATCGTAGAGCTTGGACAGTGCCTCGGGATTCTCCTGCTGGATGCCGAGCATCAATTCCAGATCAGTCGGCTCCCCCGGCTCGATCTGCGGGCTCACGGCCGGCAGGCGGGGTCCGGATTCATCGGGGTCACCATCAAGCGGAATTTTTGGGCGGCGGGGCATGGTTGGCAAAAGAGAGAAGAAGTAAAGCGGGCGTTTGGTCCCGTCCAATAGATTTCACGCATACGACGAAAACAGGACGACAGGCGTAGGCGGGCGGCGAGCCAGGACCCGATCGCGACTGGAACGCGCAATTCCTAATGCGCTAAAGATCAACCCTTAGAACGTGAAAACGACATCGACCCCGGCCGTAAGCATATCGACGTCGGATGAGTCGTTAAATGGACGGGTGTTGTTGAGAGAACGATCGCAGCGAACCTCAGGACGAATCATCAATCCAGTGAGCGGCTTCGGCACCGGCGGCTTAAAGGTGAGGCCAGCGGTGATTGCTCCGTAAGTCGTGCGGCCGCCGCCGACCGTACGCGGATCGAAAACCGTGTCGTCGCCCCGCGCGAAGTGAATGAAGTCGTTGTTGGAGGCGAACTGGGCGACGAAGAAGCCATCGGCGTCGCGCCAAACTTCCCCGCGAATGCCAACCGTACAACAGTCACTGATCGCATAGGTGAGATATTGCGCGATTCCGTAGCCTTTTGCGCCAAAAGACTCTTCGTAGGCGTAGTTCATGTCGGTGATGGAAGTGAGCTTGTCGGTTGCCTCCAGGTTAAGGTAATAGCGCTCAAATAGCGGTAGTCATGATTATCGTGCGCATTCTCGGGGCCGGCATGAGTCATGGCGACACAGCAAACTCTGCCATCGCAGCAATTTATACCCACGCCGCCGTAGAAGGATACGGAATCGTTGGGATCGTCTGAGGTGACATTTACTCCGCGTGTCAACCCAACATAGGTGTCCAGCCACGTGTTTGCGTGCAGCGTGGCCAGGACGCCGGTGGCGTTGAAGGGAGCGCCAAAGTTATAGATATAACTGTGAGAATAAAACGGATTCAGGTGGGGATCGCTCATCTCGGCGCCGATGCAGGTGCCGAATTTGCCGACCTTCAGATCCAGGCCGGTTGCAGTGCCCGTAATGGGGAAGTGCGCCAGGAGCCATACTTCGGGAATGTCCGGTTGGACGGCGTCGTTAGTCGTGAGATCGAGCAGGCCGGCGGAGTGGAGATAGCGAGCGTCGCTTCCGTAAAGAAACTGGGCTTTGAAGCCCCAATCGAAGCGATCAGACGCCTTCGGATCAAGCATCCGCTCGGCCGTGACGACGAACTGGTTGAGGAGCGGCTCGTTCGAACGGTCGTCGAAAAGGCGTCCGAAGTTCTGGCGGTCGTTCGGCGACGCGAAGTTGCCGGTAATGCCGGCTTCAAGCCAACCGGAGAGCATGAGACGTGATTGCGCAGCGGAGGGGACGACCGGTGTCTTGGGATCGAGTGCCGTGGATTCGCCGGCTAACGCTATGGCGATGGATAAGAAAGACGCGACCGTCAGGCCGATCGTTGAGAGATGTTTCATCGGGTGAGCGTTCATCGTCGAAACGTGATGAGATGGTTTCGGAATTGTCCGCCGAATCGAAGAGTGCAACGAACTCGCGTTTACGTGGCCGCGGACTGCCTGTTGTTCCCAGCCATTGGCTGGCCGGCGAAATGCAGCGTTTCGAGGATATCGCCCCGGAGGCGCAGGAAGTCTGAGCTGCTGCGGTCACGCGGCCGATCGAGTTCCACGGGAATGATCTGCTCGATCTTGCCGGGGCGCTGGGTCATGATGACGATCCGGTCGCTCATGTAGATCGCCTCGTCGATGTCATGGGTGACAAAAAGCATCGTGGTACCGTGCGCCCGCCAGAGGTGCAGCACTTCGTCCTGCATCCGCATGCGGGTGAAGGCATCAAGGGCGCCGAGTGGTTCATCGAGCAGGAGGACCCTTGGATGATTGATGAGGGCGCGCGCCAGGGAGACGCGTTGGGCCATGCCGCCCGAGAGATGGTGGGGGAAGGAATTGGCGAATGCTTCGAGCCCCACCAGGCGCATGAATTCATCAACCTCTGCGCGTTTTTCCCGGAGGACGCCTCGTGCGACGAGGCCCACTTCGATGTTTCGCCGGACGGTGAGCCATGGGAAAAGATTTGGATCCTGGAAGACGAGGCCGCGCTCGGCGCTGGGCTCCGTGATTGGCTCCGCACCGATCGCGAGTTCTCCGCTGGTCGGGCTGGTGAGACCAGCGAGCATCCGCAGCAGCGTGGACTTGCCGCAACCGCTCGGACCGACAATCGAGACCAGCTCGCCCGCTGCGATAGAAAGGGAGACGTCGTCCAAGGCGTGCGCGCCGGGCGTCACGCCGCCGTCTGGCGACGCAAATTCCTTGGTCACGTGCCAAACTCTTAACGATGCCGCTTCGCTAACGCCTTGCTCAGGGGCGATGGCTACCATTTGATAACTCCCTTTTGCCAAACGAGAACGTGATCGCGCACCTTGAAGAGCACGGTCATGATCGTCGAGAAGAAGGCTGCCATGATTACTAACGCCCCGTACACTTTGCCATACTCAGCCCAGCCCTGGGCCCAGCTCAAATACCAGCCGAGACCGGATTTTACCCCGACCGTTTCCGCGACCACGAGGGTCAGAAATGAGGTGCCAAGTCCCATGAAGAGTCCGATAAAAATATTCGGCAACGCAGCAGGAATCGCGACCCGGAAGATGAGGTAAGCCTGTCCGGCACCAAGGGTGCGCGCCACGTCGAGATAGGAAGTGCGCGTATTGGAAATGCCGGAGGCGGTCAACATCGTGACTGGGAACCAGACGGCAAGGGCCACCAGGCCGATTGCGGACCAGAGGGCGGAGGGCGAGATAACCATCGCGAGGGGAATCCACGCCGTGGCGGGGATGGGACCGACGACTTTAAGCAATGGCATGCCCCAATAGCGGGCATGCGGGAACCAGCCGATGGTTACGCCGGTGATCAAAGCGATCACCGTTCCGACCGCATAACCGCTCAGCAACAGGACAAGAGAATGCCAGGTACTATCGAAGAGCAGGACGCGATCGCTGGCGAGTGCGGCCATCACTCCTTCCGGCCCTGGGAAGTAGGGGAGTGGCAGCAATTCCAAACAACTCGTGGCCAGCTCCCATAAAGCGGCGGTCAAGACAACCGCACCTAGAATCGGACACATCTTGCGCATCCAGCGACGGAGCCGCGGAAAAGAAATCTGCGCCAACGCGCCCGCTAATCCCAGGCCGAACATGACGCTCAGGAATATCGGATAGAAATGGGTGGGATAGAGCGGTTCGCTTTTCGGCACGAAATAGTGCACCGCGAGACCGATCGCCGCCGCGACTGGAATAGCCAGGAGCGTCTGCGGCCGTGATTTCAGGGCAGGCGGTGCTGTGAACGCGGCCTCACCGGCGGCAGACCGCGCCATTGTGATGACGGAGGCTTCCGTTGCGACTTCCTGAATGGCACTATTCATTTACCGGCGATCGTCTTCTTCTGGAGGCATGGCGCCTCGGGATCAGCCAGATTCGGGGCTTCCTGGTCCGGCTGATCGAACATCTTTCTTCGGCAGCAGGAATCTTCGGTGTCTCTCTGAATCAACTCTGCATATATGCGGATATCTTCGTTAGGGTCGACCTGGCCGCCCGGGACTTTTTCCACTCGGACGGTCTTAATCCACTCGTCGGTCACGCCATCAAGATGCTGGAAGGCGCGCTTCGCTAATGCGTCAGTATCGGTGGTAGGCGAAAGCATCTTGGCCTCCCTCATTTCCTTGGCCGCGGTGTAGAGTGTTTGCTCAGCGCGACCGACCGACGGAATGTATTTCAAGCGGCTAAGGGCGATGGTGTTTAGTTCAACCGTGGAAGCGAGGTATTTTTTGTCCACGGCCAGCTTAGCTGCAGCCTTCGGGTTTTGCTGCACCCACACCGCCCCTTTCAAGATCGCTCGGGTTGCTCGGGCTGCGGTGTCGGGGTTGGCATCGATCCATTTGCCATTCCCGATGATTTCGCAGCAATACTCGCTGGCGTAAGGTTCGTCGGTCGCCTCGTCCATTCCGTCGATGTTTCTCGCCCTCCCGTCCGCGACCAACAGGGTCCCAATCGGCTCGGCGTCGGCCACGGCATCCACTTCTCCCTTGGTCAGCGCCAATCCCAGTTCTCCGGCCGGAAAAACCTTCCAGGTAATATCCTTGCTGGCATCGACGCCGTGGGTTCCGAGAACCCGGTTGGCAAAGACGAACGGAGGCGTGCCCATTCCCGGGACTCCAATCCGTTTTCCCTTCAAATCCTGGATTGTATGAATTGGACTGTTCACACCGGTTTGGACTCGCAGGCATCCGGTGTGCACTCCCCCAAGGAACCTCACATCCAAGCCCTGCTCGATCGGTTTGAGGAAATACATCACCAGATGGTGCGTGATGTCGTAGCTGCCGAGCGCGAGATTATCTTTGTAATTCGCCCAACTGCATTTCACTAATTCAGGCTCGAGGCCTTCTTCCTTGAAAAACCCTTTCTCATAAGCCGTATAAATCGGCGCTTCGCAGGTCAGCCCGATAAAGCCGATCTTCACATGCTTCGAATTGATGATTTTCGTCGTGCTCGTCTTCTTGCTGCAGCCTGCGAAGAGGAAGACGGTGCACAGAATGACATTAAGAATTCTTGAAGTTGTCATGGAATTGTAATTTATAGCTTCCGACAATAGATCAATAAGCGTCGCCGATGGAAGCAAATTTTTTTAAGAATTTGGCTGCCATTTCGATCCAGGGCGATACGGCGCACTCGCCGCGTCTCGAGTTCGTTAGCTTGTCGTTAGGCCACGAATCACCGAGCCGATGACCGCACCCGCGCCGACTTCGGTGACTTCGGTCTTGATGCCGGGCAGGTAGGGCGCGAGCGCGTGCGCGAAATTCGCCACCGTCAGCGTCTGGAGCCAAATCTTTCCGGGGCCGGTGAGAGCGGCGAGGAAAATTCCATCGCCGCCGAAGAGCATATTGCGAATGCCTTTGATCCGCGTGATCTCGAAGCGGACGCTTGCTTCGAACATCCCGACGTGGCCCGGGTGGACCCGGAGCGTTTCCCCGGGCGCGAGATCGTAGGTCACGATTTCGCCGCCGAGCTCGACGAACGCCTGGCATTGCCCCGCCAGCTTTTGCAGGATGAATCCGTCGCCGCCAAAGATGCCTGCGCCTAACGACTGCTGAAATCCGACACTCAATTCCACGCCCGGCGTCGCGCAAAGGAAGCCGTGGCGGTGGATCAGGTAAGTCTGCCCCGGTGAAACGTCGACTGGCACGATGTGCCCCGGCAATTTCGTCGCGAAAGCCACCGTTCCATCGCCGCCACGCGCGCGATATTCCGTCATGAAAAGCGAACCGCCGCCGACCACGCGCTGGAAGGCGCCGAGTAACCCGCCCCCGCCGCCGAACCCGGTGGTGGTGCTCAAGTCGATTGTGCTCGTCATCCAGGAAAGCTCGCCCGAGACGGCGATGATCCGCTCCTCGGCCGCGAGCTGGATCTCCAGAACGGGCATCGTGCTGCCAATAATTTGATGTTGCATCAGCAGACCTATCCCTCCGACCGGCTCGGCCCGCAACGCCCGCGGCGCGCGGCGCTCGGTTCACGCCTCGCGGCCCGGCTTGAACCGAAGCAGCCGCAGGCCGTTGAGCACCACCAGGACCGTGCTCCCTTCGTGGCCGACGACCCCGATCGAAAGCCTGATCTTTTGCGCGAGCGCGAAGCTCACCAGGACGGCCACCGTGCCTAACGACACGACGAGATTCTGCCGGATGATGGTGCGCGCCCGCCGACTAAGGCGCAGGGCCGCCGGCACGTTCTCGATCCGGTCGTGCATCAGGATGATATCGGCTTGGGCGAGGGCGGCATCCGAGCCGCGCGCGCCCATCCCGAGACCGACATCGGCCGCGATCAGGCTGGGAGCATCGTTGATTCCGTCGCCCACCATCGCGACCGTTTTTCCCTCCTGTCGCCAGCGGTGAATCCATTCCAGTTTTTCGTTAGGCGTAAGGTCGGCGTGCACTTCCTCGATCCCCGCCGCGCGCGCCACCATCTCGGCCGCGGAGGCGCGATCGCCGGAGATCAAGGCGACCGAGTCGCCTTCTTTCATTAGGTCCGCGATGACCGCCGGGGTCGCCAGCCGGAGCCGGTCGCGCAGGTAAATGACGCCGAGCAGTCTGTCGCCTGCGACCCAGACCTCGGCCTCCGCGCCGCTCGAAGGGAACGGCGCGACGTCGAATCCGCGCTGCTCCATCAAGCGCCGGCTTCCGACCGCGGTCAGAGTTGACCCGATCATCGCTTCCATTCCGAACCCGGGGATATTGGCGACGCCCTGCGTTTCGCTCAGCGGCAAACCAATGCGTTCGGCTTCCGCCACGACGGCGCGGGAGAGCGGATGGGTGGAATTCTGGGCCACCGCGGCGGCGACGGCGAGCGCTTCTTCCTGTGAGATGTCGCCGGTCGTCTCAATTCGCGCGACCTCCAGCTCGCCCGTCGTTAGGGTGCCGGTCTTGTCGAAGGCGAAGTGATTGACCCCGGCGAGCGTTTCGACCGCCACCCCGCCCCGGAAAAGAATGCCCTGGCGCGCGCCGGCCGCGATCGCGACCAGGATGGCGGACGGAATCGAAAGAACGAGAGCGCAGGGCGAGGAGACGACGAGGAGCGTCATCATCCGGTAAACGGCGCGCGCGAGCGGCTCGCGCTCCCAAAGCAGGAGCCACCCGAGAAAAACGACACTGCCCGCCAGGACGACCACCGTGTAGTAGCGCGTAAACGTGTCGGTAAAACGTTGCGCCGGCGCCTTCTGTCCGCGCGCGCTCTCGATCAAGTCGATGATGCGTTGCACCGCGCTCTCGCTCGGCAAACGCTGCACCCGGATGACCGCCTGCCCCTCCAGATTCATCGTGCCGCCGCTCACCGGATCACCGGTGCGTTTCGAAACCGGGAGCGCCTCTCCGGTCAGGGCGGACTCGTCGACCGAGGTCGCGCCTTCGATCACTGCTCCATCCACCGGGAAAAGCTCTCCCGGTTTCACCAGCACCTCAGCGCCGATGCCTAACGAATCCGCCGCCACTTCAATCCATCGTCCGTTCTCGCGCAGCCACGCGGTCTCCGGCGCGGACTTGAGCAACGAGCTGATCGTCTGCTCGGTGCGATAATTGGCAAAGCGCTCGAGCGCGTTGCTCAGCGAGAAGAGGAAAAGCAGCGTGCCGCCTTCCGCCCAGGCGCCGACGCTCGCCGCGCCGAGCGCGACGACGATCATGAGCAGATTAATGTCCCACTTGCCGCGCCGCAACTCGCCGCTGAGTTGGATCGAGGCAAACCAGCCGCCGCTCAAGTAGGCGACGATAAAGAGCGGAATCGCGGCGAGGGGCGGGGCCCCGAGTCGTTGCAGCAGAAATCCGCTGAACGTGCTCAGCCCGCAGATCACCGCGAAGAGGAGCAAGACGCGGTGGTTCGGCTGCGTCCAGGCGATGCGCGGGCGTGGTGTCACCGGAGGACGATCAGCGGTCTGCAGTGAAAATACACGTCAATCTGCCGACCCGCCTCGGCCGGGGGCGACGATCGAATCACCGGCCTAACGAATCGCGGCCCCAATCGGCCCGCCTGCTCAACGAGCGCCTGGCGCGGATGTGGAAGCGAAACGCCGGCGAACCAGTTTGGTCTCGTGGCGAGTCGGCACCACGACGACCGGGCATTCGGCGTCGCGCACGATGTGTTCTGCGATGCTGCCGATGAGCACATGTTGCAGTCCGGTGCGGCCGTGGGTGGAGGTCACTATGATATCCGCGCCCATTTGCTTCGCGTAGCCGCAGATGCGGATCTCCGGCGATCCGGTCTCGATCGCGGTCTCAAATTTCACTTCACCGAAGTCCGTCGCGGTCACGACGCGGCGCATTTCCTTTTCGGCCGCCTCGTGCGCGCTCTTCATGATTTCCTCCGCCGCATACAGCGCATAGCCATCGGCCATCAAGCGGTAGTCCAGCCGAACGATGTGCACGAGGAAAAGTCGCGCGCCAAAGCTGCGCGCCAGTTTTATCGCGTAGCGCAGCCCGCTCTCCGAACACCTGGAGAAATCGAGCGGCACGACGATTTTCTTCAGCCGGGGCGCCCGCCTGCGCCCGCTCTTGGCCGCTCGCGCGACCAGGACGGGACGGGTCGCATGCCGCACGATCCGCTCGGCCGTGCTCCCCAGGAGGACATGCTGCAATCCCTTGAAACCGTGCGTCGACGTCACGATGAGATCCGCCTTGATTTCCTCCGCGAGTTTTTCGATCTGATCGTAGGCGCGCCCGCTCTTGAGGTGGCAGGTTTTCCTGGGGTTGGGAACGGCGTGCTTCGCCGCGACCCGGTAAAGTTCTTGTTGCAACATCCGGTCCACATCGGCCGGGGAAATGAGGTCGACCGCGACCTCGTCCGGGATGGCGAACTCGAAATCGTGCACATGAACCAGGTGCACCCTGCCGTGCGCTGGCTGCGCCATGAATTTTGCCCAGCGGATCGCCTGTTGCGAGAGGCTCGAAAAATCGGTCGGCACCAGGATCGTCTTGAGACGAAACCGGTCCGCCGACGCTGGTTGACGCGCTTGGATTTTCACTGGTTTTGGTTCTGGGCCAATGGCGAGAGAAGTATTTCCATGTATTACCGTCGAGCACGATCATCGCCGGCACTCGCCACGGCTTGCTAAAGACCGTTCATTTCTTGCGCGGACGGCCGGGAAGAGCCAGTGAAAGCCCGCTAGAGCGTGTCATGAACTTGCGGAGCCTGCGTGGCCAGCAAAATCCGCGTCCTGTAGCGTCCTGTAGCCGTCGCCCTGTGGGCGACGCGGAGAGCGCGCTCCAAAAAGCTTGAGAGTGTTGCACGCCGGCGAACGCTTCGCGCAGCGAAGCGGCTACAGCCTCGCCCGTGGCCCGGCTCGTGAAGTGCAGGACACGCACTACTTAACGCTCTGTTTCAAAATGCAGACAGGCTCTAATCAATCGCCTGGCTTTTCGGTGAGCTCTTTCAACCGGTCGAGCAATGCGACCTGTGCCGGGTTGATCTTGCGCCGCGCCATTTCCTCCGGGAAGAAAACGGCTTGATCGACCTCGGGAAATTTCCCGCGTCTCCCCGAGCCCGGCGGCCACTCCACCTCGAAGGTGTTCGATCGCAATTGAAACGAATCCTCCAGATCGCCTTCGAAGGCCCAGGCATGCACGACCTTGCCGCCCCGCTGCTGGATCGATCCGAGCGCCTTCCAATCGCCGCGCGGCTCGATTCCGACCTCCTCCGCAAATTCAATTTGCGCGCGGGCGAGAAGATCCTCGCCCGGTTCCAGCTCGCCCTTTGGAATTGACCACGCGCCGTCATCCTTACGCGCGAAAAATGGACCACCGGGATGTACGAGCAACACCTCGAGCACATCGTTGCGCCGCCGAAACATGAGCAGCCCGGCGCTCACCTTTGAAGATTTCCCGGCTACCACCGTTCCTTCTCTGTCGTCCCTGCGATCGGGTGGCTTCATCGTACGACCACAGTGCGGCCGAAATGCGCTTCATGACAGCAAAAGAGCGCCGGAGGGAATGACCTCTCCGGCGCTCTGCCCTGGCGCTTCCTTCCGGGAACGCCGTTTACAGAGCCATCTTGGAGACCGGTTCGGTCCAATCGCGCTTCAATCCAGTGGGCTCTTCACCCCGATGCCCGGTCTGTTCAGCACATGGGTATAAATCATGGTCGTGGAAACATCCTTGTGTCCCAACAATTCCTGCACGGTGCGGATGTCGTTGCCGTTTTCGAGCAGATGCGTCGCAAACGAATGCCGGAACGTGTGGCAGGTCGCCGGCTTCGCGATCCCCGACGCGCGCACCGCTTGCTTCACCGCCTGCTGCAAGGCCGTCTCGGCCACATGATGCCGCCGGCGCCGGGCCGGCACCGGGCCATCCGCGCTCGCCCGCGGATCCATCGACAGCCGACTGGATGGGAACACATATTGCCAGGCCCATTCCCGCGCCGCGTTAGGATATTTCCGCTCCAGTGCGTCAGGCAGAAAAACCTCGCCGCCCCCTTCCTCCAAGTCCTGCTCGTGCTGCGCCCGAATTTTCCCAAGATGGCGCTGCAGCGGCGCGGCCAGATTCACCGGCAGCATCGTCACCCGGTCCTTCCCGCCCTTCCCATCGCGCACCGTGATACTCGCATAGGCAAAATCCACATCCTTCACCCGCAACCGTACACATTCCATCAGGCGCAGACCGCTCCCGTAGAGCAGGGCCGCCATCAAACGCGGCGTCCCGCGCAAGTGGGCAAAGACCTTGTGCACCTCATCGCGCGTCAACACCACCGGCAGCCGCGCCGGACGCTTCGCTCGTTCCACGCCCTCGAGCCAGCCGATCTCCTGCTTGAGCACCTCCTTGTAGAGGAAGAGCAGCGCGCTCAACGCCTGATTCTGGGTCGAAGCGGCGACCTTGCCCTCCCGCGCCAGGTGGGTCAGGAACTGGCCCACCTCCTCCGCGCCCATCCCGCTCGGATGCCGCTTGCCGTGGAAGCGGATAAAGCGCGTAATCCAGTCGCAATAGGTTCGCTCCGTGCGCAGACTGTAATGCTTAAAGCGCAGGACATCGCGCACCTGATCGAGTAATCTTTTTTTGGGCTTGCCTTCGCTGGCAGGGGCGGGCAGACTGTCCGGCATGAATCCGTCTATAATAGGCGCCAGCCCTGCAGACAAGCGGATTAGACGGAAATATTGCGCCTTATTTTGCGCAAAAATTCCACCCACTACTCGTTAGACCCATGAAACACACAACATTTCGACGGATTGTTGCCACCACGGCATTTATTGGCGCGGGCGTGGCGGTCAGCCTGTTCGCATTTTATAAGATCACGGGGATCTGGTTCGATGAGGTTTCGTGGCTCGATATTCCTGTCGTCATATGGATCTACCCGGGGTCGTTTTTCCTGATGGCGATACCTCAACGCGGTTCTGAGGGCATGCTTTTTGACGGAATCATCATCATGATCAGCATTATCGCCAATATCGCTGCGTATGCTGCACTTGCGGCGATGATTACCGGGATTTGCGCTGCGGTGCGCGGTGGCATAACCCGCCCGGAAACCCGTAAAGTCTAACCAGTCGCTGCAGGCAACCGCTGGCCGCTCTGAAGCCTCAATCAAGATTATGAAAGTACATCCATTGCAAGCCACGCCCGCTCTCGCCAGCGGTGCCTGAGCTCGTTCTCGTTGATATGGCTGTGGA
>PNAA01000045.1 GCA_003169975.1 Spartobacteria bacterium | reverse complement strand
ACATTTATGAGATGGCTTCTAGAGCATCAAACATCAACATCACTATGACTGAAGAATTATCAGAAACCGAGAAAGCGAAGATCGACGGCGAGCCACTGCAGCCTCAAAAGCCTTCGGCGTACGCGCGCTCACGATACGAGTATTCATACCGCCTGCGGGTAGTATTAACTGTAATTCCAGGGCTGATAGGCCTCCTCATACTTCTAGTGCCGGCTGACTTTTGGTACCGCTTGAATCCAATGGTCTTTAGGCCAACGGAAATGGGTGGTCGCAGCGTTTCTATCACACTATTTGCAGTACTCTCATTCGGCATTTCGGCTCTCGGAGTGATAATGTTCTATCTTCAGACGGGATTTAAGCGGGATTTCCGCGAGAGGGAACAGCTGCTTGATTACGAATCGCAGTTTAAGCTTAAGAACGCTGACTTAGCGGAGTCCACGAGGCAAGTAATTGCCGGACCCGTTCGCGCCCTTGAAGATCGCTTGGCCAAACTGGAGAGAACTGACCAAAACCCGCTAATTACCGAATCGGACAGACAAAAACTTGTAGCCGAAATCGCCCGAAGACTAGAAGCCGAGGGTAGTAGTGATTTGCTGCGGCGCTTAGAGGCGCAAGCTCAAGAGCGATTTGTCGATAACGGTCGCTATCAGATGATTGACAGCCAATTTGACCTTTCTTCCAGACGACTCAATGGGGAAATAACCGCCCTAGGACGGCGAGGGAACCTTAACCTCGGTCTGGGGATCATCACTACCGTGGCAGGCTTAGGGCTGCTGGGCTATTTTGTCATCCGCACCGCGTCCGAAGCCGAGCAGGCCTCCGCGTTTGCGATTCACTTCATACCGAGAGTGTCGCTTGTTTTATTCGTCGAAATATTCGCCTACTTCTTTCTCAAACTTTATAAGTCGACACTCTTGGAAATTAAGTATTTCCAGAACGAAATGACAAACATAGAGGCAAAGTATACCGGCCTCAGAACAGCTTTTCAGATCAAGAATCCAAAAGTGGCTGAGCTGGTTATTAGAGAATTGGCATCTACCGAGAGAAACTACCTTCTTAAGAAGGGCGAAACCACAGTTCAGTTGGAACAGCAGAAGCATGACAGCGAATTAGCCGCTGAGATAAGTAAGCCCGTTACGGACGCCGTCAGACTGGCGCTAAGGCGATAGCGGTGCCTCCCCGACCTATGAGTGCTTCGACAGCGCTGGTCCAAAAACTCTGGAACTACTGCAACATTCTGCGGGATGACGGCCGAGGGAAAGGCAAAAGGAGGAATGCAGAAGGAAGAAGTTCAATGTGTATGAGCAGTTCAGACAAATTTTGCGTGCAGCACTTGACGACCGTGATATTGTGAAACGTTAGCACGCATCTCGCTTCTCCTGTCGTAATGCCGTTTTCCTTTTCTCACCGTAAAGCCACCCAGGCGTTGAACTTTTTCGCTCTGAAGGCCGGACGCAGCATCAACAAGATGAAGGCTTTGAAACTGGTCTATTTCGCAGATCGGTTTCATCTCCGGAAGTACGGTCGCCCGGTCGTCGGGGATGAATATCTGGCGATGACCTACGGCCCGGTTGCTTCCGGGACGAAGGATTTGGCCGAGATGAGTGATTTTCTCGGCGAGGAGGAGGCGCACTACGCCAAGAGGTTCATCCAACCTTCGGAAAGCGGCCTCGCCTACAGCTCAGTGAGTGAGCTGGATGAAAAGGTCTTTTCGGAGAGCGACAAGGAAGCGCTCCAGTTTGCGTGGGATCGGTTTGGACGAGTCGAAAAATATGCGCTCTCGCAGCTGACGCATCTCTACCCGGACTGGAAAAAGCATGAAGCAGCTTTGAAGAGTAAAGTGGTGACTCGCGTCCCGATGAGCTATCGCGATTTTCTCCAAGATCCGGCGGGAAAGGCCGACCCCTGTCATCGACTCGACGATGCCGAGCGTAACGCCATTGCCAGCGGAATTGACGAAATCGCCGCCTTCGAAAGGCGGTGGCGCTAGCGTGTGCCGGATGAACGCTTGCCATCGGAGCTGCGCCTCGGCCTAAGGGCCGGCAGTGTTTTCTATTTTCAGAGTCGCGAGCTCACTTCAGAGAAGCCGCATTTCTTCGTGGTGGTGAATCGAGAGCCGCTGCGGTCTCAATTGCTCCTCCTCACGATCGTGACCTCGAACATCGCTGACGTCCGCACCCGAAATCGAAACAGAATGGAAACGATCGTGGAGATCACTCCTTCGGAATACAGTGAATTCAAGCTGCACTCGGCGATCGATTGCAATGTTTTGATCGAGAAGCCGCTCTCCGAGCTAGGTGGAATGGTGAAGCGCAAGGAAGTGCGTTACCATCGCGATTTGTCGGCGGAGATTTTTACGAAAATCCGCTCTGCGATTCTCGCCAGCCCTCTCGTGCCCGACGAGCTAAAGGAAATGCTTTAAGCGATGCCCGACCAGTCCAAGCAGCTCATCCAAAAGCTTTGGAATTACTGCAATATTCTCCGCGACGATGGATTGTCGTATGGCGATTACGTTGAACAACTAACGTTCTTGCTCTTCCTCAAGATGGCGGATGAACAGTCGAAGCCGCCGTTCAACAAGCCGTCGCCGATCCCGCAAGGGTTCAGTTGGCCGGCGCTCCTGAAGCTGGATGGCGACGATCTTGAGATTCATTATCGCCATACGCTGGAGCAACTCGGCAAGCGGTCAGGCATGCTCGGCATTATCTTTCGCAAGGCGCAAAACAAAATCCAAGACCCGGCCAAGCTGCGCCGACTCATCGTGGACCTGATCGACAAGGAGCAATGGTCCAGCCTTTCCGCCGACGTAAAGGGCGACGCCTACGAGGGGTTGCTGCAAAAGAACGCCGAGGACGTGAAAGGCGGCGCAGGCCAATACTTCACCCCGCGCCCACTCATCGCCGCGATGGTGGACGCGATCGCTCCGCAACCGGGGCAGACGATCTGCGATCCGGCCTGCGGCACGGGCGGTTTCCTGCTCGCGGCGCATGATTACATCGCCAAGCATTATCAGCTCGACCGGGCGCAAAAGAAAAAACTCAAAAGCGGCACCTTCCTCGGCATCGAGCTGGTGGACAGCGTCACGCGGCTCTGCGCGATGAACCTGCTCCTCCACGGCATCGGGTCGGAGGCGGACGGCCAGACTTTGGAATCCGGTTTGCCGGTCGTGACCAAGGACGCGCTCGCCGCGAAGCACGGCGAATACGACATCGTCCTCGCCAATCCGCCGTTCGGCAAGAAGAGCAGCGTCACTATCGTCAACGAAGCGGGCGAAACCTCCAAGGAATCGCTCATCATCAACCGCGACGACTTCTGGGCGAGCACGAGCAACAAACAGCTCAATTTTCTCCAACACATCTTCACGATCCTCAAGCAACACGGCCGGGCGGCCGTCGTGTTGCCCGACAACGTCCTCTTCGAAGGCGGCGCCGGCGAAACCATCCGGCGCGCGTTGCTCAAACAAGCCGACGTGCACACGCTCGTGCGCCTGCCTACCGGCATCTTCTACGCACAAGGAGTAAAGGCCAACGTCCTCTTCTTCGACCGCAAACCAGCGCAGGAAAAGCCGTGGACCACGAAGCTCTGGATCTACGACCTGCGCACAAATCTCCACTTCACCCTTAAAGAGAACACCCTCAAGCGCAGTGACCTCGACGACTTCGTCGCCTGCTACAACCCGAAAAACCGCCACGAACGAAAGCCGACCTGGACCGAGAAAAACGAAAAAGGCCGCTGGCGCGCCTACGACTACGAAGAGCTAATCAAGCGCGACAAGATCAACCTCGACATCTTCTGGCTAAAAGACGAAGCCCTCGAAGACAGCGCCAACCTTCCCGCCCCCGAAATCATCGCCGCCGACATCGTTGAAGACCTCCAAGCCGCCCTCGCCCAATTCGCCGAAATCGCGACGGATTTGAAGGGCTAACGCTGGGTGGCAAAACTGGGAAGTCGTACGTGAAGGTTTTGGAGACGGCGCGGCTCGCATTGCGATGGCTCGAATCAGACGATGCGGCGTTTATGCTTCAGCTTTTGAATGAACCGTCGTGGCTGCGCTATATTGGTGACAAGGGCGTCCGCACGGTCGAAGACGCTCGCCATTACATCGAGAATGGTCCAGTCGGGATGTATCGCCGTCTCGGCTTTGGCTTGTATCTGGTCGAGCTCAAAGAGAGTGGCGAGCCCATTGGCATCTGCGGCTTGATCAAGCGCGAATCACTGGAGGATGTCGATCTTGGGTTTGCTTTTCTGCCGACGTTTTGGGGTAAAGGGTTTGCCTTCGAGTCGGCCGCCGCGGTCATGGGCTACGGGCGACGCGCTTTTGGAATGTCGCGACTGCTTGCCGTCACTTCCCCAGACAATCACGCGTCAATCGCGCTTCTCGAGAAGCTCGGATTTCGCTTTGAGCGGCTGGCTCGACTGACGGCCGACGCCGCCGAGGTAGAAGTATTCGCCTTTGCTTTCGACGCTATCTCTGGCCTGCTCGGGCAATCTTAACTCATCGCCCATTCGCGAGCTTCCCATGGATCTGGCGACCGTGCGGACTGTCGGTTTCTTTCGCGTCATGCTGAGGACAAAGACATCAATGGGGAAGCACGACGCCTTCGACGAGATTGATTACACCGGGCAGCGCCACCGGTTTGGTTTTGACTGATTCGGTTGCGGTGCTGATCCGTTGATGCTGGAGGCGGTCATGTTCACAAGAACATAATACACAGGGTTTGGAGGGAAAACAACAAGTTTGCCGAGCCTCCCCACGCACGGGCGATTCGTCATGGCGGCAACCCCACTCGAAAAAGTCTGGCAAATTCACCAATAAGGGGGCAGTGTAAAACGATGAAACTAAAAACCAATCGACTGTCGCGCTTGGCGGGCCTGAGCACGCTTGGCATCGTGCTCTTGATCGTTGTCCTCGTCATCCTCTTCGGCGGCGGCTTCGGCTTTGGCTGGGGCGGGCCCGGCTACTATGGCGGCGGCGGCCTCGTCCTCCTCATCATCATCGTTTTGTTGGTGCTGGGGAAGCTGTAATGCGATCTGGCCAGCACAGGCCGCGCAAATCCAGAAGGTGAGCGACCAGCTTAGGACACAAGCTCTTGCTCCCCGTGTAACGAAAGCTGAATTGGCAAATCTTTGGGGCGTTGGGTTGGTCTATACCTGGCCCAGGGCAAGCGGAGCGCTTGCCCTACAATTTGCCTTCCCGGCGGCGCGTGCGCTCCCCAGCGTTTACTTGCCTGAGACCTGCGCGACCTGTTCGGCGACGCACTCCCACTTCCCGTTGCGCTCGACCCAGGTGTCGGTGAAACGGTAGGTGCGATCGAAGGCTTTGCCGTCTTTCCCGGTGCCTTTCTCACGCGCGTCGCCGATCGCCACCGCGACGTTCGAGCCGTAAGCGCGCACGATCACGTGGTTAAGGGTGGCCAAGGTGTAGGTGTCGTGGTTGCTCTTCACTTGCTCCTGCAGCAGGCCCGCCTTGCCGAGTAGCTTGCCGTCGTGCCCCACGCCGGCAAAATCAGACGCGACGACTTGGTCGATCGGTTTGGTGTCGTGCTTCATGATGGCTGCTTCCCAGCCGTCCTCCAGCCCTTTCACGGCCGCTTCGACGCTGGCGCCTTTGGCTGGCTTGGCTGCCATCTTCTTTTCCTGGGCGAACGCGGGCAGGGCCAAGACTGTTACCGCGAGTATTAAGGTGACGATTTTCATATAGGTTCTTTCATTCAGCTATGATTGCGGCGGCGAGTCATTCCCGTCCCCACTCAGGGCCGCGAACAACAGCCGGGGCAATCAACGTCCGCAGCGTAGAGAGCCGCTCTCGCTCGGGTCAACAACTTTATTTGCGACGTGATCTGGGGCCAGTCCTCACTATCGACACTGAACTCAAACGCTGCCGTAACGGATGCGGAGCAATGGCCGAGCTTTCAAAGATCGGGGTCGACGGGGGCGCGTCTGCAACGTTTCACATTTGGGCAGGCATTTCGGCTTGTCGCTCGTCGAGCGGCGCTCTGGAATGAAAATTTGAGGTGGGGCACAATCTGCCACGCTTCCCGGGGCTGTTGCCCAAAGCGAAGGGGCAAAAGATAATAGGACCCAAGAGAAGAGGGATTTGGTAAAGCCGTGTTCCCATGATGGGACGGCATGCGAGGCAGAACGAATTGTGGGGTGAGCCGGTGAACCTGGCGCGGCGGATTCCAGCGGATCATCCGCGCTCAATCTGGATTACTGGGAATCAATGTAGCGCGCCAAGGCAAAGTCAGCCCGCCGACTACTGAAGTTGGCTTGAAAGCCGACCGCTACGATCTTTCCATCCCGCTGAAGAGCGGCCCCGTTGGCTCCGCCATTCAGATCGCCAAACGACGTGCGGACTTTGCCGCCGATGCCAAAGGTGGTGTCGAGTGAGCCGCTCGTATTCAGACGCGCCAGCAAGAAGTCGGAATCGGATGATTCGGTGTTTGGGTAACCGACCGTAATAATCTTGCCATCGCGTTGCAGAAGGACCTTGTTGGCACTCTGACAGCAGCTGCCGAAGTCGATTTGGGTTTTCCCATCGCGACTAAAGGTGGTGTCGAGGACGCCGTTTGAGGTATAGCGCGCGACCGCGAAATTCTGGACTCCTCCGCCGTGGGAAATAGCGAACCCAGCCGCGACGATCCTGCCATCGGGTTGAAGGGCGGCCGAGCGCGCCCGATCAAAGTTTTGATCGCCGAAGTCTGTCCGCACTTTTCCGGCCACGCCGAATGTCGTATCGATCGTGCCATTACTGAGATAACGCGCAGCGGCGAAGTCGTAGAACGTCGCAGGATCATTGGCGGAGCCGACTGCGACAATCTTTCTGTCGGGTTGGATCAAGATGGAAAAGGCATCGTCTTCGAAACCGACAAAATCGGTTGAGACCTGGCCCCCATTGCCAAATGTGGCGTCCGGGGTTCCATCCGAGTTGTAACGAGCCAGCGCAAAATCGGTATCGGAAGATTCGCCAATGATGAAATCTACGAAGACGGTGCCGGCGGCAATGATCTTGCCGTCAGGCTGCAAGGCCACGTCGAACGCGTAACTTCCCTCTGGAAAAGTCGTCGTCACGATGCCGCCGTCCCCAAAAGAATTATCGAGCGACCCATCGGGGTTGTAGCGGACTACTTTGAAATCGCCGGCAAAGGTAAATAGCGGAAAGGCGCCGCCCGCGACCACGATCTTGCCGTCAGACTGGATAACAACTGATGAAGGCACAGCGGCCAGGCCCGGGAAATCCGTGCGCACTTTGCCCCCGCGACCGAAGGTAGTGTCGAACGTGCCGTCCGTATTGTAGCGCGTGACGGCAAAGTCCTCGCCCGAGTAATCATTGCGTTTATAGCTTGTCCCTACGACAACCAATTTGCCATCAGCCTGGATGGCGACTGCCTCGGCGATGTCGGTGCTACGGTTAATATCGGTCATGACCATACCGCCGCTTCCGAACAGCGGATCGAGGTCTCCGTCGACCGCCTGCGCCATCTGCACACTTGCGAAGAAGGTTAATATGATTGCCGAGGCGCCGATCTCGCGGCAGTGATTGGCGAATCGGTAGAGTCTTGAGTTGGTGATTTGCATGGATGTCCTTTCGTTTCTGCTTCATAACCCCAAAACGCTCTCTCTTCCAAGCAAAGTGTCGTAACAACTCTGTTACCGTCGCTCGGGGACCGTGATCCAGTCGGTCGCGGGATTTCACGGGACCGGACCGGTTGAGCTGCGAGCGCCTTGAGCGGGTCGCGCGTCGATAGGGGTCGCGCGTCGATATCAAGTGAGGTCGCATAAATGGGGGTCGCGTCCGATATGGATGCGCCCCCCACATTCATTCGCGCACTTCCTGAATCGCCGACTTGAAGTTTTTCAGGACGTCCTCTAGCTGGCGGGATTGCATCAACAGAGACGAATCGGCCGCACGTAGATCGCAAAGGAAATGCCGAACAGACCCGAAAGCCCTACAGCCGGGAACCCCTGCTGCGCAGGGCATCAGGGTTGCAGTGTGGAAGCGGCGCAACGTTTACACCGTGGTATTGGAGCATTTTTGCGATTCGCGCTTTTCTCCTCTGACAGCCCGGCGATGCAGCTCTTTCATAGGTAAAACGGGCATCCGAAAGGTGTAAACCACGTGATCTCACATTCATCCCAAAAGAGGGGGGCAGTATCAGATGGCCTCGCGCGCGCGTTCTGTCACGCCGGTCAGCCACGCGACGAACCGAAAAACCGTTTCCACAGCGGGGCGTTTCGCGCAGAACGACGCACCCCTTCTGTCCGAATTTGTCCGAAATCGGATTCACCTTCGCGTAGACCGCACCGGAAATGCCGGAAACCGCACCTTCTTTACTAACGCCGGCATGAACGCCGATTTTCCTCGGTTAGCAAAAGCCGGTCTGGGATCCGCCCCGCGTGGCCGACAGAACCAGCCGATAAAGGTGGCCTCAGCGACTGATGGCGAACGCGCGCAGGTACTGATCGAATCCGGCGAGATATAGCACGCCATTTGCGACCACCGGAACCGTTTGGGCGCAGGCGCCGCCGCATCCGCTGCCGACCGTGACCGACCACAGCAGTGATCCGTTGCGCTCGTCGAATGCATCCCACTCTCCGTTGAGTGATGATGCATAGACGACGCCATTGGCGACCACCGGACCCCAGGTACTGGTCGCCGGCGCAGTCCAGACCACCGCACCGGTCGCGGCGTCGAGCGCCCAAAGTTTGGCCTGCGTCACGAATACCAGCCCGTTCGCCACCGCCGGCGAGCCGGCCGTCGCAGCCATCAACACGGGCGCGGCCCACAGCTGCGCGCCAGTCGCCTCATCCAACGCAACCACGTTCGGGTACTCACTGTAGAACAGCGTGCCGTGCGATGCGGCGATCGTCCCAATCGAGAACGCGGGTTTGCGCCAGAGTTCCGTGCCGTCCTTCGCGTCGTACGCCGTCAACGTGTGATCCGTCCGCATTTGAAAAACTCTTCCGCCATCAACCATCGGCGCCTGGTCGAAGACACCGGCCTGCCTCGAAGTTGACCAAATCGAAACGCCCGTCGCCGCATCGAGCGCGTTCAGCGTTCCGTCGGAACTCGCGACGTAGAGCACGCCGTGCGCAAGCGTCGGCGAGGCGCGTACCGACGATAGTGAGGACGTCCATACGATCGATCCCGTCTCCGCGTTATACGCCACGAGCGGTTGATAAACCGCGCTTGCAAATACCAGCCCTTCCCCTACCGCAGCGGAGTCGACGAAGAAGAGCGGTTGCTGGTCCCCGATCCAAAGCGTCGCACCGGTAGCCGCGTCGAAGGCATACATCCGCCCATCCCCACTGCCGATATAGACGCGCCCTGCGGCCACGATCGGGGAGGCGTAGAGAGCGCCGACGCCGACTGGTGACGCCCACGCCTGCGTAAGAAGCCCCACGTTCGAGCGCGAGAGGATCTGCTCGAATCGATTATACGCCGTGTGCGCCGCATCGAAACCCGCCTGGCGCCAGGGCCAGGGCGCAATCGAGCGGCGATGCGCGTTGGCAGGAGCCAGCTTCGCGTTATCACTCGCGGCTGGTGTCGTCCCGCACAGCGCGAGCAACGCGACTACCGCAATGGCCCGCGCGATGATCGCCGGAATCGATGTTATGAACCTGCTTTTTGGGCTGCGTTTCATTTCTCTCATCGCCGGTCTGCGGCACAGGAAAGACCAGCTGATATTGCCGGGCTCCGAAATGTCGAGACAAATCTTCACCGCTTCGGCATCACGGCACGACATACAAAGCCTGCGGACATTCGTAGTTAAGATACATGCCTTGCTGAAAGGTGCCTTTCGGATTCTTGGGAGACTGGCATTTGCAGACTCTTCCACGTTCGGGTTACCGAGCGATCGTTTTTGCTTCGGCGCTGACACAGTCCGAAATTTCTTGACAGTCAACGCTCTTTCGGATCGAATCACGAGTCGTGCCGCTCATTTCCGAGGAGGAACTTGGATGAACACGAGATTAATCGCTCTCTTTGCCGTGGCCGTTAGCCTGGCTAGCTGTTCCAAGGCTGTCGTCACAATGCCGGAAAGGACGATCGTCCAACAACCGATGCCTGGGGCGACGCCCGTCGCCACCGTTCAAACACCGGCGCAGTCTCAAAGAGATCGCATCGTTGAGATCGACCGGATGTTGAGTGCATCGCTAACAGGTTCACCCGAAGATGCCGATCGGCGGAGTGTCTTGCGTGCCGAACGCGATGCTCTGATGGCCTCAGGAAATTACTCGATTCAGGCCGATCAATCCGGTCGTCAAGCAGCCGACAGTGAGAGCGGGCAAGCAAGTGGCGAGATGGTCTCTGGGGATGCTCACGGGAATGTTGTAAATTATGTTCCGCCTCCGCCGTCGAACGACCGAATCGTAGTCGCAGTTGACTCGCAAGGTCGATCGGGATATCTGCCACCGCTGGAAGGCATGACTCCCAGCGAACGCCTTCATTATTTTCAAGCGCTCCGGCTTCAAAACACCCAGAATACCAACGTCATTGGGAGACGTTTTCGCCGCTGGTTCTAATTGTCGCCAGCATCCAGCCCACGCGATCCTGACACCAGCAGCGGACCTGCATCCGAAAGATGGAACGATTCAGTTCAACCTGGCCTGCTACGAGGCGCAGATTGGGAATCTCGACCGGGCGAAAGCACATCTGACCTGCGCGACCAAAATCGGCGCAAAATTCAGCGCGATGGCGCTAAACGATCCCGATTTGGAACCGCTGTGGGCGTCGCTCGGCGCTGAGTGACGCTTTCGGCACTCGGGATTAGGAGTCAGGCAATAAGGTTTTGACGGAGAAGAAAGGAATCGGGCCTTAGCGGAACAGCTCGTAGTGCTCCGGCGCCTTCTTGACGGATTTGCCGGGATGGGCGGCATCGCTTAAGCAGGTGGAGCATGAATCACCTGCGCAAACTTGGGCTCGCGTCGTTTTTCTTCCTTGGGCTCGGCCTGGTGAGCGGTGCGCTTCCTCGTTCCGCGACAGGTTGGAGCCCGCAGACCGCTGTCACCGTCGCGCTGAGCTGTTACAGCATCGGGCTCATTCTGGCCTTACTCGCATTCATGCAATCACGGCGCGGCCAGAGTCTCGATGGTACAACGAAGTTTCTCGCGCGCGCCCCGCTCGCGCTCGTGACCATCGGCGTGTTAATCTTTTTCCTTCGGGCCATGACCGGGTGGTAGGCCAGGCGCAATGAGGATTGCAGCAACGCGCAGGCGACGCCCTCCTCGACAAAGCTTTCAAAGGAGAATTGTGAGCTTGAAAGAGCGGTGAATATGCTCCCCTGGCTGCATTCTTTACTACCCCATATCTCTCATCACGGATACGCGCTCGTCTTCATCGTCGTGTTCTTGAACAACATCGGTCTTCCCCTGCCGGGAGAAACGATTCTTTTGGGGGCAGGATTTATCTTGGGGAAAGCCGCGGATTCGCTGTGGCAACCCATGGCGGCCGGAGGGGCGGCCTGTTTCCTGGGCGGCATTTGTTCCTTTTCGCTGGGACTGCGGTTAGGCCATGGCAGCTTGGAGAAAATTCACTGGCTCCATCTCACGCTCGAAAGGGTAAAGTGGACCGAGCGGTTTTTTAAACGTCGTGGCGCCAAGGCTGTTTTTATCGCGCGGTTCATC
>PNAA01000002.1 GCA_003169975.1 Spartobacteria bacterium | reverse complement strand
ACATTTATGAGATGGCTTCTAGACAAATACTTAGATCTAAAAATGCACAGTAACTCATCCAAGATCATAATTCTTACCAGCCTGACAGCGTTGCTTCCGGGATGTGGTAATCTCGTATCTTATAGAGGCGGTGACGCCTTAAAAGACATATATGCGACCCGCGTCACGGCCCTTCGCGCCAGTTACGGGGCCGCTGGAAATTTGAATGCAGCCATTGAAGCTGCCGAGAAAGACCAGACGGGGAAAGCGCGTAATGATCTTCTCAACGATTTCATTTTTCTCATCGACACCAATTACAACTTCTGGGAAAAATCCACTTACAATAAGAAGGCCTTCGCGGATTTCGGAAGTGATTTCACTTCGGCCACTTTGAGCACAGTGTCAGGCATCGTCACCGGAGGCGGCGCACAGGGCGCGAAGAGCATTTTATCCTTCATCGCAGCTGGTATCACCTCGACTAAGAGTTCTGTGAACACCGATATCCTGCAAAACCAAAACCTTTTGGCCATCATTGCCAAGACTCGCGCCTTACGGGCCGAAAAGCTTATTCCTCTGCAGACCGGGATGTATGAATCGAAGAGCACTAAGGCCACCTCCTTGGATACGTACTCTGTGGAGCAGGGCCTGAACGATCTCGTCGCCTATTATGAAGCCGGAACATTTGTCGCCGCACTTCAGGACATAATCGACAAGGCGGGCGCCGCCAAAACCCAGTCAGACAGCCAGGTAAATTCGATGAAAGGCATCCAAAATATTCCTAAATAGCACCCCCGATAATTATCATGACTAAAATTCATAGCATCGATCTTTTAACTATCGACGGATCAAAACTGGCTGCTGAGATCGACAAGAAATATGCGGACAATCCAGATCTCGCGGGCTTCCCCCTAGTCGCCACCTTTATGTTAACCCAAGACAACACGGAAACCTTGGTGCTGGTTTTCCAAAAACTGTAACCCGATAGGATTCCTAGCCTATGCTAGCTCCCAAGAAACCGGCCACCGGGGAACGCCGTGTAACTAAAAAGGTCGCGTCCCGGACGCAATCGAAAAAACCGGCCCGCGGACCGCTCCGAAACGGCCAACCGCTCATGGGCGCGGCGGCGGTTGTTCCCGCGGGGATTGCGTCGCCGAACAACGCTGTGGTCGTGACCGATGCGGCGGGCGAGGTGCACGGTCTCAGCCATGTCCACACACATGACGAACGCGATTTCAGGCATCCGATGTCGCCGCACCTGGGTGAGATCGAAGGAGATCCAATAACGCAGATCCAAGTCCACTCGTTCGGGCCGATTTTGAACCGGCATCAGACTCAGTTTTGCGTCGGGCACGGCTGGACGCTTTTCCTCACGAGCGCGCCGCGGCTGACGGCGCCCGGGCCTGATCCGTTCCGCATCTACCATGAAGCGCAGGAACTCGTCCGGCGAAGAGCTAACTATTACGGCACATCGGTCCGTGCCGGGGGCGAAGGCCATGCAACAGGTCCGGTTGGCATCACTTTCATCGACGAAGAAACCGGCCAGCAAGCGCGCTTCGCTGGCACCTACAAAATCGAGGCTTACAAACCCGCTCCCACGCAGTGAAAAATAATCCCTATCCGAACGCCGCATCGCGCACATTTCTTTGGTTCCTGGGCGCCGGAATCGTCATCCAGTTTTGGGCGACTCCCGCGTTCGCGCAGGACGCGGGCACAAAGCCACGGCCCTCGCCATCCGTATCGCCCTCAGCCTCGCCAACGCCGTCTCCATCGGTAACGCCCTCGCCGACACCTACGCCGCTCCCGAAAGTAAGCAAGGTCACGGGCTTGATCGCACTTCATGAAATCCTGGAAGTGGACTGTGACTGGCTGAAGGAGTGGGCGCAAACCAAGACGAACGATCCTTCGAAACTGGTTCTCTATTTGGATGGAACGCCGATGAAAGGCCTCATTCCCAAGGTCGACAAGGCAAACGCGAACCAATTATTCTTCAAACTGGAGAGGCTGTCGGGTAACGATGAAAGCAAAGCGGACAACAGCAAGGCTTGGGACGCGCTCTTCAGCCGCCCAAAGGGATTGGGCAAGAACGGGCTGGTGCGAGTCACGGTGGGGACAGAGACGGGTTTGCCGTTCGAATCGGACCAAACGGCATTCCTCTTCGCTATCAATCCTTCCTGGTTTAATTGGTACATCTTGGGTGTGCTTGGGCTGTTCATTGGGATGCTGGCGCTCGCCTGGAAAAGCGATCTGCTGCGCGACTCGGGGCCACCACCGCCCGCTGGCCGTAAACCTTACAGCCTGGCCCGGACACAGATGGCCTTTTGGTTTTTCCTTATTGTTGCGGCTTACGGCTTCATTTTTATGGTTACCGGTGCTACTGACACCGTCACCGCATCGGTGCTCGGCTTAATGGGAATCAGCGCCGGCACCGGGCTGGCGGCAGTAGCGGTGGACAATTCGAAACGAGCGCAGGCCCAAACCGAGCTTGATAAACTCAGAAGCGAGCAAGCGAAGCTTCAGGGACAGCAGATGGCGGTTGCCGCTGCAGCAGGCATCGCCTTTTCACCCGAGAGCCTGCAACGTTTGAATGCTCTGACCGGCTTAAT
>PNAA01000049.1:57498-106208 GCA_003169975.1 Spartobacteria bacterium | reverse complement strand
ACTTTTCGGATAGCTTCTACGCTTATTCGCTGAGTAATTGAGCCATATACGACACATTTACCGGACATTGTCGTAGCGAGGTGATCAAGTTTAAGTATCATGTAGCCGAATGCATTGACGCCGTTGATGTGCCAGTACTCCAACTTGATATAAGACTCGTTATAAAATTCACCCTTAAATTTTGTTTCGAACCATCGTCCATCGTGTTCGAACGTAGTACCACCAGTGACCTGGTTATCTCGTACGACAAAATGGAACGTGATCGGGAATGGAGGAATACCCGGTTCTTCGCCGGGAACCTTAATGCTGGATGTTGTACCATACCATGTCGATCCATTGATGAGCGCGTTGCGTGTTTCGATTATTGAGCTCTCGTGCGTCACGGCGGGAGTCTGGGGTATCGCGGCGGGAGTAGTCCTGTAGTGATATGCGAGACCGCCGACGATCACTCCGATTACTGCGATTATTCCACTAGAAATTACCTTGCTCCATACCGGGTCCGCCCAGAGTGCTTTTAGCCGGCCTCGCTTGTTCTCGATGGGAACCGTTTCTCCAGTAGGTGTGGACATAATTGTTTGGTAGAATACTGGAAGTGAGTGCTAGTCGTCTAACAGATAGTATACGAAACGGATATTCGCCTATTTCGGTTGCTCAAGAGGCAGGATTGGGGATAAAAGGAAGGCATAGCAACGAGTCTGCCCGACAAAAGCGAAAGAGCCAAGCCTAAATTTCTCGAACAAGTGCGGACGATTTTGCGCACCCGCCATTACAGCCTGCGCACCGAGGAGGCCTATTTGGGCTGGATCCGGCGCTTTATTCTCTTCCATGGCAAACGCCATCCGCAGGAAATGGGAGGGACCGAGGTGGCGGCGTTCCTGAATTACCTGGCGGGCGAACGCAGAGTGGCCGCAGCCACCCAGAATGATTAGCTAGCCTTCCCGGCTAGCTAACCCTGCGGGCTTCGCTTCGCGAAGTCTATGTCGCAGCCACCTAGCTGCTCCATTCAGGCCCCCAATGCGCTGCTCTTCCTTTACGAGGTGGTGTTGGAACGCAAATTGGGCGTGGTGGAGGGCCTCCAGCGGGTGCGCCGTCACCCAAGCTGCCGGTGGTGCTGGCCAGGGATGAGGTGCAGGCGGTCTTGCGGGAGTTGGGCGGGCAATACCGGCTCATGGCGGATCTCCTTTACGGCAGCGGGCTGCGCCTCCTCGAATGCCTGCGTTTGCGAGTCAAGGATGTCGATTTCCGCTATCTGCAGATCACTTTGCGCCATGCCAAAGGCGGCAAGGATCGGGTGACGATGCTGCCGGTGACGGTGGCGCCGGCGCTGCGCGAGCATCTGGAGCGGGTGCAAGCGGTTCATGAGCGGGAACTGGCGGAGGGGTTTGGCACGGTCTGGTTGCCCGATGCCAATGCACGGAAGAATCCCGGCGCGGCGCGGCAATGGGTCTTTCCCGCGGAGAAGCGGTCGGTCGATCCGCGCGGGGCAGCGGCGGACGGTCGTCCGGTGCTGCGTCGGCATCATGTGGGCGAGAAAAATCTGCAAAACGCCGTCAAGGTGGCGGTGCAAAAGTCGCGCATCGCCAAGCCAGCGAGCTGTCACACGCTGCGGCATTCGTTTGCGACGCACTTGCTGGAGAATGGGTATGACATTCGGACGGTGCAGGAGTTGTTGGGGCACAAGGATGTTTCGACAACCATGATCTATACCCATGTGCTCAATAAGCCGGGCCTCGGGGTGAAGAGTCCGCTGGATTAGGGACCCGCTCTGGATACCCGATGCGCCGGGACGGTGCGCCAATCAAGCGCTACGCCCGGCACCAAAGGTTACTCATCCGCGGGATTGGAGGATTGGGGTCAGCTTCACAAATCTCGCTCTGCCTGCCCAAGCGGCGGAAAGCGGGGGGCGGAGCTTACTATCGACACAAAATGTGCGATGCCGGGCTCGAATCTGCGACATCCCAGCCTGCGGAGGACAAGCGGCGAAGGAGATTGCCACGACGGCGTTTCAAGGGGTCGCCCCGATCATTTTCCTGACCCTCCGGTCTTCAGACACCTCAGGAAAATGATTTTCCTGACCCCTTTGAAGTTCAGACCCCCTGGGAAAATCGTATTCTTCACCCCTTTGAAGTCCGGAAATAGCGAAATAGGGGTCGATCTTGGTCATCTCGCCATATTCCAGGTAGACACGATACGCTTCATCAAGGCCGCGAACTCGGGACTGCTCTCCGACAGGCCAAACCCTGACGCAATAATTCCTCCGCTCGCTGCTCCTCCTTCCTCGCGCGCAACGGCACCACAAAAACAGAGGCAATGTTGATGCAAACAAGGGCAGCCCAGCAAAAACGGGGGTGACGCTGACGCGAACGAGGGCCGTGCGGCTGGGTTCGACCGTGGTCAACGCCCCCGGCTACGTCTGCGGCGGCGCGCGACAAGAGTTTGCTGGTAGAGGAGGGGGCATTTCTGCTGGAATTTGAGCTGCTATGGGCACCCGTTGCGGTAAATGATGAATTCGCTCACCGACGCAGTCATTCTCATGGCCGGAACGGGCTCGCGGCTGCGCGCTTCTGGCAAATCATTGCCCAAAGCGCTCGTGCCGATCCGCGGACGGCCGCTTATTTCCTATACGCTCGACGCGCTACGCGAAGTCGGCGTGACCACGCTGCACGCAGTGGTCGGCTGGGAAAGCGAAATGCTGCTCGCGGGATTGACGCCTTTGGTTCCGAAGGAGATGCGGCTGCGTCCGATTCACAACGCTCAATGGCAAAAGCAAAACGGGGTTTCGCTTCTCTGCGCGGCGCCGCATCTCTCCACGCCATTTTTGCTGCTGATGGGAGATCACTTGTTTGAAGCGCGGCTGCTGGAGACTTTCGTTAGGCAGGCGAATCCCGATCTACTCAATCTCGCGATCGACCGGAAGATCAGTTCCATTTTCGATCTCGACGATGCGATGAAGGTGCAAACCAAAGGGGACCGCATTGTCGCGATCGGAAAGACACTGGCCCGCTACGACGCGATCGACACCGGAATCTTTGTCTGTCCGCCGGAGATTTTTGGTTATCTCGCCAAAGCCCGGCGCGACGGCGACTGCAGCCTAGCTGATGGCGTCCGTGCCATGGCGGCCGACCACAAGGCGCGCGCGATCGATATCGGGGACGCGTGGTGGCAGGACGTCGACGACGGCGGGATGCTGGGGCAGGCGGAGGAAGCCGCGACGCGCCTAACGGGCGAGTTTCGAGCGGGCGAATGATGTAACGGCGAGCAGCGAACTGATCGCCGCCACCGCGCCGAGCAGGTGCAAGATCCAGGCTGGTCGGCCCGCCCAGGCGATGAAGAGGAAGGCGAGGAGCGCGACGTCGCGTTTGGTGAGCTGAACCAGCCACCAGACGAATCGTTCACCGAGAAAATTGAGCCCCGAGCGCTCGACCATTTGCTGATGACGCGGGTAGAGGGCGCCATCGGCTCTCTTCGGAGACGGAGCTGGAGCGGCCAGGAGCAACTCGTTCGTCACAATCAGAATCGCGACGATTATACTTTCAATAAAGTAAAATGTTGACGGCGCCGTTTGCCGCGAAAGGCCATAGCCGAGCCCGACAACCAGCAGCAGATTTCCGAGAGTGTCGCACCAGGTATCGAGCTGCCGGCCACGCCGCGACTCGATATATTTGGCGCGCGCAATCTCGCCATCGCAGCCGTCGAGGATGCTGTAAAGCTGGAAAAAGAGCAGCCCGACGATCACACTGGTGTAATCGCCGCGAGTCAAAAACGCCGCGCCGGCGAGCGGGAGCAGAAAGATCGATAACGTCCACGCGCTTGGGGTAACTGGAGTTTTCAAAAGCGCGCGACTCATCACCCGGGAAATCGGACGATTGATGAAACGCGAGATCAATCCATCCTGCGACTTGCCGCTGCCGCGCAGGAACCGCTTTTCGCAGGCGGGAATTTGCGCGGCATCTGTTAGGTACTCCCATCCGTCGGTCGCGCGCGAGCGCTCCCATGTGATTTGCAGAGCGGCGAGATGCTGCGCGTAGGTTCGCCGTTCGGCACGAGCCTGCGCCATCGTGGCAAGTAGTGATTCGCTCGCCCCGGACTGTCGATAAAGGAAGAGTCGCGTCTCGAGAACAATTTCAACCGCGGGCAGTTTATCTTCCGGGGTCACGTCTAGTTCGCAGACTTCGAGCTGGGTGAAGTTCCGTTCTCGCGGCAACCAGCGCCGGTCCGAAGAAAGCCTGGGATCCCAAACTACCCACACCTTGGCCGGCTCGCGCAGTGATTCGTCAAGCGCACACAGCAGCCGCTCGAGCTGTCTCAGACCAGCGACGATCCAATCGGCGGATTCGTCGGCCAGGATCAAGACCTGGCGCATGGTGCGAAAGCGTCCGGGAGAAAAATTTCGCCAGCGCAGGCGTGCGTTGGCGGCGGAATTTTGATGTAGAGTGTCACCCCTTGCATACGTCTGAATCCATCGCTCTCCTGAAAGTGACGGATAGAAAATCGCTTCGCCGCTACATCTATCTGCCGCAGCGGCTCTACCAATCCTCCCCCTCCTGGGTGCCGCCGATTTATGCGGATGAATGGAAGTTCCACAACCCAAAAACGAACGCAGCGCTGGCTTATTCTGAAGTCGTCAGGGTCATCGCCTGCCGGGACGGTGCACCGGTCGGCCGCATCATGGGGATCATTAATCGACGGCACAACGAGCAGACCGAGCAAAGAACGGCGCGCTTTTTCAATCTGGATTGCCTCGACGAACAGGTGATCGCCCAAACCCTCCTTCGCTTCGTGGAAGGATGGGCGGCCGAGAAAGGGATGGATCGGTTGATTGGTCCGTTTGGTTTTTCGGACAAAGATCCCCAGGGCCTCCAAATCGATGGTTTCGAGCATCTGCCCGTGATCGCGGCGCCGACGAATCCGCCCTATCTGCGAGCGTTGGTGGAAGCCGAATGCTATACCAAGGAACTGGATTGCGTGTCCTACAAACTGCCCGTGCGGGCAGAGTATCCCGCTTTGTACGAGAAGGTCTACCAGCGCCTGCTGCGCAATCACAAATTCGAACTGGTCGAGTTCAAGACCAAACGGGAGATCAAGCCGTACATCATCCCGGCCTTGCGTCTGGTGAATGAAACTTACGCACCCTTGTTTGGCTTTGTGCCGATGAGCGAACCGGAAATGCGGCGCCTCGCAGCGCAGTACTTGCCGGTCATCGACCCAGCCTTTTTGAAGCTGGTCCGAAATGAGCAGAAGGAAATGATCGGGTTTGTCGTCGCCATTCCCGACATGAGCCGGGGGATTCAAAAAGCGAGAGGGAAACTTTTGCCGTTCGGTTTCCTGCACATGTTGGCGGCGGCCAGGAAAACCAGGCAACTCAACGCCGTGCTGGGCGCGGTCAAAGAGGAATTCCGCAACCGGGGAGTCAATGTCTTGCTGGGGAAAGCATTAACCCAGACTGCGCTCGCGCGCGGTTTCGAATTCATCGACAGCCATCTCGTGCTGGAGAGCAACAGGTTGATGTGTGCCGAGTACGAGAATTTAGGAAGCGAACTTTACAAGCGGTTTCGCGTTTACCAAAAGCGGTTGAGCCAGGCGCTCGCCTAACGCGGCAGATTTTCGTCACCCCGAGCGGAGCGCAGCGGAGTCGAGGGATCCCGTGGCGCTTTCTTTAAGGTAACTTCCCCGGGATCCCTCGACTCCGCTCGAGATGACGTGCGTGCAGGGCGGGATCAAAGATTGCGGCGTGCCGCCTGACCTCGGCGACTTCGATCCGTTCCGTGATGTTCGTTAGGCGTTTTTACGTTGGCTGGTTCGCGAGGAGACGGCGGCAGAGGGCATTCTCTTCCCGCAGCAGAAAAGCGAGCACGAGATTAAGAAGCGTGAGCTCAAGGACAAAATACCAGACGGGCTGGCCCGCCAGAAGCAAGGCAAAGAGCAGAATCATCCGCGGATTGGTGGCGAGGAGATTCAGCCATCTGATCAACGGTTTGCTCCGTTGGCGGTAGGCTTCCGCGATCGAGACGTCGTTAGTCCGCGCGGCGGCTCGTTTGAGATCACCCAACCGCGGTGCGAGCCATTCCTGTTGTCGCGTGTAGTTAAGATAAAGCCGGAGCAGAAATTTCTTCCAAGGCTGATTCCGCCAGCGTAAACGATCAAACTCCGTCTGCAACGCAGCGGACGAATCCAGTTCCGCGCGCCCTTTTTCATCGGCGAAATAGAGATAGGCGTTCCGAAAATAGTCCGCCGCCGCGCTTTGCAGCGAATGGCTCGCCCCGGCAGCGAGCGCCAGGAGCCAGACGAGCTGCGATCCGCCGCTGGCCGTATAACGCAGACAAAGGTGGGCATAGACGCTGATGAAAACGAGGTTGTCGGCCAGCCCATCAAGCGCTCGCCCGCTGCGGCTGCCCTGTTTCGTCAGGCGGGCCAGTTGGCCATCGGCGTTGTCGAACGCGTTGCTGAGGACGTGCAATACCATCCCGAGCAGGTTCAGTCGCAAATCGCGATAGAAATAAAGATGCCCGGCGGCGATGCCGAGTGCCGCCCCGCACCATGTCACCTGCGCGGGTGTCATTTTCAGCTTCGCAAAAAGGAGCGCGAGCTGAAAACCGATTTTGCGATAGAAGTGGAGGTCGAGAAAACCCTCCACCTCCCGCGCCTTGTAGGTCGCCTGAATGGCCGGCGTTTTCTCCCCCTGGGCCGGCATGCCTAACGAGTCGAATGCTCTCTCGCTCAGGCGTGTTGCGCCAGCAGGCTGGGCACGAGCGTGTCGGCGAGAATGTTGAGCGCTTCATCCAAATCCGCCCGGGTATGGAGCGCGGTGACACAGGCGCGGAAACAAATTCGGTCCTGCGGCACCGCCGGATAATCGACCGGCGCGACCCAGAGCCCGCGACTCCGCAGTTCATGGCCGAGGCGGTACATGCGCTCGCGGTCGCCGATCACGAGCGGCATCACATAGGTGGTGGAAGCGCCGCTATCGATCCCGAGGCCGCGGAGTTGCTGATGAAAATAATCGGCGTTTTCCCAGAGCTTCGTGCGCAACTGCGGCTGGCTCATGCCGATCTCGAGCGATTTCAGAATGGCCGCGACCACGACCGCGGGCAGCGCGCACGAGTAAACGTAGGGGTGTGCGTAAAAGCGGAGATACTGCAATGTCTCCCTCGACCCGGCGACGAAACCGCCGAGCGCTCCGAAGGCTTTCGAAAAAGTTCCGTAGGTCAGGGGAATGCGGTCTTCGACGCCAAACTTTTCCGCGGCGCCGCGCCCGTGCTCGCCGCAGGCCAGGGTGGAATGCGCTTCGTCGATGAAGACGCTGGCGCCGTGCGACTCCGCGACAGTGATCAGCTCCTCGAGATTTCCGAAATCGCCGTCCATCGAATAAATTCCTTCAATCACGACCAACTGGCGCTTTCCCTTGTTCCGGCCTAACGACGCATCAAGCGAAGCGGGATCGTTATGCTCGAATTTCTCGGCCCGGCAGCGCGAAAGAGTCGCCCCGTCGCGCAGGCTGAGGTGCGACCGATTATCGAGCACCGCGACATCGTTTTTCCGGAGCAGTCCGGAAATCGTCCCCAGCGCACCGCCAAATCCACTATTGAAAAGCATCGCGTCTTCGCGGCCGAGGAATTGCGCGACCTTGCGCTCCAGCTCGCGGTGCAGATCGGTCATGCCGGAGAGCATGGGCGAGCCACAGGCGCCGAGGCCGTGGGTCGTTAGGGCTTCGCGCGCCGCGGCGATCACCTCCGGGTGGTTGGCCAGCCCGAGGTAATTGTAGGAGCAGAGGTTGATGACCCGCTGCGGTTTTCCGTCGTAGGTAATCGTCGTCCGCGCATCGGCCGCGGAGAGCAATTCCGGTTCGTAAAGTTCGATCGCCCATGCGCCCGCCTGCATCCACCGGGTGAAAGTAGGGGGCGCTTGCAGCGGATCTTTTCCTTCGGCCGCCAGGAAATTACTCAGGCTAAGTTTGGCTGGGTTATCGCTCATAAAAAAACCGCGCCCAAGAATATTTGGCGCGGCGAAACTTGAATCGAAACGGCCCTGCGAACGTTCCGGTGATCTGCAATTAAATGGCTGATTAGGTTGTGCATCCTTTGGGTCTTCACCGTCGCGCTAACTTCCAGCCTGGCTGCCGGTTCAGAAGCGCGCGCCGTGAATCTCCATTCGGGACCGCAATCATAACGCGGCCCGCGCCGGCGACAAGAATTTTAATTGGATCACCGAAGAAACGGGCCGGATTGCTCCTGGGCCCGCGGACTCAGGGTGCCCGGGCGCCGCGCAGGCCTCGCCCAAGGTCGACCAGTGCGGCGATGATATAAGCGATCGTCAGCGAGAAAACGAAGTATGCTCCCCAGAGCCGTGTGCTGGCCTCGGTCACCGCGTAAATCCAGTAGATCGTCCCCGCACCGAGCAGAATTTCGAGCGTGTAAAAGATCCAGGCGCGTCGTTTTCCTGAGACGCGGCCATTGAGCAGGGCCAGCGTTAACGGCCAGCCAAACGCGATCAACGTCAGCACTCCATTGAGCGAAGGACCGAGGCGCGTCGCGCCGTAGTCGTAATCGGTCTGCGCGTCGCTTCGCGGAAAAATCTTCTGCACGAACGTTTTCGGGGGCGGCGGCGTGTCCAGTTTCTTACCGCGGGAGCACTCGCTCAACGGAACGAAGAGCGCCGCGATCATCAGGATGCCTAACGTCAGCTTTAGTTTACGCACAGCGCGAGTGTCAGGTCACCGGGTGCAAAATCGCAAGCAGAAAGACCGGAAATGGTAATCGCATCAAAGGTCTGCGCGACTTGTAGCGGCGCTCTATGAGCGTCGATCCCATTTCGGTCTCACGCACGGTTCGGCGGTCATAGACCGCCGCTACAACACGCTTCAAAAGCGCTCAAGCGCTTTTAACCTTCGTAGGGCGACGGCGGCTGCTCGAGCGCTGTCTTCAGGACTTCGTCGACCGTTTCCACCGGCACGAATTGCATCTTCTGTTTCGCCTCTTCCGGAATGTCGACCAGATCTTTTTCATTCTGCTTCGGGATGATCACGGTCGTGATGCCCGCGCGCATCGCGGCCAGGCTTTTTTCCTTCAGGCCGCCGATCGGCAGGACGAGCCCGCGCAGGGTGATTTCGCCCGTCATCGCGACATCGGAACGCACCGGCGTGTTGCTGAAAAGGGAAGCGAGCGCCGTGAACATCGCCACCCCGGCCGAGGGGCCATCCTTCGGCACCGCGCCGGCCGGCACATGAACGTGAATGTCCATCTCGCGAAAATCCTCCGCTTTCGCCCCGATCTGACCGTCGCGACTGCGCACCAGGCTGAGGGCCGCCTGCATCGATTCTTTCATCACGTTTCCGATCTGGCCGGTGAGGGTGATGTTGCCTTTGCCCGGGTAACGAGTCGCTTCGATGTGCATCACTTCGCCGCCCGCCGGGGTGTAGGCGAGACCGGTCACGACGCCCGGTTTGTTCACCGCCAGTTTCGTATCGTGCATGTAGCGGGCCGGGCCGAGCAACTCGGCGACCACTGCCGGCGTGATGGTCACGTGCTCCGTTTTGCCGCGCGCGACTTGCGCCGCCACGCTGCGACAGACGGCGCCGATCTGACGCTCCAGTTCGCGCACCCCGGCTTCGTGCGTGTAGTCGTCGATTACCCTAACGAGCGCTTCTTCCTGCCATTCGCATTGCTCCGGCTTGAGCCCGTTCTCCTCCAGTTGTCGCCTAACGAGATAGCGGCGCGCGATCTCGAGTTTCTCGCGGCCGGTGTAGCCGGCGAGGGAAATGATTTCCATCCGGTCGCGCATCGGTTCCGGGACGCCTTCAATGTAGTTGGCGGTCGCGATGAAAATAATCTGCGAGAGATCAAACGGCACATCGAGGTAACGATCGACAAAGGCGTGGTTCTGCCGCGGATCGAGCACCTCGAGGAGTGCGCTCGCGGGATCGCCGCGGAAATCGGTGCCGATCTTGTCGATCTCGTCCAACATCATGACCGGGTTGCGTGTCCCGGCCCGGCGCAGCTCCTGGATGATCCGGCCGGGCATCGAGCCGATGTAGGTGCGGCGATGGCCGCGGATTTCCGCCTCGTCCCGAATCCCGCCGAGGCTCAGCCTAACGAACTTCCGTCCGAGCGCGTCGGCGATCGATTGGCCGAGGCTGGTCTTGCCCACCCCGGGCGGCCCGAGAAAACAAAGAATCGCTCCGTGCCCTTGCGGATTGAGTTTACGCACGGCGAGATATTCGATCAGCCGCCGTTTCACTTTTTCGAGATCGTAATGATCGCGATCGAGAATCTGCTGCGCCTGGTCGAGATCGAGATGGTCGTCGCTCATTTTCGACCAGGGCAATTCCGCGATCGTCTCGATGTAGGTGACGATGACCGAATAATCCGGGCTCGCTTGCGGAATGAAATCGAGCCGCTTCAATTCGCGCTCCGCCTGTTTCATCACCTCTTCCGGTGGCTGCGCGGCTTCGAGTTTTTGCCGCAATTGCGTCACCTGCTCTTCCGCGCCGGAATCGCCCTCGCCCAGCTCGCGCTGAATCGCCTTTACCTGCTCGCGCAGGTAGGCCCGGCGCTGCGCATCGGAAAATTGCGATTGCACATCCTGTTGCAACTTCTGTTGAATCTGCGCGATCTCGAGCTGCGCCGAGATGCTCGTTTGCACCGCGCGGAGACGTTTCTCGATGTCGTTCTCCTCAAGCAACGCCTGCTTTTGCGCGACATCGATGTTCAGATTCGGCGCCAGAAAATCGGTCAGCTCCTCGGCGTCCTCCATTCCGAGGACGATCGCACGCGCCTGCTCGGGCACGTCCGGCGTCAACTCGAGCAGCTTCGCCGCCGAATCGCGCAAGTTGCGGAAAGCGGCTTCAAATTCCTTTGTCGCCGGAGCCGGCGGCATGTCGAGCAACTCGATTTCCGCTCGTAGGAACGGCGCCGTTTGCGTAATTTTGCGGACGGTAAAACGCCGCAAAGCCTGCACGATAATGACAACGCGATCATCCGCCTGGCGTAACAATTTCAGCACGAGCGCGGCGGTGCCGACCTGGTAAAGATCCTCCGCTGTCGGTTCATCCTTGGTCTCGTCGCGTTGCGCGAGCAGGCCGATGATTTTGTTTTGCGGCAACGTTTCGTTGAGCAACTGGATCGACGCCGCGCGCTGGACGTTGATCGGTGACATGGTCCGCGGGAAAACGACAAAGCCGCGGACGGGAAGAATCGCGAGCACGCCCGGAATTGCCGGCACGGCGTCGGGTCCGCCGGTCGGCACGGCGCTGCTGACCGCCGAGGGAGTCTCACCCGCCCCTTGCAAGGCGCTGAAGGGTTGTTCGTTCATCTTTTGAAGGGCAGCTCGATCCAAAGAAATCCGTTGCGCTGCTCGGCTTGCACTTGAGCGACGTCGACCGGCAACGGCAGTTGGACGACGCGCTCAAACGGCCCATAATCAATTTCGAAAGCGATCATTTGCACGGCGCGCCCTTCGGCGTCGGTCGGTTCCGGCGCCTCGCGCGTGCCGCGAATCGCGACGCGTCGCGGCTCGACGGTGAGCGCAACCTGCGAGCGATCGACCCCGGCGAGATCCACGCAGATGCGCAGTCCTTTGTCGCACTGGAAAGCGTTGATCGCCGGATGCCAGCGATACGGCGTGAGCTGGGTAAACTGGAGCCGGGCGAGTTGGTGAGTGGCGTCGCCGAGCGTCTCGTGGAGCCAGCGCAGCTTGATTCCGCGGATCGTGTTCATGCGTGCTGCAATCTAACCTACGTGCACGAGGCGTCACCTGCGCGTGAGGATTTTTGCCGCGGCCTTGCCCGCGCGTTGCTCGTTAGGCGCTCAGGCCTTTCGGGATTCCGCGCGAATGAGAACGGAGGCAGTGACCGCGCTCCCCACGGCCAGGAGAACACCCAGCCCCATGACGACGCGAAAACCGCCGACGAAAGATTCTTCGATCGCGCGGGTGAGGAGCGTCCGGGTGTCCGGATTCAATTCCGCCGGAAGCTCCGCGCCGGCGAGTTTATCCCGCTGACTCCCGAGCGCTTCGCGCGCTGGTGCTGATAGCTGAATTCCCGACAAGCGCTGGTCGAGCCGGCGATTAAAGGTCTGCAGCATCACAATTCCGAATACCGCGAGCGCAAGCAGACCCGCGGTGCGTGAAATCGCGTTGTTAATTCCCGAAGCGACACCGACGCGATTTTCCGGGACGGAGTTCATCACTGCGGTCGTGAGGGGCGCGACGCTCACAGCCATCCCCGTCCCGAGGACGACGATGGCCGGGAAAAAAGTGGTCCAGTAAGTGCCGCCGACCTCAGGCCGCAGGAAGAGGGCGAAGCCCGCGGCGGCGATCAATGGACCCGCCACCAGCGGAATCTTTGCGCCGCACCTTTCGACCAGACCGCCGGACCAACGCGAAAGGAGGAAGATGATCAGGATGAATGGAAGGAGGGCCGCGCCCGCCGCAGTCGGGGCGTAATGCTGGACCTGAATCAAATTCAACGGGAGAAAAAAGAGGGTCCCGCCCAGCGCCCCGTAAAGTAGAAACGTCAGCAGGTTCGCGCCGGCAAAGGTGCGGGAGCGGAAGAGTGCGAGCGGCAACATCGGCTGCGAAATTTTCCCCTCGATGATCAAGAAGAGAGCGAGGAGAACAACGGCGGCGGCGAGCGCAATCGCGACTGACGGACGCGCGAAGCCGAGGCGGGATGATTCAATCAGCCCGTAGACTAAAGCTCCCAGGCCCAGGACTCCGAGAATTGCGCCCCGCCAGTCCAGGGTGGTTTTATTCTCGCTTGAACTCTCCGGGACGCGCCAGAGCGAGATGACAATCACGACGAGCGCGAACGGGATGTTGATAAAAAATACCGCGCGCCAAGAGACGTGTTCGATCAGCCATCCGCCAAGCACCGGGCCGACGGCCGCAGTGATCGCGCTAAAGCCCGACCACGTCCCGATCGCGCGACCACGCTCCTCCATCGGGAACGAGCTGCTGATGATGGCCAGACTGCCGGGGACGAGCAGCGCGGCGCCAAACCCCTGCACTGCGCGGGCGGCGATCAACTGACCGATCGACGAAGCGAAGCCGCACCAGGCCGAGGCGGCGGAGAAAAGCATGATGCCGAGCAAAAAAATCCGCCGGCGTCCGAACTGATCGCCTAACGAACCGCCGGACAGGAGGAAAGCGGCGAGCAGGAGCGAATAGGCCTCGATGACCCACTGCACGTCAACGACGCTGGCGTTCAATTCCCGCTGCAATGCGGGCAACGCGACATTGACGACCGTGCCGTCGATAAAGGCCATGCTCGATCCCAGGATCGTCGCGGCAAGCACCCAGCGTCCGGCCGCTTTGGAACAGGGGGCGGCGGCCGCGCGCGACCGGATGAGCGGCTCGTCGCAAGGCAATCGCACGGAAACGGACACGCCTAACTAGAGCACGAGCGTGGACATGCGGAAGCGCGTCCAGATTGGCCGGAAAAAGTATTTGACTGTTTGGTCAACTATATGCATTTTCTTCCATGCCGAGGAAAAGCGACGCCAAGGAGCGCTTGATGAATGCTGCGATGGATCTGATCTGGGAAAACAGCTACGGATCCACCTCGGTCGATGCCATCTGCGAGAAGGCGGGCGCGAAAAAAGGCAGCTTTTATTATTTCTTCGCATCCAAATCCGAACTGGCGGTCGCGGCCCTGGAGGCGGACTGGCAGCGCAAGAAGGCGCGGATGGACGAGATTTTTTCGGCCGCGGTTCCGCCGTTGGAGCGTCTGAGCAGCTATTTCAAACACGTTTACGAAGGGCAGACCAAGCGACACGGCGAGTGCGGTTCGGTCCTGGGCTGTCCCTATTGTACACTCGGCTGTGAGATCGGAACGCAGGATCGTGCGATCGGTGATCAGGTGCACAAAATTCTCGATCGCAACGCCCGATACTTTGAGTCGGCAATCCGCGACGCGCATGCGCAAGGCCTGATCGCGGCGCCGGATGCGAAAGCGAAAGCGCGCATGCTGGTGGCATTTTTTCAAGGATGCCTGGCGCAGGCGCGCATTGAAAACGACGTGCAACCGCTCCGGGGCCTCGCGGCGGGGGCGTTGGAGTTGCTCGGGGCGCGGCCGGCGCGCGCGAGGAAATAAGAGATCCAATCTTTCATAAAACCAAACCTAGAAAGACAATATAGATGACCAGTCAAGTAAACTCCCTTAATGCGAGAAAGAATCTCCCGAAAGCAGGCAACTGCCGTCCGCCCGAGAACGCTCCGGCGGATTATTGCCAGAAGTTGAAAAACGGAATCGCCCGCCTCCGCACCGCGATTCAGGCGCAATACGAAGAAGCGTTTCCGGCCGAACACGAATGGATCGCGCGCGCGGTCCGCGAAGCGGAGAAGGCAGCCTGGGCCACACCGTTTCCGTCGCTTTTCTTCCCGGCGCTCGCGCACCTGCGCGTGCATGAAGGCATGCCCTCAGCCTGACCTGCAACCGAGAAACGAATAACCAGCATGAATAACAAAAAGACCGCACTCATCACCGGCGCCAACAAGGGCATCGGACTGGAGACCGCCCGCCAACTCGGAAAGAAAGACATCACGGTGCTCGTGGGTGCGCGTGATGCGGAGAAAGGAAAACGCGCCGCGGACAAACTGCGCGGAGAGGGAATCGATGCGCACGCGATTGTGCTCGATGTGAGCGACCCGGAGAGCATCCAGAAAGCCGCTGCCCAGGTTGAAAAAGACTTCGGCCGTCTCGATATCCTCGTGAACAACGCGGGCGTGATGGCGGACGACAAGGGAAAGAAGGTGAGCGAGCAATCGCTCGCGATGTGGCGAGAAACTTTCGACACCAACGTTTTTGGGTTGATCGCGACGACCAATGCCTTTTTGCCCCTGCTGCGCAAGAGCGCAGCGGGACGTATCGTCAATCTCTCGAGCATCCTCGGATCGACCGGGTTCCACGCCAAGCCGGGCTCACCGATTTACGAGAGCAAGGACACGCCGGCCTACAACGTCTCGAAAGCCGCGGTCAACGCCTACACCGTGCAGCTCGCTCATGACTTGAAGGACACCAAGATCAAGGTCAACGCGGCGCATCCGGGCTGGGTCAAGACCGACATGGGCGGACCTGGCGCGATGATGGAACTCGAGGATGGCGCGAAGACAAGCGTCGCGCTGGCGACTGCCGGGCCCGACGGGCCGAGCGGGACCTTCGAGCACATGGGCAAACCGCTTCCCTGGTAACCGCCTCCCAACCGACTTGAAAACGCTCTCGCAAAATCAGCGAAGGGGATCGCCCGCGATGACGCCCGTCTGGGACTCGAGCGACAGCTCTTTTGGCGCGCTTCCGGATGAGTCGTTAGGCGACGCGGGCCTGCTGGATGTTTACTCGCAGACGATCGCCGCCGTGGTCAACCGCGTCGCTCCCAGCGTGGTGAACATTCGCGTCCTGAGCGGCGAACGCGGGCCGGGTGGGGGATCCGGCTTCATCCTTGCGCGCGACGGCTTTATCCTAACGAACAATCATGTCGTAAACGGCGCCCGCGAGATCGAGGTCACACTGCGCGATGCCCGCGTCTATCCCGCACAACTTATCGGGACCGATCCGGAAACGGACCTGGCCGTCATCCGAATCGACGCGCCGGAGGTGCAACACGTCCGGCTGGCCGATTCGTCGCAGATCCGGGTTGGGCAGATCGCGGTGGCGGTCGGCTCGCCCTACGGATTTCAGCAGACGGTGACGGCGGGCATCGTGAGCGCGCTCGGTCGCTCGATGCGTTCCGAGTCGGGCCGTTTGATGGACGAAATCATTCAGACAGATGCCGCGCTCAATCCGGGGAACTCCGGCGGCCCGCTCCTCAACAGCGCCGGAGAAGTGATCGGCGTGAACACCGCGGTCATTCTCCCGGCGCAGGGAATTTGTTTCGCCATCGCGAGCAACACCGCAAAGTTCGTCGCCGGCTGGCTGATCAAGGATGGGCGCATCCGGCGCAGCTCGATCGGCGTCGCCGGCCAGAATGTGCCATTGCATCCCCGCGTCGTCCGCTTTCACAAGTTGCCTAACGAACGCGGCGTGCTCGTCATGGAAGTGGAACCAGGCGGTCCGGCGGCGATCGCGGGGCTGAAGGCAAACGACACGATTGTCGGTTTCAAAGGTCAGCCGATCGCGACGGTCGACGATTTGCACAAGCAACTCGTGGCCGCGGAAATCGGCGTCGCGTCGCCGCTCATGTTTCTGCGCGGAACGGAGCAGCTTTTCTGCATGGTCGTGCCGCGCGAACTCCCGCCGCTCGCCGCGCGGAACCGGCCACGAGCGCATCAATAATCAAGACCAACCAAAGAACAAAAAATGAACGAACCCATCAACATCAACGAAGCCAGCTTTGAGAAAGCCGTCCTGCAATCTCCCGTCCCGGTCCTGGTCGATTTCTGGGCCACCTGGTGCGGACCGTGCAAAATGATCGCGCCCTTGCTCGACGAAATCGCGCGGGAAAGCGAAGGACGTTTCCGGATCGCAAAGGTGAACATCGAGGACGACCCAGCGCTGATGGAGCGCTTCAAAGTCCGGGCGGTGCCCACCCTCCTCTTCTTCAACGGTGGCGAATTGCGCGGCCAGTTGGTCGGCGGCGCGCCCAAGAAAACGATCGTGGAAAAACTTACCAACTTGGCGGGCAGCCCGACCTCCGCCTAACGAATTCTCCGGAACTAAAAACAGCTATCAAGCAAAGAACCATATGACCACAGACAGCAACCACATCTCCGCTCCTGACCTCACGCAACGTCCACCGCGCAGTCCGCGGCTTCGCCTCGGCGGCTACGTGCTTCTGCCGCGCATGCTCGACAAGGGACGCGCTGAGATTGTCGGGAAAAACGGCGAGTATCATTACAACTGCCCGCTCGACCAGCGGATCATCAGTTTTCTCGGCCTCGATCCCGCGGCCTTGCGCGAACAACTGTCCGCCGGGAAAGGAGACGGCGAAATTCTCGAATGGATCCAGGCCAACGCGAAACACCAGCACAGTCCGTGGGAGATCGAGCAGTGGAGCGATTACATGCAGCGGCGCGGACCGGAGAGCGACGCCGAAACGCTGCAGACGTTCGCGGAAATGGTCGGCAAAGTGAGCAAAACGCGCGAGGACATCAAGACTTGGGCCGATCTGCTCGATCTCGACGACTACGTAACCTTCGGCGGCAAAGCGTGAGTTGTAGACGCGTCGCTCTGCGAAGCGCGGGGCCAACCGCTCCAACCGCCGACCGCGCTTTTTCCCGCGCCTCCCACAGGGAGGCGTCTACAGCGATTGGCTCCAGCGGTAGGATTTGAACCTACGACCAATCGGTTAACAGCCGACCGCTCTACCACTGAGCTACGCTGGAATTTCCCTCGCCTGAGCGGGCGTATACCTTGCCTCTGAAGATCGAACCGGCAAGCGATTTGTCCACGCCGCGAAGCTGGAAGAATTCGCCATTTGCGTTCCGTGCGAACGCAGTCATACTTGGCCTCTCAAGATCGCGGGGTGGAGCAGTCTGGTAGCTCGTCAGGCTCATAACCTGAAGGCCGCGGGTTCAAATCCCGCCCCCGCAACCAAACGTAATCGCGGTTGCGTTTGAACTGAGGCCCGCTTTTTCTCTCTGCGTGTCTTCGAAGCAATCCAGCCAGTTAGGCCGCATCCTTGTCGGCACCGCGAGTTGGTCGGACCCCGGTTTTGTCGAGCGCTGGTATCCGCCCAAGCTGCCCACGGGCGATCGGTTGCCGTGGTACGCGGAGCATTTCGAGATGGTCGAGGTGAACTCGACCTTCTACGCCGTGCCTGAGGTCCGTCTCGTTGAGCGCTGGGTGCGCGCCACGCCTGACGACTTCGTTTTCGACGTCAAGTTGCACCGCTTGCTTTCCCGTCATGCCGCGACGGTGAAGTCGCTCCCGCCCGCGCTCCAGCGCGTCGCGGAGGCCGACGCGGGAGGGAAGGTGAAGCTGACTGCGGAGTTGGAGCGCGCGTTGCTCGAGCGGATCGTCGCGGCGACCGAGCCGTTGCGCGCCGCGCAGAAATTCGGCGCTTTTTTGTTGCAACTTTCGCCTGCCTTTTCGCCGCGGAAGCATGATCTCGCGGAACTGGGCGAACTGCTGGCGCGGCTCGCTCCGTTCGGCGCGGTGGTGGAGTTGCGGAATCGCAATTGGACGGAGGACGAGCACCTGGCAAAGACGCTGGACTTCTTCCGGCGCCATCACACGACGCTCGCGCTGGTTGATGCGCCGGCCGAGGCGCACTTCACCATCATGCCGAGCGATCTCGACGCGGTGACGTATCGCACGTTGTCTTACTTGCGTCTCCACGGCCGCGACGCGCAAGCCTACCTGCGTGGTCGGACGGTGGCGGAACGCTTCTACTACGATTACAGCGACGAAGAAATCGACGAAGTCGCGCAGCGGGCGAAGAAGCTCGCGCACGAGGCCGAGGCGGTGCACGTTGTTTTTAACAACAACGCCCTCGACTTCGCGCCGCATGCCGCTCTTCGCCTGCGCGCGGCGCTCGGGCAGATCGCGAAAGGTCCGCCGCGACAGGCGGATTTGTTTCGTTAGGCGAGTCAATTCCATGGATCAGCAATCTTCCGGCAAGCCAGGCAGCTGGGCACGTTTTCGTCATTGGGCGGCCGGGTTGCACTTCCGTCTCGTCACGATCGAGGACACGCCGCATTCGATTGCGCTCGGAGTGGCGATTGGGATTTTCTTTGGATTTACTCCGCTCTGGAGTCTGAAGACGCTGCTCTCGATCGCGGTCGCGTGGGTCTGCAAGAGCAACAAGATCGCGGCCGCGATCAGCGTCCAGTTGCATGATCTCATCCTGCCTTTCATGCCGGCGATCTATCTTTGGGAATACAAGTTTGGTTATTGGGCGATGCACGGTCATCTCCCGCGGCGGATGAATTTTCGGACGCTGGAATTTCGCGACTACGTGCACTGGGAAATGTTCTTTTCGGTCGGTCGCCCGCTCCTCATCGGATCGCTCATCATCGGGCTGCCCTCCGCCGCGATCGTCTATTTTATTTGCCGCGGCCTGGTCACGAGCCATCGGGCGACGCGCGCAGAGCCCTAGAAGGCCCAGATTTTCGCGGCGACGGCACGGGAGTTGCATCATCCAAACGCAGTTGCTGAGCGTCGTCGGGAAGACGGAGGCCGGTGATATGCAAAGCCAAATTATGAAATCTTTTATCGTTATTGCCTCCAGCCTGTTGCTCTGTTCCTGCGCCGATATGGTCGTTACCAAAAGTTCCGTCTCGTCCTCGGAGGGCCGGGCGCGCGCCACCGTCGATGCCAAGGATTTTGATGCCAAGGATGGCGTGCATTATGAAACCTGCGGAGTTGGAGCGGCAAACCCGGTTGCGATTTACATCCGCCCATTTTGCATCGATTCCGCCATTTTCCGGGGCGATGAAGCCCCTTCCGACGGGGAAATGCCGATTCGCAAAGCGCTCACTCCCGTCGCCTTTGCCAATGATTTGAAAGAAGAGCTGAGCAAGATGGCGCCATCGCTCGTCATCGCGGAGAACGAATTTCCGACCGTTGGCTGGCTGGTGGAAGGTCAGTTCGATCTCGTCGATGGGGGCAGCCCGCTGGCCCGCTTCTTCTTCGGTCAATTTGGCGCGGGTCAGTCGATGCTCGCCTTGCACGTCAAGGTGACGGAGGTGGCAACGCACCGCGTTGTTTATGAATTCGACATGGCCGGCGGCAGCCGCGGGCAGGGGAAGCTCGGCACGGTCCGCGCCAGCGGCTTGGGCAAAGCGACTCCGTTCGATCTGCGGAATGCGGCTGAGCGTGTGCTCCTGGTGCTCAGCCCCGACCCGTTCCGCTTCGGCGCGCGCTCGTCGCTCGCACTTCGTTAGGCGAAACGCACTTCGTCAGCGCGCACGGCCGATGATTGCGGTTGCCAAGCGAATCGCGCCAGCTAACGTGCAGCGGTTTTGACCGCCGTGATCGCTTTCTCTCGCAAAATCCTGCTCCTCGCCGCGGTTCTGGCGCTTTTCTCGGGCGCGCCGACGACCCTGCATGCGGCCGAGGCGACGATCACGATCGACGCCAAGACCGGCTTCATTCTCGATAAGCTTCAGCCCGATAAAAAGCGCCAGGTCGGCAGTCTGACGAAGATCGCGACCGCGATGGTGGTACTCGATTGGGCCGCCAAAGAAAGCGGCGATCTCGCGCAAGTGGCCGTTATCCCCGAGGCCGCCTTTGCCGGGACGAGCGAAAACAATGTCGGTTTTCAACCGGGCGACACGGTCACACTGCGCGACCTGCTCTACGCCGCGCTCGTGCAGTCCGACAACATCGCCGCCTACACCTTGGGCGATCACGTTGGCCGCGCGCTGCTGAGACGCGCCCCGCCGAGCGGGGAGGCGGCGCGCGGCACGCCGATGGATTATTTTGTCCTGCAGATGAACGCGCTCGCGCAGCATCTCGGGATGGCGCGCACGCGTTTCCTCAACCCGAGCGGTCTCGACACGAAAGAGAAGCCGTTCTCGACCGCCGCGGACATCGCCAGACTAACGAGGTACGCGATGAACAATGCCGGCTTCCTTTTCTACGTCTCGCAAAAAGAGCGCGAAATCGAAATCGGCCGCGGCCCGGGGCGGGTGCGTTATCTGCTACGGAACACGAACGAGTTGCTTGGTCGCGACAACATCGACGGGGTTAAGACCGGTCGCACCCTGCGGGCCGGCGACTGCCTGGTGCTTTCCGCGGCTCGCCCGTCGGAAGTGGTGCAGCAAGGCACGACCACGCTCGTCACTCCGCGGCGCCTGATCGTGGTGGTGCTCGGTAGTCCCAATCGCTTTGCTGAAGGAGCGGCGCTGCTCTCCCGCGGCTGGTCGCTCTACGATCGCTGGGCGGGCGCCGGCCGTCCGCTCGATCCCAAGGCTGCGCTCGGCGGCCCTGGCGAGTGATGAAGCCACGGATTGGCGTCCTGACCAGCGGCGGGGACTGCCCCGGGCTGAACGCGGTCCTGCGCGGCGTGGTCCTGGCGGCGGAGAAGCTGGGCTGGGAAGTGGTCGGCTTTAAGGACGGCTTCGAAGGTCTGCTCCCGCCGGGTCATTACATGATCCTCGATCGTGCCCGCACCGACGGCATCATGTCGTTAGGCGGAACCATCATCGGCACGACGAACAAGGGCCATTTCATCGCCAAGATCGGCGCCGGCCAGCGCGCGGTGGTCGCCGCGGAGGTGATCGAGCAGGCGCGCTCAGTCCTCGCTCAGTTGCAGGTCAAGGCGCTGATTATTGTCGGGGGCGACGGCTCGATGACGACCGCGCTGCAACTGCAGGCGGGAGGAATCGATTGCATCGGGGTTCCCAAAACGATCGACAACGACCTGGAGGCGACGGCAATGACCTTCGGATTCGATTCCGCGGTCGCGGCCGTGGCTGACGCGCTCGATCGACTGCATACCACGGCCACGAGCCACAAACGCATCATGGTGCTCGAAGTGATGGGGCGCCACGCGGGCTGGATCGCCTTGCACGGCGGGATCGCAGGCGGCGCGGACGCGATTTTGATCCCGGAAATTCCCTTCGATTACGAAAAACTCACGGATTTCATCAAGCGACGCGAGGCCGCGGGCAATCTGAGTTCGATGGTGGTGGTCGCAGAAGGCGCGACCCCGAAAGACGGCCAGCAGGTTCTGCATCAAACCGAAGCGGGCGAATATCGTTTCGGCGGGATCGGCGATGTCGTGGCGCACGAGCTTGCCGCACGGACCGGGAAGGAGACCCGTTGCTGTGTGCTCGGTCATCTCCAGCGCGGCGGCGCACCGACGACTCTCGATCGCATTCTCGGGACGCGCTTCGGGGTGAAAGCGGTGCAGCTGATCAATGAAGGCCACTTTGGTTCGATGGTGAGCTACCAAAACTACCAGGTGCAGCATGTGCCGATCGCCGATGCCGTGAACCGCCTGCGACTGGTGCAGCCCTCGAGCCAGATGGTGGAGACGGCGCGCGACGTGGAGATTTCGTTCGGGGATTAGATTGTAGACCTTTCGCTGTGCGAAACGCGGGACGAAGGGTGGTTCCGGGGACAATTCTGCGAGCGATGTTTTCTCCCGCGTTTCGCAGAGCGAAACGTCTACAGCCGCGCGACGGCTTCGACCGTGAGCTCGTCGAGCTGCCTAACGACCAGATCGGCGGCGGCGAGTTCCTCGACCGGGTGCGTCGTCGTGACGGCCACCACTTTCATGCCGGCGGCATGCGCGGCTTCGATGCCCACGTGGGCATCTTCAAAAACGACGCAGCGCTCCGCCGCCACTCCGAGCCGCGCGGCCGCTTTTTGGAAAACCTCCGGATTCGGTTTTCCATGCACCACATCTTCGGCGGAAACGATTTCGCGAAAAACTGCCTTCAGCCCGATGCGATCGAGCACCGCGTCGATATTTAGGCGCTGGGTGGACGATGCCACCGCGCAAGGGACATCCGCCGCGCGCAGCCGCTGCAGCCACGCCACCACTCCCGGCAAAGGCGCGATCGCGCTGCGCGCCACGATCTCGCGATAGAGCGCTTCCTTGCGATTCGTTAGGCGCGCAATCTCCGCCGGCTCCTTCGCCCAACCGTGAATTTCCTCGATGATCCGGGCGCTCTTCATCCCGAAGCCGCGGATGAAACTGTCCGGCGCGATTGTTTTCCCCAGTTCTTGCGCGAGCCGACGCCAGCTCTGCTCATGCAGCCTGGCCGAGTCGATAATGACGCCGTCCCAGTCGAAGATCGCGCCGAAGAGCGGCGGGCCGCTCGCGCTCACGGCAGCCGTTGCAACGCCGGCAGGCCGTAGTTTTTTTGCAACGCGTCGGCTTCCGCCGCCACCTCGCTGGCGCCGAGCTCGAGTTGCTTCGGATCGTCCGCCGTCTCGATGACGTGAAATCCGTTGACCGGCGTTTTCACCGCCTCGGCCAGGTCGCCTAACGAGTTGATGACTTTCCCATTGACCTTCTTGACCACGAGGTAACTGAAGTCGTCGTAACCGATCGTGCTGTTGGCCGGCAGGACCTGGCTCAGGATGACCACCCGCCGTTTCCCTTCCGGGAAAAGTTCCGACTGGAATTTATCGAGATAAACGAAATCCTGCGGCGCGTCCTTCTGCCAGTTGGCGCCCCATTCCTTGAGGTATTGCCGCGAGAGCTCCTGGAAAATCAGGCCGCCAAGGACGTAGTAGGGCGGCGGGTCATCGATGTTGTAGGGCGGGACGACGTAATCCTCCTCCGCGCGATGCTCGAGCTTGACATTGAGGGTGAGCGGCTTGCCCGTGCGTTGGATGTGGAGCGCGACCGTATCGCCGACGTAGGCTTTCCCGGTGAGCAGGTTGCTGACCTCCAGCTTGCCGTAGAGCGCGTCGACGTAGTTTCCGTTTTCATCCACCACGTGGTCGCCCACCGCCGTGACGATGTCGCCCCGCTGCAAGCCCGCTTTGTCCGCCGGTTGTCCGGGTTCGATACTCGTGACATAGACGCCGCCCGGCTTGCCAGTCTCGCCGGCGTAGCTGCGCAATTCCGGGTCGCGCGTCGGAAAGAAAGAAACGCCTAACGACGGGAAACCCTGGTATTTCGGACCGCTGGCGTCCTTCAGGAAATGGGCGATGATCGGCGCGGGAATCGCGTCCAGCGTTTGCGAACGCGGATCGAAGCGCAGGAGGAGCGCGGCCAGCTTGTTGTTTTTCACCAACGGCACCGTGTAGCTGTTGTCGCGATACTGCATCGGAATGCTGAGGCGATAGGTGAGAAAATCGCTGACGTCGGCCGGGTAGCGGGTCACGCCGATCGTGGTCACGATTCCCTCCGTCACGACGAGTGTGCCGGTCGCTTCCAGTTGCCAGGCGGCGAGCCGATCGCCGACCACGGTATCGAGCGCGAGATCGAGCGGCTGCAAACCGTTGAGGAATTTCTTATCGCTCGGCTCGAGGAGCGCGAGGTTCGCTTCGTAATCGACCACCACCACGTTGGCCGCGGTTTTCTCGCCCGATTCCGCGCGTTCCAGCTCGACGTAATTTTGGTTCGCAACCAGGTCGGCGGTCACGAGCACGCGATCGTGCGCCAGGACGGCGCCGAGCGCGCGCTTGGAAAACGGCGCCTTCTTTTGCCACGGTCGAAAGTAATCAAACGGTTGCCCGGTGACGTTGACCCGGACTAACGAGACCTCCTTGGCCTGGACCGCGCCTTGCGCCGCCATCGGCGGCAGGGCCTTCACGGGGACCGGCGCCTTCTTCGCCTCGGCCGGCGCGAACGCCGCGAGGAGCGCGATCAGGAAAAGAGCAGTGGTGCGCATGATCAGCTGTGGGTTTGCGCGGCGACCGCGGGTTTGGCGGGGGGCTGTTCGTCGAGATTCTGTTCCTGGAAAACGTTGTAGCGCGTCTTGATTCGCTCCCGCGCTCCCTCCACTTGTTTCGGGTCGAGCACAAGGGGCGGACCGTCGCCGATCATCTTCACAACAAAACGATCGGCCGGTTGCTCGAAAGCGCGGGCCAAATCCTGCAGCGTCCCGATCTTCTGGCCGTTAATTTCATCCACAATGCTGGAGCGGAACGGCATCAGATACGTGTTGGTCGGATCCGGCAGAATATTCGTGAGAATGATGACCTCGGGGTGCTGCAAATAAATCTGCTCGGTCACGAAGAAATCGAAGAAGTGCCGCACCCGCAGATCGCTGATGCGATAGGCCTCTAGCAGATCGAGCGACATCGGTTGAAAGAGGAGCCCGCCGTAGAGGACGTAGCGCGGCCGAATATCGTAGCTGTGGCCCTGCATGAAATAAGGCCAGACCGAGCCTAACGTGACCACCACGCTCATCGGCTGCTGGTTGCGTAAGAGATCGAGCTTCACCGTGTCGCCCTTGAATTTTCGCTCGACCACCTCCGGCATCTGCACCCGCTCGCCCTCGTATTCGACAAACGCGTCGCTCGCGATCGGATACCCGTCGATCGACAGGAGCACATCGCCCGTCTGCAACAGTTTCCCGCACGGACCGGCGTCGATCACGGTGCCGACAAGCACGCCGCGGTCGTCATCTTTCAACCCGAGATAATGGCGCTGCGCCGGATTTTGCAACTTCGAGTAGGTGATCCCGAGATCGACGTAGCGATCGTAGTGGCCGTCCTCGATGTCCTTCAGGAATCGCCGAATCACCGGCGTCGGGATCATGTAGGCGACGCCCTGGGCGATGTCGCCGCTGTAGCCCTGGAAGGCGACGCCCACCACTTTGCCCGTCTGCATGACCGGGCCGCCGCTGTTGCCGGGGTTGATCTGCGCGCTGATCTGGATCGCGAGATGCGAATCGATCGCCGAGTGAGTGTAGAGATTGAAGTCGATCCGCGAAACGATCCCGGTCGTGACCGACATGCGTTCGCCGCCGATCGGATAACCGTAAGCCGAGACGGTGGATTCGAGCGCCGGGATGCCGCCGAAGCTGAGCGGCTTCATGCCCTTCCAGAAATTCGGCGCTGCCACCTGGAGGAGCGCGAGATCGCAATCGTGCGCTACGAAGAGGACCGTTGCGGGATATTTATTGGGATCGCCCTCGCGCTCGACCGTCAGGTAACGGCTGTTGCTCACCACGTGGGCGTTGGTCAGGATGCGCTGGCCGTCGATCACGAACCCGGCGCCGACCCCACGCCCGATCGAGCCCGAGTTCCACGGCGCGCGATAATCGGGCTCCACCTCGGTCGAGGTGATGCGGACGAGACTGCTTTGGATTTGGCCGTTCGGCTGGCCGTGCGCGTCGGCGACGATGAAAAGCGCGAGCGCGCAGATGAGAAAGCGGAAGCGGTGCATCAGGAAAAGAGCGGGAAGATCAAACAGAAGAGTGCGGCTGTAAAACGGGAATCGAAGCGTTAGATGGCTGGAAGCCAAAAACGTTCAGAGCAGTTGCGGTGCCTGATTGGAGGGCACCGCGCTGTCGGTGCCTTGGGGTTGCGTGCGGAAGCGACGGCGCGTTTCCCTCCAAGGCTTCGTGTCCTTCGTGGTTCAGGGCTCCTCGACCCCGAGCCGCATCTGCAAATAACCGAAATCGAGTACCCGCGCGGCGGCATCGGCCACAAATTGCCGCCGAACCTGCTGCAACCGGCCCCGCCCGATCTGGGTGATACCTCGCGGCGCGCAACACCGCGAGATGCTTGGCGGTCACCGTCTCGCTGCGCCCGATGGCTTTCGCGAGCTCCTTCACCATCAGGGGTTCACCGGCGGTCAGCTCCCGGAGGATACGCCAGCGCGTCTCGTCGCCGATCGCCCGGAGCAGGGGGCCGAGAGAGAGGAGAGGGGCCGGAGGAGGGCGCCGCAGATCCGTTCCTTGCTCCCGCCGCGGGAAACCAACAAGCAAGCCACTCTCACGATCCAAAGCGCGCTCACCTTCAACGCCGATGCGACCTATACCTACACCTTCAAAGCGAAAAAGAAGAAGGCGCGAACGGACAAAGTGGTGGCCAATGGAGTGACAATCAACGGAGCGAGCTTGTTTTCCAAGGCACCGCTCAGGGCACGCTCAAGAGGGGGCTGACATTGACCGTGATCGCAACACCGCTGCGACGCCGATCATCGGCACCTTCAGCAACCTGGCCGACGGCGCGATCGTGACCGTCAACGGGAATAATTTCAAGGCCAACTATGAAGGCGGCGACGGGAACGATCTCACCCTCACGGTCGTTCCCTAATCACCACGAAGGATACGAAGAGCACGAAGCAGAAGAAAGGTGGAACCCCGATTTCTTCGCGACCTTCGTGTTCTTCGTGGTGACTCTTGGGAAGTTGCACCGCACTTTTAGGCTTGCCAAGGGCGGCTCCCACCCGCTAAAAGAGGCCACCCGCGAGCAGCCAGCGCGACAAACCCAAAGAAACCCACCATGAAAAAGCTCCTTCTCATCCTGCCGACTCTGCTCCTGATACTGACGAATCAAGTCGCCAGGGCTGGGAGTGCGACTTGGAATCTTCACCCAAGCAGCGGGGATTGGAATACGGCAGCCAATTGGACGCCTAACACTGTGCCAAATGGATCTGACAACACGGCCACGTTCGGTGCCTCGGGAATTACTACCGTTTCCGTGTCATCCAGCTTTGAAATTAACGGCGCTATTTTCAATCCTGGCGCGAGTTCCTTTACCATTACCCAGGGCCACCTAACTACTCCTTTGACCATCACGATCAGTGGCGCGGGTATAATTAATAACTCCGGCGCAACTCAGAATTTCATCGCCACGGCGAGTATTGAGCCAGTCGTTGGGACAATTACCTTCATGAATGCCGCCAGCGCCGGTGCCTTAACGAATTTCACGGCGCAGGGAGCGGTACTTTCGAGCAGAGAGGGGGCTGGAATCTTATTCTTTGGCACGGCTTCTGCCGGGAGCGCCAGCTTTGCGATCAATGGCGGCAGCGTCAATGGAGCTACCGGAGCCTTCATGGCTCTGCTCGATGATTCGGGCGCGGGCAGCGGAACTTTTACGATCGGTGGGGGTCTGTTCCGCGGGGCCGAAGGAGGATTGCTGGAGTTCGGTCAAAATGCAACCGGTGCCGATGGCACCTTTCTAGCGAGCGGCGGGACGCTTCCAAGTGCAGGTGGCGGCATGATTGAGTTTTTGGACACATCTACTGCCGGAACAGCCACTTTTTCGATAACTGGTGGAACCGCGAGCGGAGCAGGAGGCGGCCTGATAAGTTTCTCTGATTCTGCCTCCGCTGGTGACGGCGATTTTAATACCGGTGGCGCCATGGCTGGGAGCGCGAGTGGTGGGGTTGCGGAGTTCTCGGGTAATTCGGCCGCAAGCAGCGCGATCCTGGTTACGAACGGCGGCATGGGCGCGGGAGCCGTTGGAGGTTTGACCCAGTTTTTGGAAAGCAGCAGCGGTGGCACGGCACGGGTCGAAGTCTTCGGCAACGGCGAGGTAGACATCAGTGGTCATGGCTCCCCTGGACTAAGCATAGGATCTCTGGAAGGGGATGGCCTTGTTTTTCTCGGCGGCAACAACCTGACGGTGGGCAGCAGCGCTCTGAGTACGACGTTCTCCGGGATAATCCAGGACGGCGGATTGAATGGCGGCGCGGATGGCTCGTTGACCAAAATCGGCATCGCAACGTTGACCTTAAGCGGCGCGAATCTTTATACCGCCGGCACGACCGTTAGCGTGGGTACTCTGGTCGTGAGCAATACGACGGGCTCGGGAACCGGAAGCGGAACCGTGCAGTTGAACGCTGGCACGCTCGGCGGGAGCGGAATCGTTTCGGGCGCAGTGACAGTCGGCACGGGCAGCGGGGCAGGGGCTTTCCTTGTCCCGGCGCATGGCACCACGAAACAAGCCACCTTCACCACTCAAAGCGCGCTGACCTTGCAAGCGGATGCGACCTACACCTACACCTTCAAGGCCAAGGGCAGGAAGGCCCGGGCCGACAAAGTCATCGCCAACGGGGTGACGATCAATGGAGCGATTTTTGTCTTCCAAGGCACCGCGCAAGGCACGCTTAAAACGGGGCTGACAATGACCGCGATCAGCAACACCGCCGCGACGCCGATCACTGGCACCTTCGCCAACCTGCCCGACGGCGCGATCCTGACCGTCAACGGGAATAACTTTCAAGCCAGCTACGAAGGCGGCGACGGCAACGATCTCACGCTGACGGTCGTTCCCTAATCACCACGAAGGACACGAAGAGCACGAACGGCAGAGATTAAATTCTATCTAATTTCTTCGTGCCCTTCGTGTTTTTCGTGGTGTCATTGCAATTCGCGGGAAGCGACGCGTGCTTCCCTCCAGTGGGGCAGCCATGGATGCTGCTTTCCTAGATGCCGGCGCGATCGAGCAGGTCGCGGAGAACTTTTTCGGCTTCGAAATATTCGCAGGCGACGGCGCGGGCGGCGCGGCTCTGCTTCTTGTAATCGGCGTTGATCGCGCGGACCGCCTCGGCGATTTCGCCTAACGAGCGGAAGGCGAACAAGCCGCCGTGGTTGCCATAGTGATCGGTGAACCCGGTCTCCTGCGTGATGACCGGCCGCCCCGCCGCCAGGTAGCACGCGCTGCGGTCGCTGAACCAGCCAGTGTGCAGCCGGACGTATTGGTCCTTCGCGACGGTGAACTCGCCTTTCGAACGCCGGATGTAATCGCGATACTGCCAGTAATCGACGCTCATCTCGTGCGGGCCGCGGAAGCGCCAGCTGTAACGAAGAAATTTTTCCCGTGTTTTCGCGTCCTTGATGTCGGTCGCGAGCTCGAACGGTTCGCCGGATTTTTTCGGCGCGCCGACGAAGCGCAGGAATTCGCGCGACTTGCTCCAGAGATATTTTTCGCCGCGCCACGTGATGTCTTTCAGGCCGCTGGTGGACCAGTTGGCGATGGAAGTGAAGACGGCCGTGCTCGCCGGTGCGCGTCTGGTTTTCCAGAGATCGGTCACGACCGGTTGACGGGTCGGGAGCCACTTCAACTTGTGCAGCGGCACCGGAAAGCGTTTGCGGCCGACGTTTTCGCCGAAGGTGAAAAGGGCGCGATGCCGGCTGAGATAATCGATCGTCGAGCGGACGCGCTTGTCGACCTTGATCTGCTCGACGCCCGGATCGCTCTCGACATAGAGAATGCTGTCGCTCTTGAGCAGATCCGGATTGAATTCCTGGGTGCCGCAGACGTTCAGGATCGCGTCGGCCTCGAGGTAAAGCTGCTGGATTTTCGTGAGGCGCAATCCGGCGGTGGGATTGCCGGGCAGGTAGCGGGCGCAGAAGGCCCAGCGATTTTCGAACCCGAATTCGTTGGCCAATTGCGCGAGGACCTGCGCGGCATACGAGTAGTCGTTGCTCGTATCGAAGGTCTGCGCGTTGTAGGGCAGTCGGGCGGAATCTTCGATGTAAAAAACGTCGTGCCCGAGCCGTTGCAGGCCGACGAGGTAATGGATGTGCTGCCAGATGACACCGGCAATCGGAATCGAGCCCATGAAGCCCATCACGATGATGCGTTTTCGTTTCATTTATTTTGCACCACGAAGGACACGAAGTTCACGAAGGAGGAAAGGGTTTTAGGTTATCCATCTTCGTGGTCTTCGTGAGCTTCGTGGTGATTCAGAGGACGAAGCGCTTGATGCCATTCATGAGTTTGACCACGTTGAAATTGATTAAGAGGCCGATCGGCACGGCGGCCAAGCGCATATAGGAAAGGATCTGCGCTTGATGTATCGGGAGGACGGCCTCGACGCTCTTTAGTTCGAGGACCAGGTTGTCATCGACCAGCAGATCCATTCGGTAGCCGCAGTCGAGGAGGATACCCTTGTATTGGATTGGCAACGGCAGCTCCATTCGAAACGGAATTTTCGCGACGGCGAGCTCATGCGCGAGGCATTGTCGGTAGGCCGACTCGAGAAGTCCCGGCCCGAGCGTGCGATGCACCTCCAGCGCGCAGCCGATCACCCGCTTGGATAGCACGTCAAATTCCATTGGATCTTAAACCACGAAGTTCACGAAGGACACGAAGGGGTGAACGGACTTGTCATCATTTCCATCTTCGTGAACTTCGTGTCCTTCGTGGTTTACAACTGCTTCACGACGATTGCCGGATTCCCGGCAACCACGGTGTTTGGCGGCACGCTTTTCGAGACGACCGAGCCGGCGGCGACGACGGAGTTTTCGCCGATCGTCACGCCTTTCAAAATGACGGCGTTCATTCCGATCCAGACGTTATCGGCGATCCGGACAGGCGCGGTCCGGATGGGCGGGCGCGGCGGGCGCTCCTTGTAGTAGGGAGCGAGCGCGAGCGCGTCGATTCGCCGCTGCGCGGGATCGATCGGATGAAAATCGGAATCGGCGATCCCGACATTCCAGGAGATCAGGCAGTAGCTGCCGATCTCGATCAACTCCTCGGCCATGACGAGGGCGCCGTTCATCAGGGTAAAGTCGCCGACGGTGCAGCGGCCGTTGGCGCCGAGCGAAAACGAGCAACCGGCGTAACAGGAAACGTAGTCGCCCAGGCGCAGGGCATCCGCGCGGCGGTTGCGGAGGAAGCGAAAGATTTGCGCGGTCTCGCAATAGAAGCCGGCGCCGAATTGAACGTTAGGCGGAATCGGCTCCGCCCACCAATCGCCTTCGATCTTACGGTCGCTGTTGACGTTGCTCATGCGCCGGAGGTTTTAACCACGAAGGACACGAAGTTCACGAAGGAATTTTCAGTTCTGACGATGTTTCCACTTCGTGACCCTCGTGGTTCAACCAGGATAGTTGCCGGCGGCGTAGAGCGTCGCATAGGCGCCGCCGCGCGCGACGAGCTCGGCGCCGCGTCCGCTCTCGACGATCCGGCCGTGCTCGAGGACAACAATTTGGTCGACGTTGTGAATGGTGGCGAGGCGATGCGTAACGATGAGCGTGGTGCGGCCGTGCATCAGTTCCTTGATCGTCTCCATGATGGCAGCCTCGGTCGTCGGGTCGAGCGCGGAAGTGGGCTCGTCGAGGAGCAGGATGGGCGCGTTCTTTAGAAAGGCGCGCGCAATCCCGATGCGTTGCCGCTGGCCGACGCTCAAATGCCCGCCGCGTTCGCCGACCGCGCTGTCGTATTCGTTAGGCAAACGGCTGATGAAATCATCCGCTTGCGCCCGGCGCGCGGCTTCGCGAATCTCGGCGTCGGTCGCGCCGGGCCGGCCGTAGGCGATGTTTTCGCGGATGGTGGTGGAAAAAAGCAGCGTGTCCTGGAGGACAATCGCGACCTGCGCGCGGAGCGATTTCTTGGTGATCTCGCGCACGTCGCGGGCATCGAGCGAAACGACGCCCGCGCTCGGATCGTAAAACCGCGGCACCAAACTGAGCAGGGTGCTCTTGCCTGCGCCCGTTCCGCCGACTAGGGCGACGATCTGGTTAGGCAAAATCTGGAGGTCGACTCCGCTCAGGACCGGGTGTTGCTCGTCGTAGCTGAAGCTGACCTGATCGAATCCGATCGCGGCGCGGGTTTGCGAGATCTCGACCGCGCCGGGCGAATCGCGCACATCGTCTTCGCGATCGAGCACCTCGAAGCAACGCCGCGCGCCGGCGGTAGCGCCTTCCATTGCCCAGGCGGTGTAGGTGAGCGCTTCGAGCGGTTGATAAAGCATGAGCAGATAAGCGCTGAAAACGAGCAGCGCGCCGAGGGTGAGCCGGCCGTCGAGAACGTGCAACGTGCCGAGGTAATACATCGCCGACGTTCCAATGACTGTGAGCGTGCTGATGACGAGCGCGCTTTTCACGTTCGTGAGGGTGAGACGCAGGTTGGCCTGCAAACTTTGCTGCGCGCGCTGATGAAATTGCGAGACCTCGAAATCTTCGCGGCCAAAAGCGTGCACCATGCGAATCGCGCCCAGGCCTTCCTGCGTTTGCACAAGGACGGCGCTTTCCTGTTCCTGGAGTGAGGTTGATTCCGTCCGAATCCGGTGCGCGAAAAAATAGATCGCGCCGACGATCAGCGGCACGATGCCTAACGACAGCAAGGTGAGCTGCCAATCGAGTCGCAGCATAATGAAGAACGTCCCGATGAGGGTGATGACGGAGCCGAAGATGTTGGTGAAGCCCTTGTTGTAGATCGTCTGGATGGCCTGCGAATCGTAAGCGACGCGGAAGCTCGAATCGGCCGAGCGGCGCGCGTCGTGGTATTTGAGCGAGAGCGATTGCAGGTAGGCGTAAAGATCGGTGCGGAGCTTGAGCAGGGCCTGCAATCCAATCTTCACGAAGATGTAATTGGTAATCAGATTGATGATGCCCCAAACCAGTTGCAGACCGATGAGCGCGAGACAGAGCAGGGGAATAAACCGTCGAAAATCCGCATGCGCGTGCCGAAAGGCCGAGGTGGCGGGGAGGATTTGATCAACGATGAATTTGAGCGGCCACGGTTTGAGCAGGTTGACGCCGATTCCGACGAGCGTGAGCACCAGGGCGGCGATGGTCGGCGCCAGAAATGGCCGGTAATAGCGAAGCACGCGCCGATAAATCATGTGGATTTTGCGATTGCGGAATGTCGAATTGCGATTGAACTACCGACGTGTGTTTGAGGCTAAGTCCGAAATTTGAAATCTGAAATCTGAAATCTCTCTATGCATCATTTACTTGAAGTCTGGTTTGGCTGGGTTTTGCACGGCGGTTATTGGGGCATCATCCTGCTCATGGCGATGGAGAGTTCCATCATCCCGATTCCCAGCGAGATTATCATTCCGCCCGCGGCATTTCTCGCCGCCCGTGGCGATCTCAACCTCGCCGGCGTCATCCTGGCCGGCACGCTCGGGTCCTACCTCGGCGCCGCGTTTGGCTATTGGATCTGTCTCGTGATCGGGCGGCCCGTGCTCCTGAACTTTGGAAGGTATTTCCTCATTCCGCCGGAGACACTGGAGCGTGCCGAAATCTGGTTGCAGCGTTACGAGACGGGCGGCGTTTTCTTTGCCCGCGTCTTACCCGTCATCCGCCACCTGATTTCTTATCCGGCCGGGCTCGTCCGGATGAATTTTTGGAAATTCAGCCTGGCAACGATCGCCGGCGCCGGGCTGTGGTGTAGCGTTTTGGCCTATCTGGGTGCCAAAGCGTATCAGGTGCAACCAGACCTGATCTCCAACGTCGATGGTTGGCTCATCTTTATCAAAACCCGGTCCCAATGGATTGTGATCTTCCTCGCGGTAATGGCGGTCTTATATCTGTTGGTTCTGCGCCTCACCGCTAGGCGGCCAGCAGCGCAATAGCGCCTTTCTCTGAGTGCTGAGTGTTCGTGTTTGATACACTGTTGTCAGGAACACGGTCTCAATCTCCGCGAAATTTCGGCTTTTTTTGAACGTTTAGCCGGGAAAACCGTCTATATCGAGGAAATGGCATTCAATCTGCTCGTAAAAGCAGAGCCTCATATGAAAAAGAATACCCAAATCCTCAAAACCCGTCCTCCGCTGTCACTCGGCGATCTGATTTTGGCCGTTAGCTCCTGCACCAAGAATACGAAGGAGACCGTTGCGGCCGTCGCCGACCTGCTCGGCAGTGGCCAGGTGCGCGTAGAGAACAACGGCCGGTTCAGCCGGGCGCGGGTCTGCTAAAAAAAATTTCGGTCGAATCGCGTTTGAAGCGTCGCCCCGGTGGTTGATCCGCCGGGGCGACTTTCTTTTTGGACGAATCGCTTTGCCGCAATCGTCGCGCTTTCTATGTTCGTGCGGTGATTGATCGTTATTCCCGCGCCGAGATGCGCGCGCTCTGGTCCGAGCAGCGGAAGTTCGAGATCTGGCTCGAGATCGAAACCCTCGCCTGCGAAGCCATGGCCGCGATCGGCGAAATTCCGCCGGCCGACGCGGCGGAGGTCCGGCGGCGCGCCCGGTTTTCCATCCCGGCAATCAACGAGATCGAGAAACGCACGAATCACGATGTGATCGCGTTCCTCGAAAACGTGGCCGCCAGCGTGGGCCCCGCGGCACGCTGGATTCATCAGGGCCTTACCTCGTCCGACATCCTCGATACGACGCTGGCGGTGCAGCTCGTCGCCGCGGGCAAAATTCTAGTGGAGGACATCCGGGAACTGCGCCGCGTAACCGGCGAGCAGGCACGGCGCTACAAGATGACGCCGATGATCGGCCGGAGCCACGGCATCCACGCGGAGCCGATCACCTTCGGGCTCAAGCTCGCGCTCATGTTCGACGAATTCGGCCGTGCCGAAGAACGCCTCACGCAGACCTTGGAGCGTGTCCGAGTCGGCAAATTGAGCGGCGCCGTTGGCACCCACGCGCATCTCGACCCGCGGATCGAGCGGCAGGTCTGCGAAAAACTTGGGCTGCGACCGGCGGTCCTCTCCACCCAGATCATCCAGCGGGATCGGCACGCCGAATTTTGCACCACGCTCGCGCTCATCGCCTCCAGCATCGATCGCTGGGCGACTGAGTTGCGGCATCTGCAACGGACCGAGGTGCTCGAAGTGGAGGAATTCTTCAGTGCCGGCCAGAAAGGCAGTTCGGCCATGCCGCACAAGCGCAACCCGATTACCGCCGAGCGGTTAAGCGGACTCGCCCGTGTCGTTAGGGGAAATGCGGTCGCGGCGCTCGAGAATGTCGCGCTCTGGCACGAACGCGACATCAGCCACTCAAGCGCGGAACGGATCATCCTGCCGGATTCGTGCATGCTGCTCGATTACATGCTTTACCAGCTGCGCGACCTGATCGAGCGCCTCCAGGTTTACCCCGAAAACATGGAACGCAATCTCGGCCTAACGAAGGGGCTGTATTTCAGTCAATCGGTCCTGCTCGCCCTCACCCGCGCCGGCGCCAATCGCCAGACCGCTTACGAAGCGGTGCAACGCGCCGCGATGCGGACCTGGAAAGGCGACCAATCCTTCGCCGAGAATGCGAAGCAGGAGCCGGAGATCACCGTGCTTCTTTCCGCCGACGAAATCGATGCGCTCTGCTCGCTCGACGTGCACTTCCGCTACGTGGACCAAACGTTTCACGCGCTCGGGTTGGAATAGCGCTTTACCTGGGTACGGCCGCGTCTCGCGGCAACGAACTTTCCTAACCGCGAGAACGTCAGGAGAATGGCGGCGCTTTAAGAAAAGTCCGTTGCGGTGGAACACCGCAACCAGCACGCTGGACGCATGCGCTACCCGGAACGGAATCGCCCGCGCCAGCCCGCGCGGCGTTTCGTCAGTTCGCATGACCGGAGCAACGATCTCCGCGCCTCGTTAACCGCTTGTCGCGCGCTACCGGCTCGCTTATCAAAGTGCTCCATGTTCCGCGCCGACCGCGCCAGACACGATCGCGAAGTCATTGATGGCTTTCTCCAGCGCGGTCTCGAGGTCACTCGCCTCGAAAGCTTCAGCGACGCCGTTTTCGGTTTCGCCCTCACCTTGCTCGTCGTCTCGCTCGATGTTCCGAAAACAGTCGGCGATCTTTTTGAAGCGATGCGCGGCTTTCCGGCGTTTGCGCTCTGCTTTCTCTTCCTCGCCCTCATTTGGAACAGCCATTACAAATTCTGCCGCCGCTACGGACTCGACGACGGCCGGACGCGCTTTCTCACCTGCGTGCTGCTCTTCGTCGTTTTGTTTTACATCTATCCGCTGAAATTTCTCTTTAACATCAGCATCACCGGCCTCGTCTTCGGCAACGCAGCGCACCACGTGCGGATGGCCAGGGCGCAATTTTCCAATCTGCTCACGATCTATGATCTCGGGTTCGCGGCGGTTTACGCGGCGCTCACCCTGCTTTACCTCCATGCCTACGGCTTGCGCGACGAACTGGAACTGACGGAGCTCGAGCGGTTCGACACCCGTCACACCATCTACCGGCTGCTCGTGCTGGTCGGCGTGGCGTTGGCCGCCGCCGTCCTCGCGCGGATTCCGTGGACGATGCAGTGGAGCAGCGTGATCTTCATCGCGCTTTTTCCGCTGCTGCGCACGCACCGCATCCTGCACCGCCGGTGGCGCGCGCCTCTCCTCGCGGTAAAGGCGGATCGTTAGCAAAGGTCGCGGTTGCGCGGCGCAACCTGCGCCCGCAATATCTCCGAGCCCGCATGCCGAAACCCTTCTACATCACGACCGCGATCGACTACACCAACGGCGCGCCGCACATCGGCCACGCCTACGAGAAGGTGCTGGCCGACGTCATCGCGCGTTATCACCGGCTGAAAGGCGAGGAAGTTTTCTTCCTCACCGGGGTCGATCAGCACGGCCAGAAAGTGCAACAATCGGCCGAGAAAGCAGGTGTGCCTCCGCAACAATTCGTCGACGAGATCACCGCCAAATTCATCGCCCTCTGGGAAAAGCTCGACGTGCGCTACGACGTCTGGGCCGCCACGACCGATCCATTGCACAAAAAATGTGTGCAGGGAATTCTGCAGCGACTCTACGACGAGAAACAGATCTACAAGGACAAACAAGCGGGCTACTACAGCGTCCGCCAGGAACAATTCCTGACCGACAAAGAACGCGGACCCGATGGCGAGTTCGGTCCGGAGTGGGGCCAGGTCGAGCACCGCGAAGAAGAAAATTACTACTTCCGGCTCGCTCAGCACAAGGAGTGGCTTCTCGGTTATCTTCGTTCGCATCCCGATTGCGTTAAGCCCGACTTCCGCCAGACCGAGCTGATCAATGCGGTCGACAAACTGGGCGGCGACCTCTGCATCTCGCGTCCGAAATCGCGCTTGAGCTGGGGCATCGAGCTGCCTTTCGATCGCGACTACGTCAACTACGTCTGGTTCGACGCCCTCACCAACTACATCAGCTTCCTCGGCTACGATCCCTCCATTTCATCCTTCATCCTTCAGCCTTCATCCTTTCAAGAAAAGTGGCCCGCCCTGCACATCATCGGAAAGGACATCCTCATCCCCGCCCACGGCATCTACTGGCCGATCATGCTCCACGCCCTTGGCTTCCCCGACGGCTCTAAAGAAGGCGAGACGGATCAGATGCCGAAGTTCCTCGCCCATGGCTGGTGGAACATCAGCGGCGCGAAGATGAGTAAGTCTTTAGGCAACGTGGTCGACCCTGACTCGTTAGCCGACAAATATGGACCGGAAGCACTCCGGTATTACTTGATGACTGATATTGCGATGGGCAAGGACGCCGACTTTTCAGAAGAGCGGCTCGTTAGCCGGTACAACTCCGACCTTGCAAACTCATTAGGTAATCTACTTAACCGCTCGCTTACCATGAGTTGGAAGTACCGGGAGGGTGAGGTGAAGAAGGAAAATGTCCAAGATAATCGCCTTTCAACCTGCGAGGCGCTGGTTTGGTCGCAGGTGCAGAACTATGTCGACGCCTTGGACGGGTCGGAGCGCGCGTCAATTGTGTTGGAGCCATTTGCGATTGAAAACGCTGTTGGCTATCCGCTGGCTATTTCATCCCATGCGAACAGGCTCGTTGAACAGACCGCACCTTGGAAACTCGCGAAGGAAGATCATCAGGAAAAGCTGCTGAACTGCATACTTTACTCGCTGTGTGAATCGCTCCGCATCATCGCCATCCTCATCTCGCCCATGCTCCCAAAGGCCGCGCACGGAATTTTCGACCAGCTCAATTGGAAGATGGAGCCCGAGCTGAGAGGTCAGGAAGCGCGCTTTTCGTTAGGCGAGGCGGAGTGGGGGAAGCTGCCCGACGGCCATGTGGTCGGAAAGCCGGCGCCGCTTTTTCCTCGGATCGAAGCCTGATCTTGCGAGTCACTCAACCGCGCCGCTTGCGCGATATTGTCGATCCCATTCATCCGAAAGCGCATCGCTTTGCCGAATCGTTGCCGGCTGACTAATCTTGATCCGACGCGGCAGCGAAATCTCAAGAAAATCCAAAACCGCGCGGATGGTCGTTTCGTAATCGCGACAAAGCTCCTCGTACTCCACGCGGAAGGGTTCGAGACCGATACGGGCAAAGAAAGCACTCCAGGTGTTTTCTTCTTCTTCGGCCTCTTTGAGACACTGCGTGATGAGAAGCCGATCGAACTGCGGCCCTGCCGCGGCCGTTTTGCCCTCCTGCACTTTCCAGAGACCGGTTTGAACGGCGCGGGCCTTGGAAATGGCCTGGCGCAACTTTTCACGACGCGTGATTTGGATGAAGCGCAGACGGAGAAACGCCGTCAGCAGCAACTCCAGATCAGATTTCTCCGCTCCGCCAAAGACGCCGGTTTGACGTAGCCGCTCGAGAAAATCGTTCAGATACCACCCCATCAATTTGAATCCGAAGACTTCGTTGGAGGTTGCTGATTTCTCGACGATGCCGCGCACGTAATCCGCAAATGTTACGTCCGCGGCGAAATGGTGCGCGGCGCGAAACTGACTCTCCGACGAAGGAAGAAAGAACTGGTTCGGCCGGCCTGCGCGGCCGGTATCCCGGAGGCCATCGCTCAAGAGGTTGCTCCCTGCGCGGGCGATCCCGCAAATGAGATAACACTGCCGTGGGTGACGCCAATTGTGAAATAATCCCGACATGGAAACGTTAAATGATCCGACTCCAGCAGGGAAAAACGTCCCGCCTTCCTCGCCATTACGGTCGCTCCAGCCCGAGACCGCAAGACGCTTTTGACTTGGTCCGCTCGCGGGTTACGGATAGAGCCCTTCGCTCTCATGCGCCTCTCACACAAGCTCGCAAAACTGGCCAACCCGCGCACCGTGCGCAGCGCGAAGCAACACCTCGGCCGCATCCTGTTGACCCGGCGATTTGTTTTTCGCCTCGACGCCGGGAAGATCATCGCCAGCATCGAGCGGCTGGAATTCCAGGCGATTTACGAGCGTTACGCGGTCGAAAATCCGGGTGGCAGTTGGCGGAAATATCTCGATCTCAAAAGGTGGGTCGCGATCAACCTGCGCCGGGTCCGTGAGCTCGAGCTCGATTGGGGCCGGCGAAAGCACATTCTCGATATCGGCTCGGGCGCCGGCTACTTCCTCTACATTTGCCAATGGCTCGGCCACGACGCGCTCGGGCTCGATATCGAGGATGTGCCGATGTATGCGGAAATGTTCGAGGCGCTCGGGCTGAAGCGCGTGCTCTGGAGGGTGGAAGCGTTTCAGCCGTTGCCGGCTTTCGACCGCAAGTTCGATCTCATCACGGCGTTTATGATTTGCTTTAATGGACACAAGAGCCCGGCACTCTGGGGACCGAAGGAGTGGTCGTTTCTCCTCGATGATCTCGAGACGCGTTTGAATCCCGGCGGCCGCATCCGGCTCGGGTTCAATCAGGAGAACGATGGCACCTTTTACACCGAGGAATTGCGGCGCTACTTCATCGCTCGCGGCGCGCGGATCGACCAGCACCGGGTCACCTTCGGGCCGCGGCCGCCGAATCGTCGTTAGGCTGAGCCGGCAGAATCGGGATTCCGTTTCGGCTCAGGTGTTTCGCGCCGTAATAGGAGCCGATCACGACGATCGCAGCGAGCAGTTGCGCGGCGAGCGTTTCCACCGTCGGGAAGACAGCGAACCAGAGACCCATCCACGGGCGAAGCATCGATTCCAGCGCTGGGATGGGCGTCGTGGAGATCCAATGCGCGAGCTGCATCTCCTGCGCCTGTTCGCCCACCATCACGAGCAGCACGACGCCGAGCAGAATGCCAGTGGTGATCAGCATGCGGCGATAAGGCAGCCGCTTCTGCAGGCCGAAGGTGAGGACTGCGACCATCCCCGAGAGGATGAGACCGACGAGAGCGCCTTCCAAAACGACGCCGTTGCCGAATTTCAGCCGATAACTTTGCAGGAAAAGCACGACCTCGAAGCCTTCTCGATAAAGCGAGGTGAAGCCGAGCAGGACCAAGCCCCAAAGGAGACGGCGCTGCGAGATCTGCACCGAGCTGGCGCTGGTGAGCAGCGTTTTCTTCCTCCGGTTATGCGCGCGAATCCAGCCGCCCCAATAAATCTTGTGGAAGAACCAGTTCATGATCACGACCAGCACGACGACCGCGAGCAACCCCGTCGCCGCCTGCAGATCAAGCGCCGGTACGCTGTCGATCAGTTGTTTCATGATGCCGATGGCGATCAACCAGGTGACGCCGGTGGCGACAAAGCCCAGCCCCGCTCCGAGCGCGACGGGCCGACGATGGACCGCTTTGCTCCCGGTCATGCTGGCGGTGAGCGCCGCGAGCACGAGAATGCACTCGAGGCCTTCGCGGAAAACGAGCACGCCGATATCGAGGAACGCCATCGCCGGGCTGGTCTGCGGCTGCGTCGGGTCGGGCGCGCCCTGCGCGGTGATTCCCTGCCAGATGAGCACGCCCAGCACGCAAAGCGTCGACACCACCACGCCGCAGCCGATCAGAGGGCGAAGGAAACGTCGCACGGCGGCGGTTGGCGACCGTCTTTCAGATTTGTGCGCGCGCGTCGGCGGCGGCACATTGACGATGCTGGCGGTCGCCGTCATCAATTTCACACCGCCAAGCTAGGATAAAGGCGATTGCTCCGCTGCCGGTCGGTTGCGATTTATTAGCGGTCGCTTGCGCTGCCGCGTCGCGACGCCTGTAGACGCTTCGCTCTGCGCAGAGCGAAGCGTCTACATCACTGCAAGCACTCTTCGAACGCGGCCGGCTCGCCGCGCAGGAAGGCGAGCGCTTCGCCGGCGAAATGCAGCGACCCGCAAATCAGGATCGGAGCGGCGTCGCGCCGCGCCTCCTCCCAGGCGGCGGCGAGCGAGGGCAAAACGGCCACTGGCAGTCCGGGGAGTTGGTCGCAAATCGTTAGGCGAAGTTCTTCCGGTGGCAGGCCGCGTTCGCTCCGGATCGCCGGGAGCAGTGCGCGGTGGGCGATCGGTTCCAGCGCCGAGCAAATGCCCGCGACATCCTTGTCGCGAAGCACGGCGAGAAGAATTGTGGCTCGCCGATCGCCGAAGGTTTGCCGCCATGTCTCGGCGAGAATGCGCGCTCCGGCCGGGTTGTGCGAGCCGTCGATGATCGTGCGCGCGTCCCATTGCTGGAACCGCGCTGGCCACACGACCGTGGCCAGTCCGCGTTCGAGGGCAGCGTCGTCGATCGCGATTTGCGCGGTGTGCAGCGCGGAGATGGCGAGCGCGGCGTTTTCGTTTTGATGCCGGCCGCGCAAAGCGATGGGAAACCGGTCGAAGGGTTGCCTAACGAAATCGAGCGGGGCGCCGCATTCTGCCGCCCGGCTGCGGACGACGGCGGCTGCTTCGTCCGGTTGCAGAGCGGAGACGACCGGGATGTCGGCCTTGATGATGCCGGCTTTTTCGCCCGCGATTTCTGTCAGGCTGTGGCCGAGCCATTTCTGGTGGTCGTAATCGATCGGCGTGAGGATGGAGACAACCGGTTGCGCCGCGTTGGTCGCATCGAGCCGGCCGCCCATGCCCGTTTCGAGCACGATGATATCGGCCTCGCGCCTCCGAAAATAATCGAGCGCGAGCGCAGTGGTAATTTCGAAAAAAGTCGGGTGCGGGTCCCAGCCGGCGACCAGTTCGCGGATTTTCGTTAGGTCGCGCGCCACTTCTTTTTCGGAAATCAGTTCGCCATTGAACTGGATCCGCTCGCGGAACGTAACGAGGTGCGGCGAGGTAAAGAGGGCGGTCCGATAGCCGGCCGCGCGGCAGATCGAATCGAGCATGGCGCAAACGGAGCCTTTCCCGTTCGTGCCGGCGACGTGGATGATTCTTTCGTTAGGCGAAAGCACGCCCAGCGCGGCGAAAAGACGGCGACTATTCTCCAGCCCAAGTTTGATCCCGAAACGCTGGGTGCCGAAAAGCCAGGCGAGCGCTTCCTCGTAAGAGGTTCGCGGCCCGAGGCCGGCTCCGGCAGATCGCGGCCCGGCGGTTTCGGGCCCGTTCAACGCGTCGAGGAGAAGTAGGCCAGCAGTTGCGCGAGCTGCATGCGCAATTGCTTGCGGTGCACGATAAGATCGATCAAGCCGTGCTCTTCGAGAAACTCGGCCGTCTGGAAGCGTTCCGGCAAATCCTGGTGCGTCGTCTCCTTGATCACGCGCGGCCCGGCGAAGCCGACCATCGCTCTCGGCTCGGCGATGATGACGTCGCCTAACGATGAGAAGCTGGCCATTACCCCGGCGGTGGTCGGGTTGGTGAGGACGGAGATGAAGGGCAGCCGCTTCTCCGCGTGGAGGGCGAGCGCGCCGCTCGTTTTCGCCATTTGCATGAGGCTGAGCATGCCCTCGTACATGCGCGCGCCGCCCGAGGCGGCGACGATAACCACCGCGGCGCCGTGGGCGGTGCCGTACTCGATGACCCGCGTGATGCGCTCACCGACGACAGAGCCCATCGTGGCGGCGAGGAAGCTGAAATCCATCACCGCGATGGCCACCTTGTAGCCTTCGATGAGCGCGTGGCCGCTGAGGACGGCGTCGATCAGGCCGGTCTTGTCCTGATATTTGCGCAGGCGATCCTTGTAACTCGCCATGCCCTGGAACTTGAGCGTGTCGATCGAGGTCAGGCCGGCATCGAGCTCGACGAAGCTGTCAGGATCGCACAACTTCGCGATCCGCTCCTTGGCCGTCTGCGTGAAATGGTAATCGCAACGCGGGCAGACGCGGTCGTTTTCCACCAGCTCGATTTCGTGCACGACCTCGCCGCAACCGTCGCACTTCTGCCAAAGGCCGGGCGGCATCTCGCGCTTTTTCCGGCTTTCGGTTTTGAGCGCTGGTTTTTTAAAAATGGCCATTGTTTAGCCGCGGACGGCGGTCGCCGCGTGGACCGAAAGCGCGCCGGCCTTCTTCAAAACCGAGGCGCATTCGCTTAAAGTCGAACCGGTGGTCAGGACGTCATCGACTAGCAGCATTCGTAAATCTTGCACGTTGCTGCCGCGCCGTAAACGAAAGGCGCCCTTGAGATTTTCCATCCGCTCGCTTCGGTCGAATTGCGTCTGCGTCGCGGTATAGCGGGTGCGCTGAAGCACGTTCTGGACGCGGACGCCGGAACGGCGCCGGAGCGCGGCGGCGAGCAGCTCGGCCTGATTGAAACCGCGTTCGCGTTTCTTCGCCGGATGCAACGGAACGGGCACGATGAAATCAAAGCGGCGGCCGGCGAGGCGCGGATCGGCCAGCGTTTCAGAGAGCCAGCGGCCGAGGAGATGCCGGAGATGAATCTGGCGGCCGTATTTGAAATCGAGCATCACCTTGCGCACCACGCCCCGGCTGCGGTAGGCGGAAACCGCCGCCTCGAAGTGCAGGACGCGGTCCTGGCAATTTGCACAGGTGAAGGAACCGGTGATCGCGCCCTCGAACGGTTGCGAACATTTCGCGCAGAAGGGAGGGACGATGCGCGCCGCTTTCCCGGCGCAGACCGCGCAGAGATTTTCGCCAGGATCGACCACCGCGGAACAGACCGCGCAGAAGGGCGGATAAAAGAGACTAACGAGTCCGCGGAAGGGATTGGGGAGCGCGCGCGCGGGCATATTTCACCCAGCCGCGCATCAGCGCCCAGCTGGCGAGGGCGATCATGAGCGGCACGATTCCGACGAGCAAGTCTTTCCCGACCCAGGGCAGCGCGACCGTGGAGCGGCGCGTTGCTCGACTAAAAGTGCCGTTGGCGAAGATCCAGCCGGCGTGCAGCCCGATCGCCAGCCAAAGCGAGCGGGTCTGAAGGCGCGCGTCGGCCAGGATGCAGCCGATCGCAAAGAGCGTCAGGAAACCGGCGGCGAGCAGGACCGGATCGCCAAACTGCCAGAAGGAATGCGCGATCGAGACAAAGCCGGACGACCAACCGACGGCGTCGTTAGGCGTGGTCAGGTCGGGCGCCTTCAGGAAATGAACGATGGAAAAAAGCGCCGAGGTGATGAGCAACGCGCGCAATCGGGAAAAGCTGCGCAACAAAACGCCCATAATGAAGCCACGGAACAACAGCTCCTCGAGGATCGGCACGACGCTGGCCGCGACCAGCACGGCCGGCATCTTGTGCCAGAGAAACGCGTGCCGCAGCGAATAAACGTGCATGGCGATGAGCACCGCACCGCAGCAGAGCAGGGGAACCGCTGCTAAGACAAAACCGGCTGCGACATCGGTCCCGGCGTGCGCATTTTTCTCCAAGCCGAGATCGCGCCAACCGCGCACCCGCACCGCGCGCAGGAGAGGCCAGAGCAAGACAAGCGCGGCGACGAGCAGCGCGCGATGGAAATAGGTCTCGAAATCAAAGCCGGCGAGGCTCGGCAAAATGCGCTGCGCAACCAGGTATTGTCCGAACCAAAAAAGCGGCGGGGCCGCGAGTGCCCCGAGCACAATGACCCCGGCGAGATAGAGGAGGAGTTTGGCCGCGTCTTTCAAGGATGCTACAGGCATCTCATAAATAGCACTGTCATTTTGAGCGGAGCGAAGAATCTCCGATCATTTCTGGCGACGGGTGCGCGGGTGGAAGAGAAAATAAGTCAGAGATCCTTCGTTTCTTTTCAGGATGACAAATCGTTTTAGGGTTTATGAGATGACTCCTAATGTAAGGAGCCGACGCTATGCGCAGTCAACACATATGGACCTCGCGGGATGGGGGCGGACGCAAACGCGAGGTGCGCGTCACGAAATTCGGCGGCAATTGGAAGTTCCAGGCCAAATTCCACGACGAGGAGGGATGGACCTACTACGACGTGCCGCCGATCGATGATCTGCGCGAGTTGCGGGACATCATTTTCCGAAAATATCAGCGCCGCCGCGCGTCGGCGGAGGATTTCGCGGCGGTCGACAAGATGCTCCGCGATCAGACCCGCGATGGATAACTGGGACACCGCGCAGTTGGTCGCCGACGACAAGCGCTACGTCTGGCATCCGTTTACCTCGATGGGGGACTGGTGCGCTCCCGACCATGAGCCGATCGTTCTTGTCGGCGGCGAGGGAGCGATCGTGCGCGACAGCCGCGGGCGCGAATACATCGACGGGAATTCTTCCATCTGGACGAACATCCATGGTCACAATCATCCGCGGATCAGCGCCGCGATCCGGGAGCAGCTCGAGCGCGTCGCGCACACATCGTTTCTCGGGACGACAAACCCGCCGGCAATCCAGTTGGCGCGAGAAATCGTGCAATTATTTCCGGAGGAAAAATTCGGGCGCGTATTCTATTCCGATGACGGCTCCACCGGGATGGAAGCCGCGCTGCGCATCGTTAGCCAATACTGGCAGTTGAAGGGATCGAAGCGGCGGGTGTTCATCTCGTTTCGCGACGCGTATCATGGCGATACGGCGGGCGCGGCGAGCCTCGGGGCCGCGGCCATGTTTGGAAGTGCGCTCAGCAGCTGGCATTTCCCGGTACAGCGGATCGGCTCCGTCGCGGAACTGGCGGAAATCTCGAACGCAGGCGAAATCGCCGCCGTTGTGATCGAGCCGATCATTCAAGGTGCGGCGGGAATGCAGATTTGGCCCGCCGGCACGCTCAAGCGGCTGCGCGAATGGTGCGACTCGGTCGGGACGCTTTTGCTCGCGGATGAAGTAATGACCGGCTTCGGTCGAACGGGCAGGATGTTTGCTTGCGAACACGAGGAAATACATCCCGATATCTATGTTTTCGGCAAAGGATTGACCGGGGGATATTCGCCCTTGGCCCTGACGCTGGTTTCGCATGAAATCTTTGCGCCATTTTTAGGCTCTGGCTCCGACGCGACGCTCTACTATGGGCATAGTTTCACCGGCCACGCGCTTGGCTGCGCGGCTGCCCGAGCAAGTCTGGAGGTTTTCAAAACTGAGGGCACAATCGAATCTCTGCCGCCGAAAATGGCGCTACTCCAGGAAGGATTGGCTTCAATCGGAAAACTTCCCGGCGTTGCAGGTGCTCGCGCCTGCGGAATGATCGGCGCGTTTGACCTACCGGACGACAGCCTGCTTGCGGCGCGCGTCTGCCTTGGCGCTCGGGAGCGGGGGTTGCTCACACGGCATATCCGCAACACGGTGGTGCTCATGTCGCCTTTGGTTATCTCAATGTCGCAATTGAAAAACGCGTTAAACATTCTTAAACAGTCAGTTCAGACTGTTATTACGCAACAATCACAGCAACTCGAGCCGGCTCCGGCGACAGCGTGATCTCATGGCTCGAGGGATTCGACTCGATCAAGCGCTCGTCCAGCGGGGACTTTTCCCGAGCCGCCAGCAGGCCCAGACCGCCATCATGGCCGGCGAAGTGCGAATTGACGGCCGGGTCGCGGCGAAGGCCTCGGATTTCGTCCAGGACCAGCACGAAATCTCCGTCGCGGAACGCAGGCGCTACGTTGGTCGCGGCGGGATCAAGCTGGAAGGGGCGATCAAGCATTTTGGGATCGTTTGCGACGGCAAAATTGCGCTCGATATCGGGGCCTCGACCGGCGGTTTCACGGATTGCCTGCTCCAGCACGGCGCTCGCAGAGTCTTTGCGGTCGATGTAGGCCACGGGCAACTCGCCTGGAAGATCCGCGACGATTCCCGGGTCGTAACTCTGGAAAAAACGAATGCGCGCCAATTGTCCCGGGAGGAAATCCCGGAGCCGATTGAGATTTGTGTGATCGACGTTTCTTTTATCTCGCTGACTTTGATCTTGCCCAATGCCTTTGACTTGCTAACTCCAGACGGTGTGATCCTCGCCTTGATCAAACCGCAGTTCGAGCTCGCCCGCGAGGATGTCGGCCGCGGCGGAATCGTGCGCTCCGCGACGCTGCACGAAAAGGCGCAACAGAAAGTCGCCGCCTTCGCCGAAAACATGGGCGCGCGGGTGGGGGGCCTGTTTCCCTCCAGCATTACCGGGACCGACGGCAACCAGGAATTTTTTCTATGTCTCCGAAAATCATCGGCCTAATCGCCCATACCGGGAAAGCCGGAGCCGCGGAATTGGTCCGGCGGCTGCAGACGGAATTTGAGCGCGCGGGAGTGAAAGTGCTGATCGAAACTGCAACGGCAGCGCTGATCGGTGCGAAGTCCGGCCGCACGATCGCGCAGCTCGGCGCCGATACGGATCTGCTCGTCGTCCTGGGAGGCGACGGGAGCATTCTGAATGTCCTGAGCAGTTTGCAGGAAGTCATCAAACCGATCTTCGGAATCAACATCGGGTCGCTCGGTTTTCTGACCTGTCTCAACTCATCGGCCTATCACGAAGCCGTCAGCTCTATCGTGAGCGGGAAGTTTGCCCTCAGCGAGCGTGTCCTGCTCTCGGTGGAAATCGTTAAAGCGGGCGAAGGCCGCCATGCGATGGTCGCACTCAACGACGCCGTCATCACTCGCGGGGAAATCTCGCGTCTCATCCGCCTCCGGACGCGAGTCAATGGCGAGCCGCTGACCGAATTCAACGCCGATGGCCTGGTCGTCGCGACGCCCACCGGATCGACCGCGTATTCGCTCTCCGCGGGCGGACCGATCCTCGAGCCGCAGTCCGGCGTCTTCGTGATCACGCCGATTTGCCCGCACGTTCTGACCAATCGCTCGGTCATCGTCGGCGATCGCTCCGTGATCGAAGTCGAAGCAAGCGAGCCGGATTACCCGGTTTACCTGACGGTTGATGGGCGCAGTCCGGTGCTGTTGGAATTCGGCGCGACCGTCACCATCCGGCGCGCGGAAAAACTTCTTCCCTTGGCCGTCTTGCCGCAGCTTTCCTTCTTCGGAGTCGTGCGGCAAAAACTGAAGTGGAGCGGCAGCACGATCTGAGGTTGGATTCTTGCCGCGGCTTTAACGACTAGTGGAGAACGCACTAAGGGTCTAGAGCCGAAAACCCATACTCAATCGGACCCAACACCTCACGACTTTATATGACATATAGCAACTGTCATTTTCTGCCTTCGCTTCGGTGCCTTCGAATAAAGCGACATTCTGCAGCGGACCCTTTCATCCGCATTCCGGGCCAACCCCCGCGGTTTCTTGCTTGACGCCGTCATTCAATGCTTGTTACGCTCCGCGCGGTTGGGATATCCGGCCTGAAACTATGAAAACATTGCATTCTCTGCTCGCTGGACTTCGTCCGGCCAGCTCGATTCTTGCGCGGTGGATTGTCTTCCCGCTACTTTTTCTCGGTGCGGGACTGGCGCTCGTGCGCCCTTGCGCGGGCGCATTTGAGCAGACCGGCAGCCTCGCCACCGCGCGCAATAGTCACACGGCGACATTGCTGCCCAACGGCAAGGTGCTTGTCGCAGGAGGTTACAAGAACGGCTCCCCTCTCGCGAGCGCGGAACTTTACGACCCGGCGACGGGGCACTGGACGACTACCGGGAGCCTCGTCACCGCACGCGAAGAACACACGGCAACGTTGTTGCCCAACGGCAAGGTGCTCGTCGCAGGAGGTTATAACGGCCTCCCCCTCGCGGGCGCGGAACTCTATGACCCGGCGAGCGGGACCTGGACGGCCACCGGCAGCCTCGCCACCGCACGCTATCTTCACACGGCAACGTTGCTGCCCAACGGCAAGGTGCTCGTCGCAGGAGGTTATAACGGCCTCCGCCTCGCGAGCGCGGAACTCTACG
>PNAA01000049.1:57370-57493 GCA_003169975.1 Spartobacteria bacterium | reverse complement strand
TGGACGGCCACCGGCAGCCTCGCTACCGCGCGCAATAGTCACACGGCGACGTTGCTGCCTAACGGCAAGGTGCTCGTCGCAGGAGGTTATAACGGCCTCCCCCTCGCGAGCGCGGAACTCTAC
>PNAA01000049.1:0-57275 GCA_003169975.1 Spartobacteria bacterium | reverse complement strand
ACGTTGCTGCCTAACGGCCAAGTGCTCGTCGCAGGCGGTATTCACTACGGCGTCTCTCTCGCGAGCGCGGAGCTCTACAATCCGGCGAGCGGGACCTGGACGGCCACCGGCAGCCTCGCCGCCCCACGCTGGCTTCACACGGCGACATTGCTGCCCAACGGCAAGGTGCTCGTCGCAGCCGGTAATGGCGTCGACAACCGCGCTATCGCGAGCGCGGAACTCGGTGCTCGCCGGGGGCGGTGACGCCTGGCGGGAGTAATAGCTACGGCCGAGCGATCAACAATCCGGCCAAGTAGCCGACGTTTCAGACGTGCCTTGATTTCTGCACGCGCGTAATCCATGGTTAGATCCTGTCAGGGTTGCTTTAGCTGACATATAGCAACTGTCATTTTTGCCTTCGCTTCGGTGCCTTCGATAGAGCGAAATTCTGCGGCGGACCCTTTCATCCAAATTCCGGGCCAACCGCCCGCGATTTCTTGCTTGACGCCGTCATTCAATGCTCGTTACGCTCTGCGCTGTTGGTTATCCGGACTATAAACTATGAAGGTGTTGCATTCCCTGATCTTTGGCCTTCGAGCAGCTAACTCGGTTCTCGCCCAGCGCCTCGCGTTCCCTCTCCTTTTTCTCGGTGCGGGGTTGGTGCTGGCGCAGCCGAGCGCGGCCGCGCCCTTTGTTTTTGAGGCCACCGGTAGCCTCGCTAACGCACGTTATCGTCACACGGAGACGTTGCTGCCCAACGGCAAGGTGCTCGTGGCAGGGGGTGTGAACGACGCCGAAGTTTTTTTGGCGAGTGCGGAACTCTACGACCCGGCGAGCGGGACTTGGACAGCGACCGGTAGCCTCAACATCGCACGTGCCGCTCACACGGCGACCTTGCTGCCCAACGGACAGGTGCTGGTCGCTTGCGGTTACGGCGGCGCCGGCACCGGCCGCCTCGTCACTGCCCGCATTGGTCCCACGGCGACGTTGCTACTCAACGGCAAGGTGCTCGTCGCCGGCGGTAGCGCCCCCGGTAGCATTCTGGCGAGCGCGGAACTCTACGATCCGGCGACGGGGACCTGGACGGCGTACCGGCAGCCTTAGCATTGCACGCAACGCGCACACCGCCACCTTGTTGCCCAACGGCAAGGTGCTCGTCGCTGGCGGTTTTGGGACCAGCGTCGCTCTCGCGAGCGCGGAACTCTATGATCCGGCGAGTGGAAGCTGGACGACGACCGGCAGCCTTAAGACCGCACGCGACTCCCATACGGCGACCTTGCTGCCCAACGGCACGGTGCTCGTCGCCGGCGGTCTAAAGAACAGCGCTCTCGCGAGCGCGGAACTCTACGACCCGGCGAGCGGAAGCTGGACGCCGACCCGCAACCTCAAGACCGCACGCGAAGCGCACACGGCGACGTTGCTACCCAACGGCAAGGTGCTCGTCGCCGGCGGCGCTGGGACGGGCTTAGTTCTCGCGAGCGCGGAACTCTACGATTCGCCGAGCGGCACATGGATGCAAGCCGGCAGCCTTATCACTGGGCGCTATATTCACACGGCGGCATTGCTGGGCAACGGCAAGGTGCTCGTCGCTGGCGGGCTTGACGCCAGCTTCCACGCTCTCGCGAGCGCGGAACTCGGCGCTCGCCGGGGGCCGTGACGCCTGGCGGGACTAATAGCTATGGCCGAGCGATCAACGATCCGGGCCAAGTAGCCGGCGTTTCCAACGTGTCCTGATTTCTGCAGCAGTGTTAGATTCGGCCAGGGTTGCTTTAGCTGACATATATCAACTGTTTATTTTGCCTTCGCTTCGCTGCGTTCTATAGAGCGAAATTCTGCAACTGACCCTTTCATTCGCATTCGGGACAAGCCCCGCAATTTCTTGCTTGACGCCGTCATTCAATGGTTGTTACCCTCCGCGCTGTTGGGATATCCGGACTAAAACTATGAAGATGTTGCATTCCCTGATCTTTGGCCTTCGAGCAGCTAGCTCCCTTCTTGCCCGGCGGATCGCGTTCCCGCTGCTTTTTCTCGGTGCGGGGCTGGTGCTGGTGCAGCCTTGCCCGGGTGCGCCCTTTGTTTTTCAGCCTACTGGCAGCCTGACCATGGCGCGCTCGTCGCATACAGCGACGTTGTTGCCTGACGGCAGGGTCCTCGTCGCGGGCGGTCTCAACGAGGGCGAAATCGCGAGTGCGGAGCTCTATGATCCGGCCAGCGGAGCCTGGACGGCGACCGGCAGCCTCCCTGGCGCACGCGCAGCTCATACGGCGACGTTGCTGCCCAACGGCGAAGTGCTTGTCGCGGGAGGCCTGGACGGCAGCGGCGCTTCTGTCGCAAGCGCGCAGCTCTACGACCCGGCGACCGGGACCTGGACGCCGACCGGTCGACTCGCCACGGCACGCTTCGCTCACACGGCGACGCTGCTGCCCAACGGCAAGGTGCTTGTGGCAGGGGGAGCGAACGATAGCGGCCTTCTCGCGAGCGCGGAACTCTACGATCCGGCGAGCGGGACCTGGGCGGCGACCGGAAGTCTCAACAGCGCACGCGTGGAGCACACGGCGACGTTGCTGCAAAACGGCAAGGTGCTCGTCACCGCGGGGCAGAATCAGAGAGGTGTTGCAATTGCGAGCGCAGAACTCTACGATCCGGCCAGCGGCACCTGGGCCACCACCGGAAGTCTTGCGACCAAACGCAGCTCCCATACGGCGACTTTGCTGCCCGGTGGTAAGGTGCTGATTACCGGGGGACAGTATCGCCCTAACGAGGATGTCTTCACTGCGGAACTCTACGATCCGGCCAGCGGCACCTGGACGTTTACGGGCAGACTCGCCACGGGACGAACTTTCCACTCTGCGACCTTGCTGCCCAATGGCAGAGTGCTCGTTGCAGGAGGATACAGCTACCCGAACGGCGTTCTCGCGAGCGCGGAACTTTACGATCCGGCAAGTGGAATCTGGACGCGAACCGGCAGCCTCAATAACGCCCGCGAGAATCACACGTCGACCCTGTTGGGCAACGGCACGGTGCTCGTCGCCGGCGGTCTTAACGCCAGCTTCCAGGTTTTCTCGAGCGCGGAACTCGGTGCTCGGTAGGGGCGGTGACGCCGGGCGGGACTCATAGCTACGGCCGACTTGGACATCGGTTTCCCTCGTGGGGGGGTGGAACCTATGGCCTTGGCGACGCGATTCCAGCTGGACAAGTTCCACCCCCGGCCGGCGATTCGGTTTTGCCTCTATAAGTGCCGTGAAATCAGCATCGTTCGCATCGGTTCCGCTTCGTTCCGCTTCGTTCCGCTTTCTGGACAACTCAACCGCGAAGCCGCAATTTCCATACTCAAACGGAGGCAACACCCTCCGACTGGTGTTGGTGCCACTCGATTATTGAAATTATGGGCGAGGCAAAGATTTCACTTGACTTTTTCGATATAGTGTGTATATTATGAAGCGTGACGCCAGAAGAATTTGTTTGGACTTCAGCCTGGTTTGGCAGGGACGAAAAAGGCGTTTATTTCGAGGCTAGTCGCGGAAAGGAGCACTGGTATTGCACTCTGCCCGAGGATCGGGTTCGCCGACTATTGGATGTTCTTACGCTGCCGGAACATCTTACGTTTAATCTGATTTGAGATTTTCAAGCTTCTCAAGCTTTATGAGGGCTTTCTCTGCTTCATCCCCTAAAAGATAAGAGCTTTCATCCTTAGTTTTGATTCGCACCCACCGCTTCGTTACCCTTTCCCAATGAACCGGATAGGAGCCGTTGGGTAGTCGGGGTCCAGTAATCTTCTCTTTCTCTGTTCGGAAGCCATCCGTCCATCCTTTGACGAGATTCGAGTTCAAATTTTCTCCATGACCGACATCAATGAAGCTCATTTATTGGGTTTGTAGCCAACTAAGGCCCTTGTCGAGCAAAATCCGCATCAACCAACCCAAAATTCTAATAGCTTGCGACTTCCCCCAGAATCCCATACACCGGGGCCGCATGAAAACAATAATGCAGGCACTCATCCTAGCAACCGTTCTGAGCAGTTGTGCCACGGACCCATACGTCGAGATGATGCAGCGAAATTTTGAAATGATCCAACAAATGCCGGATGGTCCAGCTAAAACCGCCGCATTAAAGCAAGAGATCGCCGACATTGACCAAGAGCGGCAAACACGAGCCCTAGAGCAAATAGCGAATCCAATGCCGACGCCATTTCCTACGCCCATCCAGGTTCAGTTCGTGCCCTATCCGTAAAAATGTGAACGGGAAGGTCGAATCTTACGGACGCGCCGGAGCGCCATCAACGGGCAACAGTGCGCCGGTAATAATCCCGCCACCTGTGATTATTCCAAGGTCGCACTGACTGTTGCATCCGATGCTCCCCCTGATGTCAGTTTTACGTGAAAGTGGGATGGATCGTTCGAGCCTGGGTGAGTACACTCGTAAACACCCGAAACAGTTCTCGATTCCTTTTCCTCAATCAGAAATAGAGTTTTTGCACGGCTTTGAAGCGTGCTCAGGGACGCTTGATCATTCGGATAAAACTTTGCGCCTGAGCGATCGTGGAAATAAAGGTATCGCCCAGTGGAAACAACTTGGTCGCCCGCATCCCGCAATTCTGCGGGCGCACCTTCTATCACTATGGCATTGGGATCGCCTTCCGGATTCGATTCCTCGTCTGGAGATTGAGAAGTTTCTGGATTGGTCATACGAAGCTTATGAAGCCGTGAAATCGGCGAATCCAGAACAATCTCAAAGTTGAGCAAAAGCCGCTTCAAACTTCGCGTCCTCTTTCGCCCGCAGGTATTCGTCTGTCATTTCAACTACCCGTTCTAAACTCCAACGGCCTTCCTCAACGCCTGCGGCCACGGCGGGCGTTGTCCCGAGCGTGTGATGCTTCCGCACGAAGTTGTAGATGCCAAAGTGAAGCGCCACGCCCGCTTTGTGCATCTCCAAGTCTTTCGAGTAGCCGAGTCCCTTCCGTTGAAACCGCTTTAGTTCCTGTCGGACGGTCAAAAACGCCCGTTCAATGTGGGAAGTGGTAAGGCTTTCTAAGTCCGGCGAGCCGACTACCGCCTTGCGCTCCGCTGTCTGCATCTTGGCAACGCCTTCGTTGCGTCCGATGCGTGACAGCGTGCCGTCCAGTAGTCTGGACTCGCCGAAAATCTTGGTTTCTGTGCCGTAAGAATACCCCTCGTATCCGAAGTATTGTCGGATATGGAACGGGTAAGCCGGGAGGTTGTCGGTGGCGATCTGGACGGGGCCGGTGACGCGCTCGCTCACGTCCTCGACGAACATATTGCCGGTAATCCAATCCCGTTTCCCGATCCGGTGGGAAAAGATTAGTTTCGTGTCGGCGTCAATCGCCGCCCACAACCAGAAATCGCCCCGTTCCGGCTCAGGCGCATTCATCCTGCGCGCATGGCAGCCGACGTATTGCCATTGTTCATCCATCTCGATTCTTTCGCAGGGTAGATCGCGGAAATTCTTGTCCATGTAATCGGCGAACATCTCGCCCGTGTCGCGGATCAAACGAAGCACGGTGTGCTTGCCGATGCTGAAAATCCGGCAGACGGAATTGATCGGCGCACCCTGTGAAATCGCGGCCAATACTAAAGCTCTTTTCTCTTTCGTTAGGCGAGTGTTCATATTTTTAATTGACTATTTGATATTATGGCGATATATTCAAAGATCGTCAATAGAAAAGATGGAGATTTTTTCAAATGAATAATCGAGGCGGAAAACGACAGGGAGCAGGCCGAAAGCCAATGGGGAAATATCGCTACAACGTCACGCTCACGAGAGCGAACGTGGTGCGAGCGAGGGAGCGGGAGCGGAACTTTTCCGGTCTACTTGACCGGCTGCTCGCCGCTTGGCTTGGGTAATTGCTTTTTGATCTCGCGGAACTGCTTTTTCAGTTCCTCGGATTCGAGCAATTCTTCGCCGTCAACGGGAGGGGATTGCGTTGCCTTCCGAACCATGTCGGCGGTTTGCTGGTTAAAGTCTTGATCGGCCATTGCGGCTCTACTATTCCCTAGTTTGTGATGACGGCAAATGGCAAACCGAATTGGCTTGCGGTTGAAAAGCTTGGTTTCCTATCGTTTCGGTCGTGGGGAAAAAACACGAGTTTGGGCGACGAAAGAAAGTTGCTCTCACGCCCAAACAAGCAGCCGCCCGAAAAGCCGGAATCGTAACCACGATTAGCCGGGAAAGCGCGCTCCAACGGCTCTTGGAAACCGCTGCTTCGCTCTGGTTCGTTAAAGCTGATTCGCTGGTTATTCATCTGCTCGTTATCGCCTCCTATAAGAACCTGGAAGTTCTTGGCAAAGAGCGCGGGAAAGCTCCATCGGTCGGGGAGCACGCGAAGGGATTAGATTTCATGCTCGGTTACGACTTCATTCGGCACGCTACCAGTGACCCGCAGGAGCTTTTGGATTTTCCCGAGGCCATCAACGATCTCACTTTGTTTTCTTGTATCGACTCGTTCGGCCTCATTTATGGCAGGCGAACGCCTATCATGAGAACTTATCAGGCTTACTTCGCGCTTACTGCCACGCCGGACGACCATCAACCGTGCGAGCCTACGGAATTCTTTCCCGTGGGCTTCAATTACTCGCTCTGCCGCGCTCTTGGTAGAATGGAGTTTTTTGAGAGGATGCTTCCCGTTTTTAGCAGGTGATTTCATGCCTTTTATGAGATCGCTATTTGCCATCCTTTTGTTTTTCGTCGTCGTAAATAACTCACTCGCGCAACATCCAAAATCCCAAGGCGAGAAGAACGAAATTAGCAATGCAAAGGATGATTATGATGGTCGTATAAACGAACAGCAGTATTGGATTTATAGTCTTATAATCAACGGTGCCATTGGCTTGGTTGGATTTTGCTACACAACTGCCGCCATTATCCAAACCCTCTCTCTGCGCCGACAGGTAGCCTTGATGCAAAATGGCCAGCGGGCCTGGGTTACTGCCGTCGAAATAAGACTTAAGCAAGTTCACCCTCAACCAGAGGCTGAGATTTTCTTGCTCAATTCTGGTCCGACTCCTGCACTTGATGTTGAAATCGCAGGCAACGTGTGGGCGTCGGTCCCAATAACGCGAGAGGAAATGGCAGTTATCGAACAATTCACAGAAAACGATCGGGCTGGCAAAATGGTCGTCGCTCCCGGAGTTAGGCTTCCGGCTACCGCCAAAGCAGAAAAGGAAATCTCGGCCCAACAGTGGACTTCTATCGCGAAAGATGAAGGCGAAGTCCTGTATGCTCGCGGAACTATTCGATATCGGGATATTTTCGGGAAAAGTCGCCAGAGCACTTATTGTGCTTATTTGGTTGGCAAAAACGTGGCGTTTGAAGCTGATGTTAGGTTTACAGCTTGCCCCGCAGGCAACACCGCTACATAGGAGAAAAAGGGCTAGAACGGCCCCGCACCATAATCTCCATACAGGAGCGGCACCAACACCCTCCGACTTTATATGACATATAGTTGCAAGCATGAGTCTGGATCTAGGAGGGTAGGGGATGGAGGACGCGAACGCTTACATATTAGGTCAGGTGCGGTGGCAGCTTTTTGCCTCGCTGACATACTACGACGCGCGCCGGCCCCATTTCGTGCCTAACGAAGACGTACTGTGTAAAATTGGCTTTGTCTGGTGGCGGGCAATAGCTGATCAATGGAAAACGCCACGAAAAAAACTGCTGTGGGCGCTGCGATTCGAGTCGGGGGAACAGACCGGACGACGGCACCTGCACGCTTTACTTGCAGGCCTTCCTGACGGCGGCCTAACGAAGTCGGCTCGGTTTATTGCGATGGCAAAGTGGCGCGCGATAGCGGGCGGTTTCGCTCGGGTCAGACCGTTCGGGAGAAACGAAAGCACAGACTACATCCTTAAACCGGACGACCTCTACGGGGCAGACGCCTACGAGAGCGGAAAATTTAGTCGGGCTTGCAGGATTGAAATCAGCCACTCCGTTTGGTCGTTCTTGGCGGCTAGGCGGGGGCTGGGCATCAAGGGTAAGGTTTATGGCGTCCGCGAGCGGCACGGCCTGTCTGAGCGCGATCTCAGGGGCATTCCGCGCGGAAACGCATTGGCGCACCCGTATGACCTCCGAACTGGAGAGTCGCCTAGGCTGGATTCGATTTTGTCCAACTGACCGGCAATCGCAGTCAGAACGACAGACCCGAAGGGCCCATGCCCGGGGATGCGCGCGAAGCGCGCGCCCCGGCAGGGTTGCTAGAGGACGCGGTGTGTCGATGAAGCAAAGCTCAGCATGGAAGAAAACCGATGAACACGCTTAAAAGGCCGTATCAGTGTGGGTTATGCGCAGAGTGGACCGAGCGCGGGGAGCATCTCCCGAGCGGGAACTGGAATCCAAGAACAAGGCAAACTCCGCTTGACAACTTCGTCTGCTCGAAATGTCAGCGGGAAAAGCGGGATCTCGCCTCGGTCAACCCGGCCTGTGATCGCTACTTCGCGGCGCGCGCAGCTTGAAACGGCGGCTGCTGCTTAAGGTGTGCCTCGGCGTTTATCTCGGCGTTCTTGCGCCAGACGAAGCTGCTCTGGTTCAGTGTAAAGACGCTGGAGAAGAGCGTGAGTGAAGTCGAGCAGGTCTTCGGCATCGTTCTTTAACAAGGTGCCAGCATGGGCCGCGTCATTCCCATCCTCTTTAATGCAGTGAGAGAGCTCCCGAAGCCCCTGAGGTAGCAAATTGTGGTCGAACAACCAAGGTAGTCGCAGTCCTAGGCTTCTTCGAATCTTCGTGTTGAGGCCGTCTGAATCTTCGCTCGGAAGAACCGATGTTGTGGCGTGATCGATACAAAGACGAAACATCGCTGCTGCGGCGTTGAAACAGTCGACAGCCATGCAAGTTGCGGCTTCGTTGAACGCATTCGCGATGTTGATGGGCACGTGGTCCGGCGGCTTTGTCGTAGCAAGGTTCTTCAGGCTAATATAGCCGTTTACGCTGAAGTATTTGTTTACTGGTGAAAGGGTCGGAACTCCTGTGCCGCCGCTGATCACTTGCGCGCTCTCACTTCGTTCCTGAACAAGCACAAAAACCGTTGAAACTTGGCAATGTCGGCAAATGGAAAATGCCTCAAACCACTGCTCCCAATGGTATCGGGGGCATCCAACCAAGCAGGCGGATTTGACATCGAAGGTCATGTTTTTGGCGTTGCAGCGAGGGCAGTCGGCAAGCAGTTCTCCCATAGTGCCGCCGATTTTGTTGTTCGGTGCGACGGGGCGCAAGTTCTAAAAAAATTGGTCCCGCTTCGCCTTTCAAAAGCTGGCTGGCGCATGGCAAAGTAACGGAGCACAGGAGCCAGCGCAGCGAGGTCGCCCGTTGGGATGCCTTTGCAGAGTTGTTTCCCAGAGTTGTTTTGGGAAGTAAAGGAGAAACGCCGCCTGCAATGTGTGGGAACCGCTTCCCGCCGAGGCATTAGGAGAGGGGCGTCCGCCGGCGGGGCAGGGTGCTCTCAGGCCGCTCCGGCTCCGCTGATAGACGCCATCTTCCGCACCCGCTTTGCCTTTTTCGGGGTGTGCTCTGCGGTCCATTCGCGCTGGCCTGCCACTTGGAGCGCGATGAGGTACCGGAGCCGGTCACGCAACTCCCAAACGGCCCCTACGGCTACGTTCACGGGTGCAAAGCTTTCTTGGGTCAGGGGGATTCGTAAAATGAGCTCACGGATCGAATCGAGGTCTTTCAGAAGCGCGGTTGTATCGTAGAGCCAGGGGTCGGGAAATTTGTCGGGCGGGATCGTTCGCATAAAAGCCTCCAACTGCACGTCGTCGGCTCCTGCACTCGTCGGTCGGCTCGCTCTCTGGCGGCATCGCTCTGTGGTCGTTGGCGGATAACTCCCGGACGATTCTTCTTTTGCACGGGGCGCCACCGGGTGTGCAAGCTTTTTCATTGACCAACGCTATTGGTGTTGGGGTGCCTATCCCTCTGGAAATTATATGATCATTCAGGGGCCGCGCTCCCTGTCCCTAGCCAACCAAGATTTCCCCTTCTTGCTGAGGAAGTAGATTTTAACCGACACCTCCCATTCCATCTTGGAATGCAGAAATTTGTCTGCAACCAGCCTGTCAAGCATATCGTCGAGCGATCCTGCGGGTTTGCCAATGTGTCGTGCTACTCCGGGCTCAAATGCTTCGCCGTTTCTGTCAAAGAAGTACAAAATCTGGCGCTCTATGGTGCTGAGGTCTTCGTTCTGTTCCTGCTGCTGCTCTATCTCCCGGATTTTGTCTCTAGCGGCATCAAGTACTTTCTGAAGCTGCTCGCTCTGCGCGTTCGCGAGCTGAAGCTTCGACTGCAACTCGCTTATCGTTTGCTGCATAACCGCTATCTGCTGATCCGCCTCAATCGCGCTTTGGCCACTCTCAAGGTCCTCGGCGAGTCGGGAGAAAATCGACAACCTGTTGCGAATATCAACGGTGCCGGGAGCAGGCTTGGCCCCGAGATCGTTCAGCAGCTTATCGATCCGACTCTTCAGGCTTGCGGCCATATTACTTGCGAACCAAAGGAAATCTGAAACAGTGAAGCGTGGCAACTCGAAAACCCTCCTCGAAAGAGGATGCTGCCGACTTCAATACGGACATCGCCGTAATGGTTCGCAAAGCAACGGGAAGCAAGAAAGTCCGAGGCGAGGATTTGCTTTCCGATCCGAGAATGAAAAAGGAATTTCGAGACATCAAAAAGCGCGCCGCGATCAAGAAGAGCTAGCGGTTTATCCAGTCGGCCAGCAGCCGATCCAGCAGCCCGGAGAAGTTATCTTCGCGCTTCTTTGCCCGTTTCACGTTTGTCTCTGTCAGCGTGACCAGAACCGGCTTTTTGCCCTGTGGCTTTCGGCCAGCGCCTTTCCGTTTCCCGCCGTGTTGTGTCTTAACCACTTGAAAATATATATACTATTTATCTTGACCTATACTAACGTTATATATATTCTTTCAAGTAGTCAAACATAAATTATGGACAACCGAAGACTCTCGAAAGAAAAACAGGCTTACGTTCTAGCGGCACTCTGCGAGGGAACTCCGATTCGAGCAATCGCCCGAATGCTCAGGACAGAAAAGTATGTCATTACGCGCATCATCCGAGAGACGGGCGCTGCCTTTGCGGACTACATGGATTCGGAGTTTCGAGACTTGCGTTGCAACCGAATCGAGATGGATGAGCAATGGCAATACGTCGGCTGTCACGCTGGCCGTATGGCGAACAGGAAAGACCCCGAGCGCGGGGACTTTTGGCTCTGGGCCTGCATCGACTCTGACACCAAACTTATCTTTTCCCACAAGATCGGGAAGCGCGACTGGTGGACTGGTTATTCATTCGTCGAGGACGTGAGTAAGCGGGTGAGCGGCCCTGTCCAGATCGCAACCGACAACTTACCCGCATATCCCGCGCACATCCGAACTCACTTCGGTTACGAAGGCTACAGCTACGGAACGGAAACCAAGATTTTCGGTGATCCGATCCTGCTAGATGGCACGCTGGCGCGTTATGGAAAGAATGAAGGCGTTCGTAAGCTGGTTACGTCGGAGCGCAAGGCGGTAGTAGGCTCGCCAAACCTTCAAAACCTAACCACGAGCCATATTGAGCGCGCATTCCTGACTGTGCGGCAGGAACTAAAGCGGTTTCAGCGGAAGGGACTTGGCTACAGCAAGGACTTGGCGACGCACAAGCTGGCGGTCGCGCTGCACCTAGGCGTTTACAACTTTGTCCGCAAGCATACCACGCTCGGAACTACGCCAGCCATAGCCGCAGGCGTTGAGATTGAACGGTGGGATTTGCGCCATGTAGTTGAAATAACTGCCGCTTTCATGCGGCGCAAAGAGGACGCGAAATTCGAGCAGGCTTTCGCGACAGCGGGAATATGATTACGGCTTCGGGGTTGGTGACGCTGACGCAAGCGGTGATTCTGTTGCCGTTGGCTGCGGTGATGGTGTGGAAATGCTGGAACTTGCCTCCGGTGCCGCTGAGGCGGAAATGGGCAATTGGATGGTCGGGGATGATGTTGGCCATGCTGCTTCAGGCGTTGCGCGCTGAGGTATGGAGTGGCAGAGCCCAAAGGCTAGAAGCGTTGCTAAAACGCCCAGAACAAACGATCCAATCGTTGCGAGTGTTTGGGCCTTCGTCCACGGATCGGTCTTTCCAATCGCTTGCAGATTTTCAAGGTGGCGACGTTCAGCTGCCTGGTCATCTCGCTCTTTCAGCCGACGTTCTTTTTCAAGGCGCGCTCGTTCCCGATGATGGTGATCCGCAGCAGCTCCAGCTAACCAATTATCCAGTTCTGCGTCGGACATTGCCCGGTAAAATCTGTTCGCTTCGTCGTCCGTCGGCATCGGACGTGATTTCAGTCGAACAGTGGGAGCCGAAGCAAGGTTATAATCTCTATAACGATATGCACCCCAACACCACGCTATTTTATATGACATATATTGTATGATGTTATTGGCCTAGGCAATGAAAATCGATAGCGACTCGACGTTCTGGTGTCTCCCCGCTCCAGGAGCTTCAAGATTCGTTTCAATCGCCGGATGTGTTGATATATTTGCTCGTGGATCGAGAACTCGACGCCGGTATGACATCGACCTCGCCGGTTGTTCCCCGGACACCTGCCGAGTGGGACGATTATTTTGATCTTCGCTGGCGCGTTCTGCGCGCGGCCTGGCATCAGCCGCGCGGCTCGGAAAAAGATGATCGCGAAGCGGACAGCGAGCATCTCATGATCGTTGGGCCCGATTCACGCGCTCTGGCCGTCGGACGTTTGCATTTCAATACACCGGCCGAGGCTCAGGTTCGTTTCATGGCGGTCGCCCCCGAGGCGCAAGGACGCGGGCTGGGCAGCACGATCCTGCGGGAATTCGCGCGCCGCGCGCGGGCCGCAGGCGCCACGTCGATCGTGCTCAACGCGCGCGATGACGCCCAGCGATTTTACCAAAAGCATGGGTTCGTCGTCGTCGGGCCGGCGCCGACGATTTTTGATGCCGTGAAACATGTCCGGATGCGTAAGAAGTTGGAGCGTCCGGCAGCCGGCGGTAGTCGTGGCCAGGGCTGACGCCAGGCGGCCGGGGTAACCCGCCTCAGGCGGGCCCCCAGCGAAGCATCGGACGCTGCGCGCTCGGCGGGCCACGGCGGCTTGATACGACTGCGGCACTCGCGTGATTCCTACAAGCGAATCCCGCCCGGTGGTCGTTAGGCGAAGCGGCACCGCTAAGTCGGCGCGGTGTTCGATGGCGGTCGTGGCTGTGCGAGCCCGAAGGCCGCGTGCGTCGCTTGCGCGGCGCGGTCAAGCTCTGTTTCGTCGATCACGACCGCGATCTTGATTTCGGAGGTCGAGATCAATTGAATGTTCACCCCGGCGGCGCCGAGACACTCAAAAAGGCGCGAAGCAACGCCGGCATGCGAGCGCATCCCGATGCCGACGACGCTGAGTTTCGCCACCCCGGTGGTCGCCGTCATCGCGGCCGCGCCGAGTTTCGGCACGAGCCGCGTCAGCATTATTTCGGCGGGCACCAAATCGTCCTTCTGCAGGGTGAAGGACAAGTCGGCCGTCCCGGTGCCCGAGGCGTTTTGCACGATCATGTCGACGCTCAGATTCGCGGCCGCGATCGCGGCGAAGATCGCGCCGGCGGATCCGGGCCGGTCCGGCACGCCGCAGATGGTGATTTTCGCCTGGTTACGCTCGAGGCTGACGCCGCGCACCACGACGTCCTCCATGTTGGGGGTCACTTCCCGTGCCTTGGTCCCGGGCACGTCCTTCTGGCTGGAGCGAACTTCAAAACCGACGCCGAATTTCTTCGCAAATTCGACCGCGCGCGATTGCATCACCTTGGAACCGGCGCCCGCCATCTCGAGCAATTCGTCGTAGGCGATCTCGTCAATCTTGCTCGCGTCCGGAACGACGCGCGGGTCGCAGGTGTGGACGCCATCGACATCGGTGAAGATCTGGCAATCATCCGCCTTCAACGCCGCCGCGAGCGCGATCGCGGTCAGGTCGGACCCGCCCCGGCCTAACGTGGTGATCGCGCCCTGCGGACTCTGCCCCTGGAAGCCCGCGACAATGACGATGTAATCCTCGGCCAAGAGCTCGTTTATTTGCCGTGGAGAAATGTGCGCGATCTTCGCCTTGGTGTGGACGCCGTCGGTCACGATCCCGGCGGCGGCGCCGGTTAACGAGATCGCTTTGCCGCCGAGCGCGTTCACGGCCATGGCGGTGAGCGCGCTGGCGCTTTGCTCGCCGGTCGCGAGAAGCACATCCATCTCGCGCTCACTCGGCTGCGCTGACATTTCGCGCGCCAGTTTGATCAGCCCATCGGTCACGCCGGCCATGGCCGAGATGACCGCGACCACGTCATGCCCGGCTTTCTTGGTCGCGATCAAACGCTCCGCCACCCGCCGGATGCGTTCCGCGTTGCCGACCGATGTGCCGCCGTATTTTTGAACGATCAAACTCATGATGAAGAGCGCCGCCCCGTTTTCTCCATTCTGGCGGGGCTGTCAACTCCGGCCGTTTTCCAGCGCGCGCCAAACGGCCGACTCGTTAGGCGAAACGGGCTGCGGCGGCGGGATGGCGGCGGAGACTACTTCGGGATCTTTCAATCCATGTCCGGTCACCGTGCAAACGATCCGGCTCCCATCTGGGATCGAGGAAGCAGAAAAACAGGATGCGTGTCCCGCCGCGCCGGCGCGCAGGAGCCCGGCGATCGGAGCCGCGCTCGCGGGCTCGACGAAGATTCCTTCCGCGCTGGCCAGCCAGCGTTGCGCGTCGAGAATTTCCTCATCGGTCACGATGTCGATCAGGCCGCGTGATTCTTCGATGGCGCGAGTCGCCTGCGCCCAGCTCGCGGGATTCCCGATCCGGATCGCAGTGGCAACGGTCTCCGGTTTGGTGACGACTTCACCGCGATAAATCGGCGCGGCCCCGGCGGCCTGGAAACCGATCATGCGCGGATGTCGCGTAGCTTTTCCGGCCGCGCAGTATTCCTGATACCCCGCCCAATAGGCGGTGATGTTGCCGGCGTTGCCGACCGGCAACAGATGGAGATCCGGCGCGTCGCCCAACTCGTCCACGATCTCGAAGGCGGCCGTTTTTTGCCCGGCGATGCGATCGGGATTGATCGAGTTGACAATCGCAAAATCATCCCGCGCGCCGAGCGCCCTAACGATCTCCAGCGCCTGGTCGAAATTTCCGTCGATCGCGACGATCCGTGCGCCATAGATGAACGCCTGGACCATCTTCCCGCTCGCGATTTTGCCCGCGGGCAGGACAACCGCGCAGCGCATGCCGGCCCGCGCCGCATAGGCGGCGGCGGAGGCGGACGTGTTGCCAGTCGAGGCGCAGATGAGCGCTTGCGCGCCACGCGCCAGCGCCTTGGAAACGGCCACCGTCATGCCGCGATCCTTGAACGACCCGCTCGGATTGAGTCCTTCGCATTTCACGAACACCTCGCACCCGCGGCCGACCGCGGCGCTCAGGCGCGGAGAAAAAATCAGCGGAGTATTCCCCTCGCCTAACGAGACAACTGGAGTCGCGGCCGTCACGGGAAGAAACGCCCCGTAACGGGCGATCACTCCCCTGCCCTGCACTGCGGCTTTCCCTGGCTGAGGGTTCCTGTCCATTCGTTAGGCGTCGTTGGTCACACCGCCGGCGTGGTCTGCCGGGCGCTGCCGGCGAGGGCCAGGATGACATCTGTTTTTGAAAGACTACCGACCAGCCGGTGCCCCTCCTGTTCGCTCACGACCGGCAGGCGCTCCCCTTGATGGCGGGCGAAGCGCTCGAGCGCTTCGCTTAGTGTGGCGGAGGGGGGAATAGTCGGAAAATCCTCGCGCAGGATGTCGCCTGCGATGACCAACTCGGCCAGCTCCGGCGCATTCAGGTAATTCTTGATGTCGTGCAGCGAGATGGCGCCAACGAAACGGTGACCTTCCGCGACGTAAAGATAATTGAACCGGTTCGCGATGAACTTTTCTCCGATCTCGGCGAAGCGCGCCGTCGGCGAGACGGTTAACGGATCGGGCTTGAGCAAATCGCGCACATGCAGTTCCGCCAGCTGCCGCCGGTAATCGCCCGCGCCCTTGCGTTTGAGCGACTCGCTGTAGATCGAGCGCTTCTCGATGCTGACCGAAGTATAGTAACCCACCACGCAGGCCAGCATGAGTGGCAGGATGATTTGGTAATCCAGCGTCAGCTCGAAGATCATGATGATGGCCATGATCGGCGCGTGCGTCGTGGCGGCGAGGAATGCGCCCATCCCGACGAGCGCGAAGGCATTCGGGTTGGTCGTTAGGCCGCCGGGGAAATGGCCGGCGGCGATCCCGAACAAATAACCGAGACTCGCGCCGACGAAGAGCGTCGGCGTAAAGACGCCGCCGACCGCGCCGGAGCCGAACGTCGCGGCGGTGGCGAGCACTTTGAAAATCAGGATTGCCGCCACGAGCTGCCAGGCCCAATGGCCGGCGAGAATCGTGTTCACCGCGCTATAGCCATTCCCGCAGACCTCCGGACGGAAAATGGCGAGCGCACCGACGACCAATCCGCCGACAAACATCTTGAGAAAAACCGGCACGTGCACCCGGCCGGCCAAATTCTCGCTGGCGTGGAGCAGTCGGAGAAACCACGGCGCCACCAGGCCGGCAAAGAGGCCGAGGAAAAAATGCGGCACAATTTCCCAGTCCGAGTGTAGCTGGAAATGCGGAATCGCGTAGATCGGGTCGGGCCCGATAAAACCGCGCACCGTGAGCGTCGCGATGACCGACGCGAAAACGAGCGGCCCGAAAATTTCCATCGCGACCGAGCCGAGCACGATTTCGGCGACAAAGAGCGCGCCCGCGATGGGCGCGTTGTAGGCCGACGCGATCCCGGCGGCCGCTCCGCAGCCGACCAGCAGGCGCAGCCGCGGTGTCGACCAGTGCCGCATGCGGCCGGCGATCGAGGCGACGAGCGATGACAACTGCACGAGCGGACCTTCGCGCCCGATCGAACCGCCCGAGGCGATCGTGAACATGGCCGAGAGACATTTCACCACGCTGCGGCGGGTGGAGATTTTTCCATCCCCGAGCGCGACCGCCTCCATGTAGTCGGCGGTCGTCACGCCCCCGTGCCAGCGCATGCCGATAAAGAGCACGGTCCCGGCGAGCAATCCGCCGAGCGCAGGAATCGTTAGGCGGGCCCACCAGGGAAGAGCGATGAAGCTTTCCGCCAGCCCCGGCTCATTGCTCCGGGTGAGCAACTTGTGCAGGAGGCTCGTCGCATAACGAAAGCCGATCGAGGTGAGCGCGCCGCAGAATCCGATGATCCCCGCCCAGACCAGCGTGCCTTGCAGGTCGCTTGGCCGGATGATTTCGGTAAACCAAACCCACCACTTCAGCCGTCGCAGAAAACCGAGGCGGAGTGGCGGCGCGCCGCTGGGCGCATGGTCGGTCGACACGCCTACGACGTGAGCGCATCCCGCGCGCCCGTCAAATCGCGGGAGGCTTGCAGATCACGCAATTGCCTTTATCCAATTTCATGAAACGCCATTTCCGCCCGCTTCTTTTTCTCTTCCTCCTCGGCCTCGCGACCCCGGTCTTCGGACAACTCGATCATTGGCTGGCCGCGTGCTCGTTCCGAAAAGAACGCCGTTTTATAAATGGGACCGGAAGCGACATCGAGGGCGAACCGCTCGGGCAGCTGGAATAGTCGAACGTCCACTTCAGCGCGCAGGCGCCGGACGCGTCGAAATTCAAAAAACCGGCCGACGCCGTCGTCGCCCGCTATAGCCCGGGGCGGTGACCCCGGAAACTCGAGGCGACGACTCGGAGGGACATGCTTCCGCATGTCCTGGACGCGCTGAAGCGCGTCCCTCCGGGTAGAACGGAAGTTGAGACTTCAGCGCGGAGAGTAGAGAATGGACGCGGTTCCGGTTCGCTCTCTCAACTAACGCGACCCTTAACTCGCAACACCTGACGATGGCTCTGAGCAAGAAAGATCAACTTCGCCTCCTGACGATTCTGCTCGAGAGCCGGCACGGCGACTTGCGTGAGCAAAACCTCAATCGCCAGGGAAAGGGCCACTTTCACGTTTCGGGCATGGGGCATGAAGCGCTCGCCGCAATCTCGTTTGCGAGCGAGCCGGATGATTACGTCTGCGGCTACTATCGCGACCGCGCGCTGATCCTCGGGCGCGGCGTCACCTCGCGGGAGCTGGCGCTCGATTATTTTGCCAAGAGCAAAGGGCAAAGCCACGGCCGGCAAATGCCGTCGCATTACAGCTACGCTGCGCGCCACATCTGGAGCGTCCCGACCCCGACCGGCGCGCAACTTCTCCCCGCCTGCGGAATCGCCTGGGGCATCAAGCTCGACGCGAAACCCAATCTCGTCATCGCCACGGTCGGCGATGCCGCGACGCGGCAGGGCGATTTTTTCGAGGCCGTTTGCTTTGCCAAGGAGAGACAACTTCCGGTTCTCTTCATCGTCGAGGACAACGGCTACGGGATCAGCAGTCCGACGCGACGAACCAATCCGCTCGCGCTCGACGTTCTTCAGCCTAACGACTGGCGGCAGATCGACGGATCCGACGTGCCGGCGGTCTACGAGGCCGGCCAGGAGGCGATGGCGCACCTCCGCGCGGGCCGGGGCCCTGTCTTTTTCTGGGTCACAATGGAGCGCCTCTCGAGCCACACCAGCTCCGATGATCACAAGCTTTATCGGTCCGCCGAAGAGATCGAAAATCTCCCGGAGGGCGATCCCCTGACGAAATGGAAAGATCGCCTGATCGAGGAAGGTGTGCTCAGCGCCGACGAGTACGCAAAACTCGATCAGGAAATCAAAGAGCGCATCCGGCAGGAATTCATCGACGCTGAGCGCGAGCAGGATCCCGCCGCTAGCGAACTGGAGTTGCAGGTCACGGGCGCACTTCCGCGGCTCGCCGACGAGGTATTGCCGGCGGGCAAATACCGCATCGGCGATGTCGTGAACCAGACGTTGCGCGCCGGCCTCGCCAAGGATGCGGGCCGCATCCTCTTCGGCGAAGACATCGAGGATCCCAAAGGCGGCGTTTTTCGTCTTACCCAAAGACTTTCGACCGAATTCCCGGAGCAGGTATTCAATTCGCCGCTGGCGGAGTCGACCATTCTCGGCGTCGCCTGCGGGCTTGCTTCCTATGGGAAACGCCCCGTCTTTGAATTGCAATTCATCGACTTCATCGGCCCGGCCTGGAATCAGCTCGTCACCAATCTCTGTAACCTGCGCTGGCGCTCGTTTGGCACCTGGACCTGCCCGCTCGTGATCTACGCCCCTTATGGCGCCTATCTCCCGGGCGGCAGCCTCTGGCACAGTCAGGCGAATGAAGCTCCCCTCGCCCATTATCCCGGGATCAACATCGCCATCCCGAGCAACCCCGAGGACGCCGCTGGCCTGCTCTGGACCGCGATGCATTGCGAGGATCCGACTTTTGTTCTCATCCCGAAGCACCTCCTTTGGGCGGAACACGAATCCGCCAAACCGATTCGCGCGGTGTCGTTAGGCAAAGCACGGGTCCACCGCCCGGGCTCCGATGTGACGGTGGTCGCGTGGGGCAACACGATGGAGAAATCGATCGAGGCCCTGGCAAAGCTGGGCGACAAAGCGCGCGTCGAGCTGATCGATCTGCGTTCGATCGCGCCGTGGGATCACGCAACGATTGAGGAATCGGTGCGCAAAACCGGCCGGCTCGTCGTCGTGCAGGAGGACACCGAGAATTGCAGCGTCGGCCAGATGATCATCTCGCATGTCACCGGCCAGGCGGAACTCTGGGAGGCGATGATCAGCCCGCCGATTTTGGTCAGCAAAGGCAACGTCATGATCGGCTACAACCCGATCTACGAATATGCCGCGCTGCCGGATGTGAAGCGAATCGTTAGGGCGATCGAGCGCTCGATTGAGATGCGGAGCGAGCGCGTTGTAACTGGGGGCGCCGAACCCGGCCGACCCAAAGTCGAACTGCAGGCGAAGCCGGGGTCAACGCCCCCGGCCACAACGAAGACGGCGGCGCGCACACAAAAGATCGTCGTCCCAATCATGGGCGAAGGCATTCGCTCCGCCAAGGTGGTGGCTCTTTTGAAGAAGCCCGGCGACCGCATCGAGCTCGACGATGCCTTATGCGAAGTCGAAACCGACAAGGCCGTTTACCCGATCGAGTCTTCGTTCGCCGGCACGATGGGCGAATGGAAAACCAAGATCGACGACACGGTCGAGATCGGACAGGAGCTGGGCACGATTGAGACCGAAGGCGCCGCGCTCGATGATCAAATGGAAGCCGCCGCCGAGGTTTCAATGCGCGAAAGGGTTCCCGCTGTGCCCGTCGCCGAAAGCAGGATGACGATCGCGCGAGAGCCCGCGCTCTCGCCCACCATCACGCGCAAACTGGGACGGGTTGTGCCCGCGAATCTGCAGATCGATGCGCGCTGGGACGCAATCAAAAAGGCGCGGGAAGCGGCCAAGAAATCCAGGGACAAAAACGCGCCATCACCTTCGGTCATGGTCGCGTGGGCGGTCGTTAGGGCAATGGAAAAACATGCCGCTTTTCGCAGCCTCATGCTGGACGACGATCGGATTGTCGAGAACGAAGACTTCGATCTGGGCGTGGCGGTTTCCCTCGACGACGACCGGCTGTCGACCGCGGTCATCACGGAAGCAAACAAACTCGACTGGCCGGATTTCGTCAGGCGCTACCACGAGACCGTGGAGGCGACGCGCGCCGGGCGGGTCGACGCGATGAACGCGCCGGTGGTGATCAGCAGCCTGGGGGCGTTTGGCGTCAAGGCAGCGGCGCCGATCGTCGTTCCGCCTTCGGTGGGGACGCTGTTTGTGGGCGCGGCGCACCACGAACTTTCGCCTAACGGAAAGAAGGCGCAGAGCGTGGAAGTGATTACACTTTCGCTCACTTTCGATCACCGGGTCGTGAACGGCGCCGGGGCGGCGAACTTCGTGCACAAGATCAAAGAGCTGATCGAGAGCTTCGCGATTCCCGAACAGCGCGCGGTCGCTTCCCCGGAAGTCAGCCGTCCCGCCTGACTCGGCGGGCAGCCTTCCAGCCTGCCCCAAGAGCCGACGGGCTAGAAGGCCGTCGGCCGAGTCAGGCGGGACGGCTGACTTCCGAGCACGGCACGCGCCGTGGGGAAAATCAGCTCCTCCCAGTGCGAGTAGGTTTTGGCGGACGGATGCAACCTGTCCGATGAGATCAACTCCGGACGGCCACGCATCTCCCGACTGAGCGGGAATACGTCCACCACGGACAGCTCACGACGCGCCGCTTCCTCCGCGATGATTTTATTGAAGCTCGTCAGTCCGGCGCTGATGTCGCGGCCGCGGGCGTAGGTTGGTCCGTCCGGCGTGACCGAGAAATCCGGAATGTTTACCACCAGAAGTTGCTTGTCGTTAGGCAAGACCGCTCTCATCTGATCCATCAGATGCCCCAGCCGCTGGCGAAAGATGGCTGGCTCGACGCCCTGCACCCAATCATTCACCCCGATCATGAGGGTCGCAAAATCCGGCCGGGCCGCGCGAAAGACCGGCAACTCCTTTTCGATCGCATCGGCGGTCGTCCAACCGGTGCGCGACGGATTGGAGACGAGTTCCACCGGATGGCCGGCCGCCGTGAGGTGACGCGCGAGCAGCGCCGGCCAGGACTCCGCTTCGCTCGCCCCCTCGCCGATCGAGTAGGAATCGCCCACGACGGCATAACGAATCACCTTGCCCGCCTCCGCTGGTATTGAGTGCATCGCCATCGCCGCCGCCAGAAGGACTCTCGCGTCCAAGACCATAATATTACCAGCCCGAATGTCGTGCCGAGCGCGGCGCCTTCCAACCATAATCCGGACCGCCAGGGCGGCGAGTAGAAGGAAAATGACGGCATTAAACCAAGCCCGGCGAGAGGCACCACCTTGGACGAGCGGAAGCTCGTCCTCCGGAGGGACTCGCCGGAGCGCGTCGCTCGCCCAGCTCAGAACTCAACGACTCACTGCACCAGATGCGCCCGCTGTTTACCCGGCGAAAAGAGGCGCGATAGTTTGCGCTGTGACCGGAGACGCGCCTTGCCGCGCCATCATCCATCTCGACATGGATTGCTTTTACGCCGCGATCGAAGTGCGCGATCGACCGGAGCTGCGCGGCAAACCGGTCGGCGTGGGCGGCGCGCGCGATCGCCGCGGCGTACTCACGACCTGCAACTATGAAGCGCGCAAATTTGGGGTGCGCTCCGCCATGCCGACCTTCATGGCGCTGCAGCGTTGCCCGAAATTGATCGTGCTCCCGACACGCTTCGATGTCTATCGGCGGGAGTCGGCGGTGATTCGAGGAATTCTGCATCGCTTCACGCCACTGGTCGAGCCGCTCTCGCTCGATGAAGCCTACCTCGATGTCACGGCGCATCCCGGCGCGCCGGGCGCGCTCGCCGAGGTGATTCGCAATCTCATTTTTCAAAAGACAAAACTAACGGCTTCTGCCGGGATCGGGCCGAACAAACTCGTGGCCAAGATCGCGAGCGATTTGAAGAAACCGAATGGGCAGTTCGAAGTCAAGCCTAACGAGGTGCCGGAGTTCATGGCGGCGCTGCCGGTGCGCAAGATCTGGGGCATCGGCGCGGTCACGGAACAGAAACTCGTTCAGCTTGGAATCAAGACCTGCAGCGAGTTGCAGCGCTATTCGCGCCTCGAGCTGCAGAAGCAGTTCGGCAGATTTGGTCTCGAACTCTACGATCTCTGCCGCGGGATCGACGAGCGACCGGTCGAGCCGCAGCGCGAGCGCAAATCGCTCAGCACCGAAGAGACGTTCGCGATCAATCTCGAGACGCTCGCGGCCTGCGAGGAAAAGCTCGAAGAGCTGTTCGCCGAGCTCATGGCCGATCTCGCGCAGAAGGAAAACACGCGGGTCGTGACCAAGATCTTCGTCAAACTGAAGTTTGCCGATTTCACCCGGACGACGGTGGAACGAGCGGGGCTGGCGCCGTCGTTAGGCGAATATCGCAGCCTCCTGGCGGAAGCATTCGCGCGCACGGGGAAAAGCGTGCGCCTGCTTGGCCTCGGCCTTCGATTTGCGGATGTCGATCCACCTGACGCGGCGCAATTGGCGCTCCTGTAGACGTTTCGCTCTGCGAAACGCGGGTTTTGGGGCGTCGATCGCATGGAGCGAGCGGAATCGTCGCCCCCGCTTCGCAGAGCGAAGCGTCTACAACTTCGCCGGAGCACGCCGCAGGCTATTTCTGCGGCGCGAGCGATGCGACGAACTGCTGGAAGCGCGGATCGCCGTGCAGCGGGTCCCAGCTTGGATCGACCTTTAGATACCCGTATGTCAGATAGCCCGGCATCTTCATGAGCTGACGCACGATTTCGAGCGCCTCCTTCGTTTCGCCGGTCCAGGTGTAAACCTGCGCCAGTCCCTGCAAGACGAGCACGCCGTCGTAGGCATCGCGGGTCAACGGCATGAGCCCGACCGCGCGGCGTCCTTCCGTGATCGCCTGATCTTTTTGCCTGAGCCCGGCGTCCACCTGCGCGAGGACGGCAATCGTGCGCGCATCCTCGGGTTTGATCGTCAGGCGCTGCTCCAGAATTTTCCGGGCCGCGGCAAAGGCGGCACGGGCCTTCTCTTGATCGCCGGCCGCGCGCGCGATGATGGCCTCGTACCAAACGCGGGGATAGTAGAAGCTGAAATCGACTTCCTGGAAGGTGTCGCGCGGGGACTCCGCCAGGGTCCGGGCGGCTCCAGCGTAGTCGCGCCTAACGAGCGCGATCAGGATCCGCACCGGCGTCTCGCCCCCGCCGATATCGATATCGGCCGGTGCCTGGGCAAGGGCGCGGCGCAGGATCTCGACGTCGCCCGTGGCGGCGAAACGAATGAATTCGCGGCGCAATCGCGTGATCGGAAGATCGAGCCCGGCGGCAATCGAGCGATCGGCGGTTGCGATCGCCTCGTCGAACTGCCGCAGCAGCACGCAGGTGTCGGCGAGCAGGTTGCTGGCATTGATGTTGCGCGGATCCAATTCCACCGCGCGAGCGAAATCGCGCTTGCCCTCCTCCCATTTTCCTTCGCGCCGATGCAGGTATCCGGAAAGGGTAAGAAACGCGACGCTGTTCGGGAGCGCCGGCCGGGCCAGGCCAAGCTCCTTCTCCGCCCGCTCGTAGTCGCGCTGGCAACGAAAATAATAATCGGCCATCGTGAGATGCGCTTCGGCCGAATCAGGCGCGAGACGCAGCGCGGTCTCGGCGGCGACTCGTCCCCGGACGGCACGCGCCGGGGTTGGATCGAGGTCGAAAAAATAGAGCAGGTCGTGCGCGCGGGCGGCGTAACAATAGGCGAGGACGAAAGCGGGATCGCGCGCGGTCGCTTCCTCCAGCAGCCGAATCGCCTTCAGGAATGATTCCCTGGGATCCTGCGCGTTGGTATAGGCGTCGAGCAACTCCTTCGCCTGCAAATAAAGGTCATACGCCGGGAGGTCTTTGGTCGGGCGCTCTTCGATCCGCGCTTTTTCCTGCGGTGAAATAGTCGCCTGCAATCGCCTCACGATGATCTGCGCGATCTCGCTTTGAATGGCGAAAACATCCGACAGATCGCGGTCGTAGGTCTCGGCCCAAAGCTGGGCGCCGTTGCGCGCGTCCTGCAATTGCGCCGAAACGCGGAGCCGCTTTCCGGCCCGCTGCACGGAACCCTCCAGGATGTAGGCGACGCCCAGCTGCTCGCCGATCTGCGCGAGGTTACGCGCGAGGCCGCTCCGGTATTGCTCCACGCTGGTGTGGCCGATCACTTTCAAGTCCGCCACTTTCGCGAGATCGGTCAGGATCTGGTCCTGCACGCCGTCGGTGAAAAAGGCGTTTTCTTTTTCCGTGCTCAGATTTTCGAACGGGAGGACCGCGATGCTTTTTTCGCTCACCGGCTGTCTCGTTAGGCCAGGGGCCGGCGCGATGCGCCAGGGATGCCAAAACCAGTAGCCGGACAGGGCGAGGGCGGCGACCGCCGTCCCGACCAATGCCAGCACCCAAATTTGCCGTCGGCTCGAGACGTAGAGACCCGACACATTCGGCGTCCGCTGAATGCCGGTGCTCGTGATGTCGAAAGCCCAGGCCAGGACGAGCGCAAACGGAAAACCAACCGCGATCAAAACGACGAAAAGTTGCTGCACCCATTCCGCAGCATGAAAGATCGGCAGAATCGTGCCGCCGATTTGCACGAGACCCGAAGCCACCACGCCATAGCCCAGGGCCACGCGATAGACCCGCCGTTGTTTTAGTTCGCGAAGAAAACCGCGCATCCGCCGATGACGTTACACGTTCCGAATGAGGGCTGCGAGATGGAGCGCCGGTGTTTACGGGCGAGCTAACTCGCCCGCGTCATAGGCGATCTCACCGCCAATCACCGTCATCAGACAATGGGTGCGCAGAATATCGGGCTCGGGGATTTTCATGATGTCGTCCGAGAGAATCGTCAGGTCAGCCAGCTTCCCCGTCGCGATCGAGCCCTTCTCATTTTCCTGAAAGGCGGCGTAGGCCGGCCAGCGGGTCAGCATCGCGAGCGCTTGTGGGCGCGAAACGGCCTGCTCTGGATGCCAGCCCGGGCCACTGAATCCGCTTTGACTTTTCCGCGCGACCGCGGCGTAGAATTCGATCATCGGGTTGCCCTGCTCGACCGGCGCATCAGAGCCCGCGGTGACAATCGCGCCGCTCTTGAGCAAACTCTGCCACGCATAGGCGCCGGCGAGCCGTTTCTCGCCGAGCCGGCTGGGCGCGAAGAAAAGATCGCTGATTGCATGCGACGGCTGCATCGAGGCGATCACGCCTAACTTCGCGAAGCGCGGGATATCGGACGGGCTGAGGATCTGCGCGTGTTCGACGCGCCAGCGCGGTTCTTTCACTTTGCGTTCGTTAGGCTGGACGGCTCGGAACGCCTCCTCGTAAAGGTCGAGGATGATGCGGTTGGCACGATCGCCAATGGCATGCGTCTCGACCTGGATGCCGCGGCGCAACGCTTCGCGCAACATCGGGCGCAGGTCCGCTTCTTTCTGGGTGAGAAAACCGGAGGTGTCGGCATCGGAGTATGGTTCCAGGAGCGCGGCGCTGCGCGAACCGAGCGAGCCGTCGAACACGACCTTGATCGTTCGCGTCGTGAAATGATAATCGTAAGCGTCGAGGATCGGACCGTCCGTCAGGATTTTGTCGGCCGCTGCACCCGGACCGTAGACCGCATTGTAAATGCGCAGCTTGATTTTCCCTTCGCCATAAAGTTTCTGCATCAGCTCCAGTTGCGAAAGGTAACTGCCGGCATTTTGAATTTCGCACCAGCCGAGGTTGACCGTGCGGAGCGCGCCCAGGAAAATCGCTTTCTCGTTATCTTCCGGTGACGACGGTGGGATTTTTTTTTCGACCAACTCCATCGCGTTGTCGAGCAACATGCCGGTCGGTTCACCGGTCTTTTTGTCGCGCAGGATTTGTCCGCCGAACGGATCGGGCATTTTGGCGTCGATCCCCGCCGCTTTCAGCGCCGCGCTATTCGCGACCGCGCCGTGGCCGTCGGCGCGCACGAGGAAGACCGGATTGGCGGGCGAGATTTTGTCGAGGTCTTCGCGGGTCGGAAAGACCGGCGGTTTCCAAAACGTCTCGATCCAGCCGCGGCCGGTGAGCCAGCGGCCACGGGTAATCTCCTGGGCCTCTTGCTTCACCTTGTTGAGAAGGATTTCGCGGCTCGTCGCGTCTTCGAGATTCAGATGGGTCAAACGCTCGCCCACCCCCAGGATGTGGTAGTGCGAATCGGTCAGTCCCGGCACGACTGTTTTCCCGGCGAGATCGATCGTACGGGTGGTCGGGCCGGAATATTTTTTCGCTTCTTCATTCGAACCGACAAAAAGAATCCGCTCGCTCTTGATGGCGATCGCGGCGGCGTGCGGCGCGGCAGCGTTTACGGTGTAAATGTTGCCGTTTACAAAAATCGTGTCGGCCGGCTGCGGAGTCTCGGACCTGGCGCGAAGGGCAAGGACGAGAACGAGGACGAGCGGAAGGAGAATGTTTTTCATGTCCAGTTTGGCGGGCGTTTTTCGAGGAAGGCGGCGATGCCTTCCCTGGCTTCGGCCGACTCGCGCGCTTCCATGTGATGACGCAGCGCCAGATCGATGTCCTCGCCTACCGAGGAAGACCAGAGTTCCTCGATGAGACGTTTGCTATTGGAGATCGCCCCGGGAGCGCCCTGCAAAATGGCGGTCGTCAGCTTTTGCGTTTCGTTTTCCAACTCGTTAGGGGCGACGACCCGATTGACCAGGCCCATCTCCCGGGCGCGTTCCGCGCCGATCAAATCGCCGGTGAAGAGCAGTTCGCGAAGATCGCGCTCGCGCAGTTGGCGGCGGAGAAAGGTCATCACCAGACCGGCGACCAGACCGCGTTTGGCTTCGGGATAGCCGATCTTGGTGTGCGCGACGGCGAGGACAAAATCGCAGGCCGACATCAGACCGGCGCCGCCCGCGACGGCGGCCCCGTGGATCTGCGCGATCGTGATAAGGCGCGTCTCGCTGATCGTGCGCAAGGTTCTCGCCACCATCTCGGCGGAGCGATGCGCTTTTTCCATCTCGGTGGTTTCCTGCAGATCGAGTCCGGCGCAGAAGGCCTTGCCCGCGCCGCGCAAAATGAGGATGCGTCGCTTTTCATCGGCCGCGGCGGCTTCGACGGCGGTGGCCAGTTCGGTCATCAACTCGATCGTTAGGGCGTTGCGCCGCTCCGGACGGTTGAGGGTGAGGATCGTGGTGCGGGAATCTTTTTCTTCAACGAGGATGTTTGGCATAACGAATTACTTTTCGAGCTTAAGCGGCATCCGCCGGGCCCACGAGATCGAAAGCCGGCCGCCGAACAAACGCAACGGCAAAACAGGGCTTGCAGGGATCGCGATCGCAATGACGCTCTCTCGACCGGTGCGAATTTTTGATCATGGCAGACCAGAACGTGAAACTGATCGAGTGTCCGCGCGACGCGTGGCAGGGCCTTCTACGGCAGATTCCGACGGAACTTAAAGTCCGATACCTGCGCGCGCTGATTGAGGCCGGATTCCGGCACATCGATGCGGTGAGTTTCGTTTCGCCGAAAGCGGTTCCCCAGATGGCGGACAGCGAGGAAGTGCTCAAACAACTCGCGCCGCCGGATGGCGTGGAGATCATTGGAATCGTCGTAAACGAAAAAGGGGCGGAGCGCGCGATTGCGACGGGGGTCGTCCGCACCCTGGGCTATCCTTGTTCCACCTCAGAGACTTTTCTCCGCCGGAACCAGAATCAGTCGCCGGAGGAAAATCGTACCGTCCTGGAAAGGATCAAGCGCCGCGCGGACGAGGCCGGGCTGGAAATGGTCGCTTATGTCTCGATGGCTTTTGGCAATCCCTATGGCGAGGCGTGGAGTGAGGAGAGCGTGGGACGAACGGCGCGGGAGATCGCGCGTTTGGGAGTCGATTCGATCTCGCTGGCGGATACCGTCGGGCTCGCCGAGCCGGAATTGATCCAGCGCGTTTTGCGGGAGGCGGCTAACGACTGCGGGGAATGCGAAGTGGGCGCTCACCTGCACAGCAGCCGCGCGGGAGCGGCGGCGAAAGTGTTGGCCGCCTACGACGCAGGATGCCGGCGTTTCGACGCGGCGCTCGGCGGCCTCGGTGGTTGCCCATTCGCGCAGGATGAGCTCATTGGGAACATCCCGACAGAGGAAGTTCTCCGGGCCCTCGAGCAGCGCGGCGCAAAACTGTCGATTCGAGGCCAGCTCGAGAACGTCATGGCGATAAACGACTCGATCGGCCGCGATTTTTCCGCCTAACGATGAGTGAGGATCAGGTTTGCACCACACCCATGTGGAAACGGCCCTTGGGCATCGGACGGGCGACATAGCCTAACAATCGCAGCAGCGCGTCGCGCGTCTCGTGCGGCTGGATGACGGCGTCGACCCAGCCACGCGCCGCTCCGTAACGAATGTCGGTTTGCTCTTCGTAGGTTTCCTTCACTTTGGCGCGGAGTTGTTCGAGCTCCTCGGGTGACGCCTTCTGGTCGCCGCGCGAGCGGGAGCGCGCGAGGACGGAGAAAACGGTGTCGGAAGCCTGCGCCGCGCCCATCACGGCATAACGCGCATTCGGCCAAGCGAGCAGAAAACGCGGATCATACGCCTTGCCGCAGAGCGCGTAGTTGCCGGCACCGAACGAGCCGCCGACCACCACCGTGATCTTCGGCACAATCGAATTGCTGACCGCGTTGACCAGCTTCGCGCCGCTGCGGATGATGCCGCTCTGCTCCGCGTCGCGCCCGACCATGAAGCCGGTCACGTCTTGGAAAAAAATAATCGGCAATCCAGTTTGGTTGCAATCCATGACGAAGCGCGCGGTCTTGTCGGCGCTATCGGCGTAAATCACCCCACCCATCTGAATCCCGGCTTTTTTGGTGCGGACCTGGTGGCGCTGATTGGCCACGATGCCGACCGAATGTCCGCCGATGCGGGCATAAGTGGTGACGAGCGTCTTACCATAATCGGCTTTGTATTCATCGAGCGAATCCGCATCGATGATCGACGCGAGTAGATCGCGGGCGTCGTATTGCTTCTGGCCTTCGAGATCGATCAAATCGTAAACCGCATTTGGGTCGTTGGCCGGAGCGGTGGTCTTTTTCTCCGCGCCATTCTTCTTCGCGGCCTCGGCTTCCGGCAGATGCGCGACGAGCGAGCGCAAACGTTTCAAGCAGGCTGGATCATCTTTCTCATGGAAGTCGACCGTGCCGCTGACTTCCGCATGCATCAGGGCGCCTCCGAGCTCCTCCGCGTCGACGATCTGGCCGATGGCGGCTTTGACTAACGACGGCCCGGCGAGGTAGAGGCCGCTGCCTTCGGTCATGAGCACCTTGTCGCAGAGCACGGGTAGATAGGCGCCGCCAGCGACACAGTTTCCCATGATCGCCGCGAACTGCGGAAGGCCCGCCGCGGAGATGACAGAGTTATTGCGAAAGATCCGGCCGAAGTCGTCTTCATCCGGGAAAATTTCGTCCTGCATCGGGAGGAAAACGCCCGAGGAATCGACCAGGTAGATGATCGGCAGCGCGCATTCGAAGGCGATCCGTTGCGCGCGGATGAGCTTCTTCGCGGTCTGGGGAAAAAAAGCGCCGGCTTTCACCGTGGCATCGTTCGCTATGATCATGCACGGGATGCCGGCGACGTTGCCGATGCCGGCGACCGCGCCGGCCGCGGGCACGCTGCCCCACTGATCGTACATCTTGTAGGCGGCCCATAACCCGATCTCGAAAAAGGTCGCACCGCGATCGAGCAGGTGCGCGATGCGCTCGCGGGCCGGGAGCCGTCCCATCTTGCGTTGCCGATCCTGGCCCACTTTGCCCCCGCCTTCGCGCAGGATTTCTTCCTCCTGGAGAATGGCTTCGCACCTCTCGCGCAGGGCGTTGCGAGTAGCGGAGTCGGCGCGCGCAGTCATCGGGTGGACTTACTTCGGCGAAGCCAATCGATCAAGCAAGGGAACTGTCGCGCCGCATGTTGTCGACGCTTCGCTCCACGAAGCGCGGGGAAAAAATGTCGCTGTCAATTTGCGATCCACCCGCAGGGCCGCGTTTCGCAGAGCGAAACGTCCACCGCAATTTTCAGTAGATGTCGCGCTCGGATCCGTAGCCCGAATCTCCGCGGATCGACCGCAGGCGCCGTCGCATGACGCGATCGGATGCGGGGTGATTAATCCGTTCCATCGCCTTTTTTACGAGAAGCGGGATGACCGCGAGCGTGCCGAGGGAGACGAGCGCGATCGCCGTGGCCTGCCGGGCGGGCCGGTTCATGCGTTCGGCCATGAGCAACCCGACGCCGAGACCGAAGGCCGCCTGTGTCAGGGTTAACAGTCCGTCCAACGGCAGCGCTTCCGCCGTTTTTGGAATGGATAACGAAATGGACATCGCCTAACCTTATAGCGCCCGTCACTGAAAAAAGAAACGGGAAAAATCTTCGGTCAGATCCTCGCTCGCTCATTTTTTCCCTATGACGAATCCGCTTTACGCGCTCATCCTGGCGGGAGGTAGCGGCGAACGTTTTTGGCCGCTCAGCCGGCGGGCGCGGCCCAAGCAGTTGTTGAAACTGGTCTCGGAAAAGACCTTGCTCGAAGAAACGGTCGATCGGCTCGAAGGGCTCGTGCCTAACGAACGAATCCTCATCCTGACGAACGTCGAGCAGGAGGCTGCCGTGCGGAAATTGCTTCCCGGTCTCCCACCCGAAAACATCGTGGCCGAACCTTCGAAACGCGACACCGCTGCGGCGGTCGCGCTCGCCACGGCGTGGGTCGCGGCACGCGATCATCGGGCCACGATGCTGGTCCTGCCCGCGGATCACATCATCAAAGACCAGGCCGCTTTCCAGAAAACCATGAGCACCGCCGCGCGCGCCGCAGAGGCGACGGGTGCGCTCGTTACGATCGGGATCAAGCCGACCTGGCCGTGCCCGGGGTTTGGCTACATCGAGCAGGGAGCGCCGGCACCGCTGCCGAGCGGCTCCACGCCTAACGACATCTTTCGGGTGGTTCGCTTTCGCGAAAAACCGAACGCTGAGCTGGCGGATACCTTCGTGCGGAAGGGGAATTTTCGCTGGAACGCCGGAATGTTCGTCTGGTCGGTGCCGACCGTCCTGAGCGAGTTCAATCGCCACGCGCCGGAGCTGGCTGATTTCATTTCGCAGGTTCGCGCGCCCGGCAACTGGGAGTGCGCCTTGCGGCAACGTTTCAGCAACCTGCCGATCATCTCTTTCGATTACGCGATCATGGAGAAGGCTGATCGCGTGCTGATGGTGGAGGCGAATTTCGACTGGGACGACGTCGGCGGCTGGCGCGCGGTCTCGGCCTACCTCGCAAAGGACGAGAACAAGAACGCCGCCAATTGCGACCTCGCCACTTTGCAGGCGAGCGACAACATTGTCTTTAGCGAAGGGCCGACCAAGATCGCTCTCCTTGGGGTGCACAATCTCATCATCGTGCGGACGGATGATTCCATCCTGGTCTGCAACCGGCGCGACGCGGAAAAGATCAAGGATCTCGTGGCCAAACTTCCGCTGGAGTTGCAATGAGCGGGCGCGTGCCTAACGAATGAAAAGATTGATGGGAATCGATTACGGGACGGCACGGATCGGCATCGCGCTCTCCGACGAGCTGCAGATGCTGGCCCATCCGGCCGAGACCATCGTGGTGGCGAGGAGCGCCGATCCGGCGGCGCGGGTCGCGGCCATCGTGCTCGAGAAAAACGTCGAACGGATCGTCGTGGGACTGCCCCGGCACATGAACGGAAGCGCGGGCGAGTCCGCGAACGAAGCGAACGGGTTCGCCGAAAAACTAAGGACCGTCGTCCAGTGCGAGGTGTGCACCTGGGACGAGCGGCTCTCAACCGCGGCCGCACACCGTGCCCTGCGCGCTGCGGGGAAATCGACCCGCCAGACCCGCGATTATGTCGATCAGGTGGCCGCGCAGTTTATCCTGCAAAGCTATCTCGATCGCCGGCAGCCAAACCAGGGCGGCGCGGAGCCGGAGCCCTTTGCCTAACGACGAAGCGGCGCCCGGCACCGGCGCGTGGCGGCGGCTGAAACTGATTGTCGCCTATGACGGCTTCGGTTCCTCTGGTTGGCAAAGCCAGGCGAAGGGCGGCACCATCCAGGATCGGCTCGAGGCAGCCTTCACCCAGGTGGTCGGGCAAAAAATTCGCGTGCACGGCGCCGGACGGACCGACGCCGGAGTGCATGCACTCGGACAGTGCGCGCACGTTGATCTACCCACAAAACTCGAGCCCGCTGTCCTCGTGGCAGCCTTAAACGCGTCGCTCCCGCAGCAGATTCGCCTCCTGCGCTGTCGATTTGTGCCGCGGACGTTTCATGCCCGGTTCTCAGCCCGCGGAAAGATCTACCGCTATCGCCTTGCCACCACCCCGGTACTTTCGCCCTTTGAATTCGGCCACGCGTGGCATGTGGCGGGCTCGCTCGATGACGGATTATTGCGGGCCTGCGCCAGGGAATTTGTCGGCCGGCACGATTTTGCCGGCTTCGCCGCGAATCGTGGGCATGCGGTCACATCGACCATCCGTACGATTCGCGCTTTGCGGGTGCACCGCACCCCTTCGAGCACGGTCATGGAGTTCGACGGCGAGGGTTTTCTCTATAAGCAGGTGCGATTGATGGTGGGAGCCATCGTCCGCTGCGGCCTGGGCAAAACGAGCGTCGGTGAAGTGCGGGAGCGACTCCACGGCGCCGCCTTGGAATCCCCCCGCCTGGTCGCACCCGCGAACGGCCTGACCCTCGTTCGCGTACGCTACTAAGACCCGCATTTAAAAGGCGAAATATCCATCCTGCCACATGGCAAAGAATTGCTTTTGGATGATGCCCGTATATGCCTCCTGTGCCAACCGTTGCCGTCGTCAGGAGCGTTCCAGAGAAAAAACGCGGTTACTTCCGCAACCGGATCGATCGACTCCTGAGCCGGGATAATTTCCATTTCGAACTACTCCTTGGCACGGCGGTCGGTGTGCTCGTGATCGTGGTCCTCGTGGTGTCCTGCGTGGTATGGACGTTCCGCAATCAGGAAGGAGACCATCTTCGCGCCCGGACGGTCGAGGTGTTGAGGTAAGCAGCGCGGTCGAAAACGACATCGCGGCCCTCGATAATGCCTACCGCGGCCGTTTGCTCACCAAGGACGGGGCTTACGTTGAGACTTTCAACCGACTGCAGACGCTTTTTCTTAAGGACAGCGAAGAGTTCACGGGCCTCATAGGGGACAATGTGGAGCAGAAAAGGCGTGTCCTTCAATTGCGTAAGATCATTCCGAATTGGTTAAAAACAGTTCATTAGCCATGACTGATGAGCTTCGGACACCGCTCGACGCGGACCGGGTAAAGGAAGCGCTTGGCGCGTCGGTTTTGGACGAAGTACGCGAAATCATGCAGGCGATTCAGCGCGAGGAGCAGATCGTCTTGAACCAACTGGTGGGCGAGCAGGGATGGACGAGCCAGTCCACCCAGGTGCTCAATTTCATTTCCAAGATGGAACGCGCCGCCTCCGGATGCAGAAGGAAGAGCGCGGCTACCTTTTGACCGGCGATCCGGCCTTTGTCGATGCCTACAAGCGGGCGTCGTCCGATTTCTACACCTTCCATGGCTACTTGACGGTGCTGGTTGTCAGCAGGCCCTCTGAAGCGGACCAATTGACCCGCATCCGCCAACGACTGGAGAGTTGGATTAGCCAGAGCGCCACACCCGACATCGCGGCGAAACGAGGGGGCCAGGATTTCGCCGACGCGGCGCGGGCGGAACGGAGCGAATCTCTGATGAATGTCGTGCGCCGTTCGATGGAGCAGTTCGAGAAGGAGCAAATGGATATTTACCAGGTGCGCTCCGCCGCCGCGGCCCGGGCGCGCATCCTGAGCACGTTCGGGGTTGATCTGGTTTGCGTGATCGCCGCCGGGCTGATGATTGCCTCCAGCAGCTACAGTTTCCTCCTTTGCCGGCGCCAGCTCAAAAAGCAGGAAAGCGCCGACGCCCGGATTCGATCGGTCATCGACCACATCCTCGATGGCATGATCACGATCGATGAGAAGGGAGCGGTCTCTTCGATGAATCCGGCGGCGAAACGAATGTTTGGTTATGCCGCGAACGAAAGTTTCGAGGACGAATTCATCCAACTGGTGCCGAAATGTTTCGCCGGAGAGATTGATGATTCACCGACCGCCTGTGATTGGGCGCACCTTGTCCCGCGCACCGGTGGAACGGTTCTCGCGCTCGCTCAGACTCGCGAGGAAGCGACCTTTCCGGTCGAAATTTCGCTCAGCGAAATGATCGTGGATCAACAGAAGTTTTATGTCGCGATGATCCGCGATATCACGGAGCGGCAACGTTTCGAGGAGGAGCTGGCGGCCGAAAAGAAAAGCCTCGCCGTGACTCTCGCCTCGATCGGCGACGGCGTGATCACGACCGATCTCGCCGGCCGGGTGGTGATTTGCAATGCCGCTGGCGAAACCATGACCGGTTGGCCGGCCAGCGAAGCCGTCGGGCAACCGCTCAAAGCCGTCTTCGACCTTTCGGCCGATAGCGGGGAGAAAAAGAAGCGCACTGGAGGCGCCGGTTACCGAAGCGAGGCCGAAGGCATCCTGCGGAACACGCCGGAAAGATCGACCCTTACCTCCCGTCAGGGGGCGAAACGCATGATCGAGCAAGTCGCCTCCCCGATCCGCGACGGGAAAAATGAACTCTGCGGCGTGGTCCTCGTCTTTCGCGACATCACCGAAAGGCAGCGCGACGAAGCGGAGCGCCGCAAAGCCGACACGCTCGAGCAGCTCGGTCTCCTCGCCGGCGGCATCGCGCACGACTTCAACAATCTGCTCACCGCCATCATCGGCAACATCTCGCTCGTCACCGTTCTCCTCCCGCCTAACGACGAGATGGTCAGCCGCCTCGAAGACGCCAAGAATGCTTCGCTTCGGGCGCGCGATCTGGCGCAACAACTTCTCACTTTTGCCCGGGGCGGCGCTCCGATTAAAAAAACGGCCTCCATTGCCAAGCTGATCGAAGAAACGGTCAGCTTCTCGCTCCGCGGTTCGCACAGCCGGGGCGAACTGGCCATCGAGCCCAATCTCTGGTCGGCGGAATTTGATCCGGGACAAATCAGCCAGGTCATCGCCAACTTGGTGGTGAATGCGGACCAAGCCATGCCCGATGGCGGCATCCTGCACGTCACTTGCGATAACTTTTCCTACACGGCGGATGCGACGCCACCCATCCCCGATCTGCCTCCGGGGGATTACATTCGCATCGGCTTGCGCGACGAAGGCGTCGGGATTCCGGAGCAATACCTGAAACAAATTTTCGATCCCTACTTCACCACCAAACCCAAAGGCAACGGCCTCGGGCTGGCGACGACCTATTCCGTGATCAAGAATCACAACGGCCTGATTACCGTCGAATCAGAGCAGCATTGCGGTTCCACCTTCACCATCTATCTCCCGATGAGGAAGCGATCCGCGCGCTGGTTGAATTCACGCTTTCCCGCCTCGGTTACGAAGTCTTCGCGGCGGAGACCGCGGTGCGTGGGATAGAGCTTTACCGCGAGGCGCTCGGGCGGGGCCAGCGCTTCGACCTGGTGATCCTCGATCTCACGCTGCCGGGTGGGATGGGAGGAAAAGATGCGCTCAAGAAATTGATCGAGATTGATTCGATGGTGAACGCTGTCGTCTCCAGCGGCTATGCGATGGACGCGACCATGAGTCGCTACGAGGACTTTGGTTTCCGCGGCGTGATTGCGAAGCCCTACGAAGCGGCGGAGCTTGGCCGCACAGTGCACGAAGCCATCGCCGCGAGCCGCAACGGCTACGCGTCGGCTTTCGCCTAGCAGCGCCTCGGGGATGTTAGACGCTTCGCTCTGCGAAGCGCGGGAGCGATGGTTGCAAGCTCCAGCCCCTTCTGTCGGCGCCAATTTCCCCGGCGCTTCGCGGAGCGAAGCGTCTACAAGCTTGCGCAGCCGCCCTCGCCCCCTAGCTTATTTCCCAGAATGGATGCCGCGCTTGCACGGACGAATCCCCAAACGCTCCCTGCCGCCTACGATTCCAAGATCGAGGGCAACGTCATTTTCACGCAGCTCGACGCGGCGATGAACTGGATGCGCAAGAACTCACTCTGGCCGATGCCGATGGGTCTGGCCTGTTGTGCGATCGAATTAATGGCGACCGCCTCGGCGCGTTTCGACATCGCCCGCTTTGGCGCCGAAGTGATGCGCTTCTCGCCGCGGCAATGCGACGTGATGATCGTGGCCGGCACCGTCACCTACAAAATGGCGCTCGCCGTCAAGCGGATCTACGACCAAATGCCCGAGCCGAAATGGGTCATCGCGATGGGCGCCTGCGCCTCGACTGGTGGCATGTATCGCTCTTACGCCGTGCTTCAGGGCATCGACCAACTCTTGCCGGTGGATGTTTATGTTTCGGGTTGCCCGCCCCGGCCGGAGGCGCTGCTCGAGGGCCTGATGAAGTTGCAGGACAAGATCAGTGGCGAGCGCTCGTTCACGTCGCAAAAGCGCGGGCTGCTCGACAAGATCGAGTCGTTAGTCTAGCGGTTTCGTCGCTTTAAACCTGTCGCTCGTCAATCGTCACTCATCCCTTCCCAAATGACCGGTCCTGAGCTGCTCGCCTCGCTTGCAAAGCTCTTCGGAGCAAAGATCCAGGAGCAGATCGAATTTCGCGGTGAGACCACTTTCGTGATCGCGGCGCTCGACATCCGCGAGGTGGCCAAGTTCTGCAAAGAAGAGCTATCCTTCGATTATCTGCTCGATATTTCGAGCGTCGATCATTTCGGCAATGAGCCGCGTTTCGAAGTCGTCTACGAGCTCTACTCAATGACGCTCTCGGTTCATCTGCGTCTCAAGTTGCGGGTTTCGGAGGACGATCCGGCGGTGGACACCATCTCGGATATTTGGCCAACCGCGAACTGGCATGAGCGCGAGATTTACGACATGATGGGTCTGCGTTTCAATGGTCATCCCGACCTGCGCCGAATCCTGATGTGGGACGGCTATCCCTATTTTCCGCTGCGCAAAGAATTCCCGCTCGAAGGGAAACCGAGCGACATGCCGGATGTCGCCTTCACTTCCGCCGCGCCGATGGAGGGCGGCCCCTTCGTCACCCAGCCGAGCACCGCGACGACGAAGGACCGCGAGCCACGCGCTCACCCGCCGCTCGATTAACAGCCGGCGCCGACTAGAGCGCCGCGCCGAACAGGCGCATGAACTCGGCTCCACTCGCTTCGCCCGCGGCCAGCACCTCGCGGTGCGAAAGCGGCCCCGGGTTCAAGCCGGCGGCCCAATTCGTTAGGCAGGAAAAGGCGGCGACCTCCAGCCCGAGCGCGCGAGCCTGGATGGTTTCGCACACCGTTGACATCCCGATCGCGTCCGCCCCCAGGAGCCGCAGCATCCTGACTTCGGCGGGCGTCTCGTATTGCGGACCGAGCACCCCGGCATAGACCCCCTCGTGCAGTTTGAGGCCCTTCGCCCGGGCCGCTTCCGCGAAACGTCCGCGCCAGCCCGGCGAGTAAGCATCCGTCAGGTCGACGAAGTCCCTCTTGCCTAACAATGGTGTGGTTCCCGTCAGGTTAAGGTGGTCGGTGATCATCATCCACGAGCCCGGCGCGAAATCCGGATTGACCGAACCCGCGGCGTTGGTCAGGACCAACTTTTTGATTCCAGCCCGCGCGAGAAAGCGCACCCCGGCAGTGACGTCGGGTGCGCTGTAGCCTTCGTAAAGATGGGCCCGTCCCTGGGCGAAGACGATCCGCGTACCACTCATCTCGTCGAGCACGAAGCGACTGTGATGACCTTTCACCGCCGAGCCTGGCAGGCCGCCAATCTCACGGTAAGGGATGATGCGCTTGGGCGCCGGATCCCGGACTAACGAGTTGAGCCCCGAGCCGAGAACGATCGCAATCTGCGCTCCAAATTCGCGCACCCGCTCGATCGCGAAACTATCCACTCGTCAGGCTGCCGAGACCGGGGGAGCGGAGGCCGGTCGGTTCGTTGCCGCCATCACATCGGGACGCGCGCCGTCTTCGCGGGTAGTCGAGCCTTTTCCTTCCTTCGGATAGGCGATGCGCGTGTGCAGCATGTTCATCAAGGTGAAGCGGAAGCGCTCCGCGATCGTCCTCAGTTCCCGCAGGGTCAGTTCGCATTCGTCCAGTTGATGGTCGGCGAGGCGTTGATCGATCAGCTCGGTGACGAGTTGCTCGATTTTCTGGGGCGTTGGTTTTTCCAGCGAGCGCGACGCGCTTTCCACCATGTCGGCGAGGCTGATAATCGCGCTCTCGCGGGTCTGCGGTTTCGGGCCGCTGTAGCGAAAACTTTCCTCCGACACCTCGGGGATATCCTCCTCGCGCATCTTCATGATCTTCCCGCCGGCCCGCGCGTCCTCGTGCTGCTGCAGCGCGCGGTTGTAGAAGTAGAAGACTAACGATGTGCCGTGATGCTGCTGGATGACGTCGATCACCTGCTGATTGAGCCCGTGCTTGAGCGCCAAGTCGACGCCTTCTTTGACGTGCGCGATGATAATGAGCGCGCTCATCGTCGGGGCCAGGTCGTCGTGCGGGTTGCGCTCGAAGTTCATGTTCTCGGTGAAATAATCCGGTTTCACAAGTTTCCCGACATCGTGAAAATAGGAGCAGACACGGCAAAGGGTGGCGTTCGCGCCAATCGCTTCGGCCGCTGATTCGGCGAGATTCGCGACGACCAGGCTGTGATGATAAGTGCCCGGCGCTTCGATCGTCATCCGGCGCAAGAGCGGGTGATTCAAATCGGACGCTTCGAGCCAGGAGATATCGGTCGTGATGCGGAAGACCTGCTCGAGGATCGGCAGGGCGCCGCCCACCACCATCGCCGTCACGATGCCGTTGCCGATGGCGAGCGCGCTCTGGATTCCGATCATCGACCAGTCGGTCGCAACCGGATTAAAGAGATTGATCGGGCCGATCAATCCGAAAGTGAGCGAGAGGAGCCAGATGGCGAGACCGACGAAAAGGCCGGCCCGAATGAGCCGGCTGCGGCGGCGGACTTGCTGGGTGAGCAGGACGGCGGTGAAACCGCTGATCAGGCCGATAACCAGAATCGGCGCGTCGATCTTGCCGACGAGAATGCTGCTCCAAAGACTAACGAACACAGCGCCGTAGAGGCCATGGTTACGGCCGAGCAAGACGCAGAGGACGAGTGGAGCAAAGGCGTAGGGAGCGATCAGCCAGGCGGCCTCCGGTTTCAAAGAAGCCACCACGCCGCTGTTGCAGAGCGCGAAAAGGAGCTTTGTCATGCCGAGCTGCAAATAGATGATTCCGAAAACGAGGAAGACGCGGGAGTTTCGCCCGAAGGTTTTTGGTTGATTGACCCAAAGCTGCGCCACGGCGGTGGCGAGCAAGAGCAGCGCGAAGACAAAATTGCGCGTCGGCTCCTGCTGCTGGCCGCTGAAGACGAGGAGCGCCAGCCCGGCGACGAAGGCGGCGAAAATCGTGACCTTGAGCCAGGGCGCGTTCTCCAGGCTGCGCAACATTTCGTTGGAGGGGCGGCGCCGTCGGGTCTTGCCCGAGGCGAGCCCTCGTTTCACGAGGCGTGTTCTGTGCAGGAACTCAAACATGAGGTGAGGCGCTATTTCCGGGCCGCGCCGCCGGTATTCGCCGGCGAGCGGTGCTGCTGGTAGGCATTGATGATCGCGCGGACAAGCTCGTGCCTAACGACATCTTTGTCGCTAAAATAAACGAAGCCGATCCCGGGCACGTTCTTCAGCGCCTGGAGCGCCTCGAGCAATCCCGAGCGTTTGTTCAGGGGCAGATCGATCTGCGTGCCGTCGCCGGTCACGACGCATTTCGAGCGCGGCCCGATCCGCGTCAGGAGCATGAACATTTGCTCGGTGGTGGTGTTTTGCGCTTCATCCAGAATGACGAACGCGTTGCTCAGGGTGCGCCCCCGCATGTAGGCGAGCGGCGCGATCTCGATCGTCTCGCGCGCCACGTAGCGCTCGATCTCGTCCGGCTCGAGCATGTCGCGCAGCGCGTCGTAGAGAGGGCGCAGATAAGGCGTGATTTTTTGCTGCAAATCACCGGGCAAAAATCCGAGCGCTTCGCCCGCCTCGACCGCCGGACGCGTCAGGACAATGCGATCGACCTGTTCCTTTTTCAGGGCGGAAACGGCCATCGCCACCGCGAGGTAGGTCTTGCCGGTCCCGGCTGGTCCGATGCCGAAGACGACGTCCTGTTTCTGGATCGCCTCGAGATAATTGCGCTGGCCCAGGGTGCGCGCGACGATCGGCGGCTTGCGCGCCGAGGTCACGATCTTGATCGCGACGAGATCGTCCAGCTTATCTTCGCGGGCTTCGTTCACCGAGTTGAGGGCGTAGTTAAATTCGTGCCGCTGGATATCGACGCCGCGTTGCCGCGCGCTTTCCAGCTGGGTGAAGACACGCTCGGCTTTCGCGACCTGCGCCGGGTCGCCTTCCATCTTGATCCAGCCTTCACGAGTCGTGACTTTCACGCCGAGCGATTCCTCGAGATTTTTGATCAACTTCAGGTCATTGGCGTAGAGCGACTGGACGGCCCGCGCATTCTCAAACTGCAGCGTGCGCGTTTCAGTCATCTCGTGGCCGGAACATCAGGGGCTGAGAATACCGTGCCGGGAAGAGAGGTGTCAAACCTCGGTGACGAAGCGGACCGCCTACTTGAAACCGTAAACCAGCGCCCAGTGCGTGCGGTCTTCGGGCGAACTCTCCACGGCCACGATAATGAAATAGCTGCCGGTGGTTTTCGGAATGAGGTGCGCCGCGGCGAAGTGCCCCTTCTGCCAGCTATCGGGCTGCTCGCTCAGCCGCCCGTCGGCGTCATAAACATGGACGGAAACCTTCGCCTGCTCCACCTCGGTTCCCATCCAGAACCAGTAATCGTTGCCTTTGAAAAGTTGCTGCCGGACAGCTTTTTTCTCCCCCACCCCGAGGTCACCGCCCCAATAATCTTCCCGCACCTGATAGCCTTGCCTGACGTAGGGCTCGGCCGACTGGAGGGCGAAGGAATGCGCATCATCGACCGTGGCACGCGACGCGGCGACCTGCAGGACGAGCAACGCCCCAAGGAAGAGAGCTGTGCGACGTGCGGTTGGAGAAGGCGAACGCATCGGGGGTTATGGAGTCCGGGTGACGATTCCCTCGTCGAGGCGGGTCGTGATCTCGTTGATCTTTTTCACCGACGCCGCCGAGATCGGGCTGTCGATATCGATCAAGGGCTTTACTTCGACCAGGGAGCTTTGGATTTTGCCGAGCAACGGAAGGTTGAATTCCGGCATTCCATGGAGTTTGCGTTGGAAATAGTCGAGCAGGTCGGGCTGGTGCAACAACTCCGCGCCGTCCGCGGAAAAATGCCGGTTGACGACCGCGGTCAAAACCTCGGTGCCGCGCAGCCAGCCACCGAGACTAACGAGTTGCGAAAGCTTCTCGTCGTGCACTTCGTTCATCGCCTGTTGCACGCTGTTCTGGGTGCGGTCGAGTTCCTGCCGCACGGCCGGCCAATTGCGGTGGTCGGCCGCCTCCGTGATCGCCTTGGCATGCGGCACGATCGAGCTGCCCACCCCGATGCCCTTGGCCAGACTAACGACGCGCTGGCCGATCTCCTTCACACTCGGAGCGTCCTCCGCCTGCACCGCGATGAAGCCGTCGGCGATCACCGTCCCGAGGAGCAGGGCGATCCGTGGGCGCTCGGTGAAATTCGTGCCTTTGTTCGTGCGCACGAATTCCTTCCAGTTCACGCTATCGAGCTTGTTGAGCGCGCCGAAGATTTCGTTGGGCAGCGGAACGACCACGTCGTCGATGTTTTTCGAGAGGCGTTTGACGTCGATCCGCCGCGCCGGTTCCGCCGCCGTGGCATCAAAGCGCAGGACAGCCAGCACGCAGCCAGCCAATAGAAGTATTTTAAAGAAAGATCTCATCCGCAGCTTCGACTATTGATTTCGGGAAGGTATTCAGGATTAGTTGGGCACTTTATGCAGAACCGCGAGGCGGCACAAATCGCGATACGATCCAGTGTTATTAAATCGGAGCAACCCATTTCGGCGGCGGCATCGGGCGCGAATTAACCCGGTTCTCTTCTCATGAAACTGGAACGTCTGCGGGAGATTCTGGCCCGGGCTGCCGGCAAGCGCCTCGCCGTCGCCGGCGATCTCATGCTCGACGAGTTTGTCTGGGGAAAAGTCGGCCGCATCTCGCCCGAAGCGCCCGTGCCCGTGGTCGAGGTCACCGGCGAATCATTTTACCCCGGGGGCGCGGCCAACGTGGCCCGCAACCTGCGCGAGTTCACCAACGGGGTTGCGGTCATCGGGACGGTCGGGACGGATGGCGGCGGCCGGCAACTGCTGGATTTGTTACACGCGCAGAAAATCGACACTGATCTCGTCGTCACCGATCCCGATTTCCGGACAATCGTGAAAACGCGCATCGTCGCGCGCCATCAGCAGGTCGTCCGCGTCGATCGTGAACAGATTCGCGAACCGGCGGCTCAGCAGGTCGCCCAGGTCACGGCCGGGCTGCGAAAAATCCTGCCGGAACTAGACGCCTTCATTTTCGAGGATTACGGCAAAGGTTTTCTCAGCGCCGATCTCGTTAGGCAAATTTCCCGCGACCTTCGGGCCGCCGGAAAAATCGCCACGGCGGATCCGAACCCGCGCCGGGTGGTTGATTGGGGCAAGGTCACGGCGGTGAAACCAAACCGGAGCGAAGCGTTGCTCGCTGCGGGCTTCCCCGCGACCGATCCGGTCGACCCGCCGATGGAGGACGCCGCGTTGCTCGCGGCGGGGGCGAAACTGCTGACCGCCTGGGACACGCAGATGCTCCTGATCACGTTAGGCGAGCAGGGCATGATGCTGCTGGAGCGCGCGCGGCCGCCGCATCATATCCCGACGAAGGCGCGCCAGGTGTTCGACGTTTCGGGCGCCGGCGACACCGCGATCGCGCTCTTTACCCTCGCCCTGTGTTGCGATGCCTCGCCGGTCGAGGCGGCGGAGATCGCCAATCACGCCAGCGCCGTCGTCGTCGCAAAACTGGGAACGGCCACGGTCACGCCGGCGGAGTTGGTCGCCAGCTTCGAGGATGACAACGGCGCCTAACGAATCGGCGGCTGTTTTCCTCGACCGCGACGGAACGTTGATGCGCGAGGTCAATTACTGTGCTGATCCGAAGCAGGTGGAAATTTTCCCGGGCGTCCCAGAGGCGCTCCGGCGCTTGCAAGCGGCCGGTTACAAACTCATCGTCATTTCCAATCAGGCCGGCATCGGGCGCGGCTATTTTACCGAGGAGCAATATCGCGCGGTCGAAGCGGAAGTAGAGCGCGCCGTTCTCCCGGCCAACTTCGACGGAGTTTATTTTTGTCCCGACCGGCCCGACCTGGCGACCGATCGGCGCAAGCCCGCGCCGGGCATGGTTTTCGAAGCACGACGCGACCACAAGATCGATCTCGCCCGCTCGTTTTTCATCGGCGACAAGGCGATCGATATCGAATGCGGGCGCAATGCCGGTGTCCGGACGATCCTCGTGAAAACCGGTTATGGTGCGGGTGAAACGCGGGCCGCGCCCGATTGGATCGCGGAAGATTTGTCGGCCGCCGTCGACATCATTTTGAATCTCAATGAGGCTTCGCGCGGAGATTCCCCTGCCGGGTAGCGCACGCGTCTCGCGTGCTGGCGACGGCCTTCCGCCGTCGCGAACTTCCCAATCCTCGGCAATAGAGTGATCGGCCCGGTGCCTTGCAAAAGTTCGTTGCGGTGAGACACCGCCGCCAGCACGCGAGAGGCGTGCGCGATCCGGAGAGACCAGCAAAGTTGCAAGGCACTTCCAGCCGCTGTTAGGCTCCGAGCATTCATGACAAAAATTGTCGGCATCATCCCCGCCCGCTGGGGTTCGACGCGCTTCCCCGGCAAGCCGCTGTACCTCATCGCCGGAAGACCATTGCTGCAACACGTTTGGGAACGTTGCCGGCGCGCGCGGGCCCTCGACTCGGTCATCATCGCGACGGACGATATGCGCATCGCCGCAGCCGCCTTCGCCTGGGGCGCGGAAGTTAGCCTAACGAGCGCGCGCCACGCCAGCGGGACGGATCGGATCGCGGAAGTCGCGGCGAAACTGCGCGGCGTCTCCCACATCATCAACATCCAGGGCGACGAGCCGCGGGTTGATCCGAACTTGATTAATCAGCTCGCGCGCAAAATGCAGCGCGACCCGAAGATTGAGATGATCACCGCGGTGCATCCCCTCGAAAATTCCGCCGACGCGCAGTCGCCGCACCAGGTCAAAGCCGTCCTCGATCGCAAAGGGCGCGCGCTTTATTTTTCGCGGAGCGCGATCCCGTTTCACCGCGATGCGAGCGCGACGATCTCTTATTACCGGCACCAAGGGATCTATGGTTACCGCCGCGACCTTCTCCTCCGCTTCGTCCGCTGGAAACCGGCGCCGCTGGAAAAGGCGGAGGCGCTCGAGCAATTGCGCGCACTGGAGAATGGCGTAATCATTCACGTGGTCGTGGCCAAAAGCGGCTCGCCCGGAGTGGATACGCCGGACGATGCCCGGGCGATCGAATGCCAGCTGCTGGCGCCGCCGCCGCGACCGCGCCAGGTTCGTTCCCGATGAAATATATTTTTGTAACTGGAGGTGTGGTTAGTTCGTTAGGCAAAGGCCTCGCGGCCGCTTCCCTCGGCACCCTGCTCGAACTGCGCGGCCAGCGCGTTCTGCTGCAGAAGTTCGACCCTTACCTGAATGTCGATCCTGGCACGATGAACCCGTTTCAACACGGCGAGGTTTACGTGCTGAACGACGGCGCCGAGACCGATCTCGACCTCGGCCACTACGAGCGCTTCACCAATTGCGTTCTCTCGCGGAACAACAACCTGACGAGCGGCCAGGTTTACGAAAGCGTCATCCTGAAGGAGCGCCGCGGCGATTATCTCGGCAACACCGTCCAGGTGATTCCGCATGTCACCGACGAGATCAAGGCGCGCATTCGGCAGGTCGCCGATCCGGAAAAGGTAGACGTGGTCATTACTGAGATCGGCGGGACCACGGGCGACATTGAAGGGCTGCCCTTCCTCGAGGCGATCCGACAATTCATTCTCGAAGTCGGTCCGCAGAATGTCGTCAACATGCATGTCACGCTCGTGCCTTACATCCGGGCGGCGGGCGAATTGAAGACCAAGCCGACGCAGCAAAGCATCGCGAAGTTGCGCGAGATCGGCCTGCAACCCCAGGTCCTGCTTTGCCGCACGGAACGCCCGCTCGACGCCGACGTTAGGCAAAAAGTTTCGATGTTTTGCAACGTCGGCTTGAATGCGGTCATCGAGGCGCGCGATGTGCCGCACACGATTTACGAGATGCCCCTCATGTTGCACGAGGAAGGACTCGACGAACTCGTTTGCCAGTTGCTCCACATCGATGCGCCGCAGCCGGACTTGAGCGACTGGCGCAAGTTTGTCAGCCGCGTGATCAACCCGAAGAAGCAGGTGAAAATCGCGGTCGTCGGGAAGTACATCGAGCTGCAGGACGCCTACAAAAGCATCTACGAATCGCTCACCCACGCGGCCGCGAGTCACGATTGCGGAATCGATTTGCGCCTGGTCGATGCCGAATCGCTCGACCACGGCGTCGATGGGCACCTCGCAGATGTCGCCGGCGTGCTCATCCCGGGCGGCTTCGGGGAGCGCGGCGTGGAAGGGAAAATCCGCGCAGCCCAATTCGCGCGCGAGAACAATGTCCCCTACCTCGGGCTCTGCCTCGGCATGCAGGTCGCGACGATCGAGTTCGCGCGCAATGTCTGCGGGATCACCGCCGCGAACAGTATCGAGTTCGACCAGGAATCAACCGAGCCCGTTATCTGCCTGCTCGATGAGCAGCGGAAGATTCGAAAAAAAGGCGGGAGCATGCGGCTCGGGACGTGGCCGACGAAGATCGTGCACGGGACGCTCGCGGAAAAAATCTATGGGCACGGCGAGGTGCTCGAGCGGCATCGGCATCGTTACGAGTTCAACATGAAATACCGCGAACAGATGGCGGAGAAAGGTTTTCTCATCAGCGGCACGTCGCCCGATGGATCCCTCGCGGAATTGATCGAGCTGCGGGATCACCCGTTCTTTCTCGCCTGCCAGTATCACCCGGAATTCCAGAGCAAACCGAACAAACCGCATCCGCTATTCAGCGGCTTCATCCGCGCCTGCCTCGCGCACCAGGGCTGACGCCTAACGAGGATGGCGCGTTCGCGTCTCGTTGTAGACGCCTCCCTCTGGGAGGCGCGAGCGGAGTCGCGCCTGGAATAGCAGCCGGCCTTCACACCCGCGTTTCGCAGAGCGAAACGTCTACAGATGCGCGGCGCGCCGAAGCCGATCCATGATCGCGGCGCCGAGACCCTCTTCGGGAACAGCTTCGACGACGATGAAATCCAGCCCGGCGGCATCGAGCTCGCGCAGGTAGCGGAACAGATTCGCCGCGGCTTCGCGCAGATCGCCCGTCGTGCTGAGCCGGCGCGACTCGATAAACGCCTCGGAAAAAGGAGCGCTGCTCCAGAGCAAGGCGCCGTAACGACTCCCTTCGGGCACGGGAATTTCCGAAAGTTCGTTCACGATGACGAGCGGTGTTTGCGGGCGGTAATGCGCCGGCAACTGCCCCGGAGCTTCCGGCAGTTTCGTGGCGCGACTCCGAATTTCGCCAAACTTCGCCAGCTCTTCCCGCGTGATCGGCCCCGCGCGCAGCATCGCCATTCCGCCGTCGCGCACCGCGATCACGGTCGATTCGATGCCGTGTTCGGTCGCGCCGCCATCCACGATGAGCGGGATGCGGCCCGACAATTCCTCCGCCACATGCGACGCTGCAGTCGGGCTGATGCGCCCAAAGCGGTTCGCGCTCGGCGCCGCCAGCGGCCGGCCAAACGCACGCACCACTTCCGCGAAAAGCGGATGCGCACTCATCCGAATGGCGATCGTGGCGAGGCCCGCGGTCACAATCGGCGGGACCAGCTCCGTTCGCGGCAGGACAATCGTTAGGGGGCCGGGCCAGAAAGCTGCGATGAGTTTTTCGATGTGCGCGCGCGCGTCGCCCTCGACGACCGCCACCTTCTCCAGCCAGCTCAAATCCGGCAGATGAACAATCAGCGGATCGAACCGCGGCCGTCCCTTCGTCTCGAAAATCTTCACCACCGCTTCGGCGGAAAGCGCGTCAGCCGCGAGACCGTAAACCGTCTCGGTCGGCAGGGCGACGATTTCGCCGGCTTGCAGCAAAGACACGGCGCGGGCCACGGCCTGCGCCCGTTCGTTAGGCGTGGCGGTTGGCTGGATTTCTGTCGTCACGCCCGGAGTCGTTCGCGCGCACGCAACGCGCTCGTTGCCGCCGCTTCCACCGTCCCCGCGAGGGAGGTCAGATGTCCCATCTTGCGGCCCGGTCGCGGCTCGCGCTTGCCGTAAAGATGCAGCCGCACGTTGGTCTCGGCCAGTGCGGCGGCCCAGTGCGGTTCACCTCCGTGCCAGACGCTGCCAAGCAGATTCACCATCGCCGCCGGGCGGAGCAGCTCAGTCGCGCCTAACGGCAGCCCGCAGACCGCACGGACATGCTGCTCAAACTGGCTCGTGACGCAGCCTTCGATCGTCCAGTGCCCGGAATTGTGCGGGCGCGGCGCCAGCTCGTTGATGATGATCTCGCCGTCGCTTTTCAGGAACATTTCGACCGCCAGGAGTCCAACGAGATCGAGGCTTCCGGCAACGGCGCACGCGAGTTCGCGGGCCGCGGCGGCCACCCGATCGTCTATTCTGGCCGGCGCGAGGGTCACATCAAGGATGTGCTCGCGATGAATGTTCTCGCAGACCGGAAAGACGGCCATTGCGCCGTCAAGGCCGCGCGCGACGATGACCGAGATTTCTTTCTCGAAATCGATCACGCTTTCCAGGATGCATTCGTCATCCTGCCGCGCCGCCCAGACCGCCGTGAGGTCGGTCCCAGGGTCGATCCGTTGTTGTCCTTTCCCATCGTAGCCGAAGGCGCCGCCCTTCAAGATCGCCGGCCGACGGATCGCCTCGAGCGCATTCGTTAGGTTAGCATCGCTCCCAACCCGGCGGAACGGCGCCACCGGGAATCCGGCGCCGGAAAGAAACTCTTTTTCGCGCAGACGATTTTGCGCAATGAGCAGGATCTCCCCCCGCGGCCTGACGATTTGATCGCGCGAAGCCCACTCGATCGTTGCCGCCGGAATATTCTCAAACTCGAAGGTCAGCACATCGACCGCCTGCGCGAACTGTGTGACCTCCGCTTCGTCGTCATAACTGGCGACCGTGGCGTGATCGGAAAACTGCGCCGCCGGCCCATCCTTATCCGGCGAAAAAATGTGGACACGGTAACCCATCCTCCGTGCCGCCATGGCAAACATGCGGCCGAGTTGACCGCCGCCTATCACCCCAATCGTCGCCCCGGGAAGCAGCGGCTTTTCCTGCGTCATGGCAGCTTTTGCGCGAGCACTTTTTTCGTCTGGCGCTGCCGAAATTTCTGCACGGCAGCGCGCACCTTGGCGTCGTGCAACCCAACGATGCTGGCGGCGAGCAGCCCCGCATTTTTGGCGCCGGCCACACCGATGGCGAGTGTTCCGACCGCGACCCCGGCCGGCATCTGCGCGATCGAAAGCAGCGAATCGAGCCCCTTCAGGGCGCGCGATTCCACCGGCACGCCGAGCACCGGCAGCCAGGTTTGCGCCGCGATCATGCCGGGCAGATGCGCCGCGCCGCCCGCGCCCGCCACGATCACCTGCACGCCGCGCTCCGCCGCTTCGCGCGCGAACGTCGCCATCAGGTCCGGTGTCCGGTGCGCGGAAACGATTCGGTGTTCGTTAGGCACGCCCAATTGCTCGAGCAGCGCCACGCAGTGCTGCATCGTTTCCCAATCCGAGGCACTCCCTATCACGACGCTGACGAGAGCAGTGACGGACGTCTTTTTAGCCATAAAAGCGGATTCGCGGAACGCCCTTCCCTTCTCCCGAAGCAGCTAAATTGCAACGCCCTTTTTGTCATCCGAGCGCAGTCGAGAGAGCCCGAGTCCGGCCGAGAACGCAGCGAGTCGATCGTCAAATCGTTCTTGCCTGCACGGGAGCGCGCTGAAACGGTGAACGCAACACGGCTCGGGTCACCTTTGCGAAAAATTCTTGCTAGCTTCAATCCCGTGCATCACATCACCGCCCTCTTCCGCCGAACTCGCGCCCGCCCGGTCGAGTTGGAGATTCGGGAACAGTCGCTCGCAAATATTCGCGCCCACGCTCCCGAATCCGCGCTTCCTGCCCTCAGGCGGCGTTTGGACGGGCTTACCGTTCTCATCCACGTCACGAAGAATCGTCGTTCCAAGCATGGCGATTATCGCCCCAGCCCCTGCCGCACCTACGGCATCGTCACGGTCAACGCGTTCGGTAATCCCTGGCAGTTCCTGTTCACATTGCTCCATGAGTTGGCTCACGCCGAGGTGCACATCCATCACGGAGCGAGAACACGGCCGCACGGCATCCAATGGAAGACGATCTTTAGCCGGCTATTACTCGATTTCGCCGGACAGGACTTGTTCCCTGAGTCGTTGACTCCACTCATTCGACGACATGCGATGAAACCGCGCTACTCGACCTGCGCGGACCTCAAGCTGGCGATCGCCCTGCGGGAATACGACACCCTCGATCATCGCCCGATGGTGGCCGAGCTGCCGCGTGGCCAACGTTTTTCGCTCGATGGGGTGCGCGTGTTGACCAGGCGAGAGCTAAGCCGGACGCGCTACAAGTGTACCACCGCCCGTGGTCGCGAGTATTATGTCCCGGCTTCTGCAAGAGTTCACACTATTTATGAAAATAGTAATCTTTAAGTCCTGATTATGAAAGCGTTCCTCATTTTCTTCTTTTGATTGGCCTGGCATTGCTCGGGTTCTGCTGGTGCGGGATGTTTACGGCGTCAGGACAATCCACTTTTCCGGAGATGGCGGGCATCCTTCCCTTCTATGCCGGGGGCCTTGGCGGCGCGATTGTCCTGCTGACCGGCCTTATCCATGTCTTTCGCCGCCGGCGGCAACCGCCCCTTGCGCGATAATAACCTCCCGCTACGACTGCCCGGCCCGCGCCAGCGACGCGCATCAGATTTAGCTTGCGTCCTGGAGCCGACCTGTTCAGCATCGCGGGTTATGAAAACATTTGCGTCAATCCTGCTCATCTGCACCCAAATCGCGCTCGGTAGCGTCCTTGGTCAGTCGCTGCCCGAGTTACTCCCGGACGTTGCGAGCGCAAAGGTGCCCAAGAACGTCAACATGAGCAAGAGACCGGGGAACGAGGCCGAGACCGCCGTGGCTGTCAGTCACACCAATCCCCGGCTCATCACCACGGTCTCAAACCTGGAGATCAACGGCACCTTTCACAGCTGGAGCACGGATGGCGGCCACACCTGGCAGAATAATGTGATTGCCAACGGCGACGCGCTCGGCTACGCCTGCTGCGACGCCCAGCTCGCTTCCGATGATTTCGGTAACATTTTCCTCACCTACCTGTCGTCGAACATCGCGGTCAAGATGGCGATCTCGACCGATGGTGGCGCGACGTTTCAGCCGCTCGTGTTCCTCGCCAACCTGCCCACGGGTTTGCCGGTATTCCCTTGGAAAAGTCTGGCCAAAATAGGCCAGACGGTCAGTGGTGACCAGCCCTCGATCGCGGCGGCCGCTGGCAGCGTTTGGATTTCCTGGACTGGCTTCGACGGCAGTATCCAGGCCAGCGGCGCACCCGTGACTGGCCTCGGTCAGGTGGGAACCTTCACACCCGCGCAAGGCATCACGAGCGGAAACCGCTTCGGCGATTACGGCGACACCGCGATCGGCCCCAACGGAGAGGTATTCGTTGTCTATCAAAACCCGACCGGCGGCGAGGGCCCATCCACGATCTATGGCGCGCTCGACCCGGATGGTCTCGGGCCGCAGGGTTTCGGAGCGGCCAAGGTCATCCAGACGACCAACGTCGGTGGATTCGATTACATCCCGGCGCAATCCGGACGCTCGATCGATGCCGAGGCTGGACTTGCCTGGGATCGCACCGGCGGCCCGCACAATGGCCGGCTCTATTTCATTTACGTCTCCGAGGAGCCCCAGGAAAGCAACGATATGGACGTCCAGCTCCGCTACTCCGATGACAGCGGCACTACCTGGAGCAATTCCATGCGGGTGAACGACGACACCGGGACGAACAGCCAGTTTAATCCCAAGATCGCGCTCGATCCCACTACCGGCAATATCGCGCTCGCCTGGTACGATGCACGCAACGACCTCGGCAACCACGGACACGGCGATACGAACGGCATACCTAACGATGATATCATGATCTACTCCACCGTGAGCAAGGACGGCGGCGTCACCTTCTCGAAAAATCAGCGCCTCTCGAGGGGCGCGTCCAATGCTGTCGATGCCCGGAGCGGTGTCGACTATGGCGACTACAGCGGCTTCGCCTTCTTCAATAACGTGATGTATTTCTCCGCCGCCGATAACTCGAACTCCACCGGCGATAACCCCGATGGGACCCTCCACACCTTCGACCTCTACGTCGCTCCGCTCACGTCCCGCTGAGCCGCTCACAAAGACGGCTCACTCTATTTGCGCCCTCTCGCAACCAGACGATGGCCGCTCTCGCGTCGTTATGAAGGCACCTTAGCACTGCTCGCGTTACAAAGAGAACCGCAAGACCCCCATCGCCGTGCGGCCGGGCGCAAAAAGCCCGCTCCACCTTGCGGCGACGCGGGCTGATTGTTGAGAAGCCGTTGCGGCCTGGCTGGTCCGGCCCACGGCATGACTACCATTCGAGTTGCCATTGGGCGTGATCGCCGCCAGCGACAACGCCGGTTTCGCCTCCGCGAGAGATGGAACCTACTTCATCGACGGCCCGAGGTTCAGTCGCTCTTCTTCAGCAGCATGCCGCACGGGTGCTATCGGAGTTCTCTTTTTCCGTGTCGCCCCGACCAACATTTCGGTTATCCAGTAACGCGCGCACTCTGCGGGCGAGAGCCGCCGCTGTATAAGGTTTGGAGAGGAGCTCGACTCCGGCGTCAAGCGCGCCGTGGTGCGCGATGGCGTCGTCTGTGTAACCCGACGTGAAGAGAATTTTTAGATCGGGATAAGTTGCTTTCAGCCAATCCGCCATCTCTTTGCCGCCCATCAGCGGCATGATAACGTCGCTGACCACCAAACTAATCGGTGATCCTTTGTGCTCACGCGCCAGATCCAACGCTTCCTGGCCGTTCGAAGCCGCGAGCACTTCATAACCCTGCGCTTCCAAGACACGGCGAACCAGATTCCTCAAGGATGGATAGTCTTCCACAATCATCACCGTTTCCGTCCCGCGCGGCAATGGACCGGTTTGGATCGGTCTGCTCGCGGCATCGAGCGGTCGTTCGACTAGCGGAAAATAAATCTTGAAGGTCGTGCCCTTGCCAAGCTCACTGCAAACAGCGATTTGGCCGCCAGATTGTCGGACGATGCTCTGGCAGGTCGCCAGCCCCAAACCGGTGCCCTTGCCCACTGGCTTTGTCGTGAAAAACGTCTCAAACAAATGCGCCTTGACTTCGTCTGTCATGCCCGTCCCAGTGTCACTGACACTGAGCATCACAAAGCTGCCGGGAGTTTCGCCGGGGTGCGCGTTCGAGTGGTTTTCATCGAGCGTGACATTGTTTGTTGCAATGGTGAGCTTACCACCGTCGGGCATGGCATCGCGGGCATTGACGACCAGATTCAGCAGCACTTGCCCTACGTAGCCGGAGTCGGCCTTGATCCATCCGTTTTGTTTTCCTGGAACAATCGTCATTTCGATGTTCTCGCCAATGAGTCGCCTTAGCATTTTGTCCAGGCCTTGCACCTCGTCATCGAGGTTGAGCACGATGGGTTGCACTGTTTGTTTGCGGCTGAAGACAAGGAGTTGCCGTGTCAACCCGGCGGCACGCTCCGACGCGTGCCGGATTTCTTCGGCGCATTTGAAGGGAAGGCCTTCGGGATCAAGCTCCGGCAGCATCAGGTCATTGTAGCCAATGATGACGCCTAGAATATTGTTGAAATCATGGGCCACGCCGCCGGCGAGCTGGCCGATCACATCCATTTTTTGCGCTTCGATAAACAGCGCCTCCAGCCGTTGCCGTTCGGCACGCGCTTCGACTTCCTCCATCGCGCGGTGCACCGCCGGCGTGAGCCGGGCGAGACGTTCCTTCAGGACATAATCCGTCGCGCCGTTCTTGAGCGAATCAATGGCGAGTTCCTCACCCAATTTCCCTGAGACGAAGATGACAGGCACATCAGGATGGTCGGCGTGCACGATTTTCAATGCCGATAACCCATCAAACGCGGGCATCGAGTAATCCGACAGGATCAAATCAAAGCCGCCGTCTTCGAGTGCCGCCATAAAATCAGCGCGGGTTTGCACGCAGGTTGTCGTGCAAGTGATGCCTCCGGCTTCCAGGGTGGATTGGACGAGGGCGGCATCGTTTGGATCGTCTTCCAAGTGCAGGATGCAGAGTGGGGATTTCATTTAAAAACCTCCTTCGATGCCGAGGACAAGACTTCCGCGTTTGGGAGCAAAGTTTCTTCGCTCCATGTCTGCGGCGGCGGCTCATTGACTGCCGCCCAAAAAACGCCGAGCTGTTTGACCGCTTTCACGAAATCGCTAAAATCCACCGGCTTCACCACGTAGGCGTTGACGCCGTGCCTGTAACACTCCTTCACGTCCGGCGTTTCGCGCGAGGAGGTAAGCACCACGATAGGTATTGTCTTCAAGTATTCGTCGCCTTTGATGATTTTCAATACTGCCAGCCCGTTGACCTTCGGCATCTTGAGATCAAGCAGCACCACGACAGGCTTGCCGGTCGCACGAGTTTTGAATTTTCCCCAGCAGTAGAGATAATCCAGCGCCTCCTCGCCGTCGCGGACGACAAAAACGTTGTTTGCCAGATTATGCCCCTCCAGCGCGGCCAGTGTCAGTTGCTCGTCGCGGGGATCGTCTTCAACAAGCAGGATGTGTTTTACATTCATTTAGGCTCCATTTTCTTTGGGATGGAAAAGTAAAAGGTCGCGCCGCCATCCACGACGCTATCCGCCCATGTCCGGCCACCGTGCCGGTGAATGATGCGCTGGACATTGGCCAGGCCGATGCCCGTGCCCTCGAACTCGTCCTGGCTGTGCAGGCGTTCAAACACACCAAATAGTTTCTCAGTGTACTTCGGGTCAAAACCGGCGCCGTTGTCGCGAATGAAGGTCACGGTTTCGTCGTTTCCGTTGGGAGCACAACCGATTTCGATTTTGGCCTCGGCCCGAGCTCCGGTGAACTTCACCGCATTGGAAATCAGATTGACCAGCACCATTCGCAACAAGGCAGGGTCGGCTCGCACCGGTGGCAGCGGGTGGATTTCCCAGACGATGTTTCGCTCCTTCGTCTCCCCCTGAAAATCTCTCAACGTCTCCTGGACCAACTCGTCGAGATTGACGTCCGTCTTCTTCAATTCCGCACGCCCGACGCGCGAAAAGGCCAGCAGGTCATCAATCAAAATCCCCATTCGCTTCGCCGCTTGGGAAATCGTCGTCAGATGGCGAAGATTTTTCTCAGAAAGTGATGGCCCGGCGTCTTGTTGCAACAGGCCCACGAAGCCCAGGACATGGCGCAACGGCGCGCGCAAATCGTGGGAGACGGAGTAACTGAACGCCTGCAGTTCCTTGTTGGCCGTTTGCAGTTGATCGTAGAGTTTCTTAGCTTCCGTGTGCAGCAGGCGGACTTCGAGCATGTTGTAAACCCGGATCAATACCTCTGAGAGATCGAGCGGTTTGCTGACGAAATCCTTCGCCCCGACTTTCAGCGCGCGCAGCTTGTGATCCGGTTTGGCGGTAATTACGAGGACTGGAAGATAGCCGCCCGTTTCTATTTCCTTCAGGCGTTCCATCACCTGAAATCCGTCCATGCCGGGCATCTGAAGATCGAGCAGGATCAAGTCGTAGCGGTTCTTGCGGTGAAGTTCGCAGACCTCGTGCGGATCCATCGTGGACGCGATGGAAACGTAGCCGGCACCGCGCAGCAGTTGCTCCAGCAGCGAGACATTGGCATCCTGATCGTCAACTATCAGGATGCTGGCCTTGAGAATGTCCGATGAACTGATCATAGCATTCGTCCCGCGTCATGTGCTCCGACCAACCGTTTTCTCCGAAAATTCCAGTGCGTCTTCCAGCGTTTCCATGAACTCTTTGACCTTGATGGGTTTGGTGAGGTAGCGGAAAAATCCGACCTCGATGCCCAATTCGATATCGCGTGGCATCGCATTGGCGCTGAGGGCAACGACGGGGATGTGCGCCGTGGCGGGGTCTTCGCGCAGGATTTTCAAGGCTTCGACACCGCTGATGCCTGGCAGATTGATGTCCATCAGAATCACCTCCGGCTTAGAGGCTCGCGCCATCTCGATGCCGAGAGTCCCGTTCGCCGCAGTCAACAGCCTGATGTCAGAGCGCCGCGCGGTGAGTTGCTCGACCAGATCCATGTTCGCCGGATTGTCCTCGACATAGAGCAGGGTGCACAGTCGCTCGCCGGTCGACCGTCGCGGGTGGGCATGTGCTGCAGTTTCGGCCCCTCCAAGGTCAATTTCTGGCGCCACGGTCGAGAGCAGTTCGATCCAGAACACGCTTCCCACCCCAACCGTGCTTTTCACTCCGAGGGCGCCCTGCATCAGTTCTGCCAGTTGTTTGGTCACCACGAGGCCGATGCCTGTGCCGGCCACGCCGCCGGCCTCTTGTCCGAGACGATTGAACGGCTGGAATAGTTGCGCCAGTTTTTCCGGAGTCAATCCTGCGCCGGTGTCCTGGACGCTGATGCGAGTTCGTTCCGGGGTGATCACGGTGCAGTCCACGACCACCGTTCCCTGCTCCTTGTTGTATTTGATCGCGTTGGAAAGCAGGTTGATGACAATCTGCTTCAAGCGGGTCCGATCGGCCAAAATAAACATGGGGTTGTCGAACTGGGGAAAGGTCATGCGGATGCCACGCTGTTGCGCCTCTGGCTCCATCATGGCCTGGCATTCGGACATGACCTCAGCCAGCGACACCGGTTCCCGCGACAGCGACACTTTGCCGGACTCAATTACCGCGAGATCGAGGATTTCGTTGATCAGCTTCAGCAGATACCATCCCGCCTGGAGAATCTGGGCAATGCGGGCCGCCTGGGGGGCCGTCGGTAACGGGGAAGCTGACTCCATCAGTTGAGCGAAGCCCAGGATCGCATTGAGTGGGCTACGCAACTCATGGCTCATGCTGGAGAGGAAATCCGATTTGGCGAGGTTGGCCTTCTCCGCCGCAGACTTGGCGCTCTCCAGCTCGACGTTCGATTCCTGGAGCGCCAGCTCGAAGCGTTTTCGGTCCGTGACGTCACGCGCGGCGGCGAACACGCCTTGCAGCTTCCGGTCCCGGTCGTAGAAGGTGGTCGCGTTGTAAGACACCACGGTGTTCTTGCCGTCCCGGGCGCACGCGGTAAGCTCGTAGTCGGTGACCTTCCTTTCGCTCAGCGCCAGTTTGATGCCTGCCTCGGCCCGCTCCGGATCGGTGAAGTAGTTCTTGAACGGCGCGCCGATCAACTCGTCGCGCGTGCAGCCGGTGAGCGCCCCCATCTGCTTGTTGACGTCGGTGATGATGCCGAGCGAATCGGTCGTCATGATTGCGTCAATGTTGGCTTCGATGAGCGAGCGCGTGTAGAATTGCTGGTCGCGCAAACGCTGATCGAGCTTCTTCCGCTCTTCTTCGACCTGCTGGCGCGCGGTGTTGTCGGTGCC